>NZ_AP028032.1:1200000-2400000 GCF_030296935.1 Coprobacter fastidiosus | reverse complement strand
AAATCTGAGAAAAGATCGAGTCCGGTGTAAAAATGATGATACAGAATAAAGAACAAAATATCGAGTATTTAAAACAACACGCCAAGACATTGATACCTTCGGAACTCTCGGTGTGCGAGCTGATACTCGATAACAAAAATATTTCGGCTATCAGTGCAATAACGGGCAAATCGGTATCTAACATAACCAGTACTCATTGCCATATACGAAACAAACTGAACCTCAAAAAAGAGAACCTCCGGGAAGCGCTACCGAGAATC
Source organism: Coprobacter fastidiosus (assembly GCF_030296935.1). Lineage (NCBI taxonomy): Bacteria > Pseudomonadati > Bacteroidota > Bacteroidia > Bacteroidales > Barnesiellaceae > Coprobacter > Coprobacter fastidiosus. The sequence goes on along the minus strand of NZ_AP028032.1, from coordinate 2,399,740 downwards.
ACGAAACAAAAGAAATAACTCGATACAGAAACGCTATTAGCCGCATACGGTAATCTATTCATAAAATAAAGAGTTCAAATTCAGCTCAAATATTTCGAGAATTGCTTTTTGTTTTGATAAAGATATAAAACGTGCAAAAACAGAAAAAGCTGATAATAAAAACGGGATTTAGCAAACTAAATCCCGTTCCATAAAATAATCAATCCAATGATGTTATCAATCTTTTAACTTAGCCGAGATAAATTCCCGATTCAAACGTGCAATGTTCGAAATAGAGATATTTTTAGGACATTCGGCTTCACAAGCTCCGGTATTGGTACAATTTCCAAAACCGAGCTCATCCATCTTAGCAACCATTGCTTTTGCCCGGCGAGTAGCTTCAACCCGTCCTTGCGGCAGTAACGCCAACTGGCTTACTTTAGCCGAAACGAACAACATGGCCGACCCGTTCTTACATGCGGCTGCACAAGCTCCGCAACCGATACATGCGGCTGCATCCATTGCCAAATCGGCATCTTCTTTAGGTATGGCTATCGCATTGGCATCGGGAACACCACCGGTATTTACCGAGACGAATCCTCCTGCCTGAATGATTTTATCATAAGCCGAACGATCTACCATCAGGTCACGGATAATAGGGAAACCTGCCGAACGCCAAGGCTCGATGGTGATCGTATCGCCATCATTAAAACGGCGCATATATAACTGACAAGTAGTAGCACCGGTCGCAGCTCCGTGAGGATGACCGTTGATATACAACGAACACATACCGCAAATACCTTCACGGCAGTCATGATCGAAAACGACAGGGTCTTTACCTTCTTTTATCAACTGTTCGTTCAGAATATCCAGCATTTCCAAGAAAGAAGCACCCTGAAAAATATTATTCAGTTGGTAAGTTTCAAAACGGCCTTTTTCTTTCGGACCTTTCTGACGCCAAACCTTAAGGGTTACATTTATATTTTTGTCCATGATAATTCTTTGTTACTGATTATTACTTTTTATAGTTACGGGTTTGAGGAACGACAAATTCATAATTCAACATTTCTTTCAGCATTACAGGGTCTTTATCCTCTCCCTGATATTCCCAACAAGAAACATAAGAGAATTTATCATCATGACGCAATGCCTCACCCTCTTCAGTCTGGTGTTCTACACGAAAGTGACCACCACAAGATTCTGCACGATCCAAAGCATCATGAGCCATTAATGTACCGATTTCGATAAAATCGGCAAGTCTCAATGCTTTTTCCAGTTCGATGTTCTGATCATTGCCCGAACCCGGAATAAATACATTACTCCAGAATTCTTTCTTCAGATCTTTCAACATCTCGATTGCTTCTTTCAAACCTTTTTCATCACGAGCCATACCGATATGTTCCCACATTATATGACCTAAACGCTTATGTAAAGAATCTACCGATTCTTTTCCTTTTATGCTCATCAATTTGGTAATACGAGCTTCGATATTCTTTTCTGCTTCTTTAAATTCGGGCAGATCGGTACTGAAACGAGGCACTTGAATCTGGTCGGCAAGATAATTTTGGATTGTATAAGGCAATACAAAATAACCGTCAGCAAGACCTTGCATCAAAGCAGAAGCTCCCAAACGGTTAGCCCCATGATCCGAGAAGTTTGCCTCTCCGATTGCAAATAGGCCAGGAATAGAAGTTTGCAACTCATAATCTACCCATAAACCACCCATCGAATAATGCAATGCCGGATAAATCATCATCGGAGTTTCATACGGGTTCTCATCCGTAATTTCTTCATACATATCGAATAAGTTACCGTACTTCTGTTTTACCACTTCTTTACCTAAGCGCTTGATAGCATCGGAAAAATCAAGGAACACTGCCAATCCGGTATTGTTTACACCGAAACCGGCATCACAACGTTCCTTGGCGGCACGTGAAGCGACGTCACGCGGAACTAAGTTTCCGAATGCCGGATAACGACGTTCCAAGTAATAATCGCGATCTTCTTCCGGAATATCTTTTCCTTGTTTCTTCCCGGCCTGCAAAGCTTTTGCATCTTCTATCTTCTTCGGTACCCAAATACGCCCGTCATTACGTAAAGACTCGGACATCAAAGTCAGTTTTGACTGGAAATCTCCATGCACCGGAATACAGGTCGGATGGATCTGTACCATACAAGGATTGGCAAAATAAGCTCCTTTTTTATAGCATTGCCATGCAGCAGAACCGTTAGAAGCCATTGCATTGGTCGACAAGAAGAATGTATTTACATATCCTCCTGTTGCAACGACAACAGCATGTGCAGCATAACGTTCGATTTTACCGGTTACCAAATTACGGGTAATGATACCCCGTGCACGACCATCTACCAACACGACGTCCAACATCTCATGACGGGTAAACATTTTTACTTTGCCCTTACCGATCTGACGGCTCAATGCGGAATATGCGCCCAATAACAGTTGTTGACCGGTCTGACCACGAGCATAGAATGTACGGGATACCTGAGCACCACCGAAAGAACGGTTATCCAACAAACCGCCATATTCACGGGCAAAAGGTACACCCTGAGCTACACACTGATCGATAATATTGTTAGAAACCTCCGCCAAACGATATACATTCGCTTCACGGGCACGATAGTCTCCACCCTTGATCGTATCATAGAAAAGACGATACACGCTATCGCCGTCATTCTGATAGTTTTTCGCAGCATTAATACCGCCTTGTGCAGCAATTGAATGCGCACGACGGGGAGAATCCTGAATGCAGAAATTCAATACGTTAAATCCCATTTCAGCTAATGAGGCGGCAGCCGAAGCTCCGGCAAGACCGGTACCTACGACAATAACATCCAGACGACGCTTATTTGCGGGATTCACCAGTTTTTGGTGAGCTTTATAATTACTCCACTTTTCGGCCAACGGACCTTCAGGGATTTTAGAATCTATTTGAGACATATTTGTTTGTTTTCGTTTGAATTAATATAAAATCTTTATCAAAAGGTCTCTTCCGATTATGCGATAAAACCGAAATAAATCGCAATAAAAGCAAAACCTGCACAAATGATCGTTGCATAAACATTCGAAATCGCTTTCCAACGAGTCAACCACACGTTATTATTCCATCCGATCGTCTGAATAGCGCTCCAGAAACCGTGAGTGAGATGAAACCAGATAGCAACGAACCACACCAAATACAAAATAACGAACAACGGATTGCTGAATGTGTCCAGAATCAATTGGTAGCCATCGTGAGGATCAACGCCCAAATCTAAACCTGCAATTTCATTAAACTGCATTTTATACCAAAACTGAGCAAGATGCAGAATAAAGAAAACAACAACGATAATACCCAACACCAGCATGTTTTGAGATGCCCATTCTACCTGTTTAGGTTTGGCAACCACAGCATAACGGTCATTCCCCCGGGCTTTACGATTCTGAATCGTAAGCCAGAATGCATAGATGATGTGCACGACAAAACCCAAAGCCAAGATAAGAGTTCCGACCAATGCGTACCAATTAGCTCCCAAGAACTCACAAACCATGTTGTAGGCTTCCCCGGAGAACACCGCAACAAAGTTCATTGCTAAGTGGAAGGTTAAAAACAAAATGAGGAAAAGCCCGGACAGACTCATGACCAGCTTTCTCCCGATTGAAGAATTGAATAACCACATAGGATTCTAAGTTTTAAGTTATTTATTTATGTTATGTAGATTTATCGCATTTTTACAAATTGCAAAATTAGGTGAATATTGCGTACAAAACAAGTGATTAAAGAATTTTTTCCTTAAATAAAGAAGGCTACCTTAAAAAACTTCCGTACCGGAATAAATATCAATAACAGGCCTCTGTTTAAGCAGATTACAAATTCTAAAGATAACAAGAGAATAGATCGAAAGAGAATTACTGTTTCACTTTTAACTAATTAACTACCAGATAAAACTTTACTGAATCTTTAAAGCTACTTATTAGAATCAAAACGCAATTAAAACCTTTTACAGAAGCATACAAAAAAATTTAATAAAGAACTGATTAAAAAGATTTTTCTTCCGATTACTTAACAAGAAAAGAAACCTCTGATTCCTATTTCGATGTTTTTCTTTGCTAATAATACTCAAACAAAATCTGGACAAATATAACTTTATTTCATATTTATATCATGACTTTACAGAATATTATAAAAGCCAAAACAAAAGCAGTTATATTTTTATGTGATTCTCTTGCCATAGAAGTATATAAGTTTTTAAGGAAACTTTTCACTGAATGCTTGTATTTTATTTATAAAGTAACTTTTCTATTCCCTAAAGTCTGCAGCATACATAGAAGGTAAGTCCAGTAACTCAAATTCTCATTTTTAATTATATAGATTCAAGATAAAAATACAATCTCCTTTCTCCTCCCTTTCAGACGGAGGAAGGAGACTAACAACTCAAAAAGGTCATTCAACAACACAAAAAATAAAGGGAAAGCCACCGCCTCCCCGAATAGATTAATTAATTTTATGTTGCCATGCATTCCCGTGAGCAAAGATACACAATCTATCTGGGATTATAAGAAGGCAAAAGCCATTGCTCGGCAAATAAAAATTCACCCCACAACCGTAGGTAGGGAAATAAAACTTAATTCAACCAGTCCAGGGCATTACAAGCTGGCGAATTGCACAAGATGTCTGTAAGGAGCGCATGCCGGGGAACAGGGGAGTTGACAGGAATATCTTGAAAGATGCCCTGCATCTCTTAAAGACTGAAGACTGACCTCCCTGGCAAATTTCCGAGTTACCTCTCCACGAAATCAGAACATATATCCCATGAGACGATACATAAAAGATAAGGAGCAACGAAAGCGGAGACCCCCGCAGCCATTACCACCATAAACTAAAGCATCATATCAAGGCGGCCAGAAAAACCAAGGTACGTAAGACAAGCATACAGGACAGAACGGCAGAAGCCGAAGACAGACGTTTCGGAAACTGGGAAATGGATTTATCATAAGCAAGGGACAGAAGAGTGCCATACTGACTTTGTACGAGCACTCAAAAACTACTTTCTTATGGTGTGGCTGCCACATGGAAAGAGCCCGGAAAAGGTGGCTGATATGGCTATAAGATTACTTCTCCCTTACTAGAAAAACATGTTGACCATTAGGATAAGAGACGCGAGTTTGCCTGTCACAAGAAAATTGAAAAGGCTCTCGATACTACTGTTTATTTTGCAGACTCGTATGCCTCATTGAGAGCGAAAACAGGCTTATACGACAATTATATACCACAAGAAACAGACTTTAAAAATTATCGGAAAAGTTTATTAAAGAGGTGCAATACAAAATTAACCGCAGACCAAGGGAAAAACTTAACTTCTCAACACCAAAAAAGGAGTCCTTCAAATTTATTTCGTAATATTGCACTTGCTGATTGACTTTGCCAAACGGATGTTATTGTCCAGATCGCACAAGAGACCGGAATGGAAAAGTCGATAGCGACAACTGTAGTAGAGGCATTCATGGAGAATGTCAGGAAGTCACGAGCGTCAGGAATGAAGTGTTCTTGCGAGAATTCAGGAGTTATGTGGTACACTTACATAACGGGAATTTCATCATCAAATAAAAGGGTGAAAAGAAAGCCCATAATACTTCAAAGAACACGACCATCGTGATTCCGGCTCACCCTATTCCTGCCTTCAGACCGACAAAGACATTCTTGGATATACTAAAAGAGGGAAAGTGATGAAGACATAAAATAGTTTTCAAAAATACATCAAAAAATTACATGAATGTTATACAGTTAGCTAGGAAATAAAAAGACATCAAAGAGCTTATTTGTACATAGTATAATTATGATACGGAAATATATAATGAAAAAATCACTGCAAATCATGCTTCTCGCCTTGTTATTGCTGGGTGCTGCATGTCGGCACGAGGAGCTGGACACCGGTTTTGACAATGACGGCTATGTGGAATTTCTGTTCACGAAGGACGGGAATGTGTCCACCCGCGCAGATATCGCCGAGGACGGCAGCGGGACGTTCGCCAACGGCGACCGAATAGGGCTTTACATTGAACAAAATACCGGAACGTACCGGCACATCGTCCTGACACGGGAAAACGACACATGGACACCGCGTCTCAAGAAAAGCGAACTGGGCGACGGACTGGTGACGCTTAACGCCTATTATCCGGCACGCGACGACATACAGAACGAAATAACGGACGGCATGCACATGCACCCGGTATCGAACGACCAGCAAGCGGAAGGCTACGAGGCTTCGGACCTGCTGTGGTCGAACAAAACCGTCAGTACGGGATCGATCCCCGGAAACCGTATCGAAATGCCGTTCGGACATGCGCTGCACCGGCTCGTGATGAATATCGAAAGTAAAGAGGGGAAACTTCCCGAAGATTTGGCTGTCAGTGTCCGCGGCCTGACTCAGGGCTGCGCCTATTTGTTTACAGGCCAGGTAACACCTGCGGAAGGCTCGGAAACAGAATGGATCACAGCCCGGAAACTCGGCGAAGGCCGTTACTGCGCCGTGTTCTATCCTCAAAAGCTGAAACAAGGCGAAAAGTGGGTGAAAATCTCCATCGACGGCAAGGAATCCGTTTACAAATCCCCTGCGACAGTCGGCGGAAGTTCGTCGCTCGAGGCAGGCCGCCAGACAACGCTCCGCCTGACCCTGAAACAAAACGGAGCGGTAGAACCCGAACCGGAGCCCGACCCTTCGGAGTGGGCCGACAGCAAGCATTGGGTTTACGGCATCAAGTCTCCGGTATGCAATCCGGACGAAGTCGTAACCTGCTTTCCCGATCTGGAGTCATTCCCGACGGGCAAATGGTTCAAGGCCGGGGAGTATTCGCCGGAGTATCTGAACTGGAGTCCGGAGTGCGGATGGTACGACTGCGACAAGCGGAACATGTTCGGCAGTTATCCCGACTTTATCGAAGACGGGAACCTATGCTGGGCGGCCGCGGCCTCGAACCTGCTCCACTGGTGGATGCACCACAACCGGGCCTATATCGAGGCGTACGACCGGAAGTACGGGACAGACCTTTATCCGGACTTTCCCTCCCGTCCGTCGATGGAATTCGTCGGCACGAAAGAGAGCGGGATATTCGACCTGTTCCGCGAGAACTTCGCAAACCTGGGTAACTGGGACTATGCGGCGGTGAACTGGTTTCTCAACGGTACGGTGGGCAGACTTTATCCGAACGACTCTGATATCGAAACCAAGTTCCAAGGCTATTTCAAGGAGGTTTTTGCGGGAATTTCGGTGGCAACGTTGAACCAGATGCTCACGAAAGAGGATTTCAACCGCACCGTCAAGGATGCGTTGAGCCGTAGGCAGGCGTTGGGATTCGTCCGGCTGGCCATGCCCGACAGAGATTACCATGACATGGTTATCTGGGGCGCGGAGTTCGACGAGGCGGGCGACGTTTCGGCAATCTATTATGTGGACAACAACGACTACTATAACTTCGAAGGAACCGGAAGTGACAATGACTATCAGCATCACCGGATGATACGCACCCCTATCTGGTACAATGACGATATGTGGCCCGTGCACATGGGAACCGGCAAGTCCACTTTCATCATCACGCTGACGACGGTGGATTTGGGACGGGACATCTGGCAGAAGGCATTCCCCGAAGTGCGGGCGGAAGACGAGTGAATATGTAAAAACGGATATGAACTATAAAATATAAAAGATAATGAAAAGGACGATTTGGATGTTGCTGACGGCACTTGCGCTAACAGCATGCGACAAGGAGGACAATGAGGGCGCGATGCCTGCGGACGGAAGGATCGAGATAGTAACGGGAGTCGAAGCCCTGACACGCGCACCCCAGCTCGATGATACGGGAGCCGGGAATTTCCGGACGGGAGACACCTTTACGCTCACGGTGTCATCGAATGGCAAAAGCGTGCAGAAAGACTATACCGTAGGCTCTACGACACTCTACTGGCAGGGCCTCGGCATTGAAGGCGACAAGGTGACCTTTGCGGGGTGCTATCCGAATCATGGGGGAGCGGATGCCTCGACTTTCGAGTTCGATGTCAGGAGCGCCCTGGACGCCGACCTGCTGCTGGCTCCGGCTGTCGAAGTGCCGAAAGGTGCGAAGAGCGTTGCGATGCCTTTCCGGCATGCCATGCACAAGCTCGTCGTGAAATACGTCGCCGACGACACTTATGCGACCAGGGTGTTGAGCGGAATCTCGACAACGCTCCATGCCCATACGGTCTGCATGGTGGATTTATCAAAGGGTAATGTTGCGGAGAGCTCGGCGAAAACGCCTGCGGATTATACGGCTAAAAACGGAGAGAACGTTTCGTGGCTTGTCGTGCCCCAAAACAGGGACGGCGTGAAGCTGACGGTGACGCTCGACGGGCAGAGCCGTGAGTTCACGCTGCCTGAAACGACGGTTGAAGGGCAACCTCTTACAACGCTCGACGGCGGCAAAATGCTTTCCGTGACGTTGCGAGTCTCCAAGAATGGCATTACACTCGAAAGAACTACCATCGGCAAATGGGAAGATCAAGGTTCCATTGACGGTGAAATCGAAATCTGACATTCCCGTCCCGATATCATATTCGAAAGAGTTGTGCATTATACAAATAATAATTCATTTATTTATAGGTGCACATCTTTAAAGCCACTGTATATTTTGGCGATACACTAAAATATACTTCAGAATAACGTTGACATTCAATTCCTGATTATATCCTTTTTCTCATAAACCTGTTGATACTCCAGATCCCATAATATTTTAGTCTTTACCTTCTTGAAAAGAGGGTGTCCAAAAAGTCAAAACTGAATTGGTAAAAGTTATAGATTGTAACAAAATAAATAAAGAATACCACTTTCACCTATAAAAATTAGGTGTAAAGTGACATTCTTTTTATAATCGAAGTCTATTAGTTCTAAATTGAAAATTTAAATTTGAACTTTCCAACTTTTTGGACACCCCCTTGACATTATTCATTATCACTCCCTTATGCTTTCCTTTCTCTCTCAACTGACGAGCATACTCTTCCACCACAGGGTTGCCTATGGCAGGCGAGTGCATGAGTTTTGTCATTTCCTGTTCTATCTCTTTTTCTTCACGAAAAGCCTCAGTTTTTTAGCATTTCAATCTTGACATAAGGTGAGTACTCAAATACATTACTCGCTATCTGATTGCTCAATGCAACCCTATCTTTTACAATGCGGTCACAGATATGATACAGACTCCTCAGTTCCTTGATGTCATGCAATTCCGGCTCAAACAGCACAGCTCTCTCAGGTTCATAGAAACACTGACATGATCTGCTATCATTTCCGCATCTGCCTTATCATCCTTGACACAACTCAGACCTGAACCGTACTTTATCTTCAACGCACTTTCAAGCCAAATTTTCAACACTTTTGAGTAAAGACTTTCCGCAAGTCCGAGACTGCACATCCCTGTATGCTCCCCACAGAAAAGGGCTTCGGAACAATCAAAGGCACGTCCTAACTTCCGAGTGCTTCTTTGTCTATTTTAAAAGATTCTGATACCCTGATTTCATGTTGGGAAATTTTTGGCACAGCTCCTTTTAAGATATAAAAAATAATAAAACACAAATATAAGAAAATAAAAACAGAGGGAGTTCGCTTTCGTAAATAACTTAGTATGAATCCCAATAATAACAAAACTGTTTATAATATATAATAGCCGAAAAGAAACAAGACAAGATGAAATTATTCTGTTAGAAAAAATAATACCCAGCCAATATTGGCCATATCTCAATTATGTTATCAGAAACAATCTTAAAAACTCAACAATTTGATATCATCTCCCAAACAAAAAAAGCGTTCCATGTCAATTACGCACACACTTTCTCTATATGCACAATTACAGATAGTCTTCAATATTCTGAGTTATTTGTAAAGCCATCCTTATCACCGTTCTTTATACCAACTTCTTTAATTCCAAATGTGCAGAATTTTTTGTAAATGTAAAAAGAAAACGCTTGGACTACTCATACTTTTTACGTTAGTCGTAATGCCGACAATCTATCCCGTACTTTTCATTAAAGAACACAATAAGCGAATCACCCATTTAAACAACAAAACTTGATTTTGACTTTTTGTTTGTTTTATTTTATCCTATCGAAGCGATGAGATAATTCAATAAGCGACCTGTTACGTCCTTCATTTTCCCAAATATCAAGATAATGCAAAGATATTTTTTATGTAAATATCAAACAATAGCCTGTTATTGACCATAATATCAAGTATACCCATCTTGAAACACAGAGATTCCGCATCCCAGTTTTTAACAAATCGGTTATATTTATAACGTTTAGAACGCAAACATAGCCGAAAAATGCCAGCCCCTCTTCGACCGTCTACTAGTCATCGTAGTTCATCTCACCCCGAATATTAATTGGTTAAATTGTTACTTTTAGTAGACATTTATTGCTCTAAATTAACTTATACAACCACTTTCATAAAGCACAAAAAGTCCCATAAATTAAGTTTATATCGTACGTAAACCGCACTAATATGCCAAATTAACTTTATAAATCAACATATTAAAATTTAATTAAGAATCTCTCGCTCACAAAAAAGGAGATGCTTTCTTTGGCATCTCCTTTTTTGAATATGATAAATAATTATTTATCGAAACGATATTAAAGTTTCGGTCCGGCAGCAACCAATGCTTTTCCGGCAGCATTTCCCTCGAACTTAGCAAAGTTCTTGATGAAACGACCAGCCAAATCTTTTGCTTTTTCATCCCACTGAGCAGGATTTGCATAAGTGTCACGCGGATCAAGAATTTTAGGATCAACGCCCGGTAATTCTGTCGGAACAACGAAATCGAAATAAGGAATAACTTTAGTCGGAGCTTTATCGATAGAACCATCAAGAATAGCATCGATAATACCACGTGTATCCTTAATAGAAATACGCTTGCCTGTTCCGTTCCAACCTGTGTTAACCAAATAAGCCTTAGCACCGGTTTTTTCCATCTTCTTCACCAATTCTTCTCCGTATTTTGTCGGGTGCAATGACAAGAAAGCAGCACCGAAACAAGCAGAGAATGTAGGAGTAGGTTCGGTAATGCCACGTTCCGTTCCTGCTAACTTAGCTGTAAATCCAGACAAGAAGTAATATTTAGTTTGTTCTGCATTCAATATAGATACCGGAGGCAATACACCGAAAGCATCAGCAGACAAGAAAATTACTTGTTTTGCATGAGGACCTTTCGAAACCGGTTTTACGATATTTTCGATGTGATAAATCGGATAAGAAACACGAGTATTTTCAGTTACGCTCTTATCTGCAAAATCGATCTTACCGTCGGCCGCGACAGTAACATTCTCAAGCAAAGCGTCACGTTTGATGGCGTTATAAATATCCGGTTCGCTTTCTTTATCAAGATTGATAACTTTTGCATAGCATCCGCCTTCATAGTTGAATACGCCTTCATCGTCCCAACCGTGTTCATCGTCTCCGATCAACAAACGTTTCGGATCTGTCGATAAAGTTGTCTTTCCTGTACCGGACAATCCGAAGAAAATAGCCGAGCTTTTACCAGCCTTGTCGGTATTGGCAGAACAGTGCATCGAAGCGATGCCACGCAACGGATTTAGATAGTTCATGATAGAGAACATACCTTTTTTCATTTCACCGCCATACCAAGTATTAATGATAACTTGTTCTTTAGTAGTCAAGTTAAATACGACTGCAGTCTCAGAGTTCAGACCTAATTCTTTATAATTTTCTACCTTAGCCTTAGATGCATTGTAAACGACAAAATCAGGTTCTCCGAAATTCTTCAACTCTTCTGCTGTCGGACGAATAAACATATTGGTCACAAAGTGAGCCTGCCAAGCAACCTCAACGATGAAACGAACTTTCAGACGAGTAGCTTCGTTAGCACCGCAGAAAGCATCCACAACAAACAATTTTTTGTTTGACAATTCTTTTACAGCGATATTTTTCAGTTCTTTCCAAGCTGCTTCGCTAACCGGTTTATTGTCATTTTTGTATTCTTCAGAAGTCCACCATACTGTATTTTCGCTGGTAGCATCTTTCACAAAAAATTTATCTTTAGGAGAACGGCCGGTATAAACACCTGTCATTACGTTCACAGCACCCAGTTCAGTTACCTGACCTTTTTCAAAACCTACCAAACCCGGTTTGGTTTCTTCTGCGAACAATACGTCGTATGACGGATTGTGCAGGATTTCAGTAGTACCAGTAATACCGTACTTGCTTAAATCTAAATTTGCCATTTTCTTTTGGTTGAATTAAATGATTGACTGAATATAATTAATTATCTCTCTTCTAAATCCGATGCAAAAGTAATATAATTTCGGTACATGGTTACTCTAATTAAAGAAATTTTTCGCTAATTGACTCATTTTTTTATTCCGGATCGGAAAGTTAATCTTTTTAATTCCTATGTCTGAATTTTACTCGGCCCAGATTTGAGAGTTTCTTTCGAGGACAATTTCCTGTCTCTACTAGGATGATAGCATACTATCCGACAAATAAAAACGAGGAAACAGATCAGAAGTACCCCCATAGATAACCTGATATAATTTAATTTAAACAGTCCCTTATATCGTTTTTCAGAAGTTAATACACTGATTTCTCGCAATAAATATCTATTTTTGCATTCCATTTTAAAAGTTACGAAATGAAGATCGTTAATTTTGCAGAAAAAAATTCGGAACTAAATCGTTTTGTTGCAGAAATACGGGATATACATATCCAGCAAGATCGTCTCCGATTCAGAAAAAATCTGGAAAGAATAGGAGAAGTTATGTCTTATGAAATCAGCAAAGACTTTCGTTATAGCGAAAAACTGGTTACGACTCCATTGGGAACAGCCCGTGTAAACACTGCCGATGACAAAATAGTAATCGGAACGATACTACGTGCCGGAATACCTTATCATCAAGGATTTCTGAACTATTTCGACCGGGCCGAAAATGCATTTGTCTCGGCGTACCGGAAATATAAAGACAAACTGAATTTCGAGATTTTCATAGAATACATTGCCTCTCCGCGTATCGATGGGAAAATTCTGATTCTGACAGACCCCATGTTGGCCACCGGAGGTTCTATGGAACTCTCATACAGAGCTCTGCTCACAAAAGGTGAACCGGAACATATTCACATAGCATCGGTAATAGCCAGTCAAAAAGCGATCGAATATATCACCACCCATTTTCCCGAAGAGAAGACAACGGTTTGGGTCGGAGCTATCGATCCGGATCTTAATGAACACTCTTATATCGTACCCGGATTGGGAGATGCCGGAGATCTAGCTTACGGTGAAAAAGAATAATCATATCAACTTCGTCTAATAAAAGTGCTAAACTCAAAAATCTATGGAGATAACCATTCGTGAAATCTCAGGCAAAAAAGCGCTGAAGAAATATGTACAATTCAATATAGACCTTTATAAAGAAAATCCGTACGCCGTTCCTCCTCTTATTTTTGACGAAGTAGGAACATTAAGCCCGGACAAAAACCCGGCATTCGAATTTTGCGAATCGGTCTATTATATGGCCTATGATGAAGAAAAACCGGTCGGACGTATCGCCGGTATTATCAATCATAAGGTAAATGAAAAATGCGGAAAAAAAAGCGCCCGCTTCGGATTCGTAGATTTCATAGACAACACAGAAGTCAGCAGTGCACTATTCAATGCAGTCGAAAAATGGGCTCGTGAAAAGGGAATGGAAGAGATCGTAGGGCCATTAGGATTTACAGATATGGACCCTGAGGGTATGCTAATCGAAGGATATGACCAGCCCGGAACAATGGTCGCGATTTATAACTATCCTTATTATGTAGATCATATTACCCGGCTCGGATATGAAAAAGATAACGATTGGGTAGAATTCAAAATATATGTACCCGAAGAGATTCCGGAAAAATACAAACGCATATCCGATATCGTTCAGGCAAAATACAAACTGAAAGTATTAAAATATAACAGTATAAAAAAAATAGTCAAGGATTATGGACGCAAGATATTCGAACTTATAAATCAGGCATACGCCGACTTATATGGATATTCGGCATTATCTGAAAAACAAATCGATTATTATGTCAAAATGTACGTCCCTATGGTAAGACTCGAAAACGTGTCCCTAATTGTCAACGAACAAGAAGAACTCGTTGGCGTCGGAATTGCTATCCCATCCATGACAAAGGCTCTACAAAAAGCTAAAGGAAAACTCTTCCCTTTCGGATTTATTCATATTTTAAAAGCTCTTCGTGGTAAAAACGATGTCGTAGATCTTCTTCTTGTTGCCCTTCGCCCCGATTACCAAAATACAGGAGCGAATGCATTACTATTCTCTGATTTGGTTCCCGTATTTATAAAAAACGGATATAAATATGCCGAAAGTAATCCTGAATTGGAAGAAAACGGGAAAGTTCAGTCTCAATGGCAATATTTTGAAAACGTGCAACACAAACGCCGTCGTGCTTATAAAAAGCGATTATAAACCGACTAAGAGGCTATCTGAATTTTAAACAATCTACAATAATTTAAAAATCAACGGGAAAGCCAATAAGACTTCCCGTTTTTATTATATTATTTCCCTTCATAAACTATCGGGCAAGAGCCTTTATGGTACAGCAAAAAAGAGAATATTTTAGGGAATGGATTATTTTAGAAGTATTCTCTTTCATTTTTTGACGAAAATTAACTACCTTTGCCCCCTCTTAAAAATAAAAGCTAATCGGTGAAAATTAAAACAGATTAAATAAAGATATGGATAGCAAATTAGATTTCCATCCACGCTTGTTCAGTGCGTTAAAAAATTATTCTAAAGAAAAATTTATGGCCGATCTCATGGCCGGAATTATAGTCGGAATCGTAGCTCTTCCATTAGCTATAGCTTTCGGTATAGCTTCCGGAGTAAGTCCGCAGCAAGGGCTTATCACAGCCATTATCGGAGGTTTTATCGTCTCTTTTCTTGGAGGAAGTTCGGTACAAATCGGAGGACCGACAGGAGCATTTATCGTAATCGTTTACGGAATTATTCAATCTTTCGGAATAGAAGGATTGGCAATAGCCACAGCCATGGCGGGAATCATATTATTGCTGATGGGAATATTCAAACTCGGAACGATTATCAGATTTATCCCCTATCCTATCGTAATCGGCTTTACGAGCGGTATCGCTTTAACGATCTTCACGACACAGATCAAAGATCTGTTCGGTCTTACGATGGAATCAGTACCGGCAGATTTCATATCTAAATGGATCGCCTACTTCCAAAGTTTCGGAACAACGAACATCTGGTCTCTTGGAATAGGACTTATAAGCATATTGCTGATTATCATAACCCCGAAATTATCTAAAAAAATTCCCGGGTCATTGGTTGCCATCATCATTATGACAATCATTGCTTATGTATTGAAACACCATTTCGGAATTACCGGAATCGAAACGATCGGAGACCGTTTTACGATCGACTCCTCTTTACCGCAGCCAGCCGGTTTACATATCAATATGGAAACGATCAATCAACTGTTACCGGCAGCTTTTACAATAGCGATGCTCGGAGCTATTGAATCATTGCTGTCGGCAACCGTGGCGGACGGAGTTACCGGAGATAGACATAATTCGAATACGGAATTAATCGCACAAGGTGCGGCAAATATCGTTTCTCCGATCTTCGGAGGAATCCCTGTAACCGGAGCAATAGCCCGTACAATGACAAACATCAATAACGGAGGTATTACTCCTATTGCCGGAATCATTCATGCTATAGTACTGCTGCTTATATTATTATTTCTCGCTCCCCTTACCACTCATATACCGATGGCTTGCTTAGCCGGGGTATTGATTATTGTCTCATATAACATGAGTGAATGGAGGACCGTAAAATCAATGATGAAAAATCAAAAAGCGGATATTGCCGTATTGTGGGTAACTTTGATATTGACCGTTATTTTCAATCTGACAATAGCGATCGAGATCGGGTTATTGCTTGCTGTACTCTCATTCCTTCGCCGAGTAACGGAAAACACCCATATTTCTGTATTACGCAATGAGCTGGATCAAAGTGCGAATAAGACGGAAACGCTGTCGGAAGAGCAACTCTCTCTCGAAAAAGGGGTCGAAGTATATGAAATCGACGGGCCGTTTTTCTTCGGTATTGCCAATAAATTCGACGAACAGATGCGTATCTTGGGAGATAAACCGTTGGTTCGTATCATTCGTATGAGGAAAGTTCCGTTCATCGACTCTACCGGAATACACAACCTCGAAATATTTATCAACTCTTCTCGTAAAGAAAACATTCATGTCATCTTGTCGGGCGTAAACCCCACCGTACATGCATCGCTGGAACGAATGGGTGTCGAGGCCTTATTAGGAGACGAATATATATTCGATAACATACATAAAGCTGTTGCTAAAGCCAATATAATGGCTTCAGAGCTAAAAGCTCAACCTAAATAACCAAAAAAAATTCCATAGAAAACAAGAAAACAGCCCTTTGCTTTTAAAAAGCAAAGGGCTGTTTTCTTATCTATCACAAAACTCGTCTATTCCCAAATTTTCCATTTTGCAAGTCCGTTATTCCACATCTCATTAAGGTCCTTCTTATCTTTCAGCGTATCCATAGGTTTCCAGAATCCTTCATAACGATAAGCACTCATCTGTCCCTCTCTGGCCAAACGTTCCATCGGTTCTCGTTCCCATACGGTCATATCGCCTTCGATATAATCGAATACCTGAGGTTGACAAACAAAAAATCCGGCACTGATCCACAAACCGTCACCTTTCGGCTTCTCGGCAAAAGAGGCAACACCATTATTCGGGCCCAAAGTCACAGCTCCGAAACGTCCCGTAGGCTGAACCGTAGTAACAGTGCACAAACGGCCGTTTTCCTTATGGAATTTCAATAAATCGGCAATGTTTATATCCGACACACCGTCACCATAAGTCAGCATAAAAGGTTCATCACCGATATACGGCTTGATACGCTTGATACGTCCGCCGGTCATCGTCTCATTACCGGTATCTATCAAAGTTACCTTCCACGGTTCGCTCGTCGTATTTAAAGTTTGTACCGTATTATTGCCCAAATCGATCGTTATATTCGCTCTGTGCATAAAATAATTTACAAAGAACTCTTTAATAACATATCCCTTATACCCGAGACAAATGACAAACTCATCGATTCCATAATGCGAATAACATTTCATAATATGCCAAAGAATCGGCATACCTCCGATTTCTACCATAGGCTTCGGCTTTACATCCGTCTCCTCACTGATACGTGTACCGAGCCCACCTGCTAATATTACAGCCTTCATGTATATTTAATTTTTTAAAATAGTCAAAATAAAGGAGATCCCGTATTTCTATAATATCGGTGATACCTCCGATAATATTTATTGAGTCTATTCGGATATCTCGAATAAAAGAAAAAACGCAACTCATTTCCCGGAGCAAAATACCGGATATAGTCATAACACTCTTTATATATTTCAGGAGTAAGCGAACCAACTACACGCTGACGCTTCAGATGATGAGCAGAATATAAATGGTTCTTTTTCCCCAATACTCTTATACAACGCAATTTGGCTTTTTTAGAATAAGAACTATCCGGCAAAGCTAAAACCGTCTTAGTCCAAAGAACTCCATAAATATGAAATACACCTCTCGGATTACGGGAATTATCGCGTGAAAGAGATGATTCGCTCAGCAAATCCAAACCGCTCCAAAATACCGAGATACGGTCTAATCGGGAAAGCGTCTCGAATACGATATTGAAACTAAAAAAATAAGGATTTCGACATTTCTCAAAATCCGCAATATCAATAATCTTACGAGAAAAAATAACAGCTCCGGAATAAATCAGACACCATCCGAGATCATGTAAAAAAGCATTCGCATCGTTATAAACACGGGAAGGTATCCCGAACGAACGCTTATTACAAGCGATAACATATAAATCGGGAGTCTGATTACTCAAGGTATTTATAACAGAACATAAATAACTACCATTCAACCGATTAATATCCCGAATAACCCAACAATAAGGAGTACGGGGTAATTTCAACGCCATTTCGAAAAGAGCATCATTATCCAACTGTCTATCCAAACGAATATAAGACAAATTCTCATAACGATCAGAATAACCGGCTACAACCCCTTGCGTATTATCTGAAGAACAATTATCGATAATAAGAAGGCGAATATGATACGAACTTATTTTGGGAATCATATCCTCCAACATATCACAAAGAATAACCACTTGATTGCAAGTAGGCACACATATCGTCAGCAAATCGCATCCATCAAGACTCATCCCCGAATACAAAGTTTAGATTACGATACAAAAGTAATGATTTCATTCTAAATACAGTTCAAACCCGATGATATAAACATCGATATCAAGACCTTTGTCTGTCCTTTTTCATATAGAAAGCCCGTTCTTCGGGAGAAAATTTCTCAATTGCATACCGGAGCATAGTTCTCGGCATTATTTGATAACGAGATTCCAAGAAATGTAGAAGAACCGCCTTATCTCGTTTTCCGACTTCCCTCAACATCCATCCTACAGCCTTTTGAATCAGGTCATGCGGATGTTGCAACAACTTATCGGCCAAATATAAGGTATCCTCAAATTGTTTTTCACGGATATATTTCCATGTCGCCACTATCGAAATTCGTTGTTCCCACAAATAGCCGCTCTCAGCCAACCGATATAAAGGAGTACGATCTTTATCTCTCAAATATTCTCCGACGATTTGATAAGCAGACAAATCGACCAAATCCCAGTTGTTTATTTTATCGGTATTCGACAAGTACAAATCGAAAATCCGCTTCCGACGCAGTTCGTCACTTTTAGGAAATTGAGCGACCCAAATCAGAAGAGCCAGTAAACGACATTCATGAACGGCATCCGACAACAACGGAAGGACATCCTCCGGTGCAACATACACATATTGTTTTGCAACAGACCTCGTTTTCGGGACTGGAATCCCGACAAACTTATCCCCTTCGCCATATGCACCTTTTGCTGTCTTAAAAAAACCTTGCAACACAGAAGCTTTCTCAGGATCGGCAAATACAAGTAAACTCTCCCGGATCTCTTTTGCTATCGACATATACCGTTTAATCTATGTGATTTACTTTAGCGACCGGCCCTCCTTCAAAAAAATGAATAATATTCCTTGAAACGAAAGCGGCCATTTCATTACGCACCTCAAACGTCTGAGTCCCGGTATGCGGATTCAAAACGACATTATCCATCGATAACAGCTCCTCTGAAGGATAATCCCCGAATTCAAAAACATCCAATCCGGCTCCCCATATTACTTTTTCACGTAGCGCTTTAACTAAAGCTTTTTCATCGACCAAAGGACCTCTTGCCGTATTAATTAGAATCGAAGTCGGTTTCATCAGGGAAAGCTCTCTTTCTCCTATCAAATGATAAGTCTCCGTCGTATATGGCGCATTTACCGAAACGACATCGGAAACTCGTAATAACTCATCCAAAGACAAATAAACAGCTTTATACTTATCCTCTATCGTTTCTGCGACCCGATGACGATTACAATAAACGATCTTCATTCCGGCCGCAACCGCCCGTCGGGCTAACGCTTGTCCGATACGTCCCATACCGATAATACCGATCGTACCGCCATACAAAGAATGTCCCAGGTTCTCCAATAATCCGACCTTTACCTCTCCTACTCGAAGACGCCTGTCCAACTCCGAAATACGTCGACTGACAGCCAACAGCAATCCCATAGCCTGATCTGCGGTAGGCTCTGTTACCGGATCGGGAGTATTCGTGACCTGAATACCTTTCTGCGTTGCATAAGGAATATCGATATTGTCATATCCCACTGCATAATTGGAAATTATTTTCAACTTCACACCGGCATCCATCAACTGTTTATCTACCGGAAAATTAAACATCGATTGCAATGCGTCATACTCCGGAATCATTCGTAAAACCTCTTCATAAGTAAAAGATTCTGCTCCGTCCGGAGGAAAAGTGACGTCATACTTCTCGACTAACTCTGCATAACCGCTCCGAAACATATTATATGTTACCAAGACTTTTTTCTTCATATATGATTTTAATTTTTAGATTATCTCTACACAGACAATAATACTACCCGTCAAACCCAAACTTAACACGGTCTAATTCTTACATTGTCTATCTCAGATATAGCAAACCCGACAATGCATTTTTATTTCACTTCGAACAAGATTAAACATAGGTCTTATCCTGAAATGAGAATTTTCAAAAGTATAAAAAAATGCTATACAAAAGCCTCCGCCTTCTATTTTTTATATTCTTGCGAGTCTGTTTAAATTTTGCTCGGTCTGATTCGAAAATCAAAACCGGGAAACAAACCAAAAGAAACCGCAAAGATGTTCTGATAATATTTTCTTATCGGAAAATTTAGACAAGCCCTTGAGAAAGTTGCATTTCATAACATTTGTAAAATACAACTTTATTCCTCATTTTCCTTAAAATAAATCGGACAGAAATACGGGAAATCCGTAATTAAGCAATTCTGGAGAAGATAAATTTTCAATAAATACCTATTTAACAGCACATTATAGCAGAAATGCAACAACCATTTTTTTTCTCAAATAAATCTGCTATCAATTTATTTAACTTCAAATATACCGTATTCGCACAAAATATATAAATTTGTTCACATCACGTAAAAATTATCCCCATGGTCTTAAATTATATTTGGATATCTTTTTTCCTGATTGCTTTTGGAGTTGCAGTAATTCAATCTGTATTTTTCGGGAATCTGACAATTTGGAACGATATCATGAATTCTTCATTCACTTCAGCCAAAACGGCTTTCGAAATATCATTAGGACTTACCGGGGTTCTATCTTTATGGCTGGGGTTAATGAAAATAGGAGAACGAGGAGGTATCATTGCCTTATTCTCCCGACTTATCAGCCCTCTTTTTTGCAGACTTTTTCCTGACCTTCCCAAGAACCACCCGGCATTCGGATCTATCTTCATGAATGTTTCTGCAAATATGCTGGGGCTCGATAATGCGGCAACACCCCTCGGTCTGAAAGCAATGAAAGAAATGCAAGAGATAAATCCCGATAAAGAGACAGCAAGCAATCCGATGATCATGTTTCTTGTATTAAATACTACCGGACTGACTTTAGTCCCTTTAGGAGTAATGGTATACAGGGCACAAATGGGAGCAGCCAATCCTTCAGACATATTTCTGCCTATATTGATAGCGACATATTGCTCCACATTAGCCGGACTTATCGCGGTATGCCTTAAACAAAAAATAAATTTATTTGATCGGGTAATCATGGGTTCTATTTTGGGACTTACCGCCATAATCGGTTCTATACTTTACTTTTTTGCCGGACTTCCTCAAGAAAAAGTATCTCTATATTCCCAATTCGGAGCAAATTGTCTATTATTTTGTATAATCATCAGCTTCATAATTGCAGGAATACGAAAAAAAATAAACATATACGACGCATTTATAGAAGGCGCAAAAGAGGGATTCAAAACTGCAGTTACAATCATACCCTATTTAGTAGCGATGTTAGTCGCCATAGCTATTTTTAGAGCTTCCGGAGCTATGGACTTCATAATATCCGGAATAACAGCAGGGATCAATGCTTGCGGTATCGATTCCGATTTTGTAGGAGCGCTCCCCACTGCACTCATGAAACCGTTAAGCGGTAGTGGTGCTCGGGGAATGATGGTTGATGCGATGAACACATACGGAGCAGACTCTTTTGTCGCCCGTGTAGCTTCAACGATACAAGGATCGACAGACACGACATTTTATATTCTGGCGGTATACTTCGGAAGCGTAGGTATCCGCAATACCCGCTATTCTGCCGGGTATGGACTTTTTGCCGATCTCGTAGGAATCATTGCAGCTATCGTTGTTGCATATATCTTTTTTAAATAGTTGCTTCTCAAGATACCGAATAAACGTTTTTTCGTATTATCAGGCATCTATGTACAGGATAAAGCCCTATCTTTGTAATTTCGTTTATAATCTCAAAGATAATAGGAACATGGCTATTACATTCTTTGCCGAAGGGGTAAAGCTTCCGGCAATAAAAAAAAGAGAAACCGGAGACTGGATAAAAAATGTAGCCGGAATATACGGCAAAAAATGCGGTGATATTTCATACATTTTTTGTTCGGACGAGAAAATATTAGAAATAAATAGAGAATATCTCGATCACGACTATTACACAGACATCATTACATTCGATTACACCGAAAAAAATCGTATCAGCGGGGATATATTTATCAGCATCGATACGGTGAAGAGCAATGCCGATGAGTTCGAAGTATCATACGAAGAAGAATTGCATAGAATCATAATACACGGGATATTACATTTATGTGGAATCAACGACAAAGGGCCGGGAGAAAGAGAGATAATGACTCAAAAAGAAAACGAAGCTCTTGCTCTTTTGTCTGACAAAAAATGACCTGTTTATAAACAAATACAGCAAAATGACTTTCAAGTACGACGTAATTGTTGTTGGAGCCGGACACGCCGGATGCGAGGCCGCTTGTGCAGCCGCAAATTTAGGTTCAAAAACCCTGCTCATTACAATGGATATGAATAAAATCGCACAAATGAGTTGCAACCCGGCTATCGGTGGTATTGCAAAGGGACAGATTGTGCGGGAAATAGACGCACTGGGAGGTAACACCGGAATCGTAACCGACAAGACGGCGATACAGTTCAGGATGCTCAACCGCTCTAAAGGACCTGCCATGTGGAGTCCTCGAGCACAAAGCGACCGGGAAAAGTTCATCCACACATGGAGAGAAATAATCGAAAATACAGACAATCTGTATCTGTGGCAAGATTCGGTAAAAGAGTTGGTCATAAAAAATAATACGGTAACCGGAGTTCTTACAAACATGGATGTCCAGTTTTCAGCAAAATCCGTAGTTATCACTTCCGGAACTTTCATGAACGGACTAATACATATCGGAAAGACTCAACTGCGAGGAGGTAGAATTTCTGAACCTGCATCGTACGGAATCACCGAACAATTATCTGAATTAGGAATCACTGTCGGGCGAATGAAAACAGGGACTCCAGTACGAATAGACGGGAGAAGCGTCCATTTCGAATTAATGGCAGAACAACTGGGAGAAAACGACTTCCATAAATTTTCATATTTAGATTTTGAGCCGCGCAAATTAAAACAACAAAGCTGCTGGGCGACATATACGAACGAAGAAGTGCATCGGATACTCCGTCAAGGGCTACCCGATTCTCCCCTATTTAACGGACAAATCAAAAGTATCGGACCACGCTATTGTCCCAGTATCGAGACAAAAATCGTCACATTCCCCGATAAAACAGAACATCAATTATTTTTAGAACCGGAAGGTGAAACCACCCGAGAATTTTATTTGAACGGATTTTCATCTTCTTTACCACTGGAAATTCAACTGAATGCTCTGCAAAAAATACCGGCATTTAAAGACATTCAAATCTATCGTCCGGGATATGCGATCGAATACGATTATTTTGATCCGACGCAACTTTTGCATAATCTCGAAACAAAAAAAATCAAGAATCTTTTCTTTGCCGGACAGGTAAACGGAACAACCGGATATGAAGAAGCTGCAGGACAAGGTATAATTGCAGGAATAAATGCCCATATCAACTGCCACGGGGGAAATCCGTTCATTTTAGCTCGGAACGAAGCATATATCGGAGTATTAATTGATGATTTGGTAACAAAGGGCGTAGATGAACCTTACCGAATGTTTACATCCAGAGCCGAATATCGCATTTTACTTCGTCAAGACGATGCAGATATGCGTCTTACCGAAAAATCTTATAATTTAGGATTAGCTTCTACCCAAAGGCACAGTCTTCTCATCGAGAAAAAAGAGCATATCAATCATCTTATAGAATTCGCAAAAAACTATTCCGTAAAGCCTCAATACATAAATAGCGGCTTAGAGCAACTCGGAACATCCCCGTTAAAACAAGGAATAAAACTGATCGACTTAATTTTACGGCCTCAATTATCCATTTCTAAAATTGCAGAACTAATCCCTGCCCTACATAAAGAAATCGATAAAATCAAGAATCGTAAAGATGAAATCATAGAAGCTACGGAAATTCGAATAAAATATGAAGGATATATCGATCGTGAAAAAATGATTGCCGATAAAATATCTCGTCTTGAGAATATTCGAATAAAAGGAAAATTCGACTATAATTCGATAAAACAACTTTCGACTGAAGCAAGACAAAAGCTCGACAAAATCGATCCGGAAACAATCGCTCAGGCTGCTCGAATCCCGGGAATTTCGCCAAGCGACATCAATATTTTATTGGTATTATCCGGAAGATAACTTTTAGTTCCACGTGAAACAATAGAAAGAAACTCTTTAAATAAACAATACAAACATCAATAAAACAATAAGATAGAACAAGCCATGAGCATCGAAAACATTAAAGAAAAGATCAGGGATGTAAAAGACTTTCCACAAAAAGGAATCATCTTCAGAGATCTCACAACAGTATTTAAAGACAAAGACTGTCTACATGCCCTTAGTGAAGAACTGACAAAACTATATAAAGAAAAAGGGATAACAAAAGTTGTAGGGATAGAATCCAGAGGGTTCATAATGGGCCCGATTATCGCCAACAATTTAGGGGCAGGATTTGTTACATTAAGAAAACCGGGGAAACTTCCTGCCGAAACATGGAGTGAAAGCTATGAAAAAGAATATGGTACCGACACAATCGAAATACATAAAGATGCGCTCAATTCAGAAGACATAATTGTATTGCATGACGACCTGCTGGCAACCGGTGGGACAATGCTGGCTGCATACAAATTAGTAAAACGGTTTAATCCTAAAAAAGTCTATGTAAATTTTATCGTAGAACTGGAATTTTTAAAAGGAAGGGATGTTTTCCCTCCTGAAGTAGAAATCGAAGCTCTCATTAAATACTAAATGGCAGAAACAACAAGCGAACATATTAAAAGCATCATTGCCCTCCTACCCGAAACTCCTGGCGTGTACCAATATTTCGATAAAGAGGGCAAAATTATTTATGTCGGGAAAGCAAAAAATTTAAAACGCAGAGTATCTTCCTACTTCAATAAAGTTCATGACTCGGTAAAGACGAATGTCTTAGTACGGAATATTCGCGATCTAAAATATATCGTAGTAAAAACCGAAGAAGACGCCCTACATCTTGAAAACAGCCTGATCAAGGAATACAAACCCCGATATAATGTTTTATTGAAAGATGATAAAACATACCCATGGATCACCGTTCGCAATGAGCATTTCCCCAGAGTATTCTTAACCCGAAAAGTTATAAAAGACGGCTCTAAATATTATGGACCGTATGCAAATGTGCATTTAGCAAAAACCGTTCTTGAGCTTATTCGGACACTCTATCCGATACGCACGTGCCCACATAACCTTACTCCGGAAAACATTCGTCGGGGAAAATTCAAGATTTGTCTCCAATATCACATCAAAAATTGCAAAGGCGCATGTGAAGGCCTTGAAGAGGAAAAGACCTATTTAGAATATATTTCTCAAGTAAAACAGATTCTTAACGGCAATATACAGCAATTAAGCGAACACTTGTTACAAGAAATGGGTAAACTATCGGAAAACCTGAAATTCGAAGAAGCTCAAGTCTTAAAAGAGAAATATCTCTTATTAGAAAAATACCGGGCAAAATCAGTCATTGTAAGCACGACAATACATAACATCGACATATTTTCTTACGATGAAGAGGATGATGCCGCATTCGTGAATTACATGCATATCCGCAACGGTTCGATCGTACAAAGTTTCACAATCGAATACAAGAAAAGGCTTGATGAAGCAAAAGAAGATATTCTTGCATTGGGAATCGCAGAATTACGTACTCGCTTTAAGAGTCTGTCTCGTGAAATAGTCGTTCCGTTTCTACCTGATCTTGAATTTGAAAATGTAGAATTTATCGTTCCTCAACGCGGAGACAAGAAAAAATTACTCGAAATATCGGAGCAAAATGTAAAACAATACAAAATCGACAAGCTAAAACAGACAGAAAAGCTTAATCCCGAGCACCGCAGCATGAAGCTGCTTAAAGAAATACAAAAAGAACTCTGCATGAGTAAACCTCCTGTACATATCGAATGCTTCGATAATTCGAATATTCAGGGTAGTGACGCTGTTGCTGCATGCGTCGTATTCAAAATGGGTAAACCGGCAAAAAAAGAATACCGTAAATACAACATAAAAACTGTCGTAGGCCCGGATGATTATGCCTCGATGAAAGAGGTCGTCAGACGCCGTTACCAGCGCCTAATCCGAGAAGAAGCACCTCTTCCCGATCTCATCATTGCAGATGGAGGAAAAGGTCAAATGGAGATAATCAGAGAAGTAATAGAAGATGAACTGCACCTTGAAATTCCTATCGCCGGATTAGTAAAAAATGACCGACACAGAACCTCCGAACTTCTATTCGGGTTTCCCCCCAAAGTAATTGGAATAAAAGTTCAAAGCCAACTTTTCAGACTATTGGAACAGATACAAAATGAAGTACACCGGTTTGCTATTACATTTCATAAAGACAAACGAAGTAAACGCCAAATCGCATCTGCGTTCGATAATATAAAAGGCATAGGAGATAAAACAAAGACCGCCCTCCTGAAAGAATTTAAAAGCATGAAACGAGTTAAAGAAGCGAGTTTCGAGGAGATAGCAAGCATAATCGGTAAAGCCAAAGCCAAAATAATAATACAAAATCTCAACTCTCAACATTAATGAATAAAATAAACATAAGAAATTTTGAACAGTTTTTTTTAGAATTAATCAAGTCTGATTCGGGAATTTTTTCGAGAGAGTTTTTTTGTTTTTACAAGAGAGATAGCAGTCTAAACTGACAAATGAAAACAGAAAAAGCAGACCGAAAGAAAAAGCAAAGATACCCTGATTGCATTTTTTATCGGAAAATTTAGACTGGCTCTTAAAACTTTATTCGTAACTTTGTATTAATAGAGCAATAAGAAGTCGATATGAGAATCTTAATACAACGGGTAAAACAGGCTTCCGTAACTATTAGCGGAAAAATAAAATCAAAAATAGATACAGGACTGCTGATTTTGGTCGGAATTGAAGAAGCCGACACAAAAGAAGATGCAGAATGGTTGGCAAAAAAAGCGACATCCTTACGTATTTTCGATGATGAAAACGGCATTATGAACCGATCAGTAAAGGATATTGGCGGATCAGTACTCATTGTAAGCCAATTTACTTTGCACGCATCAACCAAAAAAGGAAATCGTCCCTCATATATCAAAGCGGCAAAACACGAGCATGCAATACCTATGTACGAAGCCTTATGTCACTACACAGAACAAGAAATCGGAAAATCCGTAGCGACAGGAGAATTTGGGGCTGATATGCAAGTAGAATTGGTCAACGACGGACCTGTAACAATCTGGATAGACTCTAAAAATAAAGAATAACCATGACCATAGAAGAAGCTCAAATAACTGTAGATCAATGGATAAAAGAGTTCGGAGTAAAATATTTCAGTGAACTCACCAATATGGCGATTCTTACAGAAGAGGTAGGAGAAGTCGCCCGTATTATTTCCCGTAGATATGGAGATCAATCATTCAAAGAAAGCGATAAAGAACGTGATCTCGGAGACGAAATGGCCGATGTTTTATGGGTACTTCTATGCCTTGCCAATCAAACAGGAATAAACCTCACGGAAGCATTCGAGAAAAATCTCCTGAAAAAAACAAATCGGGACAAAGAGAGACACATCAATAATCCTAAACTATACTAATTATGGACAAGTACAACGAAGCTCTTCAAAACTACAACACCAATCTGAACGATGATGTAGTGAAACAAGAAGTAGAACAGATCCTTCGGGAAAATCTATCGAAATACAGCAATACGGATGTTTATAAATTCCTTTTCGGCTGTATAGATCTGACTTCCCTCAACACGACCGACACAGCACAACATATCACGAATTTTACAAAACGGGTAAACGATTTCGAAAATGAACATCCCGAAATGAATAACGTTGCCGCGATATGTGTATATCCCAATATGGCAGGAACAGTCCGCATGAATCTGGAAGTATCCGATGTAAATATCGCTGCCGTTTCGGCAGGATTCCCCTCTTCTCAGACCTTTACCGAAGTAAAAGTTGCAGAAACGGCATTAGCTGTTGCCGATGGAGCTGATGAAATAGATATTGTGATTAATGTCGGGAACTTTTTAGCGGAAGAATACGAAGAAATGTGCGATGAAATCGAAGAAATCAAACACTCTTGCAGGGATGCTCACCTGAAAGTAATTCTTGAAACCGGAGCGCTGAAAACAGCCTCAAACATAAAAAAAGCTTCTATATTGGCGATCTATTCAGGAGCAGACTTCATTAAAACTTCAACAGGAAAAATGGAACCGGCGGCAACCCTCGAAGCTGCTTATGTCATGTGCCAGGCAATCAAAGAATATTACGATAAAACCGGAACAATGATCGGATTCAAACCGGCCGGAGGAATATCTACCACAGAAGATGCCGTAAAATATTATTGCATTGTCGCCGAAGTTCTCGGAGAAAAATGGTTGGATAAAAAATATTTCCGTTTAGGTGCCAGTCGTTTAGCAAACAATTTGTTAAGCTCCATAGCCGGAAGCCCGGTCAAATTTTTCTAAATACAAAAAAGAGAGGGATACTTTTCCGAATGGAAGTATCCCCTTTTTATTTCTCTCAAATATCCTATTTTCAGTTACTTTGTTCTATCGATCGTATAATCTAAAATAGCTTTTAGAGAAGTCACAACGGGATTTTCACCAAAAGAAGCCAAAGCCGCATAGCCTTCTGTTCGTAAACGCTCCATAACCTTCTTAGCATACTCTATCCCTCCATGAGATTTTGCAAATTCGGTCAACTTATCGATATCCTTAGCGGATAATTCTTTTTGCCTCAAAATTGCCATTACCTCATCCCTTTCAACATCCGTAGCATTCCGAACCGCAAAAATCAAAGGTAGAGTAACTTTGCCCTCCCTCAAATCATTTCCGGTAGGTTTACCAATAGTATCATCCGAAAAATAGTCGAACGTATCGTCCTTTATCTGAAAACAAAGCCCCAGTTTCTCTCCGAAAACCATTAATTGTTCGATAGCTTCAGAAGATGCACCATTCGATAAAGCCCCCATTTTCATACAGGAGATAAACAAGGACGCCGTTTTCTGACGGATTACATTAAAATAGGCTTCTTCATTCAAAACATGATCTTGAGCTATCGAAAGTTGGTCGATCTCTCCTTTCGCCAATTCCTGACCTAAAAATCCCAGCGTATTAATAACCTCCAGAATCCCGGTAGAAATAGAACGCTTCAACGCACAAGAGACAAAATAATCACCTACCAGCACTGCTATACGATTATCCCAAACTCCATTAATCGTGGGCTTTCCTCGACGTTGCTTCGATTCATCGACAACATCATCGTGTATAAGACTGGCATTATGCAAAAGTTCTATAGCAGCAGCAGCATCGATAGTAACAGCATTGATTTTCCCAAATAAACGGGCACTCAACAACACCAACATAGGACGTATTTGCTTGCCTTTCGTTCCGAGAAAATAATCAACAACGGTATTCATCATCGGACTGCTTGTATTCAACGTCTCTGCCAAAGTCCGGTTCAGAATCTCCAATTCATCAAGAATAGGCTGCTGTATAATAGATAGTTTATCCATATTATTTTAATGATGTGCAAAAATAGCAATAAAACAAAAGAATATCCATATTTATTGTAAATTTACCGGGAAATAAGGGAAATTTTTTCCCGATATAAAAACAAAGTACATTAAAAACAGCCTGCAAATGCAAGAAAAAAAGCTATTTTTACTGGATGCCTACGCACTCATCTACCGCTCATATTACGCATTCATCAAAAATCCGAGAATCAACTCTAAAGGAGTAAATACCTCCGCTATATTCGGATTTGTAAATACGTTGGAAGACGTACTGAAAAAAGAAAATCCTTCCCATATTGCAGTAGGATTCGATCCCAGTGGTCCGACTTTCAGGCACGAAGCATATGAGCTTTATAAAGCACAGAGAGAAGAAACTCCGGAGGTAATAAGACAATCCGTACCTATTATAAAAGAAATTATCAAAGCCTACAATATACCTATCATAGAAGTTCCCGGTTTCGAAGCCGATGATGTCATAGGCACACTGGCCAAGCTGGCTGAAAAAGAAGGGTTCGATACGTATATGATGACCCCGGATAAAGACTACGGGCAATTGGTCAGTCCTCACATTTTTATCTACAAACCCAAATTCGGAGGAGGAGATTTCGAAGTACGCGGAGTTGAAGAAATAAAACAAAAATTCTCCATCGAACGTCCTGAACAGGTTATCGATATACTCGGGCTTATGGGCGATGCGTCAGACAATATCCCGGGATGTCCCGGCGTAGGAGAAAAAACAGCGATAAAACTGGTCAATGAATTCGGCTCTATCGAAAATTTACTTTGCTGTACCGATCAGTTGAAGGGTGCGTTACGCAAAAAAGTAGAAGAAAACAAGCAACAAATAGAATTTTCCAAATTTCTGGCAACGATAAAAACAGACGTCCCCATAATTTTCAATGAAAAAGAATTATTACGAGAAGCGATAAACGAAATCCGATTACGGGAAATTTTCGAGGAACTTGAATTTAGGAATTTAGCAGATCGAGTATTAGGTACAACAGTTAACAAAACAACTGTTTCAAAAACACCTATTCAAGCTTCTCTCTTTGACGTATTTCCGGACGAGAATACAGAAGAAGAAAAATATTCGATTCTCAGTGAGTTAAAAACCATAGAACATGACTATCAAATAATTGATAATGAGAACAAAATATCTGATTTAATAACCGAATTAGAAAATGCGGAATATTTTGCTTTTGACACAGAAACTACCGGAATCGATCCGATATCGGCCGAATTGGTAGGAATGTCATTTGCATTACAAGAAAATAAAGCATTTTATGTTCCTATCCCGACAGAACGGGATAAAGCGAATCAACTTGTAAATAAATTTAAAAATGCATTAGAAAATACAAACTCATTAAAAATAGGTCAAAATATAAAATACGACTATATCGTATTGAGAAATTATGGAATCACTGTAAAAGGGAAATTCTTCGACACAATGGTAGCCCATTATTTATTGCAGCCCGAACAACGCCATAACATGGACTACTTGGCTGAAATTTATCTCAAATACAAAACCGTACACATTGAAGAACTTATCGGTCCTAAAGGAAAAAATCAGCTATCAATGCGCCAAGTGCCGATCGAAAAGATCAGTGAGTATGCCGCCGAAGACGCAGATATAACACTAAAACTAAAAAATGTCTTCGAAAAGGAATTAAAAAAAGAAGGTCTCGAACCCCTCTTCTACTCCATCGAAATGCCGTTAATACGAGTATTGGCAGAGATGGAAATCACCGGAGTCAGAGTCGATACCGAAGCTTTGCGCCAATCTTCGATTCTACTTACCGAAAAAGTTCTGCAACTCGAACAGGAAATTTATCAATTGGCAGGAACAGAATTCAATGTCAGTTCGGCACGACAAGTAGGAGAAGTTTTGTTCGAACGTCTTAAAATCGATGAAAAAGCCAAAAAAACAAAAACCGGACAATATTCTACGACCGAAGAAATTCTGGAAAAACTCCGTTCCAAACATCCTATTGTAGGAAAAATATTAGAACAACGGGGAGTAAAAAAACTTCTGTCCACGTACGTCAATGCTCTGCCCGAACTTATCAATCCCAAAACAGGAAAGATACATACTTCATTTAACCAGACGGTAACTGCCACAGGACGATTAAGTTCAAGTAATCCTAATCTTCAGAATATACCCATCAGAGACAGTGAAGGACGAGAGATACGCAGGGCTTTTATTCCCGATGACCGATGCCTGTTTTTCTCGGCTGACTACTCCCAGATCGAGTTGCGCATCATGGCCGATCTCAGCGAAGATCCCAATATGATAGAAGCTTTTACCTCAGGCAAAGACATTCATGCTGCTACAGCTGCCAAAATATACAAAATACCGATCGAAGAAGTAACGCCCAATATGCGTAGAAAAGCGAAGACCGCCAACTTCGGTATTATCTACGGAATTTCCGTATTCGGACTTTCAGACAGGCTCAATATACCTCGATCTGAAGCCAAAGAACTGATAAACGGATATTTCGAGACATACCCCCATATAAAAGAATATATGGATAAAAGCATACAGATAGCCCGAGAAAAAGGGTATGTAGAAACGATAAGCGGACGCAAACGGATGTTACCCGACATTAATTCCAAAAACAGCATCGTACGCGGATATGCCGAACGAAATGCAATAAATGCACCTATACAAGGAAGCGCTGCAGACATTATAAAGATTGCCATGGTCCGCATTTTCGACCGATTCGAAAAGAATGGGCTAAAGGCCCGGATGATTCTTCAAGTACATGACGAACTCAATTTCAGTGTTCCTGAGAACGAAATAGAAATTGTTGAGCATATCGTAAAAGAAGAAATGGAAAATGCATACCAACTAAAAGTCCCTTTAATAGCTGATTCCGGTATCGGAAAAAACTGGCTCGAAGCACATTAACGATAACACAAGCTGTCTCATCCCTATATTTTGAGACAGCTTGCTAATTTTTCCTACATATCATAAATCATTAAAGCAGGAAAAACAAAAAGAGAAATACAACATATATATCTTATATTTTCTCTCAAAAGAAAAATAATTATAGAATTCTACAATTTCCAACCAGAAGTTTTCATTTGAATATTCCATAAACGGGCATATAACCGATCATTTTTCAGAAGTTCCTCATGAGTACCTTGCTCCACAATCCGACCATCGTCTAAAACAACAATCTTATCGGCATTTCGAATTGTTTTAAGACGATGAGCTATGACAATAACCGTACGTCCGGTTATCAACTTCGTAATAGCCCGTTGTACTTCCACCTCATTTTCAGGATCAAGAGAAGCTGTCGCCTCATCAAGAAGAACAATCTGAGCATCTTTCAGCATCGCCCGGGCGATACTTAGCCGCTGCTTCTCCCCTCCGGAAAGGGTACATCCTCCCTCTCCGACCATCGTATCATAACCTTTAGGCAACCGCATAATAAAATCATGACACTGAGCAGCCCGAGCAGCTTCGATAACTTCCTCATCCGTGGCATCGTCTTTACCGAAACGGATATTATTACGAATCGAATCCTGAAAAAGATATACATCCTGAAATACCATAGAAACATGGCGCATCAATGATTCAGGATCAAGAGAAGAAAGATCCGACCCATTCATTAAAACCCGTCCCGATGTAGGATCATAGAACCGTGCACACAATTTCATTAGCGTACTTTTTCCACTCCCCGATGGTCCGACAAGAGCCGTAAGAGCTCCTTTTTTCAATATAAGATCGATACCGTGCAATACCTCTTTATCCTGATATGCAAAAGAAACATTCCGGAATTCAATATCTCCTCCTTCAGGAGCAATATCTTTACCTTTCATTTCCGGTTCTCGCATCAAGTCAAGTATACGGCCTCCTGCGATAGAGAAATAGCGAAATTCTGCAAAATTAGTCAATGCAGACGTAAGAGGATCAAACACCCTAGAACCGACAACAAGAAAAAGAACAAATGTCGCTAATGACAAATCTCCTCCTATAAGTAAATAAGCACCACCAAGAATCATCAATGTCAACCCAGAACGTATCAACGTAACCGATAACAATACAAAAGGCCCGAGTAACGCCTCTTGCCGAATACAAGCTCGACGTAAATCGGCAAAAGCATCACGTAAACGAGTAAAACGTTCTCCCAACAAATTATATGCTTTCATTACTCTAATACCTTGCAAATACTCTTCCAATCGATTTCCAGCATTGATTTTCGCCTCTATTTGCCGTCCGCTCAAACGTCGTTGAACCCCAGTACTTACCCAAAGTACCAATATAGCAAAAGGCAACGCGATAAACATAGCCAAAGACATCTGCCAATCTATCCATAACAATGACAAAAAAGCCAACACAGGCATTACTAAAGCACCCATTAATTGAGGTAAATGATGTGAAATCCCCGTCTCTGCCATAGTAAAGTCGGTAATCATCATAGAAGAAATATCTCCCGGATCACGACGAGAAAGAAACCCTAACGATAATTTGCGCAAATGCTCAGCCAAGGCAATACGCCCATCGGCACTCATGGTATAAGCTCCGCGAAAATTGGCACGATATGAAGCCCTCTCAGCAACTATCATTATGAAAACATAAGCAACAAGAATAAAGAACAATGTCCACAAACGAGAAATATCAAGAGAAGTTCCGCTTCCGTCAAAGGCATGAAATATAATATTTATAGCTTCAATAGACAGACAAAAAGGAATAATGTTTACTAAATTGGCAAGGATCGTATAACCAACAGGTTTCTTTAAACGTTCCGGTTGCCCGACAGTTATATTTTGTATCGCATTCATAATTCTTTTATAAAGTTATTTTTGAGCAATAATACACAAATCTTCTTTCCGACGTTTATATACAGAAATATCCGTAAAACCCGATCGGGAAAGTAAAGAACGAAGTTCTCTTACCGGATGTATTGTCATCCCGTCTATCCGACTCGTCCATATTGTATTAGACGGATCACTCATTTCACAGCAAATCAAGAAAATTCCACCTTTCTTTAGTACACGAGCTATTTCAGTAAATGACTGCAAAAGGTCATTCCAGAAATAAATCGTTTCAAATGCTGTAACTACATTGAACATTTCATTCTCGTACGGAAGCTTTTCTACACTTCCCTGCTCTATAAAGCATCGTTTTCCGAGCAAATCCCGGTTCTTTTTCCGAGCAAATTTCACACTTTCTTCACTAATGTCAATACCATAAACACTCCCTTCAGGACAACGTATCGACATCTCTGCAAGATTAGCTCCACCTCCACAACCGACATCCAATAAAGACCATTCGGGAGACCATTTTAAATAAGACATACCCCATTTGGCCAGCGGTGCATGTCCTTTATTCATCCCTCGTAAAATAATCCGTCCCCAAAAGCCTTCCGGTTTTCTTGTATTTTGGAGAATCTTATTAATAAAACTCTGTTTAAACATAAATACTACCCCCTAATTATTTATTTCCGACATTGAGTTCCCAACGAAAAGCATCGGTATAAGCATCCCACATTTGCCGGTAAACACCGGACATTGAGGTGAGCTCCTTATGCGTACCGATTTGCACTACTTTACCCTCTTTCAAAACGACGATTTGTTGTGCCGAAATAATAGAAGACAAGCGATGAGCAATTACAATTACGGTTTTATCCTTAATAAGATGCTGCAGTGCCCGTTGCATCTTATACTCATTTTCTGGGTCTGCAAAAGCTGTTGCCTCATCCAGAACAAGGATAGGAGCATTTTTCAGAATTGCACGTGCCACACAAATGCGTTGAGATTCACCTCCTGAAAGATACACGCCTTTATCTCCTATACGAGTTTCATAGCCATTCGGGAGATTCATAATAAAATCGTGGCACTGAGCAGCTCGAGCAGCATCTTCTACCTGCTGACGTGTTGCACCAGGACAACCTACTGCAATGTTTTCATATAATGTATCATAAAAAAGAAACGTATCTTGAAAAACAAAAGAAACAAGATTCATTAATCGTTCATTCGCAATATCTCTCACATCCACACCTCCGATTCGGATATTTCCTTCCGCTACATCCCAGAAACGGGGTATCAGGCTTGCAACCGTACTTTTACCAGAACCTGACGGACCTACCAATGCTGTAATCTCTCCTTGCCGCGCAACAAACGATACATCACGTAAAGCCTCTGTACGTGTTGCTTGCTCACGATTCTCATAAGAAAAACCGACATGATCAAACTCAATATCATAAGAAACAGGATTTTTTGCAACAACCGGCTCTGGAATCGGATTTTCGTCAAATATCCGGTCGATACGTTTCACCCCCTCATCGATTTCCCTTGTTCCGCCACCTAAAAACATCAGTTTATAAACAGGAGACGTAACTCCAGGACCCATCACAATAAAAAAAAGCCATACAGCAGCCAACGCCAGATTTCCAGAATTTCCCTGCATCAGTAATAAACCTACAGGAAGAACAAGCGTAACAATAGAATTAAGCAATACTGTAAACAAAACAAAACCTCGTTCATAAGTATCACAAACTTTTAATGCCCACTTTTTATATCCCAATATTTCTTTATGAAATTGACGGAAAGAATGCACACTTTGTCCGAATATTTTCACAACAGGCATACCCCGGACATATTGCACCGCCGAAGCACTCATTCTCTCTTGTGTATCGAAATAAGTCGCAGTAAACTCACGAGCTTTCTTCCCCATAAAATTAACATATTGCAAACCTATACTCATTATTATGCATGCCAGACAAACAGCAGCAAACCATCCGTTAAGCGAAAAAAAGATAATGAACATAAATATTTCGGTAGCCACCACATTCACCAAATCAGGTATAGTATGCGCGATAAAGGTCTCTATCTTTTCGATATTCTGTTCCATCGTTTTTTTTATTGCTCCCGTAGAAGATCCGTTCAAAAAACCTAAAGATAACCGTCCTATATGTTCAGACAATCTCACACGTAATCCGTATAATATACGGAAAGCAGCGACATGCGAAGCCATAAGTGCAACATAAAGCAGCAACAACCCGAAAACCAACCCGGCAAAAGCGGTCCAACCCCAATGTATGAGAAACGAACCATTTACCATATCAAGATCTCCCGCATTTACCAAAAGTTCATTCAGAACTTCATACACCGCCCAATAAGGAGTCAACATACAAAGAGCACTACCGGCAGACAATACTCCGGATAAGATTAACAACCCTTTCCGCTGACCCGCAATTTGGAAAAGACGACTTAAACCCTCTTTCTTTTTCATCTCTGTCATAAGTATCTGTTCTTAATTTATTTTTTTGCAATACCTTGATTTGCAACCGCATCTTGCATTTGTTTGATTTTTTCCGGATCACCTAAATAATAATCGCGAACAAAATTTAAAGACTCGTCAAACTCAAATACATAAGGCATAGCCGTTGGAATATTTAAATTCGCAATATCCGTATCCGATATACCTTTCAAATATTTAACAATACCTCTTAAACTATTTCCATGGGCAACGACCAGAATGTTATCAACAACTGTCAAACGAGGAAATATTTCGCATTCCCAATAGGGAATAACCCTCATTATAGCATCTTTCAAAGATTCCGTTCGCGGCAAATCGCAAAGAGGAACATGAGAATATCTCACATCATTGATCGGACTCTCAGGATCACTATCCTTTAACGGCATCGGTGCTACATCATAACTTCGACGCCATATATGCACCTGTTCATTCCCATAACGAGCAGCAGTCTCACTTTTATTCAAGCCTTGGAGAGCACCATAATGCTTCTCATTAAGCCTCCATGACTTAAAGACCGGTATCCAATCCGCATTCATCCTGTCAAGGACACAATTCAAAGTTTTTACAGCTCTCTTCAAATAAGAGGCATAGGCCATTTGAAAAGAAATACCGGCTTCTTTCAAAAGATTTCCGGCTTCATAACCCTCCTCAACTCCTTTATCGCTTAAGTCCACATCCGTCCATCCGGTAAAACGGTTCTCCTTATTCCAAAGACTCTCTCCATGTCGTAACAATACGATTTTTTTCATTTTACTTTTAAGTTTTAGAGCCTGTTTAAATTTTATCCGAAATAAGAATCTCTTATTACGATCAAAAAATCAAAAAAAATACTTCTATAAAATTCAAATCGGCTGCATTAATATTTATAGTTTATTTATTCTCGATACAGTATCCTAACATAGAACTGAACTTACAACTAAAACGAGGAAACAATCCCAATACCATTCCCATACCCCAGCGATGCGGGAAATGTCTTTGGTATACTCCTTGATCAATAAGCTGCAAACGAGATTCCCATTGCTCTACGAGATGTCCATCGCTAATACCAGAACGGATATGTACCTTATGCCCTCTAAGAGAATCCGGTTTCACGTGAAACCTATGCATCATACTTCCACATACATCAAACCAGATTTCTCCCCCTGAAAAACGTTCTGCTAAATTATGCAGCACCGAACGCACCTGATCTTCATAAAAAAACATCAGTACCCCTTCTATTATAAAAATAAAAGAACTTTCAGGGTGTTTCTCTTTCAAATCGTCCATCCATTTCGTTTCTAATAACGAAGCTGCGATATACTTATCGAAATCCGATTCCGGTATCAACTTTCTACGCAAATCGATCACTTCCGGCAAATCCAATTCATAAAACATGACACCACCATACTCTTTCAGTCGTTGATACCGAGTATCCAATCCGCATCCCACATTCACAACAACCGGTTTTATTTTATCGAAAATAAAACGTCGTACGGCATCATCAAAATACCTGCCTCTTACGACACAACCGATTTCACTCAACTTTGCACCATCAAACCTTGAATAATCATATTCTATACTCTCCATCAATCGTTCAGCCAACTCATCTTTCAGAACAGCATCCTTTCTCCTACCCTCTTTAGCCCTCATGTAAAGTGGTATAAGAAGAGTCTCCGCCACAATGTTTTCAAACTCAATTTTTTTTTTCATATCTTTCTTGTCTCAATAATTAAAAACGAACATTATTCAATTTCATTCAAAAAAAAGAGAGCCTATCTCTTCATAAGCTCTCTCCAACCTGTAACACAAAAAATCATATATTCCGTTATTATTTTTTCCGTTTCATCCGGTGTTCTCCTGTGAACGATCAGCTCTTCCAACATCGTAAACATCCAAACAGTATGCAAACGTATCGTAAAGTCCGAAACATCAATATTCAAATCCGGGTGTTTCCACTTCATCTTCAAAAAATAATCTTTCACCAGCATAGTCGAACGATCCGAAAAATCCTCTTTAAATCTCTCCAACGAAGTACCTTGAGACCTGAACAAAAGCAAAAACAACAAATCCCTGTACTTATTGACAATAGAAACATACTCATCTATAACAGACCGGAGATAATCATTCGTGAACATTTCCAGTATATCCGCACCCCTCTTCCCATGATGTTCGTCGAGCATTTCATAAAAACAATTCACTACAGGACGCACTATTTCATGAAAAATATCCTCTTTACTATCATAATAATTATAAATATTACTCAACCCCACATGGGAAGCTTCCGCAATTTTGCGCATAGGAACTTTTACATACCCTTTTGCATAAAACAACGGTGTCGCTGCAGCCAATATATTTTTCCTCACATATTCTTTTTCTGCTTGCATAAGTTCGATTTGACTTAACAGAACAAAATTAAAAAGCCGATAAGCATATATCAATACCTAAAAATCGGTATTTATCATCATAAAAATATCATTACAAAGAGTAGGCAAAAAATCCTCCAACAATAACAAAAAGTACACATTATCCTCCGGCATTACCGGTATTTTTGCAACATAAAATAAACTTGTAAATTTCCTATATCATGAAAGATCGAAAACATATAATCAAAGCAAGTATTATTGTCCTGACATTCATCTTTGCAATCTCATCAAAAGCTCAAGTACCAGCTTTCACCTCAGCAGAAGGATTCGGAAAATTTGCAACCGGAGGACGCGGAGGGCAAGTAGTTTTCGTCACGACAACCGAGGATTATGCTACAGGAGAAACACCGATAGAAGGCTCTCTTCGATGGGCGCTCTCTCAACATCCGGAAGAACCTATCACCGTTATTTTCAGAACTTCAGGGATCATAAAATTAAAAGAAGAGCTGAAGTGTGCTCGAAACGGTTATACTTTAGCCGGGCAAACTGCACCCGGAGACGGTATCTGTATACGAGGAGCAAAAGTCAATCTCGGAGGATCAAAAAACGTCATCATACGTCATCTTCGTTTTCGAATAGGACTGAAAGATGACGGTACACATACCGACGGAGGATCAATCGGGATTGAGAACTGCGAAGATGTCATTGTAGATCACTGCACTTTCGGATGGTCGTGTGAAGAAAATATGACAATGTACGATAATAAACGCACCACGGTACAATGGTGTATTATACACGAAGGTTTATATTCGGCAGGGCATATCAAAGGTTCTCGCAGTTATGCCACCCAATGGGGAGGAGACTTCTCTTCTTACCATCATAATCTGCTCGCCCACTGCCATAATCGCATGCCGCGTTTTAACGGTGCACGAGACGATCGCGAAACAAACGATTACAAAATTCTTACAGACTATGTCAACAATGTCATCTATAACTGGGGAAAAGCAAATTCTTGTTACGGAGGAGACATAACAAAAGGTGAAAAGAACGAAATCAACATGGTAGGCAACTACTATAAACCGGGACTTGCACGTCCTGCAAAAAACAAATCCTATTTTGTACAAGCCTCTTACGGAGGGGATTCGTATCGTAAAGTAGGTCAATGGTATGCCTCTGGAAATATAATGGAAGGAAATGATAGTTTCACGACCGATAATGCCTTAGGAATCGATAAAAGCGCCTATCCGACAGACCTTCAGGAACAAGTCATTGTAGAAACACCATTTGAAATAAAAACTCCTTACCAAATAAAAACAGAAACAGCTTCCGATGCCTTTAAGAGTGTATTGGCAAAAGCCGGAGCTCATCCCTTAGACGAGGTAGATAGACGTATTATAGATGAAACTGAAAATGGAACGGCATCAGGATATGGGACATCAGAATTCGAATCGGAAACCAAGACAAGTCGTTATTATCAAAAAACATTAGGAATTATCGATGACCCGGTAGCCGTCGGAGGATATCCCGAATATAGCACCTATGGTAATATAACAGACAATGACAACGACGGAATGGATGATATATGGGAAACTGAAAACGGACTGAACCCTGAAGATCCTTCAGATCGAAATAAAATCACCGACAGCGGATATACAGCATTAGAAGCTTACCTCGCCCATTTGGCTGGAGAATATATTCCCTTGGATTTTACAGAAGGAATAGCATCCTCTTTTAAAAACGAGACGTTAACCATCTTCCCTAATCCGACAAGCGACCGTCTTTTTATCGGAACAGAACGAAAGCTCGAAGAGGCCAGAATTTATTCTTCGGAAGGGAAACTAATATCTGTTTTACCATTATATCAATGCGCCATTGTAGATGTTTCTCATCTCCCCACAGGCAATTATTTAATGATCCTTATCGACTCGGAAAAAGAACAAAATAGTGTTCGGTTTATAAAGAAATAAATATACCGATTAAGAACTTGTCTAAATTTTGTTCAGGTCAGTTTTGAGGGTTTCTTTCAAAGATGTTTTTCTGTTTTTACGAGGAGGATAGCGGACTATCTAACGAAGAAAAATGGGAAAACAGACCGGAAGAAAATGCAAAAATGATCGGATACAATTTTCTTATTGGAAAATTTAGACGTACAAATGTACGACTGGCTCTTTAGACCGGAGGCTCTTTACCGGCAGTAATATAGGCAGAAACAATATAATCATGCCCCGAAGCATTTTGATAAATATGCAATTCGAAACGAGCGGCAACAGCTGCCACATGTTCCATAATTTCGGCCTGTATAGACTCATAGCTCACCCAATTCTTATTCGCAGAAAAACAGTATATTTCAAAAGGTATGCCATTCTCGGTCGGTTCTAACAACCGAGTCATCAATGTCAAATCCCCATTAACAAAAGGATGCTTACGCAAATACATAGCCACATAAGCTCTGAATAATCCCAAATTGGTTTCTATCGTTCCATTTACCAAGCCATTACTATTATCAGTATTCTCTACTTTCCCGGCAGCCTGCTCTGCCTGTTTCTCCTCAATATACGATTTTAAGAAATCTACGCTCTTTAAAGACTCCAATAACTCCGGAGTACAAACTTTGATAGATGTCACATCTATCGTAAAATCGCGCATTATCCGACGTCCGCCAGATTCCGCCATTCCCCTCCAATTCTGCAATGTTCCCGAAATCAATGAATAAGGAGGAACTGTAACAATCGTATTATCAAAATTTTGGACTTTTACAGTATTCAAAGTTATATCGATAACGACACCGTTCAACATACCTCCCGGCATCACGATCCAATCTCCTTTGCGAACAATATCATTTTGGGCCAGCTGCACTCCGGCGACAAACCCCAAAATACTATCTTTAAAAACAAGCATCAATACTGCGGCAAAAGCTCCCAATCCGGTAATCAACTTCATCGGGGAACGTTGCACCAAAATAGAAATGACAATAATAACCCCTAAGCCTATCAAAATACCTTTTACCAACTGTATGAGCCCTTTTAAAGGTCGATCCTTCATAGCATCCGAACTTGAAAATATCCGCCACAAAGCAGACAAAAAGGTATTGGTATAAACTAAAAAAGCAATTACCAAATAAATCCAACAAAAACGCTCTACCCATCCGATAAGCGATCTGTAATCGTCATATACCAAAGGTAACAAAGACAGCATAATCAAAGGAGGTAAAACATGCGCTACACCGGAAAA
Source organism: Coprobacter fastidiosus (assembly GCF_030296935.1). NCBI lineage: Bacteria > Pseudomonadati > Bacteroidota > Bacteroidia > Bacteroidales > Barnesiellaceae > Coprobacter > Coprobacter fastidiosus. The sequence continues at coordinate 2,357,151 of NZ_AP028032.1, read as the reverse complement.
GACCCGCCGATCTACCAATACCCTAAGAATCTCATTTTTACTTTTCCCTAATATTTTCAGAAAAACGTAATGGAGGACATACCGCAATATCCAGGCTACAGCCCAAGCAAACAGTGCTATCAGAACTGTATATATAATACCTTCCATTTCATCCACTCTTCCGGTCTCTATACCCAAATCTCTAAGAATAGACTTTATCCACTCCAAAAGTTCACCGGCAAATTTATGCGATTTGTCATCCATAATCATAAACATTTTATCATGATAATAACAAAGAGAGAGAGGTACAAGTTCAACAAAAAGCCAAAGACAGAACTCAAAAGATCGTTTTCGAACGAACAAACCTGTTTCTATTCGTATATACCAAAAGAATGGTTATCTTTGCAGGTCGAAAGAATAACTGTTATTTCCGGTGTTAACTTATCGGAATTGTTTCAGCAAACAAGACAATATTTTCGAAAATAATTCAACAAAATAAACTATGGCATTACAATGTGGTATCGTCGGCTTGCCTAATGTCGGCAAATCAACCCTCTTCAATTGTTTATCCAATGCAAAAGCCCAATCGGCAAACTTTCCGTTTTGTACGATCGAACCGAATGTCGGAGTAATTACCGTCCCGGATGAACGCCTCAATAAATTAGCAGAACTCGTTCATCCTCAACGCATAGTTCCTACTACGGTAGAAATCGTGGATATTGCCGGATTAGTAAAAGGTGCTAGTAAAGGAGAAGGATTAGGAAACAAATTTCTTGCCAATATACGCGAAACAGATGCAATTTTACATGTATTACGCTGTTTTGATGATGACAACATAACTCATGTAGACGGTTCTGTCGATCCCGTACGCGACAAAGAAATCATCGACTATGAACTGCAATTGAAAGATCTGGAGACGATAGAGAGCCGCATCTCTAAGGTTCAGAAACAAGCACAAACAGGAGGTGACAAAAATGCAAAGCTTGCATACGATGTATTAAGCAAGTATAAAGAAGCTCTGGAACAAGGAAAGTCTGCCCGTACCGTCAGTTTCGAAACTAAAGACGAACAGAAAATAGCTCGGGAGTTATTTCTCCTTACCAGTAAGCCGGTTATGTATATTTGCAACGTTGACGAAAAGAGCGCTTTAAACGGGAACAAATATGTAGAACAAGTACGGGAAGCGGTAAAAGATGAAGATGCCGAAATATTGATAGTTGCTGCCAAAATAGAATCTGAAATTGCAGAATTCGAAACATACGAAGAACGGCAAATGTTTCTGGAAGAAATCGGATTGAAAGAATCGGGAGTCTCCCGACTGATTCGTGCAGCATACAGCCTTCTAAACCTCGAAACATATTTTACCGCCGGGGTACAGGAAGTTCGGGCATGGACCTACCTTAAAGGCAGTAAAGCTCCTCAATGCGCAGGTATCATTCACACCGATTTCGAAAAAGGTTTTATCCGGGCAGAAGTCATCAAATATGACGACTATATCCAATACGGATCTGAAACAGCCTGTAAAGAAGCCGGAAAAATGAATGTAGAAGGAAAAGATTATATCGTGCAAGACGGAGATATCATGCACTTCCGGTTTAATGTATAAGGACATTCGATTCAAATGAGAAATATACAATCAGTTTGCGTATATTGTGCCTCAAGCTCAAAAGTGGATGCTATCTACTTCGAAGCGGCAAAGCAATTAGGAAAACTTATTGCCCGGAATAATTTGCGTTGCATATACGGAGCAGGGAATCAAGGTCTCATGGGAACGATTGCAGACAGTGTATTAGATGCTGGAGGAAAAGTAACCGGCATCATTCCCCGCTTTATGTACGAAGAAGGATGGCACTACGAACGTTTACAAGACATAGAAATTACAAATTCTATGCATGAGCGAAAAGCACGTATGGCATCCTTGTCCGATGCTGTCATAGCATTACCCGGAGGATGCGGAACATTGGAGGAGTTATTGGAGATCATCACTTGGAAACAATTAGGATTATACCTCAATCCGATAGTAATCCTTAACACGGCTAGTTACTACGATCCGTTACTCGCTCTACTGGAAAAAGCCGTTGAACAAAATTTCATGCGTACGGAGCATACGAGAATGTGGGTGGTAGCTACCACTCCCCAAGATGCAATAGATGCTCTGTACTCTGCACCCGACTGGAATGGAAGCGTACGTAAATTTGCAGCCATATAACAGCATAAATGCCAAGTGACAGCATACATATCGCCCCTGTAATAACAACGGACACCCTCTCTCCCATCCTGTCCGACAGTAACAGAATTATTTCCGATTCATTACGGACCACACATCCCGAATGGGATTTACACTATAAAAAAGATTCCGTCAAGTTCACGCCACAATACGCAGAAAGCTTGTCGGCATATTGCTATGCTCCGATCGACAATCCTTTAACCGATTACAAAGAAGCCGCACTTGTCATTCCCGAAGGTTTCGAAGGAATACCAAAGATCGAAAATCCTTCTCAAAATGATGGAATATTTTTGATTTTACTCTGTTGTTTCATTTTGGTAGCAACATCCTTTCGACGAGGAATAAAGCTCTTTTCACAGCCTTTTTCCGCATCAAAAAACAATCGAAACCGTACCGATATGGCAGATAATTCTACGATTATCGAATCACGGTTACGATTCATTTTACTTGCTCAAACTTTTGTAATGGAAGGGATTGCTCTTACATTTTTAATTCATTATCTAAAACCTGAATTAACCTACATCGGATATTTCAAAGAAATACTTTGTGCTGCAGTTTTAGCCACCTTATACTACAATTTTCAACAATCGGCATATCGCATTTTAGGTTCTATTTTCACAGAATCGGGCATCACAAAACAATGGATAGACAATCACGCATCTATCAACTTATTATTAGGAATAATCTTATTCCCGATTATTTTCTGCATGATCTATCTCTCTGGTTTTCTGAATATCGGGCTTTTATTAGTTACAATATCTTACATTTTATCCCGAATTATTTTTATTTATAAAGGGATTAAGATTTTTTTGAGAGATGTTTATGGAATTCTGTACTTTATTTTGTACCTTTGCGCCCTTGAAATCATGCCTTTATTTCTAATTTACAAAGGTGTGATTTTGATTTACCAATTTGTAGAATTTAAAATACTAACATTTTGAAAGTCAAGAAAGTACTCGTTTCTCAGCCAAAGCCAGCTTCTGAGAAATCTCCGTATTTCGACATTGCAGAAAAGTACGGTGTAAATATTGAGTTTCGTCCTTTCATTAAGGTAGAAGAAATAACCCCAAAAGAATTCAGACAACAAAAAATTTCTATTCTGGATTACACAGCTATTATTTTCACGGCAAGAACAGCAATTGATCATTTTTTCAAGTTGTGTGAAGGATTGCGGGTAACGATTCCGGAAACGATGAAATATTTCTGTGTGACCGAATCGGTAGCTCTCTATCTGCAAAAATATATCGTTTACCGAAAAAGAAAAATCTTTTTCGGAAATACAGGGAAACTGGACGATCTTGTTCCTGCCTTAATAAAACATTCAGGTGAAAAATTCCTTTTTCCGGTATCAGATGTCAATAACGGCGAATATCCGTTACTTGACAAAAACAAAATCGATTACACAAAAGCGGTAATGTACCGTACGGTAAGTAACGATTTTGCCCCCGAAGAAAAATTCGATTATGACATGCTGATTTTCTTTAGCCCTTCAGGAATCAATTCATTACTGAAAAACTTCCCGAATTTCGAGCAGCAAGATATCAAAATCGGATGCTTCGGACCGACAACGGCAAAAGCGGTAAGGGACGCCGGACTCAGACTCGATATCGAAGCTCCTCGTCCGGAAGCCCCGTCGATGACAGCCGCATTGGAACTTTTCTTTAAAGAACAAAACAAATCGTCTAAGAAATAATACACCCCATTCTTTTTGAGTTTGCAAAAACCGGCTATCCTGTGAACGAACAAACTTAAAATGAAAATATGTTATAAAATAAAATGCCTCCCTCTTTAATCCTTAATGAATAAAGAGAGAGGCGTTTTTTCGAGTAGATACAAATCAATTTCCCAACCGAAAATCGCTCACACTGCTTTGTGCTAAAGAAATATCCTCAAAAAAACTGACACTCCCCTCTCCTTGCGGACATTGATTACAAATACCTACCCACAACTCTTGAGGATAATCGTTTTTATACAAACGAGCCAACTGCCATGTCTTCTTATCTGTCGAATAATAGCTGGCTATAGTATGTGTATCAGAAGATATTTTCAAATAAACCGAAGAGCCGGCTATTTCTTCATGATTATTATCATCCGAGGTTCCTCTCGTACGCACAGTGACAATCCGGTGTTTACCTCGCTCATCTTGTTCGAATGCAAACTTCTGCCATATCGTGTCATTAACAAAAACAAACAAATCCGCAGCATTATAAGTGTCCGTAGCAGTAAATTGAGGTGAAACTTTAGCCGTAAAAGTAAAAGGTCGCGAATTATTGACTTTTGTCAACAAAAGCGGAGCGGTCTTATTAGACAACTTTCCGTCATTCGGATCGCAAAAAAAGTCTCTCTTCCCTCCGCACCTGAACTCCAATATTCCATTATCTTTAATCCGAACCAAAGTATCAGCACCGTTCACAGCTTTAGTAAAGATGACATTACCCAATTTAATATCACAATCTGTTCCTTTCAATTCATCAATTTGATCAATCGTAGATAAACTATCCTTGTCTGTAGTTTTTTGAGGATTATGGTGCGATTCACAACTGCTCACGCACAAACTTATACCTAATAAAGTCCAATAAATAAATGTTTTATTCATAATTTCATTTGTTTTATAAGTATTTTTGTACAGCAAAATTAGTCACTCTATTTCGACAAGACAATAGTCAAAATTAACCAATTTATGCCAAATCATCAGGAACAAGAATTAAGGTCATTACTCACCGAGCAAGATTTTGGGACAACAACATGGGAGTATGAAATCCTTGAAAACAGAAAAATGCAAGTCCGCTCATTTATCCAAATAGACAACGGGGTTGCCGTACTGTCAGATTTACGAAAAAATACGAGCTATATTTATACCGGAAACTTCGGGCAAAATATCGGACTTTCTCAAAACGATTTAGTTATCGACTCTGCTTTTGAAGATGAAATATTCAACTGCATCCCCGCTGACGATTTGATCGAACGACACGTTTTAGAATTACGTTATTTTCATTTTCAACGTGCAAATGAAATCAGAGAAAGGAAAAACTATAACACGATATGCCTCATTCACTTTCAATTACAAAATGGCAATACGATTCCGGTTCTGCACCGTTCTTATTATTTAGAAAGTTTACCTAACGGTAGCATTTGGCTATCACTTTGCACATACACACCTTACATAGAGGCCCCGACTTTGACATCAGGACAAATCGTAAACAATAAGAATGGTAAAGTAGTACAGCAAAAAGAATATCAGTTATACGACAACTTATTACTAAGCCCACGTGAAAAAGAAGTACTGACGTTATTGGCAAAAGGACACAGCAGCAAACAAATTGCAGACATTTTGAATATCTCTACAAACACGGTTTACCGACACCGGCAAAATATTCTTTCTGCCCTACAAGTCTCCAATACAGCAGCAGCGATTCAAGTAGGATTTAGATTGAATATCATATAAATACGATTAAAATACACGACAAATCATAATATCCTCCGCAAAATGGCATTCAATATCGATATTGCACAGATTCCATTAATAAACATTCTTGTATCCAAAAATTCCGTACCGATACTTTACTAATTAAATCCAGCTATTTTTGCTATCTTTGTACCATATTTTTCGCTTTCTAATTGGTATCGAATGGCAAACTTCAAATTAACACAGGCAGAACGACTTTGCGGGAAAAAACGGATAGATGCCCTTTTTACATCAGGGAATTCATTCATCGTCTATCCCTACCGGATAGTATATCGGTCTGCCTCCGATACAGACAATGTTCCTGTATCTATGTTTGTCAGTATCCCTAAAAAGAGGTTTAAAAGAGCGGTAAAGCGAAATCTTATCCGAAGGCGAATAAAAGAAGCTTATCGAAAAAATAAACATATACTCACCGATACGCTTCAAAGTCAAGAAACAGCTTTGGATATGGCAATCCTTTATTTAGATAGGGAAATTCTCGATTATCAAACATTGGAGAAAAAGCTAAAAGATTTACTCCAAAAATTAAAAGAAAAGGTATGTAAAGAATCTTGCGAAAAAAATCTCCCAAAGCCGAATGATTCATGAAAAGAGTTTTATCTTTACTACTATTAATACCCGTCTACTTTTATCGGGCATGTATTTCTCCTCTCAAACCTCAAACCTGCAGGTTTGTCCCTACATGTTCGGAATATGCAATCGAAGCCATTCGCAAACACGGTCCGTTCAAAGGCCTCTGGTTGGCAATAAAAAGAATTTGCCGTTGTCACCCTTGGGGAGGAAGCGGTTATGATCCTGTACCTTAAACATAATGATATGACTTATTACAACCTGCATACACACGACCTTTCCCTTTCAACCGATCGAAAACTAAGTATATGCAATCTGCCTTATAAAAATAGCTTTACCTCCCCCGATGCATATCCGGGTGTCTATTTCTCCGCAGGCATACACCCTTGGCATATAGCCTCGACAGACCCGATGTCGTTAACATCGCAGTTATCCCGAATAGCAGAATCTCCGCAACTGCTTGCAATCGGAGAATGCGGACTCGATAAATTGACCGATACCCCGATAGACATTCAAATAACCATCTTTAAACAACAAATAGAAATTGCCGAGAACAGTAAAAAACCGATGATTATCCATTGCGTAAAGGCTTTCAATGAACTGATAAAATTACGAAAAGAAACCGCAGCCCGTCAAGAATGGATTATTCATGGATTCAGAGGAAAACCTCAGTTAGCAACAGAACTCATTCAACACGGTTTCAGAATTTCGATCGGACACAAGTTCAATCCCGAAACCGCCCGAATAATACCATTGCACCGATTATTTCTCGAAACCGACGACAGTAATATCGATATCGAAACCGTTTACCGGCAAATTGCCGAAATACGGCAGATTCCGGAAAACGAGCTCATCATATCGATCGGTACAAACTTTTCCGAACTTTTCGATTTATCCCGATAAGAAAAAATACATAATAAAACTTTTGGTTCTGCCATACACTCCGTTTTTTGTTTTTAATATGTATCTTTGCCCTGAAGCAACAATTATCAAATTGCAATAGATAAATATCATAATATAGTCAAAAAATGAATTTCGTAGAAGAACTAAAATGGAGGGGCATGATTCACGATATAATGCCCGGTACAGAAGAACAATTACAGAAAGAAATGACGACTGCATACGTAGGTATAGACCCGACTGCAGATTCTTTACACATCGGCCACCTTGTAAGTGTCATGATGTTGAAGCATTTCCAAAGAGCCGGACACAAGCCTATCGCTCTGGTCGGCGGCGCTACCGGAATGATCGGAGATCCCTCTATGAAGTCCCAAGAACGCAATCTACTGGATGAAAAAACATTACGTCACAATCAAGAAGCGATCAAAAAACAACTCTCCAAATTTTTAGATTTCGAGTCGGATGCACCCAACGCTGCAGAGTTGGTCAACAATTACGATTGGATGAAAAATTTCTCTTTCTTGGACTTTATCCGGGATGTAGGAAAATATATCACAGTCAATTATATGATGAGTAAAGACTCCGTAAAAAGGCGTCTTGCCGGAGAGGGAAGCAACGGACTGTCATTCACAGAATTCTCATACCAATTGGTACAAGGATACGACTTTACCTACTTGTACAAAACAAAAAATTGCAAGTTGCAAATGGGAGGTTCTGACCAATGGGGAAATATCACTACCGGAACAGAATTAATTCGCCGGACAACCGGAGGAGAAGCTTTCGCCCTCACCTGCCCTTTAATTACTAAAGCCGATGGAGGGAAATTCGGAAAAACAGAATCCGGAAACGTGTGGCTCGACCCACGCTATACATCTCCATACAAATTTTACCAATTCTGGCTGAATGTAAGCGATGCCGATGCCGAACGTTATATCAAAATATTCACAGCTCTCAGCAAAGAGGAAATAGACGCCCTTATCGAAGAACAACATGCTGCACCACATCTGCGGCCTATACAAAAACGGTTGGCAAAGGAAATTACGATAATGGTGCATTCTACAGAAGATTATGAAGCTGCCGTAGAAGCCTCGAATATTCTTTTCGGAAACTCGACATCGGAACAACTGAAAAAACTCGATGAAGACACTCTCTTGGCCGTATTTGAAGGTGTACCGCAATTTGAGATCTCTAAAAACGAGCTCATACAGGGAATCAAAGCTGTCGATCTTTTAACCGAAAAAGCCGCCGTCTTCCCCTCAAAAGGAGAAATGCGTAAAATAACTCAAGGCGGAGGAGTATCTGTCAACAAAGAAAAACTTCTCCAATTCGACAAAGAAATATCCGAAAAGGACCTATTAAACGGAAAATATATTCTGGTACAAAAAGGTAAAAAGAACTATTTCTTAATTATTGCAAAATAAAAAGTAAAGAATTTTGTCAATAAAAATCTTTACACTATCTTTGCATTGCTTTTGAGATAGACTCAAAGCATAGGATTGTCTCATGGTGTAATGGTAGCACTGCAGTTTTTGGTTCTGCCTGTCTAGGTTCGAATCCTGGTGAGACAACAATAGAAAAGCGATTTGATTTTGAATCAAATCGCTTTTCTATTTTGTTCACAACCCTTATACAATTCAACAACAAAAAGAAAATAAAAAAAGCCGGTATGATATGTACCGACTTTTCGCTCTTCAGGTAGGACTTGAACCTACGACCCTCTGATTAACAGTCAGATGCTCTAACCGACTGAGCTACTGAAGAATAACAATATATAATCTTTAAAGAAAAAGAGCTCTTCAGGTAGGACTTGAACCTACGACCCTCTGATTAACAGTCAGATGCTCTAACCGACTGAGCTACTGAAGAAGATTACATTCCCTTAAAAATGCAGTGCAAAAGTAATGTGTTATTTCCAATTATGCAATATATTTGCAGAAAAATTTTTCATTCACATAAAATACCCGTTTTTACAGACAGTAATAAATCGGAAGATCAAACATTGTGCCGGCCGGAAAAGGCACGACAAAAACAGACAAATGAGAGTAATAGGACTGGGAAATGCCCTGACAGACGTATTAGCAATTCTGAACTCTGACGAATGTATCCAAGAGATGGGACTTCTAAAAGGAGGAATGCAACTGATCGATGAAGATAAGTTATTGAAAATAATGGCAATGTTCGAGGACTTCGACACATTCATGGCAAGCGGAGGATCTACCGCCAATACATTATCCGGGCTTACTCGTATGGGGATAGAAACCGGTTTTATAGGAAAAATCGGCCATGACAGTTATGGGAAATTCTATCGTAAAGCTCTCGAAAATCACGGAATACAAACCCACCTTATCGAAGGAGATATTGCCTCAGGATGCGCTATGACTTTAATCACTCCCGATGGAGAACGCACTTTCGGAACTTATCTCGGAGCAGCAGCAACTCTTACGGCAGAAGAACTTTCTCCTCAAATGTTCAACGGATATGATCTCCTGCAAATAGAGGGATATCTGGTACAAGATCCGCACCTAATCCGCCGTGCCGTTCAATTGGCTAAAGAAGCCGGACTGAGAATTTCTTTGGATATGGCAAGCTACAATGTCATCAGAGAAAATCACGACTTTTTCCAAGAACTGATCCGGGAATATATCGATATCGCTTTTGCAAACGAAGAAGAAGCCTATGCCTATACCGGATACGAAGCTAAAGAAGCCGTGGCGATCTTATCCCGGGAATGCGACATTGCAGTAGTAAAATGCGGTTCACACGGGTCTATAATACAACAGGGCGACTATTATACCGAAGTAAAAGCGACTAAAGCGAAATGTATCGATTCGACAGGTGCCGGAGACCTGTATGCCGCAGGATTTCTTTATGCACTATCTATGAATCTGCCACTTGAAACAGCCGGAAAAATCGGATCGATTCTTTCCGGAAATGTTATAGAAGTCATCGGGACTGGCATGGATGATAAGCGTTGGGATGAAATAAAGTTAAAAGTCGGAGAAATTTTAAGAAAATAGAAAAGAGTTTTTCTACCTTAGAGCCTGTTTAATATAGGCTTTAAAACAAAATAATTATAATCGAGATAAAAATGATACGTTTTAACAAACGAACGATTTTAAATAAAGCCGGCATTCCGGCAGTCTGTTTATCAGCAATAATTTTGTTCGGGTCATTCACTCCGGACAAAAAAAACTTCGACATTGCCAAAAACCTGGAAATATTCAATGCTTTAATGAAAGAGCTGAATATGTTTTATGTCGATACGATAAACTCGGAAAAGGTAATTACCAAAGGAATAAACAGCATGTTAGGAAGTCTCGATCCTTATACCAACTATATCCCCGAATCCGAAAAAGAAGATTTCCGGTTTATGACGACCGGAGAATACGGCGGTATAGGCTCGCTAATCGTTTATCGTGACAGCGACACTTATATATCCGAGCCTTATGAAGGTATGCCGGCACAAATAGCAGGACTGAAACCGGGAGACAAAATAATAAAAATTGACGGAACTCCCACTCACGGATTAAAATCGGACAAAGTCAGTGAAATGCTTAAAGGCACTGCAAACACGGTTGTCATAGTAACTGTCGAACGCCCTGATGTCAAAGAACCTATTACTAAAGAAATCACCCGGAAAAAGATCCAGATGAATGCTGTTCCTTATTATGGAATTGTCGGAGATAAAACCGGATATATATATCTTTCTAACTTTACGGACAAGGCTGCCGGAGAAGTAAAAGATGCACTGTTAGATCTTAAAAAGAATCAACAAATAGAATCTTTGGTACTCGATTTGAGAGGAAATCCCGGAGGAATTCTGGAGGAAGCTGTACAGATCGTCAACTATTTTGTTCCCAAAGGAAAAGAAGTTCTCTCCACTCGTGGAAAAATAAAACAATGGGACAGAACCTACAAAACTACTCAAGAGCCCATCGATACGGAAATACCGCTTGTCGTATTGGTGAACAGCGGTTCGGCTTCTGCATCTGAAATCGTATCGGGAGCACTACAAGATCTCGATAGGGCAGTCATCGTAGGAGAACGAACTTATGGGAAAGGATTAGTACAATCCACCCGGACACTTCCGTACAACGGGACACTAAAAGTAACTACGGCAAAATACTATATTCCCAGTGGACGTTTAATACAGGCAATAGACTATTCGCACCGTAATCCGGACGGAAGCGTAGGACGCATTCCCGATAGTTTGACCACAGCCTTTAAAACAGCTAACGGTCGTATTGTGAGAGACGGAGGAGGAATTAAACCGGATATCGAAGTCGAAAAAGAGAATCCAGCAAATATCTGTTTCTATTTAGTAAACGATTTGATAATCTTCGACTATGCCAACCGATATGCGGCAAAGCATCCGACAATAGCTCCCATAGGAGAATTTAAACTGACAGATGAAGATTATAATGATTTCAAAGAATTTGTAAAAAGCAAGGACTTTAAATATGATCGTCAAAGCGACAAAGTACTCAACGAATTGCGAAAAGTAGCACAATTCGAAGGCTATCTTGACGAAGCATCCGAAGAATTTAAAGCTCTTGAAAACAAGCTGAGCCATAATTTAGACAAAGATCTCGATACCTTCCGAAAAGATATAGAAGAACTGCTTACTATAGAAATAGTAAAAAGATATTATCATCAAAAAGGAGAAATACGTCAATCATTACGAAAAGACGAAGACCTGGACAAAGCTTTGGAAATATTAAATGACAAGGCAGCTTATAACAAAATACTGAATATAAATCAAAATTTAAAATCTAAAAAATAGAAGCCAAAGTAATGTCACACCCGTTAGAATTATTTCGATTTTGTCCCGTATGCGGATCGAATAAATTCATCGAAAACAACAATCAATCGAAACGTTGCGAAACTTGCGGCTTCATTGATTACATAAATCCAAAAGCTGCAGTTGTGGCAGTAATAACCAATACAAGAGGCGATATTCTCGTATGCCGACGAGCCAAAGATCCGGCAAAAGGGACATTGGATATGCCCGGAGGATTTACAGACTTGAACGAAACGGCAGAAGAAGCTGTTATACGGGAGGTCAAAGAAGAAACCGGACTTACCGTAACGGCAACCCGATATCTGTTTTCTTTGCCTAATACTTATAAATATTCAGGACTGAATGTTCCTACTATGGATTTGTTTTTCGAATGCGATGTATTAGAAACATCCGGTATTACAGCGCAAGATGATGTAACCGAAGCATGGTTCATACCCCGAAACGAGATAGACCCGTCACAATTCGGTCTGACATCTATACAAAAAGGGATTCGAAGAATCATCAAAGAGAAAGAGAAATAAAACACGATTAGTTTTTATCTCTTTTTTCTGTGCAGAAGGTAAACTTCGGAATATATCTTTCCCAAAACAAAATTCTATATCGACAGCACGATCAATTCGATATTTCCGATCAAAGCAGCAACCTCGGTAAAAGAGCTTCCGACACAACCATAAATCTTGCATGTCCGCGAAAGTAAGTACAAATCGGTCAATCCGTTCTCTATTCCCTGTCGGCTATTCCGATCGCAACTCTCAAAAACCGTAATAATGCGATCTCCGAATCTGTCTAAAAGTTCATGTTTAACCTCGTCCGAATCGGAAGCGACAAAAAAACGGACATTCCCATCTATTTCTAATTCGTGCCTGATCGCTTTTATAAACAGTTCCAAAGGACTGCTCTGTATCGCTTTATTATTATCCGTTCGGCGAACATGAACTCCGATAGTACGTTCTCCGAAATGTTCAGCAACAAAATCATCAATTCTACGGGACAGCCTTCGATTAGGAGACATAATCTCTCTTATGTTCCGATAACTTCCCATATCATAACAAGATTCTATATATAAACGCTCCGTTTCAGAAATCAAATTCACAAGATTCTGCTCATCCCGCACGATAGGAATACAATCCGTCATACTCAATACCTTATCGAAATGCGAACGAAGATAATATTTAGAAAGCCATAGATTTTTTTTCACCGGACGATAATAACGGAGAAAATCAATTCGAGCAGCTTCTTTTACCGTAACATTTAAACTTCTCAACGGATTAAACAACGAATAAAAAGGAGCATTCAATTCCCGATTACGAAACCATACGATCTTCAACTTCACTCCGGCTTTCTGACAAGCATTCAAAACCGAAACAATCGCACGCATTCGGTTCGCCAAACCTCCGACGGGAACCAAACAGACCTCTTTATTTTCCTGATTCATTATATATAGCTTTCAATTAATCTCATCCCGAACAGGGTATATGCAAAAATATAAGATATTTCAGAATCTGACAAATAGAACAAACAGCCATTTAAATTTTATGGATAAAAAGATTTCACAAATAATCATGAAGAGATTACTTTACAGAAAATTAAAACAGACTCCAAGATAAATTCTCGATAACCTCAAAAGAAACGATCTTTTCCGAACTTTCTTTTTTCACAATATATCCGTATCTTTGCTTGTCTGAATAATGCATAACAACAACCGATAAATCGTTAAAGCTGTGGCAAAAGAAATGGTCGAGACTCCGCTGATGAAGCAATACATCGAGATGAAAGGAAAACATCCCGACGCTATATTGTTATTTCGGGTAGGAGACTTTTATGAAACTTTTTCGGAAGATGCCATAACTGCATCTGAAATTTTAGGAATCACATTAACCCGAAGAGCAAACGGCTCTGCTCAATACGTAGAATTAGCCGGATTTCCGCATCATGCACTCGATACTTATCTGCCCAAGCTCGTCCGTGCCGGTAAACGAGTGGCCATCTGTGAGCAACTCGAAGACCCCAAACTGACAAAAAAACTGGTAAAAAGGGGTATTACGGAATTAGTAACTCCGGGAGTATCCATAAATGACAACATCCTTAACCATAAAGAGAACAATTTTCTGGCAGGCATTCATTTCGGAAAAAATATTTGCGGAATTGCATTCCTTGACATCTCTACCGGAGAATTTCTGACTGCAGAAGGAAATTATGACTACATAGACAAATTGCTCAACAATTTCGGCCCTAAAGAAGTTCTGTTCGAGCGCAGTAAACGAAAACAATTCGAAGAACACTTCGGAACTAGATTTTTCACGTTCGAATTAGACGATTGGATCTTTACCGAAGACGCGGCAACCGACCGATTATTAAAACATTTCGAAACCAAAAATCTGAAAGGATTTGGTGTTCATACTTTAAAGAACGGGATCATTGCCGCCGGTTCATTGCTCTATTATCTCGATATTACACAACATAAACAAATTTCTCATATAACGGCTCTTTCTCGTATTGAAGAAGAACGCTATGTCCGCCTCGACAAATTTACAGTCCGTAGCCTGGAATTGCTCAATACGATGAATGAAGGCGGTAAAAGCCTATTGGATGTCATAGACCGGACAACAAGTCCGATGGGCGCACGTATGCTCAAACGCTGGATTGTATTTCCACTAAAAGATATACGTCCCATAAACGAAAGGTTGGATGTTGTAGAGTACTTTTTTAAAGAACCGGAGATAAAAGAAGAAATAGACCAGCAACTTTCTCTGATCGGAGATATGGAACGACTCATATCCAAAGTGGCCGTAGGCCGTATCTCTCCTCGGGAAGTGGTACAGCTCAAGGTAGCGTTATCGGCAATAGAGCCGATACGGGATATTTGCATCCGATCAGGAGAACCTATTCTACAAAGTATCGGAGAACAATTAAACCCCTGCTCGCTGATAAGAGACCGCATCGAGAAAGAGATAAATCCCGATGCTCCGACGTTAGTCAACAGAGGAGGGATTATCTGCAAAGGTGTAAATACTGAACTCGATGAATTGAGAGAAATGTCTTACTCCGGAAAAGATTATCTGCTTCATATCCAACAGAGAGAAATAGAACGAACAGGCATTCCGAGTTTGAAAATCAGCTTCAATAACGTATTCGGCTACTACATAGAGGTTCGCAATACGCACAAAGACAAAGTTCCGGAAGAATGGATACGGAAACAAACCTTAGTAAATGCCGAACGTTATATTACTCAAGAACTAAAAGAGTATGAAGAAAAAATCTTAGGTGCAGAAGAAAAGATCATAACTCTCGAAACCCGGCTATTTAACGAACTTATACTGGCATTGAATGAATACATACCTGCCATTCAACATGATGCCACGCAAATAGCCCGACTCGACTGCTTGCTGTCGTTTGCAAAAATAGCAAAAGAAAACCGTTATATCCGTCCCGAAGTAAACGATTCTTTAGAGATAGACATCAAAGAAGGCAGACATCCCGTTATCGAAAAACAACTGCCGCCGGGAGAATCATACATAACGAATAATGTATTGCTCAACAATGATACACAACAAATTATAATGATTACCGGGCCGAACATGGCAGGTAAATCGGCACTATTACGACAAACCGCCCTGATTGTGATCTTGGCACAAATCGGATGCTTCGTTCCTGCCGAAGCTGCACATATCGGTGTCGTAGATAAAATATTCACACGGGTGGGAGCTTCAGATAATATCTCTTTAGGAGAATCTACATTCATGGTAGAAATGAACGAAGCCGCTGATATTCTAAACAATATATCTAACCGCAGTCTGGTACTTTTCGATGAATTGGGACGAGGGACAAGTACCTATGACGGAATATCGATCGCATGGGCAATCGTAGAGCATATTCACGAACATCCGAGAGCTCATGCCAAAACACTCTTTGCAACTCACTACCATGAGCTTAACGACATGGAGAAGACCTACAAACGAATCGCTAACTATAATGTTTCGGTCAAAGAAATAGATAACAAAGTTATTTTTCTCCGAAAGCTGGTAAAAGGCGGCAGTGAACACAGCTTCGGTATCCATGTGGCCAAAATGGCGGGAATGCCGCAAAGTATCGTCAAAAGGGCAGGGGATATACTGAAACAACTCGAAAGTAATAATCGGCAAGGAACTGTGTCTAAAAAGACGCCGGAAATAACTCCTGCTGCGGCAGGAGGCATGCAACTCAGTTTTTTCCAGCTCGACGATCCCGTTCTGAGTCAGATAAGAGACGAAATCATAAATATCGACATCAACAATCTGACACCGATGGAGGCCTTGAACAAACTCAACGATATCCGGAAAATTATCACCGGAAAATAAATACCTCATTAAAATGAACATAACCGATTTTGAAATAATGGCTCCGGTAGGCTCTTATGAATCGCTGACCGCAGCGATTCAAGGAGGAGCTAACTCTGTTTATTTCGGCATAGAAGGACTAAACATGAGAGCCCGCTCATCTAATAATTTCACAATACACGATCTGCACGAAATCGCCCGTATTTGCAGAGAAAACAAGATGAAAAGTTATCTCACCGTCAACACGGTCATTTACGATGAAGATCTCACATTAATGCGAAGTATTATCGATGCAGCCAAGGAAGCCGAAATATCGGCGATCATTGCAAGCGATGTAGCCGCAATGACATATGCCCGAAGCATTGGTGTAGAAGTGCATCTTTCGACACAGCTCAATATTTCTAATGCTGAAGCTCTGAAATTCTATGCCCAATTCGCAGATGTAGTCGTACTTGCTCGAGAGTTGAACATGAATCAAGTATCTCACATATATCAACGTATTTGCGACGAGCAAATCAAAGGTCCGGGAGGAAAACTTATCCGCATCGAAATGTTCGCACACGGAGCTCTTTGTATGGCCGTATCGGGAAAATGTTACTTGAGCCTGCACGAAATGAATGCCTCTGCCAATCGGGGAGCATGTATGCAAATATGCCGGAGGGGATATACGGTAAAAGATAAAGACAGCGAGGTAGAACTGGATATTGACAATCAATATATCATGTCCCCGAAAGACCTGAAAACGATCCATTTTTTAAACAAAATGATCGATTCCGGTGTTAGAGTTTTTAAGATAGAAGGACGTGCCCGAGGAGCAGAATATGTCCGCACCGTAACCGAATGTTACAGGGAAGCGGTAGAAGCCTGCTTATCCGGAAGTTTCACCGATGAAAAAATCGAAAACTGGAACAACCGCTTGTCCACTGTTTTCAACAGAGGTTTCTGGAATGGCTACTATTTAGGACAACGGCTCGGAGAATGGAGCAAAAACTATGGTTCTGAAGCAACCAAAGTCAAAGTATATTTGGGGAAAGGAATCAAATATTTTTCTAAACTGGGAGTAGCCGAATTTCAAATGGAGACCTCATCTCTGAATGTAGGAGAAGAAATTCTGGTTACAGGGCCTACAACCGGAGCGATAACGGCAAAAGTCGAAGAGATAAGGGTAAATCTTAAACCAGTAAACAAAACAGTAAAAGGAGAACGGTTTTCTATACAATTAAACGAAAAGATAAGACCTTCCGACAAACTTTTTAAATGGGTGGACTCGGCAGAATTAAAAAACCGGAAATCCTGATGAATGAAAAACTTATATCATTCCGAGGATTTCCCAAATGATATAAGCGTATGAAAACAATAATAGCCGGAGCATCCGGATTCATAGGACAACACCTTTGCTCCATGTTAAAAAGCATCGGTGACGAAATCATAACCCTTTCTCGAGAAGATTTCATTACAGGTAAATTCGATCTTCTCGTTCATAAACTCAATGGAGCAGACCGCATATTCAATCTGGCGGGAGCTCCGCTAAACCGCCGTTGGACTCGTGAATATAAAAAAGAGATTTTCAACAGCCGCATACAAACAACAGCTAAGCTTGTTGCGGCAATTAACGAACAGCCAACTCCTCCATCCCTATTCGTATCCACGTCTGCAATAGGCTATTATCCGTCAGATGGCGCTTATATCGAAAACGCAGAAGTTTACACACCTACGTTCTTAGCTTACATTTGCCGTAAATGGGAAAAAGAAGCAGAACAAGTAACCCCGCAAACTCGTCTGGTCATTACCCGTTTAGCTCCGGTATTATCAACCGACGGTGGTATATTCCCGCCTTTAGCGTCTTTGTTTCGTTATGGGTTAGGAGGGAAAATAGGATCAGGGAAACAAGCTTTTCCTTGGATAATGTTAACCGATCTGTTACGCATCTACAGGTTCATCATCGAACATACCGAATTGAAAGGTGTTTTAAATTGTTCGGCACCGGATATTACAGACAATGCACTATGGGCAAAATCCCTCGGGCAAGAGCTTCGTCGTCCGGTATTATGGACAATTCCGCCATATCTGCTCAGAGCGATCTTAGGAGAAAGATCTGTACTACTCACTGAGGGACAACATGCCATTCCTTACAAATTAGAAAAAAACGGTTTCACTTTCGAATATACCAATATATGTGATGCATTAGACCGCCTTTGTGAAAAAAAGTCCGATATAACCTCCCATGTCTTGGAATATTAAAAAACTGTTTAAATTTTATCCGAGTCGACATATAAGCTCTAAAACTCGACTGTCAGTCCCAGCGTAGGTAATATAGTACCACTCTGTTGCCGGATATATTTCATTTTATAATGTTGATTTCCGTCAGGGTATATTTGCGGATCGACAACTCCCGTACTTACCAACACGGGCTGACTGTCATATTTAAAATTTCCGATATTTTGCAGATCGATATAAATACCGAGCATTACTCCTTTAAAATAAAACGATTTATCAAGGCGAAAATCAATTTGAGAAAACGTTTTCAAACGCCCGGTATTATACAAACCGTAATCATAATAAGGACGAGCAGTAGCATCCCATGCCGACACAATAGAAGAGAGATTTTCATCATACGGTGTAAAAGGAGCTCCGCCCATAACCCTAAGTTTTAACCCGATATCCCAATTCTTCGGTAATTTATAAGTGCCCGATAGAGTAAGCAAATGCCTGTTATCCCAAGCTGAAGGCAGGTATTTCCCTGTAGACGGTTGAATAAACTGACTGCGGAAATAAGTATATGAAGTTAACAAATTAAATTTTCCACTGCCAAACCAACGAAACATAAACTCGACTCCATAAGCCCTTCCGCATGCAGTAGAAACAGCTGCCTCATTCCCGGAAACGCCATAATCTACACCTTTACAAGCCAAAGGAATGCCATCTTGCAAAGAAAGCGGAGCATGACTATATTTTTTATAAAAACCCTCGATTGTAGCTTCAGCGTTTTTCCCAAAATGATATTCCACTCCGAGTGAAGTTTGATCAGAACGTTGATACAATAATCCGTTTGCTTTATTCACTAATATACCAAATTCCTTATAACCCATTGTCGTATACGCAGGAAGCTGATAATAGCGCCCGACTGTTCCGTTCAGATAAAAATTCGGAAAAAAATTATACGAAAGGGAAAGTCGGGGAGAGAACTGCTTGAGCGGATTATTCATTTTAGAAGAATATGTATTCGCATCAAACCTGACACCGAGAGAAGCCGTAAAACGTTCATCCGGAGACTCATATCCGGCAGTTGCAAAAACGCCCCATTTAAAAAGATTCAAATCTGTCTCATAGAGAATCTCTTTCGCCTGCTCCGAAAAAATTTTCTGAAAAGTCCGATTTGTATAAGTCACATAATCTAAATTCACACCGGCATTTACATTAAAATTTCCAAATAATGAACGATTCTCAAAACGGAAATGATTCTCTATTTCATCCGAATTATAACGTAAGGTCAGATTTTCGTGAGAAGACTCGTCATTATTCAGATATTTTCGGTTATTGTTATTCATAAAACTCCGACTCAATACCAACGTTTGAGTATGCCGGCCGGCATAATGTTTATACACAGCTCCAAGTGTGTACGTCTGCTGCTTAATTACCGGAAGATAATTCAATAAATATTGTTTAGACTCATCTTTAGGATCTGTATCGGTATTTAATTTCATATTATCGATAGCCCCCAATCCTATCCATGTCAGCTCATGAGCTTGAGAAAAACGAGTCTTAATTTTAAACTGAGCATCCGTATAACGGGGAAGAAACGGCATATCGAGCACTTTGAAAAGAAGTTGCAGATAAGACTGTCGCACAGATACCAGATAAGTTGTTTTTTTATTCTTGGTAATATAGCCATTAGATGTCAAAGATACTTCAGATGCTCCTACTGTAGCTTTTACGGTACGTTTTTCCGTATTTCCGTCGAGCAATTTAAAATCCAATACCGAACTGAGCGCATTTCCCCGATTGGCAGGAAACGCTCCGGTATAAAAATTAACCTCTCTAATAAAATCGGCATCTATAATGCCGACAGGTCCTCCCGAAGCTCCTTGTGTACTAAAATGATTTATATTCGGAATTTCCACCCCATCTAAATAGAACCGGTTTTCCGATGGACCACCCCCTCGTACCAACAAATCATTTCGATATCCGTTTCCGACAGCAGAAGCTACTCCCGGAAACGAGTTGACGACTTTAGAAATATCCCGATTAGCTCCCGGACTTTTCTCTATCTCCTGTAATCCGATCACTCGGGAGGAAATAGGACTTTCCAACGATCTTCTGAACGGAGATGCGACCACCTCGATTTCTTTCAAATCGACCTGATTCTCTTCCAACTCCGCATCGATGCGATAATCATGAGATGAAACCCTAAACTCCGGTGTCACGTAGGTTCTATAACCGACAATAGAAAACTGTAACCGATACATTCCCGGAACAAGATTCTCAATCACATAATTTCCAAGACTGTCCGTCATTACTCCTTGCGTAGAATTCCATACAGATACCGATGCAAAAGACAACGGCTCTCGGCTCTCCCGATCCACCACTCTCCCTTTTACCGCATAAGTTTGCTGTGCTTGTCCGTCAAAAAAGAATAAACACATCAAAAGAAGAGAAATAAAGAACTTTTTCATAACATCCGGTTTTTATACCTTTGTGTAAAATAACGAAATGCGGACAAATTTAGTTCTATTTTTCATAAAGCTCCAAAATATATGAAACAACCTCAAATCGAAATAACGGCAGACGGATCGGCAACACTATATATTCCCGAAATAGATGAACATTATCATTCCGTCAAAGGCGCATTAACCGAATCGTTGCATATATTCATACAAACAGGATTCTACTATTCAAAAGCCGATCCTTTGACAATTTTCGAAGCAGGGTTCGGAACAGGGCTAAACGCTTTTCTCACATTACTCGAGTGTGAAAAGTTTCAAAGAAAAACCGTTTATCACACAATAGAACTCTATCCTCTGACAGCAGAACAGGCAAACAGCCTCAAATATCAAGACACGATCGCTCCGGAACATGCAACGCTTTTCGAAACAATACATCTGGCAGAATGGAATAAACCGATCGAAATAACACCGAACTTCACTCTACACAAAATAAAGGAAGATCTGGAACAAATAATTTTACCCGACCAATCTTTCGATTTGATATATTACGATGCTTTCGCTCCAGAAAAACAGCCGAATTTATGGAGCGAAGAGATATTCGAAAAAATAAGCCGATCGATGAAATCCCAAGGAATACTCACAACTTATTGTGCAAAAGGCGAGGTAAGAAGACGGTTACAAAGAGCAGGACTCATCGTGGAAAGGCTGCAAGGTCCACCGGCGGGGAAACGGGAAATATTGAGGGCCATAAAACCATAAAATACAAATGATTGAAAAAATAAAGTTAATAAATAAGAAGTTAAGACAGCAACCATAAAGTTTTTTTATTTTTGTTTGATAAAGCAAACACAATCTATACAAAACGTAAATCGACATGAAACGGAGTTTATTATATACTTTATTGTTCTGTTTAAGTTTATCCCTGTATTCCGTTCAGGGACAAGTGTCTTACCGAAGTGAAACGCCTTATATCATTTTTGCGAAAGGGAAGAAAATGTTTCAGGTACACAATTATAACGGATGCATCGATTTATTGACCCATTTCAAGACACTCAGTAAAGACACGAAACTGAATCAGGAAGCCGACTATATGATTGCCGTATCGTCCTATGCCAACCGGAGTCCGCAAGCCTTAAAGCTCTTGGAAAAATTCATAGAACAATACGGTTGGTCCTCCGATATCCCCAAAGCCCGGATGCTGATCGGGAATCTTTACCTATTCGACCGGAAATACGAAAAGGCCAATCGCCAATACGCTTTAGTAGATATGGAGCGATTATCTCCCGAAGATCAGGAGGAGTACCTTTTCAGAGCCGGATTATCACAACTAAAAAGCGGAAATACAGAAAAAGCAAAACCTTATTTTTCCGCACTTAGTTCGGTAGGGAAAAAATACCGGGAAGCATCGATATACTACAACGCCTATATCGATTACACCGGCAAACAGTACAACGGAGCAAAAGCCGGCTTTTCTCAAGTAAAAAGCAACCCGGAGTTCGGAGCTAATGCAAAATACTATTTAGCCCAAATAGCTCTTAATGATCAACAATACGGTCAAGTTATACAAGAAGGGCTACAATTATTATCCGAATATCCCGATCATGAATTCAACTCCGAGATAAACCGCATTGTCGGAGAAAGCTATTACTATGAAGGAGATAACGATAACGCTATCCAATATCTGAACCGTTATGTAACGAACACAAAAGATCCGCTACGCGAAAGTTTATATTTATTAGGCATTGCATATTTCAAATCAGGGAATTACCCGTCTGCCATCGAATATCTGAAACAGACAACGACAGGTAATGACGCTTTAATGCAAAACGCATATCTCTATTTAGGACAAAGTTATCTCAAAACCGGAGATAAAACGAATGCGCGACTTGCCTTCGACATAGCTTCACGATATGATTTCGACCGTCAGGTACAAGAAACGGCATTATACAACTATGCCTTGAATATTCACGAGAGCACAGTATCTCCTTTTGGAGAATCGGTAACTGTTTTCGAGAAATTTCTGAATCTATTTCCCTCTTCAAGATATGCAGACGCAATTAATGATTATCTGGTCGATGTTTATATGACATCCCGCAATTATGGCGCGGCATTGAACTCTATCAACAAAATCAAAAGGCCCACCGATAAAATTATGAAAGCAAAACAGCGCATTCTTTTCCGGCTTGGTACAGAAAGTTTCACGAACAATAATCTTTCTGAAGCCCGAAAATATTTTTCGAGTGCGATTCAATTGGGCAATTATGATGCAAATGCCCGCTCACAAGCATATCTGTGGAAAGGAGAATGCGACTACCGCGAAGGGAAATTCGCCGATGCGGCAGCCAATTATCGCCAATACCTTTCTTCAAACAAAAACATCGATCCTTTAGCTCGTTATAATCTCGGGTATGCATATTTCAAACAGCACGATTTCGTCTCTGCCCGAAACAGTTTCCAACAATATGTCAATTCCTCGAAAGAGAGTTCGGCAACAAACATGATAGCCGATGCATGGAACAGAATCGGAGATTGTTTCTACTCTGCAAGGCAATTTGCACAAGCAGAAGAGAGTTATGCCAAAGCAAGAGAAATTGCTCCGACGACCGGAGACTATGCGCTTTACCAGAAAGGAATAATGGCGGGACTCCAAAGAAAATATAATGAGAAAATATCTATACTTCAGAATCTTTTACAAGACTATCCGCACTCGGAATACATTGATGACGCTTTATTAGAACAAGGGCTTACCTACACGGCGATACAACAAAACGACCGGGCAGTATCGGTCTTTGAGAAACTGATACGGGAATTTCCCCAAACAGTACCCGCCCGCAAAGCCGGCATACAATTAGGTATCGCATATTTCAATAGCAACCAACCGGAAAAATCGATTGCCGCTTATAAACAAGTCATAGGGAATTATCCCGGAAGCGATGAGGCTAAAGTAGCTATCGATGACTTGAAGGCGGTTTATCTCGACCAAAATGATATTGCAGCTTACGCTTCTTATTTAGAATCTCTCGGAGGGGCAGTGAAATATGAAGTTTCCGAACTCGACTCATTAGCTTTCTTAGCGGCAGAAAGGGCGTTTTTAAAAGCTCCTACAAATTCTTCGGCAGACGGACTGATAAAATATATTCAGACTTATCCTGAAGGAGCATTTCTGATTCCGGCACACTATTATTTAGGAAGTTTCTATTATGATCAGAAAAAATACGACGAAGCCGAAGCCGAACTTCAAAAAGTGCTGCAACAACCGGATTCTCCGTTAGCAGAAGAAACATTGGTCAAACTGTCCGACATACAGGTTATCCGCAAAGAATATCCGACCGCCCTGAATACATATAAAGTACTCGAAATAAAAGCGACAGGAAAAGAGAACCGCCTCACGGCAAGACTCGGTATATTGCGAATGGCAAAAGAACTGAAACAGAACGAAGAAATAATAGCCATAGCCAATAAACTTTTAGAAGACCCGAATCTCTCTCCGGAATGGATGTCCGAGGCCCGATATGAAAAGGCTAACGCTCTTGTTTCGACAGGAAACATCGATAAAGCGGCCGAAGAATGGAAAATTCTCTCCCGGGATACCCGTACCTCCCAAGGAGCTGAAGCAGCCTATCGGTTAGCCCAATACTATTTCGACCGACAAAAAAGTGCCGATGCCGAAAAAGAGATAAACCTTTTCATCGAAGCAGGAACTTCTCATCAATATTGGCTTGCCCGGGCATTTATTTTATTGGCGGACATAAATATTGCCAAAAAAGAAAATTTCCAAGCAAAACAATACCTTTTGAGCCTTCAAAACAATTACAATGCTCAAGATGATATTCAAAACATGATAGAAAACCGATTGAAACAAATAGGTAAATAACTTCGTAAAACAGAAAGCCTATGAAAAAGATGTATGTATTTGTAGCACTACTGTCGACTTGCAGTATTGCTTCGGCTCAAGAAAATAAAGAAGAATCCCTGAAAAGGGAAGTAACGATAGAGAAAGAATTTACCCCAATCGTAAACGACGCCTCCAAAATAAACACGTTACCCGAAATAGATAATCCCGTAGTCACCAAACCGTCTATCCGTTATTCGGATTGGGCTGTACCGATGACTACAGGGCCTATACTGCAAATACTCCCTTCCGGAAATTTCGGAATGCAACCGGCCGTCAATCCGAAACAAAGCTATATAAATTTGGCAATGGGGAACTATTTAAATGCCGCAGCCAATGCCGGATTCAGAATATTCGACAGTGAAACCGACCAGTTAGGAGTATGGTATCAACACAGTTCGACAAACGGAAAGCTAAAATATCTGGAAAACGATAAAAAAGTGACTCAACGAAGAAATGACAACATTTTGAATTTAAGTTATAAACATACTTTCGAAAAATTGTCATGGAAAATAGGGGGGGCATACCGCAGCAATGCTTTCAATTATTACGGAATGCCTCTTATCCCCGAAATAATGGATATTATTCCCGAAAGTATGAAAACATTCAAAATGACAAACCAACAACGCGTGCAACAATATTCTCTGCATACGGGGATAGAATCCAAAGACAACGAAAAACTGAATTATGACTTATCGGTAGGATACAACGGATATAAAAGCAGGCTCGGGTTTCTTTACGAGGACAAAAACGGACTGACAGAAAACCATATAGAGACTCGTTTTAACCTCAGTGCACCGTTCGGCAAATATTACGCTATCGGGTTAGGAGTAGGAATGGATAACCTGATTTACAGTCAAGATCAATATAACTATACCGTTATTCGTCTAAATCCGAATTTCAATATTACCAAAAACAATCTGAAATTCAGAGCAGGGCTTAATGTAGATATTTCATTCAATGACGGTACGACTTTCCGCTTCGCTCCGGATTTGAATCTGGAGTGGGAGTTCGAAAAATCATTCTTCTTGTTTACATCTCTTGAAGGAGGCAAAGAGCTCAACACGATGAACAAAATGTCCGTACGGAGCATATATGCCGACCCGTCCCGTCCGGCAACAAATTCTTACACTCCGGCAGATTGGACATTCGGACTCAGAACAAATTATCTGGCGAATTTTAATGTAAACTTATACACCGGAATAAAAACAACGACAGATGCATTATTCGATTACCGGACTTTGATCGCCTACGACGGAGTACTTTCACGAGATGTCATTTCATTTTTCGCAATGGATGCCTATGCTTGGAAAGTCGGATTCGATATAAACTACAAATACAAAGATCGGGTAAAGGCACAGATCAACTGGGCTCATAATGAATGGCATTACCGACATGGAAAAGGAAAGATACGCACAGCTCTTCCGGTAAACGAGTGGAATCTGGGTCTTGATGTAAATGCAACAAAACATCTGGCCTTTGACCTGGATATTTATTTAGCAAACGGGCGTGAATACCGGAATACCATAGAGACAGATATGAAACCGGATGCAGATTTTTTCTCTTTCGGAAAAATGAAAAATATTTTCAATGTCAATTTAGGAGCAACCTATCGCTTCAACGACAGTGTTCACTTATTGGTACAAGCCAATAACATATTCGCACAACATTACAACCTGTACTACGGAATGCCGGCACAACGTTTCAATATCATGGCAGGAGTAGGGGTATGCTTCTAATATAGATATAAAAGGCTGTAAAAACAGAGACAGAATAAACAAATTTGCAAATATTACCTCTCTTTAAAGGCAAATCACAAAGGCGGTAAATAGAATATTTCACAAAGAAAAAACTCTATTTACGGCCTTGTTTTTGATAATCATAAAAATTTTTAACAGCAAAAGTTCTGAAATTCAATCAGTTTTTTTTCTAATTTTGCCGCACACTTGAAATTTGTCCGATTTCATCTGAAATAACACCGAATAAATTTTCAGCCTATTCTCATTATTTCAGAAACAAAAACGGCACTATAAGTCTGAGAAAAAGAAAACAAGTGCCTCAAAAAACAGTTATAAATAAGAAACAAACTCTCAAGAGTAGAAAATAAAAACTGCTATATGCAAAAAAATTTAGTAATAGTCGAATCTCCAGCAAAAGCGAAAACCATTGAAAAATTCTTAGGAAAAGATTTCAAGGTGCTCTCAAGTTACGGACATATCCGCGATTTGAAGAAAAAAGATTTCAGTATTGATATAGAACACAATTATACTCCTATATACGAAATACCTGCCGACAAGAAAAAGTTGGTAGAAACATTAAAAGAAGAGGCCGCAAAAGCTGAAACCGTTTGGTTGGCATCCGATGAAGACCGGGAAGGAGAAGCTATAGCATGGCACTTATATGAAGTATTGAAATTGAAACCGGAAAATACGAAACGAATCGTATTTCACGAAATTACGAAAAGTGCGATACTGAACGCTATCGAACATCCAAGAAGCATAGATCTGGATCGCGTAGATGCACAACAAGCACGAAGAGTTCTTGACCGAATCGTCGGGTTTGAGCTCTCTCCTGTATTATGGAAAAAAGTAAAGCCTGCACTGTCGGCCGGCCGAGTACAATCGGTTGCTGTCCGTCTTATCGTAGAACGGGAAAGAGAAATACAGAATTTCGTTCCTGAAGCCGCATACCGGGTTATTGCGACCTTTTTAATTCCGGGAGAAAAGAATGTTCCTGTCGAACTAAATGCAGAACTGAACAAGCGTTTCAAAACAAAAGAAGAGGCTCTGGCCTTTCTCGAACAATGCAAAAATGCAAATTTTTCAATCGAAGATATTGCCGTAAAGCCGGTACATAAATCACCTGCCGCACCGTTTACGACATCTACTTTACAACAAGAAGCAGCCCGTAAACTCGGTTTCTCGGTATCTCAAACGATGTTGGTTGCACAACGTCTTTACGAATCAGGGTTCATTACCTATATGCGTACCGATTCGATGAATTTGTCCAGTTTGGCAATCAATACGGCAAAAGATGAGATTATCTCTACGTTAGGTGAAAAGTACCTGAAAATAAGAAACTATCATACCAAGTCGAAAGGAGCGCAAGAAGCCCACGAAGCTATTCGTCCGACTTACATCAATAATCATGAGATCGATGCCCCTTCCCAAGAACGACGTCTATATGAATTGATATGGAAACGTACCATAGCCTCTCAAATGAGTGATGCCGAATTGGAAAAAACGACAGCAACCATAAAAATCTCGAACAGAGCCGAAAAATTTGTAGCTATCGGTGAAGTTTTAAAATTCGACGGATTCTTGCGCGTTTACCTCGAATCTCAGGATGAAGAATCGGATACAGAAAACAACAGCAAGATGCTGCCGCCTATCCACATAAACGAAAACCTTACAATATCCGAGATCGAGGCGACAGAACGTTTTACCCAACGCCCGGCACGTTATACCGAAGCGAGTCTGGTGCGGAAGTTAGAAGAATTAGGAATAGGACGGCCTTCAACATACGCCCCGACAATATCGACGATACAACAACGTGAGTACATTGAAAAAGGCGACCGGGAAGGAAAAGAAAGATCATATAATATTCTGACCCTGAAAAATAATCAGATTACAGACAAAACCAAGACTGAAATCACCGGAACAGAAAAGGCTAAACTACTCCCTACCGATATCGGGATAGTCGTAACTGATTTTCTCACCGAATTTTTCCCGGATATTTTGAACTATAATTTTACGGCAAACGTCGAAGAAAAATTCGACCATATAGCCGAAGGTAAATTGGAATGGACGAATGCAATCGATAATTTCTACAAATTATTTCACCCGGTTGTAGAAGAAGCAAAATCACTCCGAATGGAGCATAAGGTAGGAGAACGGATATTGGGAACTGATCCTAAAAGCGGTCGTCCGGTATCGGTCAAAATAGGAAGATTCGGACCATTGGTACAAATCGGAACGCCGGAAGACGAAGAAAAACCGTTATTCGCCTCCTTATTAAAAGGGCAATCGATGAGTTCCATTACACTGGACGAAGCACTCAGGCTTTTCGATCTGCCCCGAACATTAGGAAACTTCGAAGATAAACCCGTAACTGTCGGTATCGGAAAATTCGGACCTTATATCCGGCACGATAACAAATATGTTTCTTTACCAAAAACTTACGAGCCTCTTTCCGTGACATTAGAAGAAGCTATCGACATTATCCATCAAAAACGGGAACAAGAAAGCCAAAGACTAATCAAAAGTTTCACGGAAGAGCCCGATCTGGAAATACTGAACGGCCGCTACGGAGCATACATAGCATATAAAAAGAAAAATTATAAAATTCCCAAAGGAAGCGAACCGGCATCTCTCTCATTGGAAGCCTGTTTGCAAATTATAAAAGAGAGTGAAGAAAAACCAGCAACAAAAAAACGTACAACAAGCAAAAAATCAGCAAAATAAAAGCATAAAGAACTAACTCGTAAAAACGGTGCTATCTTTGGTAGTACCGTTTTTATATATACAAACCGACAACTCACAACATGTGCCATTTTCAAATGTGTCTGTTTTTTGTCATAAAAACACAATTTTCTGTAAGTTTTTGTCATAAAAAACGTTTTAAGCACATCATTTTTGATTGAAAATGCATAAAAATAGAGACAACTGCTTGCAAATAAAAAAACAATATATACCTTTGCTTTTTGAAAAGGATTGAAAATGCTAGGTTTACAAAAATACAGGATAATAAACTCGACAGAAACTCAATTAAATAATAAACCGTCGCATCAAACTGTAAAACAAGAAATTAACTTAAACATTTAACTCATATGAAGAAAAGCAAGTTTATCTTGTGGGGAATAATGTTCTCTTTTATCGGTGTCTGCTATGCCGGAGAATTGCCTGTAAACAATACGATTCAACAAGAAGAATTACAACTAAACATATTCAAGAAAAAGAATAAAAAATCCCGTAAATCTAAAAAGGATGAAACCGTAGCGGCCAAAGACTCTACAAAATCAAAAAATGATTATGAAAAAATCGTCGGGCCGGAAACTATTACCCAAGAAGGGATGTTCCGCATTCATAAAAAGAAAAACGATTACTATTTCGAGATTCCGGCAAAGCTACTTAACCGGGATATGCTGATTGTCAATAAGCTGACAAAAGTTCCGGCTGTCATCAACGGATCGGGAATAAATAAAGGAATCAATTACCAAACCGAGTTAGTACGTTTTGAATGGAATAAGGACGAAAATAAAATCGTTGTTCGGGAAATGCAGCCCAAACCTCAATATCCGGAAGGCGATGCCATCGGTAAATCGGTCGATGAAAATTACATCTCACCGTTAATGACAAGTTTCAAAATAGAAGCATACAATAAAGACACAACTGCGTTTGTAATCAAAATTAATGATATTTACAATGGAGAATCTCCTATCAACAGATTTTTTCCGAATTTGAATGTCAATTCTTCAATAGATAAGAATCTTTCAAGAATTGTCAAAACCAAGGCATTCGAAAATAATGTAGTTGTCATATCCGAATTGACGACCCATGAAAAAGAGTTCAACAAAGTAAATAATCTGACTGCAGAAGTCAGCTCCTCGATTGTGTTGTTACCGGAAAAACCGATGATAGGACGTTATACGACTCCCCGAGTAGGATACTTCTATGTTCCTCAACTCTTTTTCAGCGATAAACAACAAAAACTGGATTCTCGAAAATTAATTACCCGTTGGCGGCTCGAACCGAAACCCGAAGACAAGGAAGCCTATCTTAGAGGAGAACTGGTCGAACCGCAAAAGCCGATAGTCTTTTATATCGACAAAACGACTCCCGTACAATGGAGAAAATATATAAAACAAGGAGTAGAAGACTGGCAAGTAGCTTTTGAAAAAGCAGGATTTAAAAATGCTATAATTGCCAAACAACTTCCGGATAGTGTTGCTGCCGACGAAGATGACATTAATTATTCTGTTATCAATTATGTCGCTTCGGCAGAGTCGAATGCCATGGGTCCTTCGATATACGATCCCCGTTCAGGAGAAATCATCGAAGCCGATGTTATCTGGTGGCACAATGTCATTTCTATACTTAAAAATTGGATTACCATTCAAACCGGAGCTGTTAATCCGGCTGCACAACAATGTCTATTACCGGATAGTCTCATGGGAGATGCCATGCGTTTTGTAGCCTGTCACGAAATCGGACATTCTTTGGGTTTACGCCACAATATGATCGCTTCGGCAGCTTATCCGACAGATTCATTACGCTCCAAAACATTTACAAACAAAATGAAATCTACGGCATCGTCTATCATGGATTATGCACGCTATAATTACGTAGCGCAACCCGGAGACGGAATTACTGAATTCGCTCCGCATATCGGCCCGTATGATATATTCGCTATAGAATTCGGATACCGTTGGAGAGATATTGAGTCTCCCGATCAAGAGAAAGATGCCGTTTACGAATTTTTGAGCAAACATACCGGACCGTTATATCGATTTGCCGACGCCCAATCAATGCGTGATGCAACCGATCCGCGAGCCATGATAGAAGATCTCGGAGATGATAACGTAAAAGCAGCCCGTTACGGGATGGCAAATATTAAAAGAATCATGCCGCATATCATCGAATGGACAACCACCGGAGAAAAAGGGCAAACTTATACCGATGCCGGAAGATTATACAATGCGATAATCGGACAATGGAATCTCTATACTTATCACGTACTTTCTAACGTAGGTGGCATGTATCTTGAAAATACGGCTATCGGAGACGGACAAGAAACTTACGCTTTTGTCGAAAAAGATCGCCAGAAAGAAGCATTACAGTTCTTATTAGATGAGGTATTGACCAGTCCCGATTGGCTATTGAATGCGGATATAAACAAATATACATTTCCGATACAAAATTCGATGATGGGAGCTATCGAAAACTCTCCTTCATACACATTAAAAAACATGCACGGATATATTTTCTGGGACTTGCTCACCAATAACCGGATTATCCGCATGATAGAAAACGAGAAACAGAACGGGAAAAAAGCTTTCACCGCTATCGAAATGCTGGACATGATGCACAAGCATATATTCGGTATTACAGAAAGAGGAGGAATTCCCGATGCAAATATGAGAGCGCTACAAAAAGGCTTTATCGATGCGCTTTTAGTCGCCGCCCAAGAAGAAGCAACGACCAAAAGCGCTCCAAAACTGGTCGGAACTGGATTACAAGATCTTGTATTACCTTGCTGCGGACAACATTTTGAAGGAGACGAAGAACGGTCTGCCCGTAATGTAAACTTTTACAGCGGACAATCGAATCGTACTTCTGACGCCGTATCTGTAAAACGAGGAGAATTGCTCAGAGTAAGAGAACTGTTACAAAAACGAGTAAATACAACATCCGATTTGGCCGCCCGTTATCATTATACAGACGTTTTATTACGTATCAATACCGGTTTAGGATTAAACAAATAATATCCGTACCGGACTTTTTATAAATTGCTTATCCTTAATTTCATTCAAACAAACGTTCGTTTTTTCAGCAAGAAAAACAAGGTTGTCAGATAAAGTCAAAGGATCAGCAAAAAACTGAAATAAAAGGATTTATAGAAATTATATCCTCGAAGAGTAAATATTATAAACCGTCCGAAAAAACGAACGTTTTTTTGGACATACAGATTTTGTCAGATGAAAAAATTCTTATTGATTTCCACACTGATGGTTTATACAATGTCGGTATTCTCGGCTACCCGTGAAATCAAAGGACTTGTTACCTCAGATGAAGACAACATGCCGCTTATCGGAGCATCTGTATTCGTGTCGACCGATGACCTGAAAAAGATAAATTATCCTAAAGAATCGATCGGTGTAATGACGGCTATCGACGGAAGCTTTATTATCAATGTCCCCGATAATATTACCCGCATTTTCTGCAGTTATCTGGGACACAATCAAAAAGAGATCAAACTCGGAAAAGAAACATTTTACAACATCAAATTAGAATCATCCTCTCATGAGCTTGATAATATCGTCGTTACCGGATATCAGAATATCGAGCGACGGAAACTTACCTCAGCCATTTCTAAAGTAAAAATGACTGATCAACTGATCGGAAGTTCTCATTCGATTGACCAAATCCTAGCAGGGCAGGTAGCTGGGCTTTCTGCAGTAACATCAACCGGTGCTCCGGGTGCTCCGGTAAAAATAAGGATCCGCGGAACTTCTTCATTAAACGGAACACAAGATCCGTTATGGGTATTGGACGGTATTCCGTTAGAAGGCACAGATATACCTAAAATGGAAGACTTACAAGATATAGATAATATATATTCTACATCTATTGCCGGTATCAATCCGAACGATATAGAAGATGTTACCGTTTTAAAAGACGCTGCTGCTACGGCGATATACGGTGCACGAGCTGCCAACGGAGTTATTGTTATTACGACCAAAAGCGGGAAAAAAGGGAAAACTCGGGTTTCTTTCTCTACAAAACTGTCTTATGTTCCCAATGTAAACATCGATAGATTAAACTTACTGAACTCTGATGAAAAAGTTCAGTTAGAAATGGATTTATTACAATCTGACTATACTTATCGAGAAAAAAAAGGCGGTGTATCGGAAATATTGCAACAATACAATCAGCTCGATGCTTTCAAAGCAGGAGGGTTCAGTGCCATTTCTCCCGAAGCCCAAGCCGCAATAAACCAATTACGCGCGATAAATACAGACTGGAATGATATTCTTTTCCGGGATGCATTCAATCAGGAATACAATTTAAGTTTATCCGGTGGAGGCGATCGTGCTACTTATTACACCTCTTTGGGCTATTATACCGAAAAAGGAAACGTTATCGGTGTAGACGCCAGCCGATTCAATTTTACCGGCAAAACCACTTACAAGGTAAATAAATACTTGCAACTGGGAGCTAATATATACGCTAACCAGATGAAGAACCATTCATACTTAACCGATGCGGACAGCTTTACCAGCCCGACATTTTATTCTCGGAGAGCAAATCCGTATCAACAGGTATATGACGAAAATAATAATTACATATATGATGACAACATCACAGGCAAAGGTGACGATGAAATAGAAAATTTCAATATTTTCGAAGAAAGGAATAATACCTCAAACGAAAATACGATTCAATCGTTTTCTTCTATATTCGATGTAAATTTAAGGTTAAACGACCATTTCAAAATTACATCTCAAGTAGGTTTACAGGTAAATAACAGCTCGATCGAAAAAATAGCAGACCACGACAGCTATGCTATGCGTAAAGAAAAGAGAAAAACTCGTCTTGCCAGTTTGGGAGACAAATCATTTCTTCCAGACGGAGGTTTCCACAAACAATACGAAAATAAATCTTCTCAGGTCACTTGGAAAACAATGGCCGAATACCGTACTCAAATAAAGAACATACACGAAATAGAGGCTATGGCAGGAGCTGAGATAAGAAAAACTTGGTATCAGACTTTGTTCTCTGCAGGTTATGGGTTCGACCGGAAAACTTTGACTACACAACCGGTTATTTTCCCAAGTAACGAGCAAGCTTCATCTGTTCCCCTGCATTCAAAAACTTATGTTGAAAATGCTTATGCGTCATGGTTCGGAACATTCTCTTATACGTTGCTGCAACGCTATACATTAGGAGGAAGCATCCGGTTTGACGGTTCTGACCTTTTCGGTGTAGATAAAAAATACCGTTATCTCCCGCTTTATTCGGTCAGCGGATTATGGAGAATCTCCAGTGAAGAATTTATGCGCTCGGCCGATTGGATAGATAACCTTGCTGTCAGAGCTTCTTATGGTATTCAGGGAAATATCGATAAAAATACATCCCCATACGTTATGGGAACTTACAAAGTAGAACAGATATTACCGGGCAACAGCGAGAATACCATCCGGGTAGATTCTCCACCCAATGATAAACTGCGTTGGGAAAAAACCCAATCGGTAAATGCGGGTCTTGATTTCTCGGTACTCGATCAGGCTATCAGCTTGGGAATAGACTATTACTATCGTTATAGCAGCGACTTGATCGGGACAAAAATGACACCTTTGGAAACAGGCTTCTCTTCTACCACTGTCAATTGGGCGACGTTGAGAAACCAAGGAATAGAGTTGAGTTTGACGACAAGAAACATACATACCAAAAATTTCACATGGTACACAAATTTCAACATCGGATATAACAACAACAAGATTTTGAAAATGTCCGTACCTGCCAACCAAACGACACCGTCATTGGTAGGTTACCCGATCGGTGCTATCTTCGCTTATCCGTCTGCCGGTCTCGACAGCGAAGGGTACCCTCTATTCCTAAATAGTGCCGGAGAAAAAGTTACCGCAGAACAATATTTCAATATGAAGAATGATGGTCCTGACCTTACGGCTGAGGAACATCGGGCCCTATTCAAATATATCGGAACTACAGAACCGCTTTACTCAGGAGGTTTTACAAACACATTTACTATCAAACGTTTCGAAATAGCGGTCAACTGTATTTTCAATTTAGGTCAATACGTCCAGACACAACCTTCATACTCCATCACAAGTTATGATCGGGGAATGAATACGAATCGTGATATTTTAGACAGATGGACACCAAGCAACCCGAACGGACGCTTCCCCGCACTTATCAGTGATACGAAAAACGGACAGTCTTATCGCCACAACGAATATACGGCTTTCAATGACTTGAATTATTATAATTCGATGGACACTTGGGTAAAAAAAGGAAACTATATGAGAATACAAAGTATTCGTGTCGGATATAAACTGCCTGAGAATTGGCTGAAGTTATTCCACATGAGTTCCGGATCTATTTCTTTAGAAGGACGCAACCTGTTTGTAGTCGGATCGGACTATACCAATTATCTCGATCCGGAAACAATGGGTAACGTATATGCACAACCCATTCCGAAGTCAGTTACGTTCAGTCTTAATTTAAACTTTTAACGTACGAATCCGATGAAAAAGATAATTTATATACTGTCAATATTTTTGGCAACAGGATTCATTTCCTGCGACAATTTTTTGGATATTACTCCTGTCGGAAAAGTAATTCCTACGACTGCTACAGAATTCAGAGCTTTAATGACACAGGCATACGTAAGTACTCCTAAAAGCGGAAGAGCACGCACGGCATTCCGCAGCGATGAAGTAGGATCTTTTACCGATACGGAAAGCCGAAGTCTTTATTTCGAAGAATGGACATGGGATGATTACAGTCCCGACTATTCTTCTGATTTTGGTTGGCGGCAATATTACCAAGCCCTTTTCCTCATCAACTATACAATAGAAAACGAGAATAAAATGACTGGGGGAAGTAAAGAAGAAATAGCACAACTCGTAGGGGAAGCATACGCCATGCGGGCATATATACATTTTATGCTGGTCAACCTTTACGGAAAGCCCTATAACGAAGAAAATTTAAATACAAAAGCTGTTCCTCTTAAACTGAATTCGAACACTGAAGACGCTCCTTCACGGAATACGGTAGCGGAAATATACGCAGCCATAGAGTCGGATATCGTTGAAGCCGGGAAACGATTGAATGTAGAAAAATGGGATGTAGGTTTTAACTACAGATTCACCACTACAGCTTTAAAAGCATTCAGATCAAGATTATACCTGTATATGCAGAAATGGAGCGAATCTTTAAATGCATCTAAAGAAGTTCTGGAAATAAATAAAGAACTCGTAGATCTTTCGCAAACCACAATGCCAAACAATTATCAATCTGTAGAGTCGATTATGGCACTGGAATATTCCTCAGCAGATATAAACAGAGCTATCTATATCTCTACAGATCTATATAACCTCTACAACTCTAACGATTACAGAAGAAAAAATCGCTTCTACACTTCAGAAGGAGGCGGAAGATATACGGTAAGAAAGGGCGGAAGCAACGAATATGCCTGTACATTCCGAACCGGAGAAATATATCTGAATGCTGCCGAAGCGGCTTGTCAGGATGATAATCTGATTGATGCGAAAGATTATCTTTTACAACTAAAAGCAAAACGGTTCAATGCTACCGGCTATGCCGAAGAAGAAACAAAAGTAGAGGCAATGGATAAGGATGAATTGCTTCAAGAAATATATGACGAACGTTATCGTGAGCTGGCTTTCGAAGGACACCGCTGGTTTGATCTCCGTCGTACTACTCAACCGGCAATCACAAAAACAGAAAACGAGAAAGAATATAAACTCGAACAGGGTGACGAGCGTTATACTATCCGCATACCGAATGAGGCTATACAAAGTAACCCTAATCTGACCAACTAAAGTCAGATTAGGTATTTTTCTCATATACTATTTATTCACTTTAAATTATTGTGATTATGAAAAAAGGACTACTTATTCTTTTTTGTGCAGCGTTAGTAACGTCGGCACAAGCACAGTGGAGTAAAACCATAGATACTCCGACAAAGGCATCCTATGCCACAACATCCTCTGCCGTTACTGTTACACCATCTGGTGAAACTTTCGTGGCAGGAAGCTTAACTAAAGAAGATGTCAGTTTTGGCAATACAGCCTTGAACTTTGAAAACACAGGAGATTCGTTCCTGTTTAAATACAGTGCTACGGGTGAACCGGTATGGGCAAATGTAATTAACGGAGAATCGACTCAAATCAACGCTATCACTTATGATAACGATGGGAATATTTACGTAGCCGGTACATATACAGGAGAAACAACCATATTCAACGGCCAGGACAATAGCAAACAAACAGCAACTTGTAATACATACGAATCTCCATTAGGAGAAGGAACTTTATATACAAATTCCGGATTCATTGCAAAATACAGTAATGCTGGTGTTTTGTTGAAATTGGAAACTTTTAAAACCAATCTGGCAGACCTACCCGGCTCATCTTTTATGTTTCTAATAGTGGACGCAAGTTTTAACATACAAGATCTACAATTTATAAATGGTAAATTATATGCATCTGTTCTTTATGCCGGAAAAACAGAAAAAGACGGATTCACTTTTAATGCAAAAGCCTTTGATGACGGTACAGGCATGGCTGCCGACTTATATAGCGGTTGTGTAATTTCATTGACTACCGACCTCGCAATCGATGCAAAATTAGCAGATTTAAGTCCTATTGTGGAAGGAGCAAATGCCCTTTACTCGGTTACGGATGCCAAAATGTATGCTAATACAGATCACATATACGCTATATTTGGCGCGATGGGTAATCAGACCCTGACCGTAGGTAATAGTTCCGAGAATATAGAGTTACCTATCGAAGGAGAATTATACAGCAGAGGAATTATTCTTGCCGATATTAATATCGACGGTACACTGAATCAGAAAAACGTATATGAATCAGCCAAGGTATTAACAAATGATCTTCAAAATGTAATCGGTGGCATTTCGGAAAGAGATGGCAAAATTGTCGTAGCCGGGTTGTTTAATGAAAACCTTCCTTTCCAAAACGATTTAATATGTAAAGGAAAATTCGACTCGTATGTAGTAAAAATAAATCCATCCGACCTCTCTGTAGAAACAGCAAGACAAGGAAATATAGAGACTCCTGCTATTGATGCTTCACAAAATGAATATATGACCGTATATCCGACAGGAACTACATTCTCCACAAACAATATTTATTCGACTGTCGATTATGGATTCAGCTCCAGAGATCAAGCAAACAAAGTAGTTACCACCTATTCTTCTTATTCCATCGTTTATGACTATAAAAGCGGAGAAACAACATCTACAAAAGAAGCTGAAAATGTATATAAGAATGGTGTAGGAGCATGCGATAATAAAGTATCTACTGTAACTATAAATATAACAAATAGTGAATTTGACGAAGGAACATTTACCGTAAATCAAATTATAGACGGAGAAAGCTCTGCTATCGACAACAATGTAGCCGATAAAACTACTGTTAAAGCTTATCCTAATCCGGTAAAAGACATTCTTAACTTCTCTGAAGTTTGTGATGTGACCATCGTAAACGGACAAGGTAGTGTAGTAAAAGCAGTTTCTGCAACTACTCAAATTTCGGTAGATGACCTTGCTGCCGGTTATTATATCGCAAAAATCAAAACTGCTGATGGAACAACTGTAATTCCATTCATCAAAAAATAAAGAATAGAAGCCTTTTAATAAAAAAAACGGGAAATAATTTTCCCGTTTTTTTTATTAAATAATTGTCTATATATCAGATGCGTAAAAAGACAAAAAACAGATCAATCGATTAGAGGAATAGCACGACCCGACCCGATTCCACGTTTCTTGACAGTAGGCTTTCCCTTATAATAAACATCGCCTTTCCCGGTAATAAAAGCTTTCAGATTTTCTTCAGCCCAACAACCTATACTTCCGTTTCCGGTAATATTGCAATTTACATCACGGGCTTTCAGCTCATGACCTTTTATTTCTCCCGAACCGGCAATAGACAAACGGGCTTCACGGCATGTACCGCTTAAAAATATATCTCCCGAACCGGTCATAATACGAGCTTTTACAATGCCATAGTCAAGTTTGTTACAACGAACAAGACCATTACCCATCAGTAGAATATCCAATTCTGAACCGGACAAACTACCGGAAGTCTCGAAAACTCCGCCTGCATCGCTCTGCACTTCCTGCAAATCGGAAGAATAAACGTCCAAAATGATAACCCCGTACTCACGCTTAGCTGTATTGACGAATTTGATCTCTAAAGTTCCGTCTTTCGAAACCGGCTTTACTTCATCCAGAATATTTTCTTCTCCGTAAATCCGAATCAATCCTGCAGAATCCTTACTGTGATGATACACTACATTAAACGCCGTATTGATCTTTACTCTATAAAAATCATCTACCTTTATCTCTTTAGTAACATATTTGTTATTTGCGTCACCGACAGCCTGCGCTGAAAATAACGACAATGAAAAGAGACAGCATACCGCTGCTATTCTCCATAAATTTTTCATTCTCATGATTTCTGATTATTTTATAATTAATTCTATTTTATCAATATTTCAGACTCTATTTTATCCAAAATAGCAGACAATTCACCAAGAGTTTCAGCCCTGAGCATGGCTATACGCGTATCCCTAAAATTAGGAATACCCTTAAATAAAGGTGTTGCTGCCAAATGTCTGCGGATATGCAAAATTCCGCGACGTTCATCCAACCGATCGACGCTTTCTTTCAATTGCCGACGCAAAACAGACATTTTATCCGAAACAGACAAAGGTTCACAATGCCCGGTTTCCATATATTGCTTTATCTCCTTAAAAATCCAAGGAGAACCGATAGAAGCCCTGCCTACCATAATGGCATCTACACCGTACTTTTCGAATTTTTCACGAGCGATTTGCGGTGTCGTTACATCACCGTTTCCTATGATAGGTATTTTCATGCGGGGATTCTCTTTCACTTTGCCTATCAAACTCCAATCCGCCTCTCCGGTGTACATCTGACTGCGAGTACGCCCATGAATCGCCAAAGCAGCAATACCGCAATCTTGCAACTGCTCGGCCAGT
Organism: Coprobacter fastidiosus; assembly: GCF_030296935.1. Classification (NCBI taxonomy): domain Bacteria; kingdom Pseudomonadati; phylum Bacteroidota; class Bacteroidia; order Bacteroidales; family Barnesiellaceae; genus Coprobacter; species Coprobacter fastidiosus. Next base: position 2,316,824 of record NZ_AP028032.1, on the reverse strand, counting down.
TCTACGATTATTCGGGAATCATGATCCCAACCCAAGCGAGTTTTCACCGTCACGGGGATTTTTACGGCATTCACAACAGCCCGGGTAATCTCAAGCATTTTAGGAATATCCCTCAACATTCCGGCTCCGGCGCCTTTTCCTGCCACCTTTTTCACCGGACATCCGAAATTAATATCCAACACATCAGGACAAGCCTCCTCACAAATACGGGCGGCATCAGCCATAGCTGCTGTCTCGCGACCGTAAATCTGTATTGCGACGGGACGCTCTTCATTTCGGATAGAAAGTTTGGCTTGTGTCTTACTCACATTCCGTATAAGAGCATCGCTCGACACAAACTCGGTATATACCATATCTGCTCCGAACTCTTTACACATGAGTCGAAAAGAAATATCCGTAACATCCTCCATAGGAGCTAATAAGACAGGGTATTTGCCCAAATCCATATTTCCTATTTTCATTATTCAATCTATCATTAGATTATGACTATTCTCATATATACAAGAGATATCTTTACAAACGTACAAAAACTTTTTATTTTACAGACAATCACCTCTTATACCGAACTCTCTTTTCACACATTTTTTAAAGTTATCCCGTTCTTATAACCATAAACTATCTTTCTGAACAAGACAAGAAGCTTAGGGCTTGTCGGAATTTTACAGAAGGAAAATTTAGACTGGCTCTTATATACAGCATATTTTTATTACTTTTGCAAAGATATTTACTATCAAAACCAACATATTGTAAATAACACACTTACGAAAAAGAGATAAAAAAAGATATAAAATGGAATATAATTTCAGGGAAATAGAAAAAAAATGGCAACAGTACTGGAAAGATAACCAGACGTATAAAGTGACCGAGAAAGAGGGAAAAAAGAAATTTTATGTTTTAGACATGTTCCCGTACCCGTCCGGTGCAGGTCTGCATGTCGGACATCCACTCGGATACATCGCTTCAGATATTTATTCCCGTTTTAAGCGCCTGAAAGGATTCAATGTTCTGCATCCGATGGGATATGATGCATACGGGCTTCCGGCCGAACAATATGCGATACAGACCGGACAGCATCCGGCAATAACTACCGAAAAAAATATCAACCGTTATCGGGAACAACTCGATAAAATAGGATTTTGTTATGACTGGAGTCGTGAAATACGCACGTGCGATCCGGAATATTATAAATGGACACAATGGGCTTTTGAAAAAATGTTCAACAGTTTTTACTCCTATGATGAACAAAAGGCTCTACCCATAGAAACTTTAACGAAAATCTTCGAAACGTCCGGAACTGAAGGGTTGAATGTCGCTTGTAGCGAAGAGCTTTCTTTTACGGCGGACGAATGGAAAAAGATGAGTGTCAAGGAACAGCAAAAAACTTTGCTGAATTATCGTATTGCCTATTTAGGAGATACGATGGTAAACTGGTGTCCGCAACTTGGAACGGTCCTCGCTAATGATGAGGTCAGCGAAGGTTTGTCGGTTCGTGGAGGCTATCCCGTAGAACAAAAAATCATGCGTCAATGGTGTTTACGGGTATCGGCTTATGCTCAACGCCTGCTCGACGGACTCGACACGATAGACTGGAGCGAGTCTCTCAAAGAAACGCAAAGAAACTGGATAGGACGTTCCGAAGGTGCTGAAATGAAGTTTAAAGTAGTAGAATCGGATGTAGAGTTTACAATATTCACAACACGTGCCGATACGATCTTCGGAGTCACTTTTATGGTATTAGCTCCGGAAAGCGATTACGTGGCACAGGTTACTACTCCTGAACAGAAAAAAGAGGTAGATGCCTATCTGGACAGTATCAAACACAGAACAGAGCGCGAACGATTAATGGACAGAAGCGTAAGTGGAGTATTTTCCGGAGCATACGCCATAAATCCGCTGAATAATGAAAAAATTCCTATCTGGATAAGCGATTATGTGCTCGCCGGATACGGAACAGGAGCGATTATGGCAGTACCGGCACATGACAGCCGCGACTATGCCTTTGCCAAACATTTCGGTCTGCCGATCATTCCGTTGATAGAGGGCTGTGACGTTTCCGAAGAAAGCTTCGATGCCAAAGAGGGTAAAATGATCAATTCTTGCGGAAACGGTCTCGACCTCAACGGCCTTGAAGTGAAAGAGGCTATAGCTAAAACAAAAGCTTTTATACAGGAAAAAGGATTAGGACGGATCAAAGTCAATTATCGTCTGCGCGATGCTATTTTCAGTCGTCAACGATATTGGGGCGAACCGTTTCCTGTCTATTATAAAGACGATATGCCCTATATGCTGGACGAAAGCAAATTGCCTTTGTTATTGCCGGAAATAGATAAGTTTCTACCGACTGAACAAGGCGAACCGCCTCTGGGAAGAGCGAAAAATTGGGAAACAGAAGATCACTTTCCTTTAGAACTTTGTACCATGCCCGGATTTGCCGGATCATCAGCATATTATCTCCGTTATATGGATCCGCATAACAACAATGCGCTCGTATCGAAAGAGGCTAACGAATATTGGCGCAACGTAGATCTTTATATCGGTGGAACCGAACATGCCACCGGACATCTCATTTATAGTCGTTTCTGGAACAAATTTCTGTATGATCTGGGAATTGTCTGTGAAGCCGAACCATTCCGCAAATTAGTAAATCAAGGTATGATTCAAGGCCGGTCTAATTTCGTCTACAGAATAAAAGATACCAATACATTCGTATCATACAATCTTAAAAAGAAATATGACACGACTCCTATACACGTAGATGTAAATATCGTAAGTAATGATATTCTCGATATAGAGGCCTTTAAAAAATGGAGACCTGAATTTGAAACGGCAGAATTTATTTTAGAAGACGGAAAATATATCTGCGGATGGGCAGTGGAAAAAATGTCAAAATCGATGTTCAACGTCGTAAATCCGGATGATATAGTAGAAAAATACGGTGCAGATACTCTTCGTTTATATGAAATGTTCTTAGGTCCGCTCGAACAAAGTAAACCTTGGGATACAAACGGTATAGACGGTGTACACCGTTTCTTGAAAAAATTTTGGAATCTGTTCTTCGACGGAGACAAATTGGTCGTGAATAATGAAGAACCTACACGAGAAGAACTGAAATCATTACACAAACTCATCAAAAAAGTAAGCTGGGATATAGAAAATTTCTCATACAATACCTCTATCAGTGCTTTTATGATTTGTATAAATGAACTTTCTGCATTAAAATGCAGAAACAGTAAAATACTGGAACAGATCATAATACTGTTGACTCCGTTCGCACCGCATATATGCGAAGAATTATGGTCGCAATTAGGACACACGACATCGGTATGTGATGCTCAATGGCCGGGATTCAATGAAGAATATCTTAAAGAAGATACTGTCAACTATACAATTTCATTCAATGGAAAAGCCCGCTTCAATATCGAATTCGCAGCAGATGCTTCTAAAGAAGAAATAGAAAAAACAGTATTGGAACATCCGTCATCTGCAAAATGGATAGATGGAAAGACTCCTAAGAAAATCATCATCATCCCTAAAAAAATCGTCAATATCGTTCTCTAAACGAAAAAATTTTCACAAAAATATCCCCGAAAAGTATAGTAATTAAAACTTTTCGGGGATATTTTTGAATATCAGTCTGCTAAGAATTTGAATTTGGAAAAATATAAAAAAGATGTAACTTTGAAATTGTTTTAGAATCTGTATAAATTTTACTCAGGTCAGGTTTAAGAGTTTTTTAAGTATGTTTTTCTGTCTTTATGAGGAGGATAACAGCTATCTGATGAATGAAAACGAAAAAAGACCGAAAGGAAACACAAAGATAACTTGATAATATTTTTTGTCAGAAAATTCAAACAAGGTTCTTGATAACAATGATATAAACAGTATCAGCATTATGAATTTAAATTCTCATAAAGCCTGGATCGAAATAAAAGACTACACGATCATCGTCTTCGGATTAGTTCTTTATGCTTTCGGATGGACGAGTTTTCTACTTACCAATGAAATCACCACCGGTGGTATTGCCGGAGTTTCGGCACTCATCTTTTTCGGGACTAAAATCCCGGTAGCAATATCTTATTTTACACTAAATGCTTTACTGCTAATAGCAGCAATACGTATTTTGGGAATACAGTTCTGCATACGCACCATATTCGGAGTCATAGTCATGACTTTGCTTCTTTCATTTTTCGGAATGTATATAAAAGAACCGCTTATTACCGGAGAACCGTTTATGTCGTGCATCATAGGAGGAATACTTTGCGGAGCCGGAATAGGTATTGTTTTCACCCATAACGGCAGCACCGGAGGAACAGATATTATTGCCGCCATGATAAACAAGTATAAAGAAATATCTTTAGGAAGATCGATTTTGTATTGCGACTTTCTTATCATATCATCCTCTTACGTACTTTTCCATAGCATCGAAAAAATTGTTTTCGGGATCGTAGTCATGGCAGTCATGACTTATACCTGCGATATGGTTATAAACGGAGTCAGACGATCTATACAAATATTGATATTTTCAGAAAAGTATGAGGAAATAGCAGACCGTATCAACAAGGATATCAACAGGGGCGTCACTATTCTTGACGGAATGGGATGGTATTCTAAACAACCCAAGAAAGTATTGGTCATCCTTGCCAAAAGAAACGAATCCTTATCGATTTTCCGACTGGTAAAAGAAATAGATCCTCACGCATTCATATCTCAATCTAATGTAGTCGGCGTGTATGGAGAAGGTTTTGATAAGATCAAAGGATAATATCCATTTGCTGCTATTCCGAACTTGCAAAAATACTTTTACTCTTAACGAGTATATCCGTATCCAAACATCCGGCATCTATAATAGAAGGAAAAACAAAATCGGTCATATAAGATTTATCCTTATTTTTTAAGGCATTCTCCAAATGTTCAGGATGCAACGACTTATATTTTTCAGACATCCATACAAACATTGCCGTACGGAACATGGCCGGATGAGAGGTTCCATGTAAATAAAAAGAATCGTCTCCTAAAGCCTCACCATGATCCGAAACAAATATCAAAACAGCGTTTTTATCTTTTAACTTATCTATTATTTCAGAAAGAATATAATCGGTGTATAAGATCGTATTATCATACGAATTTTTGATTTCTTCATCTGTACAATAAGAAATGATCTTACTCTTCAAAACAGGTTTATATACTTCATATTTTTTTGTATAATGCAAATTATACCACCAATGCGAACCGATAGTATGAAGAATTACCAGTTTTTTAGAATACTCGGAGTCTATCATTCGATTATAATAAGGTAATATATCTTCATCAAGCCATTGGTCGAAACTATAAACATCATGAGATCGATTTACATAAAAAATTGTATCGGCTTCATTTATAAAATAAACATACGACTTTTCCGAATCTTGATTACTTATCCACGAAGTATGAAACCCTCCGGCCTTGAATACATCTATAAAAGACCTCTCTTTATAAGCTCTATCCGTATGCAACGTATCGGTACGAGTCATTAAATAGGGAAGAGCTTGATTTGTATAAGAATATAAAGAATTTACATTAGGAAATGATATAACACCGAGAGTATCGAGATTAGGAGTAGTTTTACGAAAATACCCATTTACAGAAAGATGATCGGGACGAAGAGATTCTCCTATAACCAAAACCACAGTAATAGAATCGCATTCCGATTTCACATAGTCAAAAGAGCGTTCTCTCTCTTTAGCTATATCTGTCTTTCCTTTATAATAATCGAGAGTAGTAAAAACAAGATTGGCCGGAATACGCTTCTCTATCATTCTCTTTATAGGGGAGTTGCCTTGAAACATCAGAAAGAAAAGAGAAAATGCTAAGAAACCATTAAAAGAAAACAAGCAAGACTTTTTATATATCTTCATTTTCCAAAGATACCGTACAAATAAAAAAGAAATAAACAGATTTATCAGTACAAATAACACCAAATAAGGAGAAATAAGCTCTGCCGTTATACGCACATCGTTATTAAAAGCTGTATACAGCATCATACTGTTTAAAACAAATTTATAAGCATATCTAAAATAGGCAAGTACAGCACATACAATACTGAATAAAGGAAAAAGAAAAGCGAACAAATATTTGTTCATAGAAACAAATACCCAAAAAAGAAACGGGACAAACGAAACGCAAGCCCATTGAATTCCATTACCTACATAATCTTTGAAAGAGGAACATGGTATAGATATAAAATCTGATAGTGTAAAAAATAAAGCCCAATAGAAACCTATACCAATCAAAAAATAATAATAATTTTTATTCCTATATAATATATTTCCGAACTCCCGAAAAAACTTATATGCCCGTATCGATTTCATAAAATCTATTTTAAAAACAAAAATAGATAATTTTATTCTATAACAATAAGATAATCATTATATAGAATATTCATTTTATATTTTAGATTTTCAATGGTTTGACTTAACCAATTGAGGAATAAACTTTTAGCAAATTATTTGAGAAATAGTGGTAACGAGTTAGCAACCGTGCGAATTTCAACGATTTGCGGTGCTATGCTGTCAAATAACTCTTTATAAAGTGCAAATATACAATTTTTCTAATTTACTCATCCCCATACAATATATATTTATCGTATGGGGATGTTATTTGAAACGGAGGAACAGGTATTTACTTATAAGAATCTTCTACTCCAGCTAAATAACCAGCAGCATAAGCTGCATGTGGGCTTTTATGCCTAACTGTTCCAGCTTGACTCTCTGGTAATGAATCTAAGTCCAAATCTAATTTTTCTTTACGATTTAGTCCATCTTCATACCCTCTCTCATAAGCACATCCTGCACAACGATGTCTTCCTGCCCCACCTTGATCGACAGGTAAATTATTGTACTGAGGATCATAACGATGTTGTTTTTCACAAGCCATAATTCTTATTCTTTAAATTATTACTCTATTAGTTCTAATATCCAATTTATCCAAGATATAACAGTAGATGCCCTTCGTTTATATGTTTGTTCAGAATCAATATTATACAATTTTGCACTTTTCATTATTTCAACGACCTCGCCCTTTGTTGGAACATTGCCTTTATCAAAATACAGTTTCAAGGTGTTTTGAAATGCCGTATGTGCCAATATAAGTTTTACAAATTCCAATTGCCGTTCAATAATGGGCAGATTAAATATACGAGAGCCATCACGAGTTAGAATGCACCCTATTTGTTGATTCTCACGAACAACCTCTACTAATCCTAAATACTTTGCCGCATTTGAATAATAATCGGTTTGTCTGTGATCAAAATCATAATTTTGCGTAATATCATCTTTGCAAATAAATCCTTTTTGTTTTAATAGCTCGCAAAGATTAATTACTCGTTCAAAGCTATCTGCTTGAGGGAAAGGCAACTCAGGTTCTTTTACAACTTGAATACTATCCAAAATATTCTGTATATTCTCAACATTAATTCCTCCTTCTTGAACTGCATATTTTTTATGTTGTATTAATCGGATAGAATTATATAATTCAGGTGTAACAAATTCATATTCTCTCAAATGGAAAATACCATTTGAATACGTCAAGAATATCGGACGAACACGTTTCCCTATTTTATTACTCCATAATCTATATGGATAATATAGTTGTCGAATCAGAAAATCATCAGAAATATAATTTTTGGCTTCAATCAAATTTAAAGAACTATCTCCTTCATACCCTCCGTCTATTTCAATTTGTGAATTATCAACATTAATTTTTAAAATGTTTTGTCCTGAATTAATCGTAAAATCAAAGACTGAAGAACTCATCCGACCAGAGACAGTAGGTAACAGATTTTCCTCTCCTGTAAAATCATGCAATATCTTAGATACAAAAGCACAATTTATAGCTATTGATTCACTCGTAATATCTTTATAATCTATACTTTCCAAGAAAGTTGGAAAGTCAATAGGAGTTATCTCTATATCATCTTTATTAAAATCACAAAAAGTTTTAAATTTTCCGATTTCATACGTACCTCTGGATGTAGGTAATATTGATAAGTTATGATCTATAAACAATTTTGGAAGTTGAGATCTATGGTCAAACTTTGTCATTAAACGAGCCTCTCTAAACTGATTAATTTCTGTCGAAGAAATTGAGATACGTTCATTATTGGCAAGTTTGTCCAAGATGCAATACTTCTCAAAAATTTTCTCCCATGCTATGTCATTTTTGGATTTACTCATAATTGCTAATTAAAAATTCATCAACTTGCCCTCTTTTAGAAGAATCTGAATTTATAGCACGACTTGCCTGTACTACATGAATATTGTATTCCGCATAAATTTCTTTTATAAAATTAGATGCAGAATTTGATAGGAGAAATTTTATGCCATTGCTATTTAATCTATTACAAACATCTCTTAGCCTAAGCTGATCCCTCTCACTCCATCCACCTTGCACGTATCCTGTAAAATTAGAACTCTCTGAAATAGGATGATACGGAGGATCTAAATACACAAATGAGTTTGTTGGTATATCTCTCAATATTACCTCATAATCACCATTTGATATTTGAATCCGATCAGAATTTAAATATTTACTTACCGCCTTAATTACAGGCTCATTGACAATATTTGGATTTTTATATTTCCCAAATGGGGAATTAAATTCCCCGGCATTATTAACCCGATATAATCCATTATAGCAAGTTTTATTGAGATATATAATCCGTGATGCTCGCTCGATAGTGGTAAGATTTTTAAAAAGAGGTTGCCTATCCATAGAGCGAATTTCATAAAAATACTCTGACGTATTTTTATGTTTCTTTAAATCCTCAATAAGTTCATTGGGATTGTCCCTTATAACCGTATAAACATTGATCAACTCTTCGTTATAATCATTTATAACTGCTTGTTTTGGCTGGAGTTCAAAAAATAAAGCTCCGCCTCCGATGAATGGCTCATAGTAGGGACGATTCGCTACCCCTTTGGGTAACATCTTTCTAATTTCTGGAATAAGTTGTCTTTTTCCTCCAACCCATTTCAAAAAAGGAACTACAAGTTTATTCTTAGCCATTTTATATAAAGTCTATTATATCAATTACAAAGGTACTACTTTTACTGATTTATCCTATAAGAATCCACAATAATTTGGTTGTTTTGATTTCAATTGCTGAGGTATAGCTAATTATTCGTTCTTAAATTCCTCTGTTTTTCCTTTGTAGCTGTATAGGTCGGCGAATGTTCTGCCTTAACTTCTCGAACTGTTCCTTGAACCACTCGGCAATGGGCTTTCGGTCAATGGCAAGAACCAGTCTCGTCCCGTCCGTGGGGTCTTTCAGCACTTGAAACCCTGCCTTTTCGGTCGTGAATTTCCGTCCGTGTTCCTCCGAGTAGAGTTCCCCCGCATACTCCAACGGCTTTCCCTTGACGAGCGTTGCGGTCTGCCTTTCATCGAATCCCACAAGGCGGCAGAGGTTTTCGATACGGAGCATTTCACGGAAATAGGGAAACCATGCCGCCGCCCTTGCGATTACCGTTTTCAGAAACGATATTTCCTGCTTGTGCCTTGTGTCCTTGTCTGCTATCTCCCTGCCGTGCTTTTGCTGCATTTCCCGTATCTCCCTGCTGTGGTCTGCCTGCATGGTCTGTATTCTGTCTTGCAGGGCTTCGATGGTTTCCTCGTGGTCGGCTACCTCCCTATGCAGGGCGGTGTTCTCCCTTTCCAGCGTCTTGACCTTGTTACTGCCGAAAAGAGAACCGACGCTCTCGGCGATGTTGGCGGCTGCGGTGGTTGCCGCCCCTTTCAGCTTCTCGGTCTGTATTTCTTTTTTCGCCCGTCTTAGTTCCTCCCGTGCCATTTCTTTCTGCTGCTGCAAGTCCACCACTTCCGCTTTGAGATTGTCGGCGAGTTTCTGTATATCCCGATAATACTGCTGCGTGGACTTGTGGCGAGCCTTCGAGCCGTCTATGCCCCTTTGCAGCCCGTATTTCGCCATCGCTTCGGCATAGGTATCTTGATAGGATTTTAATTTCAGCCGTGTCATAATATCGTCTGCGCACAGCCTCACGGTGTCGGTCGGCTTCTTGCGGTATCGCTTCTTCGCCTGTTCCTCCCTTTTCCTGCGCTTTCGCTCTCCCTTGACGATGGGGACGAGCGTAACGTGTATGTGCGGCGTTTCCTCGTCCCTGTGCAGGTGAGCCGCCACGATGTTCTCCTTTCCGAACGTGTCGGCGAAGTATTTCAGATTGTCGGCGCACCACTCGTCCAAACGCCCCTCTTCCTCTATCCGCTTCATATCCTCGTGCGTTCCCGACACGTTGATGCGGATAGCCCGTACTTGGTTGCTTCCGATTTTGCGTGTCAGCCCCGCTTCTTCTAATCTCTGCTGTATAGCCGCCGAACGGTCTTTCACCCCGTCGGGGTATTCGATGAGCCTGCGGTTTAGGTGTGTGCGTGTGGGGTCGGCGTTCTTCGGTATGATGAAACGCTCGATATGTGCGGTCGTTCCGCTGTCGCCGCCGTGCGCCTTTTCCATGTGTAAAACTACGAAACCCATATATTCTTCCTTTCTTTTTTGGCTTGTGAAACAATGATTTTTTGTATCTTCGGGGGCGGCAAATGCCGTCCCCGATGGGGTGTGCAGAGGGGCTTGCCCCTTGCCTTATTGGGGAATTTTCAGCGATACGTAGTATTGCGGCTCGGAAAATTCCCTAATAAGCTACGGTATTTTCTCCGTAAATACCCTGCGGCGTGTCGTCCGTCTGCCCGTCTGCCTTTCGGCTATGGCTGTCCCTGCCGTCTGCTTACCCGTATAACCCCACCTTATTATTTTTCCCTTTCGGTCGGTGGTGGGCGGCGGGGCGGTCGTTTCCGTTTTCAAAGGCTCTTTTGCACGGGGCGGTCGGATACAAGGTTTTCCCGATAAATACGCTCGCAGCGAAGCGAGAGGAAGATTTATCGGGAAACGGCGCAGCCGCCTGACCTTTTAGCCGACATAAAGCCCCGTGCTTGCTTTGCCTTTGTAAACGGAAATGATTGCTCCGCTTTCCTCTGAAAAGAGGAATAGAACCTGCAATATATATCACCATAGTGATAGGTTTGCATGTTTGCATGCCGGTATGTTGGTACGTTTGCATGTTGGTATGTTGATATGTTGGTGTATCATCATGCTTTCCAACGGCTGTTGGGCTTGCCGTCCGAAACAACCGACACGAATACCGTCGTTTTCTCTTTTCGCCCGTGTATAATCCTCTCTAATAATGCCCTGCGGACTTTCGCCGCCCCGAACGACTCGATACGGAAAGCGAGGGCGGCTATCGTTTCGAGGTTGTAAACCTCGATGTAACTTCTCTCCGGTAAGCGGATAAGGCGTTTTATGCCGTACTCTTTCAAAACTCCGCTTTTGCAGAGTGCCTTTATCCCTGCCCGAACCGTCGGGGCGATAACCCCGAACAGTTCGCAGATTTCCCGCTCGGTCATGGCGGTTGCACCTATATCGCTCGGCAGGGAGATATTGCCCTGCCCGTCCATCGTGATAATGTTCCTTTCTTCTTTCATCGGGATTCTGTTTTTAATTAGATGGCTCGGCAGATATTCTTCTCCATATCCTCCAACTTGTGCGACAGGGTTTCCATGTCTTGGCTTATCTTCTGGGCGGTGATTTTGGCGTAAATTTGGGTGGTCTTTATGTTGGTATGCCCCAAAAGACGGCTCACCGTTTCGATGGGTACGCCGTGCGACAGAAGCACGGTCGTGGCGTTCGTGTGTCTTGCAACATGGTAGGTCAAACGTACCTTGAAGCCGCATTGTCTGCCTATCTCTTTGAGTATCTTGTTGCAACTGCCGTTACTCGGAACGGGGAAAACATGACCGTCCCGAGCCAGTCCCTTGTATTTCTCTATGATACACTTGGGAACGTCCAAAAGACGGATGTTCGATTCGGTGTTGGTCTTCTTTCTTCGGGTGATTATCCAAAGGTTGCCGTCGAAGAATGTTTGCAGGTGGTCGGCGGTGAGGTTCTTCACGTCCGAATACGCCAAACCCGTGAACACCGAAAAGACGAACAAGTCCCGTACAAGTTCATGGGTGGCATTCTTCATGGGTGCGTCCATGAGCGTCTGTATCTCCGTTTGGGTGAGGTAGCCCCTATCCACGCTTTCGGGAGAGTTGATATATCCGGCAAAGGGATTGAACGGCAAACGTCCGTCGTTTCTCGCTATCGAAACGATGTGCTTCAACGCAATCATGTAGCCCCACACGGTATTGGTGCGGCATTTCTTCTCCGTGCGCAGAAAATACTCGAAATCGTTGATGAACGTGAGGTTGAGTTCCTTTAACGGGATGTCCTCACGCTTGTAGGTATGGGGCAGGAACTCCCGAATATGGTTGCAGACCGTCCGATAACGGGTAAATGTACCCTGCGCCCTGCTGTGCCCGACTTTCTTCTCAAACTCGGCGTTGTGCTGCTCGAACAGCTTCAGCAAGGTTTCCTGCTTGATGCCGATACCAAGATAGGCGTCTTTGAGTTTGGCGGCGGTAACATATCCGTCCGTCTGCATTAACTCTTGATAGCGGCGGTTTACCTCCACACGGATTTTATCTACCGCAAGGTTGATTCTCTGCGCTTCGACGCTCTTGCCCGAAGCACGGCTGTTTTTCACGTCCCACAACCGTGGGGGAACGTCCATCTTGCAACTGAACTGTTTAATCTCGCCGTCCACCGTGATACGGCACATTAAAGGCAGGTTGCCGTTCGGCTTCTCGCTGCCTTTCTTCACGTAAAATAATACCTTGAATGTACTTCGCATAACTCACTCCTTTTTTTGGTTACAAAATTAGTTATTAGTGAGTTACCGACTGCTATGCAAAATTACGCAAATCACAGAAACAGAACCATTTAGCAAGAAATTCACACCCGTTACGGGGGTAATGAGGTGGTAACTGAACTTCTGCGCTGTTTGGCTTCGAGGTGGTATTTCGTTGGCTCTGCCCCATAGAAAAACAAAGCGTAACGAACACTCTATCAGCTAATTCGCTACGCTTTGCCCAAATTTACTTTTTCGCTATGTGTTTATTTTATACTTTTGTTTCAGAAAGAACTAACAATAATAAGTTTATTTATAACGTTATATACAATAAGTTATTCTATTATGAAACAAATCGTCTTCGCAACAAATAATAAGCATAAATTAGAAGAAATCAGGAACATTCTTGATAATGCATTGAATATTTTAAGCCTCGATGATATAAATTGTCATGAAGACATCCCTGAAACCGGAAGTACGATAGAAGAAAATGCACTTATTAAAGCTCGATATATAAAAGAAAAATACGGTTACGACTGTTTTGCAGACGATACGGGGCTCGAAATAAAGTCCTTAAATAACGAACCCGGAGTATATTCGGCCCGATATGCCGGAAACGATCATAACTCAGAGAAAAATATGCAAAAAGTCCTTGAAAATTTAAAGGGCAAAAACGATCGTTCAGCCTGTTTCAGAACTTGCATAGCATTAATAACAGGTAACAACGAATATCTTTTCGAAGGAAAAATAGAAGGAGAAATAATCACAGAAAAAAAAGGAGAATCAGGATTCGGATACGATCCTATATTTGTACCGGACGGATATACTCAAACATTCGCAGAGTTAGGAAATGACATAAAAAACAAAATAAGTCACAGAGCCTTAGCTGTAAAGAAACTTATAAACTTTTTGCAATCTATACAATAAAAAAAGAGTACCTCGATTATGACGAAGAAATTATTCTTTTTTGTCGGTATATTACTTTATTCTCTTCTGTCTTTCGCCCAGACAGAAGTAGGAGCATGGAAAATTTATCCGGTATTTCTTACACCTTCACAAATAACGGAAACGAAAGATAAAATATATTTTCTTTCGGACGGATATTTGTTTTCTTATGGTAAAGAAGACGAAGAATTCAGGGAATTGAACCGGTTGAATATATTATTCGACAACGATATAAAACTTATAAAATATAACGATGAACACGATATATTGACAATTGCTTATACAAACAGCAATATAGATCTTATAATAGGGGAATCGGTATATAACATACCTTACATAAAAAATACAGCCATAACTTCTTCTAAAAATATCAATGACATAACTTTCTATAAAGATGAAATATATCTTTCTACAGATTTCGGTATCGTTATATTGAATGTTCCCAAAAAAGAGATAAAAACAACTTATAATTTTAATAAAGCCATTAATTCTGCCACAGTAATGGGAGAATACTTTTATTGTCTGGTACAAGGAGAGGGGCTTTATCGCTGTAAATTGGATGATGTATTATATGATTTCGACAATTGGGAAAAATGCTATTCGACCGAAGGCACTCAATTGCTTTCTTTAGAAAACGGAATGTGGATGTTAGATACTAATAAAAATATCATTTACTTCGATACGGAAAGTAATTCTACCGCTATTTACAATAAAGGTAATATATCCTCTATAAAAGAAACGAATACCGGCTATATGGCCTGCGGAACAAATAACATAATAGTATATGATAAAAACAATAACAAAACCGATGAAATCATTTATTCTGATTACAATATGTCGGATATTGTTCCGATAGATGTAAGTATGAATAATAGACAAAATACATATTGGATATTGCATAAAAAAGGCATTGCCGCATTTAAAAGAAGCAACGAATCTTTCCAGCAATCTAAAAATATAGACAACCTCAATTACTCGACTGTCAATATTCCCTATTTTTTGACTATGACCGACAACGGCAAATTATATGTCAGTACACAGGGGGTAGGCAGTAAAAATATTTATGACCAATACATAGATTCCCACATATCGATTTACGAAAATAATAAATGGTCTAATATAGAAACTGACAATATCCCTACGACCATACATCCGGATATAAAATTTTGTACGACTTACAATATTGCCGAAGATCCTGAAGATCCGGAAACTTTTTATATAGGAACATGGTTCGAAGGGTTATATCGTTTCAAAAATAAGCAATATGACACCCATTGGAATGGAACAGAAGATAATTCTCCTATTTCCGGTGGATGGAGTCATAAAGTAAATTGTTTGAATTTTGATTCATCTAAAAACCTGTGGATGATAAATTACAGTACACCCGGTATTCTTGTCATGAAAAAAGACGGAAATTGGATAAAACTTAATTATCCCGACATAGTAACACAACAATATACCGAACAAATAATATTATGTAAACATTCTTCTTCTAAATGGGTTATTGTTCCTAAAACATCCTTTGTTTTCGCTTTTAATACGAATAATACTTTGGAAAATATGAGTGATGACCAGACCCGAAAATTTTCGACTTTTTCGGATCAGGATAATAAACAGATAGACGGAAACGACTTTATTTGTGCTGCAGAAGACAGAAACGGACAGTTATGGATAGGAACAAACAGAGGGCCTATCGTATTAAATAATCCTGACAATTTCATGCAATCGGACTTTAGATGTACACGGATAAAAATACCGAGAAATGACGGAACAAACGCGGCAGATTTACTTCTAAATGATGAAAATATACAATATATCGCTGTAGACGGAGCTAACCGCAAATGGATAGCTACCCAATCATCGGGAGTATATTTGGTTAGTGAAGATGGTCTTGAAACCATACACCACTTTAATATGGACAATAGTATATTGCCTTCGAATAATGTTCTCTCGATAGCCATAAATAAAACTACCGGAGAGGTATTTTTCGGAACTGAAAAAGGATTGGTTTCTTACCGTTCCGATGCGACCGAACCCAAGGAAGATTTCTCCAACGTATATGCATTTCCTAATCCTGTTCGTCCTGATTATACAGGAGTTATAACAATTACAGGATTACAGGAAAGATCTTTAGTCAAAATTACCGATACTACCGGAAATCTTATTTATCAAGATTATTCGGAAGGCGGCCAAATGGTTTGGAACGGATTGAACAGAAACGGAGATAGGGTGAAAACAGGAGTATATTTGGTATTTGCTTCATCCAGCAATGGAAAAGAAGGTGTCGTTACCAAAATATTAATAGTAAACTGATGACTTTTTTCCTGAACTTTAAGATCCTGTTTGAATTTTGCCCGGGTCAGATTTAAAAGTTCCTTTCGAGAATATTTTTCTGATTTTACGAGGATGACAGCAGACTATATGATGAGTGAAAATACTAATCTGACCTGATAATATTTCCTTATCGGAAAATTTACACAGGTTTTAAAATAAATTTGTTATGAAGAAGATTTTAATATTATGTATGTCAGTCGTTATCTGCATCGCTTTTGCAACGGCACAAAACAAAAAATCAGTATCGGCAAATTCTATTCAGAAAGAAAAAACACAACAAACAGAGAGTAAAAAAATATTAGATGCCATACAGAATAAAAAATATAAAATATCGGTCATTTCAGCTTCTCCCATGAACGGAAAGACCGTATATCTCACCTCTCCCTATTCTGTAAAAATAAGTAACGATTCGGCATATATAGAACTTCCTTATTTCGGTGTAGCCTATTCTGTTCCTTACGGTGGTGGAGAAGGAGGAATAAAAGCGAAAAACAAATACGAAAATTATAAACTTCGTGCTCTTAAAAAAGGAAAGTATGCCGTTAGTTTCGATATAAGAGGAAACGAAGATTTTTTCAAGGTATCCATAGATATGTGGCCTTCGTCAGGTAGAGCATACATACATGTACAACCGAACAATAAACAAGGTATTTCTTACAACGGAAACATTGTTTTATAGCTTATTTAATTTTCAAAGATAAATTCTACTATAATGTCAAGCCGAAACTGAAACATTCAGACCGGCTTGACGTATTTTCAAAGCTATTTTTTCAAGTTCTTCCTTAGATAGTTTTACAAGGTTTTTCTCAGGAGTCTCTCTATCTATACTATAAATCATTACTTGTTTAGGGTTTATGAGTTTTACGGTTTCTAACCATGCATCCACTTCTTTATCTGTCGTATTATCTATTCTTTTACCCTTATGCTCTCCACGTAAAAATAAAGTCTGTATAATCAAATTTCCATTAAAACGTTTCAGATTATCAACTAACTTATCAACCGAAAATTTCGGTTGATTAGGTTCATTAATGAGTTTTATAGTATCTAAAAATACAGAATCCAATTTCAATATATTATTATCCACTCTATTCAATGCTCTGAAGACAGACTCTTTTCCTATATGACAGGCATTAGATAAAACACTCACTTTAGCCTCCGGAAAATATCTATTCCGCAAATTTATAGTATCTTCTATTATTTCTTCGAACTGCGGATGCAAAGTAGGTTCACCATTACCGGCAAAGGTAATAACATCTGGTTTTTCTCCCTTTTCGACCATAAGCTTCAACTTATCATCTAATGCATTATACACAGCCTCCCGAGTAGGCAAGCCGTTTTTACCCCGCTTGTCGGCATTATATCCGCACTCACAATAAATGCAATCGAAAGAACATACTTTACCGTCATCGGGTAAAAGATTCACTCCTAAAGAAACACCCAATCTTCTACTATGTACCGGTCCAAAAACAATTTCTCTAAATAGAATAGTTGACATATTTTTCCTTTTTACCGACTACAAAAATAATCATTCGCTTTTTCTGTAACAAAAACGAATTGTCAATTGTTATATCAACTATTTTACTCTAATTGTTAATAAACAAAATAATAAACTTATATACAATTGATTATATAATATAATCAATATCTTATAAACAGATAAATTACTAGTTATTAACAAGCTGAAACTATATAATAAATAATGCAAAAAATAAAATTCATACTTACTAATACACTATTTTTGTAACTGATGAAGAAAGTAGTAGTCATAATATGTAGCATAGTATGTTTATGCGGATTAACCTCCCCTATACATAGTCAGTCCGTAGCTTATAATCAGATGTACAGGACAATTATAGAAAACGGAGATACTGTATGGATGGTACTTATGCGACCTGTTTATTGTTTCCCCCCGTTAAAATTCAAAAACAGCAAAGAAGAAAAATACTACTGGAGAACCGTACGTGATGTAAAAAAAACTCTGCCCTACGCAAAACTTGTATATAATGCACTCATAGAAACTTATGAATATATACAAACCCTACCTGAAAAAGAAAGAAAAGCTCATTTAAAACGTATGGAGAAGGAACTTTTCAAAGAATATAAACCCGTATTGAAAACATTCACCTATTCTCAAGCTAAATTGCTCATAAAACTCATAGACAGAGAATGTAATCAATCTTCCTTCAATCTTATAAAAGCTTTTTTAGGAGGTTTCCGGGCAAATGTATGGCAAACTTTCGGAAGTTTGTTCGGAGTGAGCCTTAAAAAAGAATGGGAACCGGAAGGGAGCGACAAAATGCTGGAAAGAATATGTATCTTAGTAGAATCGGGACAACTTTAATACATAAAATTTATCTCAACATTTTAAAGAAATCCCATATAACTAATCCTGCAGTTACTGATACATTTAAAGAATGCTTTGTCCCGAACTGAGGTATCTCTATACTTTGATCACACTTATCAACAACGCTTTGTTGCACTCCTTTCACCTCATTACCCAAAACGACAGCGTATTTACAATCTTTATTCAACTGTAAATCAGATAATATGATACTGTTTTCAACTTGTTCTATAGCATACACGATATACCCTTCTTCATGTAATTTATCAACAGCAGCGTTAGTATCCTCGAAATAATGCCACTCGACACTATCTTCTGCTCCTAAAGCCGTTTTATGTATTTCAGGATGAGGAGGAGGAGCAGTAATGCCGCATAAATAAACAGCTTTCACTAAAAAAGCATCGCTTGTGCGAAAAACCGACCCTACATTATTCAAACTCCTTACATTATCCAGAATCACGATAAGAGGTATCTTATTTTTCTTTTTAAATTCTT
The DNA here is from genome assembly GCF_030296935.1 of Coprobacter fastidiosus. Classification (NCBI taxonomy): domain Bacteria; kingdom Pseudomonadati; phylum Bacteroidota; class Bacteroidia; order Bacteroidales; family Barnesiellaceae; genus Coprobacter; species Coprobacter fastidiosus. The sequence goes on along the minus strand of NZ_AP028032.1, from coordinate 2,297,936 downwards.
CTTGTGAAACCCTATCAAGTTCTAAAATGGTTTTCTTTTTCATTATCTCTAAATATTACGCATCTTAATATATTGCAAAGATATAATTTTCTCTTTGTGCAAACCCTATTAAAAGTATGCTGATAACTTGTGAAAAACATCGGATAAATAAAGAATAACTTTTTCTCATCAAACATAGGACAATTAAAATATTCTATTATATGAAACGAGAAATCTAAATTACAAATCAAAAACACAAAAGTTTTAAATGAATATATCAACTGTAAAATAAGGGTTTATCCATACAGTAAATAAAAGAAAGTTTTTAACTTTGCCACTTATTAACGTATAGTTAATTATGATGGTAAAACTCTTATAATAAGAAAAAACAGATGTTGATATACTCTTTATAAAAAGACATAAAACCTTAATAACTTAATATACAATAGTTCTTATAAAAAAGATATCAATACTATCAACAAGCTATTATCATCATCTATTTTAAGTTTTAAATAAATAAAAGAAGAAATATAATTATGAGTATTGTGAACATCGGTAAGGGATATGTCGATTTCCCTGTTCCGGGAGGTATAGACTTGAGAAAAGAGATCGATAGATTGCGGAAAGATAAGAATGCCGTGATACTTGCCCATTACTACCAATCGGGAGATTTACAAGATATAGCCGATTTTGTAGGGGACAGTCTGGCTTTAGCTCAATGGGCATCTCGGACAAAAGCCGACATTCTCGTATTATGCGGAGTTCACTTTATGGGTGAAACAGCTAAAATTCTTTGTCCTGATAAAAAAGTTTTAGTTCCCGATCTGAATGCCGGATGCTCTTTAGCCGATAGTTGCAATGCTACCGACTTTGCCGAATTCATCAAAGAAAATCCCGGACATACGGTCATTTCTTATGTTAATACATCGGCTGCGGTCAAAGCTCTTACCGATGTAGTGGTCACTTCTACGAATGCCCGTCAAATAGTAGAAAGTTTTCCTGTTGAAGAAAAGATTATATTCGGACCTGATAGAAACCTCGGGAATTATATAAATAGCGTCACAGGGCGTAATATGAAGCTGTGGAATGGTGCATGTCATGTACACGAACAATTTTCTGTTGAAAAAATAGTGGAGTTGAAAAAAGAGTATCCTGATGCCTTATTATTGGCGCATCCTGAATGTAAAAACGTCATATTGACGTTGGCTGATAAAATAGGGTCTACGGCTGCATTATTGAAATTTGCAACTCAGTCTGAAGCAAGACGATTTATCGTAGCTACGGAATCGGGTATTTTGCATGAAATGCAGAAACAGAATCCTGATAAAATTTTTGTTCCCGCCCCGCCTAATGACAGTACTTGTGCTTGCAATGAATGTAATTTTATGCGGTTAAACACGATGGAAAAATTATATAACTGCCTTAAATATGAGCAACCTGAAATTACAGTGGACGCTGAAATAAGAGAAAAGGCCGTATTGCCTATTCAGAGAATGCTCGATATTTCGGCGAAATTAGGACTCTGATTTATTTTTTCGAAGTATATTTATATTTCTTAGAAGTCCTTCGTATTTTACCCGTTTGACAGCCGATTTTTTAAATATGCGGTTATAATCTTCGTGTGTCAGATGTTCAAGTTTCTCTTGATCGAGAGATAAAAACTCGGAAGAAGGTTCAAACTCCGGTATTGTTGTGGGAATAGAAAACCTGTTCCAAGGACATACTTTCTGACAAGTATCGCAACCATATACTCTATTATTCATTTTAGAGCCTATTTCAAATGGAATATCAGACCTGTTCTCTATCGTTTGGTATGATATGCACCTGTTAGAGTCAAGTGTCGTAAAATCGCCCGGAATCAAAGCCTGTGTGGGACAGTGTTCGATGCACGAATTGCAATGTCCGCATCTGTTTTGCATGGGAGTATCCCATGGTAGTTCGAGAGAAGAAATTATTTCTCCTAAAAAGAAAAAAGATCCTTTTCCCGGTATGATCAGTTGTGTATTTTTTCCTATAAATCCTATACCGGCCTGCTGAGCCCAGTAACGTTCCATGACGGGAGCTGTATCGCAAAATATTCTTCCTTCTATGGGAATCAGTGTATTTATATAGGAAAATAATTCATTTAATTTTTCTTTTAGAACAATGTGATAATCTTGTCCATAAGAATATAGTGCGAATTGAGGATGATTTTCAGGAATGTGTATAGAGGGATAATAATTCAAGGCTACTACAAGCACAGAACGAGCGTTTTCTACCAATAATCGAGGATCGAATCTTTTGTCTTTATAATTTCTCATATATTGCATTCGGGCTTCTTTACCCTTCTGTAACCATTTGTCGAAATGTAAACGGCAATCTGCATCGACTTCTTTTACAGGAGTTATACCGCAAGCTGAGAAACCTAAGGCAAAAGCTCGTTCGAAGATTTTATTTTTAAGGGAAAATTCGTTCAAAATTATATCCTTTTTCTAATAACCATTCGATTGATTTAGGAAGAGCATAACGTAAATTTTTTTGAGATTTGAGAGAATCGTGGAAAACGATGATAGATCCGTTTCTTACAAATTTCTTCACGTTATTAAAAACATCTTCTCCGTTTAATTTTTTACTGTAATCGCGAGTTACCACATCCCACATGATAATATGATAATCGAGTTTTTGTAAAGTGAGGAGTTGAGAGAAACGCATGTGACCGTGAGGAGGTCTGAATAATTGGCTTTTTATGAGTTGATTAGCCGCTTCTACATTTCTCACATAGTTTTGAGTAGTATATTTTATACCTTGTATATGGTTCATTGTATGGTTTCCCGTAGAATGTCCCCGCAATTTTATCTCTTCATATAATTCTCTGTTTCGGGCAACGTTTTCTCCCACACAAAAAAAAGTAGCTTTTACTTGATAATGATCCAATAAGTTAAGTACCCAGGGAGTTACTTCGGGAATAGGACCGTCATCGAAAGTAAGATATATATTTTTTTCTTTTCCCGGAACCGGAATACGCCATATTGTTTCCGGATAAAGCATTCTATATAAATAAGGCGGCTGTTCTATCAACATGACCAAAACTTTTTAAAACAAATAGGATATTCTCTCTTATAACGAGAATATCCTATTCGTCGAATATTTATATTTTTACTGTTGTTGCAGCATGGCAGTAGGATCTATACCTATGCTTTTTAGTTTATTGACATATTTCATTGCCGATTCTTGATCGTTCTGAGAAATGAACATAGGTATGACATTTTTTATAAGAATAAACTGATTGATCTGTACATCTCTGTCTATCGATCTCAATTGATTAGGAGTAAGAGTTGTGTACCATTTGAGGTATTCGAAAGAATTATCGGCTATCTCTTCCAATAGTTTTTTCGCTTTTTCTTTTTGTCCCAATTGATAATAATTCATAGCCAATTGAGTAGAAATGTAGTCGTGAGGAATTGCCGTGCCTGGAATTTTTTCCATACAATAATCCAACGCTTTCAATGCTTTATCTGTTTTACCTTCTTCCATTAGCTGGCCGATAAGTTCTACAAACATCATACGCAGCGTAAAACACATTCTTCTTATGTTTTCGTCTAAATAAACGTTAGGATTCTCAATGCCTCCCCATACGAATTTGTTCATCATATTGTCATACATTTTTTCCGTATCGATAGAACTGTCTCCATCCGGATTTTTGACAGGTACGATACGATATGCCAACCCTACACGGCTGAAATACGGTTTAAGATTCATATACATTTCCGGTCCTACGGTTACTGCATAATATATAGGACGTTTCCAGCCTTCTTTCGCATTTGTATTGATCATATCCAGAATAGCTATTTCGTTTAATGTCATGGAATTTTTATTTGTGTATGACAAATCTATTCTTTTAACGATACTGTCTTTCAGTTCAGGAGTTACAGTTCCCGATTTCAATACAGATGCAGAATCTACAGGTATATAAAAAGCATTGGTAGGGAAATAGTTGAAAGTACCTTGTGCTTCGGGTATTTTCTTGGTCCATTCTTCATCGGACAAGAAAAAGTTCATTGCATCGCTTACCGACATAGGTTGTTGTGTAACGTTATATAAGTAAGCATATTCGCGTTTTCCGTTACCGTATTGATATTCTTTCATAGATATAGGAAGAGGAGTAGATTCATAAGCTTGACTCTTCATCTGATCTATATACCAATCGGTTTGCAAGTAACTTAAATTACATACACGTACATCGGTACGATAACCTTCCGTTTCTTGTACATACCATAAAGGGAAAGTATCGTTATCTCCGTTGGTAAAAATAATACCGTCTTTTTCTATACAGGAAAGGTAATTTTTACCGAAATCTCTACAAGTATAACGTCCCGAACGATCGTGATCGTCCCATGTCTGACTTACCATTTGTATAGGTACTATGAGACAGAGTACGGTGGCTATGGAAGATGCCACTTTCGGAGAAAGGTATCTTTCAAGACCTTTACTTATTGCCGCTACACCTAAACCTATCCAAATTGCAAATGCGTAGAAAGAACCGGCATAAGCATAATCTCTTTCACGCGGTTGATAAGGAGTTTGATTCAGGTAAATAACAATAGCTATACCGGTCATGAAAAATAAGAAGAACGTTACCCAAAATCCTTCTATACCTTTTTTTCCCGAATATGCTTGAAAGAATAATCCTATAAGACCCAATATGAGCGGCATCATGTAAAATACATTGCGTCCTTTATTGTTTGCCAGTTCAGAAGGAAGATTAGTCTGATCTCCGGCTAGGTGTTTATCTATAAAATTAAAACCGCTGATCCAATTACCTTTACTTACCTCTCCGTTTCCTTGCAAATCATTTTGGCGTCCTGCAAAATTCCACATGAAATAACGCCAGTACATAAAATTCAATTGATAATCGAGGAAGAATTTCAAATTTTCTCCGAAAGTAGGTTTATAGACTGTATGAGTTTCTCCCTGGTAATTTTTTACTTTAACAGGTTTTCCTTTGAAATTAGTCCACTCTTTATAAGCTTCTATATGTTGAGGACTACTGCTGTACATACGAGGGAAAAACATATCCAGTTCGGGAGTATATATATAATCTCGTTTATGGTCTATGATTATATATTTGTCTTTTTCGTTTTTATCGGTTTTTATATTTCTTCTCCATATAGCTGAACCTTCCTTAAACATGGGTGCTCCGTTATTGTCGCGTGCTACATCCGATACGAACGTATTTCCGAACAGAAGAGGACGGTCTCCATATTGTTCCCGATTCAGATAACTTGCCAATTTGAATACATCTTCAGGAGAATTTTGATCCATAGGCGTGTTTGCAGAAGAACGAATCACGATCAGGGCATAAGAAGAGTAACCTATGAAAATAACCATGATAGATACCAAAATAGTATTCAAAGCACGAACCGGCAGCTTTTCTTTGAAGAAAAGATAACAAGCTAAAATGATAGATAACAATATGCCTATCCATATTTTATCTCCTATAAAAGGAATACCTACCATAATGACGCTTATTAAGAAAGAGAGCCGCAAACGGAACTTATTTTTTTGACTGTATGTTTCATAAATAGCCCAAGAAATGCATCCTATTACGAGGAAGAAATAAATAATGACACCGGTATTGAAAGGTGCGCCGAATACGTTTACAAATAAAAGTTCCGCCCATCCGGCGACTTTTACAAATCCCGGAATCAATCCGTATAATAAAATTACGATTATAGCGAACGAAATGGCAATAGCTATAAGAGAGCCTTTTGCATTCGTATTTTTGAATTTTCTGTAGTAATATACCAGTACGATAGCCGGAATACATAATAAATTGAGAAGATGTACTGCAATGGATATACCGATAAGGTAAGCTATAAGTACTATATACCGGTAAGAATGAGGTTCGTCGGCTACAGTTTCCCATTTCAAGATGAGCCAGAATACAAGAGCCGTACAGAAAGAAGAATATGCATAAACTTCACCTTCTACTGCCGAAAACCAAAAAGTATCACTGAATGCGTAAGCTAAAGAACCTACGAGTCCGCTTCCCAAAATAGCGATCATTTGTCCCATACTCATCTCTTCTCCTTCTTTTACCACTATTTTTCGGGCAAGATGAGTTATAGTCCAAAATAATAATAATATAGTGCCTGCACTGAGTAGTCCCGACATCAGGTTTATCATGTAGGCTACCTGAGTAGGATCAGAGGCAAAATTTGCGAAAAATCTTCCCGTTAACATGAAAATAGGATTTCCGGGTGGATGTCCTACTTCGAGTTTATATGCAGAAGAAATGAATTCTCCGCAATCCCAGAAACTGGCTGTTGGTTCCAGCGTTAAAATGTAAGTTACGGCCGATATGACAAACACGACCCAACCTAAAACGTTGTTCAGTAATTTGTATTGCTTCATAGATTTTATTTGATGAAGAGGCTATAAGCTCTATATGCGTTGCAAATATAGGAAAAGATTGTCAACAAAATGTTTTAAAGATTGTAATAATCTCTCTATTAAAGCTCTTCAAGAGAATAAAATGCAATAATAAGATATGATTTTTTGTTAATTCTCCTTTTATTATTACTTTTATCACATATAAAATGAAGTTATTTATGCTCAAAAAAATATTGGTTACGGGTGCGGGAGGTTTTATAGGAGGTTTTATAGTAGAAGAAGCTTTGCGGCGAGGTTATGAAACTTGGGCCGGTGTTCGTGCCTCTACCAATAAAGAATATTTGAAGGATGAAAATATAAAATTTATAGACCTTAAATTTAATGATAAGGAACAATTGAAAAAACAGCTTTCAGAACAAAAAGAAAAGTTCGGTGCGTGGGATTATATTGTTCATAATTTGGGAGTGACAAAATGTAAAAATCCTGAAGACTTCGATCTTATCAACTACAGTTTTGTAAAAAATTTTACCGAAGCTTTAATAGAAACCGAAACCGTCCCCGAGCAATTTATCATGATGAGTAGTCTGGGTGCGTGGGGAATAGGTGATGAAACAGGTTTTACTCCTATACGGCAAAGCGATGTTCCGCATCCCAATACTCGTTATGGGAAGAGTAAACTTAAAGCAGAACAGCATCTTTATTCCTTATCGAATTTTCCTTACGTGATAATGCGTCCTACCGGAGTGTATGGTCCTCGTGAAAAAGATTATTATCTGATGATGAAAACTATTAAATTCGGATTTGACTTTTCTGTCGGATATAAAAAGCAATTGATAACTTTTATTTATGTTCGGGATTTGGTAAAAGCTATTTTTCTGGCTATAGATAAAGGTGTTAAACAACGAGGATATTTTATTTCTGACGGAGGAGCTTATACTTCTACCCAATTTCGCAAATATATAGCTTCAGCTATGGGAAAGCGGTTTGTCATTCCTATTCGTTTACCTCTTGTTTTTCTAAAGATTGTTTCTTATTGTGCCGAATTTTTTGCGTCTTTGACAGGTTCTGCCAGTACGCTTAATAGAGATAAGTATAATATTATGAAGCAACGTAACTGGATTTGCGATATAACTCCTTTACAAAAAGAACTTGGATTTGAACCTGATTATCCTTTGGAAAAAGGTGTTTATGAAACTGTAAACTGGTATAAAAAATCGGGTTGGTTATAATAGATAAATTATTTTTAGTTACACAAAACAATAACACACACATGAAATCGAAAAAAGTAATTTTATTTACACTGCTGTTTTTTTCGGCTTTTTCTTTTAGGGCCGAGAATCCTCCGTATAAAAATCCGGAATTATCTCCGGATGAAAGAGCTTTGGATTTATTGAATAGGATGACTTTGAAAGAGAAGTTCGCCCAAATGCACAATAACACCGGAGGTATAGAACGTCTGGGCGTTCGTCCGTATGATTGGTGGAATGAAGCTTTACATGGAATTGCACGTGCGGGAAAAGCAACGGTTTTTCCGCAAGCAATAGGTCTGGCAGCGACTTTTGATGATACGGCTGTTTATGAAATGTTCGATATGGTTTCGGATGAAGGAAGGGCGAAATATCATGATTTTCAGAGAAAAGGAATGTATAACGGTTATAAAGGACTTACGTTCTGGACTCCGAACATCAATATTTTCCGTGATCCTCGTTGGGGACGCGGCATGGAAACATATGGAGAAGATCCTTTTTTGACTACGAAAATGGGGCTTGCTGTCGTAAAAGGTCTTCAGGGAGACGGTACTCAAAAGTATGATAAGGCTCACGCTTGTGCGAAGCACTATGCTGTTCATAGCGGACCTGAATGGAATAGGCATAGTTATAATGCCGAAAATATTTCTATACGTGATTTAAGAGAAACTTATTTGCCGGCTTTTAAGGCGCTTGTTACAGAAGGAAAAGTGAAAGAAGTAATGTGCGCCTATAACCGTTTTGAAGGAGAACCTTGTTGTTCTAATAAGACTCTGTTGATAAATATATTGAAAGACGAGTGGGGATTCGATGATGTTATCGTTTCCGATTGCGGAGCTATTGCCGATTTTTATACAAAAGGCAGACATGAGACTCACGCTTCGGCGGCAGATGCATCGGCAGATGCGGTTATATCCGGGACAGATTTGGAGTGCGGCGGTTCTTATTGGGCTTTAGATGAAGCTTTTGAAAAAGGGTTGATTACCGAAACTAAGATCAATGAATCTGTTTTTCGGTTGCTTCGTGCCCGTTTCGAATTGGGAATGTTCGACGATGACTCTTTGGTATCTTGGTCTTCTATTCCTTATTCGGTAGTTTGTTGCGATAAGCATAAAGCAAAGGCCTTGGAAATGGCACGTAAAAGTATGGTATTGTTGAGTAATAAAAATAATACGTTACCCTTAAGTAAAAGTATAAAGAAAGTAGCGGTAATGGGACCGAATGCTAATGACTCGGTAATGCTTTGGGCTAATTATAACGGGACGCCCGACAGATCGGTTACTATATTGGAAGGAATTAAAGCGAAGTTGCCTGAAGGAAGCGTAATTTATGAAAAGGGATGCGATTATGTAGACACCGAAGTTTTTCTCAGTTATTTCGATCGGTGTCAATATAATGGTAAAAAAGGTTTTAAAGCGACTTTTTGGAATAATCGTGATTTGTCGGGAGATATTGCAGCGACAGGTCAAATAAGCGAACCTTTTAATTTCGATACGGGAGGAGAAACAGTCTTTATGCCCGGAGTGAATCTAAAAGATTTTTCGGCCCGTTTCGAGTCTGTATTTATTCCTGAACGAACCGAAGAGGTTGTATTTACTATATCGGCAGATGATGGTTGCCGTGTTTATGTCGACGGAAAAGAAATTATTTCGGATTGGAAAAACGGACCTGCATCCAGAAAAGATTATCGGATGAATGTCGAAAAAGGAAAGAAATATGATATTCTTATCGAATATTATCAGGGAGGAGGAAAAGGAGCACTTAAATTCGATGTAGGGTTGAGCCGTCAAATCGATTATAAAGCTGTCGCCGAAAAAGTGAAAGATGCAGATGCTATTATTTTTGTCGGAGGTATTTCTTCTTCTCTTGAGGGAGAGGAAATGGGAGTGAAATATCCCGGATTCAAAAACGGTGACCGCACGAATATAGATCTTCCTCAAGTACAGAAAAATATGATGAAAGCTTTGAAAGAAACAGGAAAACCCGTAATTTTTGTATTGTGTTCGGGAAGTACTATGGCTTTATCTTGGGAAGATAAAAATATGGATGCTATTCTTCAGGCTTGGTATCCGGGACAGGAGGGGGGTACTGCGGTTGCCGATGTGCTTTTCGGAGATTACAATCCTGCCGGGCGTTTGCCGTTGACTTTTTATGCATCTTCCGATGATCTTCCTGATTTTGAAAATTATAATATGTCCGAAGGTCAAGGGCGTACTTATCGTTATTTTAAAGGAAAACCCTTATATCCTTTCGGGCATGGATTGAGTTATACCGGTTTCAGTTATTCGAAAGCTAAATTGAGTAAAAAGTCTATGAGTGTAAATGATTCGGTATTTTTGAGTCTGAATTTGAAAAATACGGGTCTGCGAGACGGGGATGAAGTAGTTCAAGTATATATACGCAATTTGCAAGATCCCGAAGGTCCTTCTAAATCATTGAGAGGATATAAACGTGTTTCGGTAAAAGCGGGGCAAACCGTACCTGTAAAAATAGATTTGCCGGCTTCTTCTTTCGAATTTTTTAATCCGGTAATTGAGAAAATGGAAGTACGACCGGGAAAATATGAAATTCTTTATGGCGGAACATCCGATGATAAGCAGTTGAAAAAACTCGGTTTAGAAATCAAATGATAGATAGAAAAATATGATATGAAAAAGATCTGTTTAAATAGTCTCGCTTAAGCAGATCTTTTTTGTTTCTATCAATTTTATTTTGTGATTTTTATGTCGGGATTGCATTTGATTGTTTCACGGATAAACCCTTCTTTATCATAAGGAGAAATAGCTATTCTCCGATTATCTTTGCAGTATAGTATAATCTGGTCACTTGATAAAGCATACCTTTTTGTAGGATTCGTAGTAAATGACGAGTTTTTTTTCGGATGAGAAATAATTTCCGATATAGTATCTAACTTGATTTTTATTACAGGTAAATATCCCGATTTGATATATAACATATTGTTATTGAATATATATTCCGTATGTATAAAAGAAGGAACGAACAATACGTTTATGATGAGCATGATGACTAAAAAAATGATCGATTTAATCCACATACTGTAAAAAAGGAGAATGATCGTTATCAGCAGTAATATATGGGTGAGAATTCCTATTTTTGATTTGAATGTACGTTGCATAGAAATAGATTTTTTACGAAGATACAACATTGCTACTTTATTTTTACCTTTGTGTTTAGAAAAGTTCGGATACGCTCGGCAATCGTATCGAAAAAAAGAAAAATATGACACATAAATTTGATTTTTTGGTAATAGGCTCGGGTATAGCAGGGATGAGTTTTGCCTTGAAAGTAGCTGAAAAAGGTCGTGTAGCTGTAATTTGTAAAACAGGTCTTGAAGAAGCGAATACGTTTTACGCACAAGGAGGAATTGCTTCTGTAACCAATACGCTGGTCGATAATTTTGAGAAACACATTGAAGATACGATGATTGCGGGAGATTGGATCAGCGATCGGGCTGCGGTCGAGAAAGTGGTGCGAGAAGCTCCCGGTCAGATTAAGGAGTTGATCGATTGGGGAGTAAGTTTTGATAAAGACGAGAATGGAAAATTTGATCTTCATAAAGAAGGAGGACATTCCGAATTCCGCATTTTGCATCATCAGGACAATACCGGAGCTGAAATTCAGGATAGTTTGATCAGAGCTTTGAAAAATCATCCGAAAATTAAAGTTTTTGAGAATCATTTTGCGATCGAAATCATAACACAGCATCATTTGGGAGTAAACGTAACCCGTCACACCGGTAATATAGAATGTTACGGTGCTTATGTACTTGACCAGAATACGAACCATATTCATACATTTCTTTCAAAAACTACTTTGATTGCTACGGGAGGAGTAGGAAATGTTTACCGGACTACCACAAATCCGCCTGTCGCTACTGGAGACGGTATTGCCATGGTATATCGTGCAAAAGGCGATGTAAAAGATATGGAATTTATCCAATTTCATCCTACTGCATTATATAATCCGGGAGAGCGTCCCAGTTTCTTGATTACCGAGGCGATGCGCGGTTATGGAGCTGTATTGAAAACTAAAGATGGAAAAGAGTTTATGCAGAAGTACGATGATCGCCGATCATTAGCTCCTCGTGATATTGTAGCCCGTGCCATCGATAATGAAATGAAAACTCGCGGAGATGAATGTGTATATCTTGATGTGACCCATAAAGACCCGGAAGAGACCAAAAAGCATTTTCCTAATATTTATCAAAAATGCTTGAGTTTGGGGATCGATATAACAAAAGATTATATTCCTGTAGCTCCGGCTGCACATTATTTGTGCGGGGGTATTAAAGTTGATTTGGATGCACGTACGTCTATAAAAAACTTGTATGCCGTAGGTGAATGTTCTTGTACCGGTTTGCATGGTGCGAATCGATTGGCTTCCAATTCGTTGATAGAAGCGGTAGTTTATGCGGATGCTGCAGCAAAACATGCGGTGAAAGTATTGCCCGATATAAAGATACAAGAAAATATTCCCGATTGGAACGATGAGGGTACATCATTGCCAGAAGAGATGGTATTGATAACGCAAAGCGTACGGGAAGTAGAACAGCTTATGTCGGCTTATGTGGGAATAGTGCGTTCCAATCTGCGTCTGAAAAGAGCTTTGGACAGATTGGAAATACTTTATCGTGAGACGGAAGATCTTTTCCAGCGTTCGGTCGTGACTCGGGAGATATGCGAATTGCGCAATATTATTAATGTAGGATATTTGATCATCAAGCAAGCCATGGCACGTAAAGAAAGCAGAGGCCTGCATTATACGATAGATTATCCTAAGAAAAATAAAATTTGATCAGATATTTTTTACTGATAATTTAGTCTGTTATCATAAACTTTTAGAAAGTTACCGTAATATTTTTTTCGGTAACTTTTTTATTTTACATATATACACAATTTTCAATTTTGAATAATTTTATATTGATATTATTTTTAGAAGTTTCTAATTTTAAAAATTAAAAAGTTGATAATTAGTTATATATAAATTTTATTTATATAAAAAGTTTTCAAAAATAGAAATTGTATTGTTATATAAGAAATAAATTTTTTACCTTTACATCGGTATTCAGAGATAATAAAAACGATATAAAAAATAAATTTTAGTCTCAAAAAAATGATACAGACAGTAGTAAAACGCGATGGACGTATCGTGGGTTTCAATGAAGAAAAAATTATTGCAGCTATTCGTAAGGCGATGTTGCATACCGATAAGGGTGAGGATATGAGTTTGATTCGTCAGATCACCGATCGTATCGTATGTCGGGGAAGTGAGCAAATGAGCGTAGAGGCAATACAGGATTGTGTCGAAGTGGAACTGATGAAAAGTAGCCGTAAAGATGTAGCCCAGCGTTATATTGCTTATCGTAATCAAAGGAGTATTGCCCGTAAAGCGAAAACCCGCGATATTTTTCTTGAAATTATAGAGACTAAATCAAACGATATAACTCGCGAAAATGCTAATATGAATGCCGATACTCCGGCAGGTATGATGATGAAATTCGCAAGTGAGACTACAAAACCTTTTGTAGATGACTATTTATTGAGTGAAAGAGTCAAAACGGCAGTAAGAGATTCATATATCCATATACATGACAAAGATTATTATCCTACTAAAAGCCTCACGTGCGTACAACATCCGTTAGATAAGATTTTGAAAAACGGATTTTTTGCAGGACATGGAGAATCCAGGCCGGCAAAACGAATAGAGACGGCAAGTATTTTGGGGTGTATTTCTTTGGAAACGGCTCAAAACGAGATGCATGGCGGACAGGCGATTCCGGCTTTTGATTTCTATTTAGCTCCGTTCGTAAGAAACAGTTTTATCGAAGAAATAAAAGTAATTTCCGATATGAACGGTACTGATTATTCTCATCTTTATCAAGTGGATTTGGATGACTATATTACCCGTCCTCTTGATGGTCTTACAGGGGATGCCCGTGTCGTGCAGCATGCAGTCAACCGCACGGTAAGTCGGGTGCATCAATCTATGGAAGCTTTTATTCATAACATGAATACGATTCATTCTCGGGGAGGCAATCAGGTGGTGTTCAGCTCTATTAATTACGGAACCGATACTTCGGCCGAAGGGCGTTGCATCATTCGTGAATTGCTGGGATCTACGTATGAAGGTGTAGGTAACGGGGCTACAGCTATTTTTCCCATACAGATATGGAAGAAAAAACGTGGAGTAAGTTACTTGCCGGAAGACCGGAATTATGACCTTTATAAATTGGCATGTAAGGTAAGTGCCCGTCGTTTTTTTCCTAATTTCTTGAATCTGGATGCAACTTTCAATAATCATGAAGAATGGCGTATCGATGATCCGGAGCGTTATAAATATGAAGTGGCGACAATGGGATGTCGTACCCGCGTTTTTGAAAATCGTTTCGGAGAAAAAACGTCGATAGGGCGTGGAAATATTTCTTTTACGACAATCAATATCGTTCGGTTGGCGATAGAATGTATGAATATTCGAGACAAAAGCGAACGGATTGCTCGTTTTTTTGCTAAGCTGGATGAAGTGCTCGAGATTACCGCACTGCAACTTCACGAGCGGTTCGAGTTTCAGAAGACGGCCTATGCCAAACAGTTTCCTTTGTTGATGTCCGCTTTGTGGAATGGATGTGAGAAGTTGAAGCCGAATGATACGATAGCATCGGTTATTAATCAAGGAACTTTGGGTATAGGTTTTATCGGATTGGCGGAATGTCTGGTTGCTCTTGTCGGTAAACATCACGGAGAAGATGCTTCTGCTCAAGAATTGGGATTGCGTATTATTACCTATATGCGTGATCAGGTAAACCGTTTTTGTGATCAATATCAGCATAATTACAGCGTATTGGCTACACCGGCTGAAGGATTGTCCGGAAAATTTACGGCAAAAGACCGTCAGACATTCGGTGTTATTTCGGGAGTTACAGACCGAGATTATTATACCAACTCGAATCATGTTCCGGTGTATTATAAATGCAGTGCAAGACATAAGGCCGAAATAGAAGCTCCTTACCATGACTTGACTCGTGGCGGACATATATTTTATGTCGAAATAGACGGGGATGCTACACATAATCCTGAGGCAATTATGGCTGTTGTCGATATGATGGATAAATATAATATCGGTTACGGATCGGTAAACCATAATCGTAACCGCTGTATGCAATGCGGCTATGAAGATGCTTCTGCCGGACTCGATACCTGTCCTCATTGCGGTAGCAAAGAGATAGACCGGCTTCAGCGGATTACGGGTTATCTGGTGGGAACGACAGACCGTTGGAATCATGCAAAGTTGTCTGAACTTAATGATCGTGTCGTTCATGATTGATTATATATATATATTGGATATTGTCGAAGATACGACTGTCGACGGACCGGGGTTGCGTACCTCGGTCTATTCGGCCGGTTGTCCGCATCGTTGTCCGGGTTGTCATAATCCTCAGTCATGGGATATTTGTAACGGAAAAAAAATGTCGTTGAATGAAATTCTTTCCGTAATAAAAAGCAATGATTTCGACAATGTGACTTTTAGCGGCGGTGACCCGTTCTTTCAGCCGGAAGCTTTTACCGAATTAGCACGTCGTATAAAAGAAGAAACCTCTAAAAATATATGGTGCTATACCGGATATTTATATGAGGAGATCGTTGCTTCTGCCCGTTTATCCCTCCTATTGCCATATATAGATGTATTGGTTGACGGTAGATTCGTAGAAACGCAGAAAGATACCTCTTTATTTTTTCGGGGAAGTCGCAACCAGCGACTTATCGATGTGCCTGTTTCATTGCGGCAAGATCGTGCAGTAGAGTTCGTGTATGATCCCGTTTCTGTTTAAGCTTGTTTAGGAGATTGTCTAAAATACGATCTCCAATTCACTATTGGCTTTTACTTTCAATTTCAGTTCTTCTTCTGAAAAATCGAAATAATCGAGGACTTTATCGGGATGGGCGAGAGCGGGTATCCATGATTCAGGTAAAATCGTCAACTCCCTTTCGAAAAAGTCGATGAGTTTCTTATTCTCCGTATTGCGGCCTTTCAGTTTTATTTGAGCTACCGAACCGTCACAAGTTATTACGAAACGCAATGTATCTCCGGAAAGATCGATATTATTCAGTTGTTGGTATTTCTCTTTATTCCGGTTCAATTCATTGCGTATAAATAAAAGACTTGCTTGCTGCGATTTGAATTTTTTAATATCATATATAGCCGAATCGGTGTATTCATTGCATATTCTGGGAGACCATAATTGCGGGTCGTTGTGATGTTTAGGGGATAGAGATAATACGTCGGATACATCCATTTTTACTTTTGAAGTATCTTTTTTGCATACGAGCCAGGAAATAAACGGTTCGAGTGTTTTATCTTGTGACTGTTTCACCCCGAAAAATCCGGAATAAGCTTCCATTTTTTTAGTTGTTCGGTTAAAATAATTTATCCATTTGATGTCTATTTGCGATAAACCGGAGGGAAAACTTTCAGTTCCTAATGTAGATAATTTGTAATCGTTTCCATGTAAATAGGGGTTCAGGCGATATACCAACTCGTATTTACCCTTTCCTTCGGAAGTATATCCTAAAAAATCCTCTCCCGTTGTCGGTAAATATGGAAAAAACTTGATAATCCAACCCGATATATAGAATGCTCCGTATTCTGCGGCATCTTTATATATGGAATCCCAGAATGAAACATTGATTTTATCATCGAAAACATTGATAAACTCTTTTATTATAGGTCTAAGTTCCTTTCCCCACCATGTTAATCCGAGTTTATCCAAATCCGACAGATGATCGAATATCCATATCCAGTCTTCTTTGTTTCCCGTAATCGTTATTTGCGGAATACCGCATCCGGTTTCTCCTACATAAGAGAATTTCTTTTTGTAACTTTCCAGAAGGGTTATTTGGTAAACGGTTGTCTGAACTGGGGTTGTGGTCGAAAAGTTCGGAACAAAGAAATCATAAAGGTCGTTATGGGTATGATTTTTTGTTTCATTGCAAAAATCCTTTATCAATGTTCCCCAATATCTTGCATTGTTTTCGAGGCTGTCGTTTCGAATGATAAGTTCTTCTTTCTTTTCATCTGTAAAGATGATATTTTTAAGAGAATCATAATGTTGGTTTATGTGTATCGATGTCGCCTGACAGATTAATGTCCAGATATGATCCGGACTCAGTTTCAGCGGCCTGTGTTCGTCATAGCAATATTGTAAAGTTTCTATAAATCCATTGTCTCGGGTATATATGAGGCGTTCATTTTTATGTTCATCCGGTAAAAAAGATATTTTTTTCTCTATTTTCAACTCCATCATATCTTTTACCGGATATGTCTTTAGTAAAGAGTCTGCCGGTTTTACGGAAGAAACATTAAAAGTTACTCCATTAACGGAGGTATCGATTACATTTTGTATTTTGATAATTTGGGCAGAGTCGAAGGGTTCGGCGCTTTTGGACTGAGAACCGGACTTACCATTACATGCAAAGAGTATAACCGTTAGAAAATATAATATCGAATAGTTTTTCATGTATAGAGATTGTATTATGGATTCTTAATTTTACAAAAATAAGAAAAATAAATTATTATGCAATAAGAGTGATGATAATATGTTTATAGTCAAAAAAATACGGCTGTCCGAAATTTCAGACAACCGTAGAGCTCCGTAAATACACCATTAATAATTATCTCGTTTAGGTTCGAAAAAATCTTTCGGATGCAGACATGCCGGACATTTTTCGGGAGGAGTTTTTCCTTCGTGAACGAAGCCGCAGTTCCGGCATTGCCATTTAATGGGCTCTTCGCGTTTGAATACCATTTTATCTTCTACCCGAGCAAGCAATTTGCGATAACGCCATTCATGGAACTCTTCCACTTTGGCGATCATCTTAAACGCTGTGGCAATATCTTTAAACCCTTCATCGGCAGCTATTCCCGAGAAATCGGCATATAGAGAAGACCATTCGAGCTTTTCCCCTTCTGCTGCTTCCAGTAAGTTTTGAGCTGTATTGCCGACAGGTCCGGTAGGATAGTCGGCAGTAATCATTACCATACCACCTTCAAGATAATCGAAAAAACGTTTTGCATGAGCCTTTTCTTGATCTGCAGTTTCAAGAAAAATTCCGGAAATCTGTTCATAACCTTCTTTCTTAGCTACCTCTGCAAAAATAGAATAGCGATTTCTTGCCTGAGATTCACCGGCGAAAGCTTTCAATAAATTTTGTTCTGTGATCGTACCTTTAATTGTTTTCATACAAAAATAATTTATGCTGTTTGAGAATGAGCTGTCTTTGAAGAAATTCCGGTTTGGGGTGTTTCTTAGAAATAACATATTAAAACAAGAAAAGGTTTACGAAAATTTGAAAGACTTCTTAAATAGTCTCTGAAATGAGATTTATTCTATTTTATTTACAATTTATCGGGCTTGATAATAATCTGTGTCCTATCCGGCAATACAGACATTTTTTAGGCACGCAATAGGCTGTATGTAGCTGTATCAGAGCTTGACTGTCGAGTGCATTATCGGTTTTGATTCCCGCTTGAGAAAAATATCGGATTATTCTGTTTTGTTCGGCTTTTATATTTTCCAACAGATTCATAGCCCGTTCGTTATAAACCTCATTCCCTGTTTTTACTCCATAAGCATATAATAGCGGGGCTACCGTATTGATCAGCAAAATATCTACGGCACTTTTCCCTAAAGCTTTAGGCCGTTGTGGTGACAGTTGTCCGAAAGAGTAATGAGTATCCCAATACCCGTTTAGGTAGAGATCGAACAGTCGTCGGAAAGATTTCTCATCTTTAGTTTCACGAATTTGGGTAAATAGAGAAAATCCTTGATGAATAAGTTGTGCCAATAAAGCGATTCGCTGATGAGGAAAATTTGCCGGACGCAATCGGGCGAATTTCCAACATTCCGGATTTAGAGGAGAAAGTCCGAATTTATTTTTGAGAAATGCATATTCGTTTACCATTCTTTGGTAATAAGCATCATTCGGGAAATGTTCCGGATCGAGTAATCCGGCTTGCCCGAAAAGAAAAGCTTCGATTTGGAACAGAGAGTCGGCATGTTTTTGCATGAACAGTAAGGGCAAGCTGCGGGCAAGCCTTTCGAAAGCATCGCTATTGGTTCCGAAACCCAAACTTCGAGATAAAGTAATGTAGCATACTTCTTCCCAATTTCCTCTATAAGATTCTAACCAGTTGCATATCCGTCGGGCTTTTTCTTGAAGGCGTTCCATCGCTAAAGACGTTATCCAGTCGGTTAAAAAAAGAGGCGGTAGTTCATGCAAACGGTCTCCGCAGGGAAGAAAGGAGTTTTGATGGATTAATAATTCATAATTGTCTTTAATTATGTCCGGATACCGTATTATGAGTTGGGGGATAATTTCTCCGGTAGAACGAACAATTTCTGCATCGTTGTTTTCTATAACATGTAATATTACCGAATCGTAAGATTTATCGTGGTTATGGTTATGAAGTTTCCAGTCGGAGGCGTTTTTATGTATTTCGACATTTCCTGCCCATAACTTTTCTCCTATACGGATTTTGGCATTGAAAAAGTCCGGACCGGAGTCTGAGTTTCGGTGTCCCGGATCGATAATTTCTATCTTTTCGCCTTTTGTCGTAAGTAAGTTCCGGTTATCGAAAAGGCGATGTTCCCAAACGTAATATAATAACTTTTCCATTGAATCATAATTTTGATGCTCAAAAGATTATCTGAATGTTATGAATTGTCGGAAAAAATCTTTGAGTTCGAAATTTCAGATTGAATTTATTATATTTGCAAATTAAAGAATATCCGGTAAAAACCGGATGATTTGTGAGATGTTTTAAAACAGAAATAGAACAGATGAAAATAGCGTTAATAGGTTACGGAAAGATGGGGCATGCGATTGAACAAATAGCCCTTCAGCGAGGACATGAGATCGTTTCTGTCATTGATGTGAATAATCAAGAAGATTTTACGTCTGATGCGTTCAAAAGTGCCGACGTAGCCATAGAGTTTTCTATGCCGGCCGTGGCGATGGATAATTATCGCAGGGCTTTTGCTGCCGGAGTTCCGGTCGTTTCGGGTACGACTGGTTGGCTTGAACATCTGCCTGAAATAAAAGAAGCTTGTAAAGCCGGACAAACATTTTTTTATGCTTCGAATTTTAGTTTAGGAGTAAATATCTTTTTCGCACTCAATAAATATCTGGCAAAAATTATGAATGATTTTCCGGCTTATGATGTGAGAATGGTAGAAACACATCACGTTCATAAGTTGGATGCTCCCAGCGGTACGGCGATTACGTTGGCGGAAGGTCTGATCGATAATATAGAACGAAAAAATAAATGGGTTGAAGGGAAAGAACCTGCAGAAGATGAGATCGGAATCTGTTCGGTAAGAGAAGGTGAAGTTCCGGGAATACATACGGTTATTTACGAATCGGATGTAGATACGATCAGCATAACTCATGACGCCAAAAGTCGTATGGGATTTGCTTTAGGTGCAGTGATTGCCGCAGAGTTTACTTGTGGGAAAAAGGGCTTTTTGACAATGCAGGACATGCTTAAATTTTAAGAACAACATTAATATACGATTATAATGGAAGAAGAAAAAACAACTATATCCCCGGAAAAGGAAAAATCGATAAAAGGGCGTTTTTCCGGTGTACGCAAAAGCCGGTGGATACGTTTTTCGATAGCATGTATCATCTATATAGCTTTTGCGATATGGCTCGATAATTATTATATTTTGCCGGGGCTGTTGGTTTTGCTCGATATATATATTACCCGATTTATACCTTGGACATTTTGGAAGAAGTCGAAAAATAAGGCTACTCGTAAAACGATGGAGTGGGTCGATGCCATTTTGTATGCTTTGGTTGCTGTTTATCTGATCAATACTTTCTTTTTTCAAAATTATAAGATCCCGTCTTCTTCTCTCGAAAAGACCCTATTGGTCGGTGATTATTTGTTTGTCAGTAAGTTGAGTTTCGGACCTCGTGTCCCGAACACTCCTTTATCTTTTCCGCTGGCGCAGCATACAATGCCGGTTATCAACACAAAGTCCTATATAGAGTGGCCGCAATGGCCTTATCATCGTCTGAAAGGTTTGGGACAGGTAGAACGCAACGACATCGTCGTGTTTAATTTTCCGGCAGGCGATACGGTGGCATTAAAGGTTCAGAATCCCGATTATTATACACTTTGTTATAATGAAGGTTGGGAAACAGTAAACAATAATAAGGCGGTTTTCGGTGATATCGTTTATCGTCCGGTAGATCGTCGAGAAAATTATGTGAAACGCTGTATAGGAATGCCCGGAGATAATTTTGAAATTCGTAATAATCAAGTGTATATCGATGGAAAGCCGTTGAAAAATCCTAAAGAAATGCAGCTTAATTATTATGTAATGACCAGTAGTCCGGATATTCGGTTGGGAGAATCTAACTTCAGAGAATTGAATGTCAGTGAAGACGATCGTTTCCTCGTTAGTGGAGATCGTGGTTATGATAATGTTCTTGAATATTTGGGTTTTCCGAGAAATGCCGATATGGGATTCAATCCGGTTTATCGTCTTCCTCTTACTCAAGAAGCTTTAAATAAGCTGAAAAGCTATAAATTTATAACAAAAATAGTTCCCGAACCGGGAGATTTCGGTGGAGATACATATCCTTTAGGATATTATAAGAAATGGACCCGTGCCGATTACGGGCCGGTTTGGATTCCCGAACGGGGTGCTGTATTGAAACTTACGCAAGACAATTTGCCTATTTATGAACGGGTGATTCGTAATTATGAGGGAAACGATTTGCAGGTAAAAGAAGATGGCAAGATCTATATAAATGGGAAAGAGACCGATACGTATCAATTTAAGATGAATTATTACATGATGCTCGGCGATAACCGGGATAATTCGGCGGACAGTCGTAGCTGGGGATTTGTCCCAGAAGATCATATAGTCGGCAAACCATTGTTTGTGTGGCTGTCTATTGATAAAGATAGAGGCTGGTTTGACGGACGCATTCGTTTTGATCGTTTCTTCAAATGCGTGACAAAGGATTGATGATTCATGAAGGAGAGGGGCGTACAGGAAGGGAAAATTCCATGGAAGCTGATTGTCGGAATTATATTGTCGGTGTGGCTTTTGCGGACTTTTTGTGCCGAATCGTTTCGTATCCCTGCCAATCAAATGGAAAATACTTTGTTAGAAGGCGATCATCTTTGGGTTTGGAAAAGCAGTTACGGTGTACGTGTGCCTCAAACCCCAGTTTCATTACCGTTTTGTTATGATACGATTCCCGGTACGAAAATCCGGTCATATATCTCTTTGGGAATCCCGGAAATGTATTTTTTCAGAAAGTTCCCTAATCGTAATGATATTGTCGTTTTTAATATTCCTTCTTTAGAAAAGAATATTCCGGTAGATCGAAAAAAAATTGCGGTTGCACGTTGTATCGGATTTCCCGGGGATACGGTAAGTTTTCAAAATGGGGTTTTACGTATTAATGGTAACTTCGTTTCTCAGCCTTCCCGTGCAATTGCTGCTTATTTCTGCGCCGATTCGGTAAAGTCGGTGATAGATTCCTTGTTTTTAAAGTTGAATATCACTCCTGTTTCAACGAAAATCGAGAAAAAAAGTCTCTATTTTTTGTCTCGTTATGACTATTTTAGAGTCAAGAACCTATTGGCTTCTCCTGATCTTTTACAAGAAGTTAATCTTGATCGCAATAATTTTCGGGTCGTACTTCCTTTGTTTGGAGAAGCTACATCGGTGAATGCCGAAAACGCTTCATTTATTGCCCGGTTGATGAGTGCGTATGAAGGAAGAGATGTAGAGGTGCGTGACGGAAGAATCTATGATGGTGAAACCGAAATAGTTTCATATCGTTTTGCTCAGCCTTACTATTGGGTATTGGCAGATAATCGTGAAATGGGAACAGATTCGCGAAGCTTCGGAGCTCTTCCTCATTCTCATTTGGTGGGTAAAGGTAGCCGAGTCTGGCTTTCTTTCGATTCGGGAAAGCCTTTTTATAAAGCTTTTCGTATCGACCGTATTTTTAAAGTTCTTTGATTATGACTTCAGCTTGTCTTTCTACAGCTTATTTAGCTCCGGTTTCTTATTATAAAACATTGTGTAACCGAGATCATATAATTGTGGAGAAATGCTGTAATTATGTAAAGCAAACTTATCGTAACCGATGTAATATAATTAGTGCAAACGGGTTGATTCCTCTTTCTGTTCCGGTGATCAAGCCCGATACGGCGAAGTGTCTTACTCGGGATATTCGCATTTCCGACCATGATAATTGGCAACACATGCATTGGAATGCTATTGTTTCGGCATACGGTTCTTCTCCTTTTTTTGAGTATTATCAAGATGATATTATTCCATTTTTTGAAAAAAAATTATCCGGGACATTCCTATTCGACTTGAACGAGTCTTTGCGGGAAACAATATGCAGATTGTTAGAAATAACGCCCAATGTTGTTTATAGCGATGAATATGTTGATTATACAGGAAGCGAAACAGATGATTTCAGAGATGTGATACATCCTAAAAAAGAGATTGATAAAAGATTTCATCTGCAACCGTATTATCAGGTCTTTTCATCGAAGTTGGGTTTTATACCCGATGCCAGCATTCTCGATTTGCTGTTTAATATGGGACCTGAGTCTCAACTTGTGCTTTATGATCGGATATAACTGTCGAAACAAAATGTAAAGAAGACCTTGACCGAATTTCTTTATCGGAGAATTTAAACAGTCAAAGAGACGGCTGAATATTTTTGTTTGAAAACTATTACCTTTGCATCGAAAAATTCATGAATTTTTCCGTTGAGATGACTTTTGACACAAGATGCGGAAAATTATTGTGCTAAATCGAAAGTGTTATGATGAAGGATAAGTTGTGGACTCGAAGTTTTTTAGCGGTTGCCGGGGGTAATTTTCTTCTGTTTTTTGCTTTTTATCTGTTGTTACCTGTGCTGCCTATGTATTTGATGGAACAATTCGGGTCGAATAAAGCGACTGTGGGAGTTATACTTTCCTCCTATACGATAACAGCTCTTTTTGTCCGTCCTTTTGCAGGATACATGGTCGATACATTTCCCCGGAAGCCGTTACAGTTAATTTGTTATGGGGTGTTTACTCTATTTTTCGGCGGATATTTACTTGCCGGGACACTGCTTCTTTTTGCTGTAATAAGGGCGATGCACGGCCTGGCATTCGGTATGGTGACTGTTTCGAACAGTACTGTGGCGATCGATGTCATGCCGTCTTCACGCCGAGGGGAAGGAATAGGATATTATGGAGTAAGCAGTAATTTGGCAATGGCAATGGGACCTACCGTATCATTATATATATTGGATGCATTCCGCAATTATGATTCGATATTTTTATTATCCTTGTTTTCCTGTATATTGGGTTTCTTTTTGGTTACTACCATAAAAATGCCGTTGAAACAGCGTTCCGTTGAGATACAGCCGGAAAAAGAACATGTCTCTCTCGACCGTTTTTTATTGGTAAAAGGAGTATCCGGAGCGATCTCTCTTTGCCTTCTCTCGTTCAGTTACGGAGTCCTTTCTACTTATCTGGCTATATATGGGAAAGAGGAGGTAGGAATAGACTCGGGAACAGGATTATATTTTATGCTTATGGCTTTCGGTCTTATATTTTCCCGGCTTACTACCGGAAAATATTTGAATAAAGGATTGATCGTCAATATGATAACGGTTGGGATTGTATTCCTTGTTATCGGTTATTCTGTTTTTATCTTTCTGAAATCTCCTGTGGGATATTATTTTTCTGCTGCTGTTTTAGGAATGGGATACGGTTTGATTTGTCCTTCATTTCAGAATCTTTTTATCAATTTAGCTACTCATAGTCAAAGAGGTACTGCAAATTCTACATTTTTTACCGCATGGGACTTGGGGTTAGGTTTAGGAGTCTTGATCGGGGGAAGCATTGCCGATATGTCGGATTATACTGCAGCTTATACGTTTGCATTGGTATTGGTGGTGTTAGGATTCTTTTTCTTCCGCCATATTGCAGGCCCTTATTTTGAGAAAAATAAGTTGAGATAATATTTTGTTAAAAAAAACGAATTAAAATGCCGTAATTCGTTTATTATTTGTTATTTTGCCTCAAATTTCGGGTAAAAGTGTACTTGCGTTATTTTAGTTATAATTGAAGTATTGCGGGAGTCTGAGAATAAGAGAGATAGAAAATAAAAAAAAATATATCATCAAGCGGTAAAGTCATATCGGTTATCCGGTTTCTGAATTTTTTTAAGACTATCGATGTTTCTGTATCACTCTATTTTTTAGATTTCTTTCCTGAGCTTTTCAATGCTGTATTTTTGAATTATTACGAATAAAGTAATGAGCGAATCGAAATCCGGACGACATATTACGTTCTTTAATGCGCGCCTGACCTCTACTATCAGTATTTCCTTGGTACTTTTTATCTTGGGAATTGTTGTTCTTATGGGTATATTGGCAACGCGTCTTTCGATGTATGTAAAAGAAAACATGGGATTTTCCATTGTTTTGAAAGAGAATGTGACGGAGTCGCAGGTGAAAAAGTTACAAAAAAAACTTGATATAGCTCCTTATGTAAGAGCGACTCAATATATATCGAAAGAAGATGCTTTAAAAGAGTTGGAGGTCGAATTAGGGGAAAACCCGAAAGATTTATTGGGCTTTAATCCGTTGCAAGCCTCTATCGAAGTAAAACTTCGTTCGGATTATGCTCATCCTGATAGTCTGGTGTGGATCGAGAAAGGATTAAGAAAAGGAACTGTTGCGATCGATGATATAGTTTATCAAAAAGATCTGATACAACTGGTAAATGACAACATTCGTCGTATAAGTTTTATGCTTTTGGGATTAGCTGTCGTACTGATGCTCATATCGTTCGCCTTGATCAGTAATACAATACGTCTCGGCGCTTATTCTAAGCGTTTTATTATTCAGACTATGAAGTTGGTGGGAGCGACTCCTGCATTTATTCGCAAACCTTTCATCATATCCAATATTATAAACGGAATTATAGGTGCGTTTATAGCAATGGCTTTACTCTCCGGATGTGTCTATTATCTGCTGACCGAATTTGATAATCTGTACACATTGATCGATATCAGCTCCCTTTTTTGGGTGTTTGTGATTGTCCTTTTATTGGGAGTTGTACTTACTGCGATTTCTGCGTGGTTTGCTGTAAATCGTTATATCCGGATGGATCGGGATAATTTATATTATGTTTAGAACCATAGAAAATAAATATAGATGGATACAAAAGATTTTGCATTAGGAAAACAGAACTTGATTTTGATCGGTATCGCTTTTGCTGTGATTATTTTAGGGTTTGCTCTGATGGCAGGTCCCGGATCTACACCGGAACATTATAATCCGGATATTTTCAGTTTCAGACGTATCGTATTAGCTCCCGGTATTGCGTTTGCCGGATTTGTGTTTATGATTTATGCAATCATGAAAAAATCGAAATAAAACGCAGTACGATAAGTATATGGAAGAATTAAATTGGTTTCAGACCATTATTATAGCGATTGTAGAAGGATTGACCGAGTTTCTTCCGGTTTCTTCTACCGGTCACATGATCATTGCCCAGAATATGTTGGGTGTCCCGAGTAGTGACTTCGTAAAAGCATTTACCGTGATTATACAGTTTGGGGCGATCTTGTCGGTAGTCGTGTTGTATTGGAAACGGTTCTTTAAGTTGAATCCTTGTAAAATATTCGATTCTGAGGCCGTTTCCGGAAAAACTGGATCTGCCCGATGGGTGGAATACGGCAGACGGTTTTTATATAAATACGATTTTTACTGGAAGCTGTTGGTTGCTTTTATACCTGCTGCGTTTTTCGGATTATTGTTCAGTGACAAAATAGACGAGATGCTCGAAAGCGTTACGGTTGTCGCCGTTATGTTGGTTATCGGTGGTGTTGTAATGTTGTTTGTTGATAAGTGGTTTAACAAAACGACACCCGATCAGACAATGACGCTGAAAAGAGCATTCAATGTGGGGCTGTTTCAGTGTATTGCTATGATTCCGGGAGTATCTCGTTCGATGGCGACGATTGTCGGAGGTATGGCTCAGAAAATGACTCGTAAAAATGCGGCCGAATTTTCTTTCTTTCTGGCCGTTCCTACCATGTTTGCAGCTACGGCATATAAATTGTTGAAACTACTGACTTCTGAAAATGGAATGCAGGTATTGCAAGATAATTTATTGACTTTGATTGTCGGTAATGTGGTAGCGTTTATCGTGGCTTTACTGGCGATTAAATTTTTTATCAGTTTTGTAACGAAATACGGATTTAAAGCGTTCGGATATTACCGTATTATTGTAGGAGGTATCATCATTGTGCTGATGTTGTTAGGGTATAATTTGGAAATAAGCTGATGAATTTTTTAGAAGGAGAAGTTCTCTATTTCGATAAGCCTTTGTATTGGACCTCTTTTAAGTTGGTTAAGATTGTGCGTACGCGCATATCGCGGAAGTTGAAAATAAAAAAGATAAAAGTCGGGCACGCCGGAACTCTTGATCCGTTGGCTTCAGGAGTAATGATAATTTGCACCGGGAAAGCGACGAAGTTGATAGAGAGTTTTCAGTACCAGACAAAAGAGTATGTCGCAACTTTACAGTTAGGAGCAACAACACCCTCTTTTGATCGGGAAACAGAAATAGATGGGGTTTATCCGACGGAACATATAACCCGTGAAGGCGTAGAAACGGTTTTAAGGCAGTTTGTCGGTTCTATTCAACAAGTTCCTCCGGTTTATTCCGCATGTAAGATCGACGGACGGAGAGCCTATGATTTTGCACGTAAAGGTGAAGATGTCGAACTGAAAGCGAAAGAGCTTGTTATAGATGAGATAGAGTTGCTCGAGTATCAGTCTGATATAATAAAAATCAGAGTGGTTTGCAGTAAGGGAACTTATATACGGGCTTTAGCACGGGATATCGGACAGGCGTTGGGTAGTGGGGCTCATTTGATCGGTTTGGTTCGTACCCGGGTAGGAGATGTCCGTTTGGAAGATTGTTTGCAAGTCGACCAGATCGATGAATTGGTCGAAAAGGCTGTTGTTACAGAAGTTGATAATAAAGAAGAAATAAAGTAGAATATTCCGGCATGAAGTGATGTCCTCTTAAAATAGGACAGTGCTTTTTTGGAAATAAAATTGATATACAAATGAAATTATCGCAATTCAAATTTAAGCTTACCGAGGAGCAAATAGCTAAATACCCGGCAAAAAACAGAGACGAATCGCGTTTGATGGTTGTGCACCGTAATACCGGTGAAATAGAACATCGTATATTCAAGGATATACTTGAATATTTTGACGATAAAGATGTTTTTGTTTTTAACGATACAAAAGTCTTTCCGGCAAGATTATATGGGAATAAAGAAAAGACAGGTGCGAAGATCGAAGTGTTTTTGTTGCGTGAATTGAATGAGGAAAATCGTTTGTGGGATGTATTGGTTGATCCGGCACGAAAAATCCGCATTGGGAATAAGCTATATTTCGGTGAAGACGATTCGATGGTTGCCGAGGTCATAGATAATACGACATCGAGGGGACGTACTTTGCGTTTCTTGTTTGACGGTACTCATGAAGAATTTAAGGAAGCTCTTTATAAGTTGGGAGAAACCCCGCTTCCCCGCTACATAAATCGTCCTGCCGAACCGGATGATGTAGATCGTTACCAGAATATTTTTGCAAAAAACGAAGGCGCTGTTGTCGCTCCGGCTGCCGGACTGCATTTTAGCCGAGAGCTGTTGAAACGAATGGAGATAAAAGGAATAGAGAGCGGATTCCTTACGCTTCATTCCGGCTTGGGAAATTTCCGTGAAATAGATGTAGAAGATCTTACCAAGCATAAAATGGATTCGGAGCAAATGTTGGTAACGCCAGAGTTGGTTGCTTTTGTAAATAAGGCAAAAGACGAAAATCGGCAAGTTTGCGCTGTGGGAACGTCCGTGATGAGAGCTATCGAAAGTACGGTAAGTACCGATGGTCACATGAAGCCTTATAGCGGTTGGACTAACAAGTTCATTTTCCCGCCTTATGATTTTACGGTAGCAACCAGTTTGGTCAGCAATTTCCACATGCCGCTTTCTACTATGTTGATGATGGTAGCTGCATTCGGAGGGTATGATCTTGTACTTGATGCGTATGACAAGGCATTGAAAGAAGGTTACCGGTTCGGTGCCTATGGGGATGCTATGTTGATCATTTAAACTATAAGGAATGAATATTGTTTATATCGCTTTGGGGTCTAATCTGGGAGACCGGAAATATTATTTGACTCGTGCGATAGATGAAATAGAAAAGCGGATAGGGGAAATTATTTCTCTATCCGCTTTTTATGAAACCGAACCTTGGGGTTTTATTTCCCGATATCCCTTTTTGAATGCTGTCTTAAGAGTCGATACCGAGCATGATGCTATTTCTGTATTGGATTTGACACAGTCCATAGAAAAAGATTTGGGTCGTAAGGTAAAAAGTCATGGATCATATCAGGATCGCTGTATCGATATAGATCTCTTATTTTTTAATACTGAGATATTAAAAAACGACCGATTAGAACTGCCGCATCCTCTTTTACAAGAACGGCGCTTTGTCCTTGAGCCTCTTGTAGAGATTGCTCCGGATTTGTATCATCCGATCTTACATAAGACAATAAAAGATATATGGCAGGAATTTTTGTCTGTCTCAAAATAAACAGAGACCATCTCTATTTTATTTTGAGATGGCCTCTGTTTTATAGATTAATTTATCGCTTCTCCCAATAGTGTTGCCGATGAAGCATCCGTGATTTTTACCTGCACGAAATCTCCGATATGGTAGTTTTGTTTCGGGAATACGACAACTTTATTTTGTCCGGTGCGTCCGAACAAGTCTTCTCTCGAACGTTTGGAATATCCTTCGACCAAAACCTCGAAAGTTTTGCCTATATCCCGTTTATTGCTCTCTGCAGACAGCTTATTTTGTAGATCGATCATTTGTTCCAATCGTTTTATTTTGATCTCTTCTGCAATATTGTCCGGCAGATGTTTAGAGGCGTATGTTCCGGGACGTTCCGAGTATTTAAACATGAAAGAAGCGTCGAATCCTACAGTTTGCATTAAGGATAAGGTTTCTGCAAAATCTTCATCCGTCTCGGAATGAAATCCGCTGAACATATCTGTCGTAATCCCGCAATCGGGAATTATCCGGCGAATAGCGGCGATTCGGTCGAGATACCATTCCCGGGTATATTTACGATTCATCAATTTTAAAATGCGGTTGCTTCCTGATTGTACAGGTAAATGTATATGGTGGCAGATATTCGGGTTTGCAGCAATCGTGTATAAAATATCATCGCTCATATCTTTGGGATGTGAGGTCGTGAATCTTATGCGTATTCCAGAGCCAGCTTCTTTTGCAACTAAGGCGAGTAATGCCGGAAAATCTATTTTTTCACCGTTGGGACGGCTGAATATATACGAATTGACATTTTGCCCTAATAAAGTTACTTCTTTGAATCCTCTGTCTTTTAGGTCATTCAATTCTTTAAGTATGCTTTCGGGTTCTCTGCTGCGTTCGCGTCCACGAGTGTAAGGAACGATGCAATAAGAGCAGAAATTGTTGCACCCTCGCATGATAGAGATAAATCCCGAAATGCGGTTTCCTCCGATTCGTTTAGGAATTATATTTTTATAAGTTTCTGTTGTCGATAGATCTACATTAATTGCTTTTTCCCCTTGTTCTACAGCTCCGATCAAGTTAGGGAGGTCAAGATAAGCATCTGGGCCTACAACTAAATCGACATGGTGTTTCTCCAATAATTCTTCCTTTACCCGTTCTGCCATGCAACCGAGTATTCCGATTACCAGATTCTTTTTCTTTTTGCGTAAAGAGTTGAAGTATTGGAGACGAGATAAAACTTTCTGTTCGGCATTATCTCGAATAGAGCAGGTATTAACCAGGATAGCATCGGCGTCTTCGATAGAGTCGCATAGTGCATATCCGTCCATTTGCATAATAGAAGCTACAACTTCGCTGTCGGCTACGTTCATTTGACAACCATAGGTCTCGATAAAGAGTTTTTTTTCTGCTGTCTGCTCGGTCGCAGATTTAAAGTCTGCTTCGGAGTTTTCTTTCATTTGGATATATTTTTATAGTTAGAAATGGTATTATGTATTTTTTTTAGATAAAAACCTAACAAAAAATAATATATAATGCTTGCTTTTAAAAATTTATTTATACTTTTGCGTCTAACAATATATGAAATTTTTTCATAGTTAAGGTTTAGGTTAAATCTGTTAAGGGCAGTTGTGAAATTGCCCTTAATTCTTTATATACCATCGGTTTAATTTCTTATAGAGTATTTTTAACCTGCCTTTATTTATGAATTTGTTTCATATCGACTTTACATAACCGCTTTTCAGATCATTATATCTGACCGATCTGATATAAATTTTGAAAGTCATCTGTTGTTTATCAGCTTTATTTTGTACATTTGGGAACAAAAATACGAAAAGCTATGGAGAATTTGTGGATTTACGTTCTTCTTATTTTTATATTTATCGTCAGAGCGATTACTAAGAGTGCGCAGAAACAGATTGATGCCCATAAAAAAATAGATCAGGATGAGACATATATTCCGGCAGAAGAGGGCGAACATCCGGTAAATCGACCTTTAACTTGGGAGGATCTGTTCCCTTCGGAACCTAAACAGCAAGTACCTGTACGGCCTGTTGTTGTAAAGGCTGAAAAAGAAGAGAAGAAGATAAAGCTTATAAATATAGAATCGCCTTCTCAACCGGAAGTTACGAAAAAGGTTTCCGAAATCGTAAAAAAGGAAACTGTTATTCCGGATGAAGTTTATGATATTCCGAATTATTCGGATCTGTTACCTTATGGTTCGGATGAGCTCCGTAAAGCGATAATTGCTTCTGAAATTTTGGCAAGAAAGTTCTGAAAATTAAAAACACAATTGGTTCATATAAAATCTAACGCAAATATGTCATTTAAAGTTATTTCGGCAGAAGAAGCCGCCTCATATATTCATCACGACGATAATGTGGGCTTTGGCGGTTTCACAGCTGCGGGAACACCTAAAGTCGTACCCGCGGCAATAGCAAAGAAAGCACAAGAAGAACACGATGCCGGGCGTCCTTTCGCAATCGGCGTTTTTACCGGAGCTTCAACGAATGATTCTCTTGATGGGGCTTTATCCAGAGCCAAAGCAATAAAGACCCGTACACCTTATCAATCGCATAAAGACAGCCGCAATGTGATAAACAGCCGGGAGATGTCTTATTACGATATGCATCTTTCACATCTGGCTCAAAACTTGAGATATGGTTTTTTAGGAAAAATAAATGTTGCGGTTATTGAAGCTACAGATGTTTCTGAAGATGGCAAAATCATATTGGGTACAGGTGTAGGGATAGCACCTACGGTATGTCAGTTAGCCGATAAAATTATTATAGAACTTAATAGTCATAATCCGAAAGAGTTAGCAGGATTTCATGATATTTATCAACCTGCCGATCCTCCATACCGGCGTGAGATCCCGGTGTATAAACCCAGTGACCGTATCGGTAAACCGTATATACAAGTCGATCCGAAAAAGATTGTGGGAATCGTGGAAACAAATCTTCCGGACGGTGTGAAGGAGTTTGCTCCGGCAGACGAGGTGACGACCCGTATTGGAGATAATGTTTGTAACTTTTTAGTTTCTCAGTTGAAAGCGGGCTTGATTCCTAAAGAGTTTTTACCGTTGCAGTCGGGTGTAGGGAACATTGCAAATGCCGTATTAGGCGGATTGGGAAATAGCCCGGATGTTCCGGCTTTTGAAATGTACACCGAAGTGATACAGGATGCCGTTATCGGATTGATGAAAACAGGTAAGTGTAAGTTTGCCAGCGGATGTTCATTAACTGTCAGTCCGGCTGTTTTAGACGAAATATATAAGGATATAGACTTTTTCAGAGATAAGATCGTATTGCGTCCGGGGGAAATCTCCAATAGTCCTGAAGTTGTAAGACGACTTGGTTTGATAACAATAAACACAGCTCTTGAAGCTGATATTTTCGGGAATATAAACAGTACGCATGTCACCGGAAATAAGATGATGAACGGTATCGGAGGTTCTGCAGACTTTACCCGCAACGCCTATTTATCGATCTTTACATGTCCTTCTGTTGCCAAAGGCGGAAAGATCAGTGCTATCGTACCGATGGTGTCTCATCTCGATCATAGCGAACATTCGGTAAGTGTTTTGGTGACCGAACAAGGCGTCGCCGATTTACGGGGGAAATCTCCGATCGAAAAAGCGAAGCTGATTATTGAGAATTGTGCTCATCCTATGTATAAACAATTGTTGTGGGATTATCTCAAACTTGAAAGGGGAGGACATACTCCGCATAATTTGAAAGCATGTTTTGCTTTTCATCAAGAATTCAATAAATCGGGGGATATGGCTTTGACTAACTTTGATGATTATAAATGAATCTGATGATTAAATAATAAAAGAGAAGCGATCGATATATTATCGATCGCTTCTCTTTTATTATTTAGTTTATTTTAATTTAGAGCAAAGAGTCCGGGTCTAAATTATTCTTTTCTATATCGAGAAAGTATTTATATGTTCCGACTTTCAATTCGTCAGTAGCTGCATCATCACAAACAATAATGCTTTTAGGATGCATTTGCAGAGTACTGATTGTCCACATTTGACTGATACCACCTTCGACACCATGGCGCAATGCACGAGCTTTGTTGTGTCCGTTGACGATAATCAAGACACTTTTAGCGTCCATTACCGTACCGACACCTACTGTCAAAGCGGTTTTCGGAACTAAGTTTACATCATTATTGAAAAACCTTGAGTTTGCGATGATCGTGTCATGAGTCAAAGTCTTGACACGAGTACGCGATGTAAGAGCAGATCCCGGCTCGTTGAATGCTATATGCCCGTCAGGACCGATACCTCCTAAGAAAAGGTCTATACCTCCTAACGATTTTATTTTCTCTTCGTATCGGGCACATTCTTCTTCAGGATTTTCGGCATTTCCGTTCAATATATTGACATTTTCCGGTTTAATATCGATATGGTTGAAGAAATTATTCCACATAAAAGAGTGGTAACTTTCGGGATGATCTTTCGGGAGACCGATATATTCATCCATATTGAAAGTTATCACATTTTTGAATGATACGACTCCTTTTTTGTTCAAATCGATTAAATTCCGATACATTCCCAAAGGAGAAGATCCGGTCGGCAGACCTAAGATAAAGGGTTTTTCTTCTGTCGGATTAAACTCATTGATTCGGGCGGCAACGTAATTGGCTGCCCAACGCGATACGTTTTCGTAGTTCGGTTGAATAATTAGTCTCATAGTATATTTATATTTGTTGATATGTCCTTTTCTGCATGTTTTATTCAAACTTTGTTTCAAAAGTACGTAAATTTAACTATTAAAAACGATACAATAAGGTAAAATCGTATCAAATTATTGTTTTTGGCACAACCTTTATAAAAATGAATGTACTTTTTGTGGGTAATAATATATATCTTTGTTATTCTAAATTTAATAAACCCATACTATGAAAGCAAATTTAAGCTCTCAAATCAAATTAGACAGAACGCCGAAACGTTACTATCGGCCGGATAATGCGTTCGAACTTACCGCTCTTACGCGTTTTGAAAAAGTATTTACTGAAATTTATGAAAGCTCCGAAGAGGGAGCATTGCAAGTAGCTCGTGAAGTTGCCGATTTAATGCGTACCCGTGAGAAAGAGGGACGTTTTTGTGTTTTAGCATTAGGATCAGGTGCCGGAACTCATGGTGTATATCGCGAATTGGTGCGTATGCATCAAAATGAAGGTTTAAGCTTCTCTAATACTATTATATTCAATGTCAGCGAGTTTTTTCCATTAGAGGCAGATGCTCCCGGAACATCGAAGTTATTGCATGAAGTATTGATCGATTTGATAGATATCGATCCTCAAAATGTATATACTCCGGATGGGACTATTGCTAAGGAGTCGATTTTCGATTTTTGTAAAGATTATGAAAAGAAAATCGAAAAATTAGGCGGACTTGATCTTACATTAGTGGAGTTCGGACCTTCCGGAAATCTGGCATTTAACGAACCGGGTTCTCAAATCAATTCTTCTACCCGTTTGATGTTGTTAGGTAGCGAATCTCGCCACAATTTTGCAAAATTATTCCACTCCAATGAGGCAGTTCCTCATAGTGCTATTACGATGGGTATTTCGACTCTTTTGGGTGCGAAAAAAGTGATTGTCGTAGGTTGGGGCGAGACAATAAGTCCCTATGTGAGACAAGCGATCGAAGCTCCTGCATCCGATACCGTTCCGGCAAGTTTTCTGCAATCCCATAAAGAGTCTAAATTCGTTTTAGACCTTTCTTCAGCAGAACACCTGACACGTTTAAGTACTCCTTGGTTGGTTACTTCTTGCGAATGGGACGATAAATTGATTCGTCGGGCTATCGTATGGCTTTGCCGTATTACGGGCAAACCTATTTTGAAATTAACGAATAAAGACTATAATGATAACGGTTTGAGCGAATTGTTGGCGCTTTTCGGTTCGGCATATAATGTAAATATCAAGATATTTAATGATTTGCAGCATACTATTACCGGGTGGCCGGGTGGAAAACCGAATGCCGATGATACTTTCCGACCTGAACGGGCGAAACCTTATCCTAAGAAAGTTATTGTATTCAGCCCGCATCCTGATGACGATGTGATCTCTATGGGAGGCACATTAAAACGTCTGGTAGATCAACATCATGATGTACATGTTGCTTATGAAACATCGGGAAATATCGCAGTCGGAGACGAAGATATGATGCGTTATGTAATGCTTATGGGAGGAATCGCAAAAGATTTTTGCTTCGATACTCCGGAATTTATGGCTAAACATGCGGAAATAACTAAATTTGTAAAAGAGAAAAAGGACGGGGACATAGATACACCCGATATTCGCCATCTGAAAACGTTGATTCGTCAGGGAGAAGCGCGTACTGCATGTAATTATATCGGTGTGAAACCGGAAAATGTTCATTTCCTGAATTTGCCGTTTTATGAAACGGGAACAATTAAAAAAGGAGATTTGACCGAGGTAGATAGAGATATTGTCAAAGATCTTCTTGAAAAAATTAAGCCGGATCAGATTTTTGTTGCCGGAGACTTGGCCGACCCTCATGGCACTCATCGTGTTTGTTTGGATGCGGTTCTTGCGGCTATTGACGATATCAAGGATGAGGAATGGATGAAGAATTGCCGTATATGGATGTATCGCGGTGCATGGGCAGAATGGGAAATCGACCACATCGAGATGGCTGTACCTATCAGTCCGGAAGAATTACGCCAAAAACGAAATTCTATCTTGAAACATCAGTCGCAAATGGAAAGTGCACCGTTCCTTGGTGATGACGAACGTCTTTTCTGGCAACGGGCAGAAGACCGGAATAAGGCAACGGCAGACTTATATACCAGTCTTGGTTTGGCTTCGTACGAAGCGATAGAGGCTTTTGTAGAATATCATCCGTTGCGATAATATTATAAAGAGTAGTAGAAAGAAAGCGGGCTGTCTCATTTTTAAGTGGGGCAGCTCGTTTTTTATGATTATGGATTAAAATCCGGATTCATGAAATTTTGGATGTCGACAAGTAC
Source organism: Coprobacter fastidiosus (assembly GCF_030296935.1). Classification (NCBI taxonomy): domain Bacteria; kingdom Pseudomonadati; phylum Bacteroidota; class Bacteroidia; order Bacteroidales; family Barnesiellaceae; genus Coprobacter; species Coprobacter fastidiosus. Next base: position 2,261,630 of record NZ_AP028032.1, on the reverse strand, counting down.
CTCTTGAGCCTGTTTGGCCGGACTTTCGGGGTTTATCTCCGTAGCGCTTAAATAGTAAAAAGTCGCTTGTTTCCAGTTTCCTTTCTTTCTAAAAATATTACCTAACAAATAATACGCCTCATCGTCTTTCTCATTTTGTTCGATACGCCGATTGAGCAATTCGATAGCCTCTTCCAATCTGTTTTCAGCGATTAAATCTTTTATTATGTCTGTTGTTTCCATATTCTGCCGTTTTTACAAATATACGCTTTTTGATCAGATTAAACTTTAAATAGGCCCTAAAGTGGAATAATTAACGTTTTTACGAGAACAGAGTTTTTATCTGGAGAAGTACACCCACCTTTTTGGGGGAAAGGCAGAATAAAAAGAGATTACCGTTGTCGATAATCTCTTTTTTTTGTAGCGGAGCCGGGAATCGAACCCGGGTCTCAACAATGAGAATGTTACATGCTAGGCCACTACACTACACCGCCATAAATATGCAGCAAATGTATATAAAATTTTAAATCGATGTTCTCGAATATTGATTTTTTTTGGAAAATTTAAAATATCTCTTTAAGTGAGAATATTTTGGTTCGATATACCTTCTTATCTAAAAAATTAAAATAGGGAGTAATACTTTTATTACATTTGTAACTTGGATAATAAGTTCATTATTCGATTATAAATACGATACTGTTTTGTGTATGTTACAAAAAATATTCGGGTTCAATAAGCAGACGATGAACCTACGCACAGAAATAATTGCAGGAATTACGACTTTTTTGACAATGAGCTATATTTTGGCTGTAAATCCGGCAATGTTGAGCATTACGGGTATGGATAAAGGGGCAATCTTTACCGCCACAGCCCTTGCTGCCGCTATCGCTACGCTTTTGTTAGCTTGGATGGCAAAATTACCTTTTGCCCAAGCTCCGGGTATGGGGCTGAATGCTTTCTTTGCTTTTACCTTAGTGCAGGGTATGGGTTATTCTTGGGAAACGGCATTGACAGCGATGTTTGTAGAAGGACTTATATTTATATTGATTACACTGTTAAATGTCAGAGAAATAATACTGAATAGTATTCCGGTGAACCTCAGGCACGCTATATCTGCCGGAATCGGAATGTTTATCGCTTTTATAGGATTAAAGAATGCCGGCATTATAGAATCGAACCCTTCGACATTCGTGGCATTAGGGCATTTTACTCCTATATCTTTATTAGCTATTTTCGGAATATTGCTGAGTGCCGTGTTATTGATAAAGAAGGTAAAAGGCGCTCTGTTTTACAGCATTCTTTTGTGTACGATTGCCGGTATACCGTTAGGTGTTACCGAGATACCGGAAAATTTTATACCCGTTTCCATGCCTCATTCCATAGCCCCTACATTTTGTAAATTCGATTTTGAAGGCTTCTTTACTTTAGATATGGCAATTATCATTTTCACATTGTTGTTTATGAATATATTCGATACGCTGGGAACTTTGGTCGGACTTGCTACGAAAACAGGAATTATGGATAAAAATGGACATATTCCCCATGTGAAAGAAGCCATGATGTCCGATGCTATCGGGACTACGATCAGTTCGATGTTAGGAAGTTCTACTGTCACGACTTATGTAGAAAGTGCTTCGGGTATTGCGGAAGGAGGGCGTTCGGGCGTTACTTCTCTGATTACCGGTTTGCTTTTTATTCTGGCGCTCTTTTTTGCTCCTGTTTTTCTATTGATACCCGGAGCAGCTACGACCGGAGCTTTTGTTTTAGTCGGTGTATTTATGATGGATTCTATCGGTAAGATAAATTTGTCCGATATTTCAGAAGCTCTCCCGGCTTTTGTTACGATTATTATGATGGTGCTGACCTATTCGATAGCCAACGGTATCATTTTGGGATTGCTTTGTTATGTGTTGTTGAAGTTGTTCTGTGGGAAATATAAGCAGATTACCCTTACGATGTATATTCTCGCTATATTGTTTATTATAGATCTTATTTTGGCGTAGCACAATATCCGATAAAATGTATTTTAGAATCTGTTTAAATTTTGTTCGGAGTGTTTTTGTGAATTTTTTTGAGGGTATTTGGGGGATAAATATTAATTTACACACGTACCGAAATCCATTATAAATAAAAAAACAGCTATTTACAAAATATGCAAATAGCTGTTTATCAAGAGCGGCAAACGGGACTCGAACCCGCGACCCTCAGCTTGGGAAGCTGATGCTCTACCAACTGAGCTACTGCCGCATTTCTTTTTGACGTGGACAAAGATACAATTTTTTTTATTTCAATGTATATTCTGTAAAAATCTTTTTTTGTTTAGTGATGTAAGAGGCTGTTCAAGTTTTCTGATAAAGAGCTTTTCAAAGTTGACTCCGGGTAAAATTTAGACAGGCATTTAAAATCTACATAAAGAAGTCGATGCCTTTGGCAACACAGTAATAACGGAGGAATTTGCCTGCAAGCATCGATAAATTTGTAATAAGTACATTGGCACGCATAAGCCCTAATGTGACGATGATCAGATCTCCTCCGGCAGGAAGAAAGACGAAAAAAGCCATCAGAGCTCCTTTCCCTTGCAAAAATTTTTGAGTTTTATCCAAACTCGATTTCTTAATGCGCAGATATTTCTCTATCCATTCGACTTTTCCCAGTCGTCCTATATAATAGCAGGTTACTCCTCCCAGCCAATTTCCGGCAGTTGCCGAAGCGAGACATCCCCACTCGTTATATCCGGCATATAGCAGTAGGCCTAATACGACTTCTGAACTAAACGGAAGAATGCTTCCGGCAAGAAAACCTGCTATGAAAAGCCCTATATAACCCCACTCACTAAGTCCTGCAATAAAATCCATAAATAGAATAATAGGTAAATGAATATAATGGTATAGAACAAATAAACCATTACCTTGTTGGTAATGTTATTGAAGAGGTGTGATGCTTGTATTGCTACATATACATTTAAAAAAGGCAGGAAGTTGTAAAACTCCGAAATATTCAACCCGATGAATATTGTTGTACACACAGATAAGACATTGATAAACTCGTTGTAAACGCGAGTACATATTTTGTCGCTGTAATGCTTATAAAGGCTGCTTATGCCAGCAATGAATCCGATGGCGATTGTCGGTAAGAGATATAATAACTGAGAAAATTCGCCTTCGTCATGTAGCCAATGTATTGTCCCGGCGGTTTTGAATATTTTATCGAATGATAACGGATAATTCCAAATGAAATGCCCTCCGTAAAAGAGCCATATAACCGTAATAATTCCGATTATGGACGCAAAAAATGTTTTAGAATTTAATGCCCGGGTCTGATATAATCCGATCCAGAATATCGGGAGAAAGAATATTAACGGTGTCCAAAACAGAAAACCGGCTGTAATAAGCAGGGAAAAGGTAAAAGCTTGATTCTGCGGGCGAATATTTTGATATGTACTGTAAAGAAGTGCTATGGACAATAAGATCACCGGTACGAGAATATTGCCGATTCGTAATTCTGAAGTCAGTTCGGGATTAGAACATTCAAGTAATAAGAAAAACAGCAAAGGAAGCGATGAATGCGCTCTAACGATCGTATATATGTTATTGATCCATAGGAGTAATAAACTGCTTATCAAGATTGCTCCCAGATTGATAATAATACGGATATGCTCGGTATGTATTCTGTTGAACAAAAAAGACAGCAAGCCTTCTGTGCCGGATACCTGCGGCTCGTAAAAGAAGTAAGCTACCAAAGATAACAAACAGGCAGCTACCACACTGAATGTAATGGTGGTAGTACTGCCCGAAATATTGTATAGCTTGTCTTCCCTCATATTGTTAAAGGTCAAAACCTATATCGTGGCGGAAATATTTCTTTTCGAAGGAGATTTTTTCCGCATTCTTAAATGATGTCGCAAGAGCTTCGTTTTTATCTTTTCCATAAGAGCTTACGGCGATAACGCGACCTCCGTTCGTGACGATGTTCCCGTCTTTCAATGCTGTCCCGGCGTGGAACAAGATACTGTCGTTTATCCGGTCGATTCCGGTGATTATTTTCCCTTTTTCATAATTACCCGGATAACCTCCCGATACGAGCATAACCGTTACTGCGGAGCGAGGATCGACTCGGAGTTCTTTTTCGGATAGTTTGCCTTCGGCTACACCTTCGAATAGTTCGACCAAATCGGAAGCTATACGGAGCATTACCGCTTCGGTTTCGGGATCTCCCATTCGCACGTTATACTCTATTACCATCGGTTCGTTTTTCACATTGATAAGACCGAGGAATATAAAACCTTTGTATTCGATATTTTCGGCTTTCAGGCCTTCTATTGTCGGTTTTACGATACGGTCTTCGACTTTTTTCATAAATTCGGCATCAGCGAACGGTACGGGAGAAACCGCACCCATACCTCCCGTATTCAATCCGGTATCGCCTTCCCCGATCCGTTTGTAGTCTTTCGCCTCAGGGAGTATTTTATAAGAATTGCCATCGGAAAGAACGAAGACCGAGCATTCGATTCCGGATAAAAATTCTTCTATGACGACCGTGCTGCTCGCTTCTCCGAACATACCGCCGAGCATTTCTTTCAGTTCCCGTTTCGCTTCGTCCAAGTCGGGAATGATCAGTACACCTTTCCCGGCTGCCAATCCGTCGGCTTTCAGTACGTACGGAGCTTCCAATGTGTCGAGAAAAGCGCATGCTTTGTCATACTGCTCGGCCGTGAAACTTGCATAGCGGGCGGTGGGGATATGATGACGCATCATAAATGCTTTGGCGAAGTCTTTGCTCCCTTCGAGTCGTGCACCCTCTTTTGATGGTCCTATTACCGGAATTTTATTTAATTCCGGATCGTTTTTGAAATAATCGTATATACCTTTTACCAATGGGTCTTCAGGTCCTACTACGACCATATTTATGTTATTGTCGAGGACAAACTGACGGATACCGTCAAAATCGGATGCCGACAGAGCTATGTTGATGCCGATCGACGCTGTTCCTGCATTGCCCGGGGCAATATATAGTTTATTTACTTTCGGACTTTGTTTTATTTTCCATGCCAGAGCGTTTTCCCGGCCTCCTGATCCTAATAACAAAATGTTCATTATTGTCTGTTTTTCTTAGTTTATTTTAAATAATCATCAAAATACCGAGTTATTTTTTCATATAAATGTACCCGGTCAGGACCCAATACATTATGGAAGTGTCCCGGATATACAAAGTAGTCGGGATATGTCCCGGATTGAATGCAACTTTTTAAAAAAGACAAGCTGTGTTGCCAGACTACGACCGGATCTTGATCTCCGTGTATCAGCAATAAATGTCCTTGAAGGTTTCCTGCAATACGGTTCAAATTACTGTTTTCATATCCTTGTGCATTCTCTTTAGGCGATCCCATATAACGTTCCCCGTACATTATTTCATAATATTTCCAGTCGATTACAGGACCTCCGGCAACACCGGTTTTGAATGTTTCGGGATTGTTCAGCATCATATTCGTGGTCATAAATCCGCCGAAACTCCATCCGTGTACACCGATTCTGTTTTCATCGACATACGGTAGAGATTTCAGCCATTTTATACCTTCCATCTGATCTTGCAGTTCAATCTTTCCAAGCTGCCGATGAGTAACGTTTTCGAATGCCGATCCCCGGTTTGCCGATCCTCTTCCATCTATTGTAAAGATAATATATCCCCGATTTGCCATATAAATATCCCAGCCTCTGGCATCCCACTTCCAGCCATCCCGAACTTGTTGGACGTGAGGGCCTCCATACACATATACGATGACAGGGTATTTCTTACCGGTTTCGATTTTTGCCGGTTGTGTAAGACGGTAATATAAGTCTGTTTTTCCGTCCGCCGCCTTTATTGTCCCGCACTTTATATCCGGCATTGCATAACCGTCATAAGGGTCGGGCGCACATAATAGATTTTTTGTTTTACCTGTTTTCAGATCGGAGAAATCGATCATGCGGGGAGTATTATGGTTACTGTAACGGTCTATCATATATCGTCCCGATTTGCTCATCAGGGGGGTGTGTACGCCGTTTGCAGGAGTCAGTCTTTCCCGTTTTCCGTTTGAGAGAGTTACCCGGTATAAATTCACTTCCAGAGGAGATGCTTCGGTAGAGGTGATATACAAGTATTTTCCTGTCGGATCTATTTCTGCCGAAAGGACTTCCCATTCTCCCCGAGTGATTTGCCGGATCATTTTTCCCGATGTGTCGTAAAGATATAGATGCCGGTAACCGTCTTTTCGGGAAGTGTAAATAAATAATTCGGGTTTTCCGGGAATGAAAATCAGCGGATTTTCCGGTTCTACATATTTTTCATTTGTTTCGGTAAACAAAGTGCGGAGATGCTTTCCTGAAGCAGCATCATATACTTCGACAAGGCAAGTGTCTTGACGGCGGTTCAATTCTTGTATATAAATTTCTTTTTCATCGGGCGACCATGTTATATTAGTAAAATAACGGTCTTTAGGAGTTCCTGTATGCAGATATACGGTATTTCTGTCTGAAAGACGAAAAACACCGACTGTTACTTCGTGACTCCGCATGCCTGCCATCGGGTATTTGATATTTTTCAATTTAGCTTCTCTTGCCGAAATATCTACTAATGGATAGTCGCCTACCATGGTTTCATTCATCCGGTAAAATGCAAGAGCATTTCCTTTCGGAGACCAAAAAGTACCTTTCTTGATCCCGAATTCATTCCGGTGTACGTTATTTGCACCCATCGAAATATAGCCGTTCGAATCTTTACCTACGGTTATCCGTTCTCCGTTTGGCGATATAATATATAGTCCGTTCTCATTGGTCAGGGCATATTGGCGTTTGTGCGGGTCAAAGTCGAAATCGGTGTCTCCTTTTTCCAATGGATAAAGCTGTTCGATAGAGCTGCCGTCGGCAGATAAATGGATAAAATGCTTGTCATGTAAAAACGATATTCCGTTTTCTTTTCCGTCTTCCCACACTGATATTCTGGGCATCGATCCGACAGGTTTCAGCCCTTTTTCCGCAATAAACCGGTTTATATCCTTTACGGTAACAAGAACCTTTTCTTTATGATTTCCCGGTTTTACGATCATTATAGAATCACCTTTTTGATAAATATAATTTTCTCCGAGAAATTGTAGTTGCTTTATATTTTTCGGCACGAATCGAGCGTAAGTTTTGCCTCCGGGCATCAGGTTATCGAGTGAAAATTCTTTAAGTTGAGCCGATACAGCCATAAATTGAGTGATTGCTAATATAAATAAAAAACGGAGTTTCATTCAATAAATCATTTTTGTTTGTTACTTATCGGGATAATTCCTTTTACGTGATTTTTTCATCTGTTCTTTTTCTTTCCGTGCTAGGTTCTTGTCTCGAAGTTTTTTCCAGCCGGGACGGTTATCTTCAGAAGGAGTGCGGCCGATAGAGGGCTGTCTGAATGTGACGAACTTTTTCACGGCTTCTTCTCCATGCCATTCGGGAATGCTGCTGTCTTTCCGTTCTCTCTTATTTTCCGGCTGTTTCTCGAAATCGTCTTTTTTCTTTCTGAAACGGGTCTCTGTTTTGGTGAAAGGTTCTTTGTCTCGATAAGGTAAACGCTTTTCTGCCTTTTCATTGTTCCTTTCTTTGAAGCGATATTCCCGTTTCTTGAACTCGGTAGATTCACTGTCTTTCTTTTTCTCCTTGAATCCTCCTGTCTCGCGTTTGAAGTCGTTATATTTACCTTCGAAAATTTCGTATTTCCGGTATTCGCATTCTAATGAACCGTTCATCATATTTATGCAAATAGCGGGTTTCAGGCCTATTTTATTGAAACATTCGTCGTGATAACTGATAATCCAAGCATCATAGCCTTTGAATACGTGTTTAAGTTGGGAACCTATCATTTCATATAATCCCAACAGGTCTTTTGACGAGATGCGTTCTCCGTAAGGAGGATTTGTTATCAATATTCCGTTTTCGGGCGCTTCGGTATATTGTTGAAAAGGTTTTACCTGCAGATCGATATACTTAGCCATTCCGGCGCTTTTTATATTTTCTCGGGCGATAGCAATAGCTTTGGGTGAAATGTCAGAACCGTAAATCTTGAAATTGAATTCTTTTTCGTTGCTGTCATCATTATAAAGAGTGTCAAAAAGCTCTTCATCGTAATCATTCCACCGTTCGAATGCGAAGTCTTTCCGATAGATTCCCGGTGCTGTATTTGTTGCGATCAGGGCGGCTTCGATCAAGATCGTTCCTGAACCGCACATGGGGTCTATGAAATTTTTTTCACCTTTCCATCCCGATTTAAGAATAAGGCCGGCTGCCAAAACTTCATTAATGGGAGCTTCGGTTTGTGCGACTCTGTATCCTCTTTTGTGTAGCGATTCGCCGGAACTGTCGAGAGATAGAGTGCAGGTGTTATGTGCGATATGCAAGTTCAATATGAGATCGGCATTGTTGAGCCGGACCGACGGGCGTTTACCTGTTTTTTCCATGAAAAAGTCGGCGATGGCATCTTTAGCACGATAGGTGACGAACTTCGAATGTTTAAATTCTTCCGAAAAAACGACAGATTCGATAGAGAATGTTTGTTCGGGAGACAGATATTGATGCCAGTCGAAAGACTTGATTTTTTCATAAACCTCATCTGTATCGGATGCAGTAAATGAGAAAATCGGTTTGAGAACACGCAATGCCGTCCGACAACATAAATTCGTTTTATATAAAAGCTGTTTATCCCCCTTGAAAGATACCATGCGTTTGCCGATTTCGATATCTTCTCCGCCCAGTTCGGCAATTTCTTGAGCCAGAATATCCTCTAACCCTTGCAATGTTTTAGCGATAATTTCAAATTTCTCGTTTTTCACCCTGATAAAACTTTATATTTGCGTATTTATTTTTCTGCTTTTTGTTGTAAAATGCGAGCTCCGGGTTCAACGTTTTCCGTAACCCAGATGTTACCGCCGATCGTAGCGCCTTCTCCGATTGTAATGCGGCCTAAAATAGAGGCATTGGAGTAAATAATGACATTGTTCCCGATAATCGGATGTCGAGGAATACCTTTGATCGGATTCCCGTTTTCGTCAAGAGGGAAACTTTTTGCACCGAGAGTTACCCCTTGATAAATTTTCACGTTATTGCCTATAATTGCAGTTGCTCCGATAACGACTCCCGTTCCGTGATCGATAGTGAAATATTCTCCGATTGTAGCGGCCGGATGTATATCTATACCTGTTTCGGAATGAGCCATTTCGGAAATCATTCGAGGAATAAGCGGTACTCCCAATTGAATAAGACAGTGAGCAATGCGGTAATTGCTGATAGCCCGTATTGCAGGGTAGCAAAAGATGACTTCTCCGTAACTCTCCGCTGCCGGATCTCCGTTATAAGCAGCGATCACATCGGTAGCCAGCAGACGGCGTAGTTCGGGCAGGGATTTGATAAACTCTGCCGATTTCTCGTTTGCCGATTCCCGCATATTTTCAAGACTGGTGTATTTTTTGCGGTCGCAAGCGAAACAAAGACCTGCCAGTATCTGTTCGGTCAATAGTTCGAACAAACGTTCCGTACCTACACCGACATAATATGAAATTGTACGACGGTTGATTGTAGAATGTCCGAAATAGCCCGGAAAAATCAAAGACCTGCACAATTCGATAATTTCGTGTAAAACTTTTTCTGAAGGCATCGGTTCTCCGTCATGATGTTGATGGCATAGAGTCTTGAAAGACTCGTATTCCGATAGCTGTTCTACGGTAGAGGTGATTACATCGGAGTATTTGTGCGGGTTCATATTCTTTTTTTCGGTTTTATTAAAAAGACATTCTTTGCAAAGTTACAAAATATCGCGGATATTCCGGACTAAAAGTTAGGTTAGAGTCCGAAGTGTCTAACTGGATTTTTCTGTTTCCTATAATGGGTCACGATGTTTTTTCGAGAATTTGTCATTTCTTGTTTTGATTTTGTTTTAATTTTTGTCTTTTTAATTCATACAAATAAAGTTGGTGGAATTCTTCCGGAGCATACTGTATAATCTCCGTATTTTCCCCCAAATATGTATTCCGTTCCGGAGATTCCTCATTGTAATATATCGGGACCGGCATTCCCACCCAAGGACTCCGCTTAAAACCCGGATAAGTGATCGTGTATTCCTTGCCATCGACTTTATAACGACATTCCGCTTCATATTCCGTATCACCGTATATCGTTTCACAGGTATCCACTTTCACAATCAAAGCCCAAGCAAGCGTGTTATTCTTTCTCATCATACTTCGTGTACGTAACGATTTTGTAAACCACCACCCCCAAATTATAACCAAAATGATGAACAATAAATTAGATAATTTCTTTTTCGACATGATATGTTATTATAAAGTTAATCGATCGGAAGTATAAGTTTCCACTCCAATGAATCCTCCCGTACCTGACGTTCATAAAATTTTACCGGATCTTGCAATATAGAGTCCATCCTCGCATCTTCGGCTCTCATATTCATTTTCGGATCATCAGGATTATACCATATTGGTACACGGAGTCCCAAAGGCGGCATTTTATCAAAAGGTATCGAATACGGAACATACCGTTTATTCCCGACATAAAATATTATACTTGCTGAATAATTTTTTTTCTTCAGGTATTTGACTTTATAAATAACCGCCTCGGCAATACCTTTATTTTGACGAATAATATCATACTCTGCTTCCTCTCGTTGAATTCCCCAATAAATAGAACCAAAAAGAAGTCCGAGTCCCGACATAATTAATATCGCAATCAGAATATCCTTTATTTTAGGATATTTATTTATCGTTTTTTTAATCCACTTTATTCCACCCATGTTTAATAATCTTTTAATTACAATTTTTTAAAGCGATAAAGCTTCTTTTAAGGTATCCTCCTCTTCTGGCAATTCTACACCTCTCGTAAAGCCGGACGGCAGATTGTACCACCACGGATTATTCATATAAACCGGTTGTGTCGGTATGGGATAACTTATATTATTATTTAAATTATCAATGCTATTCATCCATCTTGTAGAAACTGCTTTTGCTCCGATTTGAGATCCTGTACTTGCCCCGAGGTCTAATGTAAACGATTTATAATTATTTTTCAAAAAAGAATTTTTCCAACTCTTTCCCGGCAAATCGGTTTTCGAAGGAAACATTTTACCCAACTTATCCGCTTTCCAATCCAGGAATCCGGTCATTCCTACATCCGCAACAGTACCGACAATGATTTCCTGATAAGGGGCGATTGAAAATCCCTCTCCAACCTTGTATTCGAACGTATTGGTCAGCAATGGGGTCACATATTTCATGGTTTTCACAACTTGAGAACTTGTACCTAACCCAGCGGTAATGCCTCCGGTAATGCCGGAAACAAAAACATCAAAAAAGTCAATCTGTGATGTGAAAGCTTCTTTTGGAGTATACTCTCCAGTAGCCAAATTCGCTATACCCTGAGAAACATAATTGATCGTAGCACTCCATAAAGCTGCATCGATTATAACCCCTACAGGACCTAAAAAGAGAGAGAAAATCCATTTCCCATTCTCATCTTTATAAACCAACGGATTGTTCAAGCAATAGGTGTAACGGTTAAAGTTCTGACTGAAATCCGGCATCTGCACATAGGGATCGGGACTGAGAAAGCGTCCTATTACCGGGTCATACAGCCGGGCATTCATATCGATTAACCCGAAATTTTGTAAATGTATATGTCCGCAATAACCACGTCCCAGTACTAATGAAGGCTCTTTTTCCCGGGAATATAACTCATGGGTGTCAGGATTGCGTAATCGTCCCCATGGATCATAACTCAATTCTTGTTCAACAAATCCGTTTTCATTAACAATATGCGTGATGCTTCCCAAATGGTCTCGACAAAGAAATATAAGCCCTTTTTCTTCCCACGAGAAATATTTATCGGACAAAACAACTGATGCCGAGTAGGCATCTCCGTCAAGATATAAAACAACTCCTGAGTCCTTTTGTGTATCTGATCTTTCTTCATATTTATTTTCTAAATAAAATTTATTTCCGGACATTACCCGTACACCCGCATAGTCATAAAGGAAATTAAATATTTGACCTCCTTCGGAAATTTTTTCCGGAAGAGACAAGCCGTTATACGAAATTTCCTGAACGTCAGAAGGGATACCGTTCCCGTAAAGATTTACCGTTTCTATCGCGTACGGTTTACTTTCGCTATATTCAAACTCTCCGACTTCAGAGTGATTTAAGATATTACCCTTAACGTCATACGTTATCGTTTTTCCGTCAAAGGAAATCAATCGATTTAATTCGTCATAGCCAAAATCCTCTTTCAAGTTGCGGACATTATCTTTTCTCCATTTCAGATTTCCCGTACCGTAATCAAAACTCATACTTATATCTTGAATTATACGACTGCCGCATTTGACGACTTTCCCTGTCGGAAAACCGAATTCATCATATTCAAAAGTCCGGGTCAATGGCCCGGTAATCGTTTTTGAAGGTAATCCCATATCGTTTTCCGTGCTTAATCTCCAAGCGATTTTATTTCCTCCGACCCGAATAGCAATCTTATGCCCCTTTACATAACCGTTTTCAACAGTAACAGGCGATGTCTTTTCACTGGCATACGTGATTGCACCTACTTTTCCTGAACTATTGTACTTATATGTGCGATAAATCCTATTTTCTTTTATAATTGTCGTATCGGATTGCAAACGGCCTAAATTATCGTAAACATAAGTGTGTCCGATATTTCGATTGTCAATAGCGCTTTTTAATCGATTTTCATTATCATAGACAAAAGACGTAACAGATTCCGGTTGTCCGGCTTTTAATATTGTCTGTTTTATTTTACGCCGATAGATATCATACTCATATTGTGTTTCATTCCCATTTGCCTCTTTTCTTGACTTGAGTAATCCGTTAGAGAAATATGTTAATTGTATCAATCCTGCGCTCGGATCCGATATTGTCTCCTTTTGGCGCAATGGAGTATATTTAAAAGACGTAACAACTTCTCCCGGAGACGTAATTGACATTGGCAGACCGTCGACTCTCAGATCATATACGATATCTCCTGTCGCATCCGAAATTTTTATCAATTGTTTCAGCGAATTGTATGTTTTTGTAACCGTAATTCCATTTTTGATTTCTTTTATCGTATTTTGACCATATTCATAAATTTCATTTTTGCCCGAAGCGTAATGTTTTCGTATAGGGCGGTCATAACGATCATATTCTGTCTCATTCCAAAGAGAAGGAGCATCGGAACGGGACGGTAATGATGTTTTATATAAACGCCCCCATGTGTCATATATCTTGTCTATGTTTAAAAATTTTCCATCAAAGCGTTCTTCGCTTTGACGAACCTCCCTGCCAAACGTGTCATAAAAAATTTTTTTTACCGGCTCTCCCGATTTTTCGATAGTTTCTACGGTTTTTGCATTTATAGGAGTTTCTGTCCAAGCCCGGGTAATTTTTTCTGTTGTAGCGTCAGGATATATTACGGATACCTGACGTCCCCATACATCATAAGTGTAATGGATTTTTCTATTTTTATTATCTTGTTCCGTTAGAATATTTCCCAAAGCATCATATTGATAAGTTTTCTCCAATCCTACAGGATTCGTATTCTTAATGACTCTTCCCAAAGCATCATATTCCCATTTCTCTACTAAAGGAGTATTCCCGTCCAAATAATAAAAAGTCTTCTTCTCTTTTATATTCATATTTTCATCATATACCTGTACTATTCCATGTTTTCTACGTCGATTAAAAAGTCTCATGTCAGATGCATAGTAGACAGACTCTCCGACTTGAATGTTTTTATCATACGAGCGAACGATACATTCGGCTACTTCTTGCTTTGCTGTATCGGTTTTGCGCTTTTTTATCAATTCCCAGATACACACACCTAAATTATACAACGTATCGTTATCAAAATGATTATATATCCATGTTACCTCTTTTGAAAAATTTTCTCCGTAATCTACATTCTCTTTAATCGGATATCCGAGATCATCATACGTATAGGTAGTTTTTTGTATATTCCCATTTAATCGATCGGTTTCTACCGACTCTGTGAGTAAAACCTGAACGTGTTTATCTTCATGTTTGACAATCTGATATTTTCCTACCCATAGCGTTTCTTCCGAACTATCGGTAAGCAATGATCTGAATTGATACGGATCAAAAGATCTTTTCCTTGACTTCGTACGTATTACATCCCAGTCTGTAAATGTCTTAAAGCCACAAAAGCCCAGTCCTTGCAAATTTGCTACTGCTTCTTCATACGTATACCGATGGTAATCGACTTCATTTCCTTTGCTGTAGGTTTGCAAACTTTCTGTTATCCAAACAGGACCATTAAAATCGATATATGGATATATAGAAGAATTACCTTTTATATATTGTTCCGAGACATTCATTTTTTGGAAATAAATGTCTGTTTGATTACCCATACTATTTATAACTCTTGTAAGCAAGCGTCTTTCTCCTTGATCGTCATCATAGTTGATTTTATAAACTTTATTTTTATCCAGTCCGTACAGAAACATGTGATTTAATGCTTGTGTCACAGTAGAAGATGACAAAATAATGTCTCCTTCAGGTAATCGGCAGGAAAACTTTGAAGAGGCGGTAGAAGAAATAACTCCTGATTTTATCAAGTGCACTTCCAATATATTGTATACACCCAATTTTTTTCGAACAATAATATCTTGAATGCCATCATTGTCCATATCCTGAGTTATAAGATCATCATCTTTTTCAATAGAAAAAGAAACCTGTTTATTATATGCGTATTCGTATCCTGTAGAAATCCAAATGTCCCATAAATAATCATATTCTTTAAACGTATATTCTACAGTCTTGCCATGAGTAGGACATTCGTAAGTGTTGTATACCGGATACATGCAGTCAATACAGTAATCTGCCGGCTGAATATATTTTTCACACGAGAAGCACCAAATGTCCGGGATTCCTGTATTGCTATTGATTCCTTCATATCCGAAGTCTTGTCCATGGCAATCAGGACATTCTTTGGGTGAATAGACAGGTACTTCCCGAGTTCGATGTATTGTGGCATTGGGTGCTACCAAAATATCAGTCTTTCTATCTCCGTTAATATCCGTAAACAAGTATCTCATGCTATTGGGGTTGATAGGTGAATATGGACGACTGTATATTTGTTCCAGAATCCACTTATCACTTTCTTTTTTGAATGAATAAAAGTTCCAAAAATTTTCCCCGATATGACAGATATCAATCTTTCCGTCACCATCAAAATCCATCGGAACCAATATTTCATGACCATAATTAAAATTGAAGACATATTCATTAAATACCGGTCCGGCTTCGTCTTCCAAATCTAACAATAGACATTTGGAATTTTGGGTTATTTCCATCGGATTCATCATCGATACCGCAAAAATTTCATTTTTTCCATCCCCATCAAAATCACCAGGTAAGAATACTTTCGGACAAAAACTGTCCGTATTTTTTTTTCGGAGAGCTCTTCCTGAAATATATTTTATGTTTTTTTTGACAGGTAAAGATCCGGATAAATATTCCTGATCATATATCGAAACACTGACCACATCATTTCCGTTTTCAACAATATTATTTATTTTGACAATTTCATCGTCCGCAGTTCCAATAACATTAGAAGCAAATGCTTTCATAAACCCCGCTCCGGTAGTTAATGTTAAAGCATAATTTGTCCCGCTACCTAAGTTCGGATACAATAAAAATTCGTGTTCCGGGATTAAACTCACGTAATAATATTCTTCCACAGGATTGTAACTTAATCCGGGGTCTGGGTAAACCAAAATTCCGTCATCATCACTGCCATAACGGATTTTTCCTGTGGAAATAATCATATTATCCATCGATTCATAATAAGTAGAAACCGTAGCGGCGCTGCTGTTCAGTGAAGGTACAGGCCGATTATATCCGTATGTAAATTGCAATGGGGGCAATCGTTTTTCATAGTTTTCCGACCAGCAATTAATCTCGGTTAGCACCGTAGGGTCATTTTTATATGTGAATTTATAGATTCGCAATACTTGTTGTTGATATTTTATGACGATTTCGTCTAAAAGTCTATTGTTTTTTTGTTTTACACCGGCAGTATATGTATTGGTAGAATCGGGACGACCGTCGATATAGTGAAATTCAATAAAAACATAATGTCCCGAATTATTTTTATCACCTCTGCCACCATAAGAAATTGAAGATATATAATGTAATTTATTCTGTATGTCATAATCGTAATCATAATCTATATGATTACCGTATATGTCTGTCAGTCGAGATATCGGATATTCTATTCCATCATTAAAAACCGGAACATACTCGGCAATTTTTCCGTCAGGATAATTCACACGAAAAGAATTTATCAAACCGTCTTCGATTTCCGAACGTACTTTTATATTTCCCTGCTCCGACAAGTAAAGGTCTGTATCTTTTTTTATTAAACGTGTTCCATCCAATATAAATACTCCTGCAGTATCTAATGCGATAGGGGATACTTTTCCATCATAATACTGTGAGAAGTTCGTAGGCCTTAACATTGATAATCCTTTTATAGACCATCCCCAACCCAAAATGCCATTTTGAGAAAGGCTGTTATAAACAAGAGATATTTCAGGTATGCAATCTTTTCGTCCGTTCGGAAGGGACAGAGGGACTTCATGAACAGTTGCACCCATTTCATTGACTGTAGTAGTAATATTTATTTTACCGACATCATAAATATTATTATCAGAATTGATTGCAGCAGTTGAGACATTAATGATTTTGGGAAGCTTTTTCTGCTTATTTAAGATAGTGTATGAATCGTTATTTTTCTTTATTAATTTTATTTCTTTTGCAATAATAGAATCGGTCACTGATATTTGAGGAATTTCCGACAAATCAATGACTTGAGCGAATGACGAAAAAGTAATCAGAGATACAAGTGAAAGTAATATATTTTTCATAATATGGATAAAAAGGTTATTCTTTTATAATCTTCCAAACAGAACTTTCTCCATTCAGTGTGAGTTTCAATAAATATGTACCGGGGATATTCTTAGTTAGATCAATTGAAACTATGGGAGATGAGATCTTCATAGATAGTATATTTTGTCCGCTTATCGAACAAATTTGTACAGAACCTGTCAAATTTTCGGTTTTTCCGGAAAAACAAACTGTTAATATTCCTCTTGTAGGATTGGGATAAATTTTTACTATCTGTCCGGATAGTTTTTCAGAAACAAAAGATGTGTCTTTTTGTATATTCTTTTTACGTTCTGAATATGATTGTAGTTTATTCAGAATAATTTCTCTTTTAATTCGATTTCCGGAAGCATCATATGAATAATGTACTTGTCTTTGCCCGAATAAATAGAAGTTAAAACCGATCAGAAATAGTATTAATATAGGTTTCATACAGGAATTTGGATATATAAATATGGTTAACTTGCTAAAGAGATATTTCAACAAATTTAATATTAAATTTTTAATTTCATAAGGGCTTGAAATAGAATTTTATTTAGTACTTATTTAAATTTTGTAAAAAATATAGTTGAAACATTTTGTGTTTTTTTTCGGTCTGTTTTTCTGTTTTCGCTCGTTAAATAATTCGTTATCCTTTTCGTAAAAACAGAAAAGTATCTCTGAAAGAAACGTTCAAAGTTGACCTGAATAAAATTTAGACTCCCTAAAAAGAGAATGAAAAAGATATCTTTTTTTGACAGACAAATTCATATCTTTGCGTTCGTTTTTTAAAATCTTTGATATGGAACTTTCCCACAAGATCAATAAGGTAGAAATTCGCAATTTACAGATTTCAGATTATACTCAATTGTCTCAGTCGTTCCGTAGGGTTTACTCTGACGGATCGGATGTTTTTTGGACTCACCAGCAGATTGAAAAACTGATCGCTATTTTTCCGGAAGGGCAGTTTGTAACGGTTGTCGATGAGAAAATCGTCGGATGTGCTCTTTCTATAATCGTTGATTATGATTTGGTAAAAAACGATCATACGTATGCAAGGGTTACCGGAAACGAGACTTTTGACACTCATAATCCTAACGGAAATATTTTATACGGGATAGAAGTATTTATCCATCCCGACTATCGAGGGTTGCGTTTAGGACGTCGTATGTATGATTATCGCAAAGAGTTGTGCGAACGGCTTAATTTGAAAGCGATCATGTTCGGAGGCCGTATTCCGAATTACCATAAATATGCTGCGGATATGCGTCCGAAAGAGTATATTCAGAAAGTCAAAATGAAGGAGATTTATGATCCTGTACTGACTTTTCAGCTTTCGAATGATTTTCATGTGCGCAAGGTAATGACAAATTATCTGCCTAATGATGAGGAGTCTAAGCATTATGCCACTTTGTTGCAATGGGATAATATTTATTATACTCCACCGACTCAAGACTTTAAAGTAACGAAAACTAATGTGCGAATAGGTTTGGTACAGTGGCAGATGCGTCCCTATAAGAGCATAGATGATGTTTTTGAACAAGTCGAGTTTTTTGTGGATGCCGTATCGGATTACAAAAGCGATTTTGTATTATTCCCCGAATATTTCAATGCACCGTTGATGGCAAAGTTCAATCATTTGGGAGAATCGGAAGCTATTCGTTCTTTGGCGCAATATACCAATGAGATTCGCGACAGGTTTATCAATCTGGCTATCAGTTATAATATAAATATAATTACCGGAAGTATGCCGTTAATTAAAGAAGACGGCCTGTATAATGTCGGATTTCTGTGCCGGAGAGACGGGAGTTACGATATGTATGAAAAAGTGCATATTACTCCGGATGAAATCAAGAGTTGGGGGTTGACCGGTGGTAGCATGGTGAAGACTTTTGAGACAGATTGTGCACGTATAGGTATATTGATATGCTACGATGTCGAATTTCCCGAATTGTCCCGTTTAATGGCTGACCAAGGAATGCAGATTCTGTTTGTGCCTTTCCTTACGGATACGCAGACGGGATATTCCCGAGTGAGAGTATGTGCTCAAGCCCGGGCGATAGAAAACGAATGTTTTGTTGCGATTGCCGGAAGCGTAGGAAATCTTCCGAGAGTGCATGATCATGGATATACAGTATGCTCAATCAGGGGTATTTACTCCTTGTGATTTTGCTTTCCCGAATGACGGGAAACGGGCAGAAGCAACTCCGAATACCGAAATGATATTGATTTCAGATGTTGATTTGGATTTATTGAATGAACTGCATACTTATGGAAGTGTCCGCAATCTGAAAGATCGTCGTCAAGATTTGTATGAGTTGCGGTTAAAAAAGAAAAATAACTGATTTCTATGCGGCGGAGAAAATGTCCTATTTTCTCCGCCGCATAGAAATTTATTTGTTTTTTGCCTCTTTCTCGATTCGGATGCGGGCATCTACCGCAATAATACCTTTTTTAGTTGCCAAAAGCGGATTGATATCCATCTCTTTTATTTCTGTAGCGAAACGCAATAATGTAGATAGACGGACGATGATTTCGGCAAACTGGATTTCATCGATAGGAGCTTCTCCTCTGACTCCCCGAAACATTTTGTAAGCACGCAGGGAGCGAATCATAGAGAGAGCTTCGTTTTCACTTAAAGGTGCTAATCCCGAAGCGATGTCTCTTAATATCTCTACAAAAATTCCTCCTAACCCGCAAAGGATGACATGTCCGAAATGAGGCTCGTACTTTGCTCCTACGAAAAGTTCTTTTCCTTGTAACATCGGTTGTACCATTATTGCGGTTACTTCGGGAAGTTTCATCATCCGATCAAATTCGAAAGCGAGATGCTCTTCTGATTGAATATTAAGAACTACTCCTCCTATATCGGACTTGTGGACAGGTCCTACTACCTTTGCGACTAAAGGAAAATCTAATTGTCTGGCTTTTTTAAGAAGCTCTTCTTTCGAAGAAGAAACGATTTCTGGGACTATTGGAATTCCGGCGGCAGAGAACAGAGACTGGACATGATTGTGCGGAAGATACCCGTTTTCTCCTATGTCATCGATAATCCTGCGTATTTCCGGTACGTTTACCCCGTATAATTCTATTCCGCCATTGGTCGGCTTCGAAGCATTGAATACTCGTGCGACAGCAGTTGCTAAAGCGACTTCATCCGAAAAATTGACATGTCCCTTATTCAGGAAATATTCAACTTCTTTCCCGGCGGTTACTACGGATGGGAGCACAGGGAATATCGGTTTGCTGCATTCTTCCATTTTTCGGTGCAACACATCATAGGCATCGTAAACTTTTACCAGTCCCGGACTACCGAAGATAACGGCTATTGCATCTATTTCGGGAGTATTTTCACAAAAGTCTATAGCTTTTTCCAAATGTTCGGGAGTTCCTGTAGCCAAGATGTCGATCGGGTTTCCGACCGAAGCTCCGGGATAAAGCTCTTCTTTTAGTTTTTGTGCAGCCTCTCCCGAAAGTTCAGGAACATGCATTCCCCCTTTAGAAAGAGCATCGGTCAACATTACGGCCGGACCTCCGGCATGTGTAACAATGGCGAAATTGCGGCCTTTGATTTCTTTTAAATTAAAAACGCAGGCGACGGTCGTCAGTTCTTCACGGCTGAAACAGCGAACGATTCCGGCTTTACGGAAGAGTGCTTCGACAGCCAAATCCGAGCTTGCCATAGCTCCGGTATGTGAAGAGGCTGCACGACTTCCCGATTCTGATGATCCCGATTTTATTGCAGCTATTTTGCATCCTTTCCGAATTAGAGAGGAGGCATGCAAGAGCATACGGTCGGGGTCTTTGATGTTTTCGATATAAAGGATTTTGATCGGTGTGGATTCTCCCGGAATATAAGTGCGGTCAAGATATTCCAAGACATCTTCGACTCCGATCTGCGGTGCATTTCCGACCGACCATACAGAATTGAACCGCAGTCCTTTGCCGATAGCGGACTCCATGATATACACGGCAGTAGCTCCCGAACTCGATATCAGATCGACACCTCGGGAATCGAGTTCGGGAATCGGCAGAGTGAATACGCTCCGGTGGTGACGGTTCATCAAACCTATGCAATTCGGTCCGATTAGCGATGCCTCGTATTTATTCGCAGTCTTTAAAATTTCCTGTTCTAATAGGAATCCCTCATGAGTTTCTTCTCCGAATCCGGCCGATATAATAATAAATGCTTTGGTATTGCGGGTCGAAGCCAGCTCTTCTACAATAGAGGGGCAAGCTGCTGCCGGAACGGCTAATATCGCCAGTTCTGTGTTTGGCAATGATGTTATGTCGGGAAAACAGGGAATACCTTGTACCTCTGTTTCTTTCGGGTTTACTGCATATAATTTCCCGGGAAATTTTCCTTCCAGCAGATTCCGAATAATCTTTCCTCCGGGTTTTTGCGTATTATTCGATCCTCCTATGATCACAATACTTTCCGGAGCAATCAATTCTCTATTGATCATAATATATAAAATTCTTTATTTCAGATGATTTAGCAAAAAATTGCATACATATTCGTTCAAAGATAGCGATTTTACTTTTTCCTCTTATCGCATTGCGACAAAAATCGTATATTTGCAAATCATTTTGAAAAAGGAAAAGATAAAATCATATAAACCAATGGAAAAGAAATTCAAACGTACTCTCGTAACTACAGCGTTGCCTTATGCTAACGGCCCTGTGCATATCGGGCATCTGGCCGGTGTATATGTTCCTGCTGATATTTATACCCGATATTTGCGTCTCAAAGGAGAAGAGGTGATCCATATCGGCGGATCGGATGAGCATGGAGTACCTATTACCTTGAAGGCTAAAGCTGAAGGTATCACTCCGCAAGATGTAGTCGATCGGTATCATTCGATAATAAAAAAATCGTTTGAAGAGTTTGGAATTTCTTTCGATATATATTCCCGTACCTCTTCCGATATCCATACGAAAACAGCTTCCGAGTTTTTCCGGAAATTGTATGACAAGGGAGTTTTTATCGAGAAGACGACGGAGCAGTATTATGATGAAGAGGCTAAGCAGTTCCTTGCCGACCGTTATATTACCGGTACTTGTCCGCATTGTAAGAATGAAAGGGCTTATGGCGATCAATGTGAAGCCTGCGGAACATCTCTGAATGCGACGGATCTGATCAATCCGAAATCGGCAATCAGCGGCAGTGTTCCGGTATTGCGGGAAACGAAACATTGGTATTTGCCTCTCGATAAATATGAAGATTTTTTGCGTAAATGGATTCTGGAGGATCATAAGGAATGGAAATCGAATGTTTACGGTCAATGTAAATCTTGGCTCGATATGGGGTTGCAGCCTCGTGCCGTTAGCCGGGATCTTGATTGGGGAGTTCCTGTTCCGGTAGAAGGCGCTGAAGGCAAAGTATTATACGTTTGGTTCGATGCTCCTATCGGTTATATTTCCAATACGAAAGAGTTGTTGCCCGATAGTTGGGAACGCTGGTGGAAAGATCCGGAGACGAAGTTGGTTCATTTTATAGGAAAAGATAACATTGTTTTTCACTGTATCGTATTCCCGGCGATGTTGAAAGCCGAAGGGAGTTTTATTCTTCCGGAAAATGTTCCTGCAAACGAATTTTTAAATCTTGAAGGAGACAAAATTTCTACATCTCGTAATTGGGCGGTATGGTTGCATGAGTATTTGGTCGATTTCCCGGGTAAGCAAGATGTGCTGCGTTATGTTCTTATTGCAAATGCTCCGGAAACGAAAGACAATGATTTTACTTGGAGAGACTTTCAGGCACGAAACAACAATGAGTTGGTTGCCGTATTAGGGAATTTTGTGAACCGTGCAATGGTTCTTACACATAAGTATTTTGGAGGAAAAGTCCCGGCTTGCGGAGAGTTGACCGAGTATGATAAAGAGACGCTTGACGAATTTGCCGGAGTAAAGGTCGAACTTGAAAATTATTTGGAGAATTACCGTTTCCGTGATGCCCTGAAAGAGGCGATGAATCTTGCCCGTATCGGTAATAAATATTTGGCAGATACAGAACCTTGGAAATTGGCGAAGACCGATATGTCTCGTGTCTCTACGATTTTGAATTTGGCATTGCAGATTTCTGCTAATCTGGCGATTGCATTCGAGCCGTTTCTTCCTTTTTCTGCCAAGAAGTTGAGAGATATGTTAAATATGACTCATGCCGAATGGAACTTGTTGGGGAATACCGATATCTTACCTGAAGGGCAGCAGTTGAACCAGCCTGTTCTTTTGTTCGAAAAAATTGAGGATGCTCAAGTTGAGGCTCAAGTACAAAAACTGTTAGATACGAAAAAAGCGAATGAGCTGAAAAATCATCAGGCCGCTCCTGTTAGAGAAAATATCGATTTCGAAGATTTTATGAAATTAGATATTCGGGTAGGCAAGGTTTTGGAATGTCAAAAAGTACCTAAGGCGGATAAACTGTTGCAATTTAAAATCGATGATGGTTTAGGAGGGCGTACTATTGTTTCGGGAATAGCGAAACATTATAATCCTGAAGATTTGGTGGGAAAACAGGTTTGTTTTGTCGCTAATCTGGCGCCTCGTAAATTGAAAGGCATCGAATCGCAGGGAATGATTCTTTCTGCTGAAGATGCCGACGGCAAATTGGTTGTTGTAGAACCGGAACAGCATGTAAAACCGGGATCGGAAGTAAAATAAACCATAATATTTTTGTTTAAGAGAGGCTCTGTTTGAATTTTTTATCGGAAAATTCAGGAGGAATCTAAATATTAATAAATCCCCGGAGAAGTTTTAGTTTTCCCTCTTTGGGGATTTTTTATTCAACATGAAACATGTGGGCATCGAGATATGTCGGATAACTTGAAAAAGAAAACATTGACAGCTCTTATTTGGAGTTTTGTCGATAAATTCGGCCAGCAGTTTTTATACTTTGTAACGGGTATAATTCTGGCTATTCCTTTGAATCCGGTCGATTTGGGGAAGATGGCGTTATTGGCTGTATTTGTCGCTTTGTCGAGTATTCTTATAGACAGTGGATTCGGATCTGCTCTGATTCGTAAAAAAGAGGCGACCGATGCCGATTATAGTACTATTTTCTATTTCAATATCGGAGTCAGCCTTATCTTTTATCTCATCCTTTTCGCTTTAGCACCGTTCATCGAGAGTTATTCGGGTGTTCCGGGGTTAGCGGCGGTTGCACGGGTTTCGTTTTTGAGTATTGTTTTTCTGGCATTCGGCATGATTCAGCAAACTCGTTTGATAAAATATATTCAATTTACGCAACTGGCACGTATAAATATTATTTCTCTGTTTTGTTCTTCGGTGTTTGCTGTCATTACCGCATTCATGGGTTGGGGAGTCTGGGCTTTAGTAATACAGTCTTTAGGAATGGCGATTGTAAAGTCTGTCTTGTTGTGGATTTACGGACGCTGGAGACCGAAATGGATATTCAGAGTTGCCTCGATGAAAGAATTCTTCGGATATAGTTCGAGTCTGATAGGTACGGGGGTACTGAATACGATATTCAATAACATATACCCGTGGTTGATCGGAAAAGGTTATTCGACACAAGCGGTCGGTTATTATAATCAGGCTAATAAATTTCAGGATATGCCTTCGGCATTGATTGCCAATATTTTTAGGAGCGTTGCTTTTCCGGTATTGTCTTCGATTAATGATGACAGAGAGCGAATGATACGTGTTTTCGGGAAGTATATCCGGACGGTGTCTTTTATAATTTTTCCGATTATGTTTTTATTGATGCTGGTTTCGCAGCCTCTTATATCCATATTGCTTCCTGAAAAATGGGCGCCTTCTATTCCTCTCATGCAGGTATTGTGTATTTCGGGAGCATTTTCGCCTTTTATAATTTTATATTACGATTTATTCAATGCCGTAGGGAGGTCGGATATCAATTTGAAGATGGAGATTTTTAAAAAGATTTTTTTCATAATAGGAATACTTGTCTGTTTTAAATACAGTATAATGGCATTGATGTGGTTATGGGTGGTTTATACCCTTTGTTCTTTGATTGCAACGATGTTTTTAGCACATAAGTATGTAAATTATACAATGGGATCATTTTTTTTCGATATATTTCCCTGTTTATCTATATCTTTGGTAATTGCGGCAATGTCGTCCCTTTATTATCTGGTCTTTCAAGACCGATGGTTGTTGCTTGTTACGATTTCCGGAACATTCGGACTGCTTTATATTATTGCGGCACGTTTATTCCGGTTAGAAATGTGGCACGAATGCCTTCAGTTATTTAAAAAGAAAGTTTTGACAAACGGAAAATAAAAACATTTTGAATATGCAAATCGCTCCGATTGCTCTTTTTGTATATAACCGTCCCCGACATGTACGGTATTGTATAGAGTCTCTACAAAAGAATTTTTTTGCGGATAAGAGCGAACTGTTTATTTTTTCTGACGGGGCAAAGGATTGCGGTCAGGAAAAAAATGTGCGGTCGGTACGGGAGTATATACGTAATATTCAGGGATTTAAACGACTGCATATCGTAGAACAACCTGAGAATAAAGGATTGGCTTCGAATATTATTTCCGGAGTTACCGATTTGGTCGAGAAATATGGTCGAGTCATTGTTCTGGAAGATGACCTGATCGTCTCCCCATGGTTTCTTACTTTTATGAATGAGGCTTTGGAAGCTTACAAAGATGAGGAGAGTATTGTAAATATAAATGGACATTTGCTTAAAGGCAAGGGGACATTTCCTGAAACTTTTTTACTGAGCTTTGCAAATAGTTGGGGGTGGGGCACTTGGAAACGGGGTTGGGATTTGTTTGAACCGGATGGAAAAAAACTGCTTCGAGAATTAGAAGCCCGGAACTTGACTCGTAAATTCGATTTTGACGGAGCTTATCATTTTACCCGGATGCTTAGGGAACAGATAGCCGGTATGAATAGTTCTTGGGCGATTCGTTGGAATGCTTCTATTTTTTTAAAGGGAAAGTTGTCATTAAACAGCGGTCGGTCGCTGGTCACGAATATCGGTTTTGACGGAACGGGAACGCATTGCGATAAATATGGGTTATTTGCGACGGATTTATATACGGGGCAGGTTAAGGTAGAGAAATTGTCTTTGCTACAAGAAAACAAGAATGCCCGGGAGATGTTGGCTCGTATTTATCGTTTCGATAACTCGTATTATAACAAAATAAGGGTTCGGATATTAAATTTTTTGCATAGATAAAGAGGGGAAAGTCTAAATATGAAAGTTGTTCTCGTTAGTACATATGAGCGTAAAGGCGGAGCTGCAATTGCCTGTTACCGTTTGAAAGAGGCTTTATTGAAAGAAGGGGTGGATGTGATGTTGTTGACGGCTTATAAAACTTCTGATGATCCTACGGTAATAACACCTTTTGATACGCGTTGGAAACGGCTGAAGAATCGTTTTCATTTTTATAAAGAACGATTTTCTATTTTTATAAAGAATGGTTTTTCCCGGAAAAATTTATTTGCTGTATCTATTGCCGATTCGGGAACGGATATTTCCGCTCTTCCGGTCATCCGGGAGGCCGATATTATTCATTTACATTGGGTTAATCAAGGATTTTTATCTCTTCAGAATATACATCAACTGATTAAACTTGGAAAACCGATGGTGTTTACGATGCATGATATGTGGTATTGTACATCGATTTGTCATCATGCCCGTTCTTGTGACCGTTTTATGTCGATTTGCAGGGAATGTCCTTATTTGCAATATCCGGGAGCATTCGATCTTTCCTATAAGGTTTGGTTGAAGAAACAGTTTCTGAGAAATCCGGATATTGTTTTTACGAGTGTCAGTCGTTGGTTGGCGAAAAGAGCTGGAGAAAGCGTTCTGATGGAGACCAATAAAATTTTTGTTATACCCAACGTTATCGATACAGAAGTGTTTTATCCGAGAGACAGAGAAAAGGTGCGTATGAGTCTGGGGATTTCTGATAATAGTAAGGTGGTTGTGTTCGGAGCTGCAAAATTGAATGACGAAAATAAAGGGTTTAAGCTGCTGAAACAATCTTTGAAAGACTCAAAGTATTGTCGGGAGATAAATCTTTTTCTGTTCGGAGAAATAAAAAGGGACAAAGACTTTCTAAAAGATATTCCTTGTAATTATCGTTATTTGGGAGAAATCGGCAATTCTGAAGATCTCGCCCGAATATATAGTGCTGCAGATGTTACGGTTATGCCATCACATTATGAGACATTCGGGCAGACTTTAGCGGAGTCTATGGCTTGCGGAACACCTGTGGTGGCATTTAATAGCAGTGGACAGACTGACATAATAGACCATTTGGAAAATGGATATTTAGTGACGTATCCTTTTACTTCGGACTTTGTAGAGGGAATGGACTGGGTTTTGGACCATACGAATCCCGAAATGAGGAAAAAGTGTATCGATAAGATAAAGCGATGTTTTTCACGGGATGTCATTGTCCGGCAATATCTCGATTTATATCACGATTTGTTTGTTAAAGATCAATTAAGAAAATAAAAATAATATGAAACCCTTGTTTTCGATAATAACGATAACTTATAATGCTGCCGAGACAATTGAAACCACATTTCGAAGTGTCGTCGGACAATCTTTTACCGATTATGAGTATATTGTCGTGGATGGTGATTCGAAAGACGGAACGGTAGATTTTTTGCGGTCTCGAAAAGATTGTTTGGCAGTGTTTATCAGTGAACCGGATAAGGGTTTATATGATGCGATGAACAAAGGAATGCATCTGGCAAAGGGAGAATATCTTATTTTCTTAAATGCCGGAGATACTTTTCATTCGGAAAATACTTTAGCGGATATTGCGGTTTCGATAGGGAGTTCCCGTCCTGACGTCATATACGGAGAGACAGCTCTTGTAAATGATAAGCGGGAGTTTTTGGGAATGAGAAGATTGAAAACCCCGGAAACACTTAATTGGAAAAGTTTCCGTATGGGAATGTTGGTATGTCATCAGGCTTTTATTGCAAAACGGACGCTTGCTCCCGATTATGATCTTTCTTATCGCTTCTCTTCTGATTTTGATTGGTGCATCCGTTGTATGAAAAGAGCGGGTACGTTATGGAATACGCACTTGACTTTGATCGATTATCTGAATGAGGGTGTTACGACTCGTAATCACAAAGCCTCTTTAAAAGAACGCTATAATATTATGGTCAAATATTACGGACGCATATCGGTTATGTTTTTACATTTATGGTTTGCTTTGCGTTTTTATACGGCAAAATGGATAAAAGGGCGAGTGTAGGTAGGAGTTTCGAGATAAAGATGTTTTTCTGAAAGGAAACATTTTTGTTCGTAAAAGTGCTTCATCTCATTAATTTTAGGACAATCGAAAGTTTTTTTATATATTTACTTCGTATATTTGTCACAAGGTCCGGATGGCTTTGCCGGGCAACATTCATGCAAAGAAATTAATGAAATTAAATCAGAAATGAATTCGGGAAAAGCATATCTTTCATTTTATAGCGGGAAAAGAATTTTTATTACCGGTCATACGGGATTTAAAGGGAGTTGGTTGGTAAAGATTTTATCGATGGCAGGTGCGGAAATAAAGGGTTATGCTCTTCCTCCGGCTACAGATCCTGATTTGTATAGTGCCCTTGAGATAGACAAGCTTTGTACATCTGTGTTCGGAGATATTATGGATCGAGAGAAACTCATCCGTGAAATAGAGGATTTTGCTCCGGATGTGGTTTTTCATCTTGCGGCGCAACCGTTAGTCCGTCTTTCTTATGATATTCCTGCAGAAACTTTCGGCGTTAATGCAATCGGCACTGCGCATGTTCTGGATGCTGTCCGTAAGATAAATAAGCCGTGTACGGCGATTCTGATAACTACAGATAAAGTATATCATAATAACGAGTGGAATTTTCCGTACCGGGAAAACGACCGTTTAGGAGGATATGATCCGTATAGTGCAAGCAAGGCTTGTGCGGAGCTGGTTATCGACTCTTATCGAAATTCGTTCTTTAACCGGAAAAGTCATAATGATCATAAAAAAGCGATCGTAAGTGCCCGTGCCGGAAATGTGATCGGTGGAGGAGATTGGGCGAAAGATCGTCTCGTCCCGGATATTGTCAGGGCATTGCATAAGGGAGAGGAGATTGTACTTCGTAATCCGGCGGCCGTTCGTCCGTGGCAACATGTTTTAGAGCCGTTAGGCGGATATTTGTTGTTAGGTTATCTTGCATCGGTTCGGTATGCCGATTTGTCCAATGCTTATAACTTCGGACCTAATCCGGAAGATACGCTTACAGTCGAACAGATGACAGCTTTGGCGACAGATATTTGGGGAATCGGCAAATATCGAGTGGAACAAAATCTGTCAGCACCTCATGAAGCCGGGCTGTTAAAACTGGATATTTCTTTGGCTAAAGCCGAATTGGGATGGAAACCCGCTATGAATGCCCGGGAAGCGCTGGAGCTGACGTTGCAATGGTATAAAACATATTATCAGGATAAAGGATTCATTTCTGATTTGACAGAACAACAGATACAATATTTCTTCAGTAAGTAAATAACTAAAATCAAAATATGAGTACAAAAAGAGAACAAATCATACAGCTGGTAAAGGAGTATTATCGGGAAGAATTTGAAAGTAAAAAGAAAGATTTCGAGCCGGGAGATAAGATCTCTTACGGAGGACGGTTTTTCAATGATGAAGAAATGTGTGCTTTGGTCGATTCTTCATTGGATTTTTGGCTGACGACCGGAAGATATGCTGCCCGTTTTGAAAAAGAGATGGCTCAATTCTTAAATGTTCGCTTTTGCTCGTTGACCAATTCAGGTTCATCTGCGAATTTGTTGGCATTTATGGCTTTGACATCTCCGAAATTGGGCGATCGCCGAATTAAGAGGGGTGACGAAGTGATTACGGTAGCTGCCGGATTTCCGACAACTGTGACTCCTGTAATCCAGTTTGGTGCTGTTCCTGTGTTCGTAGATGTGACAATTCCCGGATACAATATCGATGTAACTGAGTTGGAGGATGCTTTTTCGGATAAGACGAAGGCTGTTATGGTTGCCCATACACTCGGTAATCCTTTCGACATAGCGGCTGTCAAGCAATTTTGCGATAAGCATGGATTATGGCTTATCGAAGATAACTGCGATGCCCTGGGCTCTCGTTATTTTATCGATGGGGAGTGGAAATATACCGGTACGATCGGAGATATAGGTACTTCGAGCTTTTATCCTCCTCATCATATGACAATGGGTGAGGGAGGTGCTTTATATACGAATAACCTGCAATTGAAACGTATTATAGAATCGTTCCGGGATTGGGGGCGTGATTGTTATTGTAATTCGGGGAAAGACGATACTTGCAAACGTCGTTTTACACAGCAATTCGGTGAATTACCGTTGGGGTATGATCACAAATATGTCTATTCTCACTTCGGATATAATCTGAAAGTTACCGATATGCAGGCTGCAATCGGGTGTGCTCAATTGCAGAAGTTGCCGGCTATCATAGATGCCCGTAAACAGAATTGGAAATATCTGAGAGAGAAATTATCGGTTTACGGTAATAAGCTGATATTGCCCGAACCGACCGAAAATTCTGATCCGAGCTGGTTCGGTTTTGTTATCAACGTAAGAGAAGATGCCGGATTTACTCGTAATGAAATTGTCGATTATTTAGAGAAAAACGGCATACAAACACGAATGCTGTTTGCCGGAAACTTGATTAAACATCCTTGTTTCGATGAGATGCGTACGAAAAAAGAGGGGTATCGTGTTTGCGGAGATCTGACAAATACCGATGCGATTATGAGCGATGTTTTCTGGATTGGCGTTTATCCCGGAATGACTCGGAAAATGCTTGATTTTATGATCGAAAAGATAGGAGAATTTTGTCATGCCCGTTAAAACTGTTTTGCTTACGGGAGGAAATGGTTTTATAGGGAAGAATCTCAAAGAGAGTTTTCTTGCGCAGAAATATAATTTGTTGACTCCCGGAAGTAAAGATCTCAATCTGTGCGATGAAGATGCGGTAGCCCGGTATTTTGATGAGCATCAGATCGATATCGTTATCCATTCGGCCGTAAAACCGAATCATCGTAATGCAAAAGATCTGAGTAATATATTTTATTCGAATACACGTATGTTTTTTAATCTGGAACGGTATTCTGACCGGTATCAGAAAATGCTCGTACTCGGGTCGGGTGCTATTTATGATTTACGGTACTACCGTCCGCTTATGAAAGAAGATGAATATACGCGTTTCTTGCCGGCCGATGAACATGGATATTGTAAGTATGTGTGTGAAAAGGTAATTGAAAAGAGCAGCAATATATATGATCTGAGACTGTTCGGAATTTTCGGGAAGTATGAAGATTATGCGATTCGCTTTATTTCCAATGCCATTTGTAAAACGTTGTATGATCTTCCTGTCACATTGCGTCAGAATAGGCGATTCAGTTATTTGTATGTAGACGATCTGCCTTCGGTTATAGATCATTTTATCGAAAACACACCTCGATATAAAGCATATAATGTTGTTCCCGATCAGGTCGTTTCATTATATGATCTGGCACGTATGGTGGTCAGGATATCCGGAAAAGAGTTGCCGATATTAGTCGGGCAAGAAGGCATGGGATCGGAATATAGTGGCGATAATTCCCGTTTGAAAAAAGAAATGCCCGATATTCGGTTTACTCCGATAGAAAAATCCGTAGAACAATTATACGAGTGGTATGCCGCTCATCGTGACGAGATTGATAAAAATGTATTGTTATTTGATAAATAAAACCTTTGTACTATGATTAAGACCAGTGATTTTTTGTTTAAGTATTTAGTAGAGAAACACGGCATCACAGATGTTTTTTTAGTTACGGGTGGCGGTGCGATGCACTTGAATGACTCTATCGGACGAAATCCCGATATTCGGTATATTTGTAATCATCATGAGCAGGCCTCGGCGATTGCAGCTGAAGGGTATTATCGCGCTTCGGGCAAATTGTGTGTGACGAATGTAACGACAGGTCCTGGAGGAACAAATGCCGTAACCGGAGTTTTGGGACAATGGACAGATTCTATTCCGGCGATTTATATTTCGGGTCAGGTAAAACAGAGTACGACGATACATGCTTGTCCGGATTTGCATTTGCGGCAATTGGGAGATCAGGAAGCAAATATTATCGATATTGTGAAGCCGATCACAAAGTTTGCCGAGATGATTACGGATGCGAATGATATAAAATACTATATAGATAAAGCAATTTATTTAGCGACACATGGCCGCCCGGGTCCCGTCTGGATCGATGTTCCTTTGGATGTACAAGCTGCTCTTATCGAAGAAGAAAACTTAAAAGAGTTCGATCCGTCGGAGTTGGAACAGCAATCGTACACCCCGATAGAGAAGTCGGTAAAATCTGTCATTGAGAAATTGAAGACTGCAAAACGTCCGGTTTTCTATGTCGGTAATGGTTTGAGATTGGCCGGAGTCGTAGATGATTTTATCCGGATAGCAGAAAAAACGAATATTCCGGTAGTCACGGCGATTAGCGGACATGATATCATTTGGCATGATCACCCTTTGTTTTTCGGAAAACCGGGAATATGCGGTGACCGGATCGGGAATGTGATGGTACAAAATTCCGATCTGTTGATTATTCTCGGAACTCGTTTGGGCATTCGCCAAATCGGATATGCCTATGAACAATTTGCTCCGTCGGCATATAAGATCATGGTCGATATCGATGCTTGCGAAATGTCGAAACCTACGTTTACACCGGATATGAAGATACATGCCGACCTGAATCCTTTTATTAAAGAGATGGAGTCGGAGGTATCGACTATCTCTTTCCCGGATTATACCGCTTGGATAAATTGGGGGAATGAGCGTCGTAAAGAACTGCCTACGGTATTCGAAGACAATCCCTCGACTCCGGGTTATATCAGTTCGTATGTGTTTGCCGATGAGTTGTTTAAGCAATTGAAAAGCGGAGATGTTGTCGTTACGGGTAATGGCACGGCTTATACCTCTACTTATCAGGCGATGCACGTAAACAAGGGAGTCAGGGTATTTGCCAATCAGGGTTGTGCTGCTATGGGATATGATTTGCCTGCAGCCATAGGTGCTGCCGCTGCCAATAAATGGGGGCGGACTATACTGATTACCGGAGACGGAAGCATTCAGATGAATATTCAGGAATTGCAGACGTTACTGACATTTAATCTTCCGGTGAAAATATTTGTGTTGGAAAATGAAGGTTATCTGGCGATAAAAACTACACAGAAGTCGTTTTTTAATAAAAAATATACGGGAAGTAATCCGCAGAGCGGGGTGATATGTCCCGATATGGCAAAAATTGCCGGAGCTTACGGAATACCTTTTGTCCGCATACATGAAGAAGGGAAAGTATTAAAAGATACAATCGCGGAAGTATTAGCTTCTCCGGGAGTCATGATTTGTGAAATTACGATGGACCCGGAACAAACGTTGTTCCCTAAATCCGCTTCTTCGATGGATAAAAACGGTAAGATGGTATCGTCTCCGTTAGAGAGAATGTTCCCGTTCTTGCCCGATGAAGAACAGCAAAAATGTACATATCCCGGCAGTAAATAAGATATTGTCAAGACTGTAACCGATATAAAAAAGAGTTCTGTGATCAATAAATCCCGGAACTCTTTTTTATATGCCGGAAATGCATTATCTTTGCCGCGAAATAAATGTGGAAGGATTTGGCTGCTTGCAACCACACAAAAAAATGCTAAAACTGCGTGACCTGCCATGTTGTACGGAATCCGGCTTTAATTCATTTCCTTCCCCGTTTTTTAATAAATATTTTTATGGAGCACGGTTGTGCATAAATTAAAATTAAAAACAGATGAACTATTTATTCACCTCGGAATCGGTGTCTGAAGGACACCCCGATAAAGTAGCCGATCAGATATCGGATGCTTTGCTTGATGAGTTTTTGGCGTATGATTCCAACTCGAAAGTAGCTTGCGAAACATTGGTGACTACAGGACAAGTAGTACTTGCCGGAGAAGTAAAATCTGATGCTTATGTCGATCTGATGGATGTTGCCCGTCGGGTAATAAACCGTATCGGATATACAAAAAGCGCATATAAATTTGACGGAGACTCTTGCGGTGTTTTTTCTGCGATACATGAACAATCTGCAGATATAAACCGTGGGGTAGAACGTGAAGATGAAATGAATCAAGGGGCTGGAGATCAAGGGATGATGTTCGGATATGCCTCTAATGAAACGGACAATTATATGCCGCTTTCATTAGATCTTTCTCATCTCTTGTTGATCGAGCTGGCTGCGATTCGTCGGGAGGGAAAAGAGATGACCTATTTGCGTCCCGATTCTAAATCTCAGGTGACGATAGAATATAATGAGGATAATGTCCCTGTCCGGGTTCATACGATTGTGATCTCTACGCAACATGATGAATTCATAGTACCGACAGAGCAAACTCATGAAGCACAGATGGTTGCTGATGAAAAGATGCTATCGATAATTTTTGAAGATGTAAAGAACATCTTGATTCCCCGTGTAATAGCCAAACTTCCCGAACGTTTGAAAGCTCTTTTCGACGATAAGTTGATTCTGCATGTAAATCCTACGGGAAAATTCGTGATTGGCGGTCCTCACGGGGATACCGGACTTACGGGTCGGAAGATTATTGTAGATACTTACGGAGGTAAAGGCGGACATGGCGGCGGTGCTTTTTCAGGAAAAGATCCTTCGAAAGTCGATCGTTCTGCAGCGTATGCAGCCCGTCATATCGCCAAAAATCTCGTAGCGGCAGGTGTATCCGATGAGGTTCTTGTTCAGGTTTCTTATGCGATCGGTGTTGCTCAGCCGGTAAGTATTTATGTAAATACTTACGGTAAATCTCATGTGGCATTGAGTGACGCCGAAATCGCATCTCGAATAGGCGCTATTTTTGATATGCGTCCTAAAGCCATAGAAAAACGTTTGAAATTGCGAAATCCTATTTATGAAGAAACGGCAGCTTATGGTCATATGGGACGTAAGCCTTGTACGGTAGTCAAGACTTTTTCTTCAAAATACTTCCCGAAGCCGGTTGTTAGAGAAGTAGAGCTTTTTACTTGGGAAAAGTTGGACTATGTGGATGCGGTTAAGGAAGCATTCGGTCTTTGATGGTTTAGACGGTCTCTAAGAAAAATAAGAGGAAAGTCTGTTCGAGTATATCTTTGAACAGACTTTTTTTGTTGCTGTTGACAAAAAAAGTAAATTTGCAGATAGTCATCAATATAAATGAATATATGAAAAATATAATCATATTTTTTCTCTCCTTTTTCTTGTTCTTGACGGCATGTAGTTCTGGAGATAAGTATATTGTAAAAGGAAATCTTTCTCATTTGGAGGGTCAGTATTTATATGCCGTACACGAAAGGTATAAGAAAGAGCTTAAAATGGATACGATCAGGGTACAGTCGGGTAAATTCGAGCTGACGGGAGAAAGTGAGATGTTGACTTCTTTGCAGTTGTATACAGAAGATTATACCCCGTTGATGCAGTTATTTGTAAAAAACGGAGATCACATCTCTTTAGAGGGGGACGTACAGAGACCTTTTGAGATTCGGATAAAAGGGAATGAAGCATACCAGGCCGTTACGGATTTTAATCAACGGAATGGTGCATTATTGCAAAGGATTGCCGAAAAGCGGAAAGAATATTATACCCGGGAAAAAGATTCTGCTTATTTTGATGATCTGAAAAAATTAGAAAATGAAATTTGTAGAGATGCCGAATCCGAGATTTCTGCAAAACCGGCTTCTCCGGCTTCTATAATTCTCATGTATGAATATCTTTTAAATGAGAATACGGTAGAATTGTGTGATTCTTTGTTGCGCATCATGCCTTCTGAAGCAAAACCGGCTTCGTTGTTGGCAAAAATAGATCTTTTTATAGAGCAGGTACGGAGAGTATCGGTAGGAAAGATTTTCCCTTATTCTGTTTTGAAAAATAAAAAAGGAGAGTCGGTTTCGACAAATACTTTTCGAGATATTCCGACAGTAGTGACTTGGTGGGCATCTTATGATCCGGCAAGTCGGGAGGAGATGAAAAATATAAGAGAAATTTATTCTAAATATAAAGACGATAAAGTCAGGGTCGTAAATATTTCTCTCGATATAGATAAGGAAAGCTGGAGAAACCGGATAAAAAACGACTCTCTTGAATGGACTCAGTTGATTCAGCCTGAAGAGTGGAATGCTTCTTCGACACGGAATTTAGGCATTTCCAGAATTCCATATACGATGATTCTTGATAAGACCGGACGCTTGGAAAAAGTCGGG
Source organism: Coprobacter fastidiosus (assembly GCF_030296935.1). Classification (NCBI taxonomy): domain Bacteria; kingdom Pseudomonadati; phylum Bacteroidota; class Bacteroidia; order Bacteroidales; family Barnesiellaceae; genus Coprobacter; species Coprobacter fastidiosus. Next base: position 2,225,447 of record NZ_AP028032.1, on the reverse strand, counting down.
TTGGAAGGAGATGAACTTAAAAAATATATAGATAAAATGGTTTCCCGAATAGATAGTCTGGAATCTGTTAAGGAAAAAGGTTAAATCTCGGATCATGTTGATAAAGGTTTTTGGTGCTGCTGTGCAGGGAATAGATGCTTTGGTCGTAACGATCGAGGTGAATTGTACGCAAGGAATCCGTTTTTTTCTGGTTGGACTTCCTGATGCGGCTGTAAAGGAAAGCCATGAACGTATTGTCTCGGCTGTTCAACATAATGGTTATAAATTTCCTCGTCGCCAGATTGTTATAAATATGGCTCCTGCCGATATTCGGAAAGAGGGTTCTGCGTATGATTTGCCGTTGGCTGTCGGTATTTTGGCTTCTGCCGAATTGATCAAACCCGATAAGCTGTCACAGTATATGATTATGGGAGAACTGTCTTTGGACGGTTCTATTCTTCCGATAAAGGGGGCTTTGCCTATTGCAATCAAGGCGAGAGAAGACGGATTTAAAGGGCTCATCGTTCCGCAAGCGAATGTAAAAGAGGCGGCTGTCGTAAATAATCTCGATGTTTACGGTGTCGGGAATATCCGTGAAGTGATCGAATTTTTTAATGATGAGAGAGTTTTGTCTCCTACTGTAATCGATACTCGAAAAGAGTTTTATCAACAGCAATGTGAATTTGATCTCGATTTTGAAGATGTAAAAGGGCAAGAAAATGTTAAGCGAGCTTTTGAGGTCGCTGCCGCCGGTGGTCATAATTTGATTATGATAGGCCCTCCGGGAGCAGGAAAATCGATGATGGCGAAGCGGATAGCTTCTATTATGCCCCCATTGACTTTGCAGGAAGCATTGGAAACGACTAAAATACATTCGGTGGCGGGAAAGATGGAGCGGGGGAGTTCTTTGTTGTCTCAACGTCCTTTCAGAGCTCCGCATCATACTATATCGAGTGTAGCTCTTGTCGGAGGAGGAGCTTTCCCTCAGCCCGGCGAAATTTCGTTAGCTCATAACGGAGTCTTATTTTTGGATGAACTACCTGAATTTTCAAGGCAGGTTCTTGAGGTGATGCGTCAGCCGTTGGAGGATCGTAAAATAACTATTTCCCGAGCAAAATATTCGATCGAATATCCGGCCAGTTTGATGTTGGTAGCTTCGATGAATCCTTGCCCGTGCGGATATTACAATCATCCTGAGAAAAAATGTATTTGTCCTCCCGGCAGTGTTCTGAAATATTTGAATCGTATTTCCGGACCGTTACTTGATCGTATAGACATACAAATTGAGATTGTTCCGGTTCCTTTTGAGAAAATGGCGGATAGCCGTCCGGGAGAACCCAGTGCCGTAATCAGGGAAAGAGTAATACGAGCACGTGATATTCAAGCAGAACGGTTTAAAGATATTCCGGGGGTGTATTGCAATGCGCAAATGAATACAAAATTATTGAACCGTTTTGCCCAGCCCGATGAACTTGGTAAAGAACGGTTAAAAGACGCCATGAAACGTTTCGGCCTGTCGGCACGGGCGTATGACCGTATTCTCAAGGTTGCTCGTACTATTGCCGATTTGGCAGGGAGTGAGAATGTGCTGTCGGTGCATATTGCCGAAGCGATCAATTACCGGAATCTCGATAGAGAAAATTGGGCAGGCTGATCACTTCTTTAGATGGGTGCTTAGATGTACTAATATATTGTGATATAAATATTTCTGTATTTAATATAATATTGCATATTTCTGAAACTATTTATGGAAATAGCGTTGAATTGCTGTTATTTTCGATAATTTTGCTTTTGTTGTATTTATGACAAATAAATGGGTCACTTTTTTAAAATCGTATATTTATGAAAAAATTGTTACTATCTTTTTTCTGTTTGTTATTGGCAGTACAGAATTATGCTCAGGAAGGAGTTGAATATAAAACGTTGCCGACACGAGTTAGTATTATATCTCCTGATTCAGAGCATTTTGATCCTTCTTCATTGAATATATCCTGTCATAAAGAAGTTGTCGAGCCATTTGTATGGGATAATTCTACAAAAAGTTATGTAGGCAAAATACGTTGTTATTTCGGTGATGATATAGTAAATTTTACAATAGGAACTCCCGATAACCGTATTGTGTGTGAATTGGAAGGCTTTATTGAAAATCTTGAATCGATAACAGAAGCTAATTTCAAAGTAGATTTTTCTCAATATCATTATGTACAAATAAAAGCAAAAGATAAGAGAATGTCTCTTTATGTTGATTATATTTATTCTTCGGAAGACGATAGCGGGTCATCATTCCCCGGAGGAAGTCATATTTATACTAATATGGTTGATAATGCAACATGGTGTAAATCCGGGAAATATACCTATGAACCTGAGATTACATTTGATGATGCTGCCGTAATGACGACTGAGCATTATTTGACTGTGGATAATAGAGATGTAGAAGAGATTATAGACATCGACATGGAGAAGATGCATTTGGTAACATTCCATGTTACAGGAGTCGAAAAAAAGCCTTTGGCAGGAGCTTCTATTGATGTTATTCCGTCAACGAATGCGGATTTGGATATGGAGCTTGATACCGATGACGAAGGAATAGGGAGAGCCTATTTGTTGGATGGATCTTATTATTTCGGGGTAGATGCTTCCTATAATAACTATTTGGGGAGCGATGACTCTATCGTAGAGTTTACCGTATCCGGAAAAGATATTGATGTAAAATATGGGTTTGATGACTATAAGAAAGTGATATTCAACATATCCGGAATAGGTCTTCAGTCTGTTGCATTGTCAATTATGAAGGCTTATGAGTCGAATCAAGATGAATATTATGAGTCTTTATCCGGAGAGGGAGTTGTGGCTCATGAGATGTATCTGCCGGCAGACGGACAATTCAGTTATAGTATCAATCCGACTTGCTCAGGCTATAAATTCCCTGTTAAGAATGATGTTTTTGAAGCAAATACGACAGATAGGTTAGATATTGTTTTTGATGAACAAAATTATACACAAGTATTTTTTGATGTTATAAATAAGCCTGAAGAAAATTATCCGTATATAAAGATATTTCACAATGCTACCTTGGTGCGCGATTTATACATTGGGGATATGTCTTCTAAAGAGATGTTTTCTCCGGGCGAATATAATTATGTGTTGATAAGTAATAATAGTGATTTGCAGTCAAAGGGTTCGTTTGCCATTTCCAAAGGAGATGAGAAAAAGACTATAACTGTAGATTGTGCCGAAGGTATAAGCAAACCGGTCTTTTTTAGTGTAAAAAATATGCCGGAATCTATTAAATCGGAATATCTTTCGTATGAGGTAAAAAGTGAAAATGGAATGGATTTGTTCAATTTCAGTTTCTATCCCGGTCAAGAAGAGCCGGTTCAATTTTCTTTGCCGAACGGTTCTTATATTTTTGCTATTAGTAAAGATGACAGTAGAGGGGCATTTTATCATGAACAGAAAGTCGAGATAGATGATAATAATCGTAATGTAGAAATTGATCTCGGAAATTATGGTACTGTACGGGTATATACTACTGCTCCTGAAGGAATTTCGGTAGATGATATATTTTGTATATATCCTGATGGGCAGACGGTTGACCTTTATGGTGAAGAAGTCATGGTATGGCTTGAAAGCGGCAAAGAGTATAGCTTTATCGCATCGGGTAGTGATGATAACGGCTTTGATATGCATTCGTCGGAGAAGAAAGCAGTTACCGTTAAGGCTGGCGAGGTCGTTGATGTTACTTTAGATCTGGAAATTCCGCAGACCGATTATACGGTATCGATGAGTATCCGAGATAGATATGCAGGTTATATTAAGAATGCAAAAGTGACGATTAATGGAGAGGCTTATCGGTCGAATCGTCAAGGACAGGTCCAAACTCTTATTCCTGTTTCCGGAAATAGCCTTACTTATAGGGTAGAGGCTACTGGATATGAAACTTTAGAGAAAACAGTTCAACTATCAAAAATGGATATTCTGTCACAATATGTAGATATAGATGTGTTCTTGGAATATGATGGTGGAGTTGATGGCATAGAAGAGCAGACGATTGATAAGTTGAAAGTCTTGAATACTGTTGTAGATGGTAATTTATTTATCGATAATGGAACAGAAAATATGTGGAACATGATTATGGTGGGACTTGATGGTCATGTTGTGATCAATAAAAATATAGAATTGGGTATCAATGATATTGGTGTAGAAAATCTTGCTTCAGGATTTTATATCGTTGTATTAAGTAACGGTACTGAACAAAAGTCTGTAAAGATTATCAAGCGATGAAGTTCTGCAAGTAAATCTTATATAAACAAAAAGCGGTTATCTGTAATTTTGATGATAACCGCTTTTTTGTTTATAAAATTTTGATTTTCAGAACTTATCTAAATTTCCCGATAAAAAAATATTATCAGGTCATTTGTAAAAACTCAGTGGTTCATTTTTAGCATATCTTCTATATGCTCACGGCTATTGCTGAGGCGTGGAATTTTGTGTTGTCCGCCCAATTTCCCTTTATCTTTCAACCAGTCATGGAATAGTCCGGGACGGGCTTTTATTATTTCAAGCCGGTCAAGGAAGATACCTTTGTATCGTTTAGCCTCATAGTCCGAATTAAGGCTCTGTAATGTCGCATCGAGAATGTCGGCGAACTGTTCTAATGACTCCGGTTCTTTTTCGAATTCGATCAACCATTGATGGCGACCTCGGCTTTTGTTCGACATGAATACCGGTGCGGCACTGTAATTTGAGATAATTGCTCCTGTTTGTTCACAAGTTTTTGCCAAACCTTTTTCTGCGTTATCTACCATTAGTTCTTCTCCGAAAGCGTTGATAAAATGTTTTGTCCGTCCGGAGATAATGATTTTTGCAGGATCGGTCGATGTTACTTTTACCGTATCGCCTATCTGGTATCGCCATAGTCCGCTGTTGGTCGTAATAACCAATGCATAATTCTGGCCCTTTTCTATTTCCCAAATCGGTAGTACGACCGGATCTTTTTTCCCGACTTCCGATAAAGGAATAAATTCAAAAAACACACCTATATCGAGTAACAACAGCATTCCCTGTTCGTCAAAACTGTTTTGTACGGCAAAGAATCCTTCTGAGGCATTGTAAGTTTCTACGTAGTGCATCTTTTCAGACGGAATCAGCTCTTTATAATAAGAGCGGTAGGGTTCGAAGCTTATTCCCCCATGAAAGAACACTTCGAGATTAGGCCATACTTCGGATAGATATTGTTTTCCGCTTTGTTGTAATATCTTTTTTATCAGAGTCAGAAACCAAGACGGAACACCGGACAAGTTTGTTACATTCTTGTGTAGGGTGGACCGTACGATTTCTTCGAGTTTCTTTTCCCATTCCGACATTAAGGCGATTCGCTTTTCCGGAACACGGATGAGGTTGACTAACGGATTGATGTTCTGTATCAGGCATGCCGACAAATCTCCGCATCGGATGTCTTTGCGGAGAGAGCTGATCTGGTGGCTTCCCCCGAGAATCAAACCTTTTCCTGAGAACATCCGACTATCGGGATTCATGTTCAAATAACTGACGACACAATCTGTACCCCCCCGATAGTGACATTGGTACAATCCTTCTTTACTGACCGGAATAAATTTGCTTTTGTCGTTTGTCGTCCCGGAAGATTTGGCAAACCAGCGGACTTTTGACGGCCATATAAGGTTGTTTTCACCTTTAAGCATCCGTTCTACATACGGTTTCAGCTCTTCGTATGTAATCAACGGAACTTGTTCGGAGAATGTTTTATAATCTGGGATTTTCTTGAAACGGTATAGTTTCCCTATTTCTGTATTTTGTGCTGTTTCAAGAAGGTTGTATAGTTGTTTTTTTTGTATCTCGTCTCCGTATCTTTCAAACAAGTCGATCTGTTTTTGTCGTTTGGCAAAAAGCGGGCGTACTATAGGTGTTATATCCATCTTGTTTTGGTTGTTATTCGAGGCAAAAATACAAAATATACTAATTTTTATTTCATGATCAGTAAATTATATGCATGTATTTTGCATTATGTAGCAATTGAGAGGCATTTTGTTTATCGAATTATAAAATTATGTTTGGCAAAATATAGATTTTGAGGATCGGATAATACAAAGAAACCGTAAATCCATTTTCAGACTTACGGTTTGTTCTTATTTTTTAATAACGGAGTTTTTATTATCTCCGTTTTTTCTTACTGTTTTCACGTCCCCGACTTTTGGAAGATTTGTATTCGTTTCCAAAACTTCCTCGTTTTTGTGAAGATTTTCCTCCGGAATCTCTTTTACCGAATCCCCCTTTTCTGTCGGAATGTTCCCGTTTCCCGGAGCTTTCTTTTTTGTCTGCCGGTTCTACAGAAACCCGTTTGCCGAAGAAATTGATGTTTTTCAGGCTTCCGATTATGTTACGAGCAGATTTCTCTTCTACTTCGAAAAATGAGAAGTTCGGAAGAACATCGATTCTGCCGATGGAGGCGTGTCCCTTAACGTTGTCGTTAATCATTTCGATTAATGTACTGGGGTAAAAACCGTCGGCTTTTCCAAGATTGATAAAAAGGCGGGAATAGCCTTCTTCTGCTTTTCTGGCTTTACTTCTTGTGCGTTCTCCACGTTGATTTCCCCGCTCTTTCGTATTTCTGTCCTCCGGAATATCCAGTTCGCTTGCATCTGCATAATAATCGATCAGTCTGTTAAATTCGAGCGAAACGATTCGCTTGATGAGGTCTTCGTTGCTTAACCACTCCAGTTTGCGGAAGATGGATGGCAGATAAGATGCGATTTCTTCTTCGTTAACTTTAACTTTTTCAATTTTGTCTACCAGATTAAACAATTGCTTTTCGCATATCTGACCTCCTGTCGGAATATGCCCTTTTTCGAATTTTTTACCGATGATTTTTTCAATATCCCGCATTCGCCCTTTTTCTTTTACGTGAATTATGGCGATGGAAGTTCCCTTTTTTCCGGCACGGCCTGTACGACCGCTTCTGTGAGTGTATGTCTCGATGTCATCTGGTAATCCGTAGTTGATGACATGGGTCAGGTTATCTACATCGAGACCGCGTGCCGCAACATCGGTTGCGACCAATAGCTGAAGGTTTTTTACTCTGAATTTTTGCATGACGGCATCCCGTTGTGCTTGAGATAACTCTCCATGTAAAGAATCTGCATTGTATCCGTCTTGTATCAGTTGGTCTGCTATCTCTTGGGTCTCCCGTCGGGTACGGCAGAAAATGATGCCGTATATATTGGGATAATAGTCGGCAATGCGTTTTAATGCCAGATATTTATCTTTTGCGTGTACCAGATAGTAAACATGTTTTATATTTTCAGCTCCTTCATTTTTGCTCCCGATTACCACTTCTTTGGGATTACTCATGTAGTTTTTTGCTATTTTGGCTATTTCCGCCGGCATGGTAGCTGAGAATAGTAACATATTGCGTTCTTCCGGAATAGCGGCTAATATTTCGTTTATGCTTTCCGTGAAGCCCATATTGAGCATCTCATCGGCTTCGTCCATAATCACTGTACTTATCCGGTCGAGTTTTACCATCTTTCTGTTCATCAAATCGATGAGACGGCCCGGAGTCGCTACGATGATTTGTACTCCTTTTTTCAATGTTCTTATCTGGCTTTCGATACTTGATCCTCCGTAAACGGGAAGTATTTTCAGCCCGCTGATATATTTTGAATAATCGTTCAGATCACTGGCTATTTGCAGGCACAGTTCTCTTGTCGGACTTAAGATAAGGGCTTGAGGATAATTGTCGCTGACATCTATTTTTTGAATTACGGGAAGTCCGAATGCCGCAGTTTTTCCGGTTCCGGTTTGAGCCAAAGCTACGATATCGGTATTTTCGGCAAGTAAAAGGGGAATAACCTGTTCTTGTACAGGCATTGGATTCTCAAATCCGATTTCAGAAATCGCTTTTAATATTTTGCTGTCGATTCCTAATTCTTCAAATGTTTTCATTTATTTATGTGCTTATTAGAACCTTTAGGATTGCCGCAAGAAGTCGCTGTGTTATCCCAACCTTTTAACTTTCTCAATACCTGACGGGGCTGTCCGCCTAAAAGGAGAATCGTATACCTACATGAAACCTAAAGAATTTATTTGCCTGCAAAGGTAGATATAAATATTGGCATAATCGTAAGTTCAGCATATTTTTAACTGAATTTGTTTAATTCATAGAGAATTAGAGCCAAAAGAATGTTATTGAAGAAGAATCTCTTGTAATCTTTTTTGTTTTTCCGGAGTCATGTTCAGTTCTTGTTCCAGATAATTCTGAATGCTGCCGTATTGTCTTTTTATATATTTAAATGCGCAATTGAGGTATTGTTCATCTGCAGTCATCAAGGCGGTGACCGCTTCTTGTATATCTAAAGGAAAATCGACTAAATTCAGATCTATTGAACGCTTGTCAAGGTACTGATTTGTCAATAAATAGTCATCTAAGATTGTCTCTTCGGGTATATTCAGGGCAGATAAGATAAGGACTACTGCAAATCCTGTATAATCTTTTCCATAACTGCATGTGAGTACTACCGGGTAGTTCTCGGGCATTAACAACTGGTTGAACATCGATTTATACGTTGTCGTTGCTTTCTTGGAAAGATCGATAAACAGATCTTGCATAAATACGCATGCATCTCCCCGTTTGAATTCATGGTTGTTGATTTTCTCTTCTAACATATCTAATGGGTATAAAGATATGGGCATGTGTATGATATTTTCTAATTTGAGACTTGACGGAGGCAAAGTGAAAATTTGAGAGTCTCTGAAGTCGATCAGGGTTTTGATTTTCAGATTTTTCATACGCTGTATGCTTTCATTGTCGAGTGAGTCTATTTTTCCAGACCGATACAACATTCCCCATTTGATTCTTTTTTTATCATAATTTTTGTAACCGCCGAGATCTCTGAAATTTTGGACGAAATTGAATTGTTGGGAGCGGGTTCCGACAATACGGTCATATTTGTCGTCAAATCTTAATAAAAAGTATTTACGGGCAATAGTCGGATTTGTATGGATACGTATGTTTTCATCAGATATCGGACATTCTGCAATCAGCCCGTTTTCTGTATCGAAATTTTGGGGATCGACAGAACTGTATATCTTTACATTGCCTTCGATAACAGGAGAAATATCCCATTTCAGTATATAATCCGGAGTATTATCGATTTCGCATACAATGTCAATTTCTGGTTCTGAAGAACTGCAAGCTGAGAAAATAATAAGTAAAAAAAGATATTTGAGATGATTTAGCATAGTCTGTGACTCTTGATAAATATTCGCAAATATAAAAAAAGCCCACTATAAAAAAGTAGGCTTTATATTCTTTAATATATAATAGAATATCTTGTGGATTTGGCAGACTATTAATGTGTTGTCCTGTATTTTGCTGCAAATTCGGTAGAAATGTAGTTATCATAAGAGTTACATACTTCTAAAGAGAAGTCTATTCCGGAGGATATAATGTCTGACCATTTTTCTGGTGAAAGGTTTTCTAATTGACTGCGTGAAATGTTTTCTCTCAGTATACCGTAAAGTAGTCCGGCATTGAAATTATCTCCTGCTCCGATCGTACTGACCGGTTTTATTTGCGGTACGTCGAAATGTAAATGTGTCTGAGCTGTGAATAATTCTACACCTTTTGGTCCTCTTGTGTAGATAAAATTAGGACAATAGAATTTAATTTTGTCGAGATATACTTTCCCCGGATCTGAAAGATTAAATAACGTCTCGAAATCTTCTTCCGAACCTCGTATAATATCTGCATATTCGAAATTCTCGAGTAAAGACGGAGTGATGCGCATGGCTTCGTGGGCGTGAGCTTTCCGGAAATTAGGATCATAATAAATTATGGCTTTCCGTTCACGGGCATATTCCAGAAATTCTGTTATCCGGTATCTTAGAGATGGATTTACGGCATAGTATGAGCCTAAAATCAGAATGTCGTCGGGGTCTATTCTTGGCCATATGACATTTAGTCTATTTTCGGGATATTGGGTATAAAACATATACCGGGCTTCATTCTGGTCATTTAAAAAGGCTAAAGATACGGGCGATTTCCCTTCACAAAATATATCTACATTCTCAGTCGACAGGTTATTTTCTCGCATAAATGACAAGATATTGTTCCCGACCTGATCTTGTCCTAATTCCGTTATGAAGTGAACGGGTATTCCCAAACGTCCCAGACTGACCATCGTATTGAATACAGAACCTCCCGGTAAGGCTTTGGTTGGTTGTCCGTTTTTGAAAATTATATCGAGAATTGTCTCTCCTATGCCAATAATTTTTCGCATATATCGTTATTTTTTGTCGTCACAAGATTGTTCCCGTGAAAGTTGTCCCAAATATCCTCCGTGATGCCTTAGTGCGTATTGGCTGCTGTCGAATCCGGTTGCTTTCATAGTGCCTACGACTAATATGTCGCCGATAACAGTCATGAGAGTTGTCGAAGTCGTCGGAGTGAGGCCTAACGGACAAACTTCTGCCGGTGCTCCGGTAAACAGGCAGACATCGGCGGATTGTGCCAATTGACTGTCGGGATTTCCGGTAATGACAATAAATCGTAGATCAGGTTGCAGCCGGGATGCCAAAACGAGTAATTCTAAAATTTCACGGGTTTTTCCCGAATTAGAAATTACCAGCATTAGATCGTTTTCTTGCAGAACGCCTAAGTCTCCGTGTTGGGCTTCACTGGGATGTAGAAAAACAGAAGGTATTCCTGTAGAACAGAAAGTCGTTGCGATATTCATGGCAATCTGTCCGGCTTTCCCCATTCCGCTGGTAACTAATTTCCCTTTTTTGCGATGTACTTGTTCTACAATTAATGAAATTGCTTTTTCAAAAGCATCGGATATAGGAATATTTAATATAGCGTTTGCTTCACGTTGTAAAATAGATTGAATGTCCTCAGCAGTTGTCATTCCGGTATATATTTAATTGATTTAATAATTCAAAAATTCTCGAGTATTCGGATACACTCTTCTGCATTTGTCGCTATTTGATAATAATTTTTGTAATGAGGAGATGCGAATCGTTCCCTGTAAAATAGCTCTATCTGGTTGATCAGAAGGTTGTAGAATCCGTTTGTATTGCAGAATACGACTTTCTTGTCATGATAACCTAAATGTCCGGCTGCGATTACGGTAAAAATTTCATCTAATGTTCCGAATCCACCGGGCAAGGCAATGAATACATCGGCTTTGTCGAGCATTATTTGTTTTCTCTCTCCGAGAGTGTCTACCCTTATCAGCTCATCCGGTAGTCGGCTGGCCTTTCCATAATCGCAGATGCGGTGTGTAATGATCCCGGTGATAGATCCACCGTGTTTTTTGACGTGTTCGGCTGTCGCTTCCATGAGTCCGACATTAGCCCCACCGTATATCAACCTTTTTTTATTTTTCCCTATCCATCGGCCTATTATTGCCGACTCTTCAAAATAACAACTGTCGACTTCGTTCCCTGAAGCGCAAAAAAGACCGATATTTTGAATCATAGTTTTTTTCATTGGATTTATAAAAACGAAGATAGGGCTTTTTTACTAAATATTATCTTTCTCAAAATATTTTTTATCAATAGTATATTGTTGATAGTAAAAGAAATGTTTTGGAAAAAATAGTTCGGAACATTTTTTTATATCTAATTTTGTGCGCTTAAAAGAAAAAGAAAGCATGGCACATCATCAATTTTATACTTTATCGAACGGGTTGCGTATTATATATCAGCCTACCGTTTCTACTGTCTCTTACTGCGGATTTACGGTCAATGCGGGAACGAGGGACGAATTCTCAGGGGAATTCGGTATGGCTCATTTTGTCGAGCATCTTATATTTAAAGGAACTGCACATCGCAGATCGTGGCATATCTTGAACCGAATGGAAAATGTTGGAGGTGAGTTGAATGCTTATACGGCAAAGGAGGAGACAACTGTATATGCCGTTTTTTTAGAAGAGCACTTGTCTCGGGCTGTCGAGTTGCTGTGTGATTTGGTACTCCATTCGCAATTCCCGGCGCAGGAGATAGAACGAGAGGTGGAAGTAATTCTCGATGAGATCAATTCTTATAAAGATAATCCGGCCGAATTGATTTATGATGAATTTGAGAATTTGCTTTTTTCAGGACATGCCTTGGGGCACAATATATTGGGAGAACCGGAAGAATTACTTCGTTTTACCTCTCAAGACGGACGTCGTTTTTTGAGACAGCAGTATATACCTTCGAATATGGTGTTCTTTTTTATGGGACATACGCCTTTTAAGCGTGTGATATCTCTGCTTGAGAAATATATCGGGGGAGAACCGGAAGGGAAAGGTATAAACCATAGAGTTGCTCCCGGAGGATATACTCCGTTTGCTGAGCGGCGTATTTTGGATACTTTTCAAGCGCATGCATTGGTCGGGAATCGGGCGTATAGTATGTTCGATGAGCGGCGCGTCCCTTTATTCTTATTGAATAATATGCTTGGAGGGCCGGGCATGAACAGCCGTCTGAACATTGCTTTACGTGAGAAAACAGGATGTGTTTATACTGTCGAGTCTTCTGTAACTTCATATACAGATACCGGGGTCTTTGCTATATATTTCGGAACAGATCCGAAGAAAGTTGATAGATGTCTTTCATTGATGCATAAAGAATTTAAGCGTTTGCGTGATACGGCATTGTCTATATCCCAACTGGCTGCGGTCAAAAAGCAGTTTATCGGACAGATGGGGGTCGGAACTGAAAATCGGGAAAGTATGGCTTTGGGTTTAGGAAAAACCTTCTTACATTACAATAAATATGATACTCTTGAAGAATCATTTCGTAGGGTAGAAGCCGTTACTGCATCGGATCTGCTCGAGGTTGCCAATGAAATATTGGACGAAAAAAGCATTTCGACTCTTGTTTTTGTTTAATTAAGAGTCTACCTGGACTTTATCGGGAAATTTGAACAGGAACTAAATAATAGACAACAATTCCCGAATCGATTTTAATGAAAACATCCGGTCACATGTCTCCGGCTTGTCAACTTTTTCATGTTCCCATGTCGTATAAAAAGGAATGTGTGCAGCATATCCTCCGATCGACAAGACCGGAATAATATCCGATTTCAAGGAGTTCCCGACCATGAGAAATTTGTCCGGAGATACTTGTAGACGATCTATCAGAGACCGGTAACCCGACTCATTTTTCTCGCTCATGATTTCGATATGGGAAAAGTATTTTTTTAATCCCGATTCTTCGATCTTTCGTTCTTGGTCGGTAAGATCGCCTTTCGTTGCCATAACCAAGGTATAATCTTTTTGAAGAGCAGATAGCGTATCCTCTACACCGTCGATTAATTTGACAGGATAAGAAAGCTGTTTTTTCCCTAATTCCAATATTTCTTTAATCGTATTTCCTGAAATTTTATTGTTGCTGAGTTCCAATGCTGTTTCTATCATACTGAGAACAAATCCCTTGATTCCGTAACCATATATAGGAAGTGTTTTTATTTCGTTTTTTAATAACGATTCGAGGACTTGATTTTGATCGGCATATTCTTTAATCAGTTCGCAAAAACAATGCTCGTTTTCCCTGAAAAAAAGTTCATTTTCCCATAACGTGTCGTCTGCATCGAAAGTGATGATATCCAATTCTTTTTTCATACGATTCATTTCCATTTTGAAAGCAAAGATACATACATTCATAGGAATAGTCTTATATTTGCGAGAGGTAAAAAATCTGAAATGAACAGAAAAAAGGTTTTATTGGGGATGAGTGGCGGTACAGACAGTTCTGTCGCTGCAATGTTGCTGCAGGAGCAGGGCTACGATGTTACAGGTATAACGTTTCGGTTTTATGAGATTGATGAAAATACTGCATATTTGAGTGAGGCGGCTGAATTAGCTGCTCGATTGGGAATACCTCATTATATTTATGATGCAAGGGCGGAATTTGAGAAGAATATCGTTGCTTATTTTATAGATGAATATATGTCCGGTCGCACTCCTGTACCCTGCATTGTTTGCAATAATACCTTTAAATGGCCGTTAATGGCCAAAGTTGCAGATGAACAGGGTATCCGGCATATCGCTACCGGGCATTATGTCCGATTGATGGAAGCGGGTGGTCATTCTTATCTGCAATCCGGAGTCGATCCGGACAAAGACCAATCCTTTTTTCTTTGGGGACTTCCTGAAATTTTGATCAAAAGAATGATTTTACCTTTAGGGACGTTAACAAAGACTGAGGTTCGGGAAATTGCCCGACAACGGGGATTCTTTCAGATTGCTGCCCGAAAAGATAGTTTGGGAGTTTGTTTTTGTCCGGGAGATTATCGCTCTTTTTTGAAAAAACGGTTGGGCGAGTCTGTTTTTTCAGAGGGATTTTACGAAGATGAATCCGGCAAGATTATCGGTAAGCATAAAGGATATCCTTTTTATACCGTAGGTCAACGCAGAGGACTGGGGTTGAATTTGCAGCATCCGGTTTTTGTTAAAGAAATTTCTGCTCAAGATAATCGAGTAGTTATTGCGCCCCTTTCGGGGATGTATAAAATCCGGATGATATTGAAATCTGTAAATGTAATCGATTCTTCCGATTTTGACGGACGTTGTGCGATAACCTGCAGAATCCGTTATCGAAAACAGAATACTCCTTGTCGGGTCTTTTTTATTTCGGATAATCAGGCGGAAGTTCGTTTTGACGAGCCGGTACATTCTGTTGCTCCCGGTCAGGCGGCCGTTTTTTATTGCGGGGATAGACTATTGGGCGGAGGCATTATTGTATCTGCGGAGTAATAATAACGTTATATCAGATTAAAAATGTGCTATGGAGAATATGGGAGAGAAAGAAATTTTGGAAAAATTAGAACGAAAGGGAGTAAAGCCGACGGCTAACCGTATATTGGTATTAAAAGCTTTGTTGAGTAATTCGACGCCTGTCAGTTTATCGGATTTAGAAGATTTTATCGTTACGATGGATAAGTCCAGCATCTTTCGTGTGTTGACATTGTTTCTCGAACATAATGTCGTTCATGCAATGGAAGACGGCAGCGGGTCTTTAAAGTATGAGGTTTGCATGAGTGAAGGCAGATGCTCTCTTTCCGATATGCATATCCATTTTTATTGCGAAGTGTGTCACCGGACATATTGTTTTAAGACGATACACGTTCCGGTAATGGAACTTCCCGAAAATTTCACACCGCATTTTGTCAATTATATGATCAAGGGGGAATGCCCGGAATGTAAGAGACGGCATTCCGAAATTTGAGACGTTTGCTTGATCGGCATTTCTTTGGCGCTTTGCCAATACTTGTTTTTTCTGTGGAGGATATGCCTTGTCCCGATATGGACTGCTTGTCCTCGATTATAGCCTTATTTTCACTGTCCACTTCTTGTGAAAACGGTAAAACAGACCGGAAGAAAGAGCAAAAATGACCCGATAGAGTTTTTTATCGGAAAATTTAGATAGGCTCTAAGGCAAATGATATAGAATAAAGTGCAAATCATTTTTACTCAATAGAGGGTACAAATTTCTTTGCAATCAGGTTGCATAATTTTCTCTCTAACTTTGTGCCAAAGATCAAAATAATCATGTTTTAATTATGGCACATAATCATCACGAGCATCATCACGGTCATAAACACCTTCATGCTCACGGAGGGTTGAAAGGGCAAGTAATCCTTATTATCGTCACTATACTTTTGTTTATTGGAGCGGTACTTATTGAGAAGAACTGTAATCTGCCAACATGGCAACTACTACTCGTTTATCTCGCTCCTTATTTGTTTGTCGGTTATCATACATTGGCAGAGGCGGCTGAAGGCATCTTGGGTGGAGATATCTTCAATGAACATTTCCTGATGTCTATTGCTACAATCGGCGCACTTTGTATTGGCTTTTTTCCGGGAGCTGAGACAGAATTTCCGGAAGCGGTATTTGTAATGTTATTCTTCCAAATAGGAGAGTTATTTGAAAATTATGCTGAAGGAAAGAGCCGTGGCAGCATTTCACATCTTATGGATATACGTCCTGACGTTGCTAATGTGGAGATCGGTGGAAAATTGGTAACCGTTTCACCCGAAAATGTAAATGTGGGAGATATCATTGTCATTAAGCCGGGCGAAAAAGTTCCTCTTGACGGAAAAGTTATTGACGGCACATCATCTCTTAACACGATTGCCCTGACGGGAGAAAGCATGCCCAGAGATTTGAGCGTGGGCGATGACGTAATTTCGGGCTGTGTTAACCTTACGGGGGTTATTCGCGTAAAAACGACTAAAGATTTCGGGGAGAGTACGGTTTCAAAAATTATCGAACTGGTGGAAAGTGCCGATGAGCATAAATCTAAGAGTGAATCGTTCATTACAAAGTTTGCACACGTATATACCCCGATTGTGGTTATTGCCGCATTACTGCTTGCTGTTATACCACCGTTATTTTCATCGGTGGGATTTGCCGAGTCGTTCCCGGCGTGGTTTCACCGTGCACTGATTTTTCTCGTAGTATCATGTCCATGTGCTTTGGTGATCAGTGTACCGCTCACATTCTTTGGGGGACTTGGCGGTGCATCACGCAAAGGTATTCTTATTAAAGGGAGTAATTATATGGATACGCTGGCAAGAGTGGGTACGGTGGTATTCGATAAGACCGGAACTTTAACTCGGGGAGAATTTGAGGTAACAGCTGTACATCCTGATGATTTCAATGAAACAGAACTTTTACATCTTGCGGCGCATGTGGAACATTTCTCTACACATCCGATAGGAGAAGCCTTGCGTACCGCTTTCCCGAACGAGGCAACAGATGGTTGTAAGATAACGGATGTCGAGGAAATTGCAGGACATGGAATCCGTGCAAATGTATCGGGCTGTACTGTTTGTGTGGGTAACTCTAAAATGATGGATGCGATTGGTGTAAAATGGAATAATTGTCATAGTATAGGAACGATAATTCATGTGGCCGTAGATGGTAAATATGTCGGGCATGTAGTCATAAATGACCGTTTGAAAGATGATAGTGCACAGGCTGTTAAATCACTGAAACGACTTGGCGTGGATCATATGGTAATGCTTACCGGTGATCGTAAGGAGGTTGCGTTTGATGTGGCAAAAAAACTCGGACTCGACACTTGCTACGCCGAGTTGATGCCTGCCGATAAGGTGAGATATGTTGAGCAGTTGCTTGCCACAAAAACAGAAAACAAAACTCTTGCTTTTGTAGGTGATGGAATTAATGATGCTCCTGTTTTGAAACGTGCGGATATTGGTATTGCAATGGGTGGACTTGGCAGTGATGCCGCAATAGAAGCCGCCGATGTGGTGCTCATGGATGACCAACCGTCAAAAATAGCCACAGCAATACGTATTGCACGTCGCACCATATGCATTGCACATGAGAATGTATGGTTTGCTATCGGTATAAAGATTGCAATACTCGTTCTTGCTTCTATCGGGCTCGGTACTATGTGGATGGCTGTTTTTGCAGATGTCGGTGTAACTGTTTTGGCAGTGTTTAATGCAATGCGGGCGTTACGAATTTAAGCGTTTGTTCTCAAATCTGACCTAAGCAAAATTTGAACAGGCTCTAAGACGAGCACTATGGAAAGGATAAATTTAAAGAGCCATATCATTACTCAAAATAGAGTTTGATATGGCTCTTGGGGTTACGTTGAATTGAGTTAGGTTTCAGATTAAAAGTTTATCTTTTCGATAAAGAAACTTTGAATTAGAACATCTTTGCAAAACTCAAAAAAACACACAAAGTCAACTTTGTAAAAACTCGGACAAGATTTTACTTAACTTCCCATGTCTCTTCACTTAATAAAAGATCCCGAAGAGTCTTTTTCGGATTCTTCTCTCTTATGGAGTCGATCTGTTTTTTTACTTCTTGATCGTAGACGGGAGCATCGACCGATCGAATAACACCTACGGCCAAAGGCAGTTCGTGACCGTCCATCATGGCAAGGCGTTGATGTAAGAAATTATCTCGGGTTGTCGCATCATGAGTGAGTATATCATTAAGTGTTACTCCGTTTTCTCCTATTGTGACTGCTTTTAATGTGAAACCGTCGAGAACCAATCCCTTATTGAGATCTTTACCGAAAAGCATTTTTTCTCCGTGCTTCAAATGTATTGTTCGTTCTGCCCGGAATTCTTTATCCGCTACATAACTATGTATGTGGTCGTTGAATATGACACAGTTTTGCAAAATTTCAACGACCGATGCCCCTTTATGTCTTCCAGCTTCTACCATTACTTCTTTAGATACGGCCAGATCGACATCGATTGCCCGGGCAAAAAAATGTCCTCGAGCTCCGAATGTCAGTTCTGCGGGTACGAAAGGGTCTTCGACCGTACCGTAGGGAGATGATTTGGTAACAGCTCCTCGATCACTGGTCGGAGAATATTGGCCTTTTGTGAGTCCGTATATTTTGTTGTTCAGCAAGATAATATTAAGATCTACATTTCTTCGTAAGGCATGAATAAAGTGGTTCCCACCGATAGCCAGACAATCTCCGTCTCCGGTAATTTGCCATACCGTGAGATCGGGATTGGCGGTTTTGACACCCGTTGCGATAGCTGCTGCCCGTCCGTGAATCGTATGAAATCCATAAGTATTCATATAATACGGTAACCGGGATGAACAACCTATACCCGATATAACAGCCGTTTTGTGAGGCGGAATGCCTAACTCGGCCATTGCTTTTTGTAATGTATTTACTACGGCATGATCTCCGCACCCCGGACACCAGCGTACATATTGGTCGCTTTTAAAATCTTTGGCGGTATATTCTGTATTGCTGCTCATGAGTTATTCCTCCATCAGTTTTGAAAAATGATCGGTCAGTTCACTTACCATGAACGGTTGACCTTGAACTTTGTTGAATCGTGATACATTGGTAAGTCCCGGAATTTTGGCACATAATTGGGTGGCGAATTGTCCGTTATTCAGCTCGCAAACTACGACTTTCTTATATCGTCTTAGTATCTCTTCCGTGTTTTTGGGCATTGGATTGATATAATTGAAATGAACCATTGCTACCTTTTTGCCGATAGCGTTCATTGATTCCACAGCAGAATAAAGATGTCCGTATGTACCACCCCATCCGACAACCAGTAAATCAGCTTCCGGATTACCCAATATCTCAAGTTCGGGTATTTCGTTTGCTATATAATCGATTTTTGCTTGTCGCATATCCGTCATTTTTTGGTGATTGGCCGGATCGGTTGATATGGCACTGGTAATACAGTCTTTTTCCAACCCTCCCAATCGGTGCATAAAACCTTCTGTTCCGGGAATAGCCCAATAACGGACATTCGTTTCAGGATTACGTTTATAAGGTTTCCAGTTATCTTTCAATAAATCATTGTAAACGTATTGAGGATGTATTTCGGGATATTCTTCCATTTCGGGAATGCGCCAAGCCGAAGAGCCGTTTGCGATAAAAGCATCTGTCAAAAGAATGACCGGAGTCATGTGTTCCAATGCTATTTTTGATGCGGCGAAGGCCATATCGAAACAGTTGGTCGGGGTCGAAGCCGCGAGAACGACTACGGGAGATTCGCCGTTTCTTCCGTACAAAGCTTGTAGCAAGTCTGTTTGTTCCGATTTAGTCGGGAGTCCTGTAGAAGGGCCTCCGCGTTGTACGTCGATAATCACTAACGGCAGCTCTGCCATAACGGCAAGACCGATTGCTTCGCTTTTTAGTGCAAGTCCCGGGCCGGAAGTCGATGTGGCTGCAAGGTTACCGGCAAAGCTAGCTCCGATCGCCGTGCATATTCCGGCTATTTCATCTTCTGCTTGAACGACTTTTACACCCAGATCTTTTCTCTTGGCCAATTCATGAAGAATATCACTTGCCGGAGTGATAGGATAACTTCCTAAAAATAACGGTAACCCCGATTTTTCAGATGCAGCGATCAATCCTAATGCAGTTGCCCTGTTTCCGTTTACATCGGTATAGAATCCTTTTTTTGCCGACTTTGTCTCGATACGGTAAGTCGATACCGAAGCATGTATGTTGTTTCCGTAATTATATCCGTCGGTCATGACTTTAATATTGGCCTCGAGAACGGACGTTTTTTTTGCAAATTTGTTTTTCAATAAGTGTGCGGCCTGATCTAAGGGGCGGTCGAATAACCAGCAAATCAGTCCTAATGCGAACATATTTTTACAACGAAGAATTGTTTTGTTATCTAATCCCGAGTCTGCTAAAGAGTCTTTGACAAGAGATGTGATGGCTACGGGAACTACTTGTACCGAATTCATGTTCAATTCTTTAAAAGGATCTTCGGTTAGGAATGCTGCCTTTTCGAGATCATTTTTTTGGAATGAATCGGTATCGATGATAACCACTGCATTCGGTTTTACATATTTAGTATTGGTTTTTAATGCTGCCGGGTTCATGGCAACCAAAACATCGGCCTTATCTCCCGGAGTATATACCCCTTTACCGATATGCACTTGAAATCCGGATACTCCGCCCAATGTCCCTTGAGGGGCACGTATTTCTGCCGGATAATCGGGGAAAGTGGAAATTTCATTTCCGATAGCTGCCGAAATGTTTGAAAAGAGGTTTCCTGCCAATTGCATTCCGTCTCCGGAATCTCCGGAGAAACGGATAACCACTTTTTCCAGTTCTTTCACGTTCGTTTGTTCTGACATAATCTCCCTTATTTAGTTTATTGTTTCGATCGAATTGTTTGTAATGAAAAACAGGAATATTTCAAGTTTCAAATTATTATATATTTTGCTAAAATGGTATTTATTGTATAGCAAATGTGCTTTTTATGAAGCTAATTTGTTACTACAACGCAAAGAAACAAAATTTTTGGTAACTAAACCAACTTTTGAGAAGTTATCCTTATGAAATTTTAAAAATAAGCTATTTCTGTGAGTTTTTTTCATGGAAAAGAGAAAAATAGAAGAGAGTGTTAATTTATTTTTGTTCGATAATAGTATAAAGTCGTTCTACGGCTTTTTCTATGGCATCGTAACTTTCCAATTCACCGGTATCGAAGATAATAGATGATCGTTTATATTTTTCTTCACGAGCTGAAAGATTTGTTTTTATGAACTCCATTAGCTCCGAATCGGTTTTATCCCGTAATAGCGGACGATTACTACGGGCGTGTTTCAATCTTTGAAAAAGAATCTCAGGGGTTGTTTGTAAATAGATACAACATCCTTGTTTATTCATATAGTCGATATTATCAAAAAAGCAGGGAGCTCCGCCGCCAGTGGCGATTATCACATCTTCAAATTCTCCGACTTCTCGCAGCATGTTCCGTTCGATAATGCGAAATTCCTTTTCTCCTTTTTCTGCAAATATTTCATTTATGGTTTTCCTGAACCGGGTTTCGATATAATGATCGAGGTCGATAAACGAGAGTCCGGCTTTTTGTGCGAGACGTAATCCGAGAGTACTTTTTCCAGAACCCATGTATCCGGTAAGGAATATTCTTTTCATAACTGGCGGTATAGATTTGATTGTTATGATAACTGTTTTGCAAAAATAGACCATTTTACTACAATACTCAATAAATATATCTATTTTTGTGTAAAATGATTTTTTAACATTCCATATATGGGGAATAAGTTCAAATATTATGTCGTGTGGGAAGGTCTAGCTCCGGGAATTTATGATTCTTGGGAGGAGTGTCAATTGCAGGTAAAAAATTATAAAGGAGCTAAATATAAAAGTTTTCCGACCAAAGATGCTGCAATAAAGGCATTTCGGGCAGGATACGATGAACATTTGGGAATACTGGGACAATTGGCCGATGTGATGAAGAAAAGTCATACGGTGAATTTGGATGCTGTTCCCGAGTATCTGAAAGATTCATTGGCTGTAGATGCTTCTTGTCTGGGAAATCCCGGTATCATGGAATATCGTGGAGTTAGTGTCCGTACCGGGAAAGAAATTTTTCGGCAAGGTCCTTTTGAAGACGGGACTAATAATGTGGGGGAGTTTTTAGCCTTAGTGCATGGTTTGGCCTTATTAAAACAACAGAATAGTTCAATGACAATTTGCTCTGACAGCCGGAATGCCATGGCTTGGGTACGAGATAAGAAATGTAAAACAAAACTTGTCCGAACAGAAAAAAATACAAAAATATTCGAGTTGATAGCGCGGGCCGAAAAATGGTTGGCTGAAAACACATATCCAAATCGGCTGGTAAAATGGGAAACTAAAGAATGGGGGGAGATTCCTGCCGATTTTGGAAGAAAATAAAAGTTTCTTTAATCCATGCAGCATATTATGGAGAAGATACGTCTTTCTGTATAGATGTCTGTTTTATTTCATTTTATGAAAATGAAATTCAGAAAAAGTAAAACGAAAAGAAAACGTATAAATCGGAATAGTATGATTATTGGGTTAGATGCAAAGCGGGCGATGGCAAATCATACCGGCTTGGGAAATTATAGCCGGTATATGGTAGATATATTAGCAACTTATCATCAAAGCAATAATTACCGGTTATTTGTCCCGAAAGAAAAAAAGAACAGTTCGTTCGATAAATTGTTGCATCATAATAACGTCCGTTCGTCGTTTCCCCAATCTACTACGATGAAGCGTTTTTCTTCTTTGTGGCGTACTTGGTTTATTAAAAAAGACCTTGTACGGAACGGTATACAGTTATATCATGGATTAAGTAATGAATTGCCGATAGGAATACATAAGACGGGAATCAAAAGCGTGGTAACTATACATGATCTTATATTCCTACGTTATCCCGAATATTATAAACCCATAGACCGTAAGATATATAATTTTAAGTTCCGGTATGCTTGTCAGGTTGCAGACCGTATTGTTGCGATCAGTGAATGTACGAAACGGGATATTATGCATTTTTATCATATTCCTGAAGAGAAGATAGATGTCGTATATCAAGGTTGTGACCCGCAGTATTCGGTTCGGGTGAGCGAGTCCCGTAAGTCGGAAGTAAGAGTAAAATATGATCTACCGGAAAAATTTATTTTGAATGTCGGGAGTATAGAAGAACGCAAAAATCTTATGCTGGCGGTTCAGGCTTTAAAAGACATTCCTTCCGATGTGCATTTGGTTGCTATCGGGCGTAAAACTCCTTATGTGAATAAAATAATGGATTATGTGGCTGAAAATAATCTTGGAGATCGGGTTCATTTGATTCATGATCTTCCGCATAAAGATCTCCCGGCAGTTTATCAGTTGGCCACTTTATTTGTATACCCTTCGCGTTTCGAAGGGTTCGGAATACCTATTATAGAAGCTATGCATTCTCAGCTTCCGGTTATTGCGGCTACCGGATCTTGCTTGGAGGAAGCCGGAGGAAAAGATTCTTTATATGTCGATCCGGATGATGTTTCCGGAATGGCTGAAGCGATGAACCGGATATTGGAAGATCCTGCTTTGCGTGAAAAGATGATTGCTTCTGGAAATATCTATTTGCAGCGTTTTCAGGAAAATATTTTGGCAGATTCGATGAGTAAGGTTTATTTGAAATGTTTTGAAGGAACTGAATCTGCAACGATTAGTCAGCAGGATATTCAGGTTGAAGACTATCGAATGAATTGGTCAAAGAGGCCTTTATAAACAAATTCTTGTTGAAAATTCTTCTTTTCTAACTATTGTGTATATTCAAATAAGATTTGACAGGGATTTATTATCTTTGTCGCAAAATAATATCGTATAATAATATGGATAACAAACCGGAGGTAATAGATCCATCTGAATTGCTGACATTGTGTATGCCGACTTATAATCGGGTTGTAAATGTTTGTGAAGCTTTAGAAGATATTATTCCGAAAATAAGACCGTATAATTTCCGTTTGATCGTTGTCGATAACTGTTCGCCCGACAATACCCGTAAGGTCGTTGAGGCTTATCAGGGGTTATATGATCGTTTAGAATATTTCGGACAAGATGAGAATAAGGGATATGATATTAATTTCGAAACGGCGTTGAAATTAGCGAAAACACCGTATTGCTGGGTAATAGGAGACGGAAACAGATTGCAGGCACAGAATTTTCCGGCAATAGTGAAAACTCTTTCCGAACAAATGCCGGATATTTATATTGTCGATGAGGTGCATCGGGCACTCTCCTCTTTTCCTCCTAAGGTTTATACTGATGCAAGCGATCTGTTACATGATTTAGGCTGGCATATGACTTTGCTCTCTTCTACTATATTTTCCCAAAAGATTATTCAGATGGGAAATTTCGAGAAATATAGAAATACACATTTCTTGCATTTGGGAGTCGTATTCGATTCTCTTGCCCGTCTTGATAAATTTACAGCGGTATGGAGCGGTTTGGATTTAATACACGGCAGTATGCTGCCGAAAGGAAATAGTTGGAACCCGGGTCGGGTTATGGAAATTTTCGGAGGTGCGTGGACTGAACTGATTCTTTCTTTACCGGATAATCTTTCGATGGAGGCGAAACGCTATTGTATAGCTTTTCATGGTAAAAAAACACGTCTTTTCGGGAAACGGCATCTTAAAAAACAACGGGCGGCCGGAGGGCTTAATTATTCTATTTATAAAAAATATGAGAAATATATCCCTTATTTTGCTCCGGGGAAACGTCTTCGTATC
The DNA here is from genome assembly GCF_030296935.1 of Coprobacter fastidiosus. Lineage (NCBI taxonomy): Bacteria > Pseudomonadati > Bacteroidota > Bacteroidia > Bacteroidales > Barnesiellaceae > Coprobacter > Coprobacter fastidiosus. The sequence continues at coordinate 2,200,923 of NZ_AP028032.1, read as the reverse complement.
TTGATTTATTCTTTTTATCCTAATTTTTTGAATCGTTATTATTGGAGGAATAAACGTTATATCCGAAAGACGGGGAAACCTCTTTTTTGATGGGATTGGATCTGCCCGGTCAGAAAATATAAAAGCCGTTTCAGCATTAGATTCATTAGCTGAAACGGCTTTCAATTTAGATTAGCTTTTATTCTTTTTCTGCTATAATCTCGAATATTTCTGCAGTACCTTCTATCCTTATTTTTTCTACGTTCTTATTTTCTAACAGTATTTTGGAGAACGGTGAATCGAGGATTGTTTCAGAGACCAAATTGCCTTTTGCATCTAATTGTTTACATTTGAGAGGAGTTGATAAACGATTTGTTAACAAGATATAGCTTTTTATGCCTTTCTCTACTTCAAAAACTATAGATTCGCTACACTCAAAAGATGTGCCGAGATTACGGTCAAATGCGTAGAGAGCTTGTTGCCGGTCTTCTGTTTCTAATTTGAATCCCAGATTTTCTGCATGTAGAGGATTTACCTCGAATGAACGTACCGAGGCATAGTTGGTCCGTTTAGAATCAAGGCGTTTCAACCGTACATAACGGGCTTTTACAGGATCACCGTTCCAATGAATAACATATTGTTTCTCTAACTCTCCTGTTAAGGCTTTCCAATTATTCCCGTTTTCGGAATATTCAAGGACAGCATGGTCGAAATAGTCTACATCATCGATCGAATTTCTCCCTTGTAGGATGGATATTTCTGAAACTTCTCGTATTGTTCTCAAATCGACACCGATCCAGTCTCCTGCTTTCTGTGCAATACCAGAAGTGTAATAAGTCGTGGTATCATTGTCGAGCATCAGTTTGGTTTGTGTGGTACTGGAGTTCCCGAACGAACCGATACCTTTATAATCCATCGGTATCTCTCCGGTAAGATGTTTCAAAAATTCGTGGGCCATATCATCCATTGCGTTTTCATAAAATGGCTGAAGTTTCATTGTTCCGGATTTATGAGCTTCGTAATTTTTTCGGTCTTCCTTGCTCATTAGATTTTGTATGTATTTGTTCCAGAATAGTGTATCATTCTGTCCGGTACGATAGATGCGAGTTAGTTCTACTGCACGTTTTCCTCTTGTTCCTAATTTCCCGAACTCCGTTAACCATGGGTGAAGCTCTTTCATCAGGTTCTGGTTGGTGCAACCTTTGTCTATTTCAGCAGGTACGTTTTCTATTTTTTCAAATTCCCTCTCTAAATTTCGGGCAGCTTCATCCGTCCAGTTTGCAAGCCTGAAAGTGGTTGTTTCCCATGATTCATCCCGACGATAACCTGTTTCTGTATCGCAAGAGTGAATGGCAAAGGTGCGATAAGCATCCCGGGCATTCGGCATCAGTTCGTTTAAGCCTCTTTCCCAATTATCTAAAGCGTTGTAGGCAGCAATGTTCCATGTATAATCTGCGACCCCATATAAAGCCAATTTCGAAGCTTCTCCGTGTTCCATCGGATTACTGACAATTCCGCAGACTTCTTTTTTTGTGAGCGATGTATCCAGGCCGTATACCGGACCTTGTAAGAGAATATTGCGCACATAGTCTGTTACAGGGTAGTTCCACCAATAATAAGCCGGCCGTTTAATACGGGAATTTATAAAATCCAGTGTTTCTTTAGTCAGGTCGCTGCAAACAACATCTCCCGTCCAGAAAACTTTTATATCAGGATAGAGAGTTTTACCGTAAATAGCGAGGCTGCCTTTTTCCGTAGGATCTGCCCAAAGTTTGGAGTAGTCGGTCGGGCAGACAGTGAGTGGAGATACGTCACCTTTGACTTTTACAAAATCATCCGTTAACCGGTTCAATAGTTCGGTTTGTTTCGACGGATTAGTTCCCTCCCCCGAAATATCATCGAAAAAAATTGCAAAGTGGCGTACTCCGAGATCGTACATCCAATTGAATTTATTGACCAGATTTTTGTAGTCTTCTTCATTCCATTTAATATCTTGTCCCGGATGTATTGCCCAAACAAAATCTACACGATTCCGTTTGCTGGCTTCGATCAGTTGTTTAATGTTTTTTGCCTCTTTTTCAGGATAGGGAAGACGCCAATTGGGACAACTGTGATAAGGGTCGTCTTTCGGTCCGTATAAGTAAGTGTTCATTTTGAACTTTCCGTAAAAGTCGATAAGAGACATTCTTACTTCGTGAGACCATGGAGTTCCGTAAAAGCCTTCGACCACTCCGCGATTCGGCAGGTTGGGATAATCGTTGATTTCCAGATAAGGCAATTGCTTGTTTACGGCAATCGGGCTTTCCAATAATTGACGTAAAGTCTGGATGCCGTAAAATGCTCCCCGTTCATCATATCCGGTAATGGATATGCCGTTTTTATGAATATTCAGGGCATAAGCTCCGGATACATCCTTTACTTTTTGTTTTTCAGCTACTTTTTTCCCGAAGTCAACGATCAGTTTTGCTCCATTTTTATTGAATATGACAAAATTTAAGTCGTTTGTAAATTTTTTCTGTTTATCTTTCAAGATAAATCCTTGAGAAATATCCAGTTTCTCATTTCCTATGAAACTCAGCTTTTGTGGAGTCGGATTGATGACTAACCCTTGATGATCTATTTTTCTCCCCGGAACAGGTAATACATCTTGTTTTTCTGAACGTTGTGAGGATAAATCGAAATTTGTTTCTTGTGCATACAGATTACTGCACATGAGTACGCCTGCAATTCCTGCAAATAATGTCTTTTTATAATTTGTCATTTTTAGTATTAGTATTTAAGTATTTACACTTAATAAACGTTACAAATATATTGTATCTTATCGAAATAAAAATTGTTTCAAATCAAAAAAGCTATTAAAAAATATATATTGATTGAAAGACTGTCTGAGTTTTCCGGTAAAATTTATGTATTCGGATTTTTTTGAATCTCTTGCCAGTTTGTTTTTTGTTGGAAAATTTAGACAGCTCTTTAAATATTTTTTATTTCCGGGAATATATTAATTTTTCGATGATCGGGCTCCAAAAAGGAAGCATTGCCGGTTTGTTCCACCCATGACATCCGAAAGGAAGTTGGTGCCCGTGTATCTGAAATGCCTCTTCCGGTAATTTGTCGAATGCAAAAGCGATGGCTTCTCTCCATGAGGGAATTCTGAGCTTATGTTCTTTCCGGTTTACTTCTACTCCCCAGAATACATCTTCGTTGAATCGGTTATGGTTACATTGAGATATGTATTTTTCTATTATCGGTCGTTCATTTTGGGCTATTTCAAAGAAGGCGGATACTTTGCGTAAAGAAAAACCTCCATTGCCGACTTTATAAAAAAGTTCTGTATAATCCGATGCATTGAATAGTTTGTTATAGCCTTTTTTCAGTTTAAAAAACAAATGATAATACCATCGTGTATATTTACGTTTAGGAATCCATGGTGCGCCTATATAATCGAAATTGTGACTGCACCATTGTTCAAGTTCGTCTCTGAATACGAATGCATCGGTTTGATGTATGAGTATATATTTGGTATCTAAAAATGTTTTGTAAAATTCAGAAGAGAGCATTAACCGGTTATACCCTTTTAACCCTTTAAAATATGATTTGTCAAAAGAGTATGTTTCTCTTTTGCCATATCGTTTCTCTATTACGGTCATATCTAAACCGTCCGGAATCACGAAACATATGCTGTAACGTTTTAATATATCGAAACATCGATCTAATGATATCCATTCGGTGTCGGATAATTCCGTTGTATAGATTGGTATGATTACTTTTACTAAATCCGGATCAACCATTATTTCTGCACTTTCTTAGTTCTGCAATTGGTATAAATAGCAATAATACCTAAAATAAGAATCAGTCCGATACATACGAATGCAATTCCTACCGTGATGTGTATTGATTGAGGATCGAAACGGAAAATGATTTCATGATCTCCCGATGGAATATCCAATCCCCGTAATACATAATTTACTCGTGCCATTTCGACCGGTTCTCCGTCTATGGAAATATGCCATCCCCAAGGGAAATAAATTTCGGAGAATACTGCGAAATTATTTTTTGATGTATGAGATTTATATTTTAATTCATTGGGTTTGTAAGATGTCAGAAAAATCGTATCGCCTGCAGCAGGAGCAGAGATATTTGTTTTTATTTTGTCTGCGAAATGGCGATCGGCGATCACTGTTTTCTTTTCATTAAAATCGTCTAACGCTTTCATTTCCTGTTCGGCATTTTCTACCCATTTAATTTCGGATACAAACCATGCATTGCCCGCAGCTTCAGGATTTTGTACTACTTGAGGTGCAGCACCGTTTTCTCCGGGAAGGATAAAATATTTTGTATTGAGCATGTTTATCACATGCGGGTTGTTTTTACTGAGCTGGTACTTGATCAAGTCATCATATCTCCGCAATTTTGCAGCATGATAACCTCCGATAGATTTATGTCTGTAAGAGGTGATGGCATCGTTAAATGGATCATACAGAAGATTGTACACTCGATAATTCGGATCAGGATCGGCGAGTATTTGCTTGTCTATTTCTGTTATGGGGAAGGGGTCTTTCAATTTTTTTGCCGATACGAAGTTTTCGCTGTTCAAATAACGCTTGTTTACCGGGTACATGTCGGCAAGAATAATAATGCCGCATAATGCGACCAGAGTTGTTTTGTTGATTTTACCTTTGGCAAATAAGAACAAAACGATAGAGCCTGCCAATATGAACAAGAAACTGCGTAATGCATCATCTGTAAAAATAGATTCCCTTACCAATTCGAGGTTGTAGAACACATCTCGGTATTCCATGTGTTCGCCCATAAACACCTGTTCTTCCGCACTCAGGAAATTAAAGAACAATCCGGGGAAAAGGAAGAATAAAAGAGATATACCTCCGGTTAGAGCAAAGGAGATGATACTTTCTCTTTTTTTCTCGATGAGGATACGGGGATTTGTGATTATTTCTTTCAGTGCTAAAATCGCTAATAAGGGAATACAAAACTCTGCTACCACAAGAATACTTGATACTGTCCTGAATTTGTTATACATCGGGAAGTATTCGATAAAAAATTCGGTTAGCGGTAAGAAGTTCTTTCCCCATGACAAGAGCACCGTTAATATTGTTGCTGCCAGTATTGCCCATTTCAAAGGACCTTTAACGATAAAACAACCCAATATGAAGAGTAACATGACGAATGCTCCGACATATACCGGACCTGCCGTTCCGGGTTGATCTCCCCAATAATGATTCCCGATTTGAGCTACATACTCCCGTACTGAAGGATCTGCTTTTTGCATAGCTTCGGTATTTTTTGCGATAGCTCCGGTTGCTCCCCCTTTTACGTTCGGAATCAATAATGACCAAGTTTCTCCTATTCCGTAACTCCAATGAGTTATATATTCGGTATCCAGTCCGCTTTTAGCTGATATTTTTTCATTGGCATTTGTGAGTTCCGCTTGTCCGCGCATCGTTTCTTTAGAATACTCATAAGTATTATAAAGACTCGGAATATTCGCTCCAATAGCCAGTAATCCGGCACAAGTAATTACTCCGGTGGCCTTAAAATATTGTGGAAGTTCATGTCTTTTTTTGAAATCGAAAAAGTAGGCAATAACTAAAGCGGCTATAAAGAACATGAAATAGTAACTCATTTGAATGTGGTTTGATGTGATCTGCATCATTCCGAAGAATCCGATTAATGCAGCACCTCCGATGTATTTACCGCGATAGGCCAGTATTATACCGGCGATTGTCGGCGGTATATATGCCAGAGTGATGAATTTCCAGATGTGTCCGGCTCCTATGATAATAAAGAAATAAGAAGAAAAGGCGTAGGCAATTGCTCCCACCAATGCAAGATACCACCGGATTTTCATTGCCGATAATAGGATGAAAAAACCTAACATCATAATGAATACGAGTGATGCCGGAGATTGTAGTCCGAGGTGATATATTCTTCCGATTTGTCCCATCCAGTAATTATTGGCATAACTGGGTGAAATTTGGAAATTAGGCATTCCTGAAAAAAGCGAATTGGTCCAACGTGTCGTTTCTCCGGTTGCTTCACGGAAAGCTTTTCCTTCCTGACCGATTGCGATTCCTTGTTGAGTATCTCCTTGAAATAACACTTTCCCCTCTAAAATATCCGGAGAAAAATAAATATAGGAGAGAATAATCATAAACAGAATAGAACCGATATACGGAAGAGTTTTCTTGAAGTTTATTTTACACATGACAAAAAATTTTCTTTATTATTCTGTTGCAAATGTATAGAAAAAAATAAGAAATCGGCTTTTCTTCTTTTGCCAAATCCAAAATATTAAATACCGGTTATTAGGGGCGGTTTAATTTTTATGAGGATTTTTTATTCTGTTCTTAACCATTTGTTACGCAAATATTTTACCGGATACCACGCTGCGGGTAGTCCTAATAACGTGACAATTGCCAGTACGGCAAGTGCATCGCTCCACAAAAGACGTACAGGATAAGCATCTACGATGAATGCTCCAGAGGTTTGACCTAATCGGAGTAATCCGTATTCTTGTTGTAGCCAACATAAAAATATTCCGGCGATGAGTCCTGTCCCGGCTCCGATTGCCGAAATAAGCCACCCTTCGGTTAAGAATATTCTGGAAATAAGCTTTTCATCAGCTCCTAAATTTTGCAAAGTCTTAATATCGTTTTGCTTGTCTATGATCAGCATCGAAAGAGATCCTATAACGTTGAATGTGGCGATCATAAGAATAAAAGCCAGTATCAGAAATGTCATCCATTTTTCTATTTGCATCATTCTGAAAGAGGTCTCTTGCTGCATCATGCGGTCTTTGACAAGATAATCTTTTCCCAGATGTTCCGATAACGAAGCAATAACGTGCTTTTCGTTAGTTTTGGGTTTTAGCTTTATTTCCAATGCGGAAGCTTGTTGAGGATAGTCGAACAGTTTGGCTGCCATGTCTAACGGAACAATAACCATTTGATCGTCATATTCAGGTTGATTTACACTGAATACGGCTGTCGCGAACATCCGGTCTTCATTAAATGCATTCGAGGGATTTGCTAAATTTACTTTTGCTTTGCGTTTAGGAGTATAAACAGAAAGAGGATATACGTAATGTGCTCCCACCTCCAAACGATTTGCTACTCCGACTCCTATGGTTGCATAATTGGCAACGGAATCTTTTAAAAAAAAATTCCCGTCTAATAATATGCTATCGATATTGCTTACTTGAGAATAGTTGTCCGGTACTCCTTTTAATAATACCGGCATTTGTCGGTTCCGGTATATCAATAAGGCGTTCTCTTCTATTACCGGAGCGATTGCGTCTATTTCTTGCCATTCTGCAAGAGATTTTATCGAAGGGTCTTGCAGCGATAGAGTCTTTCCCGTGGCCGGTATGACTTTTATTTGCGGATCGAGAGAGGAATATAGAGAGGCTATAAGATCTTGAAACCCGTTATAGACCGATAATGTACAAATCAATGCCATGGTAGTTACGGCAACACCGCATATAGATACCATGGATATAATATTGATCGCACTATGAGATTTTTTTGAAAAAAGATACCGGATCGCTATTTTCAGGGAAAGACTCATCGCATCTTTGTTTATTTATTCAATAACGTATCGATATTTTCGATATAGTCGAGAGAGTCGTCCAAAAAGAACATCAGTTCGGGTGTCTTGCGTAGTTGGAATCGAACCCGTTGTGCGAGTTCATAACGTATCGATCGTGCATTGTTTTGTATCGATTCAAGAATTTCTTGTGATTTTTCCGGAGGAAAAATACTTAAATATGCTTTAGCTATGCTTAAATCGGGACTTACGCGTACAACGCTTACTGAGATGAGTGTACCATGAGTTTTACGGGTTTCGTTTTGAAAAATGTCACTTAGGTCTTTTTGAATCAGACGGCTTATTTTACTTTGTCTTGTAGTTTCCATAATTTGAATATTTTATTTTTGATCCGGGATTTTTTTGAAAAAATCCGGATCGCAATGTTACGACAGTTCAATATACGAACTTTTCGCGAAATGTGACCCGGATATAAGAAATTTATTTTTTCCAGATTAAGGTTAGCCCGTCACGTAGTGGTATGATTACTTTTTCCACACGGGTGTCCGAAGCTATCAGATCATTAAATTTCCGAATTCCGACGGTTTGTCCGTCTCTGGCTTGCGGGTCGATTATTTTACCGTCCCATAAAGTATTGTCCGCTAAAATAAATCCTCCCGGACGTACTTTGTCGAATACGAGATCATAATATTCGCAATAGTGGCGTTTGTCGGCGTCGATGAATACCAGATCGAATGTTTCATCAAGAGTCGGTACGACTTTTATTGCATCTCCTATATGGAAGCGTATATTTTCTTTATAAGGCGATTGCTCCAGATAAGGCCGGGTGAAATCTTCCAATTCGTCATCCATTTCAATTGTGTGAAGTACGCCTCCGGGATTTAGTCCTTCTGCCATGCATAAAGCGGAATAACCTGTAAACGTCCCCAATTCGAGAATTTTGTCGGGACGAATCATCCGGCAGAGCATTTTAAGAATGCGTCCCTGTAAATGCCCCGACAGCATACGCGGACGTAATAGATTTACGTGAGTATCCCTATTCAGTCGTTTCAGATATTCACCTTCTTCGTCGATATGGCTCAGGATGTATTCTTCCAGCAGTTCTTCCATGTTTCCGATGCTCTTATCGCAGATCTTCTAAGTTCGGGAGTAAGTAACTGTTGTAACAATCCAATACTTTTCCTACCGGGTCGATCTCAAGGAATGTACTGCCACCTCCTTCTCCGAAAGCGCCTCCGATATATGCTATTAGGTCGTCTCTGGTTATCCAGCCGCGGTCGATCATCAGTTTCAGTCCGTTATGAAGATATTCTCTGGAGGTATTTGTTTCTGGTTGATATACGGCAATTACTCCATAAGACAGAGCTAACTCTCGCATTGTCGATTCTCGGTAACAAACGGCAAGAACAGGATATTTCCCTCTGTATGCAGCGATATTTCGAGCTGTACGTCCGGTATAACTGTCGGTAACGATTGCTTTTACACCGAGTTTTATCGATGAGCGTACGGCTTGTTTGGCAAGAAATGCCGTAATATCTTCCTTGTCTTCTTCTGTCGATACTTGGATATCGTTATCCGATAGTTTTGTTTTTTCGGCTTCTTCCGCTACTTTCGACATTGTAGCGATAGCCTCTACCGGATATTTACCGTATGCGGTTTCTCCGCTAAGCATCAAGGCATCGGTACGGTAATAGATGGCATTAGCGATATCTGTTACTTCTGCCCGTGTAGGACGGGGATTTTTGATCATCGAGTGTAACATTTGTGTCGCTACGATAACCGGCTTTTTGGCTTGTACGCATTTCTTGATAAGAATGCGTTGTATTCCTGGTATTTTTTCTTGGGGAACTTCGATTCCTAAGTCTCCGCGGGCGATCATCACGCCATAAGCGACTTCAAGTATTTCATCGATATTGTCGACACCTTCCTGATTTTCTATTTTCGCAATGATTTTTATGCTGCTGTTATGCGCATCGAGTATCTCTTGTATATCGAGGACGTCTTGCTTATTGCGTACAAAGGAGTGTGCGATAAAATCGATATTGTGCTCGATAGCATATAAAATGTTTTTACGGTCTTTTTCGGTTAGAGCCGGAAGATTGATGCGGACACCCGGTACGTTAACGCTTTTTCTTGATCCCAGTTCTCCTTCATTTTCTGCAATACAAAGTAAAAAGTCGTCGTGTTTTTCTATAACTTTGAATTCTATTTCTCCATCATCGATCAAAACTAAACTGCCGACCGAAAGATCTTTGACGAAATTCGGATAAGAGATGCATATATGCTCTTTAGTCGTCAGTTGATTAGGATTACCACTCATTTTTACATAGTCTCCGGTCGAAAAGTTGATGCGTCCGTCGTCAGCAATCGCTGTGGTCCGCATCTCCGGTCCTTTCGTATCCATAAGAATGGCGATCGTATTCGAGACGGCTCTTACATTCGTTATAATTTTATTGAATCCTTCAGCATCCAAATGGGCTGAATTCATACGAACAACGTTCATTCCGTTTTCGAAAAGATCCCGAACGAATTCAACGTCGCAACGTTTATCTGAAACTGTGGCAACAATCTTAGTTTGTTTTGACATAATTTGATCTATATAACTAATATAACAATCTGAGAGTATTTATTTATTACTGATTAATGCTTCGATAGCCAGTCTGTATGAATCCATGCCGAAACCTGCTATTGAGCCTTTGCATGCGGCCGCAATCATAGAGGTGTGGCGGTAAGCCTCTCGTGCATGTATGTTGGAAATGTGTACTTCTATCACAGGAACATTAATTGCACGTATGGCATCTGAGATGGCTATGGAAGTATGTGTATAGGCTCCGGCATTGAGAACAATGCCATCAGTATCCCCAAACCCGTATTGATGCAAAGTATTGATTAATTCACCTTCAATGTTGGACTGAAAATAAACCAATTGGTGTTCCGAGTATTTGTTCCGTAAAAATTCCAGATAGCTTTCGAAAGAATTTTCTCCGTAAACGCTTTTTTCCCGTTTTCCAAGAAGGTTCAGGTTGGGTCCGTTAATGATAAGTATATTCATAAAGAATCTTTTTTATACCTTTGTCTTATCCGAAGATTTCGATGTTTTCAATCCTTCGGTAAGATGTTGCAAAAGTAAATAAAAAAATCGAATATTTAGTTCGTAAATAAGATGATACTTACCGAGAGAGATTTAATGAAAAAATATCTGAGTTATTTAAAGCTTGAAAGAGGGCTTTCTCAAAATACGGTCGAGGGTTATCGAAATGATGTGTATAAATTATTATTGTATATAGGTACTGAGAATTTGACCCGGGAAATACTTCAGAAAGTCGATATTCAACAATTTATATGCGGGTTACAGGATATAGGAATACATCCCAGATCACAAGCCCGCATATTGTCCGGATTAAAATCGTTTTATAAATTTTTGTGTTTAGAGGATTATATCAGCGTTAATCCTGTCGAGTCGATAGAAGGTCCTAAAATCGGACTTCATCTTCCGGAGGTGTTAAGTGTTGAGGAAGTAAATCGCATGGTTGACTCTTTCGATATGTCATTGCCTGAAAGTCAGCGTAACAAGGCAATTATAGAGGTTTTGTATGGTTGCGGTTTGCGAGTGTCGGAATTGATAAATTTAAAAATGTCCCGGATTTATGAAAAGGAAGAGTTTATAATTGTTGAAGGAAAAGGCGATAAACAGAGACTTGTTCCTATTTCGAGGATTGCATTGCATGAAATTGAAAAATATAAGAAAGATCGGATGTTATTAAATGTAAAGAAAGGTGATGAGGATATTCTTTTTTTGAACCGTCGGGGGGGACGTTTATCCAGAGTCATGATTTTTTATGTTATTCGCAATCAATGTGAGATTTGCGGCATTCATAAAAAAATCAGTCCTCATACCCTACGGCATTCTTTTGCTACCCATCTTCTTGAGGGAGGAGCTAATCTACGTGCCATTCAACAGATGTTGGGACATGAGAGTATTACTACGACAGAGATTTATGTTCATCTGGATAAGGAATTTATAAAAAGTGAAATTTTAAATCATCATCCGAGAAATATGAAGTTTCGGACATAAGTCTCGTTTGAGAATCTGTTTGAATCTTTTTCTGCTCTGTTTTTATTTCTCTACAGATGTGTTGTAGTCTTTTCCCGAAGTTGCAAAGTATCTTCAGATTTTTTTTAGATCTGTATGGGTATTGAACGATTTCTGAAATATTGTGTTAAAAAGACAGTTTTTTTTACGCAAAAAATACAAAAACAAGAAAAAGGCGAGATTGAGGGCGGATTATCTGACTTTTATACTAAAAAAATTATTATTTTCAGTATTCGATTGTCAGAAATTTAACTATATTTGTCTCGATAATTTGATGTCTTATATGATGTCAGAAACAGTTTGTTCCTATTTTTTTGCATAATAGGATGTTAAATTAAAAATTAGTGTTACTTTTGTGAATATTAAGAAGAAGTATAACCCAATTAAACAATTAGTTATGAATAAAAAACTCTATTTACCCTTATTATTGGCTGTTTTAGTGGCCTTTGTAGGATGTAAAAAAATGGGTGGATTATCGGCAGATTACTTTACCGTAACTCCCTCTCCACTTGAAGTTGTAGGCGGAAAGGTTGCCGCAACGATTACAGGAAAATTCCCTGAAAAGTATTTCAAAAAGAAAGTTACGGTTACCGTTACTCCTTATTTGGTTTATGAAGGAGGCGAGACTGCAGCTGCTTCATATACTTATCAAGGAGAAAAAGTGAAAGGAAATAATCAGACTATTTCTTATAAATTAGGTGGAAATATCACAATGAAGGCTTCATTTGATTATATTCCTCAAATGAGAAAATCTGATTTATATCTTGCTTTTAAAGTACAAAAAGGTTCTAAATCTTATGATTTACCTCGTGTAAAAGTTGCAGAAGGAGTGTTGGCTACAGCCGAAATCAGCAATGCAGCTACTGTAAAACCTGCACTTGCAGCAGATAAATTCCAACGCATTATCAACGAAAGCCGTAAAGCAGATATTTTGTTCTTGATTCAACAAGCTAATATCCGTGCAAATCAGTTATCTACTGATCAGATGAAAGAATTCCACAACGAAGTGGCTAATGCTGCCAGCGCTGCAAATAAAGAACTTAAAGGAATCAATATTTCTTCTTATGCATCTCCCGATGGTGGTGTTGAATTGAATACCAAATTGGCTGAAAACCGTGAAAAGAATACGGTGAAATATATGAACGAACAGTTGAAAAAAGGCAATATCGAAACTGATATGACTGCTGAGTTTACAGCTCAAGACTGGGAAGGTTTCAAAGAATTGGTTGAAAAATCGAATATTCAGGACAAAGACCTTATCCTTCGTGTTCTTTCTATGTATTCAGATCCCGAACAACGTGAAAAAGAGATAAAGAATATGTCAAGTACATTTAAAGTATTGGCTGATGAAATTCTTCCTCAATTGCGTTATTCAAGAATCACGGCAAGTATTGATATTATCGGTAAATCAGATGCTGAAATCAGTAAGCTCGCAGCTTCTGATCCTAAATCTTTGACATTGGATGAATTATTATATGCCGGTACGTTGACCGATTCTAAAGATGACAAGATCGCTATCTATAAAAAAGCTGCAGAAATTTATCCGAACGATTACCGTGCTTATAACAATGTAGGTATGGCTTATTATCAGAAACAAAATGTAGCTGAAGCAGAAAACTGGTTCAAGAAAGCTGCTAAGATCGATCCGAAAGCTCCGGAAGTTCAAATGAACCTAGGTTTGATCAGCTTGGCTAAGAATGATTATAATAAAGCAGCTCAAGAATTCGGTAATGCTGCAGGTATCGATGAATTGAAAGAAGCTACCGGTGTTCTTTATTTGAAGAAAGGTGAATATCAGAAAGCTGTTAAAGCATTCGGCGATACAAAGAGCAACAATGCTGCTATTGCACAGATCTTGACTAAAGATTATAACAAAGCTAAGAATACATTGTCTTCTATCAACAACGGAAAAGACGCTACGACTCTTTATCTGTTGGCTGTTGTAGGTGCTCGTACAAACAACGAAAAGATGGTTAAGGAAAATCTGCAAAAAGCTATCAGTTTGGATAATCAGATGAAGGCTTTTGCTGCTGCAGATATTGAATTTGCAAAATATGATATTTCTTCTTTGACGAAATAAAAAGAGTGTTTTCTTATTAAACAAGAAGAGTACCCGAATATTCGGGTACTCTTTTTTATTTGAAGTCGTATTACTTTTTGTTCAAGATGTTAATGGATAAAAGTTATTCAAGAGTTTAAAGATTTCAAACAATTCGGGATTTACTGTAGGCAGATGGCGAATGTTCGGCAGAAAATATGGTATAAAAGGCCTCTTGTTTTTCAGACAAAATTTATGTTATCTTTTTTCTGAAATGATTAACAGACATTTTGTTTATTTTTGTCTATTGAATAATATCTCTTTGTTTACCTTGTATTAAGTATTTATGAAAAATGTAATCAATCAGATGAGATCTTTGTATCCTATTTCTGACGATACCATATGTATTTTGAAGAAACATGTGGAATTATGCCGTTTCCCTAAAAGATTTCAGTTGATAAAAGCTGATAGTTTCTGTAAGTTCGCTTATTTTATTGAAGAAGGAGCGACCCGTTCTTTTTGGTTGGTGAACGGGGAAGAGATAACCACGTCTTTTTCTTGCGAAGGAGGTATTGTATTCAGTATGGATGAACTTTATTATAATAGAATGAGTGAAGAGTTTGTGGAGACTCTTGAGAATGTCGTGACCTATAAAATATCATTGGATGATTTGTTGCATCTTTTTCGGACCAATATAGAATTGGCTAATTGGGGTAGGATTATTCATCAAAATGAGTATCGACGTTTACATCGTTCGCACAAAGATCGTCTTACATTGTCTGCAAAAGAGCGGTATGAAGAATTCAAGCGTCAATTTCCTCATATATACCAGCGGGTACAATTGGGGTATGTCGCTTCTTATTTGGGTATAACTCTCCCGACATTGAGTCGACTTAGAGCCCAAAAATGATATTTAAGAAGGCGAATTTGATGTAGGACAATCGAAATACGATATAAATATCGTAATTTTGAACTCTGATTGTCAGAGCCAAAGAGCCTGTCTGAATTTTATTCGGGCCAGGCTTGAGAGTTTCTTTTGAGGATGTTTTTCTGTGTTTACGAGGTTGATAGTGGGCTATCTGACAAGTGAAAACAGGAAAAAAGATCAGAAGAAAACACAAAAATGACCTGACAATATTTTTTGTCGGAAAGTTTATACAGGCTCTAAGTAAAACTTAAATTCTAAATATATATGCAAAAAACATTATCTTCTTCTGCATTTTCAGATTCAAAACCTCATTATGAACTTCTTGATGGATTAAGGGGTGTCGCAGCTCTTTTGGTGATATGGTATCATGTTTTTGAAGCTTTTGCAACAAGTCCCATAGATCAGAAATTTAATCATGGATATTTAGCTGTCGATTTCTTTTTTATTCTGTCGGGGTTCGTTATAGGATATGCTTATGACGATCGTTGGAAGATGACAATGACAGTGAAGGATTTTGTGAAACGCCGGTTGATTCGTCTGCATCCGATGGTTGTTATGGGGGCTATTTTAGGAGCTTGTACATTTTATATACAAGGTAGCGAAAAATGGGATGGCTCGCAAGTCTCTTTATCAGTGTTAATGCTTGCTATGCTACTCAATCTTTTTCTTATCCCAGCAATACCCGGTTCGAAGGTAGAAGTTCGGGGAAATGGAGAGATGTATCCTTTAAATGGTCCGAGCTGGTCTTTGTTTTTTGAGTATATAGGAAATATCCTGTATGCTTTATTTATTCGTCGATTGTCTACCAAGTCACTTGCTTTGCTTGTTTCATTGTCCGGAATCGGATTAGCTGCATTTGCGATCTCCGGCCTTTCGGGTTATGGACATTTAGGAGTAGGTTGGACACTTCTGGATTATAATCTGATCGGAGGTTTTTTACGTTTGATGTTTTCGTTTTCCGCAGGTTTGCTTATGTCTCGAGTCTTCAAACCAGTTAAAATCAGAGGCGCTTTCTGGATTTGTAGTTTGGTGATTGCCGTATTACTCTCTGTCCCGTATGTCGGTAATAAAGAATTTTCGTGGATAAATGGTATTTATGATTCGGTGTGTGCTATTTTGCTTTTTCCGTTATTGGTCTATTGGGGAGCATCTGGTAAAACAACAGATAAATGGACATTAAAAATATGTAAGTTTTTTGGAGATATATCTTACCCTGTGTATATTGTTCATTATCCTTTTATGTACCTTTTTTATGCATGGGTGTGGAATAATGATCTGACATTTGGGCAAGTGTGGCCGGTAGTTTTGTTACTTTTTTTCGGAAATATTTTGCTCGCGTATCTTTGCCTGAAGTTATATGACGAGCCTATAAGAAGATGGTTGAGCAAGAGATTTTTATCTAAAAAATAACGATTGTTTTTTTAGGATAACGACTGGATAAAATCGAGCTGCTCTTTTTGCATTTTTCTCAATGCTACGATGCAAGAAATTTTAAACAGGCATTTGGTTCGCTTTGGCAATATAGTTCTTGATGTTGCTTCTCTAGTTTATCCGTTATTGCTTATTTACGCCCAACCAAGTCCATTTGTGCCAAATAAGTTCTAATGGCCCTTGTTTATGTTTCGACAACCACCATTTGCAGAACTTTACTTGCAATAGGAATGTAAAAAATCCGATTAATAAACTAACTGTATATCCGCAATATGGTGCGAGGTACAAGCCAAATGGAAAATAAATAATTGCTCCTATTATAGATTGGGCGATGTAATTGGTAAGGCTCATTCTACCATAAAAACATAAATTGTTGACCCTATTATGAAACTTCTTGTTTTGGTAAAGAAGTATGAAAGATGCTACCAAGACCAGAGTAAAGGCTAATTTTTGCCACATGTCAAATGCCGTTCCTGCTGTTTGTCGTATGATTGGAGTATTGTCCATAATAAGATCTTTCAATGTATATAAAGGTGCAAATGCAATAGCGGAGACAATCAGTATCTTTACCCAGAAATGGAGATTTTTTTCGGAAGAAACGAAAAGTTGCTTTTTGCCGATATAGAAACCTAATAGAAATAATCCTGCTGTTTGGAAAAAGCGTCCTGCGTTTATGGCCCATAACAAACTGGCTTTTTGTCCTAATGTGATGTTTCCTAAGATGAAATCCCAAAAATTTCCGCCTTTTATATATTCTGCTACTTCTGCATACATTTCGCCTACTTTGAGGTTAGGCAACCGGTGTGTCGGGTTTATCAGATTGGCGATATAATGATACCATTCGATGGGTTGCAACAGAAAAATGACAGAGGTTATGATAATGGCTTTGTTACTCCAATTTCGTGTAAAAAATAATATCGGTCCTGTCACTACGAATAACAGTAAGACATCTCCTGCCGGGAAAAAGGCTGCATTTAATGTTGCGAAACCGACTAACAATATTAAACGCCAGAGGAAACGATAGCCGAAATCTTTACCCCGTTTTCTTTGATTGTTGGTTTGTATGTAGAATGTAAATCCGAACAAAAGAGCGAAGATGGCATAGGCTTTTCCCGCAAAAAGAGAAAAAATTCCGTTGAATATACCTTGATCTAAGATATTCAACCAGTTTGGCGAGTCGGTCGGATAAACCGGAAAAATGAAATGTTCCAGATTATGAACCAAGATGATTGCCATTACTGCAAATCCTCGTAGAGCATCTACGACTTCAATACGAGAATTTTTGTTGATGAGCTGTTCCATGTATGATTTGTCGGTAATTTTAATATTATGCGAATTGAAATTTTATTTGTATCATCTTTATTTATTTTTTCGACAAATACAGTCTGTCAGGTGATCGTTGATGAATCCTGTCGCTTGTAGATAAGCGTAGCAAATAGTAGTTCCGAAGAATTTGAATCCCCGTTTTTTCATGTCTTTGCTCATTGCATCAGATTCGGGAGACGACACGGGTATTTCACTTAATGACTTGAATTTGTTAATTATCGGTTTTTTATCAGGGAAGAATGATAATATATAATTATAAAAGCTCCCGAACTCTTTCTGTATGGTGAGAAAAAGTTTTGCATTTGTAATTGTAGATTTGATTTTTAGACGGTTTCGTATAATGCCGTCAAATTGCATTAGTTGTTCTATGTCTTCTGAAGTCATGCGTGCAACTTGTTCTACGTCAAAGTGATGAAAAGCTTTTTTGTATCCTTCTCGTTTTCTGAGAATGGTAATCCATGCCAATCCGGCTTGGGCACTTTCAAGAACCAGAAATTCAAATAATGTTTTATCATCGGTAACAAGCCTGCCCCATTCTTCGTCATGATATTTTATATATAGCTCATCTGTTCCTGCCCAGCCACAGCGTGTATTTATTATGTCTTTCATTATCTTGATGTATAAAATTCTATTATTGTTAGTCTGATGTTATTAGTATATGACCTTTGAGAGTGACGATGTGAATTTATAAAAAAATTGTGGGTTTGCTATATTGGAAAGTAAAAAAGCCGGTTTGTTATGAGATGAAACCGGCTTTTTCAATTGGGTTAGCTTCTTGTATATATTGGTAATGCTTTTTTGAATGATTGCGTGATTCGAATGCAAATTTCCGTTTAAACGGACTATTTTATTTTTGAAGCGATAGAAGCTGCTATTTTTTCCATTTTTTCAGAAGATACTTTTAACTTCTCCTTTGAGAAGTACATGTCTGTTTCCTTGTTAATAGGGATTAGATGAATGTGGGTATGCGGGACTTCCAATCCCATAACGGCTACTCCTACACGTTTACAGGGAATCGCTTTTTCGATAGCCTTGGCAACTTTCTTTGCAAATAAGGTCAGTCCTGAATAATCTTCGTCTGACATGTCGAATATGTAATCTCCTTCTGCCTTGGGAATGACTAATGTATGACCTTCTGCTAAAGGATTGATATCGAGAAATGCAAAATATTTCTCGTCTTCGGCAATTTTGTAACATGGAATCTCACCTGCTACGATACGACTGAAAATAGTTGGCATAGTTATATTTATTTGAATTAAGTATTTTTTGAAAAACTGCCCGCAACGTACGGTAAACTATAGGATATGTACGCAGGGGCAGTCTGTATAGCAAGAACGACACCGTCCGGGCATCAAACCCGAGGTGTCGTTCCATTTTAAATCGATATATCGATAATTTCGAATGTCATAATTCCTGATGGAACTTGTATTTCTGCAATATCTCCTACTTTTTTTCCAAGTAATCCTTTCCCTATCGGTGTGCTTACGGCAATCTTTCCTTCTTTCAAATTTGCTTCGCTTTCCGATACGAGCATATATTGCATAACCGCGTTATTTTTTGTGTTCTTTATTTTTACCTTATTCAGTATCTGTACGGTATGAGTGTTCAGTTTTGTGTCATCGATCATGCGTGCATTTGCGACTTTATCTTTTAATTGGGCGATTTTCATTTCCAATAGACCTTGCGCCTCTTTTGCCGCATCATATTCCGCATTTTCCGAGAGGTCGCCTTTATCACGAGCTTCCGCGATTTGCCTTGATATTTCAGGCCTTTTTACAGTTTCGAGAAAAGTAATCTCTTCAAGCATTTTTTTATAACCTTCTTCGGTCATATAAACAATAGCCATAATTTTGATCTCCTATAGTTTAATTTTTAATTGTTTTGTCTTCTGTGTTATAAAACAAAAAAGAATTCCCGCTGTTAAGCCGGAACTCCTTTTTGTGTGTTCTCTATTGCAAAGATAAGTTCTTTTTTTTACTTTCCAAATAAAAACGACAATCTTTCTAACTTTCTCTGAATAAAACTTTTATTTTAGAACTATTCTTTATAGGAGTTTTTGAATCTCTCCTGAAATTGATTCTATTGAAGCTATCCGTTTTTGTATTGCACCTGTCCTGTCGATAAGAAATGCGCTCGGAAGATTTTTTACATTGTATAAGTTCGCTACGGTAGAGTAGATGCTGGCCTCATCCCGTACGCATATCCATGGAAGATTTGATGCCGATACTTTCCAGAAATTTTCATTATTGTCTAAAGATACTTGATAAATTTCAAATCCTTTGTCTCTGAATTGTTTATATATTTTGGCAAGTAAGATATTATATTCCGGTGAATAATCGGTTTGATAAGCTGTAAAATCGAGTAAAACAACTTTTCCTTTCAGATCTGATAACTTCTGTTGTTTCCCTTTGATGTCAGGCAACGATATATCTATCAGAGATGCCTCTTTTGCTTGTTCTAACAAAGTCGGCTGTTTTAGTTGTCGTTCGGCTTGAAGAGAAGCTATGGCCATATTGTAAAGTTGCTTGGCTCGATGAGAGCCTTTATAATATACATCGTACGCATTTGCTACGGCACGGATGGCTTTACTGTCTTCTTTGTCGAACGGATCGAAAATTATGTTTCCGTTAACTTGCTGGAAAATGGCAAAATAAGCGGCTTTTGATTTGGGGTTTCCGTATATAATAGGTAAGGTCGTTTTTTTGTATTGATCGAGAGCGTTTAATAACCTTTTGGCGTTTGCTATTCGGATGCTGTCCGAAGTTCCGGTATTACTTAAAATTTTATCAACTTCATTTTTTAATAGACTTCCTGCTTTAGAAACTTCTTGTATTTGTTTATTTTCTTCCGACCCTTCTACAGAGTAATCCGTAAAAGATTTGCCGGATGTCTGAAAAGTGACGGTTTCTGTAGAATCTATGGCAAAGTGGATATATGAACTGTCGAGGCGTAATCTGTAAAATTCGGGGAATTCGGTTTTCGGGGCATAGAATGTGAACTTTCCGTCCGACTTCAATTTTATAGAATCCAAAGTGACGATTTTGTCGATTTGCGTAGCTTCGAAATAGAGCGTTTTTCCTTCTGCATCCGAAACATTTCCCGTTACGGTAAAATCATTGCGGTGGCAAGCCGAAAAGGTCACGATAACAGTTAATAGATAAAGGTACTTTTTCATAAGATATTTTTATGCTTTTCTCTTTGCAAAGATATATTTTTTCATAGAACAAACCGCATTTTATAAATTTAAAGACCCAAAATAGAGATTTTACTGTAATAAAAGGTGAAAATAGAGTGTTCGATAAGATTTTTCTTTCATTTTCACCTTGTTGCACTTAAACTTTAATTATCTTTGCATGAATTTGGAAAGAAAGTGAACAAGAAAAAATTTTATGATTAATCCTATTAAGAAAACGATCGATTTAGGAGATGGAAGAACCATCACGATCGAAACTGGAAAATTGGCTAAACAAGCTGACGGGGCAGTAGAAGTCCGAATGGGTAATACCATGCTTTTGGCTACCGTAGTGTCGGCACAGGAAGCCGGCGAAGGGGTGGATTTTATGCCCTTACAAGTAGAGTATAAAGAGAAATATTCAGCTTACGGGCGTTTCCCGGGAGGTTTTACAAAGAGAGAAGGCCGTGCTTCGGATTATGAAATCTTGACGGCACGTTTGGTTGACCGTGTATTACGTCCTTTGTTCCCTGATAATTATCATGCAGATACGTTCGTAAATATAATAATGTTTTCTTCTGACGGTCACGATATGCCCGATGCATTAGCCGGATTGGCAGCATCAGCAGCTCTTGCCGTTTCTGATATTCCGTTTAACGGTCCTATCTCTGAAGTTCGTGTTGCTCGTATCGACGGACAATTTAAAATTAATCCTACATTCGAAGAGTTGGAAAAAGCCGATATCGATATTATGGTAGGAGCGACTATGGAAAATATCATGATGGTAGAGGGAGAAATGGATGAAGTTTCGGAAGCAGAATTGCTCGAAGCGATGAAAGTCGCTCATGAAGCTATCAAGAAACAGTGTCAGGTGCAAATCGAATTGGCGGAAGCTGTCGGTTCTACTGTAAAACGTACCTATTGCCATGAAGTGAATGACGAAGAACTTCGTAAGGATGTTTGGGAAAAATGTTATGACAAGGCTTATGCTATAGCACAGTCTGGTAATGCGAATAAACATGCTCGTTCTGAAGCTTTTGAAGCTATCGTAACCGAGTATCTTGCCGGGATGGATGCTGAGGCTGCCGCAGAAAAGGAAGCTTTGGTAAAACGCTATTATCATGATGTCGAGAAAGAAGCTGTTCGTCGGTGTATTTTGGATGAAGGGAAACGTTTGGACGGTCGTACCACGACACAAATTCGTCCTATCTGGTGTGAGGTGGATTATCTTCCAGGACCTCACGGATCGGCAGTATTTACACGTGGAGAAACTCAATCTTTGTCAACAGTGACATTGGGTACTAAACTGGATGAGAAAATTGTTGACGATGTGCTGGACCAAACTCGTGAGCGTTTCTTACTTCATTATAATTTCCCTCCGTTCTCTACCGGTGAGGCTAAAGCGCAAAGAGGAGTCGGCCGTCGGGAAATCGGTCATGGTAATTTGGCAAATCGTGCATTGAAACGGATGATCCCTAAAGACTATCCTTATGTGATTCGTATCGTGTCGGATATTCTTGAATCAAACGGCTCTTCTTCTATGGCAACGGTTTGTGCCGGAACTTTGGCATTGATGGATGCCGGGGTTAAAATCAAGAAGCCTGTATCCGGTATCGCTATGGGATTGATTACGGATAAAGATAATGTGAAATTTGCTATATTGTCCGATATACTTGGAGATGAAGACCATCTTGGAGACATGGACTTTAAGGTAACAGGTACAAAAGACGGTATTACGGCAACCCAAATGGATATAAAAGTTGACGGACTTTCTTATGAAGTACTTGAAAAGGCTTTAGCACAAGCTCGTGAAGGTCGTATGCATATACTTGGTAAAATTCTTGAAACGATACCAGAACCGCGTCCTGACATGAAACCTCATGCTCCGCGGATCGAAACTTTGACTATTCCGAAAGATATGATCGGTGCGGTAATAGGTCCGGGCGGTAAAATTATTCAAGGAATTCAAGAAGCAACAGGAGCTGTTGTTACGATTGAAGAAGTGGATAATATCGGACGTATCGAGATTGCTGCACCTTGCCGGGAGTCTATCGATGCGGCTCTGTCCAGAATCAAAGGTATAGTGGCTGTTCCCGAAGAAGGGGAAGTTTATACCGGAAAAGTAAAATCGATTCTTGCTTTTGGTGCATTTATTGAGTTTATGCCGGGAAAAGACGGTTTGTTGCATATTTCGGAGATAAGCTGGGATCGCATTGAATCGATGGAACAGTCTGGAATTAAAGAAGGAGATGAGGTTACGGTTAAGTTGATCGAAATCGATAAAAAGACCGGAAAGTTCCGCCTTTCTATGAAAGCATTACAACCTCGTCCCGAACGTCAAGACAAACGTGACCGTTCGAAAAAAGAAAACAAAGATTAATTATTTGTAGAAAGATTCTTGTAAAATAAGAATAGGGGTGTTGACACTTTGATGTGTCCCCAAGTTATGGTTAAACATTGTTGAAATACACTCTTAGATCGGAATAAAGCTCGGTATTGTACCGAGCTTTTTCCATTTACCGAATATCCCAATTTAAATCTGAAATAAAAAACAGAGGCCATCTCAAATTCAGCCTGAATTTTTGGACAGCCTCTTCTTTGTAGTGCGTACGAACGTTATTTTACCAACATCTTGCGTCCGTTTACAATGTATATGCCTTTAGGAAGGTTTTCCAAAGCTCTGTCATTGCTTACTTTGTGACGAATCAAAACACCGTCAATCGTGAAAACGTCTACTATGGTATTGTCGGTCGTTACGTTCTCGATACCGAGTTCTTCTTCTTTTTCTGCGCTTACAATCATAGCGTTGTTAATCTTGGTATTGCTCGAAATCGGAATTTTGACATTCTGTTCGTTTTCGTACAAGTATAGTTCGAGCGAGTAAGGTATCTCTTGTCGCAGATTGGCCGTAGAGCCGAGCGGTGTGAGGACAAGGGTGGTTATGTCTCCGTTTTCCAGTGAAGCAACAGTACCGGTCAATGTAGCTCCGGTCTGACCGTCCCAAGGTTGCTTGAAATATGCGCGGAATTCTATGTTACTTACGTTCTCGAGAGCTTGCAGTTTTACATAAAGTTTGAGGTTTTCTATAGATGTGAAATTCCCGTGTTCGAAACTGATAGGTGCGGTTACGTATATTGTCGGTGTTTTGCCCGAAATGGTAAGTTGCGGTGCTTTGTTCTGACCCGTAGCCGCTTCTATGCGTATCCATTCTGTGGTGCCGCTTATTTGGTAAACCGGCCATACTTCGAATGTGCCGTTCTTTACAATATCGCTCGTGTTCAGTAGCAATGCGCTGAAACGGTTACCCGGAGCAAAGGTGTAGTCGGTTATACCCGCTATAATTTTCTCACCCGTTGCTACATCAGTCAATTCTAATCCCATGTAAACTTCCTCGGTGTTGGAGATATTTATCATGTTTCCCGAAACGAATAGTTCATCACCGCGAGTTGCCGAGTTTTGCGAAATGGTAATGGCGTCTTGTGCAACAACACCACTGCTGGCTTTAGCCGGCTTTAGTCCTGTTATAATACGCTGGTCGTTATGGTAGCCTTGACCGTGAAGTCCTGCTCCGGTATAAGGATTGAGGGCATCGCTACCCGATAGGGCAAAGTATCCGTTAAAAGT
Organism: Coprobacter fastidiosus; assembly: GCF_030296935.1. Lineage (NCBI taxonomy): Bacteria > Pseudomonadati > Bacteroidota > Bacteroidia > Bacteroidales > Barnesiellaceae > Coprobacter > Coprobacter fastidiosus. Next base: position 2,176,769 of record NZ_AP028032.1, on the reverse strand, counting down.
ACCTTCCCATCCCCAATTAATATGGAAAAGGCCATCTTTGTAACCATCGCAAACGAACGTGTGTCCGCTGCCGCTATCGTCATTACCGGAGTAGAAAATCGGAAGTCCTGCTTGTAAGTCGTTGTATACAAGCGTTTCCCATTCATCATCGTTAGTAATGTTGCTGCGGCTTATCTCTGCTGCTGTTTTTGCATATCCAAAGTAATCTTGAAATGAATAAACAGCCCAGTTCGATGCGCCGGCTGTGCCTATGTTTGTGTCATTGAAAAGCGAATTTACGCTAATTGCACAGTCGAACATCAAAAGAGCCACTGCATCGGCTTGCTGTTGTGTGTAGCCGGAACGGTATGAGGGTATCATGGCTGCATAATCGTATGTGTGCTCAGCAAAGTTGCTTTCCTTGTGTTGCTGTACTTCTTTGCCGTTTACGTCTATCGAGTAGTCGTAGCTGTACGATCCCGTGCCCTTTTCGGGCCATTTGTGGAAATACATGATTTGCGACATTGCGGTGGCTACACATCCGGTTAAAGCGGGTGAGATACTTGTACCATTATTGTAACTGCAAAGTTGATTGAATGGGGCTTCTTGTGACCATTCGGTTTCGAGCAAGGGCTTTATTTCTGTTTTTACGGCTTTAGCGGCGTGTGTTTGCTCTGTAACTTCCGGCATGGAGCATACTGCCTTTATTTGCCGGGCGTATTCGCCAAGCCACCAGCGCATGTTTGCGGGCAGTGTTGAGGGATTGTATGAACCCTTGTCTACGTATGCAAGTATCTCTGTTGCGCGGTCGTCGGCAGCGGTAATGACAAAACCGCCTCCAGTTATGTTGAACACGTAGTAGAGAGGAGCATTGGCATCGCTCTCGGTGTATACGAGTTCCAAGTTTGTGGCAATAGCCTTTTGTCGTATTTTGCCGTATTCAGTATTAGCAATAAAATTTTTAGCCGTTGATAGAGCGTCGGTAACTTCAATTTTACGGGCATGCAATAGCTGTGTAAGTGCGAGTAAAAAAGTTACAATCAGTAGTTTTTGTAAAATCTGTTTCATTTTGTTGGGGTATTAGGGTTAAGTATGATGTGTATGCAGTTGTGTACAAATCTGATTTTTGTAATGTTAATCATGCTTGGTAAATATAAGAATTAAAATTGAGATTAACAAGGTAGTTTGAAATATTGATTTCTATATTATTATGGTTTTCGATATTGGCTAATTCTGGATCAAAATTAAGGTCGGTATAAAAGTTTTGTCGGGAGAAAACGTAAAAATGACCTGATAATGTTCGCTTATTAGAAAATTCAGACAGTTCTTATGAGCCTATAATACCAGTTTTAAGTAAATGTTTTTTTACTTTATTAATTAAATAAAGTTATTTAAGATTCGTGAGGTTTATCTGGAGAATCGTGGTTTGTAAAAGATAAGGAGAATTGCTCTCTAAAATTTTCGTTATTTTCTTTTTCTGAAAGATTTAATTCCTGTTTTTTTTGTGCACTAAGTATTGATTGGGCGAATGTTTGGTCGTTTTTTACACGAGTTAAGGCTATTTGTGCTGCATTTTGTTGAGCTTCTTTTTTAGAATAGCCGATCCCTATTCCACATGGATTTCCGGCGAGAATTGCTTGAAACTGAAATATGGGATTATTTTCTTTGTCAGTAAAGGCTTCGATGAGAGAGAACGATACATCGATACGGTTTTTTTGTCCCCATTCTATCAATTTTGATTTGAAATTGACTTCTTTCCGTGCAATTACCGATAAATCTATATAAGGTGCGATTATGCGGTCTTGGATAAATGTTTTGCATGTTTCATACCCTTGATCAAGATATATAGCTCCGATGAAGGCTTCGAAAGCATTGCCGTAAATATAATTGTTATGAGTATTTGTCCGGATAGAAGTCTGTACGAGTTTATCCAATCCCATTTTTATGGCAATGTCGTTCAGTGTATCTCTTTTTACGATTTTTGATCGTGTATTGGATAAAAAGCCTTCTTTTTTATTCGGAAATTTATTGAACAGGATATCTGAGACAACTGCGTCGAGAATTGCATCCCCTAAAAATTCTAATCGTTCGTTGTTGATTCGTTGCCCTTCTTGGGTACGGATATCCGATGAACGGTGGACAAATGCCTGTTCGTATAAATTTATATTATTGGGGTAGAATCCGAGTATTTGATAAAACAAAGAATACGGCCCTTTGTGCTTTTGCACAAAAAGCCGTATTCTTTTATAAAAGTTCAGAAACACGTTATCCTTTGAATTTCTTTACGATGATGCTTGCATTATGACCGCCGAATCCGAAAGTATTGGACAGAGCTACATTAACAGTCCTCTTTTGAGGTTTGTTGAATGTAAAATTCAATTTGTAATCAATTTCCGGATCTTCATCTCCTTCGGTAAAGTTTATTGTCGGAGGAACGATGTCATTTTCAACGGTTTTTACACAAATCATAGCTTCAATAGCTCCGGCTGCACCTAATAAGTGTCCGGTCATCGATTTGGTTGAACTTATATTCAGCTCATAAGCATGATCTCCGAATACAGATTTGATCGCCTTAACTTCCGATATATCGCCTACCGGTGTCGATGTACCGTGTACATTAATATAATCTACTTCTTCAGGCTTCATCTCTGCATCACTCAGGGCATTTTGCATAACTAATTTTGCTCCGAGACCTTCAGGGTGAGTTGCTGTCAAGTGATAGGCGTCTGCAGACATACCGCCACCGACAACTTCTGCATATATTTTTGCTCCACGAGCTAAAGCGTGATTCAATTCTTCGAGTATAAGGCAAACACCGCCTTCTCCCATAACGAAACCGTCACGGCTAGCACTGAATGGGCGAGATGCCGTTTGGGGATCTTCATTGCGGGTCGAAATGGCGTGCATTGCGTTAAATCCACCGATTCCTGCTACGGATATTGCTGCTTCAGCTCCACCAGTTACGATAACATCGGCTTTTCCTAAACGAATATTATTGAATGCATCGATCAGGGAATGAGTAGATGATGCACAAGCCGAAACCGTTGCATAGTTAGGACCATGAAATCCGTAAATCATAGAGATATGACCGGCAGCGATGTCGGCAATCATTTTAGGGATGAAAAACGGATTGAATTTAGGGCCGCGTTCTATGTTGGTAAAGTATCCGCCGACTTCTTCTTCAAAAGTCCGTATACCACCGATACCGGCAGCAAATATAACTCCCACCCTGTTTTTATCTACTTTTTCAAGGTCTAAAGCCGAATCTCCGACAGCTTCTTTTGCTGCAGCAACAGCAAATTGCGCATATCGGTCGAATTTGCGCACCTCTTTTTTATCGAGATAAAGTGTAGGGTCGAAATTTTTTACTTCACAAGCAAACTGTGTCTTGAATTGTGAAGCATCAAAATGAGTAATAGGTCCGGCACCACTTACTCCATTCAACAGGGCTTCCCAAGTTTCATCAACGTTGAGTCCCAATGGCGTAACTGCCCCCAGACCTGTTACAACAACTCTTTTTAATTCCATAAAAGTAGAGTATTCAGTTACTTCGCGTTAGCTTCGATGTATGATACAGCATCGCCAACAGTTCCGATTTTTTCTGCTTGATCATCAGGAATCGTGATACCGAATTCTTTTTCGAATTCCATGATCAATTCTACAGTGTCAAGAGAATCTGCTCCAAGATCGTTTGTGAAGCTTGCTTCTGGTGTAACTTCAGATTCTTCTACTCCTAATTTGTCAACGATGATTGCTTTTACTCTTGATGCAATTTCAGACATAACTTCCAGTTTTTAGTTAATTAATAAATTTACTTCTTATTTTTGCTGTGCAAAGAAATACATTTTTCTCCAAACAAAAAAAATATTTACTGTATAAAATCAAAAAAACTGCACACTTTTAGTCTGTTTGTGCAATTTTTTGCCTCTTGATGGCTCTCTGAAGATAAAAATTGAGTTCATTTTATCCTTTTTGATAATGATTTCCTGTGCCGTTTTTCTTTGAACTTTCAATTTTCAATGGAAAAATAGAACGGACAATGAATTGTTCTATACTGACTTTAGGGAAGAAAACGGATATTTTTCGCATTTTTATTTGCCGTTTAGAACATCTTTCGATACATAATTAAATAAATAGAATTCGATTTGTCAATAGATCGACAATTTTATCTTTTAATGTAATTGGTATTAATAGTGATAGGTTTTGACGTGTACCCGTCGAATCCGCTTTTTAGGATCTTATCTTCATCTTCGGTGCTGTTACGGCAATGATTGGAGCTGATGAAGATATTTCACGGATTTTTTTGTCGTTCCGTATTTGTCGAGTACCGGCATATTGATGTCTATCAGAATAATTGAGGCTTGTATTCTTGATAGAGTTTGACTGCTCCTTTATATTAATTGTATCGTTTCTTCGGCTGTTTTATAAATTTTTGTAGTTTTGTCAAGACTTGAAATGATAGAATGAAAAATGAATACACACATTGCCATATTTGCTTCCGGTTCGGGTACTAATGCAGAGAACATTATTCAATATTTTTCCAAATCGAAGAGTATTGAAGTTTCCCTTGTTGTTTCTAACAGGTCGGATGCTTATGTCCTTGAGCGTGCCCGGTTATTGAAAGTTCCTGAACTTATCATTACGAAAAAGGAGTTTTCTGAATCGGAGTATTATGTACTGACAAAACTTCGGGATTTTCATATCGATTTTATCGTTTTGGCCGGTTTTTTATTGCAGATCCCGAAGTATTTGATTCAGGCATATCCCGGTGCAATTATAAATATCCATCCTGCGTTGTTACCTCGTTTCGGTGGGAAGGGTATGTATGGAGATCATGTTCATAAAGCTGTTGTCGAGGCGGGAGAGAAAGAAAGCGGTATAACGATACATTATGTAAACGAACACTATGATTCAGGGGCTATTATTCATCAAGAAAAATGTACGGTAGATCCGGCTGATACTTATGAAGATGTAGCTCGAAAAGTGCACCGATTGGAGTATGAGTTTTATCCTCGGATAATTGAGGATATTGTCTCACGACTATGATTTTGAGGGGCTAATGAACCCTAATTCTTTTAAAACCGGAATTTTTTCGGATGCGGAAAGCATGATTTTATATGCTCCGAATTCTCGACGAAGTCCGTAATTCCCGCGTAAATTTTCGAATTGTTCAGGTGCGGAACGCAAATTGGTTGTGTCGGTTCGGGGATCGTATGACGCGATTACGGCATTCGTTATCGGATCTCCCGAACATACATTTAGATCTATTTCCGGAAAAGGGGCTGGCGGAGGTGTTATTTTTGAGGTGTCGATCTCGATCCCGAGTATTCGGGATATTTCCCGAACCATAGCCCGGGAGGCATTCGATTTTCCGTCGGCTGAGTAGCCGGCAATATGAGGTGTTGCGATAAAGGCGCTCTCAAGTAATTCAGGAAGTATATCCGGTTCGTTTTCCCAACAATCGATGATTATATCCGATATTTCTTTCTTTTGATATGCGGTTAATAAGGCTTTATTATCGACAACTTCTCCTCGGGAAGAATTGATGATAACGGGTTGCTTTCTCAACTTTTTGAAAAAGCTATTGTCGGCCAGATGAAAACTTCGGTATATCCCCGTGCGATTAAGCGGTGTATGAAAAGTGATAAAATCGCATTCTTCGGCAATCGTGTCTAAAGAAACGAAAGTACCGTTTTGTTCCGTATTTGCCCGAGGCGGATCATTGAGCAAAACAGTCATCCCGATAGTTCGGCAATGGTGAGCGACTATCGAACCGACATGACCGACACCGACTATTCCGATCTTTTTCCCTTTAAGCGAATAATTGTTTTGTTCTGCATGCAGAAGCAAAGATGCTAATATATATTGCCCGACCGATGAGGCATTGCATCCCGGCGCATTCTTCCATTCGATATCGTTTTGTTTGCAATATTCGGTATCGATGTGGTCGAATCCGATTGTTGCCGTACCGATAAATTTGCAACGGCTTCCTGAAAGAAGATTTTCATTGCAGCGTGTACGAGTGCGTATGATCAAAATATCAGTATCCTTTACTTGATCTTTTGTTATCTCCGAAGGGGGTAAATATCTAACGTTTGCATACGGTTCGAGAATACCTTTGATGAAAGGTATTTTATTATCGATAATAATATTGATATTCTTTTTCATATCTACGGGAAATGGTACAAAATTAACTCTTTTTTCGGTATGTATTCGGTAAAGGGCGTTAAACCGTATTTATTTGTCCGAAAGATTGTTCGTTTATGAAACAATTGTTATGTTTGTAGACTTAACTATACAATAACAGACTCGATATGACTTTTAGTGAAAAAAGTAACCGGATATTTTGGAATGCCACATTGGCTTATCACAATATAGATGACGTGGATGCTGAGATTCAGAATCCTTTTGAAGAAAAAACAATCGATTATTATTTGTATCTGAAAAATTGGATCGATGCCGTCCAGTGGCATTTGGAAGATATTATTCGCAATCCGGCTATCGATCCCTCAGAAGCGTTGCAGATAAAACGCCGTATTGACAAGTCGAATCAGGATCGTACCGATTTGGTCGAATTGATAGACAGTTATTTCTGGGATAAGTATAAGAATGTAAAGGTGGAAGCAGATGCAAAGATCAATACCGAAAGTCCTGCATGGGCAATAGATCGACTTTCTATTCTGGCCCTTAAGATTTATCATATGCAGCAGGAGGTAGAACGCCGTGACGCTTCTCCGGAACATATAGAAAAGTGCCGTGAAAAATTGCGGGTGTTGCTTGAGCAACGAATCGATTTGTCTTCTGCGATAGATCAGCTTTTACTTGATATTGAGTCGGGGAAGAAATATATGAAAGTATATAAGCAAATGAAAATGTATAATGATCCGGCCCTGAATCCGGTGCTATATGGTAAAAAATAATTGTTCTGTGATTTTCCCCCGACCATTAAGAAATATCTTGATTATTCGGCTTTCCGCATTGGGAGATGTTGCGATGACTATTCCGGTGGTTTACTCGTTGTGTGAAGCTTATCCCGATGTGAATTTTACAATGCTGACTACTCCTGTGATATCTCGGATATTCATAAACCGACCGGATAATTTGAAGATTTATCCGGCTGAAATTCGGGGACGGCATAGGGGGATAAAAGGTATTTATGTACTATATAAAGAGCTTCGGGCGTTATCTTTTGACGGGATAGCTGATCTTCATAATGTTTTGCGTTCACGTTTATTGTGCGCATTATTGCGTCTTTCAGGTGTGAAAAGTATTCATATAAATAAGGGGCGAATTGCTAAATGTGAAATTACGGCACGTCGACATAAAAAGTTGCGGCAATTACCTACATCCTTTCATCGTTATACGGATGTGTTCAGGAAACTCGGCTTTTCTTTTCCTGAAAATTTCGTTTCGATTTATGGAAAGCAAAAAGCCGCTTTACCGGAAATCTTATTATCGGAGTTCTCTTCTGAGGAGCACTGTATAGGTGTAGCGCCATTTGCAAAACATCAAGGAAAGATATATCCGGAAAAAAAGATGGAACAACTAATATCGATGTTGGCAAAAACGGGAGAATATAAAATATTTCTTTTCGGCGGAGGGGAAAAAGAGTCTTTGGTTTTAAACCGATGGGCATCTGATTTTCCGGATAAGGTTGTTTCTTTAACGGATATGAAACTGGGTTTCTCCGGAGAATTGGCCTTGATGAGTCATTTGAAATTGTTGGTTTCGATGGATTCTGCAAATATGCATTTGGCTTCTTTAGTCGGACTTCCGGTTATATCTGTTTGGGGTGCGACTCATCCCTATGCGGGTTTTTTAGGGTGGAGACAATCTCTGGATAATGTTGTTCAGCTCGATTTACCCTGTCGTCCATGCTCGATATTTGGAAATCGTCCTTGTTGGCGGAATGATTATGCTTGTTTAAATGAAATTTCTCCTGAAGAGATAGCGGATAAGATAAAAAAGGAAATATATGCCCAAAAATAGTTTTGTAAAAAGCTATATTCAAGAAAATAGGTATATTTGTATAGAATTAACGAAGAAGAGTTTTAACTCGGTGATATGAATATTGTAATTAATCCGGATTATTCGAAACTTTCACTTTTTATAAAGCAACTTCCCTCTGATTTCAGTAATGGGGGGGATATGATTTATGAGGCCCGTAATCAAATTAAGAAATTCAGGGTACAAGATATCGATGTTGTAGTGAAACGCTATAAAGTTCCGATTTGTATCAACCGTATTATCTATGCTTTTTTTCGCCCTAGTAAAGCGAAGAGAGCTTATGATTATGCTATGTTTCTTTTGAGTAAAGGAATACGCACTCCTGAACCGATAGCCTATATAGAAGTAAAAAAAGGTCTGTTTTTTTATCAAGGATATTTTATAAGTAAAATGGAAAATTATCCTCGAATGATGCGTGACTTTTATAATTCGATAGGGTCGGGTGAATATATCCTCGACAAGTTTGCCGAGTTTACTTTAAAAGTTCATGAGTCGGGAATCTTGCATCTGGATTATTCTCCGGGAAATGTCCTTTATGAACAAGTCGGAGATGACGTGCACTTTAGTTTGGTAGATTTGAACAGGATGCGTTTTGGCAAGCTGACGAAAAAGGAGTGTCTTCGTAATTTTGATAGAATCAGCCCGAGTGATGAAGTAACTTCGTATATTGTTACCGAATATTCCCGTCTTCGGGGCTGGGATATTGCTTCTTCAGTGGAAACAGCATTATATTATAAGAGAAAGTTTTGGGAAAAAGTAGCTAAAAAAGCGGCCCTGAAAAATAAAATGCGCAAAGATTCTTGATTTTAACGATTTTGTTTTGAAGTTTAACCAGATACTTTTTCATAAAGATCGTTTGTCCCGAAATAAATATCTAAGTTTGTTTTTCGAAAGTATGAAACATTTAGCCTGTATATGGAATCTGATTTTAATATAAGAGAGCAAAATATTTCTGAAAATGAACGGGAGTTTGAAAAAGCCCTTCGTCCGCTGACTTTTGATAATTTTAGCGGACAAGATAAAATTATAGAGAATCTGAGGGTTTTTGTTATGGCTGCCCGTATGAGGGAAGAGGCTTTAGATCATGTCCTGCTGCACGGGCCTCCCGGATTGGGAAAGACAACTCTTTCGAATATCGTGGCGAATGAGTTAGGTGTGGGATTTAAAATCACTTCCGGACCGGTATTGGATAAACCCGGAGATTTGGCCGGGATTTTGACTTCGTTAGAACCTAACGATGTTCTTTTCATCGATGAAATACATCGGCTGAGTCCCGTAGTAGAAGAATATCTTTATTCCGCTATGGAAGACTATCGTATCGATATTATGATCGATAAAGGTCCGAGCGCTCGTTCTATACAGATCGATTTGAATCCTTTTACTCTGATCGGAGCTACTACCCGAAGCGGGTTGTTGACCAGTCCTTTACGTGCTCGATTCGGCATTAATTGCCATCTTGAATATTATGATCATACGGTATTGAGTCGTATCGTCTTACGCTCTGCCTCGATTATGCAAGTCCCTTGTACGATCGAAGCTGCGGATGAGATTGCCATGCGTAGTCGGGGAACACCCCGTATAGCAAATGCTTTATTACGCCGTGTGCGGGATTTTGCACAAGTAAAAGGTAGCGGAAAGATAACGATAGATATTGCCAAGTTCTCTCTGGAGGCTTTGAATATAGACCAATATGGATTGGACGAAATCGATAACAAGATACTGATCACGATTATCGATAAATTTAAGGGCGGACCTGTGGGGCTTACGACTATAGCTACTGCTTTAGGCGAAGATCCGGGTACTCTTGAAGAAGTTTATGAGCCGTATTTAATTAAAGAAGGATTTATTAAACGGACTCCACGTGGGCGGGAAGTGACCGATTTGGCATATACGCATTTGCGTCGTTCCCGTTTCTCGGAACAGGGTTCTTTATTTTAAAACGATTATTTATGTCCGGAATGAAAACTCTTGCCAAGGATACTGCGATATACGGATTGAGCAGTATCTTGGGGCGTTTCTTGAATTGGTGCTTTGTTTTTTTGTATATTAACGCACTAAAAACTACCGCAGAGTACGGGATAGTTACAAATTTATATGCCTATATGGCTTTGTTGTTGATTATTCTGACCTATGGACTCGAAACCGGATTTTTTCGTTTTGCCAATGATAAGGAGTATAAAGACCCTCTTAAAGTATATACTACCGGACTGATTTCTTTAGCATCCACATCGTCTTTGTTCTTTATATTGGTGCTTATTTTTTTGAAACCGGTTTCTGCATGGTTGGGGTATCCCGCTCATACCGATTATGTTTGGATGGTGGCATTGATAATCGCAATAGACGCTTTTACCGCTTTGCCGTTTGCTTATTTGCGTTATCAGAAACGTCCGATACGCTTTGCCGCGCTTAAACTTTTTTCTATATTTTTGAATATCGCATTGAATCTGTTTTTTTTCTTATTGTGTCCGTGGATATACAAAACTAATCCCACCCTGATTTCATGGTTTTTTGATCCTGATTTTATGGTAGGCTATATTTTAGTCTCCAATTTGATCAGTTCGGGAGCTGTATTATTGATGTTGATTCCCGAAATATTTAAGATTCGTTATCGTTTTGATGCGGTGATCTGGAAACGTATGCTTCGTTACTCATTCCCGTTGTTGATATTGGGTATTGCCGGAATTATGAATCAGACATTTGATAAAATGTTTTATCCGTTGCTGGCGGAATCCCGGCCTAATGCGATGTCTGAGTTGGGAATATACGGTGCGGCTTATAAGATAGCTATTGTCATGGTTATGTTTACGCAGGCGTTTCGTTTTGCTTATGAACCGTTTATTTTTGCAAAAAACAAAGAATCCGGAGATGAAAATAAAAAATCCTATTCAGATGCGATGAAGTATTTTGTTATTTTCGGACTCTTCATATTCTTGGGGGTGATGTTTTATTTGGATCTGGTACGTTTTCTTATGCCGAAGGAGTATTTTACAGGCATCGAAGTCGTTCCTATCGTTATGTTGGCAGAGTTGTTTTTCGGAATATTTTTTAATCTTTCTCTCTGGTATAAGCTCACGGACCAGACGCAATGGGGGGCTTGGTTTTCTTTATTCGGGTTTGTTGTTACGGCGGCTATAAATATAATGTTCGTCCCTCGTTTCGGGTATATGGCATGTGCATGGGCTGCTTTTTTCTGTTATTTCTCGATGATGATGGCTTCCTATTTTATAGGACAAAAAAAATACCCGATTAAATACGACTTGCCCTCGATGGGACGTTATGCGGTATTGACTCTTGTTTTATATGCTGTTGCGATATGGGTGGATATAGATAATCTGGTTTTAAAATTATTGTTCCGTACAGCACTTTTATCTGTTTTCGTTGTTTATATGGTAAAACGGGATTTGCCGATAAAAGAGATTCCGTTGATAAATAAATTGATAAAAAAGTGAGGATATGTTTTTTAAAGAGTCGTTTCTTGCTGTCAGGCAGTTTTTGGGGCATTATTTAGACCAGAGTCAGGACCGAGAAAGTGAACAGGTGACAGTCGAGGCCATCCGTGAAGGGATAGAATTTAAAGGCTCTACCATATGGATACTTATTTTTGCCATTTTTATTGCTTCTTTAGGGCTTAATACAAACTCTACGGCGGTTATTATTGGCGCGATGTTGATTTCTCCATTAATGGGTCCTATAATGGGCATTGGATTGGGACTTGGAATCAATGACTTCGAATTGATAAAAAAGTCTTTTCGGAATTTAGGTGTGGCGACTATTTTCAGTGTATTGACCTCTACGCTCTATTTTTTGATTTCTCCGTTGAATGAAGCCCGGTCGGAATTGCTGGCACGTACATCCCCGACGATATATGATGTGTTGATTGCTCTTTTTGGCGGATTGGCAGGCATTGTAGCCATGGCTACCAAACAAAAGGGAAACGTAATTCCGGGAGTGGCTATTGCTACGGCTTTGATGCCTCCCTTATGTACGGCAGGTTTCGGCCTGGCCAATGGAAATATGCACTATTTTTTCGGAGCGTTTTATCTGTTCTTTATCAATTCTGTTTTTATTGCTTTTGCAACGACAATGGGAGTAAAAGCAATGAAGTTTTCTAAAAAGCAGTTTGTCGATAAAGACCGTGAGAAAACCGTACAACGTATTGTATATTCTATTCTGCTCCTTACAATGACACCGAGCGTGATCATTACCTATAATATGATACGTCAGAATTACTTCGAGACATCTGCATTCCAGTTTGTGAATCAGCAGTTTAATTTACCTGATATTCAGGTTTTAAGTAAAACGGCTTCATTTGAGAGCGGACAGAAAGTTATTCGGGTTTCTCTTATAGGACAAGAACTTTCGAAAGATTCGATATTGGCGATCGAGTCTCGACTGCCCAAATATGGGTTAGCCGGTACAAAATTGATCCTTTCACAAGGATTTGCATCCAATAAGGAGATTGATTTGAAGAGCCTGAACAGCATGATGTTTCAAGATATTTATAAGGATAATCAGCAGCAGATTGCTTTATTGAATAAGAAAGTCGATTCTTTGCGGACAGTCGTGTCTCGTTATCAGCAGTATGATACGATAGGTGTTGCAATTTCACCCGAGATTAAAGTCCTTTTCCCGTTAGTTGAAAATATTGCAGTTACGAAATCTGTATTCAGTAGTGTAGAAACCGGAAAACTGGATACGATGACGTTAGCTGTGGTACGCTATGCGAAACCTATGTCGAAAGCGGAACAATCGCGTTTTGTCCGATGGCTTGAGGCAAGACTGGCTGTAAAGAGTATAAAGATAGTGATGGAATAGTTCATTACTTCTATATAGAGACGGCAGGTCCTTTCTACAAGAATCTGCCGTTTTATGTTATAAATTCAAATTGACAAATTATAGGACCATTTATCAAATAAATTCGTTCCCGAATTTTGCTTTTGCATCATTCACGATCTGTCGGATACGTTCTTCTTCATCTTTTCTGCAAATGAGCAATACATTGTCCGAATCGGCGACAATATAGTTCTTTAAGCCTTCGATGACGACCAATTTATCTTTCGGAACAGCAATGATGTTGTTATCACTTTCATAAATGAGAGATTTTCCTTCTTGATTTACATTGCCGTTTTTATCTTTAGACGAAATATCATAAAGAGATCCCCATGTCCCTACATCTGCCCATCCGAAATCGGCGCAGAGAACAAATACGTTCGATGCTTTTTCCATCAGTCCGAAATCTATGGAGATGTTTTGGCAAGCGGGGAAATTTTCCTGAATAAATTCTTTTTCTTCAGATGTATTGAATTTTCCGATTCCAGATTCGAATCGAGCCGAGACTTCGGGAAGATATCGTTGGAACGCTTTAATAATGGTCTGCACATTCCAGATGAATATTCCGGAGTTCCAGAAAAATTCTCCGCTTTCTACAAAAACTTCAGCCAATTCCTGATTGGGTTTTTCCGTAAACGTTTTAACGGTGTTGATATCTCCGTTACTTTCATCTCCGATCTGTATATATCCGTATCCGGTTTCCGGACGGTTGGGTTTTACTCCTAATGTAAGAAGAGCCGGAAATTTTTCTACAAATTCTAATCCTTTATCGATACATTCCGCAAAAGCATCTTCTTTGAGAATAAGATGGTCTGACGGGGTTACTACGATATTGGCTTCCGGATCGATAGACTGTATGCGGTATGCTGCCCAAGCAATACAAGGAGCTGTATTTCTTCGTTGGGGTTCTAACAAAATGTGTTTATCATCGGCATCCGGTATTTGTTGTTTTACCAAACCTTCATATTGTTCGTTCGTTACGATGAAGATATTTTCGGGAGGAATAATTTTGCGGAAACGATCATAGGTCAGTTGCAAGAGAGTATGTCCGGTTCCGAAAAAATCTAAAAACTGTTTAGGGCGGTTTGTTCGGCTGACAGGCCAGAATCGGCTTCCGATTCCGCCAGCCATAATGATACAATATCTATTTTTCATACTATAGCTTTTTTGTGTCGGTTGGGCGAATAAAATACAGATTAAATGCTGTTTTTCATTTATTTGTCCGATTCTATTCCGAAATATATTTTGTATTTATACCGTTTGCTAAAGTAACTAATATTTTTCTTTACAAATCTATATATATCCTTTTTTTGAAAAAAAAGTCTGAAAAGCTTGCCACAATCAAAAAGAATATCTACTTTTGCCCCGTCTAAAAGCCCAGATGGCGGAATTGGTAGACGCGCTGGTCTCAAACACCAGTGGATTCACTTCCATGCCGGTTCGATCCCGGCTCTGGGTACTGAAGCGGGGAAAGTAGAAATACTCTCTCCGCTTTTCTTTTCTACTCCCTCGCAACTATTTGATTCACTGATAGATTAAGTCGAGTCTTTTATTTTAAGAATTGGTTCGATATACATTCTCATCAAACGTAGAAAAAAAGAAGGTAATTTAAAGATTGAGATATTGTATAACAGGAAAATGCACTAGATTGTAACAAAGTCTGTTGTTTTCTATTATATTTGAATACAATTTAAACATATCGCTTTATGACAAAAGAATTAGAGAATAGGATTTTATTATTATATGCAATATTGAATTTGGGTGGTAATTCCAACAAAAAAGAAGTTTTGGACTTTATCATTGAAAATGATTTGATTGCATTAGAGGATGTAGATAAAGAACTTTTGGTATCCCGTAAAGAAATAAGATGGCGAAATGAGTTAGCTTATGTTAGGCAACATTTGGTTGAGATAGACGCATTAAATAGATATGAATGGTCTATAACCCCTATAGGAAAGATGTATTATAATTCTTTGGTACATGATTTGACAAATATAGATACGGAGTACAAACTACAACGATTAAAAAAGCCTAATATTTTTGTTCCCATTAGTGATTTTAGGGTCGAGGTAATAGAAGATATTTATAAAGGTGTAGAGTTATCAAGTACTAATATTGAGGCTATAGTGCTTTGTCGGAGGGGACAAGGGATTTTTAGATTAAATCTGCTTAAACTTTGGAAAAAATGTTGTGTAACGGGGTATTCTAATGGAGAATTATTGATAGCATCACATATAAAACCATGGAGATTCTCAAATAATTTCGAACGATTGGATAAATTTAATGGTCTGTTGTTAACACCAACTTTGGACAGATTATTTGATAAAGGCTTGATAACTTTTGACTGTAATAATGGCAAAATTTTGTTGTCTAAAGAACTAAAAGATATTGAATTATTAGGGATTAATAGTGATATGAGAATTAATTTGTTCGAAGAAAATAAGAAATATCTTGAATATCACAATAAACATGTATTCAAAGATAAAATTGAAATGCGTTTATAGAAGTATCAATACTGCATAGATTGTACTCTAGGTTTTAGGTATCCATTTTCTTAATTCCCAAATCAAATCCAAATTGTGTAAAAATTGGTTCGAGAACAGAACGGGTCTTGGTACGAAAAAAGAAAGAAGTCAAATGTAAATCATTTGACTTCTTTCTTTTTATAGGTTTTCCAGATTGTTTCCACGTGTCTTAGGAATAAAATAATTACATTAAGTTTTTTTCTTTTATATGGGGAATACCCTTCATCACCAATGGATTATATTATATGTCATCTATATTTATTAAATAGCTCTTGTCAATTAGAATGTAATTGTATTTTCTTGACATACACTGTTCCAGGTTATATCTATTAGTTTTGTTCATATTTTTCAAGATTATATCTGTTGTTTGCCTCTTTTCTATAACATTTTCATATTTCAAGATATCTTGAAAATTTTGTCGTATATATTCCTGACTGAATATAAGACAGACGTATTTTATCTGTTTTCTATATTCATCAGTAAAGTCATTTTCCCAGCCGAAAGGAATATAGCATCCTTCAATAATCAGGTTTTGCGAATTCTCGATGCAGGTCTTTATTATTTCTTTGACAATCGGCCACAGATAATTGGTTAATTCCATATCATTGCTATCAGTTGACAATTTACATTGTCCGCTTCTAATAGCTCCCATTTTCAAATGGTCTATCGAAAAGTAGGGATATTTATATTTTCCCAGCAACTTTTGCGCTAATAAGGTCTTTCCCGTATGCGTATCTCCTGCAATAAGAATAATCATAAATCTTTTGGGTTATCTGAAATTTCAAATCTTATGCTATGCTTTTTATCAACGATCTCATCATTATAAAGGCATTTCCTCTATGAAATGGTTGGGGTATTTATCCCAATATTTTTTATATACTCTGTCTTTTTGTCCATCAAAATTTAGTTGGTACATTCTGAATGTGACCAGAAAATTTTTAGGTTGCCACAGTTCTTCATAAGAGTACTGATATGTCATGCCTATGGCTTTCATTACTTTTCCGCTTCTCGGATTATTTACATCATGTGTAGCTGTGATATAGGGGATATTTGTTTGTTTCAGCATATCGATTATTGCCAAGCAAGATTCGGTGCAAATCCCTTTATGCCAGAACTCTTTCTTGATGCTATATCCTAAATCATGACTGTCGTCAGCACTTACATGAATACAGCCGATAGGTATATTGTCTTCTTTAAGACAAATAGCATAGTAGAGTCCTTTCTGTTGAATATAATTTTTTATATATTGAAAGTATCTTTTTGTCTCTTCTATGTTTCTCAAAGGATACATGGGGAGAAACGTGTTTACATCTTTATCACTTAAAATGGCGAATAGAGCATTTATATCTTTTTCCGTGAAATGCCTTAATATCAATCGTTTTGTTTTTAAGCAATTCATTTTTACGTATATTTATATTTTCGTAAATATACAAAAATATAAATTGAAGGTTACATGTTTATTGTATGAATAGAGACTTATTTCTATAACAAAGAAAAGTCTGAAATTTTTTATATATGCAAAGTCCTGATTGAGAGTTTGTCAAATGCCCTTATGCGTAATCCTAAACATAGTTTTGATCTGTTGAAATATAAAATTAAATTTATTTACTTAAAGAAAAAATCATAACTTTGTTTTCTCATTCTGAGATAGGGTGCAATTATACCGTGACACGATTAGAAGTCGGTCCGAACGGAGATATGTTCTGAAACAGTTATTGTCTATGGCAGATCATGAAAAAACTTTGTCGGTGATCATTCCTTCGTATAACGAAGGAAAGACCATTTGTCATATCTTGACTCGGGTTTTGTCGGTGTTATTGCCGTTCGAAATAAAAAAGGAGATCGTGGTTGTCGATGACGGTTCTGCCGATGAGACCGGAATGCTTGTCGAATCATTTATCCGGGAACATCCGGAAGTTCCGATAAAATATGTCGTTCATGATATAAATCGGGGAAAAGGGATGGCTATCCGTACCGGGATAAAACATATTACCGGAGAGTATGTGATTATACAAGATGCCGATTTAGAGTATGATCCGCACGATTATTCTTTGCTTTTGCCTTATTTGCATTCCGGTGAATATTCGGTTGTGTACGGTTCTCGTTTCCTGAATAGGCAAAACCGGCATTCTTATCCGGCATTTTATTGGGGAGGCCGTTTAGTCTCGTTTATTGCGAGTTTGTTGTACGGGCAGGTCTTGACCGACGAACCGACGTGTTATAAAATGTTCAGGTCGTCTTTGTTAAAATCGATACCTCTTGACTGCACCGGCTTTGAGTTTTGTCCGGAAATAACGGCTAAAGTTTTAAAAAAAGGATATAAGATAAAAGAGGTGGCAATAAGCTATACTCCTCGATCTATGGAGGATGGGAAAAAAATAAAATGGACAGATGGCCTTGAGGCGATCTGGGTTTTGTTGAAATATCGGATAAGGTGATATTATGGGAAGTAAGGAAAGAACAGTAAAAAGCCCGAAAACGGAAATAAACGGAAAAGCCGTGAAACCGGCTTATTCCAGATGGTTGTTTAAGAATATCGTAGCTGTTGCGCTTACGTTGTTTTTATTGAAGGTCGTCATGGTTTTGCAGCCTACCTATAACTGGGTATGCTTTACGATGCTTCCTGAAAATATGGAAATTGTCAGGAAATATCCGAACCTTAATTATGACGGTAGAATGTCTATAAAGCTCGGGGCTAATTATATGTATCTGAAAAATACTCGGGAACATACACCGGAGAATGCGGTTATTTTATGGCCTTCTTCAGAAGCTTTTACAAAAGGGAAGAGCCCTTTTACGGCTGAGATATCGAATAAAATATATGCACTCCGCTTCCTTTATCCCCGAAAATTGGTTATCCCTTTTGATTTCGGAAAAAGCCATTATGTCGATGAGATTACCCATGTCGCCATTGTAAACGGTGAAGGATTTGAATATGTCCCTTATGAAGTGGAAAAGTTCGAAAACGGTATTTTACCGATTAAGAAACCTGAAAACAAATAAGCATTATGGTATCGTTTGGTATATTTCTTTCATTCCTGACAGGATTTGTGACGGTTAATCTTATATCATTGAAGTTCAGTTTGATCGAGAAACTGGGACTCTCTTTCCCGATAGGTATAGCTTTGCAGACTTTGTTGATGCTGTTGATGGATGCCGTCGGTATTCCGCTTACAAGAGTCTCGATTTTAGTGGCGAGTGTCTTGCTCATCCTATCGCTTTCGTTCCCGATGATTTTCCGTCGGAAAGAACTTGTTCAGGAGATTCGGAAACCGGTCTCTTTCGATTTCTCCAGTTTTAATCTGGTATGGCTGCTGTTTGTTCTCCTCATTATCATTTTGGAATATATGAATTTCTCCCGGTGTGTCTATTTCCCTACTTATGACCGGGACAGTCTTTCGGGGTTCGATACGATCGGGTACATCATTTCCCAAGAGCATACGTTAAAAGGCCTTTCCATATTTCAGGGAGATTATATGCCGTCTATACACCGACCGGGAAGTTATATTACCTATACTCCTATGGTTCAGCTCAGTTATGCCTATGTTTATTTATTGGGAGCACCCATGTCGAAGTTGATTCCGGGGTTGATGTATCTTTTCTTCCTGATTGCTTTTTATGCGGTCTTATGCCGGGTAGTTAACCGTACAGGCGCTGTAATAGCCACTTTCTTTATGTTGATAACTCCCGATATGCTTGGTTTCTCTTCGCTTTCGGGGACAAACGTCATACATGCCGTAACCGCTTCTTTGGGAGTCATATATCTTGCCGTCTGGTTTCGGTATCGTGAGCGGAAAGACCTGTATCTGGCCTCCCTTTTGCTGGCATTGAATATTTGGATACGTACCGAAGGAATCGTATTTATCGGTGCTGCACTTTGTGTTGTCAGTTACGACTCTTTCAGAAGAAAACAGTATAAAGACTTATTGCCGGTTTTGTTGTCATTGTCTCCCGCTTTGCTTTGGAGTCTGTTTATGAAACTGAACGGACTGTATGCCGAAGGTATAGCCATTGTCCGCCTTTTTTGGGATGGGGAGAAGGTCGAGACTATCTATAACTATATGAAAAATCTTTATGTCAATAATTATTATTACGGCTGGTCGTTTTCCGCTGCTCTTCTTTCGCTGCTTGTCAATATCCGGAATGTGATAAAGACACGTGATAACCTTCGTCTGTTATCTATGATTCTGTTGGCATCTCTGTTCTATGTGATTATTTTATATCAGATCGATTATAAATGGGATACGATAGA
The DNA here is from genome assembly GCF_030296935.1 of Coprobacter fastidiosus. Classification (NCBI taxonomy): domain Bacteria; kingdom Pseudomonadati; phylum Bacteroidota; class Bacteroidia; order Bacteroidales; family Barnesiellaceae; genus Coprobacter; species Coprobacter fastidiosus. Next base: position 2,157,176 of record NZ_AP028032.1, on the reverse strand, counting down.
AAATGTTTTGGCTTATTCCGCCAAGCGTTTCCTTTTCTGCTTTGTCCCTTGCGTATGGTTCTTTACGGTGACGAATAAGATTGTAATGACCGGATTCGATAAGTTGGAAAAATATTTAGCGCTCAGATAGATGCTAAGTATTTATTGGGCAGGAACTTGTGTTTTTCCCTGTTCGGTTTCTAAAAATCTACGTATTTCGCTTTTGACGCGGAGAGTATAAGTGCTTTCTGCTTTTAAAGGTTGTTTCAATATCCGTTCGGCAATGGTAATTGCGTTCGTCGTGTCCCCTCTTTGTAATGAGTTTTGCCATAACAAATAGTTGGGAGTTATTTTCTCGGGAACCATAAAAGACGCTGTTTTCAAATATTCTTCTGCATAGTCGTATTGTTCAGAGAGCATATATGTTTTTCCTATATTGCAATAATTGTTGCATCCCGCCGGCAGTCTCGGCAACTTTTTTATATCCGGATGTTTTTCCAGCCACATGCTGTAAATATTGTTGAATGATTCGCTATATTTTAGCTGTTCATAATGTCGGTCTGAAAATAAAATCGCTTCCGAACTGTTTCCCGTGAAAAATTTTTCGAGAGTTTTCGCTCCGTTATAATAAAATCTGATTTCCCGAATTGAAACGGAACAGACCAGAACCGATAGAATTAGCAGGCTTCCCGTTGTCAAGGCGGATACCGGTATTTTAAATACCTTCCGGCTCTCGATGCATCCCGAAAATATTCCGAAAAGGACAAATAGAGGGAAGACCGAATTCGGATAGGAAAACAACGAAAAGCATAAATAAGTGATTAATCCGGCTTTTAAAATCCGTTTTGTCCCGTTTTTCGATCGGGATAAAAATAGAGAGAGTAAAAAAACTCCGATTGCCGATAATCCCGGGATTCCGAGTTCTACCAATATATGTAGAAACTCATTGAAAGGGTAGACCGTATCATCGGCAGTTTGAGAAAAGCGCGAGTCGGGATGCGTTTCGAAATAGTGCGCTTGGTGCAGCATATAATCCTGTCCGAATGATGCAGTTCCGTATCCTGAGAACGGCTTATGACAGATCATTTCCGAACATACTCTCCAGATCAGGAGTCGCAAATGATTGATTTTTAACAATTTGATCTTTGTTTCTTTTCAGGCTCATACTCCTTGATTTTCAAGACTAAAGGTAGTATTTCTTTTTCAAATAATCTCTCTTGTTTTTTTCTATTTTCTTAAGATGTGTGCAAATTGTGTGCAATTAGATTTGTACGGTACATGTATATTGGGTTATGTCAATAATAGGAAGTTTGCTTCCTGCATCGTTTACAGCTTGCATAAATTTAGTACATTCTTGTTGTGTCATTTTCTTTTTGCAATAAGCGTAATATAGAAAATCAAGAGTCGTTAAATAAGTTATGCAGTTCTTTGAACAGTAGTCCTTTATATCTCTTAAATTACTACTCCCCAATACATCTCTATTGTCCCTACAATATACCATACAGGCACTCTCTCCTTTTCCCAATACTCGTTGCAATGAAAAATATTCTTTTATTGATTCTCCTTTTGGAGCAAATGTTTCTTGTTTCAATTTTGGAAAATGGTGAAGATAGTTGTCTATGAATTTTTTCGTTTTATTATTCTTTGAAACTTCATTGTAAACCACATCCAGTACTATATATTCATATTCGGGGAATATATCCGGTAATAATGAAAAGTTACCCGCTTCTATAAAATGGATAATCACATCAGCATCGAGTACTATTTTCGTTTTCTTGTGTCCCATTGATACTTATTTTACTGAGTAATTCCATATAATGGCTCTCTGAAATTTTTTCTTTATCGAATAAACTACGTGCCTTTTCTCCAAAATCACCGATAACTAACCCCTCATTTGCGGGTTCGTATAGAGCAATGTCATATCCGAAACATCTTGCAGAGTGTTTTACTCCTATCTCTGCAAGCTGGGAACGTGTATTTTCAGTTATGAGGCCAATGTTTAATAATCGATATAGCAGAGCTGAACGAGAAACAGAAAAATAGTGTTCGAGCTTTAAAATCGTTGCTATGGAAATGTTTCTGGTATTTAGTTCTACTTCCGGTATTAACTGGCAAATTCCAGCTTCCGGCATTAATAAGGAAGAAGCAAACATATCTGCGTATTGTTCTACTTTATTTTTGCTGTGTCCTGGATTACATTTATGTGGAGTTGGTTTTTCTTCTATAAATAAGTGGTATAATTCGTGAGCAATCGTAAAATGTTGTCTTCCTCGTGGCTGGTTAGAATTGATAAGCATAAAACGGTGTCCGGAATTATCCTTTAAACACATACCAGAAAAATTTTCAGACAGAGGTCTGAAAATAGTAAGTACGTTTAACTTTAGGAGCAGACTCTTCAATGTAATAGGCTCGGACGAGCTAAGCCCATTATCTGTGCGAAACTCTGAAACTTGTCTTTCTATAATAAATTTATTCAACTTCATTTTGGGCTATTCGTTCCATTTTAAGGTATGATTTCACAATATCCTTGAAATTGGCTATTTCTTTCAAATCGTCATCTTCTAAATCGGAAATTCTGAAAGCCGTAGCCAAAATCTCATTATCTGTTTGGACATTATCTTCAAACAGAATAAAAGGCTCACAACCAAATAGGTTTGATAGTTTTTCTAAAATATCATACGGAACTTCCCTTATGCCTCCTTCATAATTACTATATGCAGAACGCTCAATCCCAATGGATTTAGCTATCTTCTCTTGCGTAAAACCGGATAACTCTCTAATTTTCTTTAGATTTTCTCCAATAATTTGATTAATCGTTTTCATGAGTGTTCTCCTTTAATTTCTGTGGCAAAATTACCTATAAGTTATTATATATACAAATATTGCCACGATAAGTTTGCTTATTTATAGTTATTTAGATGATTTCCTAAATAGATACACATGAATGATGTTTTAACTTATTCAGATAACATTTAAATCATTCAAAACCAATATTCAAAAGACTTCAAAATGTTTCGAAACCGTTTATATTTCCCTTAAAAAATGGATATATAGATTATTGCAGGCAATTCCGCTTGCATGTAATTACTAAAAATCATGTTCAATTATTCTAAAGATGGTGTCGTAGTGTCTACGGTACTGGATGCACGTACAATCAACAAGGAGGGTAAATATCCTGTTAAAATCAAGGTTTATTATTAGAAGAAGCCAAAATATTATTCCATTGGCCTTTGTATGACAAAAGAAGAATGGAATAAGCTGCCGGATAGTAAATCGTTTGAAAGCAGGAAAATCAAACAAGCCATTGAAAGCAGTTTTTCTTTAGTCCGGATGAATATTGAAGCACTGGTAGAAAAGAGAACATTCTCTCCTTCAATACGCTCAATTTACGTTTTGGAAAAGCAACCGGAGACACTCTAAATAGTGCCATAAGAGCAAAAATTGAGGAATTGAAAAGCGAAGATAGAATCGGAACAATGCAATTCTTAAATGTACTTTAGTCATGGTTGAAGAAGTTGGAGGTAAAGATATTCCGTTCAGTGCCATTACCGTTGAATGGTTGCAGAAATGCGAGAAACTTTGGTCAAAGACAAGAAACGTTTCTACAATCGGTATGCACATGAGAAATATTCGTACTTTGATGAATGAAGCAAAGAGAGCCGGAGCTATCAAAGAGCCGCAAACCTGTTGCCGATTTGTCCGAGATTGTTGTATATGATGAAAAAGGACATGCGGTCGGTTGCGTGCCGACAGACTCTTGTTTTAAAAAAAGTACCGATCGTGCCCCGTTGACGTATGTCCGCTATGTAAGAGATAATAAGAAAGAAATGGTAATCGATCTGAAAAGTCTTGTCGGGATAACCCGGATCGTATGTGTGCCTCGAAATGACGGAAATTCGGTTTTCCCGGGCTCTGTCTATGAACTGTTTTATTATGGTATGGACGGATGGGAATCGTTGGGGATAAAACGGGCTGAGGATTATAATGTGGAATATGAAGATGTGCCTGCCGGGGCGTTGTATTGGCTGAAGTGTCTTACCGGAGGTGTTGAAGAGAGAATATTTACGTTTACCGATAAAGACGGAATACGTTTTTTTTGAGGACAGAATTAAATAGGCTCTTAGACGGATTCTTAAACGAGTTATGAAATAAAAAATATGTTTTTGTGTAACATTTAAATCGGATTTGCCATGAAAAAGTTTATGATTATTGCCTGTTTGGTGTTGATTGCTTGTTTCGTTTGGGGTATTAATTTGAGGAATGATTCGGGAAAACAGGTCGGGATCGATACCGGTACAGAAGAGGTTGAAGATGCTTCCGAACCGGAGAGTATCGGAATAAATAAAAATTCCGAGTCAGCGGTGCGGTATAATCCGGGACGGCAAAACCGCTCGGTCAGGAATTATCCGGAGGGGCGCAGATATACAACAAACCATGTTTGGGTACAACCCGAAGGCGATTATTGTTGGGTCGGGATAACCGATTATCTTCAAGAACGTTTGGGAGATATCGTATATGTCTCTGTCGATGGAATCGATGAATATTTTGATAAGAACACTGTATTTGCCACTATAGAATCGATTAGCGAGGTTTGTGATTTGTATATGCCTCTTTCGGGCACGATCTTAGGCGTGAATAATATTTTGGAAGACTCTCCGGGTATGTTGAATTCCAATGCCCACGAATATCCGATTATTATGCTGAAACCGGATGATAGTCTGGAATTCGAAGAATTATTGCCAGCCAACGAATATTCTATTTATATTGACAATTGGTAAATCGTTTAGAGTTCTTTCTTCAACAGTTTTCGGATTTTCCTACATTTATATATGTGTGAATCTTCATTTGTCCGGCAAGTTCTATAACATGTTCATCTCTATTAATTTTATCAGTCATGTTGCAAGCCAATGGAATATTACGTTTATTATATTAAAATAACATGAGTTTGATATAAAAAGCCAACTAATTCATAATTATATCATTGTGAATTAGTTGGCTAATTTTTATTATTTACTGAATCTACTTAGTCGTTCAGGCTTATTTTCTTTGCTTTACCATCTGAATAGTTCCATCTTCATTATAATACAATCGGTCTACACAAATGGATCTCAACCAATCATGATTAGACAATGCACTATTATGATAGAAAGCAAACCATTCGCCTTTATATTCTACAATAGAGCCATGATTTGTATAACTGTCGGTAGGTTCCATATAGATACCTTGATGTTTCCATGGTCCCAACGGGCTATCACTGATAGCATAACGCATTCGGTTATCACCTTTGACTCCATCATTCATATTTTCATCGTGATTATCCGAGTATGACAGATAATACTTTCCGTTATATTTATGTACCCATGGTGCTTCATGAAAATCTACCAATCCTTCCATTCGGAGCATTTCACCATCCAGTTCCATCATGTTATCTTTAAGCTTTCCGCCTTTACATATACCACCTCCTCCATGGTATATATAGGCCTGTCCATCATCGTCAATAAATACGCACGGATCGATCAATGAATCCATACCTTTTATATATCCTTGAACTTTAAAATCTCGGTCAGGATACCGACTGGTTGCCACTCCGATTTTCCAGGAATCATTCCAAGCCGTTTCACTCGGATGCGGGAAATAAAAATAATAAGTTCCATTTTTATAGGCACAATCGGGAGCCCACATGAAACCTCCTTCTTTACGCCCCCAAGCAACCTGAGATGAATTCAGTATCTCTCCATGATCTGTCCAATGTACCATATCATCGGTAGAAAAGACATGATAACGGTCCATCAGATCACATCCCCGTGGAGGATCGATATCGTGGGATGCATAGATATAAAGTCTTCCATCCTCCCATACATGCGCCGAAGGGTCTGCTGTATACATATGCGTAATAAAAGGGTTGGATGCCAAGCTGTCTATACCACTTTTTTCTGTAATCTTATTCTTGACCGACTGGCACGACATCATGCAACCAATAAAGCATAAAGCTCCAATAGTGTGTAAAACTTTCATAAGCAGTTAGTATTAATCATGAAACAAATATCAATGAATTGACGGAGGAACTCACCCTTTTACGCCCCCATTCCTTATTTGGCATATCATATCTTTACGGGATGTTCCACATCCTGTAAAGATCAAACACATTATGAGATATAGAATATTATTCTTCATTATTTCTTTATATTCAAAAGTCAAACAATCAGTTTTAATGCGGACGCTTGGGCAATGTAAATGTCAAGGATTTCTTCCCCTTGAGAATTAACGAAGCCTCTCCTGTCAACCATAAATAGTGATCAGAAGGCATATTGTCCATTCCCACAAATTGAATATTCTTGCCTACCGGTGGATTATCAGTACATTTAAAGATAGCCGTGCCCTCATTCACTTCATCGAACATAGCTATATACAGCATTCTGGCACCGCAGTTTATGGCCGTAGAGATCTGCTGCCAATAAAAACGACCACCTTGGCGAGGTATTGAACCGGATGGTTTAACGTCGTCCGGAAATGCATATCGACTTAAATTATGCCAACTGAATCCGGGTGTAACACAAGGAACGTATTCTATACCGTTCTCCTTACACCATGACATATCACGCAGTATAACATCGCGATAACGATCCATGTCATTATGCAACAAAGGAGTAAATCTTTGTACCATCCAAGGCATAATTAAATCTGCTTCGCGGATAATTTCATGCAAATAAGGATCATGCACACAGTCGGCACCAAGTTCACGCCAATAGGTAGGTACTCCCAACATAATGCTGCATCCTCCATACTCGGGATCATTACATAAAAAATCTATAAAACGTTTCAGGCCGATGTCCCGAATATCGTAAGGTCTGTCAGGAAAACCTACTCCCCAAATTGTAACCAATGGCTTTCCATTATGGAAAATATAAGTATGAGCTCCGTCCTGATTTGTAACTTTTAAAGAATCGACTAAGAATTTCCAGTCTTCAATCAAAGATGAACAATCCTCACCATGAGCTTTCAGCCCTGACAAATCATACATGATGCCGATTGCGCGGTTATACTTGGAAGCTGCTTTAAAGGCATGACTGATAACAGCATTCCCTTTTGTGTTATCTTTACGGGCAGCGTTGAAGAAACGCTGCATAAAGACACCGTCTATTCCATACTCTTTCATCCAACGGAAATGGAGGTCTACAGTACTCTCGTCGGAAGAACAAAAGAATCGTGCAGTAGAACCGTCGGCATGTTTCAGACCTGTTGGATAAGTTTCTGGATATTCACTTACATCAGGCCACATGTCAATTCGCACATTCTTCTCATCAGGATACATCATTCCTTTTTCCGGTTTATGGAACCATCCTTGATACCCGGCCATAACAAGTCCGTGATAAGACGGATAATTTGTATCTGCTGCATGCTTGGGAGATGCAGACAAACTTAATACAAAACCATTAAATAAAAGGAATATGCTTATCCGGATTCTACATGTCTTGAGACTACAATATTTTTTAGTAACAGAATATATCATCAATCAATTATATTACAGATTTAGAACAACAATCGACTATTTATTTTTTAACTTGATTTGTTCTACTGCCTGATCATAGAAACCAAGCAGTAGGACAAATACACAGATTTATCTTGCCGGCCAGGATGACTTCAAAGGAACCTCTCCTCTAAGCATCTTGCGACCTTGCCCGGTAAGCCATAAATAATGGTCTGTCGGAAGCCCGTCTTCCACTCCCTGAAATTTAACCTTTAGATCCTTAGCCAACTGACACCATTCATTAGCCCCGGTCACTTCTACCTTAGATTGAGTCATGCGATAACTATTATTTTGATATACAACATAATAATCGTCTTCAGCTTCATTGCTTGGCACATCACTTTCATTCAAGCATTTGAAAATAGCTGTACCTTCGTCTATTTCATCGAACATGGCAATATACAACATTTGCGCACCGGACTTGATACAGAAATACATCTGATCCCACAAGAATTGGCCTCCGTAACGCGGATTAATCGAATTATTCGGGTGCATATTACGGTCTGAAGAGCCTGGAAAACATAAAGGAGCATAGGCTACATTATTTTCTTTACACCATGCAATATCTTGCTGAATCAAATTATGGAAGTTAGAATAATCACTTTTCCCATACCTTCCGACAAACCAAGGCATAATCACATCAGCCATCTTGATAAGGTCATGTAGTTTGGCATCTGGTATTGCATCATTTCTTCTTTCTCTCCAATAAGTCGGAACTCCCAACATGATACTGAAACCTTTTTCCTTCAGTCCATTCATCAGTTGCTCTACATCATTCATGTTATAAGGACGATTATCGTTAAATCCGACGCCCCATAATACGATCAGCGGTTTCTCGTTTTCATACAAATAGTATTTCTGCACATTCCTGTCTTTCAATCGATATGTATCCAATATTTCCTGTGCATCGGCCAAAACAGCATCTGCATTACGAGTATTATCAGACATAAATCCTCCCAAATCATACATGACACAAATAGCACGCTGATACTGATTTGACGCTTTCATTGCAGAAGCCAGTACTTTATTGAAATGTGCTTTTCCGTCAGGATTATTTATAACTTCACCTACGAATCGCTGCATAAAGACACCATCTAATCCGTAATCCTTCATCCATTTAAAATGTAACATAACGGTAGATTCATCATAAGAGCTGAATACTGTCGCTTTTTCACCATTAGGAAGAATAAATTTGCCGGGAGTATATTGAGTTTCATACTCACTCATATCTGGCCAAAAATCAATTGAATTTCTCAAAACTCCGGGTTCAAAGCGGTCGTTTTCACGATAATGGTACCATGCGGTATTGGAATGGTCACTGTGCGGACATCCATCACCGGGAGCGCCAAACCATCCTTGATATCCGGCCATAACCAACCCGCGATAAGTATTGAAGGGTTCTCCATCTACGTGGGGTGTAAATCCTAAATCATTATAGATTTCAGGAGCTGCCGGTTTTTCCGGTTCTTGAATGGCAGGAGGGATATGGTCATCATCTTTATTACTACAAGAAATACAGCACAAGCCTATTACAGCCCAAAATATGTATAAATTATATTTCAATTTCATAAGCAACTATTCGTTTTTTTTACGTTCGGGAAAAGATTTCTCCTTTCCCGAATCGAATTTTATTAACTTTAATATGTCTATTACTGAGGCACTTCGACCTTTACTATTTCGGTATAGTTATGTTTTTCAAACGAATCCTTAACTTTTGCTCCCATACGAACAAAGTAAATATATCCGCGTTTTACAGGAACAGTAACCTCAAATGGAATAGTTCTGCCATCTCCCTCTTTTTCGATCTTGTCCCATGATTTCATCACATTAACTCTAAAATCATTGGTATTATAATAGTTAATGCAGTTGGATGCTCCACAGAACTGATTTAAGCTCAAATATGGACGGACTTCCATTATTTGTGGCAATCCCTCGGTTATAGGTGCATCCAGACGGCAGGACATCGTAAGATTTTCGCCTTCCAGATTCACTTGAAAATCTATTAACTTCAGATAGGGAGTTACCTCAAAATTCTGAGTTACCGTTTTCTTTCCAATCCCGACACGGATAGTATCACAAGGCCACCAGGCTCCTTCCGGAACGACATCGTATGTTCCGGAAAATAATTTTGAATTATTATATGTACCATCTTGTTTCACAGGAATATCCTGATTTGCAGGATTCAGGCTGAAACTTTTCTCCCAGATACGGACTCTGCATTCGCCCTGGTCTGCCAAAATATTTTCACCTGTAGTACTATCTATGATACGGCCGGTTACATGAGCTTCAGGGGCATCAAAGTTATCTACTTTCATGCATGAAGAACTTGCTAACACGGATGCAACAAACAGAATACTATATATTGTCTTTTTCATATTGTGATCGTTTATATAGGTTTGAAATTAATAACCATCATTGCGGATCAAATTTGGATTCTTTCCGATTTCACCACTTGGAATCTGTTCATAGTACCAACGTTTTTCAAACGTTACTTTACGTCCTTCACGTTCCACTTCATTCAAGAAAATCCACTTATTTTCGTCCATTACATAATATGGCAATAATGTGTGAGTATACATACCATTCTGGAACATGATATCCGCAACTCTCCAACGACGTAAGTCGAAAATACGATGGTTCTCATAACATAATTCACGAGCACGCTCATCACGGATATACTGAAGATTCTCATCGATAGGGAAACCATAAATTTCAGAACCTATATCTTGCGGACTTTCTACCATATCATGGCGATGGGCACCGGCTCTATCACGAATTTCGTTGATATGATCAAACGCTTCTCGTTTTAGGTTATTATCATTCTTGATGAGTCCAAGTTCATAAGCGGCTTCTGCCCAATTCAACAGAATCTCTCCGTAACGGAATACTTTCCATGACTGAGAACTTCCATGCAGAACTCTACTCGATGCGTCAGCATTATAATTGACATATTTGCGTATAAACGCACCTGTACGGGAATATCCTTCATCACCGGTTCCTTCGGCCAATCCATGCTTCCCACTTACTTGAACAGATTGTCCGTTAATGACTTGAGTTTCACCGGGACTTGCTGCCCTTACTCTGTAAGTGTCAGTATAATCGTTAATACTTCCGGGAATTTCAGACTCTCCATCACTTGCCAAACCCGGATATTCCTTATATACACCACCCCGTATGTCAATGCTAACCCCGGAAACAGACTCGGTCATGCCAGGAAAGAAGAAATTGGCACGGCAACGAGCTTCCATCTCGTCTGTATTCCACAATTCATCGACACTATTGAAGCGAATCGGTTTACCTTCTGCATCTTTTATTGCCGGCATTTCATATAAACCTATCATTTCCCAAACCGGTTGTAAAGCACATCCGACATCACTGGCCAGACCTTCACCTCTCGGTAAAATCATAGTATCCCAAGAATGAAACAAGCTCGTGTTTGCCGGAGTAGTCGTCTTGGGTCCATACTGTTTAACAAAGATATCTTCTTCATTGTCTATCAAGAAAGTTTCAAGATAAGCTTTTTCCTTATCAGACCCGGTATGCAATGTAAAACCGGCTTTTTTCAAGAACACACAAGCATCATAGGCATATTGGAAAAACTCTGCCGCTTTGTCCGACGGGATTCCCATCAATCCTGCAGTAACTGCAGGACCTGTCGTCCCGACATAACCTCCGTATTTGGCAATTGTTCCGGCATATAACATCGCTCTTGACATTAATGCCGCTGCAGCATACCGATTTGCTCTACCGATTTCAGCTTTGGATGCAGATGCATTATTCATTGCATATAACAAATCATTGTAGATAAACTTCCAGCAATCGTATTCGGTATCTCTCGGCTGTTGGAGTTCAGCCGTCGGAGCACTTGGATCCAATACTTTATCTACAATAGGGACTCCTCCATATCTTTTTACGATACCGAAATAGTAGAAAGCGCGTAAGAAACGTGCTTCTCCTATATACGCATTGTAATCTTCTTCTGTATAATAGCTACGATATTCAGGAAGTTTCTCTATGAAATTATTGATATCACGGATTCTGTCATAAGGCCAATATCCCCAACCATCACCATATGAAGGATCGCGACCGGCAGCTTCTGCTCCAGCGGCAGCCGGGCTACCTTTTTGGGCTTGCCATTTATTACCGGTATGCCAACCTCCTTGATTGACTGTCGCAAAGCCTTTTTCATCACCATTTTGTTTATAATTGAAGTCTTCAATAGGCAAATCTTGGTATATAAGGGCCATATATTTCTTTATACCATTGTCTGACTGAAACAAAACATTTTCGTATAGTAATCCTTTTGGTTCCAGCTCCAGATCATTACAAGAAGTAATCGAGACTCCCAAAGCGGCTAATATAAATAAATATTTAAAAGTTTTCATATGCTATTCCTTTGATTAGAATTTAATAGTCGCACCAATATTAAATGTACGATTTACAGGATAATTATAGTAAAGGATACCACTGCTACTACCACTATTACTTCCCCCTTGATATCCGGGTCGTTCAGGGTCGATATTATCCAATCCGCTAAAGGTTAACAAGTTATATGCATTTACATATACTCTCAGATTTTTTACTCCGATCTTATTCATCCATACTTTAGGGAAAGTATAGCCGAGTTCGAGTGTTTTCAGACGTATATAAGATGTATTGTGTATACCTGTCGAACCTGTGTTAAAGCTATGTCCCGTAGCCGGATACAATCCTTCTACCCATTGAGTATTAGGATTCCACGGATCATCATTGACATTTACTGTATGCCAACGGTCCTTATACATGTCAAGGACTGCACCACCGTTGAATGGTCCGACTTCTGTAAACACTTCATTATACGAATTATATACACCTGCAGCACCTTGCCAATTCATTGATAGGTCAATGCCTTTCCATGATGCTCCCATAGAAATACCATAGTTGAAAACCGGCAGATTAAATGTGGCTACAGGATGTCTGTCCGCATCATTTACGATACCGTCTTCATTCCAGTCTTTATACCAATAGTCACCCGGCAATGTTCCTTGGTTATAATTCGCACCGGTCGTTCCATGATACCGAATTTCTTCATAACTTGTAAAGCGCCCGCCTTCTTCGTATGTAAACCAAATATCCTTATTACGTCCTGATACATCGGAACGGTACCAATTCTCCATCGAGTTACCGGCTTGACTGTCCAAGTGATAATCCCAACGATTCTTAGTTGCTGAAATCTGAGTATTTACCCAATAATCGATATTTGCTACACGGTTATGGTGTCCCAAACTGATTTCCCAACCGAAAGTTTCGTCACTATTGATATTTTCTTGAGGCATAGAGGCTCCCACAGTACCTGGAATAACAGCCGATGACGTAGCTAACAAGCCTTCACGTTTACGTTTAAATAATTCCAATGTACCGGTAAGTTTCTGACTCCATAAGTCAAAATCCAATCCCAAATTATATGTTTTAGCTGTATACCATGTCAGTTTCGGATTAGGGATCGATGTTGCAGAAACACCTGCCATAAATTTCCCATTATAAAAATAACCTATCTGATCTTTATTGATATTATAGGCAATTTGCGTCTGAGGATATGTATTTGCACCGCTGTCATCTCCCATTTCACCATAAGATGCACGGAGCTTTAAATTGGTCAAGAATGGCACCGCCTCTTTTATAAAATGTTCCTCGCTTATTCGCCAACCGGCAGATATCGCAGGGAAGAATCCCCAACGAGATTCTTTAGGGAAACTTGATGTTCCGTCGTAACGGAAAGAAAAATCAACCATGTATCGACCTTTATAGTCATAATTGAATTTACCAACCAGAGCCTTTCTGGTCTTATCACCGGCACCGGACATTGAACCGACCTGTTCTTCATCTTCACCATAAATCAGATAATCTCCATCAAGCATCATCACACGCTGAGCATAAAAATTATCCCAATTATCATATTGTTCCTCGAACAAAAGCATACCGCTTACATTATGATCACCGAACTTATTCGCATAATTCAAAGAAAGTTGCAGTACGGTTCCATATCTTGGATCCGTATTTCTACGCAAATAACTGTCACTATTTCTAATGAATGATTGTAATTCGCCATCTCCCCCTCTATTATACAGTTTATAAGTACGACGATATTCTGTATTATTCGTTGTATAATAATCATAACTGTAGAATGCTTTTGCAGACAAACCTTTAACGCCAGGTATATCATAGTTCAAAGCTAATGATCCATTAAAATTGTACCGCTTTTCTCTACGATAGCCGGTAAATTCGCTATTTGTTGCAGCCACCGGATTTTCACTGTCCAACATTTCATCATCATACGCTGGCAGACTGTGGTCACCGTCAACCCATGCAGACGATGTAGGTCTGAATGTCCATGCCTTCTTATATACTGCCCAAATATCAGTAAACGGTTGATTCTTTTCATCTATATAACCACTCAAAGCAACGGTAGCTTTCAAACGGTTAGTGATCTTTGCATCTATATTTGAACGGAAATTCCATCTATCGTAATTCAAAGAACCGCTTTTATATGAACCTTCCTGTTTCAAATAGCCCAAGTTGAAGAAGTACTTGATCCTGTCCGAGCCACCATCCATACTGATATTATATTGTTCCTGAGGTACATTGCTGTCAAACAACTCGTTTGTCCAATTTGTACTCTGTTTTTTCCCTGTACTATATTCCATCATCTGCTCCCAAGTATATTTGGGAGTTGTGCGGATAGGATAGTTTCCGTCGAATGAATTATAGCCTTTCTCATTGATAAGGAGCATATGATCTACTGCACTTGCTGTTTCCGGGACATATAAGAATTGTTGCCATCCGTAATTTGCAGAAAATGTAATGTTAAACTTGCCATCGGAGCTATCACCGTGTTTTGTAGTCACCAAAATAACACCGTTTGCAGCTCGGATACCATAAATAGCAGCTGATGCATCTTTCAAAACAGATACGCTTTCTATCTCATTGGCATCCATACGTGAAAAATATGCCTTATCTCTTGGAATTCCATCAACAACAATTAATGGCTCTCCCATACCACGAATATCAATGGTGTTATCAAACTCACCGGGTTGAGAACTATTTTGAGAAATTCTGACTCCCGGAATTTTACCGGTAAGCATATTGACAACGTTCTCATTCTTGGTAACTGTAATTTCTTTATTGGTTACGGCAGATACGGCACCTGTTAAAGTAGCTTTTTTTTGAACTCCATATCCTACCACTACCACTTCATCCAAAGTCTTGGTATCCTCTTTCAAAATGACCTTAATATTTCGTTTATTACCGACAGAAATTACGGCATCTAAATAACCGATAAACGATATGGTAAGTTTCTCATTATTTGAGACATTTATATCAAACTCTCCATTAAGGCCTGTTACAGTACCTCGAGTACTACCATCCACTCTCACATTGGCCCCGATAACCGGTTCACCAGAAGTATCTAAGACGACACCATGTAGAGCTCTATTCTGAGCGAAAGAAGGAAGCGATGAACAGAAAAGAAATAGTATCATCATAGTTTTCCATAAATATGGGCTTCCTATTATTAGTCTTTTATGTTTCATGTTTTAGATTCTTAAAGAATTAGACGAATAATATTAAATTATTCTTTAGGAGCCGGCATTGTAGCACCTTCCGGAGCCAAACGACGATTAAAGAAGAATAATCCGAATTGGTCTGCTTCACCTATCTTCTTGACTCCATAAGCATATTCATATCCTGCACCTACACCGATACGGAAGCCATAGCCTGTATATGTTTCAGGAAGGGTGATGACACCTGTCTGTTCATCAATCTTAAAATTCCAGGATGAAACCGGATCATAGAAAGTTGTCGGATTATTGATATATTCACTATAAGAGCCTAACCAGAGATCATAATCATATCCTTCTCCTCCGGCATAAGATTTACCATTTGTCCCGATGTATTTACCATCTTCTACGGCCAATGTTTCAGGAACATAAATTGCAAATCCGCGATAGAACCAATAAATCCCACGAGATTTCGCAGCATATTCTGCGCCCAAATCTCCTAAAACTAATTTAGTTCCGTCGCAATAAATAATGTTATCCTCATTAGGAGTAGAAATAGCGATACTTGACCATTTTGCAAAGAAGTCATCTTTTCCGCTATGAATTATTGTATAATCACTTTCATAGTTAGTAAATGTAGCTTGAATATCAATAGTCTGTGCTCCTAATGACAGCGATTTTTCACGACCTCCCCATTCTGCTTCAGCTTGTTTTAAACCTGCATTAAAATCAACATCAGCCAATTCATCAATAATTTTCAAATAAATTTTGGCCTTTACTACATCATTGGATACTATATTAAACAAGAATCCGGGACGGTCTTGATTGGAATTAAAACTTGTTCCCGGTCTTTCGGCAAATGCCCATGTTCCATCTTTCTGCAAACTGTTTGCCAACAGAGTATATTTATTCTGCGCATCACCGACAGGCTGCTGATCTATACCTGCAATTCTAAATTCTGCATTTTCCGGTAATTGAGAGAAGAAGTCCTTAAAATTCAAATTTTTTAATAGAGTAACACCGTTTACAGTCATTTCACTATAATTTTCGTCCAAACTGGCAGGGTTATATTCTGATTTTATTTCATAACCACCGATTTGTTCACCGATAAAAGAAAAATCCTCGGCAATATGCACATTGAAATAATTAGATCCTATGACTGTTCCACGCATATTCATTTGCAGAGAGATTGCATAATGATTTCCGGCCTCAACGTTTAAAGCCTTAAGAGGAACAGAAATGAATCCGTTATCCAAAGTTGCCTGACCATTTACTTTAAACTGCTCACCATCTCCTGCACGGGTTACCGCATGTGACTCGGCAATAGAGAACTCAGCACCATCCAGATTATTTAATGAAGGTCTTACTAAAAATTTTACGACCGCACCGTCATTTCCGATTTCTACGATACCATCCAATGTTTCAGGGACATATACCAATGAACTTACAGATGCTCCTAAAGGAAGGATATATTCTTGACCATCTATTGTTATAACTGCATTGGTATCTGTTACTACAACAGAGATATTAGAACCTCCTCCTGCCTGGTTCTTAATTTCAATAGTCTGCCCATTACTTAAAGTAATGTTCCAACTTCCGTCGTCTTTTTGTTCTACCTTCGTTATACTAGCACCTGTAACAAGAGCATTCTGCAATTGCGACTTAATATCATCAATGGCAATTTCTACCACAGACATTCGAGATTTTAATTCATCAACATCATCGTTACACGAAGTAAAACCATTACAAGAAAGGATAATTGTTCCTAATAGGAACGCATTTAAAATGTGTTTATTCATACATGATTAAATTTATAAATGAAAAAAATAATGAAATCAAGGCATTGTAATTCAATATTTGAGCGGAGTTATTTCGAGATAAAAGTATGCTTGCGACCTTAATATTTTCCTTAAAAAAACATTAATAAATACGCTATGTATCTAAAATTGTTGCTATTATATTATTATTATATAAAGTTGTACGACAGGCTCTTATAGAAATAAGCAGAAAATATTCGCGGATAATTTTCGTATTTATTTATAGGAAAAGTTACTTTTGTTTAATTGCATATATTTCTTGTGTTTTATCTATGAAAAGCATACTGAATTTATTAACGTTTTTGTTTATTTCAATATGTACGGCGATTGCTGCATCTCCAAAAGAGTATGGGTTATATATTCGAACATATCCATACCCCAAAGACGAATTTACCAGTGTCGTATTAGAAAATGGGTATCCGATAAGAACTTTCCAAAAGAAACTCACTTTAAGTTTCAGTATATTCACAAGAGAAGAAAATGTTTTTGGTAGCATATTCCGAATAATAACCAACAATAATCAGAATATAGATTTATTATATAGCGTTGATAAAAATGATAAGCGCTACCCTATTTTAGTCACAGGTAAAACAGTACATCCTCTTTCTGACGAGAATGTAAAAAAAGGAGTATGGGTTAACGTCTCAATAAGTATTGACCCCAAGACCGGTGATATAAACCTGATCTATGATAAGACTTCCGCATTTATTAAATTTCCGGAATTGAAAGATACCGAGAGTGTTCGAATCGCTTTTGGATATTGTCCGTTTGAAAACTTTTCTTTAGCAGATGTTGCATCAGTCAATGTCAAAGACATAACTATCAACAGAGGGAAAGAAGAAATACGAAGATGGAAATTGGGTCATCATGACAGAAATACTTGTTATGACGAGCTATTTTACAAACCTGCGACTACCTATAACCCTCATTGGATTATCGACCAATACATAACTTGGAACAAATTATATTCCGCGACGTTCGATTCATCTCTTTCTATAGCGTTTGATCCTAATATAGGGACTTTTTATATGGCTACGGATAAAAATAATTTATATGTGTACCATCTTGGAGAAAAGAAAACAGATACAATTTCTATAAAAGGAGGAGAAATAGCATCAAATTATCCTAATCAATTAGTGTTTATCCCTGATCAGAATCAACTTCTCTCATATAACTTGGATGAGAACATATACTCATCGTTGAACCCTATCAGCCATCGATGGGGCAATAATATAGTCTCCCAAAAGGACCATGATTATTGGAACAATACTTGTGTATTTAACCCTGAAGATTCCAGTCTGATTAGTTTTGGAGGATATGGACATTATCGTTATAATAATGAACTCTTGATCAGCTATCCGTTCCATACGAAGCCTCAACAGAGATATATATTAAAAGAGATAGATCCACGATATTCATGTGCCTCAGTGATAGTCAATGATACTTTGTATGTTTTTGGCGGACGAGGATGCCCATCCGGAAGGCAAGAATTATCTCCACAAAATTATTATGATTTATATGCTATTGATTTAAAGACTTATAATGTACACCGATTATGGCAACATATCACCCCAATAGAAGGAGGAGAATTCCAACCTTGCGAACACATGATTTATGATAAAGCCAATAATTGTTTTTATGTATTCTGCACCCAAGAAGGAGGAGTATTAATAAAAATAAATAGAGACAATCCCCATTTTGAAAAGATGTCACTCCCCATAGGCAAAAAATTTGATTTACAATATTTATATACCAATATATATTTCTCCCGACAATTAAATAAACTATATTTAGTCATACATGAAGCTGAGGTATCGGGAAAATCTTATGTAGAAATTTACGAATTAGACTACCCGCCAATTCCTGCAACAAGTTTTATACAAACCAACAATACGCAAGAGACATCACAAACACATAATTATTGGGCAACTATTATTATATTATTATCCCTTATTGCTATCGCGATCTTAAGCTACATTATCTATATCAAGAAAAGAAAACATAAGGTTGCCCCCGAATATAAGGCAAGTCTTAATAATAATTTAGATGTCAATAATATACATGAAGAAATATTCTCTGCAAAGCAATATGATTTTTCGAAACGATGCATCTGTTTTTTGGGAGGCTTTCGCATTGTAGATAAAGAGGGAAATGATATAACCTTATTATTTACACGTACTCTGAAAATGTTACTTATAGCATTGATATTATATACCGGAAAATGTGAAAAAGGCATAAATGGTAATAAACTCATCCAAATGTTATGGCCCGGAAAACCTGAAGATGCCGCACAAAATATCCGTAATGTATATATGAGCAAATTACGTAACATACTTGAAAAGATCGGTGATATCAAAATTATTAACCAGAAAGGATTTTGGAGCATAAAATTAGATACCGATGTTACATGCGATTATCTTGAAGTATTATATCTCTATAACAAAAATGGCAACAATAATAATATTGAACAATTATTGGAATTATTATTGCATGGAATGATGCTGCCTAATATTGAAACAGAATGGGTAGATACGTTTAAAAGTGATTTCTCCAGCCAAACAATTGATTTACTTTGTAACTTACTTAAACAGGAAGACTTACCGGATCCCCTCAAAATACGAATATCTGATGTTTTATTCCAACATGATTACCTCAATGAGAATGCTTTGTCAACCAAGATACGTATACTCTGTACCCAAGGTAAGAAAGGTGTTGCTAAAAGTGTTTATGATGCATTCTGTAAGGAATATTATACGACATTAGGCGTAGAATATCAATATTCTTTTATGGAGATTATTAAAGATACTCTGGAAATAAGATAAAATGGAAGGCTATCTTAAACGGAATGCCTCTAAAAGTTAGATGATTATAGAAGGATGTCTGTATATTTCTCTCGGAGTTTCAGTTTTATTTCAGGATTATCTTTTATCTTTGAATTGCAGGTTGTTTTTAGTTTATCGAAAAAGGACAGAGACGATCCGAGAATAAATCGGATGCGATTCTTTATTTTAAAACAGTAGGAAATGAAAATTCTGATTGTCGAAGATGAACCTTCTTTGAGAGAGTTGATGCAGAGAACATTGGAGAAAGAGCGTTATGTTGTCGAGGTTGCCGCAACTTACGGTCAGGCTTTGCAAAAGATCGAAGATTACAGTTATGACTGCATTTTACTGGATATTATGCTGCCGGACGGTAGCGGTTTAGATTTGCTCGACCGTTTTAAAGCGTTACGAAAGCAGGGGAATGTCATTATTATATCGGCAAAAGATTCGATAGAGGATAAGGTGTCGGGTCTTGATTTAGGTGCGGATGATTATCTGGCGAAACCTTTTCATCTGGCGGAACTGTCTGCACGAATAAAAAGTGTGATGCGCCGTAATCGCGGGAATGGAGAAAATACGATCAAGTTGGGAAATGTGGTCGTGTCGCCCGATAAATTTCAAGTATCGGTAAATGGCGCTGATGTGCCTCTGCTTCGTAAAGAGTATGATATATTGTATTATTTTATTCTTCGTCCCGGTCATTTGGTCGATAAATCGGTATTGGCGGAAGCCGTATGGGGCGATCATATCGATCAGGCGGATAATTTCGATTTCATATATGCGCAGATGAAAAACCTGAGGAAAAAGCTGAGAGATGCGGGAGCTGAAATTGAAATAAAATCGGTGTACGGATTCGGTTATAAACTTGTCGTTGCCGGATAACCGGTTATAGTGGGATGAAGCTTATATATCAGATCATATTGCGGGTTTCGGTCGCCTTGGTGATTTTACTGACGGCTTGGGCGGCCTTTTTTTATTTTGCATTGCAGACGGAGATTAACGATGAGGTGGATGATGCGCTCGAGAACTATTCCGATATGATTATTATGCAGGTACTGGCAGGAGAGAAGACACTTTCATCAGGTGACGGGTCGAATAACAGTTATCAGATCAGAGAAGTAACCCGGGAATATGCCGAAAGCCGTTCGGCTATCAGCTATACGGATGCGAAAATTTACATTCCCCGTTTGCAAGATACCGAACCGGCAAGAATCTTGAAAACCATATTTCAAAATGACTCGGGTGTTTATTTTGAGCTGACTGTAGCGACACCTTCTTTTGAGAAAGAAGACTTGCGTAATTCTATTCTGAACTGGATCATCGTGCTATATGTTACTTTATTGTTGATTATTATCGGGATAAACACATGGGTTTTTTACCGGAGTATGCGTCCGCTTTATACATTATTGCATTGGCTGGATGATTATACTGTCGGGGGAGAAAACAAACTTTTGAAAAATGATACGAAGATATCGGAGTTTAAAAAATTGAATGATGCGGCGATTCGTTATGCGAGAAGAACCGAACAGCTCTTCGATCAGCAAAAGCAGTTTATCGGGAATGCTTCTCACGAGATACAGACCCCGTTGGCGGTTTGCCAAAACCGTCTCGAATGGCTGACGGACAATACCGAGCTTACGGAGGAACAATTGGTCGAAATCTTGAAAACCCGGCAGACGATCGAGTATATAGTCCGCCTCAATAAATCTCTTTTGTTCCTTTCTAAAATAGATAGCGGACAGTTTACCGATAATGTTTCTGTAAATATGAACGAATTATTGGAGCGGCAACTGGATTTGTACAAAGATATATATAGCTACCGGAACATAAAGGTGGAATTGGAAAAGCGCTCTCAGTTGATTGTTGATATGAATGAGTCATTAGCGACGGCACTTGTCACGAATTTATTGAAGAATGCCTATGTCCACAATTCGGACAATGGTTATATCCGTATCATAACGGACGCTTCGGGAATTATGTTTTGTAACGGTGCAGATTCCGGAGCTTTAGACGGAGAGCGTATTTTTGACCGTTTTTATCAAGGTTCTAAGAAGAAAGGATCGACCGGTTTGGGTTTGGCTATTGTTAAAGCTATAGGACAATATTATGGAATAGAGGTCGATTATCGGTATGTCGGGGGAGAGCATCGTTTTATCCTTTCATGGAATAAACTGCCTTAGAACCTGTTCAAATTTTGTTCGGGTCGGCGGTTTGGATAATTTCTTTCGGTTTGTTTTACTGTCTCTATTTCAAGTTCATTTCAGATTTGTGTTTCATTTTTGTCACATAGGTCATTCTTAACGGTTGTATGACAGTTGAGTTAAAGGTCTTTTTATAAACGAAAAAAAGAGATTATGAAAAAATTATTTGTTCTGTTTATCTGTTTGTTTACCCTTAGTACTGCGACTTATGCGAGAGAAGATCGTCCTATTCGTGTGGATCAGCTACCTGCTAAAGCCCAGCAATTTATCAAAAAATATTTTCCCGATCTGAAAGTTGCATTGGCAAAAGTGGATAAGAGTTGGTTCGATCAGGAATATGAAGTGATTTTCGTGAATGGCAATAAAGTCGAATTTCGTAAATATGGCGATCTGAAAGAGGTGGATTGTAAATACAGTATGGTTCCTGCCGGTATTGTTCCTGTTCCGATTGTTGAATATTTAAAGGAAAATCATCCGGATATACCGGTTATTAAGTTTGAACAAGATACGAAAGAGTATGAAGTGAAGTTGAAAGGTGGTATAGAGTTGACATTTGACAAGCAGTTTCGCCTGATAGATTATGATGATTGATCTTTGCAGAAGATTATAAGAGTGCGCCCGGAAGCAATTCATCTTTCCGGGCGCATTTTTGTAAAGTTACATTGAGATACGGGGGAATACGTATTTATCGGATAATGATGTAAAAGTAAGTCGGACAGGAAAATTATTCTGCTGGATATCCGGATAAAGCCTCGCCAAGTCTATTTGTTTTAATAACCGGAGACTTTCGGCATCTAATGCATATATTTTGTTTTCTTCAGGATTAGATAAAGATACCGTCCAGTCGAAAATGTTTCCGAAAATAGAAATTTCATCTTTCTGCGGGTTGAAGTGAGGAATACCGCTTTTTTTGAGTTCGTAAGTTTTGGTATATAAAACATACAAATCATTTTTGTCATCGGTCAGGAAAGCATGGTATTTCCGATTTTTAAACTCTGTCGGGAAAATATATTTTATTTTCAGTCCGTTCGGAATTTCTATTTTCCTGAAATACGGGCGTCCTTTTACCTGTTTCAAATGATATAAAGATCCTGTCCGGTCTGTAATGAGATAACCTTCGTCATAATCTTTTCGGGCAGTCGGATTTCCGGCTATGATATTCGCCGGGAAACAAAATCCTTTTTTCTTCATGGCATCTGTGTAAATGCGGCTTTTCTTTTCGTCGATACTGTTTGTTTTTATATCTATGAACTCGATACCGTTGTTGTTTATCCTGAAAACATCATCCGGCATTTTCAGATCGACTCTGCCGGACATTGATTCCAGAAGAGGATAAAGTCCCGGTTTTTTACAATTCACGTCAGACGGCTGATGGCGGAAGATGAAATTTTCCGTTTGTGCGATTTTCGGAGACAAGGCGACACCGTTTATTTCCTCCGGGAATCTTTCGTCCGCGATTAATTGCCGGTAGTAGAACATCGGCAATATGCTGTCGAATTCCGATTCGGTATAGTATTTCCCTTTCAGATCTTTTCTTTCCGTTCCTTTTCCGTTATTTTCCAAAATGGCGAAATCGTTTATTACCGTACTGTATAAAATAAACGGATTTTTTTGAGGTTTTGAAAAAATGAAGCCGTATCCCCACGGAATCAACCAGAATAATAACAGAATTATGGTTATATATAGGAGTATTTTACTGAAACGTATCATGATTTTTAGTTTTATATTAGTATCTTAATATTAATCCTGTTTTCCTGCTCTGAATCGTGATACCGATAATAAGCTGAAGAATAGAGTCAGTATTGTAAATAGAATGAGTATAGGTAAAAAACAGTTATAAGATTCGGGAACAGAAGATAAAAAGAAGATGCGGAGTATTGCTGTGGAAATAAGAATATTGAGTATTCTGCGTTTCCATGTGGGCTCGAGGCATATCCATGCGGTTAATAGATATCCGGTAATTCCGGCTGTAAACCAGGGAATCGCGGTCAGCAATATTCTGGATGTCAGTTCTGTTGCAAAGAACTTCTGCAAATAAAGCCATAACAGCAAAAAGTCGGATGCAAATCCGATAAGCAGCAAGATGATTCCGAAAGATAACATGATCGAGATTGTCTTGTATTGCGATACCGGCAGATGCAATGTTAGTTTCAGCCGATTCTGCTGCATCTCAGGAACAAATTGTACCCATGCCAAAAATATCCCGATCAACAATGGTAAATAAGTCAACAAGTCGATAAAAACTACGTCTTTCCCGAGCATTACCTCCCATAGATGAGGTGCGCCTTTCATCGTTATTGCCCGGTTGATTTTAAGTATGCAGTATCCGGTCATACCCCATGACACGAGTATTGCCAAGAAGTAATAGTATCGGGTTTTGATCCATTCTTTATAACATAATGCTTTTTCCATTCTGAGAAGAGTCTTTAATGTATTAATATTTTCCGGTGAGACCGATAAATGCGTCTTCCAGATTGACTGATTCGGCTTTTAGTCCGGAAAAGGGAACTCCAAGAGACTTGAGTTTCTCTTCTGCCTCTTTTTCCGAAAAGAAAGAAAAGGTTTCTACATGATTTCGTATTTTCGAAGGATAGTAGAATCCTGAATATCCGTTTGGTTCATATCGGTCGGGTACGGTAAACTCATACCGTTTTACAGAGCCTAAAAGCTCTTTTACCGGTTGTTGGATCATTATGTGTCCGTAATCCATGATAATACAATCGTCGATAAGGCGTTCCATATCCTGAATGATATGAGAAGTGAGAAAAACCGTCTTTTGCTCTGCACGGGCATATTCACGCAAATAATCGACAAAAAGCCTTCGGTAACCGGGATCAAGACCTAACGAAAAATCATCCAAAATCAACAATTCGGGATCTTGGGCGAGAATAAGTCCGAGAGCTATTTGAGATCTTTGTCCGCAAGACATGCGGCTGATGCGTTGAGTCGGGGTGATTTTTAATTTTCCGACCAGTTCGTAAAAAGCCTCTTTTTTCCATTTCGGATAAAAAGAGGCATAGAATTTCTCGATTTGCCGGATATTCATGAACGAGTATTGGATATGACCTTCTATCAGTAAGCCTATATTACGACGTAATGACGGTTCCATGTTTTGTACATCCCGCCCGAAGATAAGGCATTCTCCCGATTTAGGCTTCAAATAGCCGTTCAAGATATTGATCGTTGTTGTCTTTCCCGTTCCGTTTTTTCCTAAAAGCCCTAAAATGCGGCCCTTCGGGACATTGAAACTCAAATCTTTATAAATAAGCCTTTTCCCATAATAATGGGTCAGGTTTTTACATGATATGACGTTTTCCATTATTCTTATTCTAAGATCTTATAAGACTCTGCTTCTACAAAATAAAAAGAGAGATAATCTTTTCCGGTTTTCGCTTTGCGTTCCGCTATTTTTTTTCTGAAGTCTGCAATCCGTTCTTCTGTCGTGTTTCCGGTTTCTCCCCGAGCTTTTTTCTCGGTGCTGCATCCGGCTTCTCCTGTTCCATGCTTCTCTTCGGTTTTCGCTTTGGTTTGTTCTTCCCATTGTACCAAATAGTTTTCATCGATCCGCTGTTCTTTTAATATACCGTTTACTTCGACAATACTGTTTACGCAATCGGGGCTGAATTGTCCTAATTCACCTGCTTCGATACGTATCGTCTGCGTATCGTCACTTCCCATCAAGAATATTTTTTTAGCACCGTGTTTGCAAGTGTGTGTGCAAATACCTTGTACCGTTATATTTTTTTCAGCCAGCGAATCAGCGTTTGCGAGAAGAGAATCGACTTCCATTCCGGTAGATACGATTGCTTGTTCTTCTGCCGTATTCTGAGATTGTTGTTTTGTGTTGTTTCCGCAACTGACGCTCCCTATGCATAATAATAAAGAAGCGATGTAAGTCATTGTCTTATTCATAATAATTTTTTTTATAATAAAAGCACCCATTTCCTGCGCTAACAGGTTCATGGATGCTTTTTAATAGTTAATATACAACCACTTTAGTCTTGTTCACGATATAAATTCCTTTTGGCATCGAAATCGCATGTTTACCTGTCGATACGGTCATGCTTTTCACGATTTGTCCGTAAGTATTCAGAATTTGTATTTCAGAAGATTCTCCGGCTTCTACAAATATCTGATTTTTTCCGCTGTACACTTTGACGCTTTGCTCTTTGGCTGTTTCTGAAGAAATCAATCCGGTAGTTTGTCCCAGTTCCGGAATTTCGAAAGAAGTAAGAATCGTGATCCATGATCCGGCATCTTTTCGGCTTTCTATTGTATAAGCACCATCTAAAATAGTGTTAGCAGATTTTGCGTTACTGCGGGCGAGAGTCAGAAGTTGTCCTTCGTCGAACAGGCATCCCCATGCGGTAGTTGATCCGCCTTTTACCAAACTATATTCATTCTCTATCTCCCATGTAGAAGTATTATAGGTTATAAGATAAGCATTTCCTAAAGCATAACCGTATGTGTAGATTTTTCCGTTTTCATCTTCGAATGCGCCATAATATCCTCCGATCGAGTTCTCACCGATAGCTCCGCCTAACCAAGTCCCGTCAGTTGCGCTGCATTTGATAAGGAAACCAGTCTGCATAGTGGATGATCCTTTGATCAGCGCTTCGGTTTTGTCTGTCCCGAAACCTCCGACAACGTGTCCCATCAGATATAAATTCCCGTTTTGCAATTCCATTTTTTTGTTTTGGGTAGTATGTTTTCCGTTGCTCGCACCGAAAGCGGGAAAATGTTTTACCCATGCGACGGTCATATCGGTATTAACAGCTCCTACGAGTATATCATCGAATTTTGTCGGCTGTATTGTGGTGTTTCCTAATTTTATTTCAGAATCTTCTGTCGATGCGCCTTTTACCATACCCAAGAAATAAATTTTTCCATCGGCATACGTGATATTGTTGATGCTTTCTCTTGCAGCAGTTCCGGTAGTAGTTATATGTCCCAGATAATTTCCTGCGTCATCTAATTTTACTAAAAACAGGTCTCCGACACTCGATTGGGGATCTCCGGTCCAGCCTTCGGTATTGTGAGGTGTCAATATGACTTTTTCTCCTCCCTTTTTAACGAAAGTCATTTCTTTCCGATAATTTCCGGCAATATACAGATTTCCTTCATTGTCTTCGGCTGCACCATAGAAATAGAATCCTTGCGGAGTATAGTTTTTGTAGGTACTCGATGTCGTTCCTGGTACAGGAGAATAATCTACATTGATCAGTTTAGTCCATTCAACGTTTCCCTCCGTACTGATTTTTACTAAAATTCCTTGATATACCCAGTATCCCGGATATTCCCAAATGACATCTGTCGTTTTACCCGATGCATCGACCAAAGACAATAATTTCCCGTTTTTTGCAGCATCGTAGTTGGTATGATAAAATTTCAGAGCAAGGAATGCTCCTCCGTCGGCAGTCGGGGTGTAAGCACAGTCAGAAAGAGAGGCTCCGCCCCAGCAGCTATATACAGACCAGACAAGATCTCCGTTTTTTTCTAATTTTTGGAATACGATGTTTGAGTTTCCGGAGGAGCTGCTTCCGTCGTAGGGAGCTCCGTGTCCGATTAGAGTTTCACCATAAGAAAGAGAATCTGCAGCTCCGGAGGACCCGAAACCGGCAAATGAGAAGACTTTATCGTCTGCACTTTTTGCAAGAGAATGTGCACTTGTTCCCATAGGAGAAACAAATGTTTTTGCCCATTGAAAATCGATGTCGTTCGCATAGGCAGTCAACCCACATAAAATCGAAACAAATAGTAAAATCTTTTTCATTATCACTTAGTTTTAGATATATTTTATTGCACGGCAAAAATATGTACCGAAGAAAAATTGTGAAATCACTTGATTTAGGTATTTTATAAAGTATTAATCAGTATTTGTAGGTATTGTATGATGATAATATCCACTCTATTTTCGCATCGCATTAATATAGGTATCTCCGGGGATGAATTTGAAGAAAATAATTCTGATTTTTTTTGTGACGTTTTTGTATTTCCCTTTTGTCCGGGCTGTCCCGGATAAAGTAATTTTCAGTGGCTGTGTAAGAGATACGCTCACGAAGGAGTTACTTGAGTTCGCTACGATACAATTAAAAGGGAAAAATACATTTTCCGTGTTGTCTGACAAGAACGGAAATTTTAAATTTTCTTCTGTCTTGCCCGGGGAGTATGTTTTGCAGGTGTCTTATTTGGGATATGTGTCGTGGCAGAAAAAGATCGAACTGAAGAGCGACCTTTTTTTACAGATAAATATGACTGCCCGGTCTAATAAGTTGAAAGAGGTTGTGATAACTGCTGCCGAGTCACCGGGGATCGTTAGTTCGTCGAAAATCGATAGAGCTGCAATGGCGCATTTGCAACCTACGAGTTTTGCAGATTTATTAGAACTCTTACCGGGGAATATTTCCCAAACTCCGAACATGGGGGTGGCTAATACAATAACGTTGCGTGAAACGGGTACATTGAATGCTTCCGGAGGAAAAAGCGACAATCCCGATTATTCTATCTCCTCTTTGGGTACTTTATTCCTTGTCGATGGAGCTCCGATTAACGGTGATGCCAATATGCAGTATATTCCTTCGGGCTCTGACTCGAGTTCTCCCGAGTATAAAAGAAATATAACGAATAAAGGTGTGGATATGCGTTCCATATCTACCGATGATATAGAAAGCGTGGAGATCGTTCGTGGAATTCCTTCTGCGGAATATGGAAATCTTACCAGCGGTTTGGTGAATATTAAGCGGATAAGGAAATCGACTCCGTTTACCGCTCGTTTTAAGGCAGATGAATACAGTAAGCTTTTTTCTGTCGGTAAGGGATTTGCCGTTCCGGGACAAGATCTGATTTTGAATATAGACGGGGGATATCTCGATTCGAAAGTAGATCCGCGAAATAATCTCGAGAATTATAAACGTATCAATGCTTCGGTGCGTTCGACGTGGAATCTTAAAAAAGAGATGTGGAATATGGGATGGAACTCCGGTGTCGATTATACCGGTTCGTTCGATAATGTAAAAACTGATCCCGACTTGTCATATCAGAAAATAGATAAATATAAATCTACGTATAACCGGACGGCTTTTACAAATAATTTTTCGTGGACTTTCCCTAAGGTGGATTTGATAAAATCTATAGAGCTCAACTCTTCTGTAAGTATTCAGTCGGACAGGTTGAAGAGGACGAAACTGATGTCTCCTCAACGTGCGACGGTAGCTCCGACCAGTATGGAAGAGGGGGTACATGACGGAACTTATCTTTTGGGACAATATGTTGCCGATTATTTAAGTGAGGGTAAACCGTTGAATGCGTTTTTGAAAATAAAGGGAGAATTGGAATTTTTTTTAGGTAAGGTTAAAAATGGTATGAAAGCCGGAGGGGAATGGAACTATTCGAAGAACAGAGGTCGGGGACAAGTATATGATATAAGCCACCCGATCGTAACAAGCGGATGGACTACACGACCGAGGGCTTATAAGGATATACCTGCATTGCAAAACCTCTCTTTTTTTCTGGAAGATAATATTACTGCTCGTATGGGTAAACATAAATGGGAGACGTTGGCCGGTGTCCGTTCGATCTCTTTGGTCGGTATGAGTCCAGCTTATTTGCTACAAGGAAAAGTTTATCTTGATCCGCGTATCAATTCCCGATGGAGTTTTCCGGGCATTCGGTTGGGTAACCATGATTTGAATATAGATATATCAGGAGGATATGGTCTGACGACAAAAATGCCGACCATAGATTATTTGTACCCTAACAAATGGTATAACGATATTATTCAGCTAAACTATTATGATGTTAATAAACCGTTGGAATATAGTCGAATTAATGTACGTACTTATATCAAGGATATCACGAATTACCGGTTAAAACCTTCGAGGAATCGGAAATGGGAAGTAAGAAGTGATATATCTTATAACGGTAATCGCCTGTCTGTGACATATTTTAGAGAAAGATTGACATCCGGATTTCGTTACTCTTCTTATTATATGCCTTTTGAGTATCGTAAATATGATGCATCTTCTATTGATGCAGGATCTTTACAAGGCCCTCCCGCATTGGAGGATATTTCTTATACAGATACCCGGAAACTGGATGGATATACGCAAGCGGCGAATGGCAGTCGGTTAGAAAAAGAAGGGGTGGAATTTCAATTTACATCTCAACGTATCAGGCCGTTGAGAACATCCGTGATTATTAACGGGGCCTGGTTCAAATCTACTTATACGAATAGTCAACCTATGTTTGAAACGGTTTCGGAAGTGGTGGATAACCGTCCGATTCAAGAAGAATATGTCGGATTGTATGATTGGAATAGCGGGAGGATAAATCAACAATTCAATACCAATTTTATGTTGGATACGCAAGTCCCGGAATGGGGACTTATTTTCTCGACATCGGTACAGTGCATGTGGTTTGTCTCTACGCAAAGAATGTATCAGAACGGGGTGCCGGTAAGTTATCTTGATGTGAATGACGGACTTTTACATCCTTATACGCAGGAGTCTGCAGAAGATATGAAGTTGCAGTTTTTGGTGAAGACGTATAATGCCGATTCGTTTAAGAAACAAACTGTTCCGATGGCTATGTATGTCAATTTTAAAGCGACGAAACAGATCGGTAAATATCTGAAGCTTGCTTTATTCGCTAACCGTATTTTGGATTATCTTCCGGATTATACCTCTAACGGATTGCAGATAAGAAGAAATGTAAATCCTTATTTCGGTATGGAATTGAATTTTAGTTTGTAATATATCAAATTATAATAAGAACAATGAGATCCAAGTTATTCTTTCTGGTTATTTTTTTAATTCTTTTTGTCAGTTGTGAGGAGAAAAGCGATATTCCGCATACAACGGTGGATATATTGATTGAGTATCCATCCGATTTAGAAGAACTGTCTGTGCAGTATGAGGCAGTGAAATTCAAGAATATATCTTCCGGAATGGAAACCGAGTATTCTAATTCTAAACAGTTTTCGCTACCTGAGGGATTGTATGACTGTAGTTATGAAGCAAGTGTCACTTATTTGAAAAATGGGGAAATGACAGAAGGAAAATTAAGGGGTTATCAGGCTTCTTTAAAAGTACTCGGGACAGATGTGAAGGTTACGTTAGAGTCTTATTTGTTAGAAGATAAAAACGACTTCATTATTGAAGAAATTTTTTTTACCGGCACGTTGCAACCTTCTGGAAAACAGTATAATGGCGATCAATATGTCAAAATCTATAACAATACCGATCATGTCCTGTATGCTGACGGTGTGTCTTTTATGGAATCTAAGTTTACAACGGTTGCCAAATATGACTATACTCCGGATATTATGAAAGAGGCAATGACGGTACATGCCATTTATACGATACCCGGGAATGGGACAGACCATCCTGTACAGCCGGGGGAGTCTTTGATAATTTGTGATACCGGTATGGATCATCGGGTTGCCAATCCGAATTCATTTGACTTGAGTCGTGCTGACTTCGAATGGTATGATGAATCTTCTGTTCCTGCGCATATGGATATCGACAGCCCGACAGTTCCGAATTTGGATAAGTACTATTGTTATACACTTAGTTTCTGGATTCTACATAATCGGGGGTTCAGGGCTTTTGCTTTAGCTCGTATTCCGGAAAAGAAAGAAGACTTTTTAAAGGATTATCTTTATACTTATAAGTATGTCATGGTATTGCCTGCCGGGACTTTCCCTATGGAACAAACAGCCTATAAAGTTCCTAATGAGTGGATTATAGATGCTGTGAATACAAGTGTCGAGTCTCGTTATGTATGGAATGTTACTGATCCGTCTTTGGATTCGGGTTGGACTCATTGCGGAACGATCGATGGAGATAAAACTCGTTATTTTAAAAGCGTACGTCGGAAGTTGTTATATATTACTCGTGACGGTAGAAAGGTGTTGAAAGACACGAATAACTCTTCTGACGATTTCAATACCGAGTGCGTACCTTCTTTGATCGAAGAACAACATACGGCCACGGATGCCAATGGTACTCCGGCTGTGAATATTACTTATGACGGTGTAACGCCTAAGACTGAGTAACATAAATTGAAAGTGAGATGAAAAAAGGATATGCTGTCGTTATGTTGTTTTTATTGTGTCCGGCTTTCTTGTATGCCGGGGATACGCTTTCTGTCATGCAGCGAAATTTGCGGAATAATTCTTTCGGAGAGACTTTTTTCGATTTGCTTTATCGTAATCCTGCAGAAAAATATTATCAGCATGCCTTAACTCTTACCGAGGTAAATGCAATCGTGGAATATTCGGATGAAGATCAACCGATATTTCTGCAAAAAGGAGACGGTTTGATCTGCGGATCGTTTGATGTGGATTCGTATATTTCTCTGAAAAATAGAAAATTATGGGGGCAGGCTTATTATAGAAACGGCGTGAAACGAGATGTCGTTTGGAACGAGACATCCGATTATGATTGGGTGTATCCTTATGTTTTGGGAGATTCGGTCGGCGGAGATTTAAGATGCGAGGAATATTATTTTGCCGGAGGATATGCACGGGAATATGGTCGTGTCACTTGGGGCGGAACGTTGGATTATCGGGCTGCCGTGGAGTTTAGGAATATCGACCCTCGTCCTAAAAATGTTGTTGGAGAGTTGAATGCTTCGTTAGGCATCTCGTTGCGGACAAAAACTCATTATGGCATCGGGATATCTGCTTTTGCAACAAAATATAAACAATCTAATGAAATAAAATTTTATAGCGAATTAGGTCAGTCGAAAGTTTATCATTTTACCGGAATGGGAATGGACTATGCCCGTTTCTCGGGGAATAATAACAGTGCGTATTATAAAGGAAAATCTTTTGGCGGAAATATAGGAATCTCTTCTCATGAACAAAGCGGATTTTCCGGGACGTTCTCCTATCGTTATTATTCTTGTGAGAAAATAATTTCATCTTTGAATGAATTACCGATGGCTTTGATATATGAACATTCCGGAAAAATTGAAATAGGTTACCGTAATGCCACGACATACAGGGTATGGGGGGTAAAAGGGTATGGTAATGTTTCTTGTAGAAATGGAATTGAAAATCTGTTCGGTGATGCAGCGAATGAAATTTATCCGAAAATAGGCGAGGTAGAACAGTATCATAACAATATATTCTACTCCGGTATTGTCGGTATGTATGAGGCGGAAATTGCGAAAGGTTATAAATTGTCTTTGTCGCCTGAAGTTACCTATAAGCGCAATAAAACATCATATATTTATCCGTCTCGTTCACTTGAGGAAAATCGTTTGTCCGGAAACGTTTCTGTTCGAGGATATAAGACATGGGAAAATTGTTTTTTGCAGATAGATGCCGGAGTTGGCTATTCTCGTGCTTTTAACACGGATATTGCCTTGTCGGAAACGGAAATAACAGATTCCGGAGTTTTGAATATGCTTTATCATAATTACCGTTTTATTTCATCGAACAGCATATTTTCTGATATTGGCATACAGTTCTCGCATCGGATTTTGAAGAACTATCTGTTACAGATTAAAGCTGCTTGGAAGCATGGTTGCTACATGAGCAAAGTCAAGTCTGACTATATATCAGGGGCGATAGGAATATCTTTTTAATATAGGCTTTTAGGTGGTAGAAAAAGAATCGATAAATTGTTTATATCGTTTTTCTGCATTTTCGATAAGATGTTGATTAATAGAAGTCGTTTTTTCAAAAAAAGATGTTTTTATAGTTATTCCTGATTTATTTCGAAGAAGTTTCCAGTTACCCGAAATTTTTCCATTATATAAAATAACGGGGTAAAATGTACCGTAATTGTTAAATGCCATTGCCCGGTATTTTTCGTTTAAGACCTCGCTTCGGTCTTTATAACTGATCAAATATTCATCGAATGAGGGTAAAAAATGGAGAATGTTTTTTTGAGGTAAATTTTTGTTTGAATATGATTCATGGATGAATATTTCTTTTTGATTGTCGAGTTGCTCTTTTAGCAGGGAAGAGTTGATGTAATCAATAGCTTGTCGGGCCTCCGTAACAGATAATCCTGACCACCATGTAAAATCTTCTAATGTGGCGGGAGAATGACTTTGAAAATATTTGTTTGCCAGCTTGGCAAGAGCTTCGTCTTTCGTTATTTCCTTGGCAGGAGAAACACGTTCGTTGAGTAGAGCATAAGTTTGTTTGTTCCCTTTATTTATTCCGCTACAAATGATTTTTTCTGTCTCTGCCCGGATAAGAAATCTATTTAACCGAGGTATATCGGTTTTTATATTTTCTTTCTTCAAAATGTCTCCGATTTCTTGTTTGGTGAGGTGGTTATTTCCTGTTAAGTGTTTTTCGATTAACCGGTTGCATTTTGTGTATAGCTTTTCTGTTATTTCTAGATTTTTCCCGAAGGACTCATTGGCAGATCTTATTCGCTGCGCCGAGAGCTTCAGCATCCAATGTATATCTTCTGCAATAATAAAGTGCCATGTAGGACGCAATATGTGCATTCGTAATATTTCTCCCTGTTGGAAGGCTTTTTCTATGATGTTATCTGTGACGTGCTTGAGCCGGATACCGATTGCCCATTTCGCCATATTGTAGTTTTGTGCTTGAATAGCTCCCATCCATGATACGATTTCTTTAGGGGTATCGAATGTCGGTTCTGTTAATTGCTGGCTATATAAACGGATATTTATGAGCATATACTTTTTTTTACCGTAAAAATAATTAAAAAAATAAGAAATAAAATCGGTGTGTACTATATTAATAAATAATACCGTTTCGTTAAAAATAAGCGGGAAAGAGAAGAGTATATAAAAAATGTAAAAAATACACTCGTCGGATTATTCATCGTTTGATTTTAGTATTATTTGTCTAAATTTGCGGAAGGACCTTATATGGTTATTTTTTGTTAAATGAAAAATGTTGCTGTCTATTCTCGTTTCGGGAAATTGTCCAAATATTAAAGAGGATAAATTATAAAATATAATATACCCATGAAAAAAACATCCGTTTTTGCATCATTATTTTTGGTTATGGTGGGCGGTGCTTTTGCCCAGAATTCTGACCGGTATGCCGAAATAACCGACCCGAAAGTTGTGAGTATAAACAAAGAACCTGCCCGGGCCAGTTTTATTTCATATAAAGATGAAGATAGTGCATTGGCAGGAAACCCGACATCAGGGGCAGATTATTTGCTACTTAACGGAAAATGGAAGTTCAATTATGTCGAACAATTCAATGACCGTCCGGTAGATTTCATGTATCCTTCTTACGATGTCAGCAAATGGAAAGATATTCAGGTTCCCGGAAATTGGGAAATGCAAGGTTTCGGAGACCCTATTTATACGAATGTCCCTTATGAATTTGTCTCTGCGGGATATAGTAAGTATTTGCAACATCCTATGCCCCCTTATGTCCCTAAAGAGTGGAATCCGACCGGAACTTATCGTCGAGATTTTGATCTTCCCGATTGGAATGGGAAAGATATTTTTTTAAGTGCCGATGGTGTAAAAGGTGCGGCTTACTTCTATCTGAACGGGAAATTTGTCGGAATGTCAAAAGCCGCAAAAGCTCCGGCGCGTTTTAATATTACAAAGTATGCTAAACCCGGTAAAAATACGTTAGCGGTACAGATACATCGTTTTTCGGACGGAAATTATTTGGAATGTCAGGATTTTTGGCGTTTAACCGGATTTGAGAGAGATGTGTATGTTTATGCCCAGCCGAAAGTGCGGTTGGCCGATTTTTTTGCACGCACTCCTTTAGACGACTCTTTTAAAAATGGCATGCTTGATTTGGATATAACGCTGAATAATACTTCGGGCACGGTGCAATCATATACTGTAATGTATAAGGTTCTCGATAAACAGGGTAAAATTGTTGCTGACGGAGAAGAAAAACGTTCTGTTTCAGAAGGTCTGTCTACCATGAATTTTAAAACAATTCTTCCGAATGTTGCTGCATGGACTGCCGAAACTCCAAACCTTTATACTTTACAGATAACTATTAAAGACGGGAATGGAAAAATTTCTGAATCGATAGCCAACCGTATAGGTTTCCGTACTGTTGAGATAAAGGATAAACAATTATTGGTGAACGGACAGCCTATACTTGTGAAAGGGGTAAATATTCATGAACATAATGGATATACGGGGCATTATGTTCCAGAAGAACTGATGCAAAAAGATTTCGAACTTTTTAAAAAATATAATGTGAATACTGTCCGCACCAGTCATTATCCGCAGCCAGAACGTTTTTATCAATTGTGTGATGAATATGGTTTATATGTAATTGATGAGGCGAATATAGAATCGCATGGAATGGGATATAATATACAAAAAGGACATTCTTTGGCGAATAATCCGGATTGGGTAGATGCTCATATGGATCGTACTCGGAGTATGGTTGAAAGGGATAAAAACCACCCGTCAGTCATTATTTGGTCTTTAGGAAATGAATCGGGAAATGGAGTTTGTTTTTATGATACTTATCGTTGGATTCGTGAAACCGATCCTTCCCGCCCGATACAGTATGAACGGGCCGGAATGGAGTGGAATACCGATATTTTCTGTCCGATGTATAGTTCCATAGAAGGAATCAGAAACTATGCTACGAATAAAAATTCCGATCGTCCGTTGATATTATGCGAGTATGCTCATGCTATGGGAAACAGTCTCGGAAATTTCCAAGATTATTGGGATACGATCGAAAAATATGATTTACTGCAAGGCGGATGTATTTGGGATTGGGTAGACCAAGGATTGATCGCTAAGAATGCAAAAGGAGAGTCTTATTGGGCCTACGGAGGAGATTTCGGAGAGGAAGGTACGCCTACGGATGGAGACTTTTGTATTAACGGTCTGGTTTATCCCGATCGTAAAGTTAAACCTCATACGATCGAGATGGGAAAAGTTTATCAAAATATAAAATTTACCGATTTCGATCCGATACAGGGAACTGTAAATATAAAGAACGGTTTTTTCTTTACCGATTTAAGTAAATATGATATCGTATATACGATAACAGCGGATGGTAAGGCTATTAAAAGTGGGAATATATCTCTTAGTCTTGCTCCTCAGCAGGTTAAACAAATTAAGGTAGAAGAATTGCCTTCCGCACAGCCGGCTTCGGTCGATTATCGGATACTTTTTGAAGTCAGAATAAAAGATGCAGAACCGTTTCTGCCCGTAGGTTATGCAATTGCCAGAGAACAGATGCCGATAAATACTTATGTAAAGGAAAGGGCCGAATTGCCGCAAGGATCGATCAGTGTCAAAGAAGATAAGAATTCTGTAATTTTATCCGGAAAAGATTTTAAGGTCGTATTTGATAAGAGTTCTGGCTTTATGACTTCATACCGATATAAAGGAACTGAATATATCTTGAATGGTTTCGGACTGAGACCTGTATTTTGGAGAGCGCCTTTGGATAATGACTACGGATGGGATACCCCTAATCGTTTGAGGGTTTGGAAAGATGCAACATACCAGAATCTTGTACCGAAAAATTTTGCGGTAGAAAAAACGGAAAACGGTGTGATGGTGTCGTGTAGTTATCCTTATCGTCGTATCAATTCTCATTGGAATGTGTCATATAGAGTTTTTGCCGATGGGGTAATAAATGTAGATAATACATTTACTGTGAACAATAAAGATGTCCCGGCAATACCGCGTATCGGTTTACGGATGCAAATGCCGGTCGATTTTACTGACCTTACTTATTATGGACGAGGTCCGTGGGAAAATTATCAGGATAGAAAAACAAGTTGTTTTGTCGGGGAATATTCTTGTCGTGTGGCAGATATGTTTGAGCCGTATATCCGTCCGCAGGAAAATAGTCACCGTACCGATGTTATTTGGTTCTCGCTATCCGATAAAAAAGGAAAAGGTTTGTTGGTTGTTGCAGACGATAAGTTGGAGATGAATGTTTCGAATTATACCCTTGAAAGTTTAGATAGTGGGGAATTCAGGGATGATATTCCTCAACGTCCGTCGGTTTTGACCCAACGCCATACGTGCGATGCAAAGTCTCAGCAACTGGTAGATCTTTTCATCGATTATAAAATGATGGGTATCGGAGGTGATAATTCGTGGGGAGCTCAGCCTCGTAATGAATATCAGATTAAGTTGAATCCCGGTAAGGTTTCTTATGGCTTTACACTTGTCCCTTATGATACGAGAGCTGATAGGAGGAGTTTTATAAAACAGTATTAATATAGGAATGTTTAAAAGAGAAAAGCAGGAATCGGCAATATTGCCAGTTCCTGCTTTTACATTCACAATACACACACATACTAAAATAACACTCTTTTAGTATTTCCGCTACAAAGATAAGTATTTCAATTGGTTATCAAAGTAAAAAATCGATAAAATACTTTATTATAATGTCAGAAAGTTATTTTTTATGTTTAATCGTATTGTGTTATTATAACTTAGGAGTTTGCTTAAGATATTTGATAGAATTATATTTCCGGGCTTTTTCAGTCTGTTTTAGTCTCGTTTCGTAATGTGAATTTCCAACAGCAGGCACA
The DNA here is from genome assembly GCF_030296935.1 of Coprobacter fastidiosus. Classification (NCBI taxonomy): domain Bacteria; kingdom Pseudomonadati; phylum Bacteroidota; class Bacteroidia; order Bacteroidales; family Barnesiellaceae; genus Coprobacter; species Coprobacter fastidiosus. Next base: position 2,118,798 of record NZ_AP028032.1, on the reverse strand, counting down.
TGTCGGGTCGGTAATATTGGGAAAGCAGCTTATCGTTTCACAATCGAATCTTGAATCGATCTCTTTTGCAAAATAAGAATATTCTATGATCCCTACCGATTTGCAAGGATGCAAAGGCATTCCTTTACGAGTACGGGCAGTCTGTACACGACAGTCAATAACTTTGTAAATAAGTGTATCTTCGGTTATCCGGGTTTCTGTTTGGTTCAGAAAAGCGTTAAAATGAAAATCAAGCGCTTTTTTTAAGCCGTTTATACCCGGTTTTTCCGGTAATTTTAAAAACGTTTTAATACGTTTGGCTTCAATTACAGTATATTTCCTCCATGCATTTTGATCATGCTCTATGGCTTCATCCATGCCGAGCTTAGTCTCTATGGATTGAAACCATACACCATCTAATGCCAGCATGTTTTTAGCAAAAATATGTACTAACTCGATGAGCTCTTGCTTTGATAGCTGTTCTAGTTGATCCATAAAAATTTAAAAATGTCTGTTTTCCCCGTATAATGCAATATACTTCCATAAGGGAGCAGCATGTTGGGCTTGAGTTATTTTATTATTTTCCAATAGATCTTTTACTTCTTCGATAGTCAAGAGTTTTACTTGTATATCTTCTGTCGCTTCTAAATGTGGTTCGGATATTTTTTCTACATTAGTAGCAAGATAGCAATAGGTTAAGTTTGTATGGGTTCCCGGGTTGGGAGATATGATCATAAACTCTTCCCACTCGCCTTTCCCATAACCGGTCTCTTCCATTAATTCCCTTTGTGCGGAGATTAACGGAGATGAATCTTCTTTTTCACAAACTCCGGCACACAGTTCGTATGAAGTGTTTCGCAATCCATGACGATATTGTCGTTCGAAAATAAATTTCCCGTCTTTGGTAATTGCGATTACGTTAACCCAATTAGGGTATTCTAAAACATAATATGAATCGATCGTGTTTCCGTTAGGAAGTTGCACTTTTTCTTTACGTACGGTAAACCATGGTTCTTGAGATATGTACTGACTGCTCAATACTTTCCATTCCATGCTGTCTTTTTCTTTCATTTCTTTGTAAATAAAGTAGTTTGGGGAACAAATATATATCATGTGATTTGTTTACGAGTAATTTTATGAGCTGTTTTTCATCTTTAAATAAAAAACAATACCTTTGCGCTCGACCTTAAATTAAGTTCTGTATTGAGAAAATAGTTTGATTACGATATGTCGAAACGTATCTTAAAGCAATATTGTACTAAAAATTTTCGTAAAATAAGACATCGGAAAGGTTTCGGTGTCCACTCCCCGTTTGCTTATAATTTAATAACCAAAGTAATAGAAGAAACTTATAGTTATTATGCCTATCAACAGATCGAGGAAGTTTGGCATACCCGGGTGTGTAACCAGCTTACTCAAGACGATTTTCAACGACGCAAACCTGTTTCGGAAAAATATGGGCGCTTGCTTTTCCGTATGGTCAACCGATTTCGTCCGGATATAATATTTGAATATGGTTCTTGTTGGGGTATTTCGTCTTTGTGTCTTTATTTAGGGAATACTCGGTCTCAACTTTTTTGCGCAGATCCAGATACTCGTATTTATAATTTCTCGAAAGATGTCATACCTTCTGACTTGCAAAATATCCGTTTTTTCAACTCTTATTTTTCAGAAGGGTTGTTAGAATGTTTGAAATTTGGCACGCCCGATTTTATTTGCATTCACCGTCCATCTGATATACAAGAATATGAATTGATTTATAATCGGTTATTTCCCTGTTTGGGAGAGAATACCGTTATCCTCATAGAAGGAATACATTCGGAGAGTAGAGCTTTAGATGCGTGGCGCAGATTTATATCGGACGAAAGAATTCGAGTGACAATGGACCTGTTTGACTTGGGAATTGCATTTTGTGATCCTAAATTAAATAAACAAGATTATATTGTTGCATTCTAAATATTGCTTTTCAAAAAAAATTTGTATCTTGCTTTCGCAAAATAATTAGAAATAAGGTGTACCTGTTGTTTTGTTTCATAGTGAAGAGGGTATCTCTTTTTCGATTTGTTGAATTTGTTAATCACTAATCACATACGCAAATGAAACGGTTATTATCTTTATGTTTCCTACTTCCTTTATTAGTGGGGTGCAACTCCGGTCCGAAAGTGACCTTGTTGCCTGATTCGCAATTTGATACCATTATAGATGGTAAAAAAGTCGCGCTTTATACGTTGAAAAATGCCAAAGGAATGGCTATGCAAGTGACGAATTACGGAGCTCGGGTGGTCTCTTTATGGGCTCCTGACCGGGCAGGAAAGATGTCTGATGTAGTTCTCGGATATAAGGATATTCATAGTTATGTCAATAATCCGGGCGAACGTTTTCTCGGTGCGGCTATCGGCAGGTACGGGAATCGCATTGCAAACGGTAAATTTACTTTAGATGGCAAGGAATATCAGTTGGCTGCTTATAATAATGGACAATGTTTGCATGGTGGTCTTAAAAGTTTTGACCGGGTGGTTTGGAATGTAGATAGCGTGATGCCGAATAAGATATGTTTCTCTTATTTATCTCCGGATGGAGAAGAGAATTTCCCGGGTAATTTGAATGTCAAAATGACTTATGAGCTTACGGACAATGATGATTTTGAGATTAATTATACTGCTACCACAGATAAAGCTACACCGGTTAATTTGACGAACCATACTTTCTTTAATCTTAAGGGTGAGGGGAATGGGGATATATTAGCCCATGAGTTGACTATACGGGCTTCTCATTTTACTCCGGTGGATAGTCTTTTGATTCCCACAGGTGAATTAAAGGAAACTCTCGGAACTCCTTTTGACTTTCAGAAACCACGTCAAATCGGCAGCCGTATAGATATGGATGACCCTCAATTGCGAAATGGTCAGGGATATGATCATAACTGGGTGTTAGATCGTCATACTGATAAGAATTTGGAATGGGCAGCAACTGTTTTCGAACCGGGAACAGGGCGTCAGCTTGAAGTTTGGACCACAGAGCCCGGATTACAATTTTATAGCGGAAATTTCTTTGATGGGGCAGCTACCGGAAAATCCGGACAGCCGTATGATTACCGTTGTGGTATTGCTTTGGAGACACAGCATTTCCCGGATTCTCCTAATCATCCGGATTTCCCGAATACGATTCTTAAACCCGGAGAAACTTATCAGCAGACATGTGTTTATAAGTTCCGGATAAAATGATCGGATGATTGTGTGAAAATCATATAATTTGATTAAATTAGCACTGCTTCGGTAGAACCGAGCGGTGCTGATTTGTTTATTATATCGATATAATTGATGAATTATGGAGAAAAGTAAAATTTATACGAGGACAGGAGACCGGGGGCAAACTTCTTTGGTAGGAGGAAAGCGTGTTTCGAAATATGATGTGCGTTTAGAGGCTTATGGAACAGTTGATGAGTTGAATTCATACTTGGGTATGTTGATAGCGACTTTGCCCGTTTCATCTTCAGATACAGAACTATTGCAGTTTATCCAAAATAAGCTGTTTGTCGTAGGTTCTTATCTGGCAACTGATACCGCATTTACCGAATTGCGCGAAGCAAGCCGAATGAAAGCTACGGATGTAGAGCGTATAGAACGGCGTATCGATGAAATTGACCGTGTATTGCCGCCGCTCAATCGATTTGTTTTGCCCGGAGGAGTTCCGGCTGCGGTTAAAGCTCATATTTGCCGGACGGTTTGTCGCCGGGCGGAAAGACGTATTTGTGAAGTTGCCGGACAATATGAAGTAGATGAACTTATTCTTCGTTTTATAAATCGATTGTCGGATTATCTGTTTGTCTTATCGCGCTTTATGAATGTAGAAGAAGGCATAGAAGAAATTTATTGGAATAATAGTTGCGAATGAGAAATTTTATTCTATTTTTGCGGAAAATTTGGAAGGAAAACATTAAAAGCATATAATTATGTACTGGACGTTAGAATTAGCATCTAAATTGGAAGATGCGCCTTGGCCTGCAACTAAAGATGAGTTGATTGATTATGCAATGCGTTCGGGAGCCCCTCTTGAGGTAATCGAAAATTTACAAGAAATGGAAGATGAAGGTGAGATATATGAGTGTATAGAAGATATTTGGCCCGACTATCCTAGTAAAGAAGATTTCTTCTTCAATGAGGAGGAGTATTGATCTCTTTTGATGCATAATTAAAGTAGGAATTATAATATGTGAGGCAGCCTGTTATGGGCTGCTTTCTTGTTTTGTAGTCATTATGAGTTTTCTTGATTTAGAGTCTGTTTAAATTTTCTGATAAAGTTATATGTTCAAACTTTTTAATTTTTTGTTTTGTTTGTCTCTTCATTTCTCTATGTCATGAGCTCCGTTGCATTTTTTATCAGAATCGAAAAGGCATCCCTAAAAGATTTTCAAAGAATGTTTGTGTAAAATTTAAACTGTTTCTAATATTAATGCTAATTATAATATGTTGAAATCTTGGCTGTATTCTTATAAATTTGTATACTATAATTAGTGAGTTAAAATCTATCAACATGAAACACGAAATTTTAGTTTCGTTTGGGCGCAAGGTGCAGATGAGGCGTAAAGAATTGAAATTGTCTCAAGAGCAGTTGGCTGAGGAAGCAGGATTGCATCGTACATATATTGGCATGATAGAAAGAGCAGAAAAAAACGTGACTCTTGTGAATATTGAAAAAATTGCAAAGGCGTTAAAAATTAGCATACCGGAGTTGTTCTAACCATTATCAAATACTCTTCACGTTGATATTCGTGACTTTATTATACATCATAAAACTTTAAAATCGCATTATGACTGACATCAAAAGTATTATCGACAATAATTCAGAAACAATCAGAAATGCTGTTTCTGAAAAATTATCGCATTTAACATCAGGTACTGAAGACTATATAACTGCCTGGAAAGCTCTTCAAGACGAGGCTGCCGAAGTCGTTGTTGATATTCTAAAACCTTTACTTCCTAACTGTGAGTTCTATATACCTAAAGGTAAGAGTACGTATCCTGATATAAAAATTACAGCTCCTAATGGAGATTTGTATGCTATAGATGTTAAGTGTAATGAAGCGAGTAAAGATCCATGGTTTGATATGGCGCGATTAGATACGATATACAAAGAGAGGATCAATAAATATGTTTATGAGTGGGAATTAATAATTAAATATGACAGCGAAGATAATGGAAAGTTCCTAAAAGCTTATTTCCTGAAGTTTAGAGAAGTTGTTGGTATGAGACCTGACTGTAAGGGCATTAAGTATCGCCCTTATGATGGAAAAGTTAGACCGAAAACTTGGTCGGACTTTGATAATGAAATTGTTTACTGGAAAACTGACGACGATTTTCATAAAGGCATTGATATTTCATTAATTTATCGCTGGAAAGAAAACATTAAAAGTACACTTGTTCCTAAACTGACAGATGAACAGAAAAAAGAGTTTAAAGCTCTTTTTGATTAAGATATTCCATCTGCCTTTTAACAAACGTTTGTAATTTGTTAAAATCACCTGAATAATCAGAGAGAAGTGTGAATAGTTCGGAATGCTCATTCTTAAGGTCTTCAGAATTTAGCACTTTCTCTTTTTTTATACAAAGATTAATGTATTTTTTTTCAAATTGGTTCTTTGCTAAGTTTGTCGGCTTCGGAGCATTTGAAACAGATTCTCTTTGATAATACAAGTTACCCATTAGATCTGGTACTACCTTTGAGATATTTTTCTTTGCAATTTCAACATAATTCTTGTCTAACTCGGTAATAACATAATGCCTACCTAAGAGCTTAGCTGCGATAGCGGATGTTCCGGCACCTCCAAAAGGGTCAAAGATCACATCTCCTTCATTTGTAAACAACTCTATTATTCTTTCCATTAATTTTGTAGGAAGCTGACAAGGATGATGATCCCGGTCTTTTTTATGTTTTATCCTATATACATCTTGCCAAATATCTGAAAGCAGTTCTTTTTTATCATCTCCGCTATCTTTTCTTTCCTTTACACATTTTGCTCTCAAGCAATAATCTCGACTGTCTATATATTGAAGTTTGTCTATATTGACAGTGGGTATACCGCCTTCTTTAACAAAGTATAATAATGAGTAATGAGCAGGCAATAATTTGCCTGCTGGAGTTGACAATGCGTCCCAAACAATCCAATTTTTGAAAAGTAGTCTCTTATTCAAAAAAGTGAAATGATGAATTGCCCATTTCGGGATATTTAAGACCAGTAAAGAACCTCCGGGCTTAAGATTATCGCACATTCCTCCAAGCCATTCATTACACCAATTGATGTATTTTTGATCTTCTTTATCATCTTTATATGTAGAGTAATTTTTGGCCAAATTATATGGTGGATCGGCAAAAGCTAAATCAAAGCTACCCTGCGGATATTTTTCTTTCAATTTTTTAAGATATGCTATACAGTCGGAGTGTACGACAGTATCCAAATGATCTATCTGCTTTTGCGGTTCAAAAATAGAGATGTTTTCTTCTTGTTTGGGTAAGTTTAATGATTCAGCGGTCTGTTCTACCGCCAGGACTTCATTTCCTTCTGATAAAAGTAATAATATTCTATCTATTACCGGTTTTGGTAATTTGTTTGCGTCTTTAACAGGAAATTCAATAAAATGCCATACGTCGGAGATTGCTGTACCCAAAGGATTGAGCAAATGCTTTTTCCCTCCCCAATCTTTTGTGTTCTGACCGCAATGAATGCAATTTTTATATGGTATTCTTACAAATTTGGTATTTAAATTGAACGGAGTAACACTTTTTTTGCTCTTTGATTTAAGATACATTAAAAGACCGATATGGGATGTCGGAATACTGTTTTCAGTAGCACTAGCGCCAAACTCACAAGCAATCCAATATTTAAAAAGATAGTGGTAATCGACTTTCTCTTGATTATTAAGTTTGTCTAAGTATTCGCCAAAATATGCCAGATAGTTAGTCAAACCATACACGAACAATAATCCGCCGTCTTTTAATAAATTCTTTGCTATATCGATGGTCTTTATAGTCTGATTAACAAATTCTAATATTTGTGCTTCATTTGACGTTTTACCTATATCATTGACTTCGAATGAAGTATTTAGAATAATTGCATCATACGAATCAGTTAGATTTTTGAGTTGAGTATCTGAAATTACTGTTAAGTTTGCTTTTGCAAAGTCTGACGCCATTATAATTGTATTTGTTTATCTGCAATTTAATTATTACTTTGGGGTATTTATGTAGATTTTCTATAAACGTCTGCACATCCTATATTCAGAGGTGCGGATATTTTATCTCTTCCTTATTCTTTTTTAGTTGATTTTTTAATCCTTTCTATCTATGAATAAATATAACTGATCATTTGAAATATAATAATTCATGCTTATTTATATGCCTGCTTTATCAGTAAATAACAGACTTGTCAAATCTTAGCAAAGGTAATAAATCAGTCAAGAGAAAGCAAATAATAGTATGCAAAATGTTTTGTTTACTTTTTTGCTCTGTACTTTATTAAGTATTGAAATACTTTGAAAAGCGATGTGTAAAGATGATAGGGGTTTATATTAAAATACGGTACACTATTTTTAGCGCTTGTCTAACTTTTGTTCCGATAATTCTTTGAACTGGGTTCTTTTTATAATTTGCATGTTCTAATTTTTTACGGATTTGTGTAATATGATTGTTACGTCTTTATAAAATAAATGTAGCCTTGTTGCATTGAGCTTGTAATTTGCGTGTCGGATATTTGCATCGTAAAAAGAACAAAGCAAGAATGATGAACAGAATTACATTGAAACAACTTTCTTTTTTAGTAATAGTTTTTTCCCTATTTTCTTCTACTGCATCAGTCGCACAAACTATTTCAGGTAAAGTATTTGATAAAGAGACCGGAGAACCGGTATTGGGTGCAACCATTTTATTAACCGGATCTTCTGTTGCGACAGCATCGGGAGAAGACGGTTCATACCTGTTAAAAAACTTGCCGGCAAATAAATCTTTGGAAATAGAGTGCCGTTTTATCGGATATAGTGTTCATAAAGAGACTATCATGCTTCAGAAAGGAGAGACGAAAAATATCGATTTCTTTTTGGTCTCAGAAGATAAGCAACTTGACGGAGTCGTTGTTACAGGTGTACGAAGACGAAATACCGAGACAGCGATGATTTCGAATATAAAGAACGCCTTGACCGTTTCTACAGGTATATCGGCTGCACAGATCGTCAAAACATCAGACAGCGATGCTGCTGAGATTATCAAAAGAGTACCGGGCATTTCCCTTATTGAGAACCGATTTATTATTGTAAGAGGACTTTCTCAAAGGTATAATAACGTGTCGATCAATAATGGTGCGGTACCGAGTTCCGAAGCCGACGGCCGAGCTTTTTCTTTCGATATTATACCCAGTTCCAATATTGACAATATGATGATTATCAAATCCCCGACAGCAGAATTGCCGGGTGATTTTTCCGGAGGTTTTATAAAAATTTCGACAAAAAATATGCCGGATGAAAATTCTCTCTCGTTAAGTGTCGGTACTGGGATAAATACAGTTACCCATTTTAAAGATTTTTCGTTGTTGCAATCTTCTTCGACCGAATGGTTGGGATTCGATCGGTGTGCACGTCCTTTATCTAAAGATTTTCCTTCGCATCTGGGTTCGATGACCGATCCATCTCAAATTACTTATTATACGAAAACCGGATTTAATAATGATTGGAATGTAAAGACATTTCGTCCTCTTCCCGACTTGAAACTTAATCTGACATGGAATCGGAAAATCGGAGATAAAGTTGGTACGATTCTTACTTTCGGATATAGTAATGCAAACAAGACAATTCCGGATATGCAGAATACTCGATACGGAATATATAGTGCCACAGCGGATGTTCCTACTATTGAGAAAAATTATATTGATAATCAATTTACAAACGAGGTGAAAATCAACGCGATGAATAACTGGTCTTTTATCCTTGATTCGAGAAATCGATTCGAGTTCAGGAATCTTTTCTCTCAGATCGGGAAAAATCGGTTTACAGAACGTTACGGGACGAGTACGGTAAGCGGTGAGTATTATGAAAATCAGACGGAGATGCTATATTCTTCAAGATTAAGTTATGTGGGGCAGCTTGCCGGACTGCATACGTTGGATGAGGATATGACTCAGACTTTGAACTGGACTGTCGATTATTCGTATGCCAATAAAATGGAACCTGATCGTCGGATTATAAAAAATATCGGGGGAATTCCTGCCGATAAGGTAATTACTCCCGATTTACCTTCTTATAACGATATGATAAACCGTTATGACCAGAAATTGTATGATCATATTGCTTCGGTCGGGGCAGATTATAAAAAAAGTTTTTCCGATCGCTCATGGAATCCTGAAATAAAATCGGGAATATATGGTGAGTATCGCATTCGTGAATATACGCCGAGAGAATTTATTTATCGCTATGACAGACTTTCGGGAGACGAACGGGTAGATTATATAAACTTACCTTATACCGAGATGATGAATGAAAAATGGCTTGGTTATGATAAAGTTTATATAGAGGAGACAACGCGCAAATCGAATGCGTATGACGGAAAGAACAGTATTGCGGCTGCTTATGTAGAAGGAGTGTTTCCGTTCGGTGCATTTCAAGCGAATTTGGGTGTGCGTGCCGAGTGGTGGAATATGTCGATAAAATATGACCGTGCGATCAGTGCGTCACAGATACTGATGACAGAATATAAGTACGATAAAGTTTCGGTTCTTCCGTCTTTTAATGTTACTTATAGTTTTAATGACAAAAATCTTATCCGGTTGGCATACGGACGTTCGGTCAATCGTCCCGAATTTCGTGAAGTTTCTCCCGCTGTTTATTATGATTTTGAGCTTTTTGCCGAAGTACAGGGAAATCCCGATTTGAAGATGGCTACGATTGATAATGTCGATCTGCGATATGAGCTTTATCCTTCGGCCGGAGAAACCGTCAGTGTCGGATTATTTTATAAGAATTTCAGAAATCCGATAGAATGGAATTTTATCGATATGGGTGGCAGTTATCGTTACAGTTACGAAAATGCCCGTAGTGCTTATACGACCGGAGTTGAGGTGGATATTCGAAAATCGCTTGACTTTATAAATATTCCCGACTTGACTTTAGTTCTTAATGCGGCATGGGTGAAAAGCCGGGTCAAATTTAGCGATGAAGGGTTGGTAAAAGAGAAAGACCGTCCTCTACAAGGTCAGTCTCCGTATATCGTGAATGCCGGACTTTATTATACTTCTTCCGAAAAGATAGGATTATCGGCAAGTTTATTATATAACATTATCGGTAAACGTATTGTCGGGGTCGGAAAATCTACCTCTGTCGATGGAAACAGCGATTATGATGTCCCTGACGCATACGAGATGCCCCGTAATGTCCTTGACTTGACTATAAATAAAACATTCGGGAAGATAGTTTCTTTGAAATTGGGGATCAAGGATATTCTGGCACAGTCGGTTATCATGAAACAATTTCCCACTACGACGATCAATGGCGTAAAACAAGAACGGGAACAGATTACCCGGAAATATACGCCCGGAAGATCGATATCACTAAGTCTTTCTTTAAAGTTTTGATCATAAACCAAAATTAAAAAACGATGAAATCAAAATTGAAATTTTTTGTTTTAGCAGTAATCGGTGCTGTTTGTGCAGCCGGATTTACGAGTTGTAACGATGATGATGACAATGGGGACGATCCTGCTGTCACCGGAGAAGTTATCGATTTGGGAGATGGTTCCGACAATTATGAGATAGCGGGTGATTTGACATTGACCTATCCCAATACTTATAACTTGAAAGGTTTTGTTTATGTGCCTGACGGCAAGACGATAACGATAGAGCCGGGCGTGGTTATCAAAGGAGATAAAGCCAGTAAGGGTACGTTGATTATTGAACGTGGAGGTAAAATCATGGCAAAAGGCGAGCAAGATCGTCCTATTGTGTTCACTTCATCACAAGCTCCCGGAAGCCGGAAGCCCGGAGATTGGGGCGGATTGATTATTTTAGGAAAAGCGAAGAATAACGCAGGTGAACAGACTATCGAAGGGGGAGTACGTTCGAAACATGGAGGAAATGATGATGCGGATAATTCCGGAGTGTTAAGCTATGTCCGTGTCGAGTTTGCCGGGATAGAATACTCTACCGATAACGAGATCAACGGTATTACTTTCGGATCGGTAGGAGCAGGTACTCAAGTCGACCATCTTCAGGTGTCTTATTCAGGAGATGACAGTTATGAATGGTTCGGCGGTAAAGTAGATGCCCGCTATTTAGTCTCTTTGGGTTGTTGGGATGACGACTTCGATACCGATAACGGCTATCAGGGACGGGTACAGTTTGCTGTTGCTCTCCGTAACCCGCAATACGCCGATAAATCATGTTCGAACAGTTTTGAGTCGGATAATAACAGTTCAGGTAGCGTAATCGATCCGACCACTCGCCCTATTTTTGCCAACGTGTCGCTTTTCGGTCCGGTTACCGATCCGGCCAATTATCAAGATAAAGGAAATGATAAGGGTAGTACGATGGGCTGTTTCCAGACCGGAGTTCAAATACGTCGGAGTTCAAACTGCAATCTGTTTAATTCCGTTATTGCCGGATATCCGATCGGTTTGATTATCGAGAATGATAAGGCCGGGTCTAATTCTCAGGAATCTGCTACGGCAGGGACATTGAATATTTCCGGATGTGTGATTGCAGGATGCCAAAAAGCATTTCAAGATAAAGCTCTGAATCCGAAAAATCGGGAAAGCGTTATTGATCCCTCTGATCCCGGTACGTTTGTGAGTGCATATTGGTCTACTGCTGCGCTCTCCAATGAAGGAGTCTTGTCTTCGATTTCTGATTTGAAATTAAAAGGAAATCCTCAACTGTTGAACGGTACACCGGATATGTGTCCGAATACCGATAGTCCGTTAGCTGCCGGAGCAGTATGGACCAATAATTATGTGAATAACTCGTTCTTTACCAAAACGGCTTACAGGGGAGCTTTCGGCCCTACTGAAACCGCTTCGGATAATTGGATGAGCGGATGGACTAATTTTGACCCTCAGAATACGGTATATTGATTAGATTCTTGTTTTGTCGGAAGGAGGGGGAAGAGATTTTCTCTCCTTTCTTTTTCATGTCCCGAAGTAATCCGGGACATTTTCGTTATATTTGCATAGACTATTCTTCATAACTATACATCATACACACACGATGAATTACAGAGCAAAGTATTTGTTAATCCTTTTTTTCTTATCCTTATTTGCGGGGTATGACCTGCTTGCGGTTGCAGCATCTTCTCATAGAAAAAAAGAACGTCTTTCTGAATATGTGAATCCGTTTATCGGAGCAAGCACCAATGTCCGGAAAGCAAGAGCCGGTCATGGATTGGGAAAAACTTTTCCCGGAGCTACGACACCGTGGGGAATGACTCAAGTAAGTCCTAATACGATTACAGGAGGTGATAATGGTCCGGGGTATAGTGACGAACATACGACGATAGAAGGCTTTGCTTTGACGCAAATGAGCGGAATTGGTTGGTATGGTGATTTAGGCAATTTTTTGGTTATGCCTACAACCGGGGAACTGTTTACTTATCGGGGTACTGAACAGTATCCCGAAAAAGGATACCGTTCACGTTATAACAAGCGATCTGAAAAAGCTTCTGCCGGATACTATTCGGTTTTTCTTTCCGATTATAAAATAAAAGCGGAGTTGACGGCTACACCGCATTGCGGAATTATGCGGTTTACTTATCCGAAACATAAACAAGCCCGTATTCAGATCGATCTCGCCCGCCGTGTGGGAGGAACTTCTACTCGGCAATATATAGAACGGGTAGATGATCAGACTATACGAGGATGGATGCGTTGTACGCCTGCTGGCGGAGGATGGGGAAATGGATCGGGAAAAGCAGACTATACAGTATATTTCTATGCGCAATTCAGTTGTCCATTGAAAGAATACGGGATATGGAGTGCCGATATTCCCGATAATTGGACACGTCGGTTAGGAGATATAGGAAAACCCGAATATATCGACCGGGTCATTCATGCCGAGACGTTTCATAAACGGGACAAAATGGAAGGAAATCATTTAGGATTTTATACGGAGTTCCCTACAGAAGAGGACGATGAGGTGGTTGTAAAAACCGGTATCTCTTTTGTCAGTATGAAGGGGGCGGAGATGAATTTGAAAGCCGAAGTGCGAGGGTGGAATTTTGATCGTTATCGGGACAAAGCTGCCTCTCTGTGGGATGAAGCTTTGAGCAAAATAAAGGTGTCGGGAGGTACTCGAGATATGAGAACGATCTTTTATACCGCGCTTTACCATACAATGATAGATCCGAGGGTATTTACCGATGTTACGGGTGAGTATATCGGAGGCGATAAGCAAGTACACAAGACCGACGATTTTATCAAACGGACGGTATTCAGCGGTTGGGACGTATTCAGAAGTCAGTTTCCTTTGCAGACAATTATTAATCCGGAAGTCGTAAACGACATGATCTGTTCTTTCATATCTCTTGCCGAAGAGAATGGTACGAAATATTATGACCGGTGGGAGTTCTTGAATGCTTATAGCGGATGTATGGTCGGAAATCCCGCTATATCGGTAATTGCGGACGCTTATCGGAAAGGAATTCGTAATTATGATGTAAAAAAGGCTTACGCTTATGCGGTAAATACAGCTGAGAAAATGGGGAATGACAAAAAACTCGGATATGTGTCGGGAAGGGTTTCCGAAACATTGGAATATGCTTATTCCGATTGGTGTCTCTCTGTATTGGCGGAGGATTTGGGCTGTAAAGAAGCTGCTGCCGAATATTTTGAACGTTCCCGTTCTTATTCTAAAGTTTTCGATGAAGAACAAGGGTGGTTCAGACCTCGTAATGCAGATGGTACATGGAAAGAGTGGCCTGAAGAAGGGCGGTTGAAAGAAAGTTACGGATGCGTGGAAAGTAATCTTTATCAACAAGGGTGGTTTGTCCCTCACGATATTCCCGGAATGGCAGATTTAATGGGTGGAAGAACAAAAACTTTGGCTGATTTGACGAACTTTTTTGAGAAATGCCCGTCCGATTTTTTGTGGAATGCTTATTATAATCATGCTAATGAACCGGTTCATCATGTCCCGTTTCTTTTCAATCGTTTAGGAGCACCTTGGCTTACACAGTATTGGACAAGGGCTATTTGTAACGGTGCTTATAAAAATAAAGTGGAGGGTTTGGTCGGCAATGAAGATGTCGGCCAGATGTCTGCATGGTATGTTTTGTCGGCTATGGGATTTCATCCGGTGTGTCCCGGAGAGACTCGGTACGAATTGACAACGCCATTGTTCGACCGGGTCGAAATAAAATTGGATGATCGCTATGCAAAGGGAAAAAGATTCGTAATCAAAACGGTTGGAAATGCTTCGGAGGCTTGTTATATCCAGTCTGCAAAATTAAACGGGAAATCTTTAGAAAAATGTTATATAGACCATAGCGATATTATGAATGGCGGAGAGATATCTTTTCGATTGGCGTCGTATCCTAATTATTCATGGGGACTTGAGTAATTCCAAAGAGCGTTTGTGAAGCTGTTTTTTGTCCCGATAAGGAGCATAGCGGACTTGAGATGTGCATGAGCGGGAAAAAGGATCGGAAAAGGGACTTGAAAAGATATATGGTTTTACTTTTTGTCTCCAATGGCCGGAGTTAAAGATATATTCGTATTTTTGTAAGAAATTTAATTAGTTTCTTAAACAGGTTTTGAAATACTTGGACAATTTATCAGCCTTTTTTGAGTTATAAATTAAGAAAGTAATTAGACGGAAGTTGGTATTTTTTAATTCTGAAATAAAAAATATATGCTTGTCCGGATCGGTTTGGCTTTTCGGGAAGCATTCGTCATGAGTATAAAAAAAATCATATCGCTGTTTTTATTGTTGCTCGGATTTGTAGAACTTCGGGCACAAGTCGATGCCCAGTTCAGTCAATATTGGGCATTGCCTAATTATTACAATGCCGGAGCGGTAGGACAAGACGGTAAGTTGAATATTCGTGCCGGTTCGCGTCAGCAGTGGGTAGGTATGCCCGGAGCACCCAAGACGTTTTTAGTTTCGGCCGAAATGCCTTTTCGCTTATTTAAACAGAATCATGGAGTAGGGTTGGCGATGACAAACGAAACTCTCGGTCTGTATTCAAACATGACGATTGCCCTCCAATATGCTTATAAAGTGCGTTTATGGCAGGGACAACTCAGTCTGGGATTACAGTTGGGGTTACTCGATCAGCGTTTTGACGGTACGGAAGTTTCTATACCTGAAAGCGATTATCACAATTCTTCGGATGACGGTATTCCCCAAAGTGAGTTGCAGGGGATGGCATTCGATATGGGATTCGGAGTATTCTATTCCCATAAATATTTTTATGCAGGTCTTTCGTCAACACATCTTACCGAACCGGTGATTACGTTCGATGAAAAATATGAAACTTATACGGGACGTTCGTATTATTTTATCGCCGGGGGCAATATTCCTTTTAAAAATGCGTTATATGAGTTGCAACCCTCGCTTTTGTTAAAGACGACGTTTCAAATCACTCAGGTGGAGTTGACGGCTCGTCTGAGGTATAATAAGTTTTTGTGGGGGGGATTGTCTTATCGCTGGAAAGATGCGTTGGTGATTATGATTGGTGCTGATTATAAAAACTTTATGTTGGGATATTCTTATGATTATCCGGTTTCGGCAATTGTAAAGGCAACAAGCGGGAGTCATGAAGTTTTTTTAGGATATAGTTTAAAGATAGATTTTTCAAATAAGAACAAGAATAAACATAAAAGTATTCGGATACTATAATTTATGAAGAAGATCATGTTATTTTTGGCAATCGTGGGCATGTTGGTATCTTGCGCTCCGTCTTCTGCACCTAACGGTGGAGAGGTGGTGGGAGTAAGCAGCACTGCTTTCGGTGAGCCTACACCTTACGGTATGGTATTGGTAAAGCGCGGTTCTTTTGAAATAGGTCCGTCCGAGAAAGATACTCTTTGGGGAACGCCCCAAACGGCGAAAGGGATATCTATTGATGCTTTCTGGATGGATGAGACCGAGATAACCAATTCCGAGTATAAACAATTCGTGTATTGGGTGCGGGATTCGATTATTCGGGAACGTCTGGCCGATCCGGCTTTTGGCGGGAACGAAGCATTTAAGATAGAAGAAGATCGGGATGGAAATCCGGTAAAACCTCATTTGAACTGGAATAAGGCGATTCCATGGCGTAATCCGACCGAAGATGAGGCTCGGGCGATTGAGAGTGTCTATCGGATCAATCCGATTACCGGAGCGAAAGAGTTGGATGTGAGACAGCTTAATTATCGATATGAAGTGTTTAACTATACCGAAGCTGCAAAACGGAAACATCGTCTCGACCCGGCACGTCGCATTTTGAATACTGACGTACAACCCGATCCTGAGGCAGAAGTGCTCATTTCCAAAGATACGGCCTTTTTCGATGATGATGGGCGGATTATTACACAGACGATTGTTCGTCCGTTGCAAAGCGAGTTCGATTTTCTGAATACCTATATCGTTAATATTTATCCTGATTCTACGGCTTGGGTAAATGATTTTGATAATGCATATAATGAACCTTACATGCGTATGTATTTTGCACATCCGGGTTATAACGATTATCCGGTAGTCGGTGTTTCATGGGAACAGGCGACAGCTTTTTGCGTATGGCGGACTCATTATTTGTTGGCCGGAATCAAAGGCGCTTCGTATATAGAGCCTTATCGTCTGCCTACTGAGGCCGAATGGGAATATGCGGCGCGTTCCGGAAAGAACGAAAATAAATTCCCTTGGTCCGAAGATGCTCCGATGTCTGATAAAGGATGTTTTTACGCTAACTTCAAACCGCAAAAGGGGAATTATGTAAAAGACGGAAATCTTATTACATCCCGAGTCGGAACATATCCGCCTAATGAGTTCGGACTTTACGATATGGCGGGAAATGTATCGGAATGGACATCGACAGCTTATACTGAGGGTGGAAATCTTTATACCAGCGACATGAATCCCGATTATCGTTATAATGCGGCGAAAGAAGATCCTTATCGGATGAAAAGGAAGATCGTGCGCGGAGGTTCATGGAAAGACGTGTCGAATTTTGTACGTTCTGACATACGTATGTGGGAATATCAGAATGAACAACGTTCGTATATCGGTTTCCGGTGTGTACGTACGCAAGTGGGATTCGCCAAAGGTCGTAAATAATAAAAGGATTTAAAGTTTACCATTATGGGAAAATATAAAAAATATAAAAATCGTATTGAGAAATTTCTTTCGGGCGATTCCGGAAAACGATTCTTTAATTTTGCTTATAGTATCGGTGCTGCTATTGTAATTTTAGGGGCTTTATTTAAGATATTGCACCTTCCGGGAGGTAATTTTATGTTGTCGGTCGGTATGGGGGTAGAGGTGATGATGTTCTTACTGACAGCATTCGACCGTCCTGCCAAAGAATATAACTGGGAAGAAGTGTTTCCCGTGCTATCGACCAAAGATCCTGAAGATCGTCCTGAATTTCATGGAGGTCAGGGCGGTGGCGTAATTATTAAGGGGGGCACCGGAGCGACCGGAACAGTTGTCGTTAACGGAGGATCGTCCGGAGTACATGTTTCACCTGAAGAGGCCAAGAGAACGGCTGGCATTCCTTCGGACATACAGTTGGGGGAAGAAGATACGCAGAGTCTTTCGGAAAGCATTCAGAAACTTTCTGCCGCAGCCGACCAACTTTCGCGTATGGCTGAATTGACTGAGGCCACCCAAAATTATTTAAGTCAGTTATCAGCTATTTCCGCACAAATGGATCAGTTTAAAGAGGCTACACGTTCGTTGACGGAAGTTTCTAATATTTTGCTTGATTCCTATAAAAGTATAACCGAGAATTCTGAGGGTATTTCGGATCATTCTCAAGGGTATGTTACTCAAATGGAAGATCTGAATCGGAATCTGGCCGGTCTGAATACGATTTATGAAATCCAATTGAAGAGCATCAGTTCACAATTGGATAGTATCGACCGGGTCAATGCCGGATTAAAGAGCATTCGGGATATGTACGAACATTCGATGAACGACAGTAATCGTTATTGTGAAGAGACGGAAAAGATGACTAAGTACATGGCACAATTAAATGCCGTATATGAAAATATGCTTGCGGCGATGACCGTAAATATGTATAACCGTCCGATGACGCCTCCTCAGCCTCCTGTAACTCAGACAACTTCTGAAGAGGATGAAAATAAAGCGGTTGCTCAATAAAGAAATTATAGATTATGGCATCACCTAATTCAAATCTCTCTCCCCGGCAGAAGATGATAAACTTGATGTATATCGTCCTCACAGCCATGCTGGCATTGAACGTCTCGTCCGATGTGCTGAACGGGTTTAAGCAAGTAGATGAGGGATTGGTGCGGACGACACAGAATTCGACGATACAGAATCAGGCTCTGTATAATGAACTTTCGGCATTTAATCAGACCAATCCCGAAAAGTCCGGAGCTTGGTATGGTAAGGCGACAGAAGTGAAAAACCGTACGGAGTCTCTCTATAAATATCTCGATGAGTTGAAATTGCGTATTGTGCGTCAGGCAGACGGAAAGGATGGCAATGTCAATGATATTGTACATCAGGATGATCTGGAGGCCGCTTCTTATATTATGCTTTCTCCGCGTACGGGAGAGGGTAAAAAACTCAGAACGGCATTGGAGCAATACAGTGACTTTGTCACGCCGATGATTACCGATACGATTCGGCGACAGATTATTTATGATTATCTGTATCCTCGTATTGCAGGGCAGTCGGAACGGAATCATAAAAAATGGGAAGAAGTGATGTTCGAGAATATGCCTGTTATCGCAGCAGTTACATTGTTGAGTAAAATACAAAGCGATTTGCGTTATGCCGAAGGAGAAATCTTGCATGCTTTGCAGAAAAATATAGACGAAGGAGACGTCCGGGTGAATCAGTTGAACGCATACGTGATTCCGGCTTCTAAAACGGTAATGCGGGGAGGAAAATATTCTGCCAATATTGTATTGGCGGCTATCGATACGACTCAAGCTCCGGCAATATATATCGGAGGACAGAAACTTCCCGAAGATCGTAACGGGCTATACGAGTTTGTATGCGGGAAAACCGGAGTATTCGACTTTAGCGGGTATCTTGAAGTTCCTCACGGAGACGGAACTCTGACTCGTCATGATTTTACTTCGTCATATACGGTAATAGACCCCACGGCGACAGTATCGGCAACGATGATGAATGTTCTTTATGCCGGTATCGACAATCCGATCAGTATTTCGGTTCCGGGCATTCCGACACAAGCGGTTCAGGCTACTATGTCGGGAGGGACGTTGACTCGTTCGGGAAATGGTTGGATCGCACGTCCCGGAAAAGTCGGACAGGATGTGACGATTACGGTGACCGCATCTATGGAGGGACGTTCTCAGGTCGTGAATACGACGACTTTCCGTGTTCGGAAATTGCCCGACCCTATGCCTTATATTGCATACAAAGATGATAAAGGTAATGAACAGCGTTATAAGGGAGGAAAACCTTTCTCAAAGCGAATATTGTTGTCTGCACCGGGTATTCAGGCGGCAATAGACGATGATTTGTTGAACGTATCTTATCGTGTTTTACAGTTTGAAACCGTATTTTTCGATTCTATGGGGAACGTAATTCCCGAAGTTTCTGACGGGGCATCGTTCTCACAACGTCAAAAAGATGCTTTTCGCAGGCTCTCCAGAGGAAAACGTTTTTATATTTCCCGGGTTAAAGCGGTTGGTCCTGATGGAATAGAACGAGACTTGTCTCCGATAGAAGTGATAGTAAATTGATAAAAGATTTAAGAAATAGAATAGAGCGTATGAAAATAGCAGTAAAAGGAGTTATTCCGGTACTTTGTCTTTTTATGGCGATGCCATTGCTCCGGGCTCAGAATAATAACAGCAGTACGGTGCGTACGGGTGTGGTGGGAAGCACGAACAATACTTCGTCTTCTTCTATTTCGGTGCGGGCAAAGTCTTTGTATGAGAAAGAAGCGATCTCTCCCGCCGATATTCCTTGGATGCGGGTTATTTACCGTTCTTTAGATCTGAAGGAGGAGGAAAATATGCCTTTGTACTATCCTGAAGAACCGACTGAAAATCAGGAAAATCTTTTTAGATTGATTATGAGGCTTCTGACAGAAAATAAGATCGTTGCGTATGAATATCTGGACGGAAGAGAGGTATTTACCGATCAATATAAGATGAATCTGAAAGATCTGTTGGACAAGTTCCATATTCTGTATGAAGAGAAAGAAGGACGCACCTCTAAGAGTACCCGCTATATCGTGAATGAGAGCGATGTGCCTTCTAATGAAGTCCTTTCTTACTATATTCGGGAAAAATGGATATTCGATCAACGTAATTCGGGTCTGACTTCCGTAATCGAGGCGATTTGTCCTATACTGCATCGTGTCGGTGATTTCGGAGGAGATGCCATGACTTATCCTATGTTTTGGATTAAATATGACGATTTGCGGCCTTATATGGCACAACAGTATATTTTGACGAACAATGAAAACAATGTACAGAATTATACTTACGATGATTATTTTAAAATGAGAATGTTCGAAGGCAAGATATATAAGACGACCAATTTGAGAAACATGTCGTTGATGCAATTATATGATACGGCGGAGAAACAAGACAGCGCACGGGCCGGTATCGAAAAACAATTGCAAAATTTTGAAAACAGCCTTTGGGTGAAATCTCCCGCTCCGGTAGAGCAAGCTTCTAAGGATACGGATAAAAAAACGACAACGGCTTCATCCGGTCAAAATGCGACGGAAAAAGAAGTGAAAAGTTCGGTGCGTTCTTCTCGAGGAACGACAACATCCCGCTCGTCTGTAAAATCAGGAAGTTCAAAATCTGTAAAGAGTAAATCTTCTCGTTCGTCATCTTCCAAATCTGCACCGATACGTTCGGTACGAAGAACGAGATAAAAAATGAAATATAAAAACCTCAAAAAACAAGGGCCTGTTTGAATTTTGTTCGAGTCGGATTTGAAAATTTCTTTCGATACTATTTTCTTGTCGGAAAATTCAGGCGGGCTTTAAGCAAACATCTTAATGTTTGCTTGTTTTTTTATAAATCATTGTTGATTCAGTGGACTATCTGGAAATTTGCGGAACTTTTGTCGGATTGCTTTATCTGTGGTTAGAATATCGGGCGAGTGTTTATTTGTGGCTGGCAAGTATTGTGATGCCGGCAATTTATATTTTTGTTTACTATCGAGTCGGCCTGTATGCCGATTTCGGCATAAATATCTATTATCTTCTTGCAGCCCTTTATGGGTGGTATATATGGAAGTATGGGAACAAAACGGAGAATGGAGCAGGGAAACAGCCTGTCGGAGAATTGCCCGTTTCCCGTATGCCTTTGCATTATTATCTCCCCTCGACATTCGTCTTTATTTTTTTGTTTGTTGCAATAGGATATATATTGCTTTTCTTTACCGACAGCAATGTTCCTTGGTGGGATAGTTTTACTACGGCGCTCAGCGTGATTGCATTGTGGATGCTTGCACATAAATATGTAGAACAATGGTTGGTCTGGATTGTTATCGATGTAGCATGTTGCGGAATTTATGTTTATAAAGGCCTCTATTTTACTGCATTCCTGTATGGATTTTATGCCGTAGTCGCTATCTTTGGGTATTTAAAATGGAAAAAGATGATGCAATGAGCAGAAATGATGTTCCTCTGATTGAAAATAATCTTGATTTTCTTCCTTTTGTACCGGATGCCGTTATTTTGGCTGACGGTGAATATCCGGTACATGAATATCCGTTGCGTTTATTACGGGAAACACCGTATATCGTTTGCTGTGATGGGGCTGCAAATACATTTATCTCTCACGGGTATATTCCGAATATGATTATCGGAGACGGAGATTCTTTGTCTGTCGAGAATCGGATGCTCTATAAAGACCGGTTACTCTATGTTGCCGATCAGGAGACGAACGATCTTACTAAAGCGATTCGTTTCTTGCTCGGAAAGAATTTTCGCAATGTCGTTATTTTAGGAGCTACCGGGAAAAGAGAAGACCATACGTTGGGGAATATCAGCTTACTCATGGAGCATTTTCCCTGTTTTTTACACTTGGCTATGGTGACCGATTATGGAGTATTTATACCGGTATGCGACAGCCATACATTCGATTCTCGTCCCGGACAACAAGTTTCTGTTTTCAATTTCGGAGCATGTGACATGCGTTCCGAAGGACTGGTGTATCCGGTCAGGGATTTTTCCCGATTATGGGAAGGAACACTCAATGAAACTTCAGGAAGCGCTTTTTCTATTTTTTGCAAAGGTAATTATCTGCTATATTTAGCTTATGATGTAAAATGAAGAGTTTAAAGCCGGTCTGAATTTTCTGACGGAAAAATATTGCCGAAAGAAACTTTCAAATCTGTACTCGAGTAAAATTTAGACGGCCGGCTCTTATTCTTTGATAATCTTGAACTCTTTTGCTTCTTTTCCTGCAATTACCTTGAGAATATACCAGTTTGGGGGATATGAAGACATGTCGATGGAAATCGGTGCGGAGCTGTTCCCGATTTCGGATTTTAACAAAGAACCTTTACTGTTGTATAATCGAGTTTGTATGTCGATTGCATCTCCCATGCCTGAAAATACGATTTTTACGACTCCTCGGGTCGGATTAGGATATACTTTCATGGCTTTTCCGGCTATCGGTTCAGGATTTGTTCCGGATGTTTTCTCTTGTATCGTCCTTTGTAGATTTTGCACCGAAATTTTATACCGGAGTATTACATTCCCGATGCGGTCGTACTCATATCTTATCGGTGTTTGGGCATAACCGTTTCCCGATAAAATGAGTATAAATAAGACCGAAAAGATTTTATTTTTCATTTTGATTATATGTTTTTGTGCTGAAATCGTTTTGTTTAGTAAAAAAAGTTCTTTATCCATCTTTATAAGATATTTCATAATAGCCATACTGTTTATGAATCGATGTTTTTCTTTAAAAGAAATATTGCATGATAAAAGATTCTATAATTTTATCATGTTGCATCTAAGAGCCTGTCTGAATTTTCCAATAAAAACCTGATCCGAGTAAAATTTAGACAGGCACTAACAGTTCTTTTTTTTCCGGAAATCTTCGATCATGGAGTCGATCTTTTGGGCGGCCGGAGTATCATCGTTTAATTCTATTCTGTATTTCGATAAAAAAGAATATTCGCTTTTCGAGGAGATATGGTCTTTTTGTAACAGAGCCTTGATTTTTTCCTCGAATTCCTGAAGTACGGTTTCTGCCCTTTTTATCTCATCTTCATCGGTTGTTTGGCAGATATAGTCATCGACCATACGAGCTTCCTCGGCATCCCGTATTCCCCGTTTCAGGATTGTCCGTATTTTCCGGTTCATTTTCCATTTTTCGAGAGCAAGCCCTTCTCCTTCTCCGAAATTTTCGATTAATAATCGATCTATTTCTCGAAGGTCTTCAGAGTCCTCGATTCTTGTATCGGCAAGTTCGTAATCTTCTAATGTTTCACGCCATGTCATTTCGATTTGTCTTTTTGTATATTTTTTTAGTTTGATATTATTTATGATATCCGTTAAATTGTTTTTTGAGATTGTATCAGATATATTGCTTATCTCATAAGTCAATAAAATGATTACTTTTTTTTCTAATAAAGTCAGTTCTTTCATTTTTGAATGTTGTTTTTAGATTTAAATAGTCTCTATGTTTTTTAGTTTAGTTTTTTTAGAGTACCCCAGGTGTTTATGAGCAGTATGGCCAAAATGGAAATTCCCAAGACATACCCCCAGGTGATCCGTTTATTTATTTGGGGATTGTCACAAAACTTCGGTTTCTTTTTGATAATCTCTTTGTATTTGCCTTTTGCGTATAGCATACGGTAAAATATGAAATATAATAAGGGAAACGGGAATGCTGATAAACAAAAAAGAGGAATGTTGTCTATTAAATTTATGTCATAATATATACATATAGTTTGTATCATTATAAAAATAAACCATCCGTGGGCAATCGTTAATGTAGAGAGGACTCTCATTTCCGGACATCCGTCATGCTTTTTATAACTCAAGTAACAGTAATAGAAAACCGTTTCGAAAAAGTGCCTCATATCAGTGCATTTAAGGTATTTTGCAAATGAAATAATTAACAGTTCTTTTTCTTCCGGAAATCTTCGATCATGGAGTCGATCTTTTGGGCGGTCGGAGTATCATCGTTTAATTCTATTCTGTATTTCGACAAAAAAGAATATTCGCTTTTCGAGGAGATATGGTCTTTTTGTAACAGAGCCTTGATTTTTTCCTCGAATTCCTGAAGTATGGTTTCGGCTCTTTTTATCTCATCTTCATCGGTTGTTTGGCAGATATAGTCATCGACCATACGGGCTTCCTCGGCATCCCGTATTCCCCGTTTCAGGATTGTCCGTATTTTCCGGTTCATTTTCCATTTTTCGGGAGCAAGCCCTTCTCCTTCTCCGAAATTTTCGATTAATAACCGATCTATTTCTCGAAGGTCTTCAGAGTCTTCGATTTTTGTATTGGCAAGTTCGTATCCATCTAAAAAGTCATGCCATGCCATCTCAATTTGTCTGTTTGTGAGATTTCTTGTCCTAATTTTTTCTATAATAGCCTCTAATTCTATTTTCGATTCTAAAAAAAAGGCAGATTTGATTTTATATTTTAATAAAACAATTAATTTTTTTTCTAATAAAGTCAGTTCTTTCATTTTTGGATGATGTTTTTAGATTTAAATAGTCTCTATGTTTTATTAGTTTAGTTTTTTAGAGCACCCCAGGTGTTTATGAGCAGTATGGCCAATATGAGAATTCCCCAAATATATCCCAAAGTAATCCGTTTATTTATCTCGGGATTGTCACAAAACTTCGGTTTCTTTTTGATAATTTCTTGCTATAACAAAAAACAAGCTGGTAACGGCTGATAATGCAGAAAGATCCATTATTTCCGGGTTTGGGTTATTTTTTTTATAACTCAAGTAACAGTAATAGAAAACCGTTTCGAAAAAGTGCCTCATATCAGTGCATTTAAGGTATTTTGCAAATGAAATAATTAACAGTTCTTTTTCTTCCGGAAATCTTCGATCATGGAGTCGATCTTTTGGGCGGTCGGAGTATCATCGTTTAATTCTATTCTGTATTTCGATAAAAAAGAATATTCGCTTTTCGAGGAGATATGGTCTTTTTGTAACAGAGCCTTGATTTTTTCCTCGAATTCCTGAAGTACGGTTTCGGCTCTTTTTATCTCATCTTCATCGGTTGTTTGGCAGATATAGTCATCGACCATACGGGCTTCCTCGGCATCCCGTATTCCCCGTTTCAGGATTGTCCGTATTTTCCGGTTCATTTTCCATTTTTCGGGAGCAAGCCCTTCTCCTTCTCCGAAATTTTCGATTAATAACCGATCTATTTCTCGAAGGTCTTCAGAGTCTTCGATTCTTGTATCGGCAAGTTCGTGCCCATCTAAGAAGTCATGCCATACCATCTCGATTTGTCTTTTTGTATATTTTTTTAGTTTGATATTATTTATGATATCTGTTAAAATGTTTTTTGAAATTGTATCAGATATATTGCTTATCTCATAAGTCAACAAAATGATTACTTTTTTTTCTAATAAAGTCAGTTCTTTCATTTTTTTGTATTTTTAGTTGTATATTGTTTTTGTTTTCAATATCCGGAATAAGGCGCTAATTGTCCAAAATATTTGTTTGATTGACGATGAAAATATCTTCCATTGGGATTATATTTAGAAACAGCTCGAATAGAATTTCCTAAAAAAGGAGAGCCTATTCCTCCGTAATGATCGATTAACTATTGTTCTCTTCCTCGTATAGCATGTTTGCCTTCAGTTCCAAATGCCGCACAGTCTAATTGGGGATTTCCATAACCCAAACTTCGTCTATATTGATGATGATAATATCTGTTCATCATTACTTTATAAGGATCTCCGTTTCCACTGGCTCTTCCAACATATTTCATTCCGTCCGGTCGACTTAAAACATAAGTTACGTAGGTACGGGTTTGGCGTTCTATGATTTCTTCTGCAACAGATACAACACCATAGGCAACTCCTATACTCGCAAGCCCGTATCCTAAAATCGGTTTTTTCGCTAATCCTGCTATTGCCCCGTATCCTGACTGTGGGATCACCAATGCTACGGCGGCTGTTTCCATGTCGGATTTCATGAAGCGTATTTCTTGAAGCCATCTTTCATTACGCTCTGATTGTTCCGGTTTTGGAGCAATGATAGCCATACGGCTTTCACCGTTCAATGTATATCCCACAGAAACACCGTTATCCCAACCGGCATTTATCATATAGTTGCCGTTGAATCCCATGCCGATATCGCCGGATATTTTTCCCGAGGTATTATACCCCGCACTTACGGTAATGTTCGTTCTTTTCCAATCCCATTTAAACGGATTCAACTTGCCGTGATTGGCTTTAACGCCATCACAATAGGCTTTACCCATCATTAGACCGATATTGAGGCCTATGGCTATTCCCAAAAATTCTCCCGACGGATCGTTGAATTGTATGGGATTGTTCAATGCATAGGCATATCGGTTGTATGCCAACGGATTGTCCGGATCGGATATATACGGGTCGGGAGAGAAAAAACGTCCGGTAAGCGGATCATAGAGCCGAGCGTTCATGTTGATAAGCCCGAACTCGCGGATATGCTCATGTCCGGAAAATCCCCGTCCGAACAGAAGCGGGGCTTCTCCTCCTGCAGGAGAAATGTCTCCGAACTCTGAATCGCGCAATTTCCCCCACGGGTCATAATAATATGTGCCTATTGCTGTGTTCCCACGAGCTTGTATTATGCTGCCGAGATGGTCTCGAAACAGCCGGAATATCTGGTAAGAACCTCTGTTCGCCAGATCGATCTCCAGCACATTCGTTGCGGTATAGGGCGTTCCGTCCAAATATACATAGATTTTCTCGTTTCCGGTATCGGTGCGTACATGTTTTTGATAGATGCCTTCGGCAAGATATTTGTTCTCTTCGGTCAGTACGTCATCTATATACAGTCTTGACGAGGATCGGAAGCAGTCCGGCCCGTACCGGAATATCAGTCGCTTATTTCCCATCGACAGTGTGTCGGGCCGGTCGAAGGAGGTGTACGACACCGACAGTTGCTGTTCGGGAATCAAACCTTCTGGGTTTTCTGCTTCGGTGATGGCATAGGGATTTGCCCCGTTATAAGACATGTTCCCTGTTTCCGGTTTGAATATTATGTTGCCGAACTTGTCATATCGGTATTCTTTTGTTTTTCCTGAAAGTGTGGCTCTTTGCAGTTGATTAAAGCCATCGTATTCGAAAGTTTCGGGTATTCGGATGTTTTTTTCGATCAACTGTCCGGTATAGGAATCGTATTTGTAGCTGTCCCTCCTCACTATTTTTTTTCCATTGGTAGTTTCTACCAATACCGGTCTTCCCATGCAGTCGTATTCCTGCCGGTGGATATAGTATCCGGTACTGTATCGTTCGGCTTGTTCTGCCGCATTGCATTTATGGAGCGACCATAGGTCTTCGGTTTTGCCGTTAGGAAGAGAGAACCGGATATCGGTCAAGGTAGAGTTATCGCTGTATTCGTATAGTAAAGTGCCGATAATTCCCCGGTTATCGGAAAGTTCTTTGGATAGAATCAGTCCGTCTTTTCCGTATGAGAATTTTTCTCGGTAAAACAGACCGTCTTGTTCCCATTTGGTTTCGACAGGTCTCTGCAGGTCATCATAAACGAATGTTTTTTTATCGCCTGTAGAGGATATGATCGAAAGCGGTTGGAATGATTTCGGGTGATATGAACAGGAGATCGAAAACTCGGGTGTCTGTATCTCGGAGAGCAGTCCGAACGAATCGTATTGGTAGAGAATCGATTTCCCGTTTCTCGTTTTTTTATATAACTGTCCTTCCCGATTATATTCCCAGAGGGTTTCACCGGCCGAAGCATCGGTAAGTTTTGTTCTCCGTCCTAAGGCATTATATTCGTATTGTACCGTTCCTCCGGGAATCGCTCTATTTATGCGGGGTTGTCCGTCGGGCCTGTAAAAGTGACGGACCGTGATCCCGTTTAAACCGCTTATCATTGTTTCGCCGTTCAGGTCTGTCGTGTGCGAGGTGGTTATTCCTCCTCCTGTACTTCGGGTGATATTCCCTTGATAAGATATGGTTTTTGTCGTCAGATCGGGATATATGATACGGGTTATCCGGTCGGCACGGTCATATATGTATTGAGTCCAGTTTATCTCATCATTCTTGCGGTATGGTGTCGATTCGTGCCGTAATCGTCCGATGTCATCATACCTGTATTGCGTGATGATCGTGTCGCTTTTTTCTATTCCCTCTTTTTCGACGCGTACCGTATTTCCGAAAATATCGG
Organism: Coprobacter fastidiosus; assembly: GCF_030296935.1. Lineage (NCBI taxonomy): Bacteria > Pseudomonadati > Bacteroidota > Bacteroidia > Bacteroidales > Barnesiellaceae > Coprobacter > Coprobacter fastidiosus. The sequence goes on along the minus strand of NZ_AP028032.1, from coordinate 2,090,298 downwards.
TGTAAGAGGTTTGTGCGGGGAGGTTGGTCTCCCTGACGGTTTCCCTGATAAAATTCTCTCCGTTTATCTCTACCCACATTCGGGATATTTCGGTGCGGGTACTGTCCGGACGCAGGACAAGGGTAGGTTCTCCGGAAAGGTCATGATTCAGGTAAACGGTCTTTTTCCCGAGATTATCCGTCATGCTCAGCAAAAAAAGTTTTTCCCGGTCGTATTCATAAGACTCGGAGTCGTAAACAGTCCCGTCTTCGATTGTTTTTGTTATCCGGTCGGCCAACAGCCGGTCGGCATCGGAATAGGAATATACTGTCTTTTTCGCTGATCCGGTGAAATGCCGGGTCTCTTCGGAGATTTTGTTCGAGTAGGCATCATAGGCGGTTTCGGTCAATCTTTCTTGTTCTCCGTTTCGGGTTACGGATTCTTTGATGACATTTCCTTCCGGACTGTATTTATACTCGGTAACTGTTATATCTTTTTCTGAGATTCTGGTAAGTATTGTCGTTTGTTCCCGAGGTAGATTATAGGCGGTGAATTCGTCTTTCGTAAGGTTCGAGTATTCGATTTCCGTTTCGCTGACGATACTTTCGTTTGTGGAGGTCTGTCGTGTGACACGTTTCAGCTCCGGAGCTTCGTTTTCGTTATAATTCAGTAATTCCTGTGTTTCCGTTATACGTGTAATGCGGTCGAAGATTTTTTTTGTAGAAGATACGGGCTTTATTGTCTTATCTGCATCGATTACAAAAACGGAAGCCTGGTCTATATTCTGGTGTTGGGGCTCATTGGAAATGAAGGACGATCGATTTTGAGTCTCGACCGGATATCTTCCTTGAGAAAGCGCATTTATATAGTCGGATATGTCGTTGTCCTGAATTTCTTCATCGCCCCTTAGCAAATCGATTGCACGGAATGAACTGAATCCGAGGAATCCCAATCCTTCTTTATGAAAAACTCCATGTCCGTATTGATACTCAAATGATGAATGAATCTTTTCGTCGGATGTCATTATTGCATGTCCGACCGGAAGGTATTGGTGAGTAAGGTATGCCGTGAAGGGGTGCGGATATTCTTTGTATCCGGTAGTACTCGAAATCTCGGACAGGCTTTTATATCGGGTTTTTAGGATTCTTCCGTAACTGTCGATTACTGTTGTAATAAGAGATTCCCGAGATAAGTTTTTTTTGCGAGTATATTTGAATACGCGGTAATCGTCGAGAATGTACAGCCCGTTGCTGAATGTCGTTATCCTGAAATTCGGGGAGACGTTGATTTGTTTATTGTCTTCGATATATAATATTCCGCCTTTATAGCAACAATGTATTACTTCGGCGGTATTGTCGCAGTCGATATCTACCGAATAGAAAAGGTGAATGTCTTCGGTCGGGGAATTAAATGTTTTTCCGCTGACGCTCATTACGGGCGAGCCGGCGCTGTCGTCTGTGTACAAATCTCCGGCAAGATAAGCAATTCCCGGTAATCGGGTGAGGAAGTCTTCCGTTATATAAGTACCTGCGGATATACCTTCATATCGGCATTGCGAACAGGATTCATGGATGGAGGTATCGGTGGGCGTAAATGTTTCACCTAAAAAAGTATTATGCTTTTTGCAAAATATCTTATATCTTCTTTGAGTGTATGCGGCTCGTTGCAAGTCGGCACATCCATCACCGTTATAGTCGCTAAAAGAACATCCGTCACCTAATGACCTTGAGGTGCGGGTACGCTCGGTGAAATAAAATTTTCCGTCATTACCCTTTATATAATTGCAAACCGATGTGAAATTGTCTCCGGATATGATAATCTCGTGCTTACCGTCACCGTCGAGGTCGGCGGTATAAAATCGTTGTCCGGTAAAGGACTCGTTGATCGGATAATTTCCGGTAGCGACTTGATATCCCGATCCGGTATGGGCATACATATTGTAATATCCCGTAGAAGCGTCGATTACCCGTTCGATTATTTCTGTTTTTCCGTCACCGTTAAAGTCTCCTGGTAAGAAAACAGGTTTTTTCTGTATCGGGTCTCTCTTATAACTGAAAGCTTCTAACACTTTGTCTCCTTGCATTGTGAACAGGTCGTAAATATGGATTACATATATGTCTTTTTTTGATTTGTTATAGGAGCGTATGAGGATGACTTCGTCTGTGCCGTCGCCATTAACATCTCCGGTCAATATTTGTTCTACTTTACTGTGGCTGTTTCCCGGTATTTCTATTTTTTTTATTTCCCGAGTATCACCGTGGGTAAAGACAAATATTTGTCCGTGAGGTTTGGAATAGACAAGAAACCCTTCTGTCATGGAATTTTTCAAGAAATGCCCGCTTATGATTTCTGCGGAAGGATCGTTATGAGAAGACCCTATATTTCGTTGTTCCAGTGTATTTGTATTATTATTGTACTCATATCTGAAACGGATAGGGATGAGCTCTTTTCCGTCGATCGTGTTATGAATGGATGTCAGTTTCCGGTCATTGCCATATTCCAGTTTGTATTCGGCACGGATGTGGTTTTTGAAACGGGAAGTTACCTTGGTCAGTTTTTTTCCGAGCGTAAACTTGCTCCCCATTTTGAAATCGAATCGTGATTCTCCGTTGATATAGTCGAATTGAATGGATGCGAAATGATCGAGATCTTTATTTTTTCCGTATGATATTTTTGAAATGAATAACATGTTGCCGAATGTGATGTATTCGAAATCCATGATGTCTCCCCTGATACTTGTTTTTCGAACGATCGGATATTCTATCCGGCTTTCCGGTCCGTTGGGCGTTTCGTAGTCTCCGATTATTCCGTCCGGAAAGAAGACCTTGAAACGTTCTATATCTCCGTTGCTCACGTATCCGGTTACTCTGATATTACCGGAGACGGTGCGGAAATAGATTTCGTTTTCGTTTTCTTCTGTTTTTATCAGCCGTATTCCGTCTAAAGAGAAAGAACAGTCTTTTCCTCTCGAAATAGCTCTGTTTTCTCCGTCATAATAAATGCATTTGTTTGTTCTGGCAATAGAGGACAGGCCTCCGATAGACCACCCTGTACCCATATTATTATAACGGTATATGCTTTGGTAGTTGAACGATAGGTCGGGTTGGAAGCCATTTCTCCCGGGAGTTGTCGATATGGGAATATTATATTCCATTATGCCCGATGGCGATACTTGATAATTGAGTGGAATACCTGTCGTCTCTTTTCCTTCGACAGGTAGGGGCGTAAAGTAATCTTCTCCGCTTTCCGGCAATTCGTGTCCCCATATTCCGGCTTGAATGGCTTTATGGTCGGCATAAAACGGAGTAGGGGAGTCGGCGTAATAATTATGGTTTAGTTGTATAGATTTCAGATAATCTCTGCTGTACCCGTTATTGGCTTGAACTTGGGATACATTACGATAGGGAGTGAATTTTTTGTCCCAACTCTTTGCATTTCCTAAATAATGGACTTCGTCAACCAGAGAAAAAAGAGAATTCTTAAGATAGACACTGCCTCTTTTGTTGGCGAGTATGAATTTGTCGTGATAGAATATTTGGGATTCTTGCTCTGCACTTATATTGGGAAATAGATCGGAAAGCTTAAATGTTCGGTCTTTTGTGGAGTCTTTGTAGCATATAATGGCTGTTTCTCCTGATTTGAGAATAGAGCCTTTTGGAAATTGGAAAGAAAATTGTCGTGCATATCTGTATTTAGAGAGAATACCCCACCCTGACAGATCTACATCATAGGGTTCGAGGTTACAGATCTCTATAAATTCTCCGTTATGGCTTACATTGATGCTGTCGTTATCATCTTCTTCATAAGGAGTGTCGTAGAATACTTCTGATATTTTTATGTTCTGGGCTGTCGAACAAAATGTCCAGATTGACAGTAACAGGCATGCTAATATTTTTGATATGTTGAGGTTCATGATAATCGAAGATTAAGGTTGTCGAAATATCGGCCGATCAGATGTGGTTATTATTGACAAATCGATCTTGAGGAGACAGAGCGATTATCTTGTTTTTGATTCTCGAGTATCCGGCAGAATCATTTTTCTTTATATAAAGACGGGCCAATGCATAATAAACGGAAAGTATTTCTTGTGTATGCACCGGCTGTTTATCGTCCAACCGATGGTAGAATGATATTTCTTCATTTATAAAAGGATCGGGATAGATGTACTTGATGATCGGGTCATCGGGGAATTCTTCGGTATCCGGCCGATGTTTTAGGCATTTTGTCAGTATTAAGTTCAAAATATTTTCAGCTGCTTCATAGTTCTCTTCAGATATATATGTCTTGGCATAATGAATGGAGAGTCCTCGAGCGATACCGCCTATCCCGTTCAGCAGTTCGATCCCTTGCAACAATATTTCACGTGCACTGCTGTATTTCTTTTCTTGTATAAGGCAAGTGGCTTTACCTCCATATAACGCACCTATTTTTTTAGGTTGGAGTGCTTTGTTTTTTTTCTCGGCTTCTTGGTATAAGACAAATGCTTGGGATGCCGTATCTTTATTTTGTTTTAGTGAGTCTGCATAAGATATGGTTCTCCAGAAAGTTTTTGATCGGTTGTATCTGTTTTTGGTCAGTTCGATGAGGAATTTTTGTAATTTGTATTGTTTGGCGTATTTTTTTATCTCTCCGAACAAGGAATCTGTTATTAAGTTCGGAGATAAGGTCGAAATATAGGTATATACAGTTTTGTAAACAGGATTTTGGAGGAGGTTTGATAATGTTATCGTTGTTACCCATTGTAGATGGGCTGTTATTTGTTTTGCCCTAAGTTGTTCTTCTTCAGGGAAAAACATTGCTCTTCTTTTTTTCGGTGGAGTAGTGGCCGTTTTTCCGATATGACGGGCTTTATTGATAGGAGAATTCTTTTTTATCGAAGTTCTGCTATGTTCCCATGATTCTTTTATTTCCGATGTAAGTTCCGGAATTTTCGATAAAATTGCGGTATCCGGCTGGTGAATGGGAACTCGAGAGCGGGAAGATGTATATATTCCGATTTTCTTTTGAATGTCCAATAATCCTGTTTTCAAATATTGTTTGTCAGGGAATTTGGAGATGGCTTCTATATATAGTTTTAAAGAGTAATCGACCGGGTCGATGCCTGTCTCTTGTTCATATTTGGACCTTTGAATTTTATTTCCTCCGGATAGTGCGGTTAAAGCCCGTGCATAACGATCGTAGAATACAGGATTGTCCTGATTCTTTTTTAAACCCTCAGCATAAAGAACACAAATATCCGATATTCTGTTTTGAGCTCCCAATACTTTTCTTAAACCGTCATAATAGCTTATTTTATCGGGATGGACTGAGATTAATTTATTGAATAGATTTTCTGCGTTTTTGTATTCTTTTTTATAAAAATATGTAAGAGCTTGTTTCCTTGTAATTTCATCGGTCGGTAGATTGTTCGCCTTGTCGGTTATAGCTTTTCCTGATGTAGAAAACGTTATGGGGTTTACATATAATAGTGCGCTACCCCAGAAGAATTGTTTAAGAAAATCTCTTCTTTTTGTTTTTTTCATGGTATCGGATTCTCTTGGTTATAATATAAATTGAAATAACCACTTAAAATAGTTGCTTTCATTAAAAAAAGGATTCCAGGAAGATTTTAACTTCCAACCCCCGGGACAGAGCCTGTCGCTTTTATATAATTTAAGCTATGGAATCCTATTAATGCAAATATATGTATAATTTTATTATAAACAATGTTTTTGATTAAAAAATGCAATTTATTTAAGAATCGGCCTGATTTTTCTCTAAAAGATACTATCAGCTCATCTTTGTATTTTCTTCCGAATCTATAATGATATTGGTGGTATCGGCACGCTTCCCTTCTCCAGAGTGGAACTGACTATTCGTGTGTGTTTCTCTCGAACTTTACCTAAGCAAAATTCAGACAGGTTCTAAACGGGTTCTTAGTTTTCTGCATTTTTATTGATTTCCGATTTTTGTATTCGGTTTAAATAGTTTTCGTTGCATAAAGAGTACCCATACGGTTATTAAAGTAGCTATTCCGTCAGCGGTGGGAGATGCAGACCATACACCGTCGAGACCCCATATTCTGGGTAATAACAAGATTGCCGGAATCAAGAATAATACTTGCCGGGAAAGACTTAAAAATATCGATATGGACGCTTTCCCTATTGATTGGAAAAAATTTGTAATGACAATTTGTGCACCGACAATGGGAAACATCATCATGGTAATTCTTAGCCCGACCGAAGAAACGTCGATAAGGTGTGTGTCGGTGGTGAATGCTCTTGCAAGGTAATGCGGGAAAAAGGTCGAGCCGATAAATCCTAAAGAGGTAATGATTGTGGCGACTGTTGCCGTTAAGGTCAGAGCTTTTTGCATCCTTTGCAGATTCCCTGCTCCGAAATTGAATCCTACGATGGGTTGCATGCCTTGGCACAGGCCGATGATGAGCATGACAATCAACATACCGTAACTATTGATAATGCCGAATGCCCCGATTGCCGTATCTCCTCCGTATTTTTGTAGTGAAGTGTTCATAAAAATGGCGACAGCGCTTGCCGTGAGATTGATTAGGAACGGAGACATACCGATAGATACGATATTGCGTATGATCTGTCCTTGTAACCGGAATGAATGTTTGTGGAAACGAATCGAACTTTCTTTCCCGATAAAGTGGTACATGACGAATGCTGTGGATACGGCCATAGAAATAACCGTGGCGATGGCTGCGCCCTTGATTCCCATTTTGAACCAAAATATGAAAATCGGATCGAGAATAACATTCATAACAGCCCCGATCAACATCGTAATCATTGCTTTTTGGGGATATCCCGATGCTCGCATCATATTGTTGAAACTGTAACATAAATTGGTAAGAGCCATGCCGGGTAACAGATAGAACAAAAATTCCCGTGCGTAGGGAATTGTTTTATCGCTTCCTCCGAATTGCCTCAGTATATCGTCCATAAAAAAAATGAAAAACAGAATATAACAGGCTGCTAAAGCGAGTGTGAGCACAAGGCTGTTCCCCAATATTTTTTCTGCCCGTACCGGATCTTTTTGTCCCAGTACAATCGATATGCGGGCGGATGCTCCTGCTCCGACCAGCATTCCGACGGCTGCCGTAAGATTCATGATCGGAAATGTTAGAGCCAGTCCCGAAATAGCGTCCGGACCTACTCCTTGACCGATGAAAATACGGTCTATAATGGTGTAAAGAGACATAACCATAGTACCGACAATAGCCGGGACAGCATATTGCCATAGTAATTTCCCGACCGGTTCGGTTTCGAGTTTATTGCTGGGCGGAGTACTTTGTGTCATAATATAATGTAGAGTCGAATATTTCCTGCCTTGCTACTTAGAGCCTGTTTAAATTTTCCAAAAAAAATACTATCAGGTCATTTTTGCGTTCTCTTCCGGTCTTTTTTCCTGTTTTCCCTCGTCAGATAGCCCGCTATCCTCCTCGTAAAAACAGAAAAACATACTCGGAAGAAATTCTCAAAACTGACCCGAGTAAAATTTAAACAGGCTCTTGATTCTATTTGTCTTTCCAATCTCCGTTTATTTTTATTAATTCTATCAATTTTTCTACGGCTTGTTCTTCAGGGATATTTTTTTCAATGCATACTTTATTTTTGTACAGGCTGATTCGGTCACGGCCTGCTCCTACATATCCGTAGTCAGCATCCGCCATTTCTCCCGGACCGTTTACGATACATCCCATAATTCCTATTTTCAGGCCTTTTAAGTGAGAAGTGGCAGCTTTTACTTTGGCGATTGTTTTTTGCAGGTCGAACAACGTCCGTCCGCATCCGGGACAGGAGATGTATTCGGTTTTGCTGATACGTTGTCTTACTGCCTGAAGGATTCCGTACATGCAGCATATCTCGGCCTCTGTCGAGATATTTCCCTGATTTTGCAGCCAGACCCCGTCTCCGAATCCATCGGATAATAAAGCCCCGAAATCGGCTCCTGCTTTGATCTGCAGATCTTCATTATCGTTTTCTGTATAGTTGTGTTGAAGAATTACCGGAGTATCTAAACCTCGACATAATAATTCATGGAAAAAGGCTCTTTGCTCCCCGACCGGGTTTTTGTGGCCGGAGGTTAGAATCACCACGATGTCGTCATTTTCTTTTAAAGTTTTCCATAGCGTTTCGTTGAGTTGGGGATAGGAAAATAGTAAGAATTTTGTTTTCGCTTTTATTGAAGGGATAAGCCCGGCGGATTTTGTTGTAAATAGCGGATATACGTTCGGCTGAGGGACATAAACATCTGCATCGACGATCCGTGCGGCAGTGTTCGGGTATTTGTTCGGGTCATTATTGCCTATATACCAATAGTCGGGATATTGTTCTCCGATTATGCCTATTATGTCGACATTTTTTTCAAGTGCATTGGCTATGGTAACGGGAACATTGTTGCCTCCGATATTTCCGATGATTTTACTTTTTCTTCTTTCCATGCGGAGAAAGTCGAAGTGTGGGTATGTTTTCCCTTTAATCGGGGTATGACCTTCTCTGTTGGTAATATAATCGACGAGTTTGCGAGCTACCGGAATTTCCGCTTCGGGAGCTTCGCTAAGAGAAACCCGTATCGTGTCTCCGATTCCGTCGGCGAGAAGTGTCCCTATACCTACGGCAGATTTTATTCGTCCGTCTTCTCCGTCACCGGCTTCCGTTACTCCGAGATGTAAAGGGTAGTTCATGCCTTCCTGTTCCATTTTTGCAATCAACAATCGTACGGATTTTATCATAATTCCGGTATTCGATGCTTTGATCGATAGCACGACGTCATTGAAATTTTCTTCTTTGCATACTCGTAAAAATTCCATACATGATTCTACGATGCCGGCCGGGGTGTCTCCATATCGACTCATGATGCGATCAGATAACGATCCGTGGTTTACACCTATACGCACGGCCGTATGGTGTTCTTTGCATATATCGAGGAATTGAATAAAACGGGCACGTAATTTTTTTATTTCTTCTGCATATTCTTCATCGGTATATTCGAGGTGAACGAATGTCCTGGCACTGTCAACGAAGTTTCCCGGGTTGATACGGACTTTCTCAACGATTCGTGCGGCAGTGTCTGCAACGTTCGGATTGAAGTGTATGTCGGCAATCAGCGGAGTATGGTATCCTCGTTTGTGCAGCTCTTTCTCTATGTTTGCAAGATTTTCTGCTTCTTTTGTCCCTTGAGCTGTCAGTCTGACATAATCTGCTCCTGCATCGATGATGCGAATACTTTGCTCTACACAAGGTAAAGTTTCTTGTGTGCGAGTATTGGTCATGGATTGTATGCGAACTGGATTCTCCCCGCCTAACGGTGTATTGCCTATTCGGGTAACAGAGCTTTTCCGACGATGATAATTGAAGTAGTCCATACGGGTAAGAGATTATAAAGAGCGGAAAAAATCCGGACAGGACTTTTTACCGCTCTGAAAATCGTTATTTTTAATTTGTTTTGAATTTGTATTCTATTTTGGACAATTGCTGGTTGGCGTCTACGATCTTTTGGGCCAAACCTTGCTTGTATGCTTTTAAGCGAGCATTGATTTTTTCATCTCCGAGAGCGAGCATTTGAGTCGCGAGAATGGCTGCATTCAAAGATGCGTTGATTCCGACTGTTGCGACAGGAATACCCGGGGGCATTTGTACGATAGCATAAAGGGCATCTATTCCCTCCAGGCTTGATTTGATAGGGACTCCGATAACCGGAAGAGTAGTCATGGAGGCTATGACTCCGGGCAAATGAGCTGCCATTCCTGCTGCTGCAATGATTACTTTGATTCCTCTCGATTCTGCATTTTTGGCAAATTGTTCCACTTCTACAGGAGTACGATGCGCAGATAATGCATTCATCTCAAACGGAATCTCAAAGTCGTTGAGCAGTTGTGCTGCTTTTTCCATGATAGGCAGGTCTGAAGTGCTGCCCATGATGATGCTGACAATAGGTTTCATCTTTTTGTGGTATTATTTGTTGTTTAATAAATTCTTATTTCAAGTAATATTGAAATAGAACGAAATCAGGAGTATCGATCCGAACACCCAAATGAATCCGTTTATAACGCCTGCTGCGACCTGCATTAATGTGTGACGCCCCAAACCGATGCGGGCGCTCCCTAATATTCCGGTCAGCATGATGAGGGTACAAAACAATACGATCGGGAATGTCATTTGTATGCTTGCCAACCCGAACGCTAATCCTGTCAATCCGCTTATTCCGGTCAGGTGTGCGCTGATTTTCCAGCGTATATTTATTAGTAGAGCAGTAATTATCGAACCGATGCAACCGATAAAAAATGCAAGAACCCATATCGGAAGTCGGGTTTTATATAAAAAATAGAGACAAAATCCGTATCCGAACAGATTTATCACATACGGAATTTCACGATCGTGCCGGTCATTCAGTCCGATGCTTTTTACTTTTTTTGTTTTATACATCCATAAAATAGTCATTGCAGGAATAATTGCCGTAAAGAACAGAACGCCGGATGCGATGAATAATTTGAAAGAGATAGGCAGAATATAGAGATAAGAAAAGAAAAAAATGATGCAGATGCCGTAAAACGGCATCAATAACGGGGTTAAGACGGCTGAAAAAAAATGGGCCAGCGTTTTCATTCTGTATGTCGAGTTTTATAGATTTATATTTCTTTTCTTAAGCGGGCAACCGGAATGCCTAACTGTTCCCGATATTTTGCGACTGTACGGCGAGCGATAACATAGCCCTTTTCTTTTAGCAGGTCGCAGAGTTTATCGTCTGCCAGAGGTTTCCGTTTATCCTCGTTCTCGATGCATTGTTGTAAAATTTTCTTTATTTCCCGAGATGAAATTTCTTCACCCGATTCGTTTTGCATCGATTCGGAGAAAAAATATTTCAAGGGAAAAATCCCGAAATTAGTTTGCACATATTTGCTGTTACTTACTCGGGAGATGGTAGATATATCATATCCTGTACGTTCGGCAACATCTTTGAGTATCATCGGTTTCAGATTGCTTTCGTCTCCTGTCAGGAAAAAATCTCTTTGTAGATCGATAATTACTTGCATCGTATTCAACATTGTCTGTTGACGTTGTTTGATAGCGTCGATAAACCATTGAGCCGAATCTAATTTTTGTTTTACGAATAATAACGCATCTTTTTTATCCCGGGTTTGGTTTTGTTTATTTCCCATGTAATCCTCTAACATGTGAGTATAAGAGCGGTTGACCCTTAATTCCGGTATATTGCTGTTATTAAGGCTCAATGTCAGTTCTCCGTCATGAGAATCGACTATGAAATCGGGGATAATATGGCTCATCCCGTCAGAAAACGAATCGCTCCATGAACTTCCCGGTTTCGGATTGAGCATTGTGATTTCGTGAATTGCCTTTTTCAGTTCTTCTTCAGAAACATTATATTGTTTTTGTATTTTGTCATAATGTTTTTTTGTGAATTCATCGAAAGATTTGTCTATGATTTTATAGGCTAATAGTGCTGCCGGAGTACCTTCATGGCGTTCTAACTGCAATAACAAACATTCGCGCAGATTGGACGCTCCGACTCCTGCGGGTTCGAAATCCTGGATCATTTGCAGCAGATCTTCGAGTCGTTCGGTGGAAATGTCTATTCCTACCTGGAAAATGAGATCGTCAGATATTGCAGACAACGGACGTTGCAAATAACCGTTGTCATCGATATTACCGATAATGTATTCTGCTATTTTGGCATCTTGTTCCGACAGGTTTCGTTCTCCTAATTGTTTCAAGAGAAAATCATGAAAAGTCGATCCGCCGGAAAAAGGAATATCTTCATGCTTTTGGTCTTTTGAGAAATTGTCTGCCTCGAGTTTGTAGTCGGGGATATCGTCTTCCGTCAAGTAATCTCCCATGGAAATGTCTTCAGCACTTTCGGCAGATGCATCGGTATCTTCGTTTCCGAATTCGTCGGTATCGGGGTTTTCATGCTCTTCTGCCCCCTCGTCAAGTGCCGGATTATCGATCAGTTCTTGTTTGATGCGTTCCTCCAGCTCAATAGCCGTCAGCTCAAGCAGTCGTATTACCTGTATTTGTTGGGGTGACAGCTTCTGTTGCAGCTTTTGTTGTAGTTGTTGTTTCAGCATCGGTTTTCTCTTGAAATTTTCGAACGAAGATACTCTATTTTATTGGAAAGAGGGAATTTTTACTTAATTTTTAGCCGTTAAAAATCGTGACAAAGAAAAATTATCCTTACCTTAAATCTTTGTCCAAAGTTTAGAGTCAGTTTAAATATTCCAATAATGTGATTGAGCCGAATTATCTTTTTTTCAGCCATCCGGGAATGACACATACACCTATGGCTAAATAGAGGTAATAGGTGATGATTCGCCATATAAACGCGATAACCAATGCCGTTCCTGCAATAGGAAAGAAGTCTGCGTAGTATTGGCTGAACATGTATTCGCTGAACCCGCTTCCTCCAGGAGTCGGACTTACGGTCATGACGATCCACAAGATAAATTGTCTGCCGAATGCCAATAGTTGTTTTCCGGTAACAGGAGAAAATGCAAGAAGCAATGCATTCACAACGAGGAAACGAGATGTCCAAGAAAAAACCGTAGCTCCGAATGCCGAAATCCAAAAAGAAAAGGGCTTTTTCCCTATCGCATGGGAACTAACGACCAGATTGTCTCCCAGTTCGGAGACTTGCTTTCCCCATCGTTTGAGCATCCTAATCTTGAATATTTTGTTTAATGAGTCTCGTATCCATTCGGGTTTTTTGAAAAGCCCTGTGTATAATATCAGTGTCCAGCTCACTATTAGCATATAGACGAGAAAAAACAGATTCATAATACTTTTAGACAGGATTGTCGTTGTACCGAAAAGTTCGGGTATAGAGATGCTGATTAAAATTATCGGGATGGCAATTACGAAAAACAACTCGTCTAAAAACAGGCTGGCGAACATCATTGCCGTACTGCGTCCGGCGTTGATCCCTTCTTTGTTGAGAAATACGACGATGAGGCTGCTGCCTCCTACTGCAGAAGGTGTGACTGCCGATGTGAATTCGCAAAGGATATTGACTCGTATTGCCTGCCACCAACTCAACGTATTTCCCGATATTTTACGATAACGCCAAATCAATCCGGCATCTCTTCCCAGCATAAATATAACAGCAATAGCGACAAATGTTGTTGTTTTGAGGGAAAAAGATACATGGGTAAAAATGTGTGGATCAAACTCCTTCCAAAATAAATAACATATCACTGTCAGTCCGATAAGTACCGGTAATAGGATATAAGCAACGGTTTGTAGCGGTTTTGTTCGTATATCAGTTATTTCAGGCATAGCGTTTTAGTAAAGATTTATATCGGTCTTGTACTTCTTCTGCTACATTTTCCCATGATCGGGCTATCGTATTGGATGCTGCTATTCCTGTCTGACGCACCTTTTCCGGGGATTGTATGAGGTAGGTTAATTTTTGTGCAAATTCTGAAACAGATTGCCCCGATAAAAATCCGTTTTGCATGTCTTTGACGATTTCGGCAGAGGTTGCTCCCGATAGTAATAACGACGGAGTTTGCATTGAAGCAGCTTCTCTGACGACCAAAGGTGCATTGTCATACAATGAGGGGAATAAGAAGAGATCGGCGGCGGCATAGTATCGCTTTAATTGTTCTCTGTCGGTGAGATTCCCTACAAACTTGATTTTATTGGTTAGTTTAAGGCTTTTAACTTGTTCATGTAATTCTTTTTCGGCATATCCTGATCCGATGAAAAACATTTTAAAAGGCTTTTCTCTTATAAGTGATAGTGCATCAATGATCAATTCGGGATTTTTTTCTTTGATATGCTGCCCGACGAAAAGAAACATTAGTTCTTGATCGGTAATGTTTAATTCTTTTCGCATATCGGATTTTAGAGTCAAAATGTTTGCCGATCCTGAAAATTCGGTTCCGTTGTCCACTATTTCTACTTTCCCTTTATATCCGTACTCCCGTATTGTGTCTTCTACGGCAGCTTGGGGTATCCATACTTCGTCTGCTGCTTCGTAAAAACGGATTATCTTACGGATGAGTAGGGCCAAAAGAGTTTTATTAGGGATAATTCTTTTGAAATCATCCCGGTATTTTGAATGAAAAGTTGCAATTATAGGTATATGCTGGCTATGGGCTATGCGCATGGCCAGTTCTCCCGAAGAAAAAGGACAGTGAGCGTGTACTAAGGAGAAAGGCTTTTGGCAAATATGCTCATAAAAAGGCAGGTCGATACGGGGAAATCCTAATCTATAAGGCTTTCTCATAGGTATCGGGATAGAAGTATAACTATATATCGGGTATTTTTCTGTGTATTGAGTTCCCGGTATTTTAGGTGTTACGACACATACATTTTCATTTTTTTGATTCAGCCAGTAAGCATAATTTTTGACGGTAAGAGATACTCCGTCCATAATTGGCGGGAATCCATCATTAAAAAGTCCGATCAATCGTTTATCCATATCAATTCATTAGTCTATGCTAAATAAACAATGAAATGTTACGATCGTTTAACGAAAGGGTGACAATTTAAAGACTGTTTATAGTTAGACAGCTATTTTAGATAAAGAACATGAGAATTACTTGTGCGATAATTACCCGTAAAAACATACATAACGGATATACCGTGGCGTATGAAACAGCGGGATTATCTCCCGGGATAGTATCATTTGCATAATTCAGAGCCATTGGATTCGCCATGCTGCCGCACATCATTCCGGCTACCGATCCGAAATCGAGCTTGGTAATGCGCAAAGCAATTAATGCAACGATGATTACCGGGATAAACGTAATAGCGAATCCGAGAAGTATCCATATTAATCCTTCCGGACGGATTACCGTTTCGAAAAAATGTTGTCCGGCATCCAGTCCCAGACATGCCAGATACATAGATAATCCTAATGCTCGTAACATCAAGTTAGCGCTGCGGGTGGTATAAGTGATCATGTGTAAACGTGGTCCGAAACTTCCGATAAGGATTCCTATAACGATAGGGCCTCCGGCTATCCCCAGTTTTACGGGTGTACTTATACCCGGAATCGAGAATGGTATAGCCCCGAGAGCTAAGCCCAATACGATTCCGATAAATACAGAGATCAGATTAGGTTCGTTTAAACTTTTGACAGCATTCCCCAGAACTTTTTCTACATTTTGTATGGCGGCTGCTTCGCCTATGACCGTCAGTCGGTCTCCCATTTGCAATATAAGATCCGGAGTGGCTAACAATTGTACTCCCGAACGATATACCCTACTGATATTTATACCGTAATGATTTCGTAATCGTAAAGAGCTAAGTCGTTTTCCGTTAATTTCAGGACGGGTTACGACGATTCTTTGAGAAATGAGCTGACTGTCGATGGCATTCCAGTCTATATCTTCTTTATTCCAGTCTTTATTTTCGTGCTCTCCGAAAAGAACCGTGAGTGCATCGACATCTTTTTCGGAAGTGATAACGAGTAAACGGTCTTTTGCTTCCAGTTTCTTTTCAGATGTGGGAATGCTCACTTTGCCATCTCTCCAAAGTCGGGAAATAACGAATTTTTTTTGACTGAGAGATGCTGCTTCTCGTATGCTTTTTCCTATAATGCCGGGGTTGTTGACTTGGAACTCTGCAATATATACCGGTTTTTTCTTATCTTTCTCTTGTTCGGGAATATCCGAAGCCCGTGTAAATATTTTTCGTGTGGCGAATATTGCGAGAATTACGCCTAAGACACCTAAAGGATAGGTGACCGCACAACTTAGTGCCGGAGAATTAGAAGGCAACCCCATTTGCTTCAAAGTTTGTTGCGCTGCTCCTAAAGCCGGAGTATTGGTTGTTGCACCGCATAGGATACCTACCATGTCGGGTAGAGAAATACCACAAGTGAGATGGAAAATTACCGTCATGATAGTACCAATGAACACGACACCCAGAGCGAGAGCATTGAGAGTAATTCCTCCTTTTCGGAATAATCCGAAAAAACCCGGACCGACTTGCAGGCCTAAGGCATATACAAAGACGATGAGTCCGAAACTTTCTGCATAGTTGAGCATTTGCGGATCAACGGTTATTCCGATATGTCCTGCCATAATTCCGATGAAAAAGACGAATGTCACACCTAAGGAAATGCCGGCTATACGGATTTTCCCTAATGCCAATCCTATGGCGGATATTAAAGATACGACAATAACGGCTTGCATTGCCGAATGTTCGGAAAATAGACTATATAACCAATTCATCATCTTTCTGCTTTTAGGCAAGAGTTTGCAAAGATAGGAACAAAATCTTTGCTTTTATATAGAAATTCCGTTTAAAAAAGGAAATAGTTTTTCCCGTAGATTGTCTTCTGGACATACTTGACATACTTGAAAACCTGCTTGTCGTGCACCGTCAATGTTTTCTGTTTTGTCGTCTAAAAATAATGATTCGGCAGGATTTACTTTTGTGTCGTCGATTACTCTCTTATAAAATTCCGCATCGGGTTTTGACGCTCCTATTTCGTAAGAGAAATATAGCTTATCGAAATAATCGTCTATGGTGAGCCCGTTTTCCCGGAACAGATATTTTCTTGTGTATTCGATGTGGGTTATATTCGTGTTGCTAACCATATAAATAGGGAAATCCTCTTTTAAAGTGCGAAGAATTTTTAGTTTATAAGCCGGGATCGTTTGTATGATCTTGTTCCATGCTTGTCGTATCTCTTCATCTGATATCTCTATGCTCAAAAAGATTCTTAATTGGTCGAAGAAATCTTTTTCTTCTGTTTGCCCGTTTTCAAAATCTCTGAGAATTTTATGGAAATTCTCAGAATTAAAGGCCTCGGGAATAGTCGCACCGAATTTACAGAATGCTTCGATTGTTCCGTTAAAGTCTAAATCGACTAAGACTCCTCCGAAATCGAAAAAAAATTGTTTTACCGGTATCATAATGGAATTAATATTTGAAACTGCTACCTCCTAAAAATTCTCGTAATAAAGATGTCGGAGGAATTTCATGTTCGTTAAGAGGTAAAAAGAAATCCAGAAACTTGAGTAAGCGGTTTGCTTCTCCATATTCTGTACAATCTCTGGGGACGGCGTTCAGAATAGGCATTGCTCTCCGTTTTAAAACAGCGAGTTCGAATAATAGCGATGAATTGAACATGGCATCGGCATTTTCCTGGTAAGGAAAAATCCATTTTTCTTCACCTCTGCGCACGCTCGGCCAGCGGGCTATTGTACTTTGTGCCGTGCTTCCTCGATATTTTGCATCTCTGATGATGCGACGCAATAGCCGATTGTCTGTTGTCGGAACCCAGTTATGGTCATCTATGGATATAGACGTCAGTGCCGATACGTATATCTTGAATTTTAATTTATCTTCGATTTGAGGGGTTAAATCCGGATTTAAAGCATGAATACCTTCTAATATAAGAACTTCCGATTCTTTTAATCTTAGTTTGTTTCCTCGATATATTTTTTTTCCTGTCTCAAAATTATAAGTAGGTAGGTCTATTTCTTCACCCTTTAAAAGTCTGTTGATGTCATTATTGAATAATTCCAGATCGAGGGCATATAAAGATTCGTAATCGTATTCTCCATTTTCATCGAGAGGGGTTTCTTCCCGTTCTACGAAATAGTTGTCCAAAGAAATGGTTACCGGACGTATCAAGTTTGTCATTAATTGTATTGCCAGCCGTTTTGAAAAAGTTGTTTTACCTGAAGATGACGGTCCTGATATTAAGATAATTCGTGCACCCTCTCCGTCTCGGTTACGTCTGGTTATTTCATCGGCGATATTGCTGATTTTCTTTTCATGTAAAGCTTCCGAAACTTTGATCAAATCTGTTGCCTGACGGTTCTCTATGGCGAGATTTAAATCACCGACGTTATTCAATCCGATAATGGAATTGAAATGTATATATTCTTTGAATGCTGCCAGCATTTTATCTTGCTTTACTACAGTGCCTAAAACCGAAGGATTTTCGGTTGAAGGGGGAACTAACAATAATCCACCGTCATATTTGATCAGATCAAATAAATTCAAGTATCCGGTGGAAGGAACCAGACAACTGTAATAATAGTCAATGAGATTGTCGAGTCTGTAAAAGGTCGTATATAAAGATTTTGAAGTTTCCAACAAGTCGACCTTATCCAACAGATTTTGTTCTTGGAAAAGTTTTATGGCATCGGATGTTTTACATTCGATTCGCTGGAAAGGCAGATTATCTGCTATGATTTTTCGCATTCGGGCTTTTATGCGATTGGTGGTCTCTTGAGAAATTTCTTGCCGGTTGTTGATTCCACAGAAATAACCTTTCGATATAGAGTGCTCGATCCGTAACCGAGCTCCGGGCATTACGTCTTCCAATGCTTTATAAAAGACAAAACAGAGAGAACGTACATACGTTCGCATACCGGATGGATGAGAAGCATCGATAAATTCTATATCTTTAGGACGAAATACTCGATAATCAAGATCCTCGGTTTTATTATTGACTCGTGCACAGAGCACTTGATATGGTAATTCTACTCCTGATTGACCGTATATTTGAAGCAGAGAATCACCTTCGTTTATTTCAAGAATTTGGTCAGTGTTTTTACAGTGGACCAGCACTTTATTACTCATAGTTTATTTGTTATAGTATGTTTGATTTGCAACAGAGATTGAATAAATATTACATTCTCAAGAAAATTCAATGATCTACTCTGTCGTAAATTCTCTTATTTTTTTTATTTTTGCCTCAAATTTGCATTTAGCTATTATGCACGCTAAATATATTATATTCTTGCGGATTAAACAAAATATCAAATAAAGTAAATCGAAATGGAGTACACATTTTTTGACTTTTTGACGCTTATTGGCTCATTGGGTTTATTCTTGTACGGGATGAAAGTTATGAGTGAAGGGCTTCAAAAAGTGGCAGGAGACCGGTTGAGAGGAATTCTTACTGCGATGACGACCAATCGGGTGACCGGTGTGCTTACCGGAGTGTTAATTACCGCTCTTATACAATCTTCTTCCGCAACGACGGTGATGGTTGTCAGTTTTGTAAATGCAGGCTTACTTTCTTTGACACAGTCGGTGTCGGTTATTATGGGTGCCAATGTGGGTACTACCGTAACGGCGTGGATAATTTCTATTTTTGGCTTTAAGGTAAACATCAGTTTATTCGCTATTCCATTGATCGGTTTAGCGATTCCTTTTATTTTTTCCGGAAATAGCCGGAGGAGATCTTGGGGCGAGTTTATTATCGGTTTCGCTTTTTTGTTTATGGGACTTGAGTTCCTTAAAAATTCGGTTCCTGACATTCAGAATAATCCGGAAATACTTTCGTTTCTTACCGAATACACCAATATGGGTTATTTGTCGGTATTGCTTTTTCTTTTGATCGGGACGATTGTTACTATTGTCGTTCAGTCTTCCAGTGCGACAATGGCAATTACTTTGATCATGTGCAGTAAGGGTTGGATTTCGTTCGATATAGCGGCTGCAATGGTTTTGGGAGAAAATATCGGAACGACTATTACGGCTAATCTTGCGGCTTTGTCGGCTAATGTTTCGGCAAAGCGTGCAGCTTTTGCGCACTTTATGTTTAATATTTTCGGAGTATGTTGGATGCTTATTCTCTTTTTCCCGTTTACTCATTTTATCGGTTTTTTGGTAAAAGAACTTACGGGAGGCTCTCCGACAGATCTGATGACTTTTATTCAGCACCATAGTCCTGCAGTCGTAAATCGTATTTCGGCTGAGAGCGCAGCCGGTTTATCTACTGATGAGTTGGCATTGCGGGCACAATATCAGGGAATGCAGGTTACGGTATCTTATGCTCTGTCTCTTTTTCATACAGTATTCAATATTTTCAATGTTTTGGTAATGATCTGGTTTGTAAACTTGTATGTAAAAATCGTTACGCGGGTTATTAAACTGAAACATAGTGATGATGAAGAGTTCCAACTTAAGTTCATCTCCAGCGGAATGCTTTCTACTTCGGAACTATCTCTTTTACAGGCGAAAAAGGAGATTGCTTTATATGGGCAGAGAACACAACGGATGTTTGGAATGGTAAAAGATTTGCTTCACGAGAAGGAGGGCAGCGAGACTTTTTCTAAAATATATAGTCGGATCGAAAAATATGAGAAGATCAGCGACAGGATGGAGTTGGAGATTGCTGCATATCTGAATCAGGTAGCAGACGGACGTTTGAGTTACGATGGAAAATTACAGGTAAGCGCGATGTTGACGATGACTACCGAAATAGAAAGTATCGGAGATAGTTGTTTCCATTTAGCCAGAACTGTGATTCGAAAGCAGGAAGCAAAAGTCGAATTTAATGAAGGTATAGAGAAAGATATAGATTTGATGTTCAAATTGGTAAGCGAAGCACTCGATAATATGAATATTATTCTTGATAAGAATGACATGGCAGAATCTGATTTGAATAAATCCTATAATAAGGAGATGGAAATTAATAATTTCCGGAATCAGCTCAGAATGGAGAATATTGAAAATATTAATTCTAAAAAATATGAATATCAGTCTGGCATTTATTTTATGGACATTATCTCGGAATGTGAGAAATTAGGGGATTATGTGGTTAATGTAGTCGAAGCCGTGAAAGAAAAAAGAAGAATGAACTAATCATAACTTGACTTGTATATAAAAAAAGACCGAAATATTTTACATTTCGGTCTTTTTTACTTTTTATTATTTTTTTAGTATCTCGATCAATTCTCTCATTCCTTCGGAAGCTCCTTTTCGAATAAAGTGGCTTACTCGTCCCGAAGGATCGTGAACATCATTTGGATCAATCAGGTATATGGGAACGTTTGCTCGGACATAATTCAACAGTCCTGCAGCCGGATATACGTTTAAAGAAGTTCCGATGATAACAAAAATGTCGGCTTCTGACACTAACTCTATTGCCGGTTCTATCATGGGGACAGCTTCTCCGAACCATACGATGTGCGGACGTAGTTGTCCTCCGTCCTCCGCCTTGTCTCCAAGGTGAATTTCACAATGTTCAGGAGTGAGTGTGTAAATTAGTTTTTCATTTCGTACCGAACGGACTTTCATGAGTTCTCCGTGTAAATGTATTACGTGAGAACTGCCTGCACGTTCGTGTAAATTATCAACATTTTGAGTGATAATATGTACTTCATAATCCGATTCCAGTTCTGCTAATTTTTTATGACCTGCATTGGGCTCGGATTTAATGAGGGTTTTTCGTAGTCCGTTATAAAAATCAAGAACTAGTTCTGGATTACGATACCAACCTTCAGGTGTCGCGACATCCTCGACGCGGTGGTTTTCCCAAAGTCCATTACTACTCCGAAATGTTGATAATCCGCTTTCGGCACTCATGCCGGCACCGGTTAATACGATCAGCTTTTTCATTTTAGATCTCTCTTTTTAGCATGATAACGTTTATTTTCTTAAAATATTTGTTCAACAAAATATGTCACCTGAGTGTTATACATTTTACTTTTAAACGATTATGCTGTTTATTAGTTGCAAATTTATGTTTTTTTTTAATAGAAAATAAAAGAACTATACAATAAAAACTCTATCTTCGCCCGGTAATTAAAAACCGGATGGAGATACGGGAGGTTAAGAAAACTTCCGTTAAAAACAACAATTATATATGGATAAATTAAGCTATGCACTGGGGCTGAGTATGGGTAACAATTTTAAAAGCTCAGGTATCCAGACTCTTTCGGTTACGGATTTTGCTAATGGAGTAAAAGCTGTATATGAAGGTGAGAAACCCGAAATGACTTATGACGAAGCAAAACAGGTGATTAATGATTTCTTTACGCAGATGCAGCGAGAAGTTAATGATCGTAACCGAGCAGAAGGAGAGGCATTTTTGGCTGAAAATAAAAAGAAATCCGGAGTGGTGGTTTTACCGAGCGGATTACAGTATGAAGTGTTGACCGAAGGTAAAGGAAAGAAACCTGCTGCAACAGATCGGGTACAATGCCATTATCATGGGACATTGATAAATGGAGAAGTGTTTGATAGTTCTATTGAACGAGGAGAACCTGCGGTTTTTGGTGTAAGTCAGGTAATACCGGGTTGGGTAGAGGCTTTGCAGTTGATGCCGGAAGGCTCTAAATGGAGGCTATTTATACCTTCTGATCTGGCCTATGGAGAGAATGGTGCGGGAGGCAAGATTGCCCCTAATTCTACTTTAATATTTGATGTTGAACTATTAAAAGTATTATAAATAATATCACAAACACAATGAAAAAAACAGTCTTATGTTCAGTCTTGGCTGCAGGTTTAGTAGCTATGGGACTTACTTCTTGTAATAAAAAAAGTGGTGCTGCTTTAGCAGACGGTGTGGACAGTCTCAGTTATGCTTTTGGTGTACTGAATGGTACAGATTTGGCTATGGGATTGAAGCAATATCCTAAAAAAGTGGATATAGATCAGTTCATCAGAGGTATGCAGTCTACCGTAAATTCGGACAGTGCGAAATTTTCTTATGAATTTGGAGCAGCTATCGGTTCGAATATGAAACAACAGATCGAACAGATGGGAAAACAAGGCATCGAGATGAATAAAGAAGAAATCTTGTCAGCATTATTTGCTACATTAAAAGAAGATTCTACTTTAATTTCAAGAGCTCAAGCTGAAGAAGTTTTCCGTAACGGAATGCAAGCTATACAACTAAAAAAACAAAAAGAAGAAGCTGAAAAGTTAGCGAATACTCCTGAAGCAAAAAAGAATAAAGCCGATGGGGAAGCTTTCTTGGCAAAAAAAGCAAAAGAAGCAGGTGTGCAAAAAACAGCTTCAGGTCTATTGTATAAAGTAATTAAAGAAGGTAAGGGTGAAAAACCTGTTGAAAATGATAAAGTAACCGTAAGCTATAAAGGTACTTTGATCGACGGTACTCAATTTGATGCCAGTGAGAAAGTTCCGATGTCTGTAGGACAATTGGTTCCGGGATTTAACGAAGCATTGATGTTGATGACTCCGGGTTCGAAATATGAAGTGTATATTCCTGCAGAATTGGCTTATGGAACAAATCCTAATCCTCGTATTCCGGTTAATTCTACATTGATTTTCGAAATCGAATTATTGAGTGTTGATAAATAAACTTCGATAATATAGGGTAAAAAAGAGGACTGAACGAAATGTTCGGTTCTCTTTTTCTTTTCAAAAATAAATTAGATAGTAATGTAATATTATGAGAACATTAAAATTTCTGTTGGTTACATTGTTGATAATTTCAGCAGTACCTGTACAAGCAAGGCGAAAGGCTTCTAAAAAACAGCAAAAGGAGCAGGTACAGTTACCGGCAAAGGTAGATAGTATCAGTTATGCTTTTGGTATAGATGCCGGGAACGGAATTAAGGCTGCATTTAAAGATATTAAAGAACGAAGTGACCTTGAGTTGAAGCCGGAAATTTTCGTACAGGCGTTCAATAATGTTTTATTGAATGATTCTGCAGTATTTACAAAAGAGGAAGCAGCCGATATTTTGAATAAATTCGGGGCGGAGATGCAGCGTATTGCCCGAGAAAAACAGAAGATTGCAGCAGAAAAGAACCTTGCGGAGGGAAAAGCCTTTTTGGCTGCCAAGGCGTCTGAGGTCGGTGTGCAGAAAACCGAGAGCGGATTATTGTATGTAGTAGAAAGGCAGGGAACAGGAGAAAAGCCGACTCTAAATGATAGAGTAAAAGTTCATTATACAGGAAAATTGATAAACGGGAAAAAATTTGATAGTTCTTATGACCGTCAACAGCCGCTCGAATTGTCTGTCGGAGGAGTTATTGCTGGTTGGCAAGAAGGTTTGCAGTTGATGCCGGTAGGATCTAAATATATTTTTTATATTCCGTCTGAGTTGGGATATGGAGAACGTGGAGCAGGAAAAGATATTCCAGCAAATTCGGCATTGATCTTTGAAGTCGAATTGCTTGAGATAATTCGTTAAAAGGGATAAATGTAGCACAATGAAAAAATGTAACTTTCTTTTTGCTGATTTCTTATAGTATTTCGAGGTTTATTCAATAATAAACCTTACTTTTGCTGTCAAAATGATTTATTATAGCTTTTGAATATGGAAAAGATAGATAACCTTGACAGGCAGATATTAGAAATTATTATGCGCAATGCGCGTATTCCGTCTAAGGATGTGGCCGCGGAATGCGGAGTTTCGCGAGCTGCGATTCATCAACGTATCCAGAGAATGATCGATATGAATGTGATTGTCGGTTCTGGATATCATGTAAACCCTAAAATACTTGGATATCGTACCTGCACTTATATTGGGGTAAGATTGGAAAAAGGTTCTATGTATAAGGATGTAGTTCCTGAATTGGAGAAAATTCCCGAAGTTGTGGAATGCCATTTTACAACCGGTCCATATACAATGTTGTGTAAACTTTATGCTCGTGATAATGAACATCTTATGGAATTATTGAATGGTCGCATTCAGGAGATTCCGGGGGTTACGGCTACCGAGACGTTGATTTCTTTGGAACAAAGTATGAATCGAGAGATTCCCATTCGAAAGAGGAATGAAGAATAAGGTATAATATCTTAATACGAAATAGAAGAGTTAAGGAGTATGTTCATAGCATGCTCCTTATCTTTTTGTAATTGATCGGTCAATTCTTTCAATCCGTTCATTTTTTTTTCAGAACGGAGACGGGCTATAAATTGTATTTTGATATACTGCTCATATAGGTTGCCTGAAAAGTCGAATAGATGGGCTTCTATGCATATCTCTCCATCGGAATGCACGGTAGGACGGTTACCGATATTTACCATTCCATTATAGTGATATTTCCTGTTTACTATGATTCTGACGGCATATACTCCGTTTGCCGGGATTATTTTGTGCAGGTTGTTGATGGCTATATTAGCAGTGGGAAAACCTATTTTTCTACCGATTTGGTATCCCGAAATGACATATCCTTGCAGTGCATACGGATGGTTTAATAACAGAGCTGCTTCAGATACATTTCCTTCGTTAATTAATTTACGGATTACGGAAGAACTTACATTTATATGTTTTTCCCCCGGCATATACATTTTTGCCTGTAGAACATCTATTCCCAATATTTTCCCATATTTTGCATAGTCATCGAATCCCTCGCTCCTATTGTGACCGAAACGGTGATCATATCCAATGAAAAGACATTTCAAAGAATAGTTATCTATTAAAAATTCAATAAATTCAAATGCGGACATTTGAGACATTTCAACCGTAAAGTCGAGAACAATACAATAATCCAGTCCGGTTTCAGAAAGATTATTGATTTTTTCCTCGAAAGTATTGATCAGTTGAGGACAGTAATCGCTATGTAATACCTCTCGGGGATGGTTACGAAATGTTATCACAGCCGATGACATGTCCCGGCTTTGAGCTGTAGAAATAATATTGGAGATCAAAGACCGGTGTCCGGAGTGTACTCCATCGAAAAAACCGATTCCGGCAACTATACCGGTTTCGATAATAGTATGGGGTTGTTCTATGATCTGCATTTGTAATTTATAAATCGAAAATAAATGAAAAATCTTCTCGGGGAGCAACTAAATAGGTTTGAAATCCGAATTTACGGGCAGCATCGATATTCTTTTGCGAGTCGTCGAGAAACAACGTCTCTTGTGGTAATATTCCGGAATCAGCAATGATCTTTTCAAAAATTTTCGGAGAGGGTTTTGTTACACCGAGTTGATATGATAAATATAATTTATCGAAATAATCAGGAATATTTAGCCCTTGTATCCGGAATAATTCGGGAATTCGGCTTTCGAACATAATAGGGTTTGTATTGCTGAGCATAAAAAGCCGATAAGATTTATGCAGTTGACGTAATAATGTCAGTTTTTGTTCCGGTATTCCTACAAGAAAACGGTTGAATGCTTCATCGATTTGTTGGTCTGTGATTGCCTCACCGATATGTTTCCGGACTTCATCCCGAAATTCGGTTGCAGAAATAGTCCCGTCTTCCAAGTCCATGAACATTCCTTTTTGTTCATATTCTCCCAGATATTCAGTAATATCCGAAAATCCCAGATCTTCGAATGCATCGATACATTTTTGTTTATCGAGATCCATTAGAACACCGCCTAAGTCAAAGATGATAGTCTTGATATTTTTCATTATACCGGTAAATTTATTGATCAAATGACGCACAAAAATAAACAAACTTTGTCTATGAGGTACGAAACGTTTCTCTATTAACGTTTATTTCCAATATTCAAGAGGATAATGATAGAAGTTTCTCATTTGTCAGCATGTCGGGTATCAATTTTTTTTGATAGTCTGAATTTAAGATGTGAATAGGAGAAGGTGTTTCTCAGGATATTTCTGAATGGGAGGTAAAGTTTATCTGATTTTTGGTGATAATTGGAGTGTGAATGCAGATACTTGATGTAAAAAACAAAAAATAATTTTGGTGATTCGAAAAAAAAAATTACTTTTGCAATCACTTTCGGGAATGCTCCGAATCGGTCCTATAGCTCAGTTGGTTAGAGCATCTGACTCATAATCAGGGGGTCCTTGGTTCAAGCCCAAGTGGGACCACATTTATAGTTTAAATCGTCTGTTAGATTTATATCTAATAGACGATTTTTTTTATATATCAGATGTCTGATAGTGAATTGGTAAAAAATATTTTAGATCGATATATAATTTTGTTTTTAATATTTTATTATTTCACTGATATTTATTTCATTTGCATAAATGAATAGTAAATTTCTGACGTTTTTTCTTTTGTAAAGAACTTCTGATAAGAAATTTTTCCTTTTTATCGATTGTATTAATAAAACATGATATGCGCAAGATATTGCTTTTATCTTTGTTATTTATACTCCCCTTTTGTGCTTATGCACAATTTGGGTTGATTTCAAATGCTGTTTCTAAATCAAAACAAAAGAAGATCGCCAAACAAAAAACTTTACTCATACAGCGTTATTTGCAGCTCGATACTATCATCGGTGATACGTTATCGATTTTGCGAGTTCCACAAGATGAATTGAATAAGGTTCTTGATTCGAAAGTTGCCACAAGGATCTTTCGCTTGCAGAAAGATCTCGATACTGAGAATAAAAAGTATCATGAAAATAAGGATGTCGCTCTTAATAATATCTCGGACGATTTATTTTTGTTGGGGATAATAGATAACGGATGGGATATTTCTTATTATCAGCGAGAGAGAGATGCTTATGATAAATATCAAAAGGTTAGGGAATCAGAGAAAAAAAAGAAGCTTGTTCTGGAGAAGGCCCGTCGGGATAGTTTGAAAAAAGCCCGAATGGCTTTAGGGGAACTTCAACGCAAGGAGCGATTGTTGCGTCAAGATAGTATTAATAAAATAGCGGCACAAAAAGCCGATAGTCTTGCTTTGGTAGAAAACCCCTATCTTTATTTGAGCCGGGCAATGGAAGACGTTGCTCCACATAGACAATTTACAGTTTTTTATGGCATCGATCTTGATTTTGCAATGCCTCGTCTGTCTATGTTTTTGCAAGGAGACCTGATGAAACTGACTCCGGTTGATTTTAAAGCTGTTCAATCGGGGGTTATGGAGAAATACGAACCCCGCATTTCAACGGAAAAAGAGTATTTAAATGTGAGGTATTATATAAAAAAAGAGGGTAAGCATAATAATATAACTCGTTGTGAGATTGTCGGTACTGCGGATTTGGCGGTCCGGCTTTATATTCATTTTTGGCCTCAAAAGTTAAAACTCGGAGGCTATAAACGAGGGGAAATTGCACATTATGAATATTTAGGAGACCGTGTTTCTTTATATGGTATATCTCCGAATATATATAAAATCATAATTACTTCAGGTAATGTGAAAATAGATTATTATAAAAATTTCCATATTAAATAGAAGAGTGTATGAGACGAGTAAGATTTTTGGTTTGTTGTATATTTTTATGGGGGATGTCTTATCTATTACATGCTCAAATGTTGGTGGTATGTGCACCGGAGTATATAGAAGAGATGAAACCTTTCGTGACATGGAAGATACAGAAAGGAATTCCGACGCAAATGGTGTCTATGTCGGAAATTGGAGAGACGTATGAGGAATTAAGGGATTATGTGAAAGATTATTATCAGACGCATCATAATCGTTATCTTTTGTTGGTTGGAGACGCAAATCAGGTACCGATCAATTATCTTCCCGGTTATGATGTAACGCCGTTTACACCTTATACCGATGCTGAATACGGATATGTTTCCGGGACATATCCTCCTGAAGTTTTGGTCGGTCGTCTTTCTGCGGAAACGGCAGATGATGTCAAAGTCCAAGTCGAGAAGATTATCTTTTATGAGAAGAATGTGGATGAGAATGCATCCTGGCTTTCGCAATGCGTGGGTATTGCAGATCCTTTGGCTACGGATAAAGGGGACAATGACGAGACAGATATTCAGCATATCCGTCAAGTGAATTCGGTTTTAGAGCAATATGGTTATACGACGCATGAGACGAGTACGAAAAAAGAGTTGACGGATTTGTTGAATATAGGTTGCGGAATTGTGAATTATGCGGGACATGGCTTTATGTCGGGGTGGGCTACTTCGGACTTTTCGGTTTCGGATGTAGCGGCATTGTCTAATGAAGGAAAATTTCCTGTAATTATTTCGACCGGATGTGATAATGGAAAATTCGCTACCGGGACATGTTTTGCCGAATCGTTTTTGCGGGCTCGTAATAGTGCTGGAGATCCGATAGGGGCGGTTGGAATGTTGGGATTTTCAGCTCAGGTTACTTGGAATCCACCGATGTTGGGACAAGATGAAATGGTCAGAATCATGACTTCTCCGGATATTCCCGATTCCCGGAAAACTTTTGGCGAAGTTGCGAATGAAGCATATCGGAAAGTGATTGAAAAATATAGAGGCAGTGGAGAAGATGCTGCAAAAGAGTGGATATTGTTCGGAGATCCGAGTATGATGTTACGCACCCGTATTCCCGGAAGAATGGCCGTTTCGCATATCGAGGCGGCAGATAATGGAATTACGTCTTTATCTGTCAGTTGTGATAAAGATGGTGCTGTCGTAGCTTTGTCAGAAGGGAATAATTTATTGGCTGTGCAGACTGTTGAAAAGGGGAAAGCCATGCTTGATTTTCCGGCGGTAACCGGAGATAAGATATTGACTGTTACGGTGACCGCTTTTGATAAGGTTACTTATATGGGTCAAGTTGTTATCGGAGATGGTTCTGGTTTAGAAGTTGCTGATAGTGATGCTTCTGTGACGATCTATCCTAATCCTTCACGGGGAGAAATTCGTATAGACGGATTATCTGCTTCTTCAGCTTTTATTTCAATATATTCTTTAGACGGAAGCCTTATAAGAAAAGCCGAAGTCGATCCAAATACTTCTATTCCTTTGAATGTAGAGCCGGGTACTTATTTTTTACATTTGCAAAGTGACGGAAGATATATTGTTCGTCGTATTTTAGTAACGGAATGAAAATGATGTAGCTATTGTTTGACTATAAGAAATTCAAGAGCCTGCCTAAACTTTCTAATAAGATTTAGGCAGGCTCTTGAATTTTTGATTATTATATGCTTAATTGATCTAAAGTGAATATTTTTATTTTTTGAAACAGGGAAGTATCAGTAACCCACTTAATTTCTTTTTCCGGGGAAAAAAATTCTCTATTATGTTTTTTCTAATTGATACGTTAAGTCTATTTTACGAAATTATTAATTATGTGCGTCTATCTTTGTTTTTGTAATCGTGTAAAAGGTGTCTGCATATAAAGCACATTACAGTAACTGTATATCAAAAACAAAAATAGTTGTACATGAAAACAAAAATGTTGTTCGCTGCTGCACTTGCCGGTGCGGTCTTTTTTTCTTGTAAAGAGCAAAAAGCTCCCGTAGAAGAGCTTTATAGCCGAGTTGACCCGTATATAGGTGCGGGAGGTCATGGGCATGTATTTGTCGGAGCTAGTGTTCCGTTCGGTGCAGTACAGGCCGGTCCTAATAATATTCATAAAGGTTGGGACTGGTGTTCTGGATACCACTATTCTGACAGCATTATTATCGGATTTTCTCAAACTCATCTGAATGGAACAGGCTGCTCCGATATGGGGGATATACAGTTGATGCCTTATCCGGGAGATGTGAAGATAGATCGGGGAGAGCAAAATAATATCGAGGGAGCTTATGCTTCTACTTACAGTCATAGCAATGAAAAAGTAGAGCCGGCTTATTATTCTTTATTGATGGATAATGGCGTAAAGGCTGAATTGACGGCTACCGCGCATGCCGCAATGCATCGTTATACTTTCCCTATCGACCAGATGGCAAATATTATGATCAATTTGGTAGAAGGTAATGGGGATAGGGCAGATTCTACTTATATAAAGCTGGTAGATCGTAATACGATAGAAGGATATCGTTTTTCTAAAGGATGGAGTCCCAGACATAAAATCTTTTTTGCAATTAAAAGTAATGTCCCTGTAGATCAGTTAGCAGTTTTTGATAATGATCAACCGGTTGAGGAAGAAGAAGGATATGGGTTGATTAAAGGTGTCGCTCGTTTTGAAAAAGCACCATCAAATGTTGTTTGGAAAATCGGGATTTCATCGGTAAGTTGTGCAAATGCTATGGAAAATCTGGATGCAGAGATGCCGTCTTTCGATTTTGATAGTGTTGTTATTGCCGGTAAAAAACTGTGGGAACAAGAACTTTCACGAATTGCGATTAAAACGTCGAACGAAAGATATAAGAAAATTTTCTATACCTCCCTTTATCATACGGCTATTGCTCCTACGAGATACAGTGATGTAAACGGAGATTTTCGGGGACATGATGATAAAATATACAGAAATGTGCCTTATACCAATTATTCGACACTTTCTTTATGGGACACTTATCGTGCGTTGAATCCGTTGTTTACGATTATTCATCCGCAAATGATTCCGGATATTGTAAATTCGATGTTGGGTATTTACGATCAGCAAGGACGTCTTCCTATTTGGCCGTTGGCAGGAGGAGAGACGAATTGTATGCCGGGTTACAGCGCTATTCCGGTTATTGCAGATGCCTATTTAAAAGGGTTCGATGGCTTTGATACCGAACGGGCTTTTGATGCATGTGTCAAATCAGCTACTAATCCGAATCAAAAGGGTATTTCTTTCTTGATGAATCGTCGTTATATCCCTTGTGATTCTGTTCATGAAGCCCCCTCTTTTGCCATGGAATATGCTGTCGGTGACTGGGGTATTGCTCAAATGGCGAAACGTATGGGAAAACAATCTGATTATCGTGTTTTTGCCGAACGAGCTAACTATTTTGAAAATTATTTTGATAGTTCTATCGGGTTTATTCGTCCCAAAATGGCTGACGGAAGTTGGCGGACTCCTTATGATCCGTTCATTAATGTTCATGGACGGGGAGATTTCTGTGAAGGAAACGGTTGGCAATATACTTTCTTTGTCCCTCAAAATCCGGAAGGGTTGATCTTGTCGTTTGGCGGAGATGAAGGCTTTACAAAAAAATTAGATGAATTTTATGTCGCAGAGGGAGATCTCGGAGAGTATGCCGCTCCTGATATTTCGGGATTGATCGGACAGTATGCGCATGGAAATGAGCCGAGTCATCATGTCGCTTACCTTTATGCGTTTGCTGGACAACAGTGGAAAACTGCTGAAAAGGTACGCTATATTATGGATCATTTCTATACAGATCAGCCGGACGGAATTATTGGAAATGAGGACTGCGGTCAAATGTCAGCTTGGTATATACTCTCTTCTATGGGTTTTTATCAAGTGAATCCGTGTAACGGTGTGTTTGTATTCGGAAGTCCTTTGTTTGACGAGGTGTCGATCACGCTGCCTGAAGATAAAACATTTATTGTAGAAGCGATAAATAACGGTCCGGAAAATATTTATATACAAAAAGTCGAATTGAATGGAAAACCTTATTCTCGTAGCTATATCCTTTATCAGGATATTATGAAAGGTGGAAAACTGACTTTTTATATGGGAGATAAGCCGAATTATGATTTTGGAACAGCAAAAGAAGATCGACCTGTTTCTTTAATTTTCGATAAAGAGTAGAAATCCGGTTAATATTAGGAATATAGAACAAAGGCTGTCGCAAAATAGAAATCTGCGGCAGCCTTTGTTCTATATTTTGATCGAAAAATGTAGGTTATCGATTTGTTAATCGATTATTAAGTGCCAGTTATAAGAGTGGTTAATATTCTGCATTTACCTTTGTCTTGTAATCGTTTTAATTTATATATCATGAAAAGAATTTCATTGTTGCTATTTGTCCTTTTGGGGTTTTCTATTTTGGTTGAGGCTCAGAAGACGATTTGTAATCCGCTCGATCTGAGTTATGGTTGCGGAGGTAAAGATGCCAATAAGCCCTATAGAGAGTGTGCCGACCCGGTTATTGTGACGTTTAAGGAGAAGTATTATTTGTTTACGACTCAAGATCGGGGAGGGTATCGTATGTCGGACGATCTTATTCACTGGAAAGATATGGAGTTCAGCGATAATGTCCGTAAAGATGCGATTGCTGACGGAACGCACTATGTTGCGCCCGCTGTGGCTGCTGATAGTAATTATGTGTATTTTTTCGATTTCAACGGAAAACGAAGTCCGGGATTGATAATCCGATCTTCAGACCCTTCTACCGGGAAATGGGAACCTTTCGGGAAAATCCGTATGTCGGCAGATCCTCATTTTTGGATAGAGAACGGGAAAATATATGTATATAACGGTTTAGGAGGCCCGGGAGAATGTTTTGAATATGATATGCAGAAAAAGGAGGTTATCCCTCAATCGCAAAGTATATTGCGTCCTCGTATAACAAATATGGATACATGCGCCGGGTATCATTTCGGACAACATGAATTGGCTCGGGAGTTGGAGGCCGGGAAGTTGAAATATAATTTCAAACGGCAGCCCTGTCCTGAAGGCAGTTGGATGGTAAAACATGATGGGAAATATTACCTCCAATATGCAACACCCGGGACAGCATCCCAATGGTATTGTGATTTTGTGTTGGTAGGAGATAACCCGAAAGGACCGTTTGTAGAACAGCCTTATAATCCTATCTCGTTGAATGTCGGGGGATTTATGGGAAGTGCCGGGCATAGTTGTGTCTTTCAGGATAAATATGAAAACTGGTGGCAGGTTTCTACGATGTGGGTAGGTAAATATACCGGATTCGAACGTCGGGTCGGCTTATTTCCTGTGAAGTTTGATAAAGAAGGGCGAATGAAAGTATATACTCGCTTCGGAGAATATCCCTCATATATCCCGCAAAAGAAGTTCGATCCTGATAAAATCAATTGGACAGGTTGGAATCTTTTGTCCAAAGATAAGGAATGTACTGCTTCCTCGTTTGAAAAGGGAAAAGAACCTTCCAAAGCTGCCGATGAGGACATTCGTACATGGTGGGCTGCTCGGTATAAGAAACCGAATGAATGGTTATGTATGAATTTGGGAGGAGTAAAGACCGTGCGGGCGATACAGGTCAATTTTACCGAAATAGAGATCGATAAAAATTTAAAAGATGCCGATGATTATAATTTATATAAGTTATATGTATCGAAAGATGGGAAAAATTGGACATTGTTGATCGATAAGAGTAAAGAAAAAGCTTATACGCATGATTATATAGAATTGGAAAAACCGGTAAAAGCCGCGTATATCAAAATAGAAAGTATTTATAGTGCTAAAAACGGAAAGTTTGCCTTGTCTGATTTACGGGTTTTTGGAGAGGGCAACGGAAAGTTACCGAAGCGGCCGGGAAATGTTTCTGTGTTACGGGATGGAAAGGATGATCGTTATGCTACTGTAAAATGGAATAAATCTCAGAATGCTGAAGGATATATCGTACAATTCGGATATCGTAAGGATTTCTTGAATCAGACGATTCGGGTGAAAGATAAAGACAAGACGTCTTTAGATATTCATATTCTCATACCCGGACAAAAGTACTATTATCGGGTGGATGCATATAATGAAAACGGAGTGGTTGAGGGACGGAATATTGTGGCGGATTGATATGGAAAACTTGTTCGTTTTTTTCGATAAAAAATGCCTGTGCGAAATGTAAATAGATTTTAAAGGAGATTCTGAAAGTCCGATTTAAAGAGATAAACACCGTGTCTGTTTAGGCTCGGCGTTTGTCTCTTTATCAACTATGTTGTGACTTTTCTATAAATGAGCATTCGGATTATAGTTCATTTCTTGGGTTGCCTCTTTGACCTCTTCAGTTGTTGTCTTTTCGTTATCTGCTTTATCTATAGCCATTCCGGCATATTTTTCACTGGGAGCAATGCATTTGTTGATATATTCTGCACCACTGCCTTTCAACTTATCTCTGAATGTTTTTGCCGGACAAATATTGAGGCTCTCATCATAGCCGACTAATGCGATCTTTTTTGATTTGAGATCTGATTTTTTTAATAAGATGACAGCGTTCTTCCATTCGTCAGACAACTCTCCGGCTTGCCAGTTGGGAGATACGAAAACAAGGGTATCATAATTTTTTAGTTTTTCCTTTGTCATCGATATAAGAGGGAAAGTGTCGGACTGTTTGACATCCCATTTTTCAGAAGCCTCTTTAATCGTATTTCCTCTTTTTTCGATATGTGAGTCATAAAATATTGCAGTTTTTCCCATAAACTATATTTGTTTTTTGATTTATCGTTTATGTCAAAACAACTCATCGGTACAAAAGGTTTTTCTCTGTCGGGTTTCCGTAGCAATATTTATAGAAAATAGTATTTAATTTTCTGCCGACAACTGTTCTGTTAAGAATGTTTTAACTTCTTCTATCTCTATGTCTTTCGATATTATGCGTCTTTCGGAGTCCAGAATGTAGAAAGACGGGGAGAGCGGAGTGTCATAAAAATTATCATATCGGGATATATCCCTATCAGGATCCCATAGATTTGTCCAGTCTTGTAGTTTATGTTTCTGTATGAAAGAGCGCCATAAATTTATATCATCAGAGATATTGAATGCAACAATACTCAGTTCTTTCGGTGTATATTTTTTGTAAAGTTTATGCAGAGAAGGGATTGCTTCTTTGCAGTGAGTGCAGTCGGGATCATAGAAACAGATAATCATATATTTCCCGGAGAGATCTTTTAAATTTAATGTATCGCCTTGTGGTGTTAAGGCTGTGAAAAGAACGGCTTTTTCTCCGATCAGGCAGTGTTTTTTTAATTTTACGGTATATTTTAACCGTTCTATCCATCCCGGATCTTCATTTCCGAACGGTTGTTTTAAATAATACCGCTCTGCCAGTTTTACCCAAACGTTTTCCATCCACGGTATTTGACTGTCGATTGCCCGGTAGAATAAAAAATCCAGAGTCCATTGCTTTGCTTTATCGGATGAGCAGTTGTCTATCAACCGACAGCTTACATTGAATATTGTGTCAGGTTGTTGATAAATAACCGAATCCATGAAATATGCAAGCCGGTGAGAAAAGTCCGGAATATTGAAATCTTTATGATTCAAAAAATCTATGAATGTTTTTATATTATCTTGAGACACTGAGTATTTGTCAGAGGTTTTATTCTTTCCATTTGCTTTCGGAACAAGTAAGGAAAAAAATAAACAGATAAAAAATCCGACATAAGAAATCTTTTTCATATCCTGTTAATCTTTTATGGACTGATATATGACCGATTGTATGCGAGGACGAATATTCAGGGACATTAGAGCCGTATTCCAACGATGAGCATAGACCCGATTGCTTAAAAATATAAAAATCAAATCATTTTCCGGATCAACCCAAAATGCTGTTCCCGTATAACCTGTATGTCCATAAACACATTCCGGAGCTTCTTCGCAGGTCGGGCTTTTTTTCGTGTTTTGCATATCCGGCTTGTCGAAGCCCAATCCTCTTCGGCTATTGGGACTTTTGGTTTGAGTAAAAAGTTTAACCGAATTTTCAGTTAAGATACGTTTGCCGCCGTAAACTCCTTTGTTGAGCATCATTTGCAGTATTTTTGCCATATCGGTCGAATTGGAAAACAATCCCGCATTTCCACTTACACCTCCAAGAAAACAAGCCAGTTCGTCATGAGGATATCCGATCATAATCTGTTTTCGTAAAAACTCCTCGTTTTCGGTGGGTGCGATTTCTGATCTGTTTATTTTCAATAATGGTCGGAAAGTGGTTCTGTTGGCTCCTAAAGGTGCAAAAAAGTTTGTCATCAAATATTTATCAATACTTTCTCCTGTAATGTTTTCCACCGCTTTCTGAAGCAGGACGAAATTGAGATCGCTATATCGGTATTTCTTATTTTCGAACGGTTTTATTTGGTAGATAGCATTTAGAATAGTATCCTTTAATGCCGGAGATGCAAATAAATTTTCAGCGATAGGGATAGTAAAATCTTTTTCTTTGACCGAAGAGAATAAGTCCGGACGAAGTTTGCTGTCTTTATGGGCGAATAATTTTTTCTCAACCTGAATCCGGTAATTGATGTCTCGGCTACCTTTATATAGGGGGGCTTTACCCGGAAGAGTATCTGTCAGCAGCTTTGCGATAGGAATACCCGAAGGTAATCCGGTTTCGTGGAACAGGACTTTGCGAATTGTAATGTTCGGAGAGAATGTTTTCCGGATTTCCGGAATATAACGGCTGATTCCGCTGTTGATGTTGATTTGGTTTTTATCGTTTAACAACATGATTGCCGGGATTGTTGCGATTGCTTTGGTTATCGATGCGACATCATAAACATCTTCGGACCTTACCGGATGGGTATGGGCGTAATCGAAATAACCGAAAGTACGGTCATAAACGATCTTCCCTTTTCTGGCAACTAGAATTTGGCATCCGGGAAAAGCTTTTTGTTGAATACCTTCTTTTATTATGGTATCGATTTTTTGTAAGATACGGCTGTCCATTCCGGCTTCTTCAGGAGTGGCATATCCTAAGCGGGTTATCGGAGTTTTCAAGCCTTCTCCCATAGCATATAAACCCTGTATGTTAACCGGCAATTTACCTTTTGCTTCTATACCTCCGAATAATAGTTCGGCTGCATATTCTTGAGCTAACGGAGTGCTTTCGTAAGCCATTATTACGGCTTCTGCATCGGGTAATATGTCTTTATATGCATTTAAAGTATAAGGAGATACGAAAAAGACAAGGATAGGGCGTTTCCCTTTGCAAGCTCGTTTTACGAGTTCGATATTTTCCTTTTTTTCAGAATATATGCCGATGATTATCGTATTATATTTTGATAGTTGCTGAATTGTTTCGTTGGTTAATGCCGGTTTCATACCTGCATATAGTAGTGAAGGGGTGACCTCTGCATAATTTTGAAGCATGTTTTGGAAAGAGGTTTTAGCTTTCACACCTACCGAGACAGCTCCGAATGTCCGTTTTTCGAGATCTGAAAAAGGGATCGTATTATTCTTATTTTCTAATAGAGTCACTGAACGGGCGAAGAGCTGGCGAGTGATTCGTTCGGCATTAGGATTGTTAAGCTCTTCGATAAGGTTTTCCGTTTTGATCGGTCGGTATTGGTTCAATCTGAGTATATATTTGTAACGCAATACTTTAAGACATTTCTCCTCAATTATCTGGTGAGATATTTCATTATTTTCCAACGCTTTTTCTAACCGTTCGATTTGAGTTCCCGGAATAATCGGTTTTAACAATATGTCATTTCCGGCTAACAATGCGGTAAGAGCTTGATCGGGATAAGACGATGCTCCTTTCATTTCTAAAGCGTCAGTAAAAGTCAATCCCCGGAATCTGAGTTTTTGTTGTAATAAGGTATCGACGATAACCGGAGAAAGAGAGGCCGGTAACTCTGTCGTACTGTCTAATGCCGGAATAAGCAGATGTCCGGTCATCATTCCGGATAATCCGGCATCGATATAATGTTTAAAAGGCAATAGTTCGTTTTTTTCAAGATGTATTTTGCTGTGATTGACGACCGGAAGTGTGTGGTGAGAATCTTCGGACGTATCGCCGTGCCCGGGAAAATGTTTTCCGACAGCCATGATCCCTTCGCTTTCGAGACCTTTGGCGTATGCGATTGCTTTACGGGCTACCTGTTCCGGATTTTCACCGAATGATCGCCTTCCGATTACCGGATTCTGCGGATTGGTATTGACATCGAGTACCGGAGCGAAGTTTACTTGTATTCCCATTCTGCGACATTGACGTCCCATTTCTTTGCCGTAAGCATAAATAAGGCTGTCGTTGCGGATTGCTCCCAATGTCATATTGATCGGGAATTTTGTCGT
Source organism: Coprobacter fastidiosus (assembly GCF_030296935.1). Classification (NCBI taxonomy): domain Bacteria; kingdom Pseudomonadati; phylum Bacteroidota; class Bacteroidia; order Bacteroidales; family Barnesiellaceae; genus Coprobacter; species Coprobacter fastidiosus. Next base: position 2,052,155 of record NZ_AP028032.1, on the reverse strand, counting down.
ATTCTTTAACCGCATGGCAAGTCCCCACTCACCGTCCATCGTGATCATGAGCGGAATTTTTGCTAGAGATTGGGCGTAATTGGTTAATTCCGCTTGTTTTTGTACATCCCCGCTTGTAAATAACAGACCTCCAACTTTGTATTCTTCAACATATTTGCGTATCAGTTCTTTGTTCTTTGCGGATGTGTTGACATCGACTGCCAACACAAAAAGTTGCCCGATACGTTCTTTTACGCTCATTGAGTCGAAAACCGAATCTACCCAATGCTCCATTCTTTGGGAATCTGCTTTTTTATAAAGATCAGGTTCCCGTTTTGCTTGTACGGGAAGTATAAAAAACAATATAAAAAGAATTGGCAATATTCGGTCTTTCATTGATTTGTTTTTTTTATTTTTCTTGAATGAGCCTGTTGTCTAACGAGGCTTTCAGTTTTTCTCCTTTAGCCGTTTTGTCTGCTATATATTGCAACATGACGTCTCTCAACCGCAAATCCAAATCGGTGCGTGACACTGAATTTTTAAACGGGATCAGTTCATCGTTGCCATTGGCTATGTAATCGATTGTAGCTATTGTATATAATCGGGAATCATCGATTTTTTCTCCGTTGATTTTTAGTCCGTATGCTTTCCCGTCTTTCCCGATTTTTACTTCTACCTGTTTGCTTACTCCTTCACCTCCGCGACGGGCTATGATATCAAAAAGATCTTTTACATCTTTTCCTTTCAGAGTAATTACGGAAATGCTGTTTTCGAACGGGAAAATACTGAATATATTTCCGACCGTAATATCTCCTTCAGGTAAAGATGTGCGTATTCCGCCTATATTCATGACTCCGAAATCACATTTCTTTCCGGTATTTTTTTCTGCAGTTTCCACTAACAAATCGGAAGTGAAATTCGACAGACAGCTCTGAGGACGTTCTACGTCCATTGCTATTTCCGATTGTCCGATTACACGGGATGTGATACTGTCGACTTTTGTTTTGTAAATATTTATAATTTCGGCAACTGACGCATCGGGGGAAGCATCGAGCCTTTCTGTTACGGGAATGGTATATCCTTTGCTTTCTATGACTGTATAATGAGTCGCAGTACAAGCTGTGATAGTGTATAAAACGACTCCGACGATAATATATTTCAATGTATTCATAAATTCTTTTTATTCTTTTTCAACGGTTAACTCTATGATTCCGACGTTCAGACCGCTTTTGCCGGTTTGCCCGATAATAACATCTTTTCCTAATTTATTTTTTACTTTTTTGGCCACAGGCAATAAAGTATGCGTATGTCCGCCGATAATAACATCTATATTTTCGCTTTGTTCTGCTAATTTGATGTCATCAGGCACGTTTCCCGGCTCTTCAAAACCTATATGTGACAAGATGACAATGACGTTTACCCCTTTTTCTTTTAATTGTGCCGCTACTTTATTGGCTGTCTCGATAGGATCATGGAAGATGATGCCTTTAAAGTTTTTGGCTTCGATAAGACTTTCCGGATTTACCCCTAACCCTATAAAACCGACCGTAATGCCATCTATTTCTTTGATGACGTAAGGTTTTATTTTAGAAGCCAGAGCTGTTTTGCTGACGTCGTAATTTGTATTTATAATATCGAATTTTGCAAGAGAGTACATTTGTGCGAGGGCTTCTATTCCGTTGTCGAATTCGTGATTTCCTATCGTCCCTATTTCATAGCCTAAAGCGTTCATCAGTTCTATCTCGGTTTTCCCTTTGAAAAAATTAAAATAAGGGGTACCTTGAACGCAATCTCCGGCATCGACTAAAAAAACGTTTTTTTCGACATTACGAACACTATCTATAAGAGCCTTTCTTCTTAAAATTCCTCCCATGTCCGGGTCTTTAGAAGCTGATTTTGATGTCGGCTCTATCTGACTATGAGTGTCATTTGTGTGTATAAATACAATTTTTTTAGTTTCCGCCTGTAATGTCAACGTGATGAAGCTCAAAAAAAAGAAAGCGGATAGAATTTTTGTTCGCATGATTTTATTGTTCCTTTTGTTTTATTCTGATGACTTTCATTGCGAAAATAACAAACTTTATCGGGGCTGTGAAACCCAATACCGTTATTAACGTTTATTTGTTGTTAAGGAAGTTTGCTCGTTCGGTATTTCCGTTTGCAAAAAAAATCCCTTTGATTTGGTTATCTGGCAAATAAATTGTTACTTTGCACCGCTTTTCGTAATCTCTGGCAGGAGAAGAGTACCCTGTTACATTACGTTTCAATACAAACATTTTAAATAGCTATTAAAAATGGATCTGATTAAAGTTGCAGAAGAGGCATTTGCTACCGGAAAACAACACCCGAAATTCAAGAGCGGGGATACGATTACCGTAGCATACCGTATCAAAGAAGGTAACAAAGAACGTATACAGTTGTATCGTGGCGTTGTTATCCGTATCTCAGGACACGGTGATAAAAAGCGTTTTACAGTTCGCAAAATGTCTGAGAATGTGGGAGTGGAAAGAATTTTCCCGATCGAATCTCCGTTTATCGACAGTATTACTGTAAATAAAATCGGTAAAGTGCGTCGTGCTAAATTGTATTATTTGCGTGCGCTTACCGGAAAGAAAGCCAGAATCAAAGAAAAGAGAGTGTAATTATTCTCAAGAAAGGCTATATAAAAACCGCTTCGGAAATACGAGGCGGTTTTTATTTTGTATTAGTCGTGGTTTGAGCAAAATTGAGGATTTCTGAGTAATTCAAAATCTTCATAAAATTATTTTTGTCCCGTTTTTAGATAAAATTTTAAGCAGGAATAATAACATATAACAATTTTCTGTGTATAAAAATATTTTCGTTTTTCGTACCTTTGCGTCGCATTCAGAAAACAGGTTATAATTATAAAACAGATACACAATGAAAAAGAAGGCGTTTCTTATGATTTTGGATGGCTGGGGTATCGGCGATCATGCGAAAGATGATGTTATTTTCAATACTCCGACACCTTATTGGGACTATTTATTGGCGACTTATCCTAATTCCCAATTGCAGGCTTCCGGTGAAAATGTAGGTTTGCCCGATGGACAAATGGGAAATTCGGAAGTCGGTCATCTTAATATCGGCGCGGGACGTGTCGTATATCAAGATTTGGTAAAGATCAATAGAGCTTGTGCAGATAATAGTATTTTGAAAAATCCTGAAATTATTTCTGCTTTTTCATATGCAAAAGAAAAAGGGAAGAATATCCATTTTATGGGATTGACTTCTGATGGAGGAGTACATAGTTCTCTCGATCATCTTTTTAAACTTTGTGATATAGCCAAAGAATATAATCTCGAGAATGTATTTATTCATTGTTTTATGGATGGCAGGGATACCGATCCGAAAAGCGGTGAAGGCTTTATAAAACAACTCTATGCTCATTGTGAAAAGAGTGCCGGAAAAATAGCGTCTATTATCGGACGTTATTATGCTATGGACCGGGATAAACGCTGGGAACGTGTTAAAGAGGCTTATGACTTATTGGTAAACGGAGTAGGTAAAAAGGCCGATTGTATGGTGAAAGCTATGCAAGAATCTTATGATGAGGGAGTAACCGATGAGTTTGTTAAGCCGATTGTCAATGCGAATTTTGACGGGACGATCAAAGAGGGAGATGTGGTTATATTTTTCAATTATCGGAATGACCGGGCAAAAGAGTTGACCGTTGTTCTTACTCAACAGGATATGCCGGAATTCGGGATGCATACGATTCCTAATCTGCAATACTATTGTATGACTCCGTATGACGCATCTTTCAAGGGCGTACATATCTTGTTCGATAAAGAAAATGTAGTAAATACATTAGGCGAATTTTTAGCTTCGAAGGGACTGAAGCAGCTTCATATTGCCGAAACGGAAAAATATGCACACGTAACATTCTTCTTTAACGGAGGGCGTGAAACTCCGTTCGATAACGAGGACCGCATTTTAGTACCTTCGCCGAAAGTTGCTACTTACGATTTAAAACCGGAGATGAGTGTTTACGAAGTAAAAGATAAACTCGTAGCAGCAATAAATGAAGATAAGTATGATTTTATCGTCGTGAATTATGCAAATGGCGATATGGTAGGACATACCGGAGTATATGAAGCTATCGAGAAAGCTGTCGTTGCCGTAGATGCTTGTGTAAAAGACGCTATCGAAGCAGCTAAGGCAAACGGATATGAAGCTATTATTATTGCTGATCATGGAAATGCAGACCATGCTTTGAATAGTGATGGCACACCGAATACGGCACATTCCTTGAATCCTGTTCCGTTTGTATATGTGACGGAAAACAAGTCTGCGAAAGTGGAAAACGGAATTTTGGCAGATGTAGCTCCTTCGATTTGTCATATTTTGGGAATTGTTCCTCCTGCCGAAATGACGGGTAAGTGCTTGATTAACGATTAAAAAATTTGAAGGTTCGTAATTTTATATGCAATGGATAATAGGAATGTCCCTGTTATCCATTGTCTTTTAGTAAGAAAAATTTATGTTGCAGATACAAGATACGTTGGTTAGTTTTGATGTAGTCGAGAAAGAATTTATCTGCGATCTGGAAGCTTGCCGGGGTGCTTGTTGCATTGAGGGTGATGCCGGAGCTCCGATCGATGAAGAAGAGCGGAGAAAATTAAAAGAAGTATTACCGGTGGTATGGAATGACTTGACTCCTGCTGCTCATCGGGTAATAGAAGAACAAGGAGTTGCTTATATCGACGAAGAAGGAGATTTGGTTACCTCTATTGTCAATGGGAAAGACTGTGTATTTACCTGTTATGAGCCGGGAGGCATGTGCCATTGTGCCATAGAAAAGGCTTATCGGGAAGGGAAGACCGATTTTTATAAACCGATATCTTGCCACCTTTATCCTATACGTCTGACGGCTTATGATACTTTTACGGCAGTGAATTATAGCCGATGGAAAATTTGCAAGGCTGCTGAAGTTTTAGGTAGAAAAGAGGGGGTGAAAGTATATCAGTTTCTTCGAGAACCTTTAATTCGCAGATTCGGTCAGGAATGGTATGATGAGTTGTGCCTGACTGTTGCCGAATATGAAAGGCAGAAAAAGGGAAAGTGATATTTTGATTTTTTATGAAATAACCTCATGTAGTTTTGAGCAGAAAGTGGCATGAGGGATTTTTATTTTTATAATCTTGTATTTATCTTATGAATTAAATATTTTCCAATGGAAATTTGTTTTATTGAAAAATATATCTATCTTTGCAATATTATTTTCTTTTGGAAAATATTTTTGTAAGAAATAAATAGAGATAATATGAAATATTTAATTGTAGGAGGAGTCGCCGGTGGAGCGACAGCAGCGGCTCGGCTTAGACGGAATGATGAACAGGCTGAGATTATATTGTTTGAAAAAGGTAAGTATATATCTTATGCCAATTGCGGATTGCCTTACTATATCGGTGGCATAATACAGGATAGAGAAAAATTATTTGTGCAGACCCCTGAAATATTCGGAAAACGGTTTAATTTGGATGTCAGGACAGAATCGGAGGTCATTTCTGTAGATCTCGGTCAGAAGAGAGTCCTGGTGCGTAACGGTAAAGGAGAAGAGTATGCCGAATCTTACGATAAGCTGCTTTTGTCTCCGGGAGCAATACCCGTACGTCCTCCTCTTCCGGGAATCGATTCGGAGGGTATATTCACTTTGCGTAATGTCGATGATACCGATGACATTAAGAAATTTCTCCAGACTCGAGACGTGAAGAAGGCGGTTGTTGTCGGTGGCGGATTTATCGGGTTGGAAATGGCGGAGAATCTTTGGCATAATAATATACGTGTTTCTGTCATCGAAATGGCAAATCAGGTAATGACTCCGGTCGATTATTCGACTGCGGCTATAATACACGAACATTTGCGTCAAAAAGGTGTGGATTTGTTGTTGAATGAGAGTGTAATCTCTTTTGAACGAACTGCTTCCGGATTAAAAGTGAATTTTAAAAGCGGGCGGGTCATAGATACCGATATGGTAATTCTGTCTATCGGAGTTCGTCCGAATAATTCGTTGGCTGTTAGTGCCGGGTTAAAAATCGGGGAACGGGGAGGAATTGTCGTTGATAAATTTCTCCGGACTTCGGACGAGAGTGTGTATGCCGTAGGGGATGTTATCGAGTATCCGCATCCGTTGACCGGAAAGCCTTGGATGAATTTTTTAGCAGTTCCTGCAAATCGTCAGGGGCGTATTGCTGCTGATAATATGAGTAAAGGAAATGTCGTCATGTATGAAGGCGCTGTCGGGACTGCAATTGCGAAAGTCTTTGATATGACGGTAGCAACTACCGGCTTGCCGGCTAAGCGCTTAGCTCAGGAAAGCATTGATTATTGCTCTTCTATTACCCATTCGGGGTCTAATGCCGGTTATTATCCCGGAGCAGCACCTATGTCGATAAAAATTACTTTCGACCGACTGACCGGAAAGTTATATGGAGCTCAGATTGTAGGATATCAAGGTGTAGATAAGCGGATAGATCAATTTGCTCAGGTAATTAAGCATAATGGAACGGTGTATGATTTAATGACGCTGGAGCATGCTTATGCCCCGCCTTTTTCTTCAGCGAAAGATCCTGTAGCTATTGCTGGATATGTTGCCGGAAATATTTTGGAGAAAAAAATGAATCCGTTTTATTGGAGAGAGTTGAAGACTCTTGACCGAAATAAAGTAACGTTGCTCGACGTCCGTACAGCAGATGAGTTTGCATTGTGTTCTATCGAAGGGGCTAAAAATATACCGTTGGACGAATTGAGAGAACATTTGGATGAAATTCCTCGGAATAAGCCTGTATATGTATATTGTGCTGTCGGCTTAAGAGGGTATTTGGCTTCTTGTATTTTGAAAGGAAACGGATTTCAAGAGGTGAAAAATCTTTCGGGCGGATATAAAACTTATAGCGCAGTAATGCATTCTCTCTCCTGAAATTCCGCAGTGTGAACTGGATGCGGTTATTCAGGATATCGATAATCAGAAAGCGCAAAAGCCAGTTGGCGTCTTAACTGTGGATGCGTGCGGATTGCAATGTCCGGGGTCTATACTCAAACTGAAGAAAAGTATCGATGAGATAGCGCCGGGAGAACGTGTAGAGTTGATTTCCTCTGATCCGGGTTTCTTAAGAGACAGTGCTGCGTGGTGTAAGCAGACAGGGCATAAGCTTATCGCTCAAACGGAAGCATCGGGAAGATTCTCGACTGTAGTTGAAAAGAATGTGAAGAAAGATGTGGACGTTCAGTCGGTATGTAGTACTACTCCCAAAGGGAAAACTTTTATTCTGTTTAGCGATGATTTGGATAAGGCTTTGGCTACATTTGTATTGGCAAACGGTGCGGCTGCAACAGGAGGAAAGGTGACTTTGTTTTTTACGTTCTGGGGTCTGAATGTTATAAAGAAGGAGATAAAACCAAAGGTTAAGAAAGATATTTTTGGCAGGATGTTCGGATTTATGCTGCCTTCGGACTCTTTGAAACTCAAACTTTCCAAAATGAATATGGGAGGATTGGGTAGACGTATGATGCGCTTTTTGATGAGTAAGAAAGGTGTAGATTCGTTAGAATCTATGCGACGTCAGGCTTTGGAAAACGGAGTAGAGTTTATTGCTTGCCAAATGTCTATGGATGTTATGGGCATACATCCCGAAGAGTTGTTGGATGAGGTTTCTGTAGGCGGAGTAGCTACATATATGGCTAAGGCGGATGAATCTAATGTGAATCTTTTTATTTAAGGAGTTATGAGAAATATATGTATTATGCGGGATATATACCGGGCGTTAAACGACTTCGAACGGGATTTTGAGAAAGTACATGGAGTAGGGCTGAATGAAGCGATGGTACTTTGTTGTTTAGAAAATGCATCTCTATCGTCCGGCGAAATTGCGGAAAGTACGGGAATGACTTGTTCCCATACTTCGAAAATGATAGGTTCGGTTGAAGGAAAAGGATTGATAGAACGTGTTTTAGGAGAACGGGATAAGCGTCAGATGTATTTTCATTTGACGGTAAAAGGTCGGGAATGTTTGCAGGGAATGGTTTGCGGAAGTGTTCCTGTACCGGATATTTTGCAGCCGATATTTGAAAAAAATTGTAACAGAAGGTAATTATAAGACAAGGTTGGTTATGAAAAATTTTGTATTCGCATTTTTACTGTTTCCTTTATTTGTGGCCTGTAATGGACAAAGTAAGCCGGAAAAAGAGAATATTTCGGATGAGACACAATCCGTTTTAAGTAGTGAGCCGGAAAATGTTCCGGTTCACCTGAATAAAGTACAGTTTTTGGATAAGGTGGCGGATTATGAAAAGAATCCGGACACATGGGTATATCGTGGAGATAAGCCGGCAATCATAGATTTTTATGCCACTTGGTGCGGTCCGTGTAAAGCTGTTGCTCCGATTTTAGATGATTTGGCAAAGGAATATAAAGATCAGATTTATATTTATAAAATCGATACAGATCAAGAGCAGGAGTTGGCTGCTGATTTTGGCATTCGTTCTATTCCTTCGCTGTTATTTATCCCGATGAACGGACAACCGCAGATGATACAAGGAGCTATCGGGAAAGAAGAATTCAAGAAAATTATCGATGAATTTCTTTTGAAAGAATAACTAAGAGAGTGTTTAATTTTGATCGTATCGGGTTTGAGAGCTTTTTTCAAGGATGTTTTTCTGAGAGTGAAAACGGGAAAGCTGTCCAAAAGAAAACGAAAAGATAATCTGATAAAATGCTCTTATTGGGAAGTGTAAAAAGACTCTGAAATTTTGTAATGAAAAGAGCCATATCCTTACTCAAAAATAGAGTTTGATATGGCTCTTTTGTGATTGTTGATTTTCAGTTTTGAAAATATTTTCGATTTCTCCTTTCGATAGGAGTGTTGATTTTTTAGTCGATAATATCAAAGCCCGTATAAGGAACTAATGCTTTGGGAATGCGGATTCCTTCCGGAGTTTGGTTATTTTCGAGCAAAGCTGCTACGATACGAGGTAAAGCCAAAGCACTGCCGTTAAGAGTATGCACCAATCGGGTTTTCTTATCATTGGTACGGAAACGGCACTTCAGACGGTTTGCCTGATAGCTTTCAAAATTAGAAACAGAACTTACCTCTAACCATCGTTTTTGGGCTGCAGAGAATACTTCGAAGTCATAAGTAATGGCAGAAGTAAAACTCATATCTCCTCCGCAGAGACGCAGGATATGCCAAGGTAATTCCAGCTTTTCGACCAGGCTTTGAACATGAGCGATCATTTCGTCTAAAGCTTCATAAGAGTGGTCGGGATGTTGTATCTGTACGATTTCGACTTTGTCGAATTGGTGCAGACGGTTCAACCCTCTTACGTCTTTCCCGTATGAGCCGGCTTCACGGCGGAAGCAAGCAGAGTATGCCGTATTTTTTATCGGCAAATCTTCTTCGTTGAAAATTACATCTCGATAAAGATTGGTAACCGGGACTTCTGCTGTCGGAATCAAATATAAGTCGTCTTCGTTACAATGGTACATTTGTCCCTCTTTGTCGGGTAATTGCCCTGTCCCGTATCCCGATGCCGCATTAACGACATAAGGCGGTTGTATTTCTAAATATCCGGCTTCCCGAGCATTATCCAGAAAGAAACTGATCAGAGCCCGTTGCAGACGTGCTCCTTTACCTTTATAAACCGGGAAACCTGCTCCTGTAATCTTTACACCTAATTCAAAATCGATCAAGTCATATTTTTTTGCCAATTCCCAATGGGGGAGAGCGTCTTCTCCCAAATCGGGCATAGGACCGCCTTCTCGTACGACAACGTTATCTTCAGCACTCTTTCCTTCTGGAACCATGTCACATGGAGTATTGGGTACGGATAACAAAATTTCCGTAATTTCCGCTTCAGCATTTTTCATATTTGCTTCGAGCGTTTTATTGTGTTCTTTTAGTTCGGAAACTTTATTTTTAACCGTTTCGGCTTCGGCTTTTTTCCCTTCTTTCATTAGCTGGCCTACTTGGGCGGAAAGAGTTTTCAATTCAGACAGACGAGTATCCAATTCTGCTTGAGACGTCCGTCTTGTTTTGTCCAGATCCAGCACTTTTTCGATCGCGTCTTTTGCGTCGAAATGTTTTTTTGCTAATTTCCGAATGATTTCTTCGGGATTTTCTTTAATAGCAGCAAGTGTTAACATATAACATAATGTTTTGTTCGTGAATAGATTAGGCAAGTAATTCTTTTACTTTTGCCGAGATAGCTTTTCCTTCGGCTTTCCCTGCCAATTGTTTGGTTGCTATACCCATGACTTTGCCCATATCTTTTGCCGAAGTAGCACCGGTTTCGGCTATGATGGCTTTTAATGCTGTTTTCAGTTCCTCTTCTGTCATTTGTTGCGGCAAATACTCTTCTATGATTTTAGCTTCTGCTAATTCACCTTCCGCTAATTCCGGACGGTTTTGCTCGATATATATTTGTGCACTGTCCTTGCGCTGTTTTACCATTTTTACTAAAATCTTCATTGCTGTTTCATCGGGCAGATCTCCGTCCGATCCTTTTGCCGTTTTAGCTTCCAGAAATTCTTTTTTTACACCACGCAGAGCTTCCAGTCTCTGTTTGTCTCTTGCCAGCATAGCAGCTTTTATATCGCTGCTGATTTGATCAAATAGGCTCATTTGTTTGTAGTATTTAAGTTCAATTTATTTTAAAATAATATTCTCCCGTTCGGGTTATTATCCTTTTCGGAAGTTTGTACCGAAATTACGCTTTCCTGCTCTTCGGCTTTATTTTCCATTGCTTTTTCCAGCTGGGATTTGAATTGCGGGGTTCTGTTGTAAGTCGGGGATTTATCGATCATTTCCAGTATCGTGTCGTTATCCATTTGGTCTATCGACAAGATGGCGAATGAAGCCCGAGCTTTGGTACGTTTCATCTCATCGGCAGCCTTTTGCCCGTAGATTTGCTCTATAATATTTTCTTTATTATTCGGTATCTGTTCGTTTTTTTCTTCCGGATGTTCATCCGAAGGAATCTCCCAAGGATTTTCTATCTCTGCGTATTGCGGTCGGCCGGGTAATGCACTTGATCCGAATCCTGTTGCCAGAATCGTAATTTTCATCGTATCCTTGAGTGAATTGTCGAATGCCGCACCCCAGATGACTTCGACATCATCGTTAAATTTAGACATGAACTCGTTTACTTCGTTCATCTCTTCCATTTTTACCTGATCTTGGTCTTCAGGGCTGAAATAAAGGTTGAACAGTACCCGTTTAGCATCGAATACGTTGTCATCGTTTAGAAGAGGAGAGTTCAATGCATCTTCGATCGCTTTGGTTACACGCTTCTCCCCTTTACCGTATCCGCTGCTCATAATGGCTACACCACCATTTTTCAATGTGGTTTTTACATCGGCGAAGTCGAGATTTATGCGCCCCTCTATCGTAATGATTTCTGCGATACTTTTTGCTGCGATAGTCAATGTATCATCGGCTTTGGCAAAAGCGTTCATAAAGTTCAAGTCCGGATAAATTTCCCGGAGTCGTTCGTTATTGATTACGAGTAGTGCATCTACGTTTTTCCGCATTTCTTCGACACCGACCCATGCTTGTTGTATCTTTTTTCGGCCTTCGAAAATGAACGGAATCGTTACGATTCCGACGGTAAGAATACCCAAATCTTTGGCGACTTTGGCTACGATCGGAGCTGCACCTGTTCCTGTTCCTCCACCCATTCCGGCCGTAATAAAAGCCATTTGAGTTCCGTCATTGAACAGTTCGGTAATTTCATCTATACTTTCTTCTGCAGCTTCTCTTCCTTTAGGAGGAATACCGCCAGCTCCCAATCCGGCTCCCCGGCCTTTTCCGATTTGCAATTTTCGGGGAATGTCCGAATTTGCTAAAGCTTGTCGGTCGGTATTACAGAGAACGAATGTAACATCCTCTATTCCGGTTTTGTACATGTGGTTTACGGCATTGCCGCCACCACCGCCGACTCCGATCACTTTAATGATCGAAGGAGAAGGGTTTCCTCCCTCAAAGGGAAGTGTATTATTTATGTCGATAGTTTCATCCATAGCCGTTGTGATTTTAATTTCATGAATGGTCTGAGATCAATACTCCGTATTAATTTTTTTTTCGAGGAGGGTTTGCATCTTCCTCATCTGTTAAAAAGTTTTCAGTAGAACTGATGACTTTATCGGTCATTTTTTCAATAGCCCCGAAAATATTCCATGATTTTTTCGGTTTTTTCTCATGTTCTTTCTTTTTCTTTTCGTCTGAGATTTCTTTATTTTCGGGCTTCTCCGGTTCTTCTACAGTCGGTTCTGTTTTTGGGGTGATAGGTTTCTCTACGCAATTCTCTTCACCTAATAAAAGCAATCCTATCGCTTGTGAATAAGCCGTCAAACCGCCTTCTTGATGTCCAGAGAATGTAATTCCTTTTTGAAGATTACCCCGTTGTACCGACATTTTTGTTTCTCGGGCAAGAAGTTCGGGCAGTTCTTTCAGTAGCGATGCACCACCGGTTAAAATGATACCTGCCGATAACTGGTCTTTATATCCCGATTCTTTGATTTGTTCGACAATATTGGCAACGATTTCCTCAATACGGGCTTCTGTTACACGGCATAATTCTTGATAATTGATTTTAGAAGAATCAATACCTTCTATTCCGATACCTTTGGGTTCTTCTCCATTGTTGATGGCGCACCCGAAGGCCAATTTCAGTCGTTCGGCTTCCGACATCAGAATATTCAGGCTGCTGATATCTTGTGTAATATTGCGTCCGCCGAATGGAATCGTCACTACATATCTCAGAAAATTGTCTTTATAGATGGATAGTGTGGTTGTTCCTGCTCCGAAATTGATCAAGGCGCACCCCAGACTCTTTTCTTCATCGTCTAATAAGGCGGCGGCATCTGCATGCACCGACATTATATAGCCGGCTATGGGAAGTTTCAGCCGTTCGACGATGCAACGGTTTATATTTTTCTTTATAGACGGACGTCCTACTACAAGTTGTAAATGGGCTTCGATTTCTGAGGCATAAGTGCCTTTAGGTTGAGTTTCCAAATGATTGTCGATTGTATATTCATTGGGAATGACGTCCATAATTTCTGCATTGGCGACCGGGAAACTCCGGCTCTCGGCATGCAGGGAGTTGATGATCATATCGGTAATAGGAGTATCCTCTGCCAATTGCCGGAAAACGGAATGACTGATCGAGTGCACCGATTGCCCGCCGACACCGACATATACTTTTGTGATCTTGAGAGAAAGCCTGTTTTCGAGTTTTTTGATGATTTTCTGTATTTTAGAGGCGGTATCTTCGACGTTGAAGATACATCCTCGCTTTATACAGCCGGCGGAGTCTTCTTTCTCCGTAGCCAGAATATTTAATCTGCCGTCTTCGTTTTTAACTCCGACAATCCCGACTATTTTTGATGTCCCAAGTTCTATTGCTACTATGTATTTCCCTGCTTCCATAACGGTTTATTTATCTCTTTTTGAACAAATCACCTGATTGTTATATTTCAGGTTGATTGTGTCATATTTGTTCCATCCTACTTTGGAAAGTGCTTGTTCATATAAACATTGCAGATTCTCGAGTTTCTGTTCAAAGTTATCAATTTTTCCCAAAAGTATCAAGTTATCCCCAATACGAGGAATTAATTCTATCTCGTTGTTTTCCGTAACATATATTTGCTCGATCTGGGCATCCCAGAACGGGTTATTTTTCAGATAGACGGCCATCGGATATAGTTGCGATTTTGCGTAGGAATGGGTGATATATCCTGTTGCTAAAGGCAAATATGCTGTAAACGAAGATGTTGTCGGCATAATATCTCCGTTTTCATCGATGTAATACGATTCAAATCCGCTGATAATCCGCATAATCGGTACACGCTGTTCTATGTCTATGCGAATAATCCCCGACGGAGATTTATAACATTCGGCACGGGCTATTAGTTGATTCTTTTTGAGAATCTTTTCCATTTTTTCGGTGTTGATGCTTCCTAATGGTTTGCCCGTAGGATCTATGCCTTCATCTTTGATCTGTTTTTTGATTTCTTGAACAGATGTAAAATGGGTATCGGTGCTGTCCAACAAAGTGATTTCTATGCGCGAACATTTCTGCTCGTCATGTGCTGATGCATAAAAAACAAGGCTGGCAATCAGATATGCCGGCAATAATGAAACAAGTATGTATTTAAAAAACTTTTTCATTTATAGTTCAGCGTGTCTCGTATTTCAGGAAGCATGCGGTCTATATCTCCGGCCCCCAATGTAATTAGGACTTCAAAGTTACGTTGTTTTATTTTTTCTAACAACATATCTTTGTGACAAAGTTCTTTATTTCTGCAAGTTACTTTATCAAAAATTATTTCGGACGTGACACCCGGAATCGGTTCTTCCCGTGCCGGATAAATATCCAACAGAATCAATTCGTCCGCAAGAGACAGTGCTTTTGCAAATTGTGGAGCAAAATCCCGGGTACGCGTGTAGAGGTGGGGTTGAAAAATGACACTGATTTTTTTCTCCGGATAAAGTTCTTTAACGGATGAGATGCTGGCTTTGATTTCATCCGGATGATGAGCATAATCGTCGATCATTACCAAATCATCTCGTTTTATCCAAAAATCGAAACGCCGTTTTGCTCCTTGGAATGATGCGACGGCATTTTTTATATCTGTTGCCGATACACCGTTCAACCAGGCTATGGCCATTGCCGCAATGCTGTTTTCGATATTTATTTTTACAGGGACGCCAAGCTCTATATCTTTAATTGTCTCTTTCGGAGTTACAAAGTCAAAAATGATTTGTCCGTTTCCGATACGGATATTTTGGGCATAAAAATCTCCTCCGCCATTCATAGAATAATGATAAACGGTTACTCCGTTTTGTACGTCGGGCCGAATCTTTATCCCCTTTTTTATGATAAGGACACCTCCCGGTCGTATCAATGTCGTGAAATATCGGAAACTTTCCAGATAAGCATCTTCGTTTCCGTATATATCTAAGTGATCGGGATCGGCAGCAGTAATTACTGCCATATACGGACTTAGCTGGTGGAAAGAACGGTCATATTCGTCAGCTTCGATGACTGTCAGATCGCTGTGATCGGAAAGAATCAGATTGCTGCCGTAATTTTTCAGTATTCCGCCGAGAAAGGCATTGCATCCTACCGGAGATTGTGCAAATATATGTGCCGCCATGCTGGATGTGGTCGTTTTTCCATGTGTTCCGGCAAAACATAACCCCTTGCTTGTACGGGTAATCATTCCGAGCAGCCGGGCGCGTTTTACGATTTCGAAGCTGTTTTCTTTGAACCATATCATTCCGGCATGGGATTCGGGAACAGCCGGAGTATATACGACCAACGTGTTTCCCGGATTTTTGAAATCGGAGGGAATCAACATCGGGTTTTCATCGTACACGATTTGCGCACCTTCTTTTATAAGCTCTTCTGTGAGGGGGGATGGAGTTTTGTCATATCCGGCAACAGGATAACCTTTGGCTAGGAAATATCGAATCAAGGCACTCATGCCGATTCCTCCTGCTCCGATAAAGTATAATGATTTATAGTTTTCCATTTTTCTTGTTTTTAGTGACCAGTTCAAAAATAATGTCGGCAATGCGTGTCGCAGAATCTCGTTGCGCCATTTTTGAAATGTTGTCGCTCATGTTTTTTAATGACGTTTCATCTTGAACAGTTTTTAATGCTGTGTCTATCAATAGATTTTGGGCATCGCAGTCCCGTATCATCAGAGCTGCATTCTTTGTCGATAAGGCCTGAGCATTCTTTGTTTGATGATCTTCGGCTACATTTGGGGAAGGAATCAGTATTACGGGTTTCCCTAATAAGCAAAGTTCTGATATAGAACTCGCTCCGGCTCTTGATATTACCAAATCAGCAGCTTTATAGGCCATATCCATACGAGAGATAAACGGCATTTGTTTTATATTCTCCGGTTTTTTCTCTTCCAGAGCCTTTTTTGCCTGAGTATCATATCCTTTCCCGCTTTGCCAGATTAATTGTATATTCTGAGGAATTTTTTCTATTCCTGCAGCGATACTGTTATTGATTGTACGTGCTCCGAGGCTGCCTCCGATAACAAGAATTGTTTTTTTCGAGGGATCGAGATTGAAAAAACGAATAGCTTCTTCCCTGTTTATCGTATCGTTTTGTAATTCTTGCCGCACCGGATTCCCTGTGAGGATAATCCGGTCTTTAGGGAAAAATCGTTCCATATTTTCGTAGGCCACACATATTGCCTTCGCTTTAGATGCAAGTAATTTGTTGGTAACACCAGCATAAGAATTCTGTTCTTGAATCAATGTCGGAATGCCCCTTCGTGCAGCAGCCCATAAGGTAGGACCGCTGGCATACCCTCCTACACCTACTGCAATATCCGGAGAAAATGATTTTACGGTCTTATCTGCTAAACGGATGCTTTTGAATAATCTGAATAATACTTTGATATTTTTTAGCAGATGCTTGCGGTCAAAACCGCTGACCGGCAGTCCTATAATAGGATAGCCTGCAGCGGGAACTTTTTCCATTTCCATACGATTTTCTGCTCCGACAAAAAGAATATCGGCATTCGGACATTTGTTTTTAATGGCGTTCGCAATAGAAATGGCCGGAAAGATGTGTCCTCCAGTTCCTCCGCCGCTGACAAGAACTTTTATTTTTTTATCCATGATATTCATTATTTACAACATATTGGGATTCGGAGCAGAAATGTCTTCTGGTATTTCTGTTTCTTCTCCTGTCAATTCTTTTTCTTCTTTAATAGCGTCTTGGGTCGCATATCGGCTGATACTTAGCATGATCCCGAAATAAGCACAAGTAATGATCGTCGATGTCCCTCCTCGACTTATCAAAGGAAGGGGCTGGCCGGTTACGGGAATGAGCCCCGATGCGACCGACATGTTGACTATGGCCTGGAATACGATCATCATGGCAATACCCATGATCAGAAATGCCGGAAAAGCCCGGGTACATTTTTTTGCAATCATTCCGGCCCTTATAAGTAGGGACAGATAAAGAGCCATTACTACAACTCCGCCTACAACTCCCATTTCTTCGATGATAATCGCATAGATAAAATCGGAGTAAGCCTGTGGTAAAAAATCGCGCTCCCGACTGTTCCCGGGAAATGTCCCTATCGCTCCTCCGTTTGCTATTGCCATGCGGGCATGGTGTACCTGATAATTCTTGTCGTTTGTTTTTACTGCATATTCCGGGACGTCGTTTCCATGAGAAAAATTAAGGATACGGGCTCGCCAAGTAGGAATACGATCCAGTACGGGTGTATTTTCAGGAATGTAGGGACTGATAGAGAACAGTACGATAACGAATCCTGCGAGTACTGCTACTAACTTGAATAGTTTTATCAATTCTACACGTCCGATCAGCATTAGGCAAAAACAGACCAGTCCTAATAGTGCCGATGTGGAAAAGTTTTCGGGCAGGATCAACATGCAGAAGATACTGACTATGATGAGTATCGTTTTGAATGTGTCGGGTTGCACACCCCCCGGTACTTGTTTTTTAGCCAAAATGAATGATACGGTGATGACTACCGCCATTTTAGCTAATTCGGATGGCTGTAACGGAATTCCGCAGATTGTCAGCCAACGCTGTGCCCCGTTTACTTCTTCTCCGAAAAACATCGCGTAAACGAGCAGAATGAACGATAGTGGCAATAATACTACCGGTATCAGTTTGAACCATTTATAGTGAAAATTATGAATAATGATGACCCCGATTGTCCCGCAAAAAAGAATGAGTGTGTGCCTGATTGTGGGTGCTAGATAATCTTGGATCTTGAAGGTCAGTGTACTGGTGGCGCTATACATTTCTACTATTGAAATCATACAGAGCATCAGGTATACCCCCCAGATATATTTATCTCCTTTCAGAATCGATTTTACAGTATCCATAACTTTTTTATTTAGTTATAAATTGCGTACACATTCTTTGAATTGTTCTCCTCGATCCTCGTAACTTTTGAATAAGTCGAAGCTTGCACAACAAGGGGACAACAGCACGGTTTCTCCTTTTTGAGCACAAGCAAAAGCTTTATCTACGGCTTCTTTCATTGATGAGGCATCTTCTATATGCGGAACTTTCCCTTCAAAAAATGCGTGTAGTTTGCTGTTGTCGACACCTAAACAGATGATTGCATTTACCTTTTCTTTTACCAACTCTTCAATTTCGGAATAGTCGTTACCTTTATCTTTTCCGCCAAGTATCAATATAACTTTGGTACGCATGCTTTCGAGTGCATACCAGCAGGAATTTACGTTTGTCGCTTTCGAATCATTGATAAATTCTACACCTCGTACACGGGCGACTTTTTCAAGACGATGTTCCACCCCTTTGAAATCTTTAAGCCCTTCCCGTATGTCTTCTTTTTTTATATCGAGAACTTTTGCCGAAATACTTGCTGCCATGGAATTATATAAATTATGTCGTCCTTGTAATGCTAAATCATCTTCAGTAATTGTCAGAGTATCGTTCGGAGCATCGATGACAATTTGGTTGTTTTCCGTGTAAGCCTTTACTCCTTCCTCTTTTTCTTCTGAAAAAGGATAGAGACGGGCTTTCAGGTCATGGGCTTTTAGTTCTTTGGTTATGATCGGGTCATCATTCCAGTAGATAAATGCATCGTTTGGGGTTTGATTTTGCGTAATTCTGAATTTGGCGTTGATATAATTTTGCATGTCATATCCGTATCGGTCAAGATGATCGGGGGTAATGTTTAGCAAAACTGCGATATCGGCTTTGAATTTATACATGTTATCAAGTTGGAAGCTGCTCAGTTCGATTACATAATAGTCGAAATTTTCTGTTGCTACCTGCAATGCCAAACTTTTGCCTACATTCCCGGCAAGGCCGACATTTAGTCCTGCATTTTTAAGAATGTGATATGTTAATAATGTTGTTGTCGTTTTTCCGTTACTCCCGGTGATACAAATCATTTTCGCATGAGTATATCTTCCTGCGAATTCGATCTCGGAAATTATAGGAATTCCCTCTTTTTGTATTTCTCGAATAACCGGTGCGGTATCGGGTATTCCGGGACTTTTTATTATTTCATCAGCATTGAGAATTTTTTCGATACTGTGACGGCCGTCTTCCCATTCTATTTCATATTTATTTAATAACGCCTTGTAAGTATCCTTGATCAGGGACATGTCCGAGACAAAAACGTCAAATCCTTTTACTTTCGCCAAAACGGCAGCTCCTGCACCGCTCTCTCCGGCTCCTAAAACTACAATTCGTTTATTCATTGATATATATTGTTTTAATATATGTTCTTTATCGCATTTTTAAAGTTACGATGGTAATGACCGCAAGTATAATGCCAATGATCCAAAACCGGACAACGATTTTTGATTCCGGAACCGGACGAAAAGGTTTTTGTATCAACGCTATGATTCCGGCATTTCCCGGTTTCTGGAAATGATGGTGTAACGGAGTCATCTTGAATATGCGTTTCCCTTCTCCGTATTTCCGTTTTGTAAACCGGAAATAGGCGACTTGAATCATTACCGATAATTCTTCTACAAGAAATATCCCGCAGAGAATGGGTATTAATAGTTCTTTGTGTATAATAATTGCGAATACTGCTATGATACCGCCTAAAGTGAGGCTTCCCGTATCTCCCATGAAAACTTGGGCAGGATATGCGTTGTACCATAGAAATCCGATCGTCGCTCCGATGAACGCACTGGCGAAAACCACTAACTCTTCTGTTCCCGGAATATACATGATGTTCAAATAAGAGGCGTAAGCGATATGTCCTGATAGATAAGCGAGAATGCCTAATGTGACACCTATGATTGCCGAACTCCCGGTAGCCAGTCCATCGAGTCCGTCTGTCAGATTTGCACCGTTTGAAACTGCTGTAACAATAAAAATAGTTACTAACACGAAAATGATCCATCCGGCAGTTTGAGCATGATCTCCCATGAAAGACACTAAATCGGCATAATCAAAGTTATTGTTTTTTAGGAATGGGATAGTCGTTTGCGTCGATTTGATATTTTCGGGCATATATCCGACAACTTCTTGATTATTGGCATCTTTTATAAGCACATTTTCTCTGATTACGACATTCGGGCTGAGGTAAAGGGTCAGTCCGACGATAAGCCCTAATCCTACCTGACCGATAATTTTGAATTTCCCATGCAACCCCTCTTTATCTTTTTTAAATACCTTGATGTAATCGTCCAGGAATCCGAGTGTCCCTAACCACAATGTCGTGACCAGCATCAGTATCATATAGATGTTTTCGAGCTTTCCTACTAACAAGCATGGAATGATAATGGCGATGATAATGATAATGCCTCCCATCGTCGGAGTCCCTTTTTTACTCATTTGACCTTCGAGCCCGAGGTCTCGAATGATCTCTCCGATCTGTAAGTATTGTAATTTGTCTATGATCCGTTTACCTATGATCGTTGAGATGAACAGGGATAGAATTAGCGCCAATCCGGATCGGAAGGAGATATATTTAAACATCCCTGCTCCGGGAAAGTCTAATTGGTCGAGATATTGAAATAAGTAATAAAGCATTGTTTGTCGGATTTCTTATTTTTCTGATTGATCGTATTCTTTAAAAATTTTCTCTACTTCTTCTTTGTCGTTGAAATGGTATTTCACACCTTTAATCTCCTGATAGTCTTCGTGACCTTTTCCTGCGATAAGTATGACATCTCCCGGCTGAGCAAATTGAGTTGCCGTCTTTATCGCTTCTCTTCGGTCGGAGATAGACAGAACCTGACGCAGTTGTTGAGGAGAGAGTCCTGCCCGCATATCCGAAAGAATATCTTCCGGTTCTTCGAATCGGGGATTATCGGATGTCAAGATTACACGGTCACTTATTTTAACAGCTTCTTGTGCCATTATAGGGCGTTTGCCTTTATCCCGGTTACCGCCTGCTCCTACGACTGTAATGATCCGGCCTTTTTTACCGACGACCTCACGTATTGAGCCGAGCACGTTGGCTAATGCGTCCGGAGTGTGAGCATAGTCGATAATTACCGTATATTTTTCAGGGGAATGAATGGTTTGGAAACGTCCGGCTACGGGTATAAGCATGCTGAGTTTTATCAGTGCTTTTTCCGGATTTTCTCCTAATAGGCAAGTTGCTCCATATACAGCCAATAAGTTATATGCGTTGAATTTGCCGACAAATTGAACTTCAACTTCTCTTCCGTTTATTTCGAGAGTCGTTCCGTCCAAACGGCTTTCTATGATGCGCCCTTTATAATCGGCCAAAGTTTTTAGCGAGTATGTGTGTTTTGCGGCTTTTGTGTTTTGCAGCATGACCATGCCGGACTTATCGTCCAAGTTGGTAAGAGCGAATGCGTTTTTCGGCAGATGATCGAAAAACGATTTTTTTGCTTTTAAATAAGCCTCTACGGTTTTATGGTAGTCGAGATGATCCCGTGTGAGGTTTGTAAAAATTCCGCCGTCGAAGTCTAATCCAGCTATACGTTTTTGATCGGCAGAATGAGAACTTACTTCCATAAATGCATATCGGCATCCGGCATCTACCATTTCCCGTAATAGTTTGTTCAGGGTGATAGGATCGGGTGTCGTATGTGTGGCCGGGACGGCTTTTTCGTCTATATAATTGCAAACGGTAGAGAGCAAACCTGCTTTTTCTCCGAATAGGCGGAACATCTCGTATAACAGTGTCGCAATAGTTGTTTTGCCGTTAGTACCGGTAACTCCGACCAATGTCAATTGTCGGGATGGATTTGCATACCACTTGGAGGCTAATAATCCTAATGCTTCTTTACTGTCGGATACTTGAATATAAGTTGTTGTCGGAGTTATGTTTTCCGGCATTTCTTCACAGACTATTGCTGTCGCTCCTGATTCGATCGCTTTGTCGATAAACTGGTGTCCATCGACGGCAGTGCCTTTTACGGCAACAAAAAGGAAATCTTGCTGTATGTTTCTTGAATCGGAATCTAAACCGGAAATTTCTTTATTTGTATTTCCTGATATTTGTTTGA
Organism: Coprobacter fastidiosus; assembly: GCF_030296935.1. Classification (NCBI taxonomy): domain Bacteria; kingdom Pseudomonadati; phylum Bacteroidota; class Bacteroidia; order Bacteroidales; family Barnesiellaceae; genus Coprobacter; species Coprobacter fastidiosus. The sequence continues at coordinate 2,030,172 of NZ_AP028032.1, read as the reverse complement.
CCGGAATTGCTTGTATCAATGATTCTAATTTCATAATTGTTTCTGTTTTTTTATCCGACACTATTTTAATGTCAACGTGATTCTTTGACCTTTAATTAAGCGAGCTCCTGCCGGAATCGATTGCTCGACGACTTTCCCTTTTCCGGAAATTGTTACATGAAGTCCGGCTTTCTCCAACAAATATATGGCATCTCGAGCTCCCATCCCTTTGACAGAAGGAATCGATTCTTCTGGTGTTTTTATCCCGTTTAAAATAATTTTATTTGAATGGTTTGCCGTTTCTACCCATGAACACTCTTTAGCATAATCCTCATATTGAATTTTCAATAAATCGCAAGCAAATGTCAATTTCTGAAAATTCCCGTTTTTGATATATGGGATGAGGGGGTGGAGCGTATCGGGATGCTGTACGACGACAGAAGGGTATAATCCTTGAGCGTATATTTGTTCTGCAATACTCCGAACTACAGCTCCGGACATAGAGCCTCCCGACGGATAACCCTTATGAGGGTTGCTTACTAAGACCATGCATGTATATCTTGGTGTCCCGTCTGCCGGAAAATATCCGCAGAATGAGACCCTGTGCTGTTTCCCATTACCCCGGTATCCGGCTGCTCCTTGGGCTATTTGAGCCGTTCCTGTCTTTCCTGCAATTTTTACGTAATCCGATTTTACAGGACCTGCTGTTCCCTTTTGAACGACATCGGTCAGCATTTGCTGTATCTGTGCTAATGTTTTGGGTGTACAAATCTGAGGGTTGATGGTTTCTGTTTTTTTAGTTTCGATAATAACCCCGTCTTTACTGATTTCTTTAACGAAAATAGGTTTGATCATTTTCCCCCCGTTCGCAATGGCATTATAGAACATCAGAGTGTATATAGGCGGTATTTGTATCTCATAACCGAATGTCATCCATGGTAAGGTCGTTTTATACCATCGGTTCTTGTCTTTGATCGGATGTTTGATTTTGGGTCGTCCTTCACCGGGGATATTGAGGTTTACAGGTGTATTCAGACCCATAGCATATAGTCTGTCGACAAAGTCTTGCGGACGTTTTTCGAATCCTTTGAGGATGATTTTTGCGATTCCTATATTGGACGAATACCAAATTGTCTGAGCTGCACTGATGCGATGATACCCGCCTCTGTGAGCATTGTGGTCGGTCATTCGAGAGCCTGCATACATGAAGATACCGTTTCCGACATCTACGGTATCATCGGGTTGTATGATGCCGGCATCCAAGGCTACCATCATAGAGACGGTTTTAAATGTTGACCCCGGCTCTACTTCATCTGCAACAGCGTGGTTGCGAGTTTCTGCGTATGTCCCGTCCGGCATGCGTCCGATATTTGTGATTGCTTTTATCTCTCCGGTAGCAACTTCCATCACAATTGCCGTGCCTGATTCAGCCTCAATTTCCGAGAGTTTTTCGACAAGAGCCTTTTCTGTAATATCTTGAATTTTTATGTCTATTGTCGTGCGGATATTTGCCCCGTTTATCGGTTCGATATTAGTCATGTTTACCCAACGTCCGCGTATTTTTTGTTTTGTTCCGCGACCTGGAGTCCCACGCAATAAAGAGTCATAGGCAAGTTCTATCCCGTTTTTTCCGCCTTTTTCATATTCTCCGTAAATATCTCCGATTGTACGGGAAGCTAATGATCCGAAAGGTTTTATTCTTCGGACCATTTGCTTCGTATAAAATCCGCTTTTATTAGGTCCCATTCTGAAGAGCGGGAACTGCTTTATCTCTTTCAAATCTGTATAGGAAACCCTTTTTCGATAAACGGGATATTGGCGGCTTTTAGAACGGTATCCTTTCAATAAATGGGCTTCATATCCGGCAGGAGTACGATCCCCGAGTTTTTCTGAAAGAGCTTTGCTCAAAGGTGTGATGTATTTCATGAGGGTGTCCCGTTTCAATCCGTCGGCTTTGAAGTCTATGTACAAATAGTATTGAGGAACGGTACTAGCCATTAATCGTCCGTCTTCTGCCAGAATATTGCCTCGTTCTGGCAGAATCGTTATATTTTCGATTTTGAGAGAATCTGCTTTTCGTTGCCAGTGCTCTCTATCGATAAAAGCAGTGCGGCCTACCTTATAAAGTATTGCACAGCAAATGAATACGATTAATAAGGTAATGATAATATATCGAAATATGATGTTTCCTCTATCGGTTGCCATGATTTTTCTTTACAAGTTTAAACGGGGGCTGTTTTGACTCATGCAGATCAAGACCTTTCGATTCTATTAATTTCTCGACTTGCGATTGACGGCTGCTTCCCATTAATTTAGAAGACAATGTCAGGGCCTCATAACGGACATCGACCAGATGTTTTTGTAATTCACCGATCTGGGTGATTTTTTGCTGGCAGGTATATCTGTTGCTGATATAAATGAAAAGTAATATGACAATTACCAGAATGCGTTTCCATTGGCGTATAAGAATGTCATTGGAAATGAATCGTCCCAGAAAAATATCTTTTACATGAAGTCCCTGAAAAAGATCTCCGATACGAAATCCTTTTTTGTCTTCCTGAACTTCTTGATTTTTCTCCGTTTTTATATTTTCTTCCATTTGAGTGGATAATTTTCTTTAGAAAATTTATCTATTATATTTTTTCCGCAATACGCAATTTTGCACTTCTTGACCTTGGATTTCGTTCTATTTCTGCATCGGACGGGGCGATCACTTTGTTGTTTATCGGTTTAAAAGGAGTATTAATTCTTCCGAAAAAATCTTTTTCGGCTTTCCCTTCGAAATTACCGGTCTTGAAAAAATTCTTCACCAATCTATCTTCAAGAGAATGATAAGTCAGAATAGCAATACGTCCTCCGGGTTTTAATAACTCGGCTGCTTGTGTCAGCATTTTACGGAGGCTGTCCATTTCGTGGTTTACTTCGATGCGTAAAGCTTGGAATAATTGGGCCAATTCTTTTTTTTCTTGTTTCCGGTTTATGAACGGATGTATTATCTCTAAAAAATTTTCAATATCCGTTATTTTTCCTACTGTTCTTTTTTGAACAATTGCTGCAGCTATTTTCCGGGCGGTTTTTAATTCTCCGTAAAGAGAAAATATGCCCGATAATTTTTCTTCATCATAATTATTTAAAATATCAATGGCAGAAATTCCTGCCCGATTGTTCATCCGCATATCCAGTTTTCCGCCAAACCGAAAAGAAAAGCCTCGCTCAGAATCATCGAAATGATGAAATGAAACACCTAAATCAGCTAATAGTCCATCGATTTTTTCGACATTATAATAATGCATGAAATTCTTAAGAAAACGGAAATTGCTACGGACAAAAGTGAATCGGCTGTCGTGTAAGATATTCTGCTCTGCATCGGCATCTTGATCAAATCCGTATAGGTGTCCGTCATCATCCAGACAGTTTAGTATCGCTTTAGAATGTCCACCTCCTCCGAACGTAACATCGACATATATTCCGCTTGGTCGGATATTCAATCCTTCGATACATTCATTGAGTAATGCAGGTATGTGATATACAGTGTTTTGCATAAGTTTTTGATCGCCGATAAATATGAAATAGTTTTTAGACGATAAAGGTATGAATAATTATTTATAGGAGCTTTATTTTTTTATCAAAAGTTATCAACAAAATATGGCTTTGCAAGGGTTTGTCGGATAGTGGGTTATTGTAATGTTAAACAATATGTGAAAATTGTTTTTTTTGATGTAAAATCTTCGGAAAAAACGGCATTCGATATTGAAAATTTTAAGAGATAAGGAATAAAAATTAAAAAAATAAGAATGAAGCTCAAGGGAGTTAAAGAAATATATGCTATTTTTGTTTCTCTTTTTATGGATAAAATGGAAAAGGAAGAGCCTATACAGATTGATATTGAAAAGGTTATTAAGAAAAAAGCTCCTGAGGTCGGGAAAAAAATTCCCGGATTTGTATATCGTTTTTTAGAAAAAACGATTTGTCAGGAGCAGATGAATTATATTCTGCGGGAATATGCCGATTGCAAAGGCGTTGATTTTGCAGATGCTTTGTTGTCGGAGTTGAATGTAAAGGTGAAGTTGGAGGGAGAGGAGAACATTCCTGCTGAAGGTAAATTTACGTTTGCATCGAATCATCCTTTGGGGGGCTTGGACGGTGTTTCTTTGGTGTCTGTGTTCGGGAAAAAATACAATTCTCATATTAAGGTTCAGGTAAATGATCTGTTGATGAATGTAGCACCTTTAGCTCCTGTGTTTTTGCCGATAAATAAGCATGGACGTCAGGCGAAAGATGCAGCCGATGTATTGAAGAATGCCTATGAATCGGATGATCAAATGTTCGTTTTTCCTGCAGGATTGGTATCCCGACGACAAAAAGGTCGAATTTGCGATTTGGAATGGAAAAAAGCTTTTATTTCTAAGACTATCCAGTTTCAGAGGGATGTGATTCCTATATATTTCGAGGGATTAAATTCCAGTTTTTTTTATCGGTTTGCTCGTATTCGTAGGAAACTGGGATTGAAATTTAATATAGAAATGATATATTTGCCGAGTGAAATGTTTAAAAGTAAAAACAAAACATTTGTGATACATATCGGTAAGCCTATACCTTGGCAAACTTTTGATAAATCGAAAAGCCTTTTTGAATGGGCTCAGTTTGTGAAAGATAAGGTGTACGAATTAAAAAAATGATAAGAAATTCATCAGTGATATTATGGAAGAAATTATAGCGCCGATAGATAGAGACCTGATCAAAGCCGAACTTACTCCGGAACGCTTTCTTCGCCATACTCGTAAAGGGGGAAATGATATATATATCGTCAACTGTTTTAATGCTCCTCATACGATGAGAGAGATAGGACGGTTACGGGAGATAGCATTTCGTCATGCCGGTGGTGGGACAGGAAAGGAGGTCGATGTAGACAGGTATGATCTGATGGATGAGCCGTGCCAGCAGCTTTTGGTATGGAATCCGGATGCTGAGGAAATATTGGGCGGTTATCGGTTTATATTGGGAGAAAATGTCCGTTATGATGAATCCGGACATCCAATAATCGCGACTTCTCATATGTTTGATTTTTCTCAGAAATTTATTGATGAATATATGCCCAGCACTTTGGAGCTGGGGCGATCGTTTGTGACATTGGAGTATCAATCTACCCGTTCGGGTTCTAAGGGTTTGTTTGCGTTAGATAATCTTTGGGACGGTTTGGGTGCTTTGACCGTAGAATATCCGCAAATCAGATATTTTTTTGGTAAGGTGACGATGTATCCTACTTTCTCTGCAGAGGGACGCAATATGATTCTTTATTTCTTGAATAAGCATTTCCCGGATCCTGATCATTTAGTCTGGCCGAGAACGCCTTTGGAGACCAACATGGATTATGAAAAAATGTCCGGACTGTTTAGAAACGACGATTTTAAAGAAGATTATAAAGTCTTGAATCAGTATGTAAGATCTTTGGGATTCAATATTCCGCCTTTAGTAAATGCTTATATGAGTTTATCTCCTACGATGAGGATGTTCGGGACGGCTATTAATGATGAATTCGGAGATGTGGAGGAGTCGGGAATATTGATTGCCGTAGATGAAATTCTGGAAGAAAAAAGAAGCCGGCATATCGAAACATATGATAAATCAAATATAAAGATAGTATAATCGAAGTTGTATGAAATAGGTCTGTAAAAGGACATCTTATCAAGATGTCCTTTTTGCTTTTATATTTAAAAATGTTTATGGATATATTGTTGGATGTACATACTCATACGATTGCGAGCGGTCATGCGTTCAGTTCTTTGCAGGAGATGGTGAAAAGCGCTGCGGAAAAACGATTGCGGTTATTGGGAATAACAGAGCATACTCCCGGCATTCCGGGAACGTGCGATTTGATTTATTTCAGGAATTTGCACGTAGTTCCCCGGAAAATGTATGGAGTGGAGTTGTTATTAGGTGCGGAAACCAATATCGTTGATTATAAAGGAAATGTGGATTTGCCGGAAGAATATTTTTCTTTTTTGGATATTTGTATCGCAGGGATTCATTCTTTTTGTTATTCTTCCGGAACGGCAGATCAGAATACCGATGCGGTAATCGGAGCTATAAGCAATCCGCATATCGATATCATAAGTCATCCCGGAGATGGAACTGCTCTTTTGAATTTTGAACCGATTGTATTGGCATCTAAAGAATACGGTACATTGCTTGAAATAAACAACAGTTCTTTAAATCCTGTCCGTAATAAGAGTGCTGCACGTAGAAATAACTTGGAGATTTTAAGGCTGTGTAAAAAGTATGAAGTCCCTGTTATTCTCGGGAGCGATGCCCATATATCATTCGATATAGCCTGTTATGACAGGCTGTATGATTTATTGAGGGAAACCGAGTTTCCGGAAGCATTGGTGATGAATGATAAAGTAGATGAATTTAAAGCTCGGTTGAAACGGGTATAGACTTTTGTATTCTTGCTGTTTTAAGAGCCTGCCTGAATTTTTTCGATGAAAAATATGAAACAAAACCGTATATTTGTAGTTATACATAAAAGTTGTAGACAGATGGTTGCACGGAAAGTTAAGTATTGTCTTGGAGCGGTTTTGGTATCGCTGTTTGTTTTTTCTGCCTGTAATTCACAATCGGGACGTATCGAATCTGTTACTCTTATTCCGGTTTGGCATGGAGATAGCTGTTTATATATAAACGCTGAAGATAAAATGGAGTTTAACGGACTATATCCTTCGGTTTCGCTTTTCCGTGAGGATATTGCTTTGGTACAGACGGCCGGGCGTGGTGCTCGTATCGGGTTTATCGACAATTCCGGAGAATTTGTTCTGCCGGCTGTTTATACACAGGCAACGGTTTTTCGTGAAGGAATGGCTTTTGTCGTTCGTCCGGGAGAAGCACCTTGTGCCATTAATCAAAAGGGAGAGCTGAAATTTACACTTCGGGATGCAGAAAGTGTGGAGACTTATCATGAAGATATGGCACTCTATTCGATCCGTGAAAAAGGGAAACTTCGTTATGGATATGTCGATAAAAAAGGAGAACCGGTAATAGAACCGGTTTTTTCCGGGGCAATGTCTTTTTCTCGGGGTAAAGCCGCAGTTCGGGATGCTAAAGGGAAATGGGGTTTTATAGATAAAGGCGGGGAGGCGGTTATTGAATGCCGTTATGATGAAGCAATGCCTTTTAATGATCGGGGTGTAGCTTTGGTGAGAGAGGACAGATTGTGGGGAGCCATTGATGAGAAGGGTAAATATGTTGTTGACCCTCAGTTTGAGATGATGTGTAGTGATGGAAAATGGTTTCAGGTGAAGTCTGAAGAAAACTTGTGGGGTTGGTGTGACCTTAGCGGGGAAATAGTAATCTCTCCCCGTTTTGAGAAAGCATTCGGCTTTTTTGACGGAGACAGGGCTCCTGTACTCCTTGAGGAGAAATGGGCGTATATCGACAGAAAAGGTATGGTTGTTATTAAACCCCAATTCGATAGGGCTCTCCCTTTTGTGGGTAATTTAGCCGCAGTTTGGGTCGGGGATTATATAGGATTTATAAATAAAGAAGGCCGTTACGAGATAAATCCTCAATATAATGGCTTGAGTCATGACTATGAGGCGAATGCTGTGTGGGGAGAATCTTGTTATGAACGTGTTACTACGGGCAAAAAGTAAAAAACTTTTTGTCTGTAATTACCGGTTTAAAAGATTTGTTTAAATTTATTCGGGTCTGATTTGTGGCTTTTTAGAGAAATCCCGTTCTTCATAAAAAGAAATAGCCTCTCTCCATGCATCGGAAATTTCTTTTGCCGAAGATGTTTTCACGTCGAATCCGACCAAGATTGTTTCACAAGTTGCTTTTATCTCTTTTGTCTCGATATTTATGATTCGTTGGGCAACTTTCAGGCTTTTGTTTCCGATAGATATTGTGGCGGTCTGCACAGCTATTTTTTCGTGCATGAAGACCGGTAGTAAAAAATTGGCATTGATATTCGCGATGACGAGATCTGCATCATTCCAGTTGATGGGGCTGCGTTTTACGTCTTCAAAATAACGGGCTTTCCCCAAATCATAGAATGTGAAATAAATAGAATTGTTTACATGTCCTAAGGCATCGATGTCGTTGAATCTGAGTTGTACGGGTAACGTATGTTTGAAAATCATGTCTTGCATAGAGCTATCTGAATATTATGTTTGTTATAATTTGACGTCCTACTTGTTTATTTAGTCTGTCCATCAACATATTCCGGCACATACTGAGTTCGCTGCGTAATACGGAAGATGAGAGATGTACATACAGAACACCCCGTTGAATATAAAGTTTGGTCGTATAAGACGCGACTTGCTCGCCCAGCAGAGAATTCCATGCCTTTATAAGGCGGGTTTCGTCTAACTTCAAATCGAGATTTTGTTCTTTGAGTACTCGATCGATGATTTCTCCGATAGATTGGGCATCTTGCTTTTTCATTTTATTTCTCCTCCTTTAAACTCTCGATATTTCCCTGTATTACCTGATAAAGATGAAAATCATGTCCGGTTTTACGGATAATTTCGTCGAGATATTCCCGGTTGGTATCTGTTATGAAAATTTGCCCGAAACGCTCTTCTGAGACTAAAGAAATGATACGCTCCATCCGTTGGGAGTCTAATTTGTCGAAAATGTCGTCTAATAGTAAAATCGGAGAAGTGAATCCGTTCCGGTTCAGGAAGTCGAATTGGGCAAGTTTCAAGGCGATCAGAAAAGTTTTATTCTGACCTTGTGACCCGATTCGTTTCATGGGATATTCTCCCAATGTCATTTCCAGTTCATCTTTATGAGAACCTCGAGTGGTGTAACCTAAAATACGGTCACGTTCTCTTACTTCTGCCAATTGGGCGAATAGTTCTCCATGTTCGTGATGTGACCGATAAGATAATCCGACCGATTCATTACCGCCGGATATATAAGTATAAAATTCTTGGAAGACCGGTATGAATGTGGATAAAAACGATTTCCTTTGTTTGAAAATCTCTTCTCCCGTAACAGACATCTGTTCTTCCCATATTTCATATAAAGCGGCATCTTTGATCTCTTGCTTAAGCAAAGCGTTCCGTTGAGCTAAAGCTTTGTTATAACGAATAAGCGTATCGAGGTAGTTCTTGTCGAATTGGGAAATTACAAGGTCTAAAAAGCGCCGTCGTTCGTCACTTCCTCCCAAAATAAGATCTGAGTCGGATGGCGAAACCATAACCAAAGGAATGAATCCGATGTGGTCGGATAGCCTGCCGTATTCTTTCTTATTCCTTTTGAACTGTTTTTTTTGACGTTTTTTCATCCCGCAATATACCTCTTCTTCATTTCCGTTATTATCATAATACCCTTGTAACATAAAAAAGTCTTCGTCATGGCGGATGATTTGCGAGTCGGCTATGTGAGAGTAGCTTTTGCAGAACGAAAGATAATAGATCGCATCCAACAGATTTGTTTTCCCCATACCGTTATTCCCTAAAAAACAGTTGATATTCGGGGAGAACGAAAGGTCTGCCTGTGCGATATTCTTGAAATTTATAATGGATAACCGTGATAAGATCATTCGTATATACGTTTGAGATGCAAACGTACATAAACTTTTTTATTCTAAAGGGAATTTGGTGGTTAAAACCCGATAAAAAACAAGATATTAAGGGGGTAGATGTAAAAAAATGAGATGGAAATTTCATTTATAAATATAATTAAATTACTTTTGTCAACCTAAAAACACATGCTTAAAAATTTATACGCGAAATAAAATTAAAATCATATGTCAAAAGAAAAACTTGAACACGACGAACTTGATAAGGTAAATGAGGTTTTGTCGTCCTCCGAACAATTTGTAGAAAAATATCAAAAGCCTTTGTTGGTTACCGTATTGATCATTATTCTTGTGGTAGCCGGTTTCCTTTCGGTACGGCATTTTTATTTTCAGCCCCGTGAAGTGAAAGCTCAGGCTGCGATGTACAAAGGTGAAATATATTTCGCTAAGGATTCTTTTGAATTAGCTTTGAAAGGAAATGGTGCAGATTTTGTAGGGTTTGAGGCAATTGCCGATGATTATTCCTCTACAAAAGCAGGAAATTTGGCTGCGGCATATGCCGGTATTTGTTATTATAACTTGGGCAAAGATGCGGAAGCTTTGGCGTATTTGAAAAAATTTGATGGTGACGATGCATTTCTGTCTCCGAATATTGAAGCTATGATCGGTAATTGTTATGCCAATATGGACCAATATGATGATGCAATCAAGGCCTTTGAAAAGGCTGCAAAAAAGGCGGATAATGAAATGGCTTCACCTATATTTTTACAAAAAGCCGCTACCGTAGCAGAAAAGATGGGAAATTATAAGAAAGCTCTGGATTTTTATCAGAAGATCAAAGATGAATACTCACAATCTATGATCGGTCGTGATATTGATAAATATATAGAAAGAGCTAAAGCTCATGTAAAATAAACCTGAATCATATATTATAAATGAAAAGCCGCCTTTTTCGGGTGGCTTTTTTTAACAAGTTGAATATATAAATAAAAATTTTGAAGATATATGGCGACAGCTTATCAAAATTTATCCTCTTATGATCCGGCTACAGTCCCTGATGCAAGTAATATGCGAGTAGCGATCGTTTGTGCTGAATGGAATGCGAATATTACCGAGAAACTTCTTGAGGGAGCTTGTAATACGCTTGAGAAGCATGGTGTGAAAAGCGACAATATATTTGTCGGTCGTGTGCCCGGGACATTTGAACTGACTTTTGGTGCTCAACGTATGGCTTCTTTTTATCATCCGGATGCCGTAATTGTATTGGGATGTGTCGTACAGGGAGATACCCCTCATTTTGATTATGTGTGTCAGGGAGTGACATCGGGTATAACTCATTTAAATGAGGTATTGGATATTCCCGTGATTTTCGGAGTGTTAACTACCGGAAATATGCAGCAGGCAATAGACCGTTCAGGAGGAAAATATGGGAATAAAGGAGATGAAGCAGCAATAACAGCAATAAAAATGCATGCTTTTGCTTGCAGATTAAAATAATTTGACTACCTTTGCTCCGCAATTAAGAAAAGGGGCGAATACCAGAGTGGCCAAATGGGGCAGACTGTAAATCTGCTGTCTTACGACTTCGGTGGTTCGAATCCATCTTCGCCCACCTTTTTTAGGTTGTATAAATGCGGGAATAGCTCAGTTGATAGAGCATTAGCCTTCCAAGCTGAGGGTCGCGGGTTTGAGTCCCGTTTCCCGCTCACAAGAAAGCCGGTCGAAATATTTCGACCGGCTTTCTTTATATTACATTTGTGCAAATCTGATTTGATAGAAGTATTTTCGGCTGATGGATATTAAGGTACAAAAAAAGACGATTCGAAGAATCGTCTTTCGTTTTTTTTAATCTTGATTATATTGCTTATTCAGCAGGATGAATAGCTCCGGTCGGACAAGCGTCAGCACAAGTTCCGCAATCTGCGCAAATTGATGGGTCGATTTTGTAGATATCGCCTTCAGAGATAGCTTCTACCGGACATTCGCTGATGCAAGTTCCGCAAGCAATACAATCGTCACTAATAACGTAAGCCATTGTTTCTAAGTTTTAATTGATGAATTAGTACTAATTATGTTCTGCAAAAGTAGTAGTTTTATCGGTTCATTCAAATAAAAAAGGACTTTTTTGTTTTGGCGTTTACTGACAGGTATTGCCAAAATGTTATCTTTGCAGGCAATAAGAGGAACTTTTCACCGTTTAATGTATGTATTAAAGGAGACGCGATTGAGAAAGACGATACTTTTGTTTTTGATGTCATTAATGGCTGTTTCAGGGATTGCGCAGAAACGTAAATTGGAAAGATTGCCTTATATTGACCAGCGGAGAATACATTTCGGATTCTCGGTGGGATTACATACGCAAGATTTAGGATTTACTCATACCGGATATATGACTGAAGCGGGAGAAACTTGGTATGCCGAAGTCCCCTCTTTCTCTCCCGGTTTTAATGTCGGGCTGGTTAGCGACCTTTATCTTTGTAAATATCTTAACCTTCGCTTCTGTCCCACCATGTATTTTGGAAATAAGACGGTCGAATTTCGGGAAGATCATACAGATGAACGTCGTACTGTAGATTTGAAGTCGAATTATATTATGATTCCGATAGATATAAAATATAGTGCGAAACGTCTGAATAATTATTGCCCTTATATTACTGCAGGAGTTGCTGGGGCTTTTGATATTTCAAAAAAGAAAAATGAACTGTTGAAGCTTAAGACTTATGATACTTATTTACAAGTAGGATTGGGGTGTGATATTTATTTGCCTTTTTTTAAATTGATTCCGGAACTTAAATTTTGTTTCGGTCTTGGCGATATTTTGCAGCATAAGCGTCCTGATCTGCGCGATCCTTTGGATTATAAATATACACAAGCGATTAAGCGGGCATCTTCTAATATGGTCGTGCTTACATTCTATTTCGAATAAAGTCTGTTTTTGCTTGTTTTCAATCGAAAATAGCATTTTTCTATGCTTAGGACTCAACACTGTGTTAAATATGTAGATTTAACATTTCTCTTCTTGTATAATCGGACAATATGTTATAAATTTGCATCATAAATATCGCGGGGTGGAGCAGTGGTAGCTCGTTGGGCTCATAACCCAAAGGTCGTCAGTTCGAGTCTGGCTCCCGCAACTAAGTTTAAGAGCGCTAAGTGGTTGGCGTTCTTTTTTTGTTTTATTGGGGGCGGTTTGTCCTGATTTTTAAGGCAGAAAATATTGGGACTAAAAAAAATATCCGGACTTTAAAGTCCGGATATTTTTTTTAGTCGTATAATGGAAATACGAAAATTCAAGAGTTTAGAATCGAGGTCGGGCTTCTTTTACTACCATCGTGCGATTGTCATACTGTGCACCATTAAGTTCTTTAATTGTGTTTGCTGCTTGCATGTCATCTGGCATTTCTGCAAAAGCAAAACCTTTGGAACGACCGGTTTCGCGATCTTTAATTAATTTTACAGAGTTAACTGTACCATACTCTTCCAAAACTTGGATTAAATCTGACTCCTTAACATTATAGCTAAGGTTACCAATGTAAATATTCATAAGAATGAAATAAAAATAAATAATAAAAAATTGAAACAACGAGATTTGGGGAAAGATCTTGACCGACGATAAAAAAATACTCAACGGTTTGCGTTTGAGAAAATCCTCATAGAAGAGTAAGAGCGATATAAACTCTCTTTGTTTGTATTGCAAATAACGATATAATAATCGATATATCTACTATGTTATCTTTATTTTCTTCGTAATTTAAATATTTAGCTTTTTATTTTACGCATTTTACCATTCCAATTTAGAGCCCTGTCTGAGAGAAAATGTTATCAGGCCATTGTTTTCTTCCAGTCTGTTTTCCGGTTTTCACTCGTTAGATAGCAGGCCATCATTCTCGTAAAATCGAAGAAATATCCTCAATCGAAATTCTCAAACGTAGACTGAGCAAAATTTAGACGACAGATCTGAATATAGTTTGTATATCGTCACTATTAATATTAAAAGACTTTGAAGCGGGTTGTATATATAGATATATTTTTATAGTAAAGAATACATTTATGGCTTTTGTGTTTCTTTTTTATATTAATAGTATAACAATATGTTGTTTTAATTGTAGAATTATTATCTCAGAATATGTTTAATAACATATTTTATACTTGATATTTTTTTATAAACATTTGATTTGTAATAAAATATGTGATTTTGTGTGTTTTGTGTGTGCGCACACATATTTGTTATTTAAAATTTATGCCATATATTTGTCCGTGAAATTGAGCCTAAATCTGTTTTTATGCCGATTGATTAGACTGTCCAAATAAACGTTCGTTTATTCGGACTTTTTTTTATTCACTAAATTTCTTCCTTAATTTTTACACAAATTTTTGTTATCAATACATTTATCGAATATCCAACACTACATATTTAAGACTTTTCATTCCGTTTAGTAAAACGAACATTTGTTTGGACAAAAGATGGAGTTTGTAAATAAAAGAAGATATCTATTACCATGTCTATCTGAGTGTTTAAATTTTTTTACTAAACTAATACATAACATGAAAAGTGGAACAGAGCGAATAGTCCGTATTGTCGGATGCCTAATGGCTTTTTTCAATTTCTTATTGCTGGTGCAGCCAATAAATGCGCAGACTTCCGGTAAAGTAAGTGTGAAAGGTGTTGTTCTGGACGAGGCAGGGGAAACATTGCCCGGTGCTACCGTCACAGAAAAAGGGACAAAAAATGTTGCAGCGACCGATTTGGATGGTAAGTTTACGATTAAAGTATCGAAAAGCGGTGCTACTTTGATCGTTTCGTATGTCGGGTATGTAACTAAAGAGGTTACATCAAAGCCGGATATGAAAGTTATTTTGTCCGAAAATTCTAAAAATCTCGATGAAGTAGTCGTTGTCGGATACGGAACGATGAAAAAACGAGATGTAACAGGTGCTATCAGTTCTATATCCAGTAAAGATATAGAGCAGAAGATGGCGACGAATGTGTTTGAGGCTTTACAAGGACAGACTGCCGGAATTCAGATTATTTCCGGTTCTGGCCAACCCGGGGAAACTTCTTCAATTAAAATACGTGGAACATCTACATTCTCTGCCGATGGAGTAAAACCCCTTTATATTGTGGATGGTATTCCTTTGGATGATATTGATGGAATCAACCCAACGGATATTGCATCTATGGAAATTTTGAAAGATGCAGCTTCGGCAGCTATTTACGGTTCTCGTTCTGCTAATGGTGTGATTATCATTACAACTAAGCAAGGAGAAGCGGGTAAGCCCCGTATTGATGTGAAGTACAATCATTCATGGGGAACATTGTCTCATAAGTTGGCTCAGGCAAACCGTGCTGATCGTCGTTATTATGATAATGCTCGTCGTCAGTATTTTTTAGATAATAATATCGGTAATGCAGATGAGAGTATCCAAATGATTCAAGACTCGTTGAATGTATTTTTTAATGTAGATAATGACTATCAGGATATGATTTTGCAAACTGCACAGAAGGATCAGGTTGATATTAGTGTGGGCGGTGGCAGCGACAAAATCAAATATTTTATCAATACCGGTTATTTTAATGAAAGAGGTATAGTTCCTAATACGGCATTTCAGCGGTTGACAACTCGTATTAATTCTGATTACAAACCGGTAAAATGGATGAATATGGGTAGCCGCATCGCTCTTACTTACTCTAAAAAAGAGGGTATAAACGAGAATGCATTATTAAATGCAATGTTGAGTCGTCGTCCTTATTTCTCGACATACTACCCTGATGGCTCGCTTGTGGGAGTGTTTAACGGACAGAAAAATCCGATTGCGCAAGTCGAGTATACAACAGATTTTACAGACGCATATAAAGGGAATTTTTATCAGTTCTTTGAATTTGACATTTATAAAGGTTTGAAGTTCCGTACGAATATCAATGCCAATTTCTCGCTTAGTAAACGGAAGAAATTATATCCCAGTATTATTACGGATGAGTGGCAAAAAAGTAATGAAGGCGGTTCTTATAACTATTTAGGCTGGAACTGGATGAATGAAGATTATTTCAGTTATAGCCACAAATGGGGAGACCATAATTTTTCTGCAATGGCGGGTTTTAGTGCTCAGCGTTGGTCAAATCAAAATGAAATTCTTGTAGGGACTAATTCTTCTACCGATTATATTTATACGATGAACGCTTTTGCGTCTAATTTGACTCAAACTTCTACCGGTACATGGCAGACGAGCCATTCTTTAGCTTCTTTGTTTGCTCGTATAACTTATGATTATAAAGGACGTTATTTATTGACGGCAAATGTGCGCCGAGACGGATCTTCTCGTTTTGCTGAGAATAATAAATGGGGGAATTTCCCGTCTGCATCTGTCGGTTGGCGTATTTCTGATGAGAAGTTCATGCAATTTGCCAAACCTGCACTCGATGATGCGAAGATTCGTGTAAGTTATGGTGTAACCGGAAATGAGTCTATCGGAAATTACGATTACGTATATACTTATTCTCCGAGCACTATTTATGACGGTGTCGGAGGCGTTTCTGCAACTCGTATCGGTAAAGACAATCTGAAATGGGAAGAGACAAAACAGTTTGATATCGGTCTTGACCTTTCTTTCTGGAATAGCCGTCTTACCGCTACATTTGATTACTATGACAAATATACTTCAGGATTGTTGGCAGATTATGAACTCCCGAAAGAGTCGGGTTTTTCAACGATGAAAACCAATGTGGGCGAGGTCAGCAACCGAGGATTCGAAGTCGCTATTGCCGGAGATATCATCCGTACAAAAAATTTCCGATGGAATGCTTCGTTTAATATTTCACGAAACATAAATCAGATAGAGCGTCTTTCTGAAGGTAAAGCTTATTTGGAAGGAGATTTATGGTGGATGCAAGAAGGAGGACGTATCGGAGACTTCTATGGATATAAATATATTAATGTTTTCCAATATGATGAGTCTAATGCTTTTGCCGAAGGATCATGGCAACAGCTTACACCGGTTTTTGAAAATGGTGTGTTTCAAAATAAATATTTATTGAATGGAACGGAATATACCGGTAAAGTCTTGCAGAAAACTTTACCGAACGGAAAACCTTTTCGCGGAGGAGATATTAACTGGGAAGAACCAGAAGGTAGTCGTGACGGAATTATCG
The DNA here is from genome assembly GCF_030296935.1 of Coprobacter fastidiosus. NCBI lineage: Bacteria > Pseudomonadati > Bacteroidota > Bacteroidia > Bacteroidales > Barnesiellaceae > Coprobacter > Coprobacter fastidiosus. The sequence continues at coordinate 2,013,520 of NZ_AP028032.1, read as the reverse complement.
ATGATAATGACCGTATGATTATCGGCAATGCACTTCCTGATGTTACAGGAGGTCTTAGCACTCAGTTTACGTATAAGGATTGGAGCTTGTTTATTTCTTTTTATTACTCTTTGGGTGGAGAGATTTACAACTTCGGTGAGCATAACCGGAATATGTTTAAATATACCGGAACGACACCTTCTCCGGATGTAATTTATAATACATGGTTGAAACAGGGAGATATAGCCCTTTATCCGAGACCTTATAATGATGAATATGATAATGCCCGTTATGCTAACTCTTTCTATGTCGAAGACGGTTCTTTCATCCGATTACAGAATGTGCGGTTAAGTTATAACCTACCGAAAAATTGGTGTCGGAAATGTGGTGTAAAAGGTATAAATCTGTATGCTTTTGTAAATAACGCTCTTACTTGGACTAAATATTCGGGATTTGATCCGGAGTTTTCGACGAGCGATCCGTTACAAATCGGTCGGGATAATTATCGTTACCCGAAAAAAAGAGAATATGGTGTAGGTATGTCTGTTAATTTTTAATCGAAACTACTATGAATAGGATAAAGTTATTTTTTGGAGTTGCCGCACTTGCTTTTTCGTTGAGTTCTTGCGAGGCATTTCTTGAGGAAGAGCCGATAAGTGAAATACCGGTAGAAGAGATGTGGCAAACTTCACGGGATGTAAAAGCCGGAGTAAATGAAATTTACGGACTTTTCCGTACGACTATGCGGAAGAATTATTTTTACTGGGGAGAGTTCCGTTCAGACAATATGTCTCCCGGTTCTTCTTCTGCAGCAGATCAACAAAGGGTAATCGATAACTTGATAACGACGAGTCATGAATGTGCCAAGTGGACAGATTTATATAAAATGATCAATCAGGCAAATCTGGCGATTAAGTATATTCCGACAGTCGATATGCCTTCTATCGCTACTCGTAACGATTATTTAGGACAGGCCTATGCCATGAGAGCTCTCGGTTATTTTTATGCTATTCGCGTTTGGGGAGACGTACCTTTGTTTACTGAGCCGAACGAAAAGTATAGTACTGATCTATATAAAGAGCGTACCGATAAAAATTATATCCTTAGGAATGTGATTCTTGAAGACCTTAAAAAAGCTGAAGAATTGATGGATAAAACGAATAATAAAGAACGGAAACGCATTTCTATTTATGGCGTTTGGGCTATTATGGCAGATGTGTATATGTGGCTTGAGGAGTATAATTTGGCAGATCAGACTATTGATAAGATGTCCGGAGACGCTACGTTTATGAAACTTGAAACAAGTATTGAGAATTGGCGGAAAATGTTTGTGGAAGAACTGAACGGAAAACCTTCGGATGATACTCCTGAGAATGATGAATACACGACTAAAGAACTCATCTTTGTTGTCCATTTTGATATGGACGAAGTGGGATCGAGTGGATATAGTTATATGTATCAATGGTTTACTGGATCGGGAAACCGTGCCGCCGTTTTATCAGATGCTATTCTTGAAAAGTTTTCTGATGATGATTTAAGAAAAGCATATACAACTCAGTATTATCAAAATGGGTGGGAGCTCAATAAATTTATCGGAGGAACAATCAGTACGACTTTAAATAAGACATGTGAAGTGGCTTATCCTATTTACCGCTATTCAGATATGATTTTGTTACAGGCCGAAGCGCGTGCCCGTATGGGAAAATGGGAAGAAGCGTTGGATTTGGTAAAACAGATTCGCGACCGTGCTGGGTTGACAACCGCTACGTCTATGGATTTTGCTTCGGAGGACGATATTATCAATTATATTTTGGATGAACGTCAAATAGAGTTGGTCGGAGAAGGACGCCGTTGGTTCGATTTGTTGCGTACGAAAAAGTGGAAAGAAGTCATGGAGCCTATTAATGGAATGAACCAAGATGGAAATGAACTTTTCCCGATACACTATTCCCATATCAATGAGAATCCGAAATTAACACAGAATCCGTATTACGGTAAGTAAAAATAACCACATCTAAAATATAGAATCATGTTGAAGAATTTATTAAATAAGATAGCGGTTCTACTGGTCATTATCGGTACGATGAATAGTTGTGACATGCCGTTGCAGAAAAATTACGACTATGAAAGTTCTGTTCTTGATCCGCATGTGAATATGACTGCATGGGAGTATATTAATTCTCGTCCGGATATATTTTCAACCTATATCGAAGCAATAGAATATACCGGAATGAAAGATTATTTTACTCAGACTGATACCGAATATACTTTTTTGGCATTGAACAATACTGCCATGAAAAATTTTATGGCAGATCGTTTTCCGGGAATATCATCTATTTCTGATTGTGATATGGAAAGCGTAAAAAAATTATTGCAGTATCATATTATTGAAGGAAGTTATAGCGCTTATGGAGATTTGCCCGTAGAAGCAATCCATGTTCTTACTTTGCTAAGAGGAGAAGAAGGTCTTATGACTATCCTGGTACGGAAAAATCCATGGCAAGCAGATGCGGGTAAAGTGATTATCAATGATACGGGGACAAATGGAAATTCTCCGATGAGAGCAGCTATCACCAGCAATATTATGCCTGTAAACGGTGTAATTCATGTCTTTGACTCATATTGCTATTATAAAAAATAGTTTATCATAAGTAGTAACGCTTAATATATAAACGTATGTTAAAAAAAATATTATCAATATTGTTTCTTACAGCTTGCATTTTACCGTTTTCGAGCTGTAAAGATGACGAAGAGACCTTAGATCCGTCATTGAGCCAACCGGTTATTAAGTTCGCTTATGATGATCTTCAGGCCGATATGAATGAAGTGGATAATTTGCCGGTAGTCGCTGTTATCCGTTCTGAGCTTGGACTGAAAAAAGTTATAATGCAAATCGAGACGGAAACAGGGATGATCGATTATAAAACGGTAACGACGTTCTTTAATGAGAAGGCATATAGCCTGTCTGAGAACCTGAACTATCAGGAAGATTATAAAGCTTTTGTCGTTACTGCGATCGATAAACTGAACCGGGAAGCCAAAGCGACTTTGGAGTTAGGAGTTACGGGAATAAAAGAAGGTCCGTCGATAGTCTTTGATCCTGAATCGATTACTTATGATGAGTTGGTTGGCGGGGATATGCCGAAAACGCATTTCACGGTAACCTCTGTCGCCGGATTGAAGAAGATCGAGATGTATCTTGTGTCGGAAAGCGGACAAATGCAATATGGTTTCCCGATCGAGTTTGATAATGCTGAGACCGAATATGTTTTTGATGAGCAGATTATGTATATGGAAGGGGACAAAGGTTTTAAAGTAAAAGCTACCGATGTTTACGGACAAGTGAAAATTGTTACGATGACGGTAAATTATCTGACACCAGCACCTCCGACTATTACGTTGAAAGAAGATACTGTATTTGCGGATAAGGATGAAACGAAAGCGATTACATTGCGTATGGAATCTCAACGCGGTATCCGCAATGTGAAAATTTATCGTATAGAAGATTCGCAAGAGGTGCTTGCCGCTACGAAAGATTTTGCAGACTCTCCTCTTTCGGTTACCGAATCTTTGGATGTATTGTTGACGAATGCGACATCTAAGCTGAAAATTGTGGCTACCGATGTTGTGGATAAGACATCGGAGGCGACGATGACGGCGATTGTCAATATGGATTTTGTCGCTAATCTTTCTGTCGGCAGCCAGATATTGGCTAATGGGAATGCAAATTATCCGGATGTATATGCCTTGATCTCATTGAAAGATATGAAGACTTATTCGGTAGATTATGCACTTGAAAGTTCGGCCAACGCTTCAAATGTAGATCTCAAATTTTATGCTTATGGCGGACAAGGGGTATTGCGTATGTATGCAATAGATGGAGGTAATGATACGAAATGTTCTGAATTTAAAGGAAAGAACGGATCGGTAGCAGATATGGAGGTTCAAAACAAAACTCGTTTGTTGGCAGTTCCCGGATTTGATTTCGATAATGCCACGGCAGAGTCTATATCGAATGCTATTTCTGCATCTAATATAACATCGAACAAAATCAATCCGTTTGTTGTCGGAGATATAATTGCATTTAAAACGGTAGATACCTCTACTGCAGGAGGCGGCCGTATCGGTGTAATGAAAATCTTGAGCGATACGCAGGTTGTGTCGAATAATCCGACAGCCCGTATCATAACAGTATCGATCAAGCTTCCGAAAAAATAAATCTTGAATGAAAATATGCGGTATGGCATTTTTATATGCTATACCGTGTATTCTCTTTTTTCGTAATCCTAATCAAGAATGTATAACTTCTGTTCAAATAGTGTTTTATGAAAAGATTGTTGACTTTATTTCTGCTGACGGTTTTACTTTTTCCCGTTTATTCGCAAAAAAAGGTATATGCCGATTATCATGGAATCCGCCGTACCCGTCTCTATGACGGTGAATTCGGAGAATGGAAGTATGCTTCGAAAATGACTTACAGCCCGGAAAAGTCAGGCGTTACTCAATTAACGTATAATCCTGATCTGATTTTGGCGAATGGACAGCATAATATCGCGGCCTATGAATATCCTTTGGTGGGTATGCAATCGCAATACGATCCGGATAATATCGAATATCAAGTATTAAGTGCCAAAACTGCCGGGATTGACGGATTTTTTGTGGAATGGGGTTATATAGACCATACATCGAACACTCTTTTGCAAAAAATTCAGGAGGTTGCGAAAAAGTATGATTTTGAAGTGGGCGTTAATATTTGTGATGGATGGTTGATGGAAAAGGGATGGCATGCCGGTACACGAGAAGAGAACGTAGAGTATTTTATTACCTGTATGCAATATCTTATAGATAATGTGTTTACCGGTTCGACAGCACCGATTGTCAATGGTAAACCTGTATTTTATTTGTTTCATGACGGATTTACCGCCGAAGAGTTTAAAACGATTCGTGAATATACTTATACGTATCCGGATGGTTATCCGGTAAGCGGTACGGATAAATTTCCGAATGTAATTATGCGTACGACACTTAACCCGTCTTTGACGAACGATGTATATACTCCTAAAAGTCCGTTGACACAAGCCGGTTCTGAATGGGTGAATGAAAATAAAGTCGTGCCTACACCTTGGATGCCTGAACGCATACGTACCGGTTATCATCTGACTCCTAAATTTCACCGATATGCTTCTGCTGATGATTGTGAAATATTTTTGAATGCTTTTGCTACGACGGTATGGCGTTCGGGATATCCCGTCAAATCGGGATTTGTAGCTCCCGGAATGAATAACTACGGGTGTGGAGGATGGTCAACGACCGGAAAACTTTCTTATATTCCGAGAGATGATGGAGATACCTATGAGAGAATGTGGGAATTGAATCTGAAATATAAGAATATGTTAAACATGATTTATATCGGATCATGGAATGATTATACCGAAGGGCATGAAATCGAACCGACTGTCGAGAACGGAGATCGTGATTTGCGTATGACGCTTAAATATGCGACACAGTTTAAAGGTGAAACCTCCTATGATGAATCGGGTATAACCCTGCCGCTCGAACTATTTAAGTTACGTAAGAAAGCTGAGTTTTTTACTCTTTGCGGCATAGACGGTTCTGCTTATACTTCTGATCTTGATAAGATAGCCATGTCTATATCCGATGGAGATTACGCCGATGCAGAATCGGAGATTGAGGATATGAAAGACCGGTTTGCTCAGTTGGAAGCAGGGGTAACTTCAGAGAGTTATCATATCGATGCAGCCGGTTTGACGATTACAGGCTCATTGAATGATGACGGTGAATATGTATTGTCTAATGGCCGTACCGGAGTAACGATAAAAGACAATGATCTTAAAGGTAAATTGGCTGCCCAGAATTATGAGGGATATATGAATTTCGAATATTGGGATGACACATGGGGTAAGAATATCAATATCGTATCCGGAACATATAAAGAACCCCGAGATATGTTCAAAACGATAGCGCAACTTAAGCATGAAGGACTGGGTGCATGGAAAACTGCGAAAATACGCTTATATAAAGAGAATGTAAAATATGGAGCAGAATCGGGAAATAGCGATATTTCGTTTTATGGAGACGATTCGAAGGTTTCTAAGATCAGAAATCTGTCATTTGATTTTACCGTTTATTCGACAACATCGGGAGCTGTTTCAAAATCGGTATCCGAAACATCTGTACGGCTTTTTATGTCCGGGAAAAAACTGAATATTCTTAATGCAGGGGAAAATGCCCGTTTGCAGATATATAATGCTGCTGGGGGAAGTTCGGTTTGTGATATGCTTGTGACAAAAGCGGTTGAAACAGTAGATCTTACAAGTTTGTCTTCGGGAGTGTATATTGCGTTTATTGTTTCGGACAGCCAGTATTCCTCATGTAAGTTTATCCGTTAACCGATAAAATATCCGGATCATGAAAAAAAGGCTACTATATAGATTAATGCCGCTTCTGTCTTTGTTTCTATTAAGTTATCCGACGATAGCGAAGAATACGGGGAACGGCAAAAAAGTATATGCCGATTATCATGGAGTACGTTATACCCGAAATCATGACGGGATGTTAGGTCGTTGGACTATGTATGCCGATACCCAAAAATCTCATACGGGGATAAATTCCTTGTGTTATAATGCAGATAATTTATCGGGAGATAAAGAGCCGTATATGAATGAAATTGCATCGGTTCATTATCCGATTCTCGGCATACAGTCCGATTTGGATGAAGACTATATCGAGTATCAAATTCTGAGTGCAAAGACTGCCGGGATCGACGGCTTTTTTATCGAGTGGGGATTTATGGGGCATGAGAATGATGTCTTGTTAAAAGCCATGCAAAAAGTCGCGGCTCGATACGATTTTGAAATCGGGGTGAATTGGTGTGATGGTTGGCTGTATTATGATTGGATAACCAAACGTTATCCTGAAATTAATACTCGCAAAAAAAAGACCGAACATTATGTACGTTGTTACCAATACCTTATCGATAGTGTTTTTACTGGAGTTACAGCCCCGATAGTAAAAGGATATCCGGTATTTTATCTATTTGGTCCTGGTGCGACTGTTGAAGAGTATAAATGGGCTTATGAAAGAGTCAGAATTCCTGTAGGAATGAATGCTCCGGTAGTCTTACGTCGGTGGGCAGATTGGGGAAGATTGGAAAATAACCGTTATATTCCGGTTACTCATAGCGAAGAAATTGATGAATGGATCGGTTTGGGAGCAGTTCCTACAGCATGGTTGCCTGCCCGTGTTCGTATAATGGATGCGGCTCATCCTTATTGGGATAATTATGCGGAAACGGAAGATTTGATCGAATTTATGAAACCATTTCGTGATTCGATCTGGAACAATCCGAATCCTGTTTTCAGAATCAAGTCGGGATTCGTGATGCCCGGTATGGATAATCGGGGATGTGCAGGATGGGGACGAGGGCATTTCTTTTATATTCCGAGAGATCGAGGAGAGACATATCGTAAAATGTGGCGATTCAATATGGCGAACAAGGATAGTCTGGACATGGTTTTTATTGCGTCATGGAGCGATTTTACGGAAGGTCATGAAATTGCTCCGACACGTGAAAACGGAATACGTGAACTGGAAACTACATTGTATTATTCCTCTTTATTTAAAGAAAAGATTGCAGATAAAAGGGGATTGCTTTTGCCGGAACGGTTGTTTTATCTTCGAAAACAGTTTGCCTTATTGAAAGATTCAGGCATAGACATCGAAAAAAAGCAAGTACGAATGTTAAATGATGCAGCTAAGTATATTTCCAAAGAAAAATATAAAAAGGCGGACGGATTATTGAGAGCTTGTACGGATTATGTCTTGAAAATGTCTTCTCGTTTGATGAAGGAAAATTTAAACCTTTCGGAAAAAGATCTTTTACGGGACTCACTCGATAAACAGGGATATGATGTCGGCAAAAGTTTGAAACTTTATTTGCCGAAGGATTTGCATCATAAGCTTTTAAAATATAATTATGAGGGATATATATGTTTTGAATATTTAGATGAAGGAGATGATTTCATTCGGATATATTCCGAAACAAATAGGATACCTAAGGATAAATATAGTGTTGTAGGAAGTATTCGCAAAAATAAGACCGGTCAATGGAAACCTGTTCGAATACGTCTTTATAAGGGAAATATCTTTTATAAAGAGAATAATCCGGCATTTTATATTAAAGGACGGGGGCATGTTCGAAATATTATGTTACAATATCAGATGATGCATTATGAAAATGATTGACCGAATTTGTATTCTTCTTGTTTTTCTGTTGTCCGGATGTTCTGTCTCGGAAACAGGTATAATATCTTTTCGGGAAGATAACGTTGATTATCGGGTCGAATTCTTTTCACCGCGGATAGTCCGGATATTATCATATCCGTCGGGAGATACTTTGGTTACGAAAAGACTTGTTGTAGATACCTCCTTACCTCGTTATACCGGTTATACTGTAAAAGATAATTCTTCTGAGTACCGTTTTGTTACTCCTGAACTTATCATTCTTTTTGATAAAAAAGAGAAAGCCTTTGAATTTAGAGAGGTCGGTACGGACAGACTTTTATTGCGTGAGAAGAATAATGGGGAGGCTCGAACGTTCCGCAGAGATACTGTTGCCGAAGAACCTTGCTTGCACGTAACGCAACGCTTTGTCCCGACAGAGAAAGAAGGTCTGTATGGTTTAGGTCAATATCAAACAGGTGTCATGAATTATCGCGGTGATACCGCTCTTTTGTTACAGGCAAATATGGACATAGTGAATCCATTTCTTATCTCTACTAATCGATACGGGATATTATGGGATAATTATTCTGAAACCCGTTTTAGAGATAATGAACAGGGATACAGTTTCGATTCGGAAGTCGGAGATGCCTCAGATTATTATTTTGTTTATGGGGAAAATATGGATGAGGTAATCGCCGGTTATCGAACTCTTACCGGGAGAGTCCCGATGTTCGGTAAATGGGTTTTCGGTTTTTGGCAATCTAAAGAACGTTATCGTTCGTTCTCAGAATTAGAAAATGTCGTGAAACGCTATCGGGAAGATAGTATCCCTCTTGATAATATTGTACAAGATTGGGAATATTGGGGTGATAAGACCCATTGGAACGGCCTGATGTTCGATACGTTGAATTTTAGCCGACCTAAAGAGACGATTGCCCGATTGCAGAATGATTATCACGTTCATTTTACGTTATCCGTATGGCCTGGTTTTGGAAAAGAAACATCTGTTTATAGAGACCTTGATTCTATACACGCTTTGTTTGATGAACCTACTTGGGCAGGTTATAAAGTATTTGATGCTTACAATCCTTATGCTCGGGAAATATTCTGGAATCATTTGAAACGAGGGCTATATGATCAAGGTGTTGACGGATGGTGGATGGATGCGACAGAACCTTCCTTCAGAGATGGGTTTACCCAGTTGAAGCAGGCCGAGAAAACAAAATCTGCCGGAAATACGTATATCGGTTCATTTCATAGGTATTTGAATGTATATTCGTTAGAATTGTTACGTTTTTTACACGATAAACTTCGTACCGAAAATGATGAAAAACGGGTGTTTATACTTACCCGGTCAGCGTTTGCTTCTCAGCAACGATATGCGACGGCGGTGTGGTCGGGAGACGTATCTGCATCATGGGAGAATTTTCGCAAGCAGATTGCTGCGGGAATAAATCTTTCTATGTCGGGCATTCCTTATTGGACATCGGATATTGGAGGTTTTTTTGTAACCGAAAGAGATGCTTGTTTCCCGAAAGGATTGGATGATCCGGCCTATAAAGAATTGTATCTTAGGTGGTTTCAGTTTGGGTGTTTTTCTCCGTTATTTCGGGCGCATGGTACGAATGTACCAAGAGAAATATGGCAATTTGGAGAACCCAGTTCTGTATATTATGATACACAGTTGAAATATATCCGCTTGCGATATAAATTGTTACCTTATATTTATTCCGTCTCTCGGCAGGTAACAGAGCGTCATGGCTCTGTTATGAAAGGGTTGTGTATGGACTTTGTCTCCGATACATCTACATACGATATTGCCGATGCGTATATGTTCGGTCCGTCGTTGCTGGTTAGCCCTGTCGTGACTCCCGGTGCACGGGAGAAGAGTACATATCTGCCCGGACATTCCGGAACGTATTGGTATGACTTTTATTCCGGTGAGGCATATCGTGGAGGACGTATGCAAAAAACTTCGTCACCATTAGATGTCATTCCTCTTTTTGTGCGGGGCGGGTCGATATTGCCTATGACCGATGTGAAACAATATGTTTCGGAATGTCCTGACCTGAAAGTAGAACTCCGTATATATACAGGGGCTGATGCCTCTTTCGAATGGTATGATGATGAGGGTGACTCATATCGATATGAAAACGGGGAGTTTGCTATATGTCCTGTCTTGTGGGATGAATCGGATAAAAGTGTAACATTGGGAGATCGTATAGGAAAGTATCGGAATATGACTGAAAATCAACGAGTAATTGTAAAAGTTTATTTCCCGGAACAATCTACCCCGATAGAAAGAGAAATTTTTTATACAGGAGAAAAAATAAAAATCGATTTTAAATAACGCATAATTATGAGAAAGAACTTAGTATTTGTTTTTCTAATAGCATTGTTCGCAACAGCTTCAGCCGGAGTACGAACAGTCTATACGATAAATGACCGATGGAAGTTTTGTCCGGGATCTCCTTTTGATGCGCAAAATATCGGAGCTGATGATAGCTCGTGGGAAACCGTAAATATTCCTCATACTTGGAATAATCTTGACGGAGATGATGAGATCCCGGGATATTACAGAGGTCCGGCGTGGTATAGGAAATCTATATTTGTAGATGAGTCCCGGGAAAATCAGAGTGCGGTTATTGTTTTTGAGGGAGCGAATCAGGTCGTGGAACTTTATGTAAACGGACTTTATGTGGGTAAACATATAGGGGGATATACCCGATTTAATTTTGATATCAGCCGTTTCCTTAATTATGGAAAGAAAAATGTTTTTGCTATAAAAGTAGATAACGGGTATGATCCTAATATACCTCCGTTGTCGGCAGATTTTACCTTTTATGGAGGCATTTATAGAGATGTTTACCTGATGTTTGTCGATAAGGTACATTTGGCGACAAATGATTATGCGTCTTCGGGAGTATATATTCGTACACCTGAAGTGACAGAGAAAAAAGCGGTTGTGGAGATTACCTCTTTGGTCAGTAACGATACTGATTCTCCTGTGGAAATTATTCTTGAAAATAAAATATGCGATGCTACCGGAAAAGAGGTGAAATCTTTGCGGACAAATCTGAAAATTGCATCTCGGACTACGGAAACCGGTATACAAAAGAAAATCATAATCGATAATCCTTTGCTTTGGGATATTGATAACCCGCATCGCTATCAAGTTTATACACGTGTTTATGATAAAAAGGGCGATGTCCTTTATGACGAAGTTTCTAATCCGCTCGGACTTCGTTGGTTTGAGTTCGACCCGGAACGGGGGTTTTTCTTGAACGGTAAGCCGAGAAAGCTGGTCGGAAATAATCGGCATCAGGATTATCTGGCTAAGGGAAATGCTTTGCGGGATGAGATGCATGTCAGGGATATTTTGTTGATGAAACAGATGGGAAGCAACTTCTTGAGAGTATCTCATTATCCTCAAGACCCGGTTATTATGGAGATGTGCGATAAGTTGGGAATTGTAACTTCCGTTGAAATACCGGTTGTGAATGCGGTTACCGATACGCCGGAATTTCTTGAGAATTCGGTAAATATGGTGAAGGAGATGATCCGGCAGGATTTTAATCGCCCGTCGGTAATGATCTGGGGATATATGAATGAAATATTGCTTCGGCGTCCGCGTACGGATGAGGATTTTCTAAAATCTTATTATCCCGTTGTGGAAAAGACAGCGAGAACGTTGGAAAATACTATTCGAAAAGAAGATACGTCCCGTTATACGATGATGGCATACCATAATGCTCCTGATTTTTATGAACGGGCTCATTTGACGGAGATACCGATGATTATGGGATGGAACTTGTATCAAGGATGGTATGAACCGGATATCGATGAATTTCAAAGGCTTCTTGACAGGGCTCATGATAAGTATAAGGGAAAAGTGTTGTTGGTGACTGAATATGGGCCGGGAGTTGATCCGAGACTACACTCTTATAAACCGGAGAGATTTGATTTTTCTCAAGAGTACGGAATTATTTATCATCGTCATTATTTGCGGGAAATGATGGCACGTCCGTTTATTGCCGGATTTACAATGTGGAATCTGAATGATTTTTATTCCGAATCCCGAATAGATGCCGTGCCTCATGTAAATAATAAGGGTGTAACGGGGCTCGATCGTGAGCGTAAAGATACCTATTTGTTTTATGAGGCGTCTTTAGGGAACAAAGATGTCTTGCGCATAGGTAACCGAGAATGGAAAAATCGAGGAGGAGTCGTAAATACGGTAGAAAATACATGTGTTCAATCTGTTCCTGTATTTTCTGACTATCCGGTGGTTGAGTTATATGTAAACGGCAAAAGTATCGGGTCGAAAAAATGCGAAGAGAATATCGCGTTTTTTGATGTTCCGTTTGTCAATGGAGAAAATGTTGTGGAAGCAGTTGCCCGTAAAAACGGGAAAGAGCTGCGTGATATGATTCGGATCGATTTCAAACTTATTCCCGATGATTTGAAAAATGGAGACGTTCCTTTTACCGAAATGAATGTTATGCTCGGTTCTCCCCGTTATTTTGAAGATCGTACGGCAGAAATGATCTGGATACCCGAACAGCCTTATAAACCGGGAAGTTGGGGATATATCGGAGGTGAGCCTTATCGCAGAAAAACAGGCTTCGGTTCGATGTTAGGTTCTGATATAGATATATTCGGAACGGACAATAATCCGATTTTCCAGACTCAACGTACCGGTTTGGAAGCTTTTAAAGCGGATGTCCCGGATGGAGAGTATTCGGTATATCTTTATTGGGCGGAATTGGACACTGATAAAAAGAAAGAATCTTTGGTATATAATCTTGGCGCGGATACGGAAAACGGGGGGTATAGTAAGCGTACTTTCGGATTGGAAATAAATGGTAATCCGGTAATGGATAAGGTCGATATTGCTGAAGATTACGGTTTTGGTTGTGCTGTTATCCAGAAGTTCATTGTGAATGTAAATGACGGGAAAGGCCTGACTGTTGGTTTTAAACGTATAGAAGGAGAACCGATATTGAATGCTATTCGCATTTATAAAAATTATTAGGAGATAATCAGGTTATAAAATGAAAAGATTTTTTACATATCTGATATGTAGTTTGACGTTTACCATGATGATTGCCCGTTCCGAAGCGTCCGGGAAATTCGACATATATCTTTGTATCGGTCAGTCTAATATGGCAGGGCGGGCGACTTTAACACCGGCTGTTATGGATACTTTAGTGAATGTTTATCTTTTTAATGACCGAAATTTTTTTGAACCGGCCGTTAATCCGCTGAATCGTTATTCTACAATAAGAAAAGGGATAGGAATGCAGAAATTAGGGCCGGCTTATTCTTTTGCCCGTAAAGTTTCAGAAAAGAGTGATTGTAAAATCGGGCTTGTCGTAAATGCCAGAGGCGGCTCTTCTATTAAATCATGGGAAAAAGGAGCATCGGATAATTATTATGGAGAGATGTTGAGCCGAATTAGAGAAGCCTTGAAGTATGGTCGGTTAAAGGCGGTATTATGGCATCAGGGGGAAGCCGATTGCCGTTATCCCGAGTCGTATAAAATCTATATTTGTAAATTGGTTGAACAGTTGCGTGCAGATTTGAATATGCCTGATTTATTGTTTGTTGCGGGAGAAATTTCTCGATGGAACTGGACAGGGCATACCGAAGGAACAATCCCTTTCAATAAAATGCTCAGATCGTTAGAAGATAGCATTCCCCGATTTAAGGTGGTATCATCTGAGGGGTTGAAACCGTTAATTGATGAGAACGATCCTCATTTTGATACCGATAGCCAAATTATACTAGGAGAACGGTATGCAGAGAAAGTCCTCCGATATAACAGGGGGAAGTAATTAATTCTTTTATTTATAAAATGTTGTATTATGAAAAGATTTAGACTCTTTTTGGCAGGAATAGTCGTTATGGCCGCTGTTTCTGCAACACAAGCCGCTGTTGTGACAGATGGTTTTGATTTTGTTGAAAATTTGGTGGTCGGTAGCCAGAATTATGTACAGACTGCACCGGTCGATTATCTCGAATCGTTTGCGTTTATTTCGGTAAATGATTTGAAAACCTATGCTTTTGATGATGTTTTCGGTGTACAGGAGAATAATATAGATATGAAATTCTATATTATGGGAGGAAGTAATAATGCAACGGTACGTCTGTATAGTATGGATGGCGGTAATAACACGAAAGATTCGGAATATAAAAGCGGAGATAAAACTCAGGCCGATTTTACGGTAAAAAATGCAACTCGTTTTATGGCCGTTAAAGGTGTTGATTTTGATGCGGCTACTGTTGATCAGTTGAAGAGTCTGTCATTTACAGGGACGAATGCTGTGAATCCTGTGAATGAAGGGGACGTTATCGTATTTAAAACGGCAGAGACTTCAAAAGCTGCTGACCGTTTGGGATTGATAAAAGTTCATTCTATCGTAAAAGAGAATGAGACCAGCAGTAAAGGGGTGATTACTGTGTCTATTAAAGTGGTGAAACCGGCAAAAGTAGAAACTACGGGATTCCGTTATGGCGTTGTGAAAGTTGGTACTTATGGATTTTCTACAGGAACAGTTGAAGGGTATGAAGGTATAGGCTCTCTTCTTTCGATAAAAGATTTGAAATCATATACCGTAGATGAGGCTAAATCTAATTTTAGGAATGTGGATATAAAACTTCATTTGCAGGGAGCTGATTCTGAACCTCGTGTGTATAGTATGGAAAACGGAGATTCAAAAAACTCTCAATATAAAGATGCCGAAGGAAATACATTACAATCTTTATTGACTGCGGAAACGACGAATGCAACTCGTTTTTTGGCTGCCGACGATATTGATTTCGATAATGTAACAGCATCTGAAATAGCGGCTATCGATCCGGAGACGATCGGAAAAGGGACGATAAAACCTGCTGCCGAAGGAGATGTCATTCTTTTTAAAACCGATGAAAATTCAACTGCCGGAAGTAAGGTCGTAGGAGTAATGCGTATTGATCGGATAACTTTGGTTAATAACGTGAATAAAGAGCTGGGCTGCTATACTGTATCGATAAAGGTATTGGATAATACAGAAAGTGTATCTGTCCCGAAAGTCTCTAATAACGAATGGAGTTTGAAGGGCAAGAGTGTTCGTATTTTGGTCGATACCGGATCTAAACTGAATGTATATGCTGCCGGTAGCGGACAGTTAGTAAAGACAATTGATGTTGTAGCCGGAGATGTGATAGATTTTTCTAATTTTTCGGGTGCTCATATAGTTTCTTATGGAGGAAAGTCGGAGAAGGTGATTTTCTGATATGAGTTGTGAGAAAAGATTTGTCCGTTAAAAGTCCTGTGAGAATTTTTGACGGACAATCTTTTTGTTGTTGAAAGCCATTAAATTTCCTGATAAAGGAATGTTATCCGATCATTTTTGTGTTTTTCCTAGCCTGTTTTTTTGTTTCTACTCGTCAAATAACCCATTATCCTTTTCGTAAAAACAGGAAAATATTTTCAAAAGAGACTCTCGAACTTGACCAAGCAAAATTGAGATACTCTATACGGGTACGATTTTCCCTAATTCGACATACCAGATATAACCTTTTACTTGGGAGAATCCCATTTCTTTTATGAGGGATATATACCGGATCACTTGTTTATGATAGCTTTTTTTCTGAATATTCCCGAATTTATAGTCGATTACAGAAACTTCTTCTCCGGAAATGACTACCCGATCCGGACGGAGGAATGTCCCTTTTTGCTGTAAAATTTCCGTTTCGTTGATAATTTGTGTATCGGGAGAAAACCATGGAGCAACTTCAGGTTGATCTAACCATGTTTTTAATTTTTTTTCTAAGATGACTCCTTCTTCATGGCTGAGTTGCCCGTTAAATATATATGGTAAAACGGCGTTGTGAATATCTTCTGCATAGCGGACGTTGCTGAGAATTTCGTGCATGAGATTGCCGTGTTGCCGTTCGTGACTGTCTCCGAAATAGCCTTTCCCGTGTAGTCGTAGTTGAAGACGTTTGCCGGGATCGGTAGACCGATATTCGGGCATTGTTTTAATTTTCTGTTTTTCTTTTGCTGTTTGTAGATTTTCCCATGTCTCTCCGGCTTCATAACAGTTCTTTTCAGGATCATAATAGGCAGATAAATCGATTATCGGTTTGTCTTTTTCCTCCGGACAGTTTATTTCATTTTCGGGATTGACACAATAATATAGCAATCGGGAAAGAGAGCCGAAAGTCCCTTCTTTCTTAGGTTTCGGAGTAAAGAGCAACAGTTCGTCTTCCGCCCGGGTAAAAGCTACATATGCAATGTTGAGATTGTCGATGTAGGCGTGCATCTTTTCGTTGAAGTATGCATCGGCATAAAGGCTTTTTTTCAAGATCGATCCATAACGTATCGGGACAAGCGGAATGTCATCCAGAGGTTCTTTTTGGTTGCACCAAAGTATGTTTTCGTGATGCGGGTTGTGATCGATTTCCCAATCGCAGAACGGGATGATAACGGCTTTGAATTCCAATCCTTTCGATTTATGGATCGTCATGATACGAATTGCATTTTGGGAGTCGGGTGTTGTTATGGTTTTCTTTATCCCTTGTTCGTTCCACCATTGTAAAAAAGAGGCGGGATCGGCCGAATGATTTGTTGTATAGTCGAGTACGATATCCTGGAATGCCTGAATGAATATACTTTCATTTCGTTCTCCGGAGGGAGGAAACAAACTGATAATTTTTTCGCACATTTCGAATAATGGCGTGTTTCTCAATTGTTCGAGTTCCCTGACGATTTCAGGATCGAAATGATGCGATAATTCTTTCTCCTTTTCTGCAAAATAAGAGGCGAGAGCTGTTTCCGGAGGGAGATTCCGGTGCGTTGTCGAATATTCATATACGGCAAGTATCCGGTTTATTTCCGTCTCTGGATTTTGCAGGTAGTTTAAAATACCGATTACCAGTTTGACAATCGGGGCATTGTGGATGAAAAGAGCTTCGTCCGAAATAATATCGAAGCGATATGTAGAATCGTTATTCTCGGCTTTGGCTTTTAAAAGACAATCTGCAACAAGGCTGCCTTCAGCTTTGCTTCTGACCAGAATGGCAATGTCCTTTAACGAGATATTTTTATCTTGAAGTTCTTTTAAGGTTTGCGGAAGTAGTTCTGTCGCCCGATTTTTCCAATCTATTTTTTCTCCTTCTTCCGTCTCGGTTTCCAAGAACATTACTTTTACATGGCCTTTTTTTCCTTTATTTTTAGGGGATATATGTTGGTATATATCTCGGTATGCTTTCCCGATCTTCTCGGCATATTCGGAGTCGATGTGTACATTGGCGGGGGTATCGGCTATTTCTTTTTGTAAAGATTCTTGAAGTAAGAATGATGCTTTCCTGAAAAACGAATTGTTGAACTGTATGACATTTATACAACTTCGCCAGTTCGTCCCCAATACATAGTCGTTCAGTTCTTCCGGCTTCTTGAATTGGTTGCCCAGTTCGTCATTCAGCAGTTTCCAGTCTGAATTTCTCCATCGATAAATACTTTGTTTTACATCCCCCACGATGAGGTTACGGCCGCCTTTATCATTACTCTCCTTAATCAACGGAAAGAAATTATTCCACTGCATCCGCGAGGTGTCTTGAAACTCATCGATCATAAAATGGTCGATCCGGTTACCGGTTTTTTCATATACGAAAGGCGTATCGCTACCATCGATGATTCGGTTGAGCAATTCGGTGGTATCGGACAAAAGAAGGATATTGTGTTCTTTTTCGTATGTCTGAATGTGTTTGTCGATGTCGCTCAAAATCCCTAATGTGTAAATATAGCGGCGTGTTTCCATTACCGATATATAAAATGGATAAGCGTTATAGCAAGCGATAATCTGTTTGATATATTCGTTTAATTCCGGATATATTTCCCGAACTTTTGTAATAATGTCGGGAGAAGTTTTTTTTGTCGTCCAGTTTTCGATATTGTCGGATAGTTGTGTAAATGAAGCGTTCGGTTCTTTTATGTTACCGTCCGCCCATTTGGAAAACTCTTTAAACGGAGAACGGTTACCGCCTTTCAGGTCTTCAGGAGGTAGTCCCGCTTTTTTCATTATTTCGGTGGCTTTTCTTGCTATTTTCCGACTTTCGGACTCGAAGTCTTGTTTTATGATATTCAGTTTTTTGATATATGCTCTTAATAGATCTTTATCCGCCATGAAATGGCGTATTTCCGAACTGTGCGATTTATATTCTTCTTTAAATATTTCTTGTGCCAACTGGACGATATTTCGTTGTATTCCCCAGCTTTTTCCTCCTTCGACCTGCTCTTCGGAAAATCGGATCAGCCAGTTTAGCAAATCTTTATTTTCAGGATTTTCGAGATCGAAAAACATCCGGTCTATGGCTTCCGTAAGCACATGACTATTGTCTATTTCGGTATTGTATCCGCCTTGCAAACCGATTTCTCGAGTGAACGCCCGTGTCGTTTGTTGAAAAAACTTGTCGATAGTACTGATATTGAAACCCGAGAAATCGTGCAGAAGGGTAAATAAAATTTCTGAAGCTCTTTTTTGAAGTTCTTCGATGCTTGCCGGGATTCCGTCTTGCCCCAACAGGTCATTTAAATATTCCGATTCGGAAGTTTGATGAGCCAGAATATCGAGTTTTTCGATAATGCGCCGCTTCATCTCTTCTGTCGCTTTATTGGTGAAGGTTACGGCAAGGATATGTTGAAAAGCCTTGTTCCGTTCCGATGGCAATATCGGTTCGTTATTGGGACGAACAGGAGATAATAACAATTTGAGGTATTCTAATGTCAGCTTATAGGTTTTCCCCGACCCGGCTGAAGCTCTGTAAACATGGAGCATATCGATATTTATTTAGACTCTAAATAATCCGGGCTTTCGTATAGCCTTCTTTTTTCAGAATTTCCAATACCTTAGCACGAAAATCCCCTTGTATAAGGATTTCTCCGTCTTTACTTGATCCTCCGACTCCGCATTTTGTCTTTAATGTTTTTCCTAACTCTTTGAGGTCTTCTTCTTTCCCGGAGAATCCTGTGATCAACGTTACCGATTTTCCGTTTCGGTTACGTTTGTCGAGTTGTATTTTCAACGGTTGTTTTTCCGGAGCTTGAGTCTCCGGTTCTTCTGTTTCTCCGGTATCGTACGAAAAATCGGGATTTGTCGAATAAACGACATTCAGGCGATCTTTCCAGTCATTATTATTTTTTGCCATTGTTCGCTATTTTAAAGAATGAGATTATCGGGTTGTAGCCGATATACGGTATATTTGTTTTCAAATTTAATACAGATCGTGAACGTAGCCAAACAAAATATATAGTTTACGAAAAAATTTATTACTTTTGTATTATTCAGAAAACAACAGATGAATGGCTGGAGATAATTCAAAGATAACGATTAAGTTGCCTGAGCCGTCTTTGAGGCGGTTGCCTTGGTATTTAGCGTATGTAAAACTCCTTAAAGACAGAGGGGTCGAATATGTGTCTTCTACGCAAATATCGAAAGATATTAATGTCGATGCTTCACAGATAGCTAAGGATCTTTCGTTTATCAACATATCGGGTAAGACCCGTGTAGGATATGAGGTGGAGTCTTTAGTTTCGGTGTTGGAAGATTTTCTCGGATTCACAGATGTTCATAAGGCTGTCATTTTCGGAGTCGGCAGTCTGGGTGCTGCATTGCTTCAGGATTCGGGTCTGGCGCAGTACGGAATGAATGTGATTGCCGGATTTGATATAAAAGAAGAGTTGGCAGGAACTTTTATTAATGGTATACCGGTATATCATGTGTCGGAGTTTGAGGAACGGCAAAAAGAGTTGAATGCGCACATCGGTATTTTGACGGTCCCGGTAGAACGTGCACAGGAGACTGCTGAAAGTATGATCGCGGGAGGAGTTAAGGCTATCTGGAATTTTACTCCGTTCAGAATACGTGTGCCAAAACATATTGTCGTTCAGAATACTTCTATTTATGCACACCTTGCCGTTATGTTCAATAGACTGAATAATCTTAAAAAATAAAAAATACTTTCCGGTTTTTTATTCCGGAAATCTTATAAATACTTCAGAATGAAAATTATTGCCGTAGGTTGGAATTATCTCGATCACAATAAAGAGATGAATCGTACGTTATTACCAAAAGAACCGGTTATATTTCTGAAACCCGAAACGGCTTTATTAAAGGATCACAAGCCGTTTTTTCTTCCGGATTTTTCGAACAAAATAGAATATGAAACAGAAATCGTGGTTCATATTTGTCGGTTGGGAAAGAATATAGCTCCGCGTTTTGCTCACCGTTATTATGATGCTGTTACTGTCGGCATCGATTTTACGGCACGGGATTTACAATCCCGGCTGCGAAGTGAAGGAGCTCCGTGGGAAATATCCAAGGGTTTTGATTCTTCGGCAGTTGTCGGAGATTTTGTCTCGCTTGATCAGGCTGGAGAAATACAAAATCTTGCCTTTTCATTGCAAATTAACGGAGAAACGGTACAGCAGGGAAATACAATAGATATGATTTTCCCGGTAGATGAAATTATTGCGTATGTAAGTCGTTTTTATACGCTTAAGATAGGAGATCTGATTTATACGGGAACACCGAAAGGTGTAGGACCGGTGGCGATAGACGATCATTTGCAGGGATTTTTGGGAGACCGTAAAGTATTGGATTTCCGTGTGAAATAGACCGGTAGAAATTTCTGTTGCTTAGAATTATAAAAATGAGAAAGAATACCGTTGTTTTATTTTTTTTGTTACTGTCTTTTGGCATTTTCTTTTTCCCGGAAATGTTGAATGCACAGTCTGACCGATATACCGGAATATCAAAATTAAATTCCGGTTATTGGGTAAAAATCAGAATATCGGAGAGCGGTATATATCAGATTTCTTATGCCGATTTGCGGGCATGGGGATTTGTCGATCCGGCAAAAGTGAAACTTTACGGATATGGCGGAGCAATGCTGCCGGAGGACTTTCAAAAGCCTTATATCGACGATTTGCCTGAAGTGCCGGTGATGCGTTACGGAGAGCGGATGATTTTCTATGCACAGGGAGTCGTGAAATGGACGGCCGGCAGTTCGACGTTTACACACGAAAGAAATCCTTATTCACAGTATGGATATTATTTTTTGTCCGAAAATGATGACCAGCCTCGAACGATGGAGACAGTCTCTGCAAACGAGTCTATGAGTGCGACAACTGTGAATGTCTTTAATGACTATGCTTTGCATGAACAGGAACTTATTAATTTAGGACGTACAGGCCGAAAATTTTATGGTGAAGATTTTATTTATGAACAAATCAGAACTTTTACATTCGATATTCCGGGAATTACGGAGACTCCGGTTTCGATGCAGATCGATTTTGTTGTTAAAGCTTTGGCCTCAAATTCCAATACTATTGCCGGACAGATAAAGATCAAGCACAACGATGTCTCTCTTTCTCAATCTTCTCAGGATAGGGTTTATGCGATTTTGAATAATAGCCAAGAAGCTACTTATGCAAGCGGACGTTCTACGTCTACTACCAAAACATGGGTGAGAGATCCCGATAATCCCGACCGTATTACGATACAATTCGAAGGGAGTCAGGCCTCTACGGCGCGACTCGATTTTATTCGATTGAATATGGAACGGGATCTGAAAATTTATGACGGGATCGTTGCATTCCGAAATTTGAAATCCCGCAATACATTATTAAAATATGCCGTTAATGTATCAGGATCTTCAGATCCTCGGATTTGGGATATAACCGATCTTCAAAATCCTGTATCTATCGAAAGTTCACAACATGACGGATGCTTGTGGTTTGTTCCTCAGTCGGTAGGATTAAAAGAGTATGTCGCATTCGATGCTGCACGGACATTCCCGTCTCCTGAGTATGTAGGAATTGTGTCGAACCAGAATTTGCATGGTTACAGCCGTGCCGATCTAGTTATTATAGTTCCGCCGGAATTTTACTCACAAGCCGAACGTTTGGGAAAATTCCATGAATCGGAAGACGATATGTCGTATTTAATTGTATATCCGGAACAGATTTACAATGAGTTTTCTTCCGGAACTCCTGATGCGACAGCGTACAGGCGCTTTATGAAGATGTTTTATGACCGGGCTGAAGGAAATGAAGATTTGAGACCGCGTTATTTGCTGCTTTTTGGAGACGGTACGTATGATAATCGTTTGATTACGAGTGAATGGCAAGGCTATAAGTATCCGTTTTTATTAACTTTTCAGTCAGAGTCGAGCTTAGATGAACGTACGTCTTATGTAACGGATGACTATTTCGGTTTTTTGAAAGACACGGATGGCGCGAATCTACTGGCTGATAAACAGGATATTAGTATCGGACGTTTTCCGGTACGAACGTTAGCCGAGGCGACCGTTGCCGTGGATAAGGTAATCGAATATGGACAAAACAAAAATTTCGGAGTATGGAAAAATAATCTTTGTTTTGTAGCCGATGACGGAAATAATTCGGATCATATGGAATTGGCTGATGAGTTGTGCGATAAAATAGAGTCGAAATATCCTGAATTTTTCCCGTATAAAGTTTATCTCGATGCTTATACCCGGGTAAGTTCTGCGAGCGGAGGTACTTACCCTGATGCAAAGAAACGTATGTTCGATTTGTTGGACGATGGGTTACTCTTTATCAATTTTTGCGGGCATGGGAGTTCTACAAGCTGGACGGCGGAGAAGATTTTGGAAATGTCGGATATTCGGAAACTTTATTTGAAGCGTCTTCCGTTATGGATTACGGCAACTTGCGATTTCAGCCGGTTCGATGACAAATCCAATTCTGGAGGAGAAGAGTTGTTCCTGAATTCAAAAGGCGGAGGAATCGCCCTTTTTACGACGACTCGAGTGGTATATATGGAAAAGAATGCCATTCTAAATAAAATGTTGATCGAAAATATCTTCGAACGGGATACGGACGGCTCGAGATACCGCTTGGGAGATGTGATGCGTGTTGCGAAGAAGGCTGTTGCCGAATATGTCAATTCGGATGGAGTTCGTCCGTATGAAAGAGATCTGAACAAATTGAATTTTATTCTTTTGGGAGACCCTGCGCTTCGGTTGGCTTATCCTGAATATAAGATGGTAATTACCGAGATTAACGGAGATCCGATTGACGAAACTTCAGATTTACAGACTCTGAAAGCACGTTCTTGGGTAAAAATGAAAGGAGAAGTGCGGGATCATACTACAGGCGAAAAGAAAGAAGATTTTAACGGTTTGGTATATCCCCGGTTATATGATTCGAAGAAAGAGATAACGACGAATGGTTTTGAAAGCGATGTACCCTTTACGTTTTATGAACGTGCGAATATGTTATATTCCGGTAAAGATTCGGTTCGGAACGGAGAGTTTGAATTTGAGTTTAAAATGCCTGTAGAACTGAATTACTCCTCGGAGACCGGATTATTGAATTTGTACGGGTATGATGAGCAAGGACGTGAAGCACAAGGATCGAATGAGCAGTTTGTCATAGGAGACATGGATAATGATGTCGAGGCGGATACGGAAGGTCCGATTATCCATTCTATGTATCTGAATAGCGAGACATTCAGTTATGGCGATAAGGTAAATGAAGAACCTGTGTTTATTGCCGATGTGGAAGATGAATCGGGAATAAATATTTCTGGAATCGGTATCGGGCACAATATGACGGTAACGATCGACCATTCTTCGGCTCAAGAATATATTGTTAATAACTACTTTGATCCGGTGGTAGGTGAATTCGGGCGAGGAACAGTAATGTATCAATTACCGTCTTTACCGGCAGGATCACATACTTTGACGTTTAAGGTTTGGGATACGGAAGGTAATTCTACGGAAAAGACAACTTCGTTTGTTGTCGTACCGGGTATGAAACCCCAGATATTCGATCTTTATCCTCAAAAAAATCCGGTGTCGGAATATGCAGAGTTTTATTTGAAGCATGATCGTCCGAATATGAATATACAATTAAGGCTGTCTATTTATAATTTGATGGGTACAGAACTATGGACTTATTCGGATGACGGACTTTCCGATATGTGGACTTCTCAACCGATCGTTTGGAATCTGACCGATAAAGCCGGAAGACGGGTTGCGCCCGGTGTATATCTTTATCGGGCGTATATCTCGACAGAAGGCAGTAAGGAGGCTACCAAGACTAAAAAAATCATAGTCGTTGCACAATAAAAGCCTTTGAATAC
Organism: Coprobacter fastidiosus; assembly: GCF_030296935.1. Taxonomy (NCBI): domain Bacteria; kingdom Pseudomonadati; phylum Bacteroidota; class Bacteroidia; order Bacteroidales; family Barnesiellaceae; genus Coprobacter; species Coprobacter fastidiosus. Next base: position 1,989,122 of record NZ_AP028032.1, on the reverse strand, counting down.
AGTTTTTATTAAGGAGAAATAAAATAGAAAAGAGAGAAATATATTTATGAACCGGATACGAAGTTTTTTTGTAATTGCTTTTCTGGGAGCTTGTTTTACTTCGTTTGCTCAGAACGATGTTAAGAATAAATTTAATCCGATTAACACGGGAGTAACCTCTTTGGGTATTGCTCCGGATGCTCGAGGCGGATCTATGGGAGACTTGGGAGCTGCTACCGATCCTGACGTGAACTCTCAATATTGGAATCCTGCAAAATATGCTTTTGCATTCAGCCGTGCGGGAGTTTCTGTATCTTATACTCCATGGCTGCGTAAATTGGTCAATGATATTAATTTAGCGTATGTGGCCGGTTATTGGAAATTCGGCAGTAGCGATTTACAGGCATTGAGTGCTTCATTGCGTTATTTTTCTTTGGGATCGATCAATATTACAGATGATGGCGGAAATATAACTAATTCTATAAATCCGTATGAGATGGCCTTTGACCTCGGTTATTCCAGAAAATTGTCACAAAGTTTTTCAATGGGTGTCGTCTTCCGGTTTATCTATTCAGATTTAGCTTATGATGAGACCGAGGGAATGAAAGGGGCGGCGGCTTTCGCTGCGGATATATCCGGTTATCAGACTTTTTATCCTATTGTAGGACGGAGCGAGTGCCAGTGGTCATGGGGATTTAATATTTCCAATATCGGTTCTAAAGTTTCGTATGACGGCGGAAATAACAGCGCTTTTTTGCCGACGAACTTGCGTTTGGGAACGACTTTCCTTTTCCCTTTGGCTGATTATAATACGTTGTCGTTGAGTCTTGACTTGAATAAGCTGTTAGTACCTGCAGCTCCAAGACAAGAAGATTATCTGGATGTAGAGGGAAACGAAGATAGAGAAGCTTATGAAGCTGCAAAAGAGAAGTATCAAAGTACATCTCCCATCAGCGGAATTTTCAAATCGTTTTCAGATGCTCCCGGAGGATTTAAAGAAGAGCTTCAAGAGATAAATTTTTCGGTAGGTGCAGAGTATGCATATAACAATCAATTTTTTCTGAGGGCCGGATATTATAATGAAAACAAGTATAAGGGGAATCGTAAATATTTTACTTTCGGAGCAGGATTTGCACTTAAGGTCCTTCGGCTGGATGCCGCTTATGTAGTTGCTACTGCACAGAGTAGCCCGTTAGATCAAACTCTGCGTTTTTCCCTTTCGTTCGATATGGACGGAATAAAAGATTTAGTCGGACGTAGAAGACGTTGATAAAAGAGACAAATGAAGATAAGGGTAGGCTTCGGTTTTGATGTTCATCGGTTGGTCGAAGGCCGGGAACTTTGGTTAGGAGGCATTCGCATAGAACATTCGTGCGGTTTGCTCGGGCATTCGGATGCGGATGTTTTGATTCATGCCCTATGCGATGCTTTGTTGGGGGCAGCCAATATGCGGGACATCGGCTTTCATTTTCCGGATACGGCAGGAGAGTATAAAAATATAGATAGTAAAATTCTGTTGCGAGATACGGTTAAGATGATTAGAGATAAGGGATACCAAATAGGTAATGCAGATATTACGGTTTGTGCCGAGCGGCCCAAATTAAATCCTCATATTCCGGCAATGAAGAAGTGTCTGGCAGAAGTTATGGAAGTTGATGAAGAGGATATATCTATAAAAGCTACAACAACAGAGAAGCTTGGATTCACAGGGCGAGAAGAAGGTATTTCGGTCTATGCCACGGTGCTGTTGCAAAAATAATATGCCTGAAATATCATTATATTATTTCATTAATCCATTTAAAACGTGGTTTTTTGCTCAATTTTATTATAATAGAGGCTGTTAGTGTACTTAGTATAGCACATAAAAGCCAAAGGTTATAAACATCAGAAGTAAAATGTCCCCATATCCGTGATAATAAAAACACAAAATACATGTGCAGAAAATAAATCAGAATGCTTTCTTTTCTCAGCCAAGTATAGATTTTCTTTTCTGGTAAATTTATTTCGATTGCAACAATAAAAACTGCTATACCTGAAAGTAACCCGCTAAAAGGAGTAAGATTTCCAATTATAAATACAAGAACACTTGCACTCATGCATAATGTAAATAAAATAAATTTTATGCGTAATGAATATTTCTGTAAATGAAAAATCATCATTCCTGTAGAGACATAAGCTAATCCTTGAAATACTCCATTTCGTGCATTTGGAAAAATCCATTTACAAGCTTTACATAAAAGTTGAGGAATTTTTGGAAGATTTTCTATATCAAGTTGATCATACTCACAACCTACCAATAAAAATATTAAGCCGGTATACCACAAAGCCTTTAAATGTACTCCACGAGTTCGAAAATATTTTATTATGAATACGGCCACAATAAGCGCAAGTAAATACCACAAAGGCCAAGAGAAAGGTTGTTCGCCTACAAAAAGAAATTACGTATGAAGAAAAGCAAGTCAATAACCCAATTGTAGTCATTGGTCCAAAATATAAACAATGTGATTGGAAGATAGATTACCGTCCAAATAAGATAACGTTTAACACTTTTACGAAGAAATTGCTCATAAATTATATTGGCTTTATCGATTGATTTTGTTTGTGTTTTGCGTTCAAGTAAATAGCCTGAAGTAATAAAAAATATAGGAACTGCCCAGCGAAGGAAAAAATATACCCATAGAGGAACTGCTTGTACATTGAATTGCAGGCAATGAATTCCTACAACAAATAATGCCATAATGTATTTTATGACATCCAAAAATCTGTATTGCATAAAGAAGATGTGTTATCTGCGTTAATGCTCCCTCTTCTTTCCTACGAACACAAAAAGTGGACGTTTCTAGTCCACTCAGTGCGGTCGTAGGAAAACCGGATATAACAGACCGAAACGCCCACGTGCAACGTGAACGTCCACACATCTGTTCTCGGTTATATCTATGAAATTTCCTACGTTTCACTGAATTAAGAACAAGATTGCAAACGCAATTAATATTATATAAAAGTCTTTTGCTGCTAATGACTTTCGTGTACAAAGTTAGTTTTTTTCAACAATAAAAGAAATGATTTCAACTTTTTGGACAGTAAATATTTAATCTTTAACGACGAAAGGCAAAAAAGATTTGATTAATTATACTAAATATACAGAGTTCAAGATACACTCAAATTCACACTTTTATAAAAGGATCTTATTCAAAACGTCATTGTAAATAGAAAAACAGCCGCTGTTTTTCAGGCGACTGTTTTTCGTATATGAATTATCTATCTCACATATAACCGTGTTACGGCTTTCCACTCTTTACCGGGTTCTATAAATTGAAAACCGGTGAGTTGTGCCGGCAGTTTCAAGTTCGGAGCGTTCGTTGCCCAGCTTTGCGGTTCAGGACATACATAGGGAACTTCGCCACCGTTGTTCCAGAGAGTCCAGTGTTTAAATTGCTCGTCGGTTTCATAGAATACGCTTATTCCTTTTTCTGTATCGGTCAGAATCGCTCCGTTATAGTTTTTCCCGTCTATCGATAGCGGTTCGTTAGTTAAAGCCCATTCTATTGCTTTGCCGAAAGGATAAAGACCCTCGGTGCGCAGTAGAGCTTCTTCTTCGTTCAAGTCGTTGAGTTTTCCGGTCGGGAGCGAACGTTCGCTCATTTCCCAGCGTTTTCCCACCGACAGTTTCAGTTTATAGTTGTTTCGCTTTCCGTTTGTTGTGAAGGGAACATTGATAGGAGTGTGGAATCCCATGCCTATAGGCATATTTTCTTTGCTTTGATTGATGAAAACGGTAGTTTGTTTTAAACCTTCTGCCGACAGTCGGAAAATCATGCGGCAAATGAATTCATGAGGAAAATGTTTATAAATGGGATCATTAAATAAGTTAGAGAAATAAGAAGCCTCTATTTCTACGTAGTCATTTCCGGTTTCTGTCCGGGTAATTATAAACGGCTGGGATTTAATGATCCCATGATGGTAATTGTTCTGAGCGGGGATGGTAATCGGATATTTGTATGTACGGTTCTCGAATGAATAAGTTCCGTCCTCGATACGGTTAGGAGGGAATAAAAGCGGAAGTCCGAATACTTGAGGTCGTCCTTTGAAAGTCTCTATTTCGTCTTCTGCCGGAGTTCGCAATATATTTGTGCCGGAAGCTTTATGGCTTAGTTTAACGACATTAGCCCCGATTTCGGGAATCATAATTGCTTCATATCCGCCTGCTTCGAAATGAATGGCTGACATTCCGTAAAAATCAATTTTTTCGATTTGCATATTTCTTTTGTATTAGTTGGTGACAATTGATCTTATTTTTCCAAAAGTACAAATATCCGTTAACCTTGATGTATGAAAAATGGTTATTTGTGTTTAAAATCTGGTTTTGAAACCTGCTAGATTTTACTCGGGTCAGGTTTGGGAGTTCCTTTCGGAAGAAGTTAAAGGCGGCAGTTGACTGTGTGGTGTACCGGAATGAGAAAATAGGTTGCAAAAGACTCGAAAGATTCGGATATATAATTTTATCGATTTAAACAGGCTATTAATGAAAAAGCCTGTTGCAACTTGCAAACAGGCTTTTTATTATCGAAAATACGGTAATTTTTAGAGAGCTTTGATCTCGTGAAGTACACTGTTTGTCTTGTGAACGGCAGCAGCACTTTTTTCGAACAACTCTTTTTCTGCATCATTAAGTTTGAAATCGACAACTTTTTCCCAACCGGTGCGACCCAAAACAACCGGAACGCCTATGCAGATGTCTGACTGTCCGTATTCGCCTTCCAGATATACACTGCAAGGAACGATTTTTTTCTGATCGTGAAGGATAGATTCAACAACGTATGCAGCAGCCGCACCCGGAGCATACCATGCAGAAGTTCCTAGTAATTTTGTCAATGTAGCACCTCCTACCATAGTGTCGGCAGCAACTTTTTCTAAAGTTTCGGCATCGAGAAGTTGAGATACCGGCAAACCTTTATAGGTAGCAAGACGAGTTAAAGGAATCATTGTCGTGTCGCCATGACCGCCGATTACAACGCCTTCCACTTCATTGGGGTTGGCATTCAAGGCCTTGCTTAAGTAGCATTTGAAACGAGAGCTGTCCAATGCTCCACCCATACCGATTACGCGGTTTTTAGGAAGTCCCGAAGTTTTCTGAATCAAATAAGTCATAGTGTCCATAGGATTGCTTACGCAGATAATGATTGCGTTAGGAGAGTGTGCTAATACACTTGCTGCAACCGATTTTACAATCCCTGCATTTACACCGATCAATTCTTCGCGAGTCATACCCGGTTTACGAGGAATACCGGATGTAATGACAACAACGTCAGAACCTGCGGTTTTTGTATAATCGTTGGTAACTCCTGTGATACGAGTATCAAAACCGAGCAAGGTTGCTGTCTGCATCATGTCCAATGCCTTACCTTCTGCTACGCCTTCTTTGATATCCAACAATACTACTTCGTCGGCCACTTCATTAAAAGCCAATACATTTGCGCATGTAGCACCTACGTTACCTGCACCTACGACTGTTACTTTTGACATAATAATTCTTTATTTATTAGTTGATAATTAAACTCTTTTTTACGATTGCAAATGTACAAACGATATTTAATTGTGGAAAATTTTCCGTATTTAATTTTTGATAAATCATATCTATTCGGGTTAATTTTATTCGGTTTACATCAGAATATTCGACATTAAGTAATGAACAGGGGATATGAACGGTTGTTGATAATTTTAATTGTCAGATATATAGGTAATTATAAATTAATTTTGAGAAGGATATGAACAAGTGTTGTGCATAAGTTAGGTATTTTTGTGAATAACTCCGATTGTGTTCCGTTAATAACTCGGTCATTGCGGAAAAGAGGCTAAAACACAGGTCGAAAAATCGGTTACTCGTTGGACTTCTGTTTTTGTTATTAACAACAGTTGATAATGTTAATGTCTTTATTTTTATTAAGTTATATTTTTTATCAGAAGAGTTATAAACATGAATTGTTGATAACATTGTTAATAGTCCGATGTAATTTGTAAGTTATAAACTATTCGTTGATAATCGGTTGGATAATCAAACTTTTATTTATTGGGGGATTGAGTTTACTCAAAATAAAAGTATTATTGTAACTCTTAGAGCCTGTCGTAAATTTTGCTCGGGTCAGTTTTGAGAGTTTCTTTCGAGGATGTTTTTCTGTTTTTAGGAGGATGATAGCGGGCTATCTGACGAGTGAAAACGGGAAAACAGACCGGAAGAAAGCGCAAAAATGACCTGATAATATTTTTCTGTTGGAAAATTTAGACAAGCTCTTACATAGGATCGACATCGTAATATACGGTAACAGATTTGAATCGTTCGTCTTTTAACATATCGTCTTGAGCCTGATATAAGAGTTCTCTCACTTTTGCCATAGATGCATTATTTTCTACTTTTAGAACGATTTTGCGGATATATAGAGATTGTATCCGGGCAACGGGAGGAAGATCCGGGCCTAATATGCGATGAGCGAAAACTTGTCGTAAACGTGTTGCATAAGAACATGCAACCGAATTGAGAATTGTTTCATCCCTATGTTTCAGATAAATATATATCAACCGAAAGAAAGGGGGATAGGAGAATTGCTGACGCTCTTTCAATTGCGTATGAAACATTCCTGCGTAGTCGTGGTTGATAACTTGTTGTATGAGCGGATGTTCGGGCTGTGCCGTTTGCAGAATTACAGTACCCTGACGCTTCTTTCGTCCGGCGCGTCCTGCAACTTGAGCCATAAGCTGAAATGCCCGTTCGTGAGCTCTGAAATCAGGGAAATTCATCATTGTATCGGCACTTAAAATACCGACTACGCTTACATTATCGAAGTCCAGTCCTTTGGTGATCATTTGAGTCCCGACCAGAATTTGAGTTTTGTGCTGTTCGAAGTCTTCGATCAGTTGTTCATAAGCCTTCCGTGTACGAGTGGTGTCCAGATCCATACGGGCGATTTGGTAATCCGGAAAATATTGGGCTATATCTTCTTCGATGCGCTCTGTCCCGAATCCTCGAATATCGATTTCGGTATGTCCGCAGGCCGGGCATTGTCTGGGAACTTCACATGTATATCCGCAATAATGACAAGTAAGCTGATGATATCGTTTATGATAGGTTAACGTTACGTCGCAATATTTGCATTTGGGAACCCAGGCGCAAAGTTTGCATTCTATTACCGGGGCGAAACCTCTACGGTTTTGAAATAAAATGACTTGTTCTCCTCTTTTTAGGGCCTGATTGGCTTCATCGAGAAGCAGAGGAGATATATTGCCGGTCATCTGTTTTTTACGACGAAGTTCTTGAGTGTTGGCTACTAATATTCGGGGCAATTGTATATCTTCGAATCGGGAGGTAAGTTCTACGAATCCATATTTCCCTTGTTGTGCATTATAATAGCTTTCTAAAGCCGGAGTTGCACTTCCTAATAATGTTTTTGCGCCGTGCATCGATGCCAATACGATGGCTGCGTTACGGGCATGATAGCGTGGTGCAGGATCTTGTTGTTTATACGTATTTTCGTGTTCTTCATCTACAATAACCAGTCCTAAGTCTCTGAAAGGCAAAAATATCGAGGATCGCACTCCGAGAATGACTCGTATTCCCTTGTCCTTTAGGAGATTGTTCCATATCTCTACGCGTTCGTTATCCGTAAATTTGGAATGGTAAATAGCAAGACTGTCTCCGAAAACCCGTTGTAGTCGGGTTGTAAGTTGAGTGGTCAAAGCTATTTCGGGAACGAGATAAAGCACCTGTCTCCCTTTTTGAATGACTTCTTGAATCAGGTGGATATATATCTCAGTCTTACCGCTGGAAGTTACACCGTGCAGCAAAGTAACCTCTTTATCCTTGAAAGAATGAAATATTTGGTCAAGAGCTTTTTGCTGCACTGTATTGAGAGCATGAGCAGGCTCGGCAGACCGTCCGGAAGTGTCTAACCGGCTTATCTCCCGTTTATAAGAGATCAGTATTCCTTTGTCGATCAGCCCTGAAAGGACAGATGAGGATACATCGGCTCTTTCGAGCAGAGTGTTTCGGGGTACTTCTTTAAATTGCCCTCTTTGCATGAATGATGACAATTCGAGATAGGCCATCAATAATTTGAGCTGTTTCTTGGCAGGAGCTAATTGTTCGAAAATGGGCCGTAATTTCTCTTGTTCTTCCGGTCCGAAAGCCAGTTTTATATATGTCTCGGTTTTAGGACGATATTTCCGTTTTATCTGTTCTGTAATGAATAAGGCCTCTTTGTCGAGCAGAGTACGGATAACGGGTAAAATATTGCGTAATCCGCTCTCTTTTTCCAGATCTTGTACTGAGATTTTGGGATACTTGCTTAGTGTGTCTAATAATATTGACTCCCTTTCTATCAGTCGATTGTCCGGATTTTCTTCATAATCAGGGTTAGGAGAAACCAAGGTTTCGCTTTCTAATTTTAACCCCGACGGTAATGCCGCTTTATACACATCGCCGACAGAACAGAAATAATATCCGGCAATCCATTCCCAAAATTTGAGTTGAGGACGCCGTAAAATAGGTTCATTGTCTAATAAAGAGATGATTTCTTTTGTCTCATAATCGGCAGGTGCATGATTGTGAGTAAAAATGACGATAGCCGTATAATATTTTTTTCGTCCGAAGGGGACGATAACCCGGCTTCCGGTAGATAAATTTTCTTTTAATTCCGCAGGAATACGGTATGTATAATATTTATGTAACGGAAGAGGTAATATGACATCGGCAAATTGGGACACGACTGATACGGATTTAGAATTGTCAGACAAAAATAGTAAAATGCCGTATATTTATGGTGTTCTTTCCGTTTAATTATAAATTAAAGAATATTGTCACAAAATCTTGTTTAAATTTTATACAGACATTTCGAGAGAGTTAATAAGGGATGTCGTATTAGAAAAACAAACTGAAAAAAAGACTTATATAACTGAATGGATAATTTTATCGGAAATTTTCAGATAAGGTTTTAAAAACAAATTATGAAAGTCATTTTTTTCAACCCTCTCCCGTATTTCTCCCGGCACAAAATAGCGACATGGCCATAACTTATTGAATATCAATAAGTTATGGCCATGTGTGTCGGGGTGACTGGATTCGAACCAGCGACCACACGCCCCCCAGACGTGTACTCTAACCGGACTGAGCTACGCCCCGATTAATTGTGAGGCAAAAGTAGTATATTTATTTTTACCAGCAAAATTTTTCTATAAAATTTAGGGAAATACGGCTTATTCTGTGCGGAAAGCTATTTCTTTATAGATGAAAAAGATCTCGGTACAGATCAAAAGCGGTACATATTTCCTCTTTTGTTGCTGTTTGGTTAATTTCCACTATGCCGACATCTTTCAGCAATGTGAAATTGACACTATCCGATTCATTTTTTTTGTCGTGGGTCATCTTTTCATATAAAGAGTCGTAATCTTCACACGTAATTGGAAAAGCACCGTAATTATCAGCAATGAAAGTCGATAATTGACGAATACGCTCTACCGGAAACCCTAAATGCATGTGTGATAATAGCAGTTCGCAAATCAGTCCCCAAGCTACGGCATATCCGTGTTGTATCGGAGATTTGCGTTCGTGCGATAAACTTTCGAATGCATGCCCTACCGTATGGCCGAGATTTAAAGATTTTCGGATATTCTTTTCAAAAGGATCAACTTCCACTATGTGTTCTTTTACTTTTACCGATTCTTCCAGTAGTCCCAGCAATTTGTCTAAATCGAGATCGGAGAAATCCAATGTCAATAATTTGTTATATGTGTCGGGAGTGCTAATCAGTCCGTGTTTAAGCATTTCTGCATAGCCCGAAAGGAGATGTTCTCGAGATAATGTTTTAAAAAAAACAGTAGAAATCAATACCGATTCGGCCGGATTAAATACTCCGATTTCATTTTTTAGTCCGTTGAAGTTGATTCCGGTTTTCCCGCCTACAGCAGCATCTACCGCACCTAATAATGTTGTGGGAATATTGATATAACGAATACCTCGTTTGAATGTGGATGCTGCAAATCCTCCCAGATCAGTTACCATGCCACCACCCAGATTGATCATAAAAGAACGGCGGGTAGCATGTTTATCACTTAAAATTTTCCATACGGAGGTTAAAGCCTCCAAGTTTTTATGCGTGTCGTCCGCTTCGATGATGATCTGTTCGGCGTTACTGCATAACTTACTGTTTTCAAGTAAAGGGAATGCAAATTTGAAAGTGTTCCGGTCTGTTAATACAAACAACTTATCATAGGAATAACGAGATAGTATTTCATCGATACTTTCAGATATATTTTGTGTGAAAATAACGGGTTGTTTCGACATGGACTTATTGTTTTAGTGTAGTATATATTTCTTCGAACCGATCAGCTAAAGTTTGCATATCCGAAACAAGCATGTTTGCTCCGGCAGATAGAAGAACTTCGTCATCTAATGGTCCGGTATTTACTCCGATCGTAAAGATCCCTGCGGCAACTCCGGCTTCTACACCTAATGGGGCGTTTTCGATGACAATTGCCTGATTCGGCTTTGCTTTGGCTTTTTGCAATCCTATTAAATATGGTTCGGGATGAGGTTTTCCATATTTGACGTCAAAAGCGGTTACCATTGTTTCCGGGGTAAAGATTCCGGGGTATTCGTGGTCTAATTTATCAAGAAGTGATGTTTGTCCTGATCCGGTTACCAAAACCGGAGTTAATCCGGCTGCTTTTATCTTTTTTAGAAATTCGGCCGCTCCCGGCATGGCTTCGGCTTTTGGTTGGCGGTTAAAACTTTCGGTTTTCTTTGCATAGATTTCGTGGATCTCTTTTTCGGTAGCCGGCCGGTTGAATGCTCGTTGGAATAGTAGGTTGATTGTCGAAGCACCGGTTCTACCTTCATATAAATAAAATTCACGGGGTGTAGAATCTATGCCTAAAGCCGAAATCGTTTCATACCACGCATTCGCGTGATTTTTCATCGAATCATACAAAACACCGTCCATATCGATAAGTACGGCTTTCAGATCGATTTTGTCATATCCATGCTTATCTAAAAAAGTCTGTATTTCCGGATTCGTCATCTTGTCTTTTTTTTAGTTTTGCAAAAATACAAAGTATTTGTTACTTATAGTTGCAAAATTTACTTTTGAATGAAAAACTTTATTTGAGTAGGGAAAATTTGAAGATATGAGTCACCGTAACTCGGAATATAGATTTTTAGTGGCATAACTTCTTGAGGATATCGGTCGAATTGGTGTGATATTTTTAGGCATTAATAAGACTTGTTATGAATGTGTATGTAAAGTAAAGGCATACGATAAATTTTAATGCAGTTCCCAGTAAGAATCCGACTAAAGACCCCAACCCTGATTTTATAGCATGAGAAAGTTCTTTTTGCCCTAATAATTCGCCGATAACAGCCCCAAAGAAAGGACCGGCTATTATTCCCCAAGGTAAAAAGAAGAGCCCGACGATCGTTCCGATTAGGCAACCTCGGTTTCCCCATTTACTTCCACCGCTATATTTGCTGCCCAGCATCGGGATGAAATAATCTAAGACCAATGTGATGATGACGATAAGCAACCAAATCAGCAATTGTGTGCCGGAATATTGTACTTTGTCGGTGAAGTGTAAGAAAAGAATGCCTAAATAGGCAACTGGCGGTCCCGGAAGAACCGGAAGAAAACATCCGGCTATTCCTGTAATGAGGCAAATTATTCCTAAAATAATCAATATGGTATCCATATTTTATTTTTTGACTTATAAGGTTGTAAATATATTCTTTTTTGTACAAAATAAGTGTGTTTTCGGTAAATAAAAATTGAATATAAGTAATAGGTGAAAGGCGTAAATATCGGTGTGTTTTTTATAGAGTATTGTAAAAAAAACGAAAAGGCGACAAACTTTGATTTGTCGCCTTTCGTACCCGGAGCGGGACTTGAACCCGCACAGCTGCAATAGCCAAAGGATTTTAAGTCCTTCGTGTCTACCATTCCACCATCCGGGCGGCCTGGAGCGAAAAACGGGACTCGAACCCGCGACCCTAACCTTGGCAAGGTTATGCTCTACCAACTGAGCTATTTTCGCATTTGCGACTGCAAATATAGAATTGTTTTTTGTTTTTACAAAAGATTTATAGTCGAAAAGCAGGATAAACTTAAAAAAATATGATTTTATAAGTTTATAGAGATGTGATTTTATATTAATATTTAGCCTGTTAATGTTTGATTTTTAGTTTGTTATATAGTATAACCCGTTTGCTATGCCGACTTGATAACTTCGTAACATATATTTATGTTCTCGAGCTGTTCCGCTTAAAGGCGAACCTGTCCCTTCAAAAACATCGAATGTCGATTTGCATTGTGGGCAATAAGCGTGATATGTCTCTTCATCTATATCGATTCTGACAGAGGGGTCTCGTTCTACTGGACATGTCAGGTCGTATGCATATAATTGATTAGAATACCCGCAAACCAGTAATACTCCTCCATAGCCTGTTGCAGAAGATACATTATAAAACTCTTTGTTGGGAATTTTGTTAAGAATGAATTTCTGATAGTCGGGAAACGCATGTACACCGTATTGACTCCATAAAGCAGAGCTCCTGAACTCGATTCTTACAGTCGTTACCGGAATACGGTATTCATCATTTTTATCGCATCCGGAGAAAAGAATAATTAGAAATAGATATAATATGAATGGATATTTGAACATTGCAGGCATTTAATATATAAAACGCAGAGATATTCTTTTTTGGTATATCTCTGCGTGTGAAGAATTTATTTTTTTCTTTAAAAATCTTTGATCTTTTGTCAAGATTTCCCTAAAAGAGCAGCTTCAGCCGTTTCGATTTTATTAAAATCAAATCCGTCTATAACTTGCTGTTTTAGTAAAGATATGCGGTCGTTGCAGAGATTACCGATACTGCCTTCATGTGTATGTTGCACATGTTTGTCGGGTTCAAATGTTCCGGCTTCGATGCTCAATCCGACCTGTTTGTAAGCATCCCGGAACGGAACTCCTGAAAGGGTCAGACGATTGACTTCTTCGACGCTGAATATCAATTTGTATTTATCATCGTCCAGAATATGGGTGTTTACGGTCATATGGCTCATCATTTCCGTTACCATGCGCAGGCACTCCTTTAATTCATCAAAGGCCGGTAAAAATACTTCTTTAATGATTTGCAGGTCTCTGAAATATCCTGATGGAAGATTGTTGGAGATTAATGTAATTTGATACGGCAGAGCTTGTATTTTATTACATTTGGCACGAGTCAATTCAAATACGTCCGGATTTTTCTTGTGTGGCATGATGCTTGATCCTGTAGTATATTCATCCGGAAGTTTGATGAATCCGAAATTTTGGGAGTTAAATAAACAGGCATCAAAGGCCAATTTAGATAATGTTGCAGCGATTGACCCCATTGCCGATGCAACGATCCGTTCGGTTTTTCCTCGTCCCATTTGAGCATATACAACGTTATAATCCATAGAATCAAACCCTAAAAGTCGGGTAGTCATTGTTCTATTCAAAGGGAATGATGAACCGTATCCGGCAGCAGATCCTAACGGGTTTCTGTTGCAGATGCGATAAGCCGCCTGCATAACAGTCAGGTCATCGACGAGACTTTCTGCATAGGCTCCGAACCAAAGTCCGAAAGAAGAAGGCATGGCGACTTGCAAATGCGTGTATCCGGGCATTAGGATATTTTTATATGTATCGCTTTGTCGGATTAGTGCATTTATTAAGTTGTCGGAAAGCTCGACAAGAGTTTTTATCTCACTCCGAATAAATAGTTTTAGATCTACCAGCACTTGATCATTTCGAGAGCGCCCGCTGTGTATCTTCTTCCCTATGTCCCCTAATTTGCGGGTGAGCATCAGTTCTACTTGCGAATGAACGTCTTCAATACCGTCTTCGATAATAAACTCGCCCTTTTCAGCTATGGTGTAGATGTTCCGAAGTTCTCCGGTCAGAATATCCAGCTCGTTTTTTGTCAATAATCCGATACTTTCGAGCATAGTAATGTGGGCAATAGAGCCCAATATGTCGTACGGGGCCAAATAGAGATCCATTTCTCTGTCTTTCCCTACTGTAAATCGGTCTATATCCGCATTTACCTGAACATTCTTTTCCCAGAGTTTCTGTGCCATGAAAATTTTTTTTATTCGTAAGTAATTGTCGTCAACATATCCGCCAGTTTTTCGATACCGTCTTGTAACGGTTTCGAAACCATTCCTTTGATAAGCATATTCAGTTCAGCCCGGCATGTGATTTTGATTTTTGTCTCTTGATCGGTTACGGGTAATAATTGTATCCATAAAAAGAGTGGTACCGGAGATTTTTCCGTTTCAAACTTGATCGTTTTGTAAGGTTCTCGTTCGATAATTCTTAGTCCGAGAGAGCCGACCGGATTTATCGAGAATGAACAACTGTTCGTGTCACAGGAGAAGTCCTGTATTTTATCGACAGGCAGGCGGTCTTTAATTTTTTCCAGATTTTTTAGATCGGATATCGTGTTAAAGATGATCTCTATATTTGCAGGAATAATTTTTATACTACTTTCGAATTGTGTCATTTGCCGTTTATTTATCTTGATTCCATTTAGCGGGGTCACGTCTCCATTCTTGTAAAGTAGCAAGATCTTCTTCTTCGATATATTTGGTTTCCAAAGCTACTTCCAATACTGCATCGTAATTGCTGAGGGTGGTCAGTTTTACATTTGCCGCTTTAAATCGTTCTTCTGCAATCGGGAAACGATAGGTGAAAATTGCTGCCATACCTATAACCTCGCAACCTGCATTACGTATGGCTTCTACAGCTTTGAGGCTGCTTCCGCCGGTAGAGATCAAATCTTCGATGACCACGACCCGTTGTCCCGGAATCAAATTTCCTTCGATCAGATTTTCAAGTCCGTGATCCTTGGGCGTAGAACGCACATATACATAGGGTAGTCCTAATTCGTCAGCGACCAAAGCTCCTTGAGCGATTGCCCCTGTCGCTACTCCAGCAATAGCATCGACATTTTCATATTTTTCCATAATCAGGCGACACAATTCAATTTTGATAAAAGAACGGAGTGCCGGATAAGATAAGGTCTTGCGATTATCTGTATAAATCGGTGATTTCCATCCGGAGGCCCATGTGAAAGAGTTGGATGGCTGGAGTTTTACTGCGCTGATTTTTAGCAATTTCTCAGCGACTAATCTCTCTAAACTTTTCATATTGTTATTGGTTCTATGTTGTAACTCTTTTATTGTAAATGCAAAGGTACAAAAAACAGAACGAAAGAAAATTTTCTGCAATGATTTTTTCAGGGTCTTATTTGTTGTTTTGTTGAGTGATGGCTAAGGTTAAAAGAGAAATTTTACAATTTCCGGATTTCAATAATGCTTCAGCGCATGCCAATAGAGTAGCTCCGGTAGTTACGACATCATCAACCAGTAGAATATGCTTGTCTTTTATTTTTGACGTTTCTTGAACATAGAATGCCGAATGAGTGTTTAGCCAACGTTCATAGAGCGATTTATGGGTTTGACTTTCGTTTTTTTTTCTTCGACATAATAAATGAGGACACACCTCTTTCCCGATAACATCGGCAATGCCTTTGGCGACCCATTCGCTTTGATTATATCCTCTGGCACGCTCTCTGCTGTGATGTAACGGAACGGGAGCGATAATGTCTATATCTTGAAGCTTCCCTTCTTTGAGCAATTCCGAAGCGAAAAGACTCCCCAGATATTTCCCGCAGCGTTTTTCTCCTTTATATTTTATGTTATGTATTAGTCGTCTGTAGTCTCCGTGTTGGGTAAAATAGAAGAATGCGTATGCATCCTGTATGTCGATTTTCCCTCTGAACAATTGTTCCATTGGATGGGATTCTTTTTTGTGAAAATCGGTTCGGGGTATATTGTGAATGCAATGAAGACATAGAAATTCTTCGTGAGTTAGCAGCATTCTTCCACATACTCGACAGGTGCGAGGATAAAATAGATCTATTATATTCCCGATCTGTTTTTTCATAGTTTCATGGATTGAATGACCGATTGTATAATATCCGGTTCGAATCCTTTAGAAGCGGCAAATCGGAATAGTTTTGCGTGCAGGTCGTATTTATCGGCCGCTTTTGTGTTTTTTTGTTTGTTTTCCAGAATTTGCAAAAGAGTATCCCGATACTGCTCTTCATTTATGTTATAAAGAGCTTCATCGATTAATGTCTCCGGGATTTTTTTTTGACGTAAAGCGTATGCGATTTTAGTTTTTCCCCATTTATTGAATCTGAATTTGTCGTTTGTAAATCCTTTTGCATAACGGGCTTCATCGATAAAGCGCTGTTTTATCAGATATTCTATGATTTTAGAGGCTTCGGAGTCTTCGATTCCCCATTTTTTTAGTTTCTCGGATATATCGTAACAGCATTGTTCTCCTGAAGAACAATATGCTGCAGCCTTGTGCAGAGCTTCTTGAGGTGATAAGGACTTAGGCATAGCGTATATAATGAAAGTTATTCGGTCAATTGGTGTTATACAAAGAAAAAAGAAAGATCGACAGATGAGAAAGAAAAATGGAAACTTTTACTGATTGAGGCTATCCGTCGTTTTTTGCAGAAATAAACCGGTTTTTCCCTGAAATATCTTTATAGATATGAACATCTGTGTAGCCATACTCTTCTACCATTTTTTGCGTTTCTTTGCCGAATAAAGCATTGATTTCGAAATAAAGTCTCTTTCCGGGTTTAAGGATGCTTTTTCCTGCTTCTGCTATTTTTCGGTAAAAAAGTAACGGATCGGAATCTTCTACAAATAAGGCGAGGTGCGGTTCATAATCCAAAACATTTCTATCCATTTCTTTCTTCTCTCTTTCGCAGATGTACGGGGGATTACTTACGATCAGATCATATTGCCGGGAGATTTCCGAGGTGTTAAGATTTAAAATGTCTTTTTGTAAAAAAAATGCTTCAATACTGTTTTGTCGGGCATTCTGAGTTGCTATGTTCAGTGCTTCGACAGAAATATCCCAGCCTTCTACTCGGGATTCAGGTAAGAATTTTGCCAGAGCTAATGCTATGCATCCGCTTCCTGTACCGATGTCGAGAATGTTTCCTTTCAGCTTTTCATTTTCTTTTAAGATAAGTTCGACCAATTCTTCCGTTTCGGGGCGAGGAATCAGTACTCCGGGAGCTACGTTGATATTTATTCCGTAAAATTTTGTATGTCCGAGAATATATTGGATCGGCTCGTTTTGTTTCAACCGTTGTAATATAGTTTCGATCTCCTGGTGTTTACTTGCCGATAAAATGCTATTTTTGTGCAAGAGTATATCTGTAAGAGAATATTGGCATACTTCTTCGAGAATGATGCGGGTCAATGCCTTGATTTCTCCGGTAGGATATATATCCTGTAAACAATTTTGGATACGTCGAATACTTTGTTTCATGTGCGGCTTGCTGCTTTGTGTACAAAGATAAGAAAAAATAGTATGAAATATTCGCATGAGGATCATTGCCGCTATATGCGCCGTTGTTTACAATTGGCGGCATTAGGTCGCGGTCACGTATCGCCTAACCCTATGGTGGGGGCTGTGGTCGTGCATAAAGGGAAGATTATCGGAGAAGGGTATCATCGCAGGTGCGGAGAAGCACATGCCGAAGTCAATGCCATTCGTTCGGTCAAAAATGAAGAGTTGCTTAGAGAATCTACGATCTATGTTTCGCTCGAACCTTGTTCTCATTATGGGAAAACACCCCCGTGCTGCAAACTGATTATCGAAAAGCAAATACCTCGGGTCGTCATGGCCTGTTTCGATCCTTTTCCTGAAGTTTCCGGGCGAGGAGTCCGAATGCTGCGTGAGGCCGGAGTTGAGGTAATTACGGGGATACTGGAAGAGGAGGCTATCCGTTTGAATAGCCATTTTATGACAGTTCAAAAATTTCATCGTCCGTATATCCTTTTAAAGTGGGCGCAGAGTTCCGATGGATTTATCGATCGGATGCGATCTTGTAGTGAGTCGCCCGTTTTATTTTCCAATGCTGTCACTTTAACATCTGTGCATCGGTTAAGAGCTGAATATGATGCAATTTTGGTCGGGACGCGTACGGCATTATATGATGATCCTTCTTTAACGGTACGTTATTGGAGCGGTAAGAATCCGTTACGTTTGGTTATAGACCGGAGGTTAGAGCTTCCTGAAAATTTAAGATTGTTTTCTGATGGAAATCCGACATTAGTCATTACGGAAAAAATACATGAACCGAGCGGTAATATCGAGTATCTGACAGTCGATTTTACAAAGCCGATAATTCCGACACTGTTGCAGGAACTATTTCGTCGGAAAATAAGCAGCTTGCTTGTAGAAGGAGGTGCGGTTCTGTTACAAAGTTTTATCGATTCGGATTGTTGGGATGAGATCCGGATAGAAGAGACTCCGTTTGAATTGAAAAACGGAGTCTGTGCACCGGTCGTAACTCGTGTTCCCGATCGATTTTTTTATTCCGGAGGACATTTGATTTCAAAAATACATCGTCGATAGAAATGTCGGATAAATAGAGTTATTTGGCATGTATATCGAAAAACAGGATAGTTTTTCATCGGTTTTATTAATTTTGAAACTTGGCAAAATTAGAAATGTTTTTGCAACTATAATTTATGGTAATTTGTAGATTGCTATTTTGTTGAAAAAAATCGTGGTTTACTATAAATTGTTATAATTATATGCAATACTGTGGCTAAAGCGAAAAATGTTTCTAATTTTGCAGCTTTAATAGCTATTAATGTAAAATATTTCAGCATGAAAGTGTCTAAAATACTTTTTTCTCTTTTATCCGTATTTTTTATATTGTTTATTAGTTGCAATGATGCGGAAGATGAAGATGTGCCGTTGTATTCCTCTTATTCGAACACTATGGTAAAATCTTTTTATCTGTCCGATGATACGACTTCTATTGTCGATAATTTATCTAAGCGCTTTTTTACGATCGATCTTGTATCCGGAAATATTTACAATGCAGATTCTTTACCTTACGGGACGGACATTTCCCATTTGGTCGCAAATATGGAATTTTCATCTCCTTCAAAAGTTGAAATATATATAAAAGGTAAAGATGATTCGGGAAATGACAAGACTACGACGATTAACTATTTAGAATCGCCTTCCGATTCCATTGATTTCTCAGGAGGAAGAGGTTCGGTGACCATGACCGTTGTTGCAGCGGACGGGACGACTCAGCGGGATTATGTGATCGATGTGCGGGTACATCAGGTAAAAGCCGACTCTTTAATTTGGGAGAATTTGTCGGGTAGCGGGCTGCCTGCATCGGATGCTGTTGCTCAGAAGACCTTGATGAAAGACGGAAGTGTTTATTGTTTTACTGAAAATGAGTCGGGAGAATATTCTTTGTTTAAAACGGCTACTCCGGGACAAGGAAACTGGCAAAAAGGTACGATTTCAGGAATATCCGATTTAGATATAAATTCTATTATCGTTTCTCCCGAAGGCTTTTTTGCACTGGTCGGGACATCGGACTCAAAGACATTAGTCTCTTCTTCTGATGGTGTTAGTTGGAGTCCAGTAGCAGGTTCTTCTGCATTTTACAGTTTGATAGGAATGTACGAGAGTACCTTATTGGGAATAGTTAAAGACGGAAGCGCATATAAGTATGCTTCTTATCCTCAACAAGGTGAATTGACTGCTGTTCCGGCAGACTTTCCGGTTTCTGGTTTTAGCAATACGGTCTCTTATAAAAGTGATTGGGGAACGTCCCAGATCGTTTTTGTCGGCGGGCGATTAAGTGACGGGCATTCTTTTTCCAATTCGGTATGGGGATTTGACGGAGAAAATTGGGTTTCGTTGAATAATGTAAACGGAGGGGCTGGTGGAGCTCCGATCACGCCGAGAGAAGGAGCTATGTTTTTTACATATTATACATATAAATATCATTCGTCTCTTGACTATTATACAGAATTATTGACATACTTTATTATAGGAGGATCGGACGGAACAAAGGTGTTGAATGATATTTATACTACGACAGATTTGGGAGGTTTTTGGACGAAAGCAGAAGACGGATCTTCCTTGTCTTTACCGAAAGATATTAAAGGCAGAGCCTTTGCATCGGCTGTCGTGTGTGAAGAAAGTCTTGATATCCGATCATCTCAAATGTCTTGGAATCTTTTGGAGAGTCCTGTTATTCCTACAGGTATGCGGCGATATACAAAAGCTTTGACGACCGAGCCTGTGCCTTTTATATATATGTTTGGTGGAGTGGATGAAAACGGAGATTTGTATGATGAGGTGTGGCGGGGAGTAATCACACGGCTTACTTTTGAGCCTATACCTTAAATAAATAAAGGTGAAAAATGAATTCTTGAAATAATTTTAATCAAATTGTAGCGTTTTTATTATTAGGTTGCATTTTTAAATGACATCACATGAAGAAGCTCTTTTTGATTATCATTATATCGATAGCTTCTATATCGGTAGTCCGAAGTCAGGATTTTAAGTATGAGATCGGTGCGGGCGCAGGTATAGGGTTTTATATGGGGGATATTAATCCTTCAAAAATATTTCGAAAGCCGGGAGCGGTTTTCGGAGCGGTATTTCGAAGAAACCTGAATTATCGCTGGGCTATAAAATGTGATTTGGCAACGTCTGGTATCAAAGGTGATACAAGAGGAATGTCCAATGTTTTTCCCGGAAGAGCTGATTATATATTTAAGCGACAGTTAATCGATATGGGAGCTCAAGCCGAATTTAATTTTTTCCATTATGGATGGGGTTATTCTTATTTAGGAACGAAGCGATTTTCCCCGTATTTGTTAGTCGGGGTTGGAATTACGGCAGTTCCTAAGAAAGGTGACGGATATTTTAGTTTGAATATCCCTATCGGGGTAGGACTGAAGTATAAATTAGCTGAGCGATGGAATATCGGTTTTGAGTTTTCTATGAGGAAATCTTTAGGGGATAAGCTTGACGGAAAAGTGTTGGACGATCCTTATAAAATTCAAAGTTCCGCGTTTAAGAATACCGATTGGTATTCTTTTACATGGTTTACAATAACTTATGATTTCGGACGTAAAAAGACTATTTGCAATAACTTATAATAAAAATAATGAGATCGACTTATGTCGTATTTAGAGAAAATAGATAAAACACGTTTGCCTCAACATATTGCTATCATAATGGATGGTAATGGTCGTTGGGCGAAAGAGCGGAATATGGAACGTACTTACGGTCATAAATATGGTGTAGATGCCGTGCGTACCGTTACAGAAGCTGCTGTTGAAATAGGTGTCAAGTATCTTACATTATATACTTTTTCAACGGAAAACTGGTCACGTCCGGATGAGGAAATAACGGCTTTAATGGCTCTTATGGTAATGGCTATTGAGAGAGAAACTCCGGATTTGATGAAGAATAACGTTCGTTTGAATGCTATCGGAGATTTGTCGCGTATGCCGGATGAAGTTAAGGCTCGATTAGATAATTGTATAGCGCAAACCTCTGTTAATACCGGGCTTACATTGATATTGGCATTAAGTTATTCTTCCCGGTGGGAAATCACGGATACTACAAAACGCATTGCTACAGATATTATTTCAGGGCAGCTTGCAATAAGTGATATTGATGAATCTTTGATCAGTTCTCGTTTGACGACTGCTGCTTTTCCTGATCCGGATTTATTGATTCGTACCGGAGGTGAATTGCGGATCAGTAATTTTTTAATGTGGCAGCTTTCCTATGCCGAACTTTATTTTACGGAAGAATATTGGCCTGATTTCGGCAAAGAGAGTCTGTATAAAGCTATCTGCGATTATCAGTCGCGCGAACGACGGTTCGGAAAAATAAGTGAACAGCTATGAGAACGATATTAGAAATTTTACAACGCAATATGCTCAAACACCCATTATTACTGCTCGTATTCCTTTTATTTGCAACCGGATCTATGTTTGCACAGGATGGGGCGACAGTTAAAAACGATACGATTTATAATCCCGAAGTTTTATATTCGGCGACTCCTAAAAAATATGAAATTGCAGGAATATCGGTTTCCGGAGTAAAGAATAATTATGAAGATTATGTTTTGATCGGTTTCTCAGGATTGTCGGTAGGGGAAACGATCGAAATACCCGGAGACGCTATTACGACTGCCGTAAAACGTTTTTGGAGGCAAGGGCTGTTTTCTGATGTCGCTATTTCTGTAACTAAGATATATGGTTCTCAGGTATGGTTGAATATCGATTTGAAACAACGTCCCCGTATTTCTCAAATCAATTATAATGGAATAAAAAAGTCGGAGCGGGAAGATTTGGAATTGAAGCTTGGATTGGTAAAAGGTAATCAAATCACTCCGAACATCGTAGACCGGGCTAAGATGTTGATAAAAAAGCATTTTGAAGAAAAAGGCTTTAAAAATGCAGAGGTACAGATTTTGCAAAAAGATGACCTTTCTCATGAAAATCAAGTTATCGTCGATATTAATATCGATAAAAAAGAAAAGGTTAAGGTTCATAAAATATATATAGACGGAAATACTGTCCTTTCAGATAATAAGTTACAACGTGTAATGAAGAAAACCAATGAGAAAGGGAAATTGATTAATCTGTTCCGTACCAAAAAATTTGTAAAAGAAAAATTTGCGGAAGACCTTAATTTGATTATTGATAAATATAATGAATTGGGTTATAGGGACGCTGTTATCGTAAGTGATAGTGTTGCCCCTTATAATGATAAGACTGTAGATGTATTCATTAAGGTAGATGAAGGCCGAAAATATTATTTGAGGGATATCCGTTGGGTGGGGAATACCCTTTATCCTTCTGAATACTTGAGTGCATTGCTTCGAATGAAACCGGGAGATGTATATAATCAAAAGCTCTTGAGGCAACGGACTATGGAAGATGAAGATGCAGTTGCCAATCTGTATATGAATAACGGTTATCTTTTCTTCCAACTCGATCCTATCGAAGTAAATGTCGAAAATGATTCCATAGACTTGGAATTGCGTATGTACGAAGGACAGCAAGCTCGTATCAACAAAATCATCATTCAAGGTAATGACCGGCTGTATGAGCATGTCGTTCGTCGGGAATTAAGAACTAAACCCGGAGAACTTTTCAATAAATCCGATCTGATGCGTTCTGCTCGTGAAATTGCCCAGATGGGACACTTCGATCCGGAAACAATGGATATTCGTCCCGAACCTGATCCTGAGAACGGAACTGTAGATTTGGTGTATGCTTTACAATCGAAGGCTAATGACCAAATAGAATTTTCTGCCGGTTGGGGACAGACCGGAATAATCGGTAAATTGAGTTTGAAGTTTACTAATTTCTCTGTAAAGAATTTCTTGAAGCCGAAGTCTTATAAAGGAATTATTCCTCAAGGAGAGGGACAAACCTTGACAATCAGTGCTCAGACTAATGCCCGTTACTATCAATCTTACAGTTTGTCATTTATGGATCCTTGGTTTGGTGGAAAACGGCCTAACTCATTCAGTTTTTCGGTTTATTATAGCCGTCAAACTGATATAAGTACCAGTTATTGGAATAATAACTATATCGATCCGTATGGTTATGGGTATAACAGTTATTATGGCTATAATAATTATTATGGTGACAATTACGATTATAGTTATGCATACGACCCCAGTAAATCTTTACAGATGTTCGGTGTTGCTGTAGGGTTCGGGAAACGATTGAATTGGCCGGATGACTATTTTACGCTTTCTGCAGAATTGGGGTATCAGTTGTATAAATTGAAAGATTGGGAATATCTTTATTTTATGCAGAACGGTACGTCCCACAGTATTACCTTGAATTTGACATTGGCTCGAAATTCTATCGATAATCCGATATATACTCGTCGGGGGTCTCAATTCTCACTGTCATTGCAGCTTACGCCTCCATACTCACTTTTCAATAACGTCGATTATAGTAAACTCGATCCTTCCAATAATAAAAAAGATCGGGAAACGATGTATAAGTGGATCGAATATCATAAATGGAAATTTAAAGCAAAAACATTTACTCCGCTTACTTCGGCGGAGAGCCAGCATACTCTTGTATTGATGACTCGTGCCGAAGTGGGAATCTTAGGCTCTTATAATAGACATAAGCGTTCGCCGTTCGAGACTTTCTATGTGGGAGGAGACGGAATGTCGGGATATAGCTATAATTATGCGACCGAAACTATTGCGCTTCGCGGATATGAAAACGGATCATTGACTCCCTATGGGTATGAGGGGTATGCATATACACGTTTGGGAGTGGAACTTCATTTCCCGGTTATATTGCAACCATCGTCTACTATTTATGCTTTGGCATTTGCCGAAGCCGGGAATGCTTGGACTGAAGTGAGGGATTTCAATCCATTTAAATTGAAACGTTCTGCAGGTGTGGGAGTCCGTATATTTTTACCGATGATCGGAATGATGGGGCTCGATTGGGCATACGGATTCGATAAACCTTTTACCGGAGTACAAAAAGTCGGAGGCAGTCAATTACACTTTATCCTCGGGCAAGAATTCTAAGGAATGTTATTTGCTGTGGGTAAAGCGGAACAAAGAGAATGAAAGAAATGTTTTTAGGAGAAGGAGGCTCTTTCTGCCGATTCTGTTTTTAACCTTTAAAATAATTGAGTATGAAACGGATTATTTTTATTTTAGCATTAGTTGCCGCTTTTGCATTCGAGAGCAAGGCTCAGAAGTTTGCATTGATAGATATGGAATATATCTTGAAGAATATACCTTCGTATGAAATGGCGAACGAACAACTGAAACAAGTTTCTCAACGGTGGGAAAAAGAGATAACGACTCAGGCGCAAAAAGTAGAGAGTATGTATAAAGAGTATCAATCTAACTCCGTCTTTTTGTCAGATGATCAAAAGAAAAAGAAAGAAGAAGAAATTGTTGCTGAAGACAAAAAAACTCAAGATCTTCGTCGCAAATATTTCGGGCCAGAAGGGGAGTTGTTTAAGAAGAGAGAAAGTCTTATGAAACCGATACAGGATGATATCTATAATGCCGTAAAGCAAATTTCGGAGACAAAAGGATATCAGATGGTAATGGATCGGGCATCTTCTGCGAATATTATATTTGCCTCTCCTCGCATTGATATAAGCAATGAAGTCCTTGCAAAATTAGGATATTCGAAATAAATATGTATTTTTGTGTCCTGTTAATAGTTCTCGATTATTAAAAAATAAAAAATTGAATTATATGTTTAAGAAACTTTTGATTATTGTATTGTTTGCATTGCCTTTTTGTGCATTTGCTCAGACTCCGCAATTTAAATTCGGAACTGTAAATACTATGGAAATTTTTTCTGCTATGCCCGAACGGGAAGCTGCACAGAAAGAATATGACGCTCTTGCTAAAAAGTATGAAGATGAATTCCTTAAAATGCAGGAAGAATTCGGCAAAAAGTATAAAGAATTGATGGCGACACAAGATTCGATCTCTATTCCGGAAAATATCAAAGCTCGTCGTCAACAAGAATTGGCTGAATTGAACCAAAGAATTCAGAATTTCCAAGAGGTAGTTCAAAATGATTTAGCCAAGCAGCAACAGCAATTGCTCGCTCCGGTAGAGAAAAAAATGAGAGATGCTATTAAAGCGGTGGGAGACGAATATAAGTTTACCTATTTGTTCGACCTTAACGCTGTGTTGTTTGCCGGAGCTAGTAGTGAAGATGCTACTCCGCTGGTAAAGGCAAAATTGGGATTAAAATAATAATTTTCAATACATAATCAGAGAAGGATGATCGCCTGTATCATCCTTTTTCTGTTTTCTTGTGAAAATGAATTTATATAGCGAACAACCCGGTCCGATAGGAGTATTTGATTCAGGTTACGGCGGATTGACTATTTTGGAAGATATTCGTCGGCAAATGCCCGAATATGATTATATTTATTTGGGAGATAATGCCCGTGCTCCCTATGGAACGCGCTCTTTTGAGATAGTGTATGAGTTTACTAGGGAGGCTGTATTGACCTTATTTGAGCGTGGTTGTCAGTTAGTTATTCTGGCTTGTAATACTGCTTCTGCGAAAGCACTTCGTTCTATTCAACAGAAAGATCTTCCTCAAATTGCTCCTAATAGGAGAGTTTTAGGAGTTATTCGCCCGACAGTCGAAGCGTTGGGGCATATAACCCGGACAGGAAAAATCGGGATATTGGGAACGACGGGGACTATACAATCTTGTTCATACCCGTTAGAGATAAAAAAACTATATCCGGAGTATGAGGTATTCGGAGAGGCATGTCCAATGTGGGTACCATTAGTCGAAAATAATGAGCATCGTTCTCCCGGTGCAGATTATTTTGTACGTCAATATATAGACCGTCTTATGATGCAATGTCCCGATATAGATACGGTTATTTTGGGATGTACTCATTATCCTCTGTTATTGGATAAAATCAAGACATTTTTGCCGGAGGGAGTATTGCCTCTTCCTCAAGGTGATTTGGTTGCCGTAAGTCTTAAGAATTATCTTTATCGGCATCCTGAAATGGAGAGGCGATGTACTAAAAGCAGTACATGCCGTTTCCTTACGACCGAATCCCCTCAAAGGTTTTCTATGGCGGCATCTTTGTTTTTGAAAGAAAATGTAAATGTTTCACGCATTGTTTTGGAATGATGATATGGAAAAGATAAGGATCAATAAATATATAAGTGACGCAGGTTTTTGTTCTCGTCGAGAAGCCGATCAGTTGATCGTAGACGAGCGAGTAACGATAAATGGTGTTCTTGCAGCTATGGGAGCTAAAGTGTCGTTAGAAGACAAAGTGCGGATAGATGGTGAAATATTGCATTTTCCGAAAATAATTTCAAAAGATGAAGAGAAGAAGAATAAACGGAAATCTTCTGAAAACTTTTCATCACGGGAAGATGCGACCAAATTACGAAAAACTTTGCGTGGCACACGTGGAAACGAGAGAAAAAAGGTCGGGAAAGAGATTTCTATGCGTTCTAAGTCAGAAGATAGAACACGTAATGTCAAGAAGAAATCTCAGCATCCTAGTCGTTGATTATTCGGTAAGCAGACTTCTTATCGATTCGGCCAAGGCAATACGGTCAAAAGAATAGGTCCGGTCTCGTTCTTGCACGAAGTATAAAAGCTGTTGAGCTTTTTCTATTTGCTGGCGGTCGGTATTTATTCTGTCATCGGCTAACATCAACTTGACTAATAATTCAAGGAGTTCCCAGTCCGGCACTTTCTCGGTTAACTCTTCAGCTGTTGCATTTTGCACCTCTTGTAAGCTCAGGTGTATATCTTTGTAGCAATCATCGGCGAGAGTATCTGTGTTGCTTCCCGGAGTTTCTTTCTTTTTCAGAAGCTTAGCTAATTTTTTAGCGAGTTCTTCAATTTGTACCAATAAAAAATCTTGTTTTATCATCGTTACGTAAAGTTTATTTATTTGGATAGGGTCTTTTATGCAAATGTAGTAAAATGCTTGAACTTTTTATCTCTGTTTTGAGTTTCCGTAAAAATTAGCTACCTTCGTTAAGATAAATACTACATTATGGAAGAAAAAGAAAATGATATATTGACTGTTGAGGAAAAAATCGTGAAGATGCTCCGTACGGTTTATGATCCGGAAATCCCAGTAAATGTATATGATTTAGGGTTGATTTACTCTATTGAGGTAGATGATGAGAAGAATGTCCATATAGAGATGACCCTTACTGCACCAAATTGCCCGGCAGCAGATTTTATCATTGAAGATGTCCGGATGAAAGTCGAGAGCATAGATGATGTTAAGAGTGTCGATATTCAGTTGGTTTTTGAACCGGAATGGGATAAGGATATGATGAGTGAAGAGGCCAAACTGGAACTCGGTTTTTTGTAAAAACGAATTCCATATCCTTATTTTATAAAGTGCCGTTAAATGAAAAAAATCTATTTCTTGTCCGATTTGCATTTGGGCGCACGAACATTAGAAAATCCGCTTGAGAATGAGCGAAGAGTGGTGCGTTGGTTCGATTCGGTTAAAGAGGATGCTTCAGCAATATATCTGATGGGAGATATATTAGATTATTGGTATGAATATAAGACTGTCGTTCCAAGAGGATTTACCCGATTTTTCGGTAAAGTTGCCGAATTGACAGATAAAGGGATAGATGTGCATTGGTTTATCGGAAATCATGATATATGGATATTCGATTATTTACCCGGTGAATTAGGTGTAAAGGTGCATTATACTCCGGAAATTGTCGATTTAAACGGAAAGACATTTTATTTGGCTCATGGTGACGGGTTAGGAGATACTCCGCTGATTTTTCGTTTTATACGGTCTGTTTTTCATAATCGATTTTGTCAGAAGTTATATTCGGCAATTCATCCCCGTTGGACGGTTGCATTTGCACATAAGTGGTCTTCTCATAGCCGACAGACCGGTAATTGTAAAGATTATTGCGGAGAAGAGAATGAATATTTGGTTCGATATGCGAAAGAATATCTTGAAAAGTCGCCTGTTCATATCGATTTTTTTGTTTTCGGGCATCGTCATATCATGTTAGATTTGATGATACGTAGAGATAGTAGGGTGATTATCTTGGGGGATTGGATCAATTATTTTTCTTATGCTGTTTTAGAGGGTGATCAAATACGGTTGGAACAATTCGAAGAATGACACTATTGTTTTAAGGGACTGTCTGGTTTTTCCGATGCAGAAATTCTGTCAGCATATCTTTGCGCTCTTCTTTTTGGTTTGTTCCTTTATTTTTTATCAAAATCAAAAGGACATCCATAACTCTCAAACCAAACTTGAGTAAAATTTATACAGGTTCTAAGACTTTTACCGTTTGTTCTTTAATTGCTCTAGATAGTCAGCTGGGGTAATACCTGTGACTTCTTTAAATACTCTGTAGAATGAAGTTTTGGAATTAAAACCGCATTCGTCGGCAACCCCCATTAATGTTATATCTTTATATTTAGGGTCTTTTAGTTTTTCTTTCACAGCTTCCACCCGATAGTAATTGACAAAATCGGCAAATCCTTTTCCTATGTACTCTTTTAGTATTTGTGCTAATTGCAGTTCCGTAAGCTTCAATACTGCAGCCAATTGAGCTTTATTGAGACGTTTATTGGTATAAAGATGGTCTGTCTCCATAGTTGCGATAAGAGCATTTACTATCTTTTGATTTTTCTCATCCGGCTCTTTTAGTTTTACAGGATTTTTAAGAACCTTGTTTTTCTTTTTTGATAAGATTTTCTGGTAATTTTTCAGAATATGAGGATATCTCTTGTTTAAGAGGTAAAGTAGAAATCCGAATAAAGCGATAGCACCTAATATACTCCAGATTACGATTGCCCAAAAACTTTTTACCCGAATGATTAAAACTTCGTGGGCATCTCCCCATTTCCCGTCCGAATTTGCTCCGCGTAGCATCAATGTATATTTTCCGCTTTTTAAAGACGGGAGCATAATACTGTTTTTTCCGAAAGTTACCCATTTCCAAACGGAGTCTTTGGGCAATATTTTGTATTGGTAACGATTTCTCCATTCATTCTGATAAGAATAGGCGGAAAATGCAATTTCGCAGAGATGATTTCTCGATGAAAGAGAAAGTGCCGGAATATTATTTTCTGTTTGTAATTGATTTACATCGATGCTTCCGTTATCGTTTTGGATTTTTAATACCGACGGCCATGGAATAAAACTGTTGTCGAATTGTATCCGAGTATCGATTTTATTGAATCCGTTATTCCCTCCGAAATAGAGATAGGGAGGAAGTGCTGCGGCAACTTGATAATTGAAAAGAGGTCCTTGAAGTCCGTCTCGTTCGCTAAAGCGAATAATATTATTTCCTGTCATGGAAATGCGGACAATACCTTGTTCTGTCCCTAACCATAGATAATCAGGCCATACCGGAAGTATGGAAGTTACAGATCCATTGATTGCGGCATTAAAATTCTTTCTTTTTTCGAAAGTTTTGGTTTTCAAATTGAAAAAACTTATTCCTGATCCGGTTGCAAATACAAGCATTTTATCCGGTAATTCCACGATATCCCATACGATGTTGTCATTTAGTCCGTTGTGAGTCGAAGTTTGGGTATATAAATCTAACGTTTTGTTTGCAGGAGAGTAACGGCCTATTCCTCCTTGATAAAAAACAATCCAGATATTATTTTCCGAATCTTCGAATAATACTTTGATATTCGTATAAACATCTTTTTTCCCGGAGTATTCGACAGGTAAAGATACCTCTTCTACTTTGTTTGATTTATTATCGTATCGGTATAAGCCTTTGTCTAAGACTCCCATCCAAATATCTCCGTTGCGAGATTCAAGCAATGCATATATTTCTTTCAGTTCTGTTTGAGGATTAAATATCTTGGGATATATAGTATTCTGTAAAGTATTGTATTCTAATAATCCCCCTCCTGTTCCTAATAACAGGTTACCGTTTTGCAGTAAAATCCCTGTTCGTATTTGATTATATCCGGGTTGTAGTTTTAAGGCAGAAAGCGAATAATGAGTAAATAGTCCGGTTGCTACATCGTAACGGTCTATTCCGGCATTTGCTGTTCCTATCCATAGTTGATTCTTGGCTTTATCTGCTTGCAAGAAGATCAAGGAATTATTACTAAGGGAATTCTCCGATTCGGGGAGATTCTGAAGCAAAGGAAATCGGGGTTGCCTTTCGATGCGGCATACTCCTTTGGACGTTCCGCACCAGATAGCTCCGGAACGATCTTTGTAGATGCTCATTACATCATTGCTCAAAAGAGTGTTCTCACTCCCCGGATTGTTTTTTAACCATTCGACGGATTGTTCCTTTTTATTAAAAATTGCAACGCCGTTATCTGTAGCAAGAAATAATGTTCCTGTTTTATCTTCTGTCATGTCGGTTACCAATCCGTTGATTCCGATTTGATTATATCTTTCAAAATTATTATCATCTCTTCGTAATCGGCACAGTCCGTCGGCAGTTGCGATCCATAATGAGCCGAAACTATCCTCATATATATTTTCGATAAAATCACTTGAAATGGTCGTACTATCTGTAAGAGAGTAATGAAAACTTCGATGTGTCCGGTCTTTTGTGTTGATTACGACCAAACCGTTACCTTCAGTTCCCACCCATAAAAGTCCCATCTTGTCGAAATAGATGCATTTGGCTATCCGTTCGCTTTTCAGAGCCTCGTTGAATGTTTTATGGTGGGCAAACAGTGGAGACAGTAACAGTTTATTCGAAGGTTCATCATACTGGTATATACCGTTTCGCGTACCTAACCAAATTTGGTTATCCGGAGATAATGCAATACTGTAAATAACGTTGCTTTTACTATTTATGTCATTTTCGTTCGGTAGAAAATGAACTATTTCTCTGTTCCGTTTATCGTACCTGAAAGCTCCGTACGGAGTACCTATCCACATTCGGTCTCGTGTATCGTTTTGGAGTGAATAAATTCTTTTATAAAAACCGTGATTTACATTCTGAGGTAAGGGAAGAGTTTGTAAAGAGTATCCGTCGTAATAAGCAACCCAATCGTTTGTTCCGATCCATATAAGCCCTTGTTTATCTTGCGTTATACATTGTACTGATCTTGAAGGGAGTTCGAAGTTAAGACGAAATTGATCTACATTACCGTTAAATGCCGATAAGTAACCGACATTGGCGATACATAGGAGTAGTACGATAGTGATCTGTCTGGCGAATCCGAACATAAATACGGCATTAAAAACGAATCGCAGAAATTTTTTTTATAATGCGTTTCATTTAAGTTATAAAATATTTATTTCTAAACAGTTGTAAGAAATAGTATAAATCCGTTTAGCAAATATACTCTTTTTTTTGAAAAAAAGGTCGTAGATGATCATTTTTTCAGTTTTTATAATATAAACACAAAAGAGCAGGAAAAGATTTAGATATGTTCAGAAAGTTTTTCTGATCGAGGCAGGTGATTTATGTAGAACTGTGGTGAAATTTTTTCAAACCGAAATGTTTTCTTGAACATGAAATGTAATTTTGTCAGATAAGAAAGATATATATTTTATCTTTGGAGTTTCAGATTCTGATATTGAAAGGGAATAATCTGTTGTATATTTAACAATTGAGTTGGGTATATTGGGAAAGTATTTTTATTAAGTAGAAAAATGGAAAATTCAATTACAATTAGGGAATATGGTCCGGCGGATAAAGTTGCTGTGATGAATTTAATCAGATTAAATACGCCTGAATATTTTGCATTAGAGGAAGAAGCTGATTTAAATGAATATTTGGAAAATAAAAGAGAACTTTATTATGTTTTGATTTTTGATGGCGATATTGTCGGTTGTGGTGGTATAAATTTTGTGAAGAATGGGAAGGTTGCGAAAATTAGTTGGGACATTCTTCATCCGGAATATCAGCGGAGATCATTCGGGTCACAGCTTCTTAGATATAGGATCGATAAGCTTAAGACTATCGAAGGTGTTCGGGAAATAATGGTAAGGACATCTCAATTGGCATATGGGTTTTATGAGAAGCATGGCTTTGTACTGAGTGAAATCAAGAAAGATTATTGGGCTAAAGGGTTTGATATGTACTGCATGAAATATAAAATGAAAGATTTATTGGAGAAAGGACGATAATCATACAATTTGAATGACCGTTGATTTGCAGCTTACAAGTCCGTTTAAAAATTTCCGATAAAGAGTTTTATATAACCAAACTTTTTGCATCTCTTTTTAATCTGTTTCTCTACGTTTGTATGTTGTATAACCTAACCCGCTATGCTCTTTATCGAAACAGAAGAACATCCTTGAAAAAATCTTTTGAACCTGATCAGAGTAAAATTTAAACAGGCATTAAAATAATTACCGGAGTTATTTTGCTCAATGCAGAATGACTCCGGTATCATAAACTATAAATTTAAACGAATCTTTAATACGGTATTTTAGAACTTAAGATGCGATCTTTATACCACGGATCATTTACCTGTTTCAGTAATTGACCCATTTGTCTGCATAAATCCTCGAATATTTTCTGGTTTTCCGTTATAGACAGGTTATTCATCTGATAAGGATCTTTAATGTCGTCATAAAAGAAAATATGCTTGATATTGTGTTGCTTATCGATAGATATGGCTAACGTGTAACGTTCTGTTTTGATTCCTCGTGCCTCAGGAAAGTATGAGATAATTTTGCCATCGGCATTCTTTTCTCCGTTCAAGTTTCTTAAATACAGTACTCCTGAGGGCAATTTAGGCGCATTTTTTTCTTTTGATATTACCGGTGCAAAATTCGTACCTTGTACGGTTTCCGGGATCTGTCGAGACAGTCCGGCTAGGCCGAGTACCGTAGGCATGATATCCGGAGATGAAAGTAATAGTCGGTCTTCTACATGAGGTTTTAATTTTTCTGGATAACGAACTAGAAACGGAACATTCATAGATTCTGCATAAGGTGAATTTTTAGGATCATTTGTGTTTTGGCTGCACATGGTTTCTCCGTGATCAGAAGAAAAGACGACAATCGTGTTTTCTTCTAACCTCAAATCTTTTAATGCTTTCAAAATACGACCGAATTCCCGATCTACTCCGGTAACCGAAGCAAAGTAAAAGGGGGCACATTGGGCTTTTTCCATTTGAGGATTAGCATTGGGACGTACTAATAGCTTGTCTAAGGGGATATCTTTGTAAAGATTGTAATCTTCTTCCATGACATCCTCAATTGTACGGTAAGGACTGTGAGGCGGATTCATACTGACAACCATAAAGAACGGTTTAGATGTATCTCGTACGTTTCCGGTATTTTTCAGATATTCTATCGCTTTATCCGCTTCATGTTTCGGAGACCATTCCCTTATTTCATGGCGTTTGCCGTCGGTATCCCAATAATGCGGTTGTTTGTGAATGTCGAAAGTTCCGTAAGAATACCAGTAGTCAAATCCGTGCCGTCTTTCTTTGGGAGTGTAGGCATCCCATACTGGGGTATCGTTGTTTACATAAGTTCCCGGAGCTTCAGGGTTATTCGGAGTTGGGAAATCAACATGTAATTTCCCGATATAAGCACAGTCATATCCGTTTTTCTTAAAGACGTCTCCTATACACTCTATATCCTCTCGGAGACTGCTTATCGGGCGATCTGAGTTACAATTTAACGGAACTCCGCTTCCATCCGGATACATGCCGGAAAGTAACATTCCTCGATGCGGGCTGCTCAAGGGACAGTTGCTCATGGCAGAGGTCAATACTACCGATTCTCTTGCAAAATTATTCAGGTTGGGAGTAATTACAGGATCAGGTTTAAACCGGACATGTTCTTTGAACCCTTTTTCGCCCCAGAATCCCATGGCATGATTTCTGAATTGATCGGGGAAAACATAGATTACATTCGGTTTTCGGTCTTGAATGTTATTTTGAGCCGTAACAGGAATTCCGTTTGTCAAAGATAATCCCGCAGCTGCGAATAGAAATTTTTTAGATGTTTTCATTGCGTTTAATCTTTAATCAGGTTTACTTCTCTGGTCATGCCGTGTCGGCAAGAAACTTCGAGGAATGTACTTTTTGTGTCTTTCCCGGATATTTTTATGTAATCAGATGGTGTTTCTAAGTTCCATATTCCGTTTATTTTTATTTTTATTGTCGATTTTGCAGAAGGATTGTCTATCCATTTTCGAGAATAAACACTTCGTTCTATTCGTTTCCCGTTTTTGTCATACTGTTCGTCTGCCGGTCCTTCATAGAAGTGAAGATCCGGATCACAAACACTGATTGTCATTTTATCTTTATTTTCTTTAGCTGTCATTATTAAACAAGGATGATTGACAGACAGTATTTCGTTTCCTACAGTTACTTCGCCCTCTTCAAAAAGTACGTATCCGGTTGTAGAAGTTGCTTTGTCTCTTACGATATGAGCTTGTTTGTTTTGTTGCAAGACAATATAGCCTCCCGATTTTTGATATTGCTTTTTTTCTTTTTCCGAAGGTTGTATAAGGACCATATATTCATAAGATGCATTATGGGGAGTTTTCCCGTGGTCAATGGCCGCCAATGCAAAGTTATTTTCTGTCGGGGCACATGTCTCCTCGTCAAGAGAGTGTTGCAGGGTCTTGTGTACGATGATATTCCCGTTGCGTATCAGGTAATAATTCTTTTTACCGTCGCCCAGCATGGCTGTTTTCTCTGATAAACGTTTTTCATACGGAAAATCGGAGATTTTCTTTCCGTTTATGAAAATAGGACTCTCTTCTTCCGGAAGATATACTTGGAATAGTGTCGTATGTACCGGGGCATCCGGGAGAGCACTTTCTATATCAGAGCCTAATGCGATGATTCGGTTATCGAAGAAGAAATAAGATTTACGGGCTCGTAATGATCCGTTATATTTGTCATGCTCGTGCAATTTCATTCCGAAAGCTCCGTTTCGGTTTTTGCTGGATATTGCTCCTGCAAAAGATTCGTCGGAAAGGAGCATCTCTTCATATCCAGAGACTTCATCTACTTGACGTATATCGGCTTTAAGATCTTTCATCGGTATTACTGCTGCTGTTGTTCCGGGTATGTGATTCCAGTCCCAGCCTTGTTGATTAAAACCGGATGCGAACATGTCTATGGGATTACCAGAACCTAATATTTGTAAGTTCCCGTGATTCAGATAGCGTCCGAAATAGTTTGCTCCGATATAAGATTCGGTAGCCCATAAGTATCGGCTGTGTCCCATAGCTGTTGCCAGCCAGTTTTCTCGGCGATGTACGGCTAGACATGAATAATTGATCCCCCAGTTTCCTTCAGGAGCTTTTTCCGGTATTATTCCGGCTTTTGTAAATTTTTTACTGTAACTGTCTTTTTTCCCGTTATTAAGTCGCAAATAGGCAGATGCGAGTTCTGTATCTATCTTTTCCGTTTTATCAGGACTACCTACTTCGGCTAATCGGGCGTAATGCCATGGGATGAGTTTTCCTTTTCCATCGGGATGTCTTCCTGATAAAGATAGAGGCCATGTTACGAGATTACAATATTTGCGCATGGTGAGAAGTGCAAATTTTAGATTCTCATGACTTTGGCGGCTGATTTCAAATTCCGAATCTCGCAACAACCAGACCGAGTTTACCGCTCCGTCCAATCCTCCTACGGCATAAGCCGGATAGTTGTGACGGTGGTGGAATATCGAGCCGTCTATTTTGAAACAACCCATCGTCCCGTCCGAAAAGTGCAACCCGTTGTCTATCCAACGCGAAATAGAGCGTAGATAGGTTACTTTTTGGGGAGAATCTTTCATCATCATGATGCTCGAAAGACGCCCTATTAAACTCGTGTTGAATGCATCTATATCCATGCCGTCTATTTCGGGTTTTAGTTTTACTTCTCCCGTACCGGCAAACCATTCCATTGCTCGCTGAATGTCTTGGTCTAATTCTGCTTTTATAAGGACATCCTTCATCAAAAACATTGCCGGATAATAATTTCTCATGCTGTACCCTAAGTGGTGAAGTGTTCCCATAGCACTTCCTGCACGAAATCCCTGATCGAGCATGTGGCGTGTCATCAGGATAAACATGTTTGCTAATTCTGTTTTTTCATTATTATTTGTACTATTGTTCCAGGCTATTGCAAGGTTATACATGAAATTTACACAATTTCTTAATCCCATAGGGTTAGCGTAGATTTTTGCATAGTTCTCTCCTCCGAGATTTGCATAAGCTTCTCCAAAACGTTCAAAGAATATCGGTAATCCAGAGATTGAACCGTCCGAATTTTCTGTAATATTATATGCAATGAATTGTTTTTTCAGTTTTGTGACATCCGGCTGCTTTTTAGGAAGAAGCAATTGCTTGAGCCGGGTTTCTACATCGTTTATACTTTTTTGTTCGGAGGGACTTACTCGGGCCGGAATCGGGAGATCGAAATCGTTTTCCCATGATTTAAGTAATACTAACCAATGACTGGTTGTTTCCGGATTGATATAAGGTGCTTGAAAATCTGCTGTTTGATGACGTACGTCTTGGAATGAAGATAAAATGATATGATCGAGGAATATTTCGCCATAGTTTGTATTGGGGGCGGTGATACGAAGCTCGTCCATTCCTTCTTCCGGAGTTCCTTGCATATCCCGGTTGAAAATAAGCCATGCTCCACTCCATCCGGTGAAGTTCATTCCGTATTCAAACCATGAACAGACCTTTCCTTGCTTTAAAAATTCGAATTTCAGTTTTCCCGAAGAGATAGCTTTCGGGTTGTAAATCCAAAATATGAAAGTAGAAAGCGAAGTTTCTTTAGGATTTGGATTTTGAGACAAGTAGCCTATCGGTTGATTGATAAAAATCTGAGCATTCGGTTTGTCCCAATTCCATTGAAGGCTGTGTCCTAAATGTTTATAGTGTTTGTTCGATAAAGAGACTTTAGAGTTCTTCCCTGCGGTTACCGGATCTGTCGAATCTTCGAATGATATGATTTCCGGGTGGGTAAATTCTCTGATTTGGGCTCTTGTTATGGAAAAGGGTATTGTCAGAAATAACAGGAAGAATATGTGTTTGAAATAGTACATAAGATTTATATTGTTTGTCGGTATTTGGTTGAGTGATTAATAAAATCACGGATCAATTAATATCTTGAGGTTAGTCTCATACCTAAAAAACGGAATAAATTTTCCTTGTATTTTTATAGGTCTGCCGAATAACTTCATTAAGAATACGTTTTTAATCGTACGGAATAGAAACACTCATTCTTGATTCCTGAAGATAATAAAGGTCAAGAATGAGTGTTTATTTCTTATTTCTTTTCAAGATTTATTTTGCGAGTCAGTGCTTCCAGATAATAATAATCGGCGTAATTTAGAGGCACATCGATTTCACTGTGATGAGGGATACTTCCCACGGAATGCATCAGTACAAAATTTCCGTTTGTCCCTACAATCGCTAAATAAGCCGGACTGGATAACGATTCTATAATTTGATCTGCCGTCTTTTTATATTCTTTGGAATTGTCGTATGTGCTTAATTCGTATAAAGCCGAGGCTATTACAGCAGCCGCGGATGCGTCACGAGGTTCGTTCGGGATATGTGGTGCATCGAAATCCCAATAGGGCACTAAATCTTCAGGCATGTTTTTATTATTGAATATAAAATCATAGACCTTTTGAGCCTGTTCCAAATATTTTTTGTCTTTTGTTTCACGGTAACATACGGTATAACCATACAAAGCCCATGCTTGTCCGCGAGCCCAAGAAGATTCATCTGCATATCCCTGTGCTGTTTGCCTGCTGCGTACTCCTCCTTTTATTTTATCATAATCTACGACATGATAACAACTGTTATCCGGCCGGAAGTGATGTGCCAATGTCGTGTCGGCATGACTAATCGCAATTTTGCGGTATGTCGAGTCTCCGCTTAATTTCGTCGCTTCGAACAAAAGTTCGAGATTCATCATGTTATCGATAATAACAGGACACATCCAACCTCTTGTCCCTTGCCAACCCCGGTCTTCATCCCATGATTGTATGACACCTGCAACAGGTCTGAATCGAGAGGATAGAGATTTTGCCGTTTCTATAATCACATCTTTGTATGCCGGATTTCCGGTTAATCGATATGCGTTTCCATAACTGCAATAAATCATAAAGCCTACATCATGATGCCACTTGAGATATTTTATCGAATCTAATGTTTCGGTGTATTTGATTCCTAAATCTTTCCATTTGTTATCATTGGTAAGCTCGTACATATACCACATTGTTCCGGGAAAAAATCCGCTGGTCCAGTCATCTGCCGGAATATATTCGATTACACCGTTATAAACAGTTCTCGGGTTCAGAAATTTCCCGGAATCTTCAATGATTTCGACTTGCCTGCCTATTTGTTGAGTTGCCGTTTCTATACCTTTCTGCACCGGATCGATTTGTCCTGCTTGGTGTTTGGTGTTTTTCATGCAACTAAAAAGAGACAATAGTGATAAACCTGCAAAAAAGAGTGTCTTTTTCATAGATGGGCTTTGTGTTTTTTTTGATTAGTTAATGTCTTGAATTATTTTCTGGTGCTAAGATAATTTGTAATGATATTCATCGATTCTTTTTATACAAGAAGCATGTCCTATATTCTTATATAATTTGTATCAAAAAAACGGGACTCCTTTTGAAGATTATTCGGAAAATATTAAAGAGTTCCATTTTTTATTTTATGGGCTATGCTTGGCGGTATAAACGGATGTATCTCATTTAAATGTATCTATATTAGCCGAAAATTTGAAGTGTATAATAATCCCGAATTAATTGTATGAATATTTC
Organism: Coprobacter fastidiosus; assembly: GCF_030296935.1. NCBI lineage: Bacteria > Pseudomonadati > Bacteroidota > Bacteroidia > Bacteroidales > Barnesiellaceae > Coprobacter > Coprobacter fastidiosus. Next base: position 1,949,948 of record NZ_AP028032.1, on the reverse strand, counting down.
CATGGAACACAAAATTCCTCTTTGTCTTTTAATAATCGACGGATATTTCTTTTTCGGTTTTAGAAGAAGAACAACGCAAAATGCAATTTAGTTTTGAAACAATAACCCTAATCAAATATCACCAAGACTCATGAAAGAAAATAAACTAAGGATTATCCTAGTGATGTTGTGTGCTTTCGGTGCTTTGGCATTGCAAGCTCAAAAAAATGTGACCGGAACCGTAGTCGATCAGTCGGGTGCCGGGCTTCCGGGTGTCAGTATTCTTGTAAAAGGTACAACAAAAGGTACAACAACTGATGTAGACGGAAAGTTCGGTATTTCGGTACCAAATGGAAATGCAATTCTCCGTTTTACTTTTTTGGGATTCGGAGCAGTTGAACAGAAAGTAGATTTAAAGAAACCGATGACGGTTGTTATGAAAGAGACCTCTAAAGACTTGGATGAGGTTGTCGTTGTCGGTTATCAGGAAGTTCGCCGGAAAGATTTGACCGGAGCTGTTGGCGAAGCTAATTTGGGAGATATATTGCAAACTCCGGTAGTTAGTTTTGACCAAGCACTGGCAGGTCGTATTGCCGGAGTTCAAGTTTCTTCTAATGAAGGTATGCCGGGTTCGGCATTTAACATCGTGATCCGTGGGGGAAATTCCATTACTCAGGATAATTCTCCGCTGTTCGTAATTGACGGGTTTCCTGTAGAAGATGCCGATGCCGCATCTTTGAACCCGAACGATATTGAGTCGATGAACTTTTTAAAGGATGCTTCGGCTACAGCTATTTATGGAGCCCGGGGAGCAAACGGAGTCGTTATTATTACAACGAAAAAGGGGCAGATCGGCAAACCGAAAATCTCTTATAATGGTAGTTTCAGCGTTTCTACAGTGACAAAAAAACTTGAGTTGATGGATGCTTATGAGTTTGTAAAACTCCAGGAAGAGATACAAGGTGATTTAAGTTCTTCTTATTATAGTAATGGGCGGACACTTGAGTCTTATCGTAATTATCCCGATCAGTTTAAATGGCAGGATGATATTTTCCGGACAGCCTTTACTAATAATCATTACATCTCTTTGACCGGAGGAACAGCCGAAACTCGTTATACTGCTTCATTATCGTATTTGAATCAGGAAGGTATTTTATTAAATTCCGGATATCAACGTTTTCAGGGACGTTTTAGCCTTGATCAGCGGATAAGTCCGAAATTGAAAGTAAATGTTAATGGAAATTACGCCCGGGGAATAACGAATGGAGCTTCTCCGTCCGTTGCTTCGAGTAGTGCAACAAACAGTCTGTTTTATAGTGTCTGGGGATATCGGCCTGTAAGTTATGATGGAACTGATTTGCGTACATTATTATGGGATCCGACCGTACCGACGAACAATGACTATCGTTTTAACCCGATTTTGTCTTTAGAGAATGAATATCGTCGTTTGATACAGGATGATTTTCAAGCTAATGCATACGCTGAATACACATTTATTCCGGGATTGAAATTGAAAGTTTCCGGAAGTTATCGATTGAAAAAACGTCAGAACGAACAGTTCAATAATTCGAAAACACGTTATGGTAATGCCACCCGCTCTGAAGGTGTCAATGCGTCGGTACGCCATTATGATGATCATAGCTGGGTAAATGAGAATGTATTGAATTACTCTAAAGTATTTAAGCGTAAACATAATTTCTCGGCTATGGCGGCTACGTTTCAAGGAAATTATTCTAATTACTTCAGAAACGATGTGCAGAATATCTCTCATGAAGATTTGGGCATGGCTGGTATGGACAACGGTATTCCTATATTATCCGAGTCCACTATCGGAGAAAATATGCTGATGTCTTATCTTGCCCGTGTAAATTATAATTACAATTCGAAATATTATATTACGGCTTCGTTCCGTGCCGATGGTTCTTCTAAATTTTCTAAAGAAAACCGTTGGGGGTATTTCCCTTCGGCATCTGTGGCATGGAGTTTTAACCGGGAAGATTTTATGGCTTCGTTCGAAGATTGGTTATCTAACGGTAAATTGCGTTTAGGTTGGGGTGCTACGGGGAATAACCGTGTGTCGGATTTTGCCTCATTGGGACAAATGACTTCGAAAATTGCATTTGAATATCCTTTTGGGAACAGTTACCAGACTGCTTATAAATTGACCGGTTTGGAAAACAAGAATTTGAAATGGGAAACGACCGAACAGACTAATCTCGGACTTGATCTCGGATTCTTTAACGATAGAGTAGCACTGACGGTAGATTTGTATCATAAACTTACACGAGATTTGTTGCTTCAGGCTGATCTTCCTTATACAACCGGATATGCATCTACCTATTTGAATGTCGGTAAAATGCAGAATCGAGGTTTGGAAATAACACTGGAGACTACCAATATCCAGAATAAGAATTTTACGTGGACGACGAATTTCAATATTGCATTTAATCAAAGTAAGGTAAAAGAACTCTCTCGTAACCAGGAAACATTGTTGAGTACGGTTACCTTTGATAATGCTTATAGCGCCGAGCCGTCTTATATTGCTCAGGTCGGTAAACCGTTGGGGCTAATGTACGGATATATTTATGACGGGACTTATAAATATGAGGATTTTGATGTGTCGGGTGGAAATTACACTTTGAAGTCGAATGTTCCCAATAATGGGAATGATCGTTCCACGATTCAGCCGGGAGATGCCAAATATGTCGATATAAACGGTGACGGAGTTGTTGATGATAATGACCGTACGATTATAGGACGAGGACAACCTATCCATACCGGAGGTTTCACGAATAATTTCAAATATAAAAATTTTGATCTGAATATTTTCTTTACTTGGTCATACGGGAATGACATTTTAAATGCGAACAGGTTATTATTCGATAACGGATTATGGAAAAGAGAAACCAATATGTTTGCTTCGTATGCCGATCGATGGACTCCGGAAAATCCGAATAGCGATATTCCCCGTGCGGCAAGTCAACCGAACGTATTTTCTTCACGTGTAATCGAAGACGGTTCTTATTTGCGTTTGAAATCTGTGACTTTAGGATATAATTTCCCTCAAAGAGTTTTGAAAAAACTGATGTTGTCCAGTGCCCGGATATTTGTTTCCGGAGAAAATTTATGGACATGGACTTCTTATACAGGATATGATCCGGAAGTTTCTGTACGTAATTCTGCCTTGACTCCGGGTTTTGACTACTCGGCTTATCCTCGGGCTTATAACTTCTCAGTAGGCCTAAATGTTAGTTTTTAACCGATAAAATCCGAATTTGAAAATGAAAACAATTAAAAATATATTTTGGGGCAGCACGATGTTATTGTTCACTGCTTGTAATTTCTTAGAAACTACTCCGAGTGATTTCATTAATCCGGATGATTTTTATAAAGATGACACGGAGGCATTTATGGGACTTACAGGAATTTACAATACTCTGAACAGTTCGAGCGGCTATGGTGAAAAATATTATCAGGCAATAGGTACGGACGATCTTACTTATTATTATACTTCCAGTACGGCAGAGGTAGGATTGCCTAATAATAATTATACAGCGAATGATGCCGATTTGGCTTCTATTTGGCAGGGCTTGTATGAAGGAATTAATAATGCCAATTATTTCCTTGAACGAATAACCGATTCTCCGGTAAGCGAGGCGAATAAAAAAATGTATCGGGGAGAAGCTACTTTTCTAAGGGCTTATTTCTATTTCCTTTTGGCTCAAAGTTGGGGAGACGTGCCTTTGATTACGACAGCTCAGACCAATACCGATAATTATGTGCCGAATATAAAGGCTACTTCTCAAGCTGAAGTATTGAAGTTTGTAACAGATGAGATGGAAAAAGTTCTTACCGATGAAGAAAACTATTCAATAGGAACGATACAGGTCGTGGGAGCCGGGCGTGTAAGCCGTTCGGCAGTAAAGGGTATTCTTGCCCGCGTATATTTGAAGAGAGCCGGTTGGCCGACAAATGAAACCGAACTGTATTCGAAAGCTAAATATTGGGCGGGAGAGGTTATTCATCCGCAGGACGGTTCGATGACTCATGCGTTGAATATGGAAGGTTATGCCCAAGTATTTAAGAATTTAGCGACAGACGTTTATGATCCGGAAGAATCGATATGGGAAGTTGAATTTAAAGGAAACCGTCAGGATTCACATACGAATGCCGGACGTATCGGTAGCTTGATCTGCGGTATTCAGAATGCGGATGTACTTCAGACTTCTTTGGGATATAGCTATGGCCGGTATTGTGTAACTCCGGGTTTGTGGGATTTATATAATGACCTTGACGGTGACGGTACGCCGGAACTTATTTCTACAAAAGATGAAGATGATCCTTTGAATGAGAAGTATAATAAAGATGAGCGTAGAGATTGGAATATAGCTCCTTATCGATTCCAAAAAAGAGACGATGCGACGGTTTATTGGAAAAAGAATTGGGAATATATAGGAGATGTGAAACTGAATAATAATGGAGAACCGGATTTAAAAGATGGACAAAAGCAATATGCTACACGTACGCAATATATCGAAAGAAATGCCGGTAAGTTCCGTCGGGAATATGAGTTGGTAACTCCTCGCGATAAAAATTATACACCGATTAATTTCCCGTTGCTGCGTTATTCCGATGTGTTGTTAATGTATGCCGAAGCGCAAAATCAGGCAGACGGATCGCCTTCTGTCGAATCGATCGGCTATGTGAATGATGTTCGTCGTCGTGCTAAAGCTGATGAAGTCAATATTACAGATCCTCAGGATTTTCAGCGTTTGATTGAAGATGAACGGGGTCGGGAACTTTGTTTTGAAGGTTTACGCAAAATGGACTTGATCCGTTGGGGTAAATATAAAAGTGCGATGGAGAAAGTCAGTCTGTATGCAACCGATTCCCGTTGGTCGAGCGGTCGGCAATATTTGCTGATATATGCGACGAACGGTGCAACATCGGATAGGTATCAATGGTTACCTATTCCTACCCGGGAACTCGGATTGAATAATTTGTTACAGCAGAATCAAGCGTGGAGATAAACTTTAAATACGGAAAATTATGAAAATCAGAAATTCAATCTATATATTGGCTGTCGGTGCATTTTTAGTTTCTTGTAATGATTTGGATGTGGATGACAGTGTTGACTTCAACGTCTCTTTAGCTTCCGATAATACATACGAGGCAGGAGATCCGGTCGTGTTTAATTTTGACGGAAATCCGGATTATATAACCTGGTGGTCCGGAGAAGAAGGGCATAAATATGCGAATAGGGAACGTACCGAATTACCTCTGGAAGAGATAGAATCTGTGACTCTGAATTTTGAGGCTCAGGCACGCTACGGGAAAGTCACCAATACACTGTCTTTATTTGTCGGTGATTTCCCGGGATTAAGTAAAGATGTTGCTACAGACGATTCTCGTGTTGCCGATTTTGAGTCTGATGCTACCTTATTGAGCGGTAATGGAGAACTATTGGAAAGTAAATTTTCGAACAGAACGGCAACATCTTTCGACCTTACGCCTTACAGTACTTCTGAGATGACTCTCGCTTTTCATTATAAAGCAGATTTTGATGGAACAAGTGCTTTAAAAAGATGGGATTTTTATAGCGTGGCGATAACGACAATTTATAAAAACGGAAATACTACAACGTTGAACTTGTCAGATTTAGGATTACAAACGTTTGACCGTAATCCGAATACAAATCCTAAACATGCACAACAGGGAGATCCCTATTTTGATAACAGTTCCGGAAGTTCTTCTTGTACGGGAGTGTGGGATTTGCGTTCATCATTGACACGGGTAAATAGCTTTATGTATCTTGGTGGAGGTACTAATGAAACAGACTATACCAATAATGCAGATGATTGGTTGTTTACCAAGTCCTTAAAATTCAATACTTGCGATCCGGATGAAAATAGCGGAGTCCTGAAAAATATCAATGTGCGACTTCCTTCATATTCCTATGTTTATACTCAGCCGGGCACATATACTGTCACTTTTATTGCCGGAAATCAAAATGTTTATGGATCGGCACGTACGATAAAGGAAGTGACCTTCACTATTAAAGAAAAAGAATAACCTTAACTATGCTTATTATAATTAAGGACTGCATCTTCTGTGTGCAGTCCTTTTCTTTTCTTCGGAAAATTGAATCTGGGTTATTGAAATTGTTCCATTTTTTGTTTTATGGGATATGCAGAGCTTTTTATTACTTCTGGTTTTCATGTTTATTAAGGATATTTGCATCAAACGAAAAACACTCTCTATGAAAATAAAATGGTTGGCCTTGCTTCTGATTGTTCTGTTTTCTTATAACGGATACTCTCAAAAAATCGACTGGAATGTTTCTATTCCGGAATATATTTCTGCAACTTCGGCTAAATTATCTTTGAATAAGGATTTTGTAAAAAAGGGAACTGCTTCTCTTCAATGGCAGTGGTTTTCTCCTTCTGTACTGACTGTTGATAACCCTTCATTGTTGCAAAAGGCTGTCGGAACTCGTAAAGGCGGATTGACGATGTGGGTGTATAATGATGAACCTGTGAATGCTGCGTTGCGAATATCTTTTGTTGCAGCCGATGGATCGATTCCTTATTGGTTCGATTATCATCTCGGATTTTCCGGATGGCGAGCTTGTTGGATCAGCTTTGAGAATATGCAGGGAGATCATAAAAGTAAAGAGTTGGTACGTTGGACGATGACTACACCTGAAAATTTAAAAACGGGAACTCTTTTAATCGACCGGGTCGAATTTCCTGCAAAAGGAGTTCATCATCAAGCGACTCCGGATTATCAGACTCCTTTGAATAATACAAAACTATCTCGGACTCTTTGGCATTGGGCTCGATTGTATGAATGGGAACATTATGAATATGATCTGCCCTTAGCGTCTGTTGGTTCATCACAGAGACAAGATATAGAGTTGCTCTCCCGTCGATTGACGGATCAGGTCGCTCCGGAAACCGGAAAAGGTAATGCTACCCGGGCTTTATCCATTGCGGAGAAAGCTAGTATCCATAGGGTTGACGGAAAAATAACAGGTGCTCCGCTAGTGTCTAATGATGAGTTGAATAAGAACGCAGGAGAGATCGGTTTGTCTGATCTGGAAACCATGTTATTCGGTTTTGCCGGAGATTGGTATTACAACAAAAATAAAGAATCGAAACAAGCTTTCTTTGACGTATTCGAATATGCAATGCAGCAAGGTTTTGCTTTTGGGAGCGGTTTGGGAACTAATCACCATTACGGATACCAGATTCGGGATATTTATAAAGCCGCATGGATGATGCGTGATTTATTAAAGGAAGAAACTCCTTTAAACAAGAATATTCGTCGTACTTTGGCATATTGGAGCGGATTAGCGGAGACACGGATTCCTTATCAGTATGGTAGAGACGAATTACTTGATTCGTGGAATACATTATTGACAGCGAAAGTAATAAGCGCTCTTATTCAGCCGGATATGAGGGACCAGGTTCGTAGTATGAAAGCTTTGAGCCGTTGGGTAAGCGGATCTTTGGGCTTCACTCCCGGAACGATAGGAGGAATTAAAGTTGATGGTACTACTTTTCATCATGGAGGTTTATATCCAGCATATTCGATTGGAGCTTTTGCTACTATCGGAAAATATCTTGAGCTGACGAACCATACAGAATTTACTATTTCTGATGATGCAGCTCGTAATGTAAAGCTTGCATTGCAAACAATGCGGAATTACTGTAATTTAAAAGATTGGGGACTGGGTATAGCCGGACGACATCCTTTTGACGGATCGATTTCGAATGATGCAGTACAAACTTTTGCTTTGTTGGCAGATAGAGGAGACCTTACCGGATCGGGGAATAAGATCGATGAAGAGCTGGCTGCCGATTATTTGAGACTGAACAGGACTTCGTCTCCATATAAAAGAAAATTTGAACAAGCTGGTATTAAAGCAGCTTCATCGCCACAGGGCTTTTTTGTCTATAATTATGGAGCTTTGGGAATACATCGTTTTGGAAATTGGATGGTGACGTTGAAGGGATATAATACTGATGTTTGGTGTTCCGAAATATATACAAAAGACAACCGTTACGGTCGTTATCAGAGTTATGGATCGGTACAGATTTTAGCATCCGGTCGTCCGGTCAATAGCTTTGCAAGCGGATTTGTCGAAGATGGCTGGGATTGGAATCGTGTTCCGGGAACAACAACAATACATCTTCCGTTAGAAAAGCTTGAAAATCCTCTTCCGGGAACATTGATGGAGCGTTCTGAAGAAAATTTTTCTGGAGCGTCATCTTTGGAAGGAAAACAAGGAGTATTCGTTTTTAAGCTGAAAGAGAAAGATCGGGAAAATTTTACACCCGGATTCGTAGCCCGAAAGTCAGTCTTTTGCTTTGAAAACCGTTTGGTATGCTTAGGATCGAATATCTCTAATAATAATAAAGAATATCCGACGGAAACCACGTTGTTTCAACTGGCATTGAAAAGAAATTCTGAACCTATATTGCTCGGTTCGGATACAATTGTCGGTCTTCCGATAGAAAAAACGATTTCAGAAAAATCATCTGTACTTTTATCTGATACAAAAGGTAATTATTACCGGATTGCTGCCGGACAAGACTTGCGTATTTTAAGGCAAAAACAAAAATCCAGGGATAACAAGCAGAAGTCGGAAACCGAAGGTAAGTTCGTAACAGCTTACCTGAATCACGGTGTATCTCCTGATAATGCCGAATACGAGTATATGGTATTGGTACAGCCGACTCCTGATCAAGCAAAAGAAATAGCATCGGAAGAAGGATTGCCTTATCAGATACTTCGAAAAGATCATTATGCACATATTGTAAAAGATATTCCGAGTGGTACGGTGGGGTATGTTATGTTTGAAACTTTGGACAATATAAAGGATGATTATTTGCTTGCCTCTGATGCCGAAACATTGATTCTTTTGCGTCCGACAGATAAAAAGACTTTGGTGATGAGTATTTGCGATCCGAATCTGAATTTGGAAGAGAAAACTTATACGACGGCCAAACCTTCACGGCCGCTTATAAAAAGTATTCTTCTAAAAGGGAAATGGAAGAATGTATCGGATAATGATGAGGTCGTTATAAAACAAGAAAATGGAAATACTCGCCTGACTGCTACTTGTATCGATGGTCGTCCGGTGGAATTCAAGTTGATAGCCCAATAAACAACGAAATACTAATCTTAAAAAGAATGACAATGAAAAAAATGCTATTTTGCCTGTTGAGTCTGTGTTTCGGACTTACGGCTTTCGCTCAAGAAAATCTGTTGGAAAACGGCGGATTTGAAGATGGTATTCCGGCAGTAGTTACCGGACAAAAAAATACACAAGGTAAATGGTTGGCTTATTATCAAGCTCAACGAGGAGGAATAGAAACTTCGGAATGTGAAGGGTTCAAGGGAAAGGGACTGAAAGTTACCGTAAATAAGTGCGAGAAACCGGTTTGGGACAATTATATCTATCAAAATTTGTCTTTAGAACCGGGTCAGTATGAAATAACTTTTTATGCGAAGGCTTCTAAAAATGCAGCAGAGCGTACAAGTTTGCGAGTGATGATAAAACCTTCTACAGCACCTTATTTGGGAGATTTTAAATCGCCATGGTCTCCTAAGAAAAAAGTGACTACCGAATGGCAACAATTTACTCAGAAATTTACCATTACCGATGATCAGGAAGGTGTTGATAATGCCCGTTTTCTGATTACTTTGGAAGAGCCGGATATCGATTTCTTTATCGATGAAGTGACTTTGACCAAGATTAAATAATTACTTATTTTAATACCTCATAATTATGAAAAGAATTTTACTGGTTACGGCAGCTGTCTTGTTCGGGATGAACATGTCTGCTCAAAATTTAGTTTCGAACAGTATGTTTGATACCGATATGACAGGTTGGACACAATATTCTCGGAATGGTGGATCCGTGGCGACTTGCGAGGTATCGGACGGTATTCTTCATGTGAAAAGTAATGGCGCTGGGGATAATACCACTGATACTAATTTGAAAAATCGTTTTAATGGCGGAGTCTATACCTCTTTACCATCTTTGACCGCTCAAAAATATACGTTGACGCTTGATATCTGTGCCGTGAATACTGCTGAAACAAGAACTTTCAGTGTCGGTATATTGAAAGGCGTCGATCTGTCTGCAGATGGGGCTACCACAACAGCAAATAACGTGTATCTTCCTGCTGCACAGAAGATCAATACAAGCGCGGGGGTAACTCTTATGACTTTGAGATTTGACATTACTTTGTCTGAGGCTGTGGATGATGCGATACTTGCGTTCGGATTTTCAGCAAATTCGGCAGAATGGTATATCGATAATGTTTTTCTGACCCCGGCTTATTTAGGAAATCCGGGATTTGAAACGACTTATAATTGGAGTAAAAACGGAGGAATGGATTGGGCCCAAGATGATGCTGAAGGAAATGTTCATGGCGGTATTAAATCTGGGAAATATACACCTGCTCCAGACCTTGAAAAAGAATTTTATCAGTGCCGCTCTCAAGCGCCTGTAACTTATCTGAAAGCTACGGATAATAAAGTAACCGTTCGTTTTTGGGCGAAAGGTGCGGAAGGCGGAGAGACCGTTTACGGTTTATTCTATGACGGGGAAAAAGAATCTACGGCTTTAGGTTTAGGTTCTTATCTTGCTGAAGATAAAAAATCTCCTAAAGAAGGAACGCCTATGGCGACACTGACTACCGAATGGACTCCGTATACGTTTGTTTTTGAAGGTACAGACAATATGGTAACTCCTTACTTCGCATTCAGTTGTAATACTACCGGAAAGACATTTTGGATCGACGATATTGTAATGTTTGCCGAAAATGATCCGACTTCAGGAATATCAGTGCCTGCTGTAACCGATAAATCCGGCATTAAGGTAATTGCTACCGGTACGCAAGTTTCTGTTTTGTCGGCTACTGAGGCAATCGTAAATATTTATGATATGGTTAGCGGTTCATTGCTCGGGAATAAACAAATTTCAGAAGGTAATACAAATATCGATTTGAGAAAAGGTTCTTATATTATTCAGGTAATTGCAAACGGTAAATCCGTTTCAGAAAAAGTGATTATCCGTTAATTTACTATTTTGTATTTGCTTAATGGCACGGGTAATCCGACCGGATTACCCGTACTTTTCTTTCTAACCGTAAAAACACCCCTTACTCATGAAAAAAATATTTATTTCGTTTTTTGTTTTTATATTCTCCGTATCTGTCTATGGGATACAATATGATTTTGAGGACGGAGTGATTCCGACAACTATCAACGATATACAAAAAGGAACGTTATCTGTTTCGTCCGACCATGCCAAAATGGGAACAAAATCTCTTCGTTGGGATTGGACGGCTACCGGAGCGCTTTTCCGAGTAAATGATGAGGTAAATATTCCGTATGCGATTAAGGCATTCAGTAATCGGGGCGGTTTGCGAATGTGGATCTATTCTCCGAAGGCAATGCCCGGAAAATCGTTGCAATTTATATTTAGGAATAAGACGGTGCGGGTATATACATTTGACTTTAATTTAAATTTTACAGGCTGGCGTGCTTGCTGGATAGCCTTTTCGGATATGTGGGTGCCCGGAGAGTCGGATGATGTGCAGCCGACGCAACAAGATATTGACGAATTAACGATAAAAGCTCCGGAAGGGGTAGAAAGCGGTACGCTTTATTTTGACCGTTGGGACTTTTCGAGTAATATAAACAAACAAGCTACTCCGGATGCTCAAATTCCGAAAAATAATCGTTTCCTTACCCGTGATTTTTGGCACTGGGGACGGTTGTGGGAGTGGGAACAATTTTCGTATTCGGATGAATTGAAAGATCTTGTTCCTACAACGTCGGAGTTGGCCGAATTGCGTGAGATGACTACTACGGTACAAACTGCTTTATTCGGTAAGGTGAACAATACTACTATTGCGAATGCATCTTCGAAACTTTCTGCTGCGGGAATTAAGCGGGATGTTTCTACCGGTTTTATTTCGGGAAAACCTTTGTACACAGATCAGGAAAAAGAGTCTGGAGATATCGGGTGTCAGGATGTGAATGATATGATGCTCGGTTTTGCTATGGATTATTACTTTAATGGAAATTCATCGGCAGCCGAGAATTTTATGTTGGTGTTCGATTATGCTTTGGATCAAGGGTATGCTTATGGAAGCGGTATGGGGACAAATCACCATTTCGGTTATTTTAACCGGGATATGCCTAAAGCCGTGTGGATGATGAAAGATTATCTTAAGTCTGAAAGTCGTTGGGATGAGGCGTTGCAATTAATTCAATATTGGAGTGGATTGGCAGAGACCCGTCAGCCTTATGATATAAATCGGGATGAGTTGGTCGATACTTGGTACACTTTGCATTTGCCGAGACTTTATGCGGCATTGATGATCGAGGATGAGACCGAGCGATTCCGAGCTGTTAAGGGTTTGTCTGAATGGACTAACGGATCGATGTGCTATACACCCGGAACTATCGGAGGTATTAAACCGGACGGAACAGCATTTCACCACGGAGCTCATTATCCCGATTACGCCTCTTCTGCTTTTGGTATATTGGGTGATTATGCCAATTATGTGAACGGGACATCTTTTACATTGGATGCTTCGGCTCGAGCTATTTTGAAACAGGCATTTATGGCAATGGCTTCTTATTGTAATGTAAAAGAATGGGGTATAGGCGTTTGCGGACGACACCCGTTTAACCCGAACGAGTGTTCTATAAAATCGAAAAATATCAATGCATTTGCCTATTTGGCAGTAGATGGAGAAACTGTTGACAAAGATCTCGCTTCTAATTTCTTACGCATTTATGAGACGGCTACAGCTACTACCGCTATGAATAATATGAAAAAGAAATTTACGGCACTGGGAATAGAAAAGGCCGATCCTATGCAGGGCTTCTTTACTTATAATCATGCAGCTCAAGGAGTATTTAGGGGAGGAGAATGGATGGTTTCCTTAAAAGGCTTTAACCGGTATGTCTGGGGTGCGGAAATATATTATTCTAATAATCGTTATGGCCGTTATCAAAGTTATGGATCGATACAAATTTTAGATAGTGGAGACCCTGTAACCGAGGCGGACAGCCGTTTTCTGGAAGACGGATGGGATTGGAATCGGTTACCGGGAACGACAACGATTCATAAAAGTTGGTCGGCATTGAATTCTCCATATACTGATGCGACGTTGAAGCAGGATGAAACATTTGCGGGTAGCAATAATTTGAACGGGACTTGCGGGATGTTTGTCATTAAGTTGAAAGAACCGTCACATAAAAACTTTACACCCGATTTCACTGCTCGTAAATCAGCTTTTTGTTTCGATAATCGTATCGTGTGCATCGGGACAGGAATAACGAACTCCGAAAGTGCTTCTAATACGGAGACTACGCTTTTTCAACATGCTATTTTGAGCGATGACGAAGCGGTAGAATGGAATAATACCGTTTCGACAGATGCAACGATCAACACTACGGTACAAAATGCAGACGGTATGATTTTCAAGGATCAGACAGGTAATTATTATCAGGTAAAAGAACCTTTAAAAGTTATTGTTACTAAGGGCCTGCAGACGTCTGTAAATAACAAGACCAAGGCCGCAACCGAAGGCAAATTCGCTTCTGCATATATCGATCACGGTGCGGCACCTTCAGATGCTTCTTATGAATACTTGATTACCATACAACCGGATGATTCGGAAATAGTTGCATTAAAAGCTGAAGGTTATCAACCTTATGATCTTCTTCGTAAAGACGATAAGGCTCATATTGTATATGACCGTGAAACAGGTGTGACAGGCTATGCGTTTTTTGAAGAAACGACTCTCGATAATGATGATTATATTGTAAATGCAACCGGTGAAGTTATGGCCATGATCGGAGCTCCGGATGTGGATGGTCAAGTCGATATGAGTGTATGCGATCCTAATCTTAATATAGAGACTATCGATTATACGACTTCTGATCCGAGTCGTCCGGTGACTCATGCATTTGAACTGAAAGGAGAATGGTCTTTGGTTGGAGATAATGATAAGGTATCTGTAATGTCGGCTTCTACAGAAGGTAATACCCGATTGGAAATTACTTGCCAGTATGGTATTCCGGTTACTTTCAGATTAGAAAACGAAGCTCTTTTAGCCAATGATAAGACTGAATTCCGGAGTATCCGAGTATTCGGTTCGAATGGAAAATTGTGTGTGAATAGTGACGCCGCCCGAGTTCGGATATATACCCTGCAAGGTCGGATGATAGAAGAAACTGAAAAAAATGCCGGAGTTCGTTATTTTGAATTGCCGGAAGGTTGTTATATCGTTTCGGTCGAAACTTCTGGAGGGAATGTGCGTCACAAAGTGATGTTATAAAGAATAGTACGGGAAATGGTTGAGATTGGGGTATTGTTTCAACCCGTACTTAACAGAGAGCCGCTTTAAGAAAAAGCGGCTCTCTCTTGTGTTATGTGTTTGGTTCTAAAATTTAAATCAGACTTTGAATGTAATTTTGCATCTCTTTCTCGTGTTCTTCGATACTTTGCAAAAGTTTGAATTGGGCCTGAGACCGTTGCCAGTTGTGCTCGGGATATTGGATTTTATAATAGCAGTCTCCGTCAATATAATCGGTCAGGAAGCGTACAGTCTGCATATAGGTAAGTAATTTAGCTCCGTATGGAAGATTTTCTATTTCTATCGGAAGTAGAAATGACCGGGCACTTTCGATATAGCCTTTTGCGAAAGATCTGAAAATGTCCATATTGAGATTTACATTATCCAGATTTTTGTCATCTTCTTTACCGGTGTTACCGGCAGTACGGATAAAATCCCCGAAGTCGGAGAGTACGAACCCCGGCATTGTAGTGTCAAGGTCGATAACACAAAGTACTTTCCCGTTTTCATCGAATAACATATTGTTGACTTTCGTGTCGCAATGAGTAATTCTTTTGGGAAGTTTCCCTTCTCTGTAAAGACGTTCGGCTTTGCACATTTCATCACTTCGTTTTAGCAGCTCATCTACCATCCATTGAACTTTTTCCAAACGACCCGATTTATTTGAAGCGATGGCTTCCTTGAAACTTTCAAGTCGGAATTCCAGATCATGGAATTTGGGGATTGTCTCGCCTAAAGGTTCTGGAAGATCGACGAGCATTGCTTGAAATTCTCCGAATGCTTTGCCTGTATAATAGGAGAACTCTGGATTTACGGTTTCATAAGTTTTTGATTGAGGAATTAATACTGTAATTCTCCAATAGTTGTTTCCATCGAAATAATACAGTTTTCCATCCTTAGTCGGAATAACTTGTAGTGCTTTGCGTTTGATGTCCGTTTCTCCTTTCTCGATCAGTTTTTTGCGGATATGATCAGTTATGGCAACAATGTTTTTTTGTAAAAGATCTACATCTTTAAAAATAGCATGGTTGATCCGTTGAAGAACGTAGTCGTCCGTGTCAGACGATTGTGTCGTTATTTTATAAGTATCGTTAATTAATCCGCTTCCTAGGGGATCAATACTTTTTACAATACCGTCAATACGGAATTTGTCCACAATTTCGGTCAGGTTAGTCATGATATATTATTTGTATTTGGATTATAAATATGACTTGCAAATTAAGGATAAAATGCTGAAAATCCAAAGTTTTCGGTCAATATATTGTTGTAGAACATCGAAAAAAATATTGACCTCGATCTTGCTATTGATGAAAGTAAAGAGAATAAAAAAACTGTGACTCTATAAAAAGCCACAGTTTTTTTACAGTAGTTTTTATAATTAACGGTTTGAGAGAATTGCTTGTGTATCGGATGCGATCATGTATTCTTCGTCTGTAGGAATTACAACGACTTTTACTTTCGAATCAGGGGCTGATAAATCCGCTTCTTTTCCGTGAATAGTACTATTCAGTTCTTCATCGATTTTCACACCCATAAATTCGAGTTGACGGCACACTGTCGCACGAGTTACGGTTTGGTTTTCTCCGACACCTCCTGTGAATACGATGATGTCTACTCCACCTAACACTGCTGTATAAGCTCCTATATATTTTGCAATTCGGTAATCATACATCTGTAGAGCAAGTTTTGCCCGTTCATTGCCTTGAGCTATTGCAGCCTCTATTTCACGCATATCGGATGAAACACCGGATATTCCCATTACACCGCTTTTTTTGTTGACCAATGTAGAAAGTCCGTGTGCATCGAGATTTTCCTTTTCCATAATAAAAGATAGAGCTCCGGCGTCTACATCTCCACATCGTGTTCCCATCATCAAGCCTTCTACCGGAGTAAGTCCCATAGACGTATCTATTGATTTACCGTCTTTTATTGCTGTGATAGAACCTCCATTACCGATATGGCAAGTAATGATGCGTTGATTTTCGTAAGGAACTCCTAAAAATTCACATGCTCGACGAGATACATAGCGGTGACTGGTTCCGTGGAATCCGTAGCGTCGGATACCGTATTTTTCATACATTTCGTACGGAAGGGCATACATATATGCATGCTTAGGCATGGTTTGATGGAATGCTGTGTCGAATACCGCTACTTGAGGTACTTTGGGTAGTATCTTTTCTACCGCATCGATACCTTTGAGATTTGCCGGATTGTGCAATGGAGCGATGTCTATACACTCGATGATTTTTGCTTTGACTTCTTTATCGATCAATACCGATTGGTTGAATTTTTCTCCGCCGTGTACTACTCGGTGACCGACAGCTTCTATTTCATCGAGCGATTTTATACAGCCGTATTTTGCACCGGAAAGGGTTTCCAATATAAATTCAATACCTACAGTATGTTCGGGAATATCCTTTTCAAGAATAACTTTTTCTCCGGAAGGAAGTGTGAATTTTAAAAAAGAACCTTTTAATCCTATTTTTTCGATTCCTCCTTGAGCGAGAATATCCTTGGTCTGGGTATCGAATAGCTTGTATTTGATAGATGATGAACCGCAGTTCAGAACTAAAACTTTCATTTCCTTTGATTTATAGGTTATTTTTTCATTCCAATAGCTTGGTTGGCTGTGATAGCTACCATTTTATAGATGTCTTCGACAGAACATCCGCGTGACAGGTCATTAATCGGTGCGGCAATACCTTGAAGAATCGGTCCGACAGCTTCTGCTCCGGCAAGACGCTGTACGAGTTTATAGGTAATATTTCCTGTCTCTAAAGAAGGAAATACGAGGACATTGGCATTTCCTGCTATCTCACTATCCGGAGCTTTAGACATTCCTACTGCGGGAACGATTGCTGCATCGGCTTGTAATTCTCCGTCTATTTTTAACGAAGAGTCCATTTCTTTTGCGATACGGGTGGCTTCTACTACTTTATCTACCATTTCATGTTTTGCACTGCCTTTGGTAGAGAAGCTCAACATGGCTATGCGAGGTTCAAATCCGGCAAGAGTTCGGGTCGTGTGTCCTGTCGAAACTGCTATTTGGGCGAGCTCTTCGGCATTGGGATTAGGTAATACGGCACAATCGGCGAATACCATAATACCATTTTCTCCGTAGTTTTTGTTCGGCAGGAACATTAGGAAAGCTCCCGATACAACACTGACTCCGGGAGCTGTTTTTACGATTTGGAATGCTGCGCGTAAAACATTGCCTGTGGTATTTTGTGCTCCGGCGACTTCTCCGTCTGCATGACCGCTTTTGATCATCAATGCAGCAAGGAAAAGCGGATCTTCAACTTGTTTTGCAGCTTGTTCTTCTGTCATTCCTTTCTTTTTGCGGAGCTCGAATAACAAGTTGGCATATTCTTCTTTTCTTTCATGATTTTTCGGATCTACAATAATTGCGTTTCCGATGTTTTGCAATCCGTGCTTTTCGGCTAAAGCCATGATCTCTGCAGGATTACCG
Organism: Coprobacter fastidiosus; assembly: GCF_030296935.1. Classification (NCBI taxonomy): domain Bacteria; kingdom Pseudomonadati; phylum Bacteroidota; class Bacteroidia; order Bacteroidales; family Barnesiellaceae; genus Coprobacter; species Coprobacter fastidiosus. The sequence continues at coordinate 1,932,107 of NZ_AP028032.1, read as the reverse complement.
ATTAAAGTAATGTGAGCTACTTTGTCAGCGATAAGTTTATCTGCTGCCTTCAAAGTCCGTTCTTCAGTTCCTTCCGGAAGAACGATGCGTTGCATATCAGCTTTAGCACGCGCAATAATTTGATTCATTAATTCCATTGTTGTCAGGAAGTATAAAGTTGGTTTATTTGAATTTGCATCTTGAATACGGTGCAAAAATACGAAAAAATGCTATATAGAGATAGCAATTTTGAATAAAAAAACATATCTCTATATGACAAATATGTTTAAAAATAGGGTTTTAAGTTTTTTTATAAAATTATTGATATAAGGTCGTGTGAAAATAAGAAATGTAATGTTTCAGATTTTGGGTGTTGAGATGAAATGGATGCGAATTCTATATTTCAGGATAGAGTTCTTTCAATATTTTTTTTGAAGCTCCGGAGTTATTTTGAATATATTGTCCCGCAGTAATCCCTGCTTTAGATAAAAATTCTTTATTTTTAAGAAGTCTGTCCATCACAAGTTTGAAGTCTTCTGATTTGGATATACTGAATCCTCCTCCGGCAATAATGAGTTCTTTAGCTTCCTTAAATTTTTTATGGTTAGGCCCGAAAATGACGGGAATACTATATACGGCAGCTTCCGGAACATTATGTATTCCTGCACCGAATCCTCCTCCGACATAAGCTACTTGACCGTAACGATAGATCGAGGAAAGCAGGCCGAAGCAGTCTATGATAATGCAGTCGGCTTTTTGTATATTTTTTTCATCAGCCTGTGTATACCGAATAGTAGTCCGGTTTAAACGAGATAGAATGAATTGTATATGTTCTTCATGTATTTCGTGAGGTGCGATGATAAGTTTCATCTCGGGATGCCGGTTGAAATAGTCTATGAATATTTCCTCGTCTTTCGGCCATGAACTCCCGGCGATCAGGGTAAATTTCTCTTTTGAAAATTGTTCGATAAGGGGTAGTTCTTTGGCTTGGCTGCGGATCTCTAAAACGCGGTCGAATCGGGTATCGCCTGTTACCGAAACTTTGGTTATTCCTATGTCTTTAAGAAGTTTTTTTGAGTTTTCATCTTGAACGTATAAGTGTTCAAAATTTTGCAATATTTTTCTGAAATAGCCTCCGTAAGGTCTAAAAAATATTTGTGAAGGCCTGAATATCGCTGAAATAATGTATGTAGGAATATTTCTTTTTGCAAGAGCATTCAGATAATTTCCCCAGAATTCATATTTGATAAATATAGCTTGCTTGGGTTTCAATATATTTAGAAAGCGGTTGACGTTATTAGGCAGATCAAAAGGGAGATAGCAGATCAGGTCTGCTTTAGAATAATTTTTCCTGACTTCATAACCGGATGGAGAGAAAAAGGTTATGGCTATTTTTTGTTCCGGATAATGAGCTTTTATTGCCTCGATTATAGGGCGTCCTTGTTCGAACTCACCGAGTGAAGATGCGTGTATCCATATATATCCTCCTTCTGGATCGGCATTTTGTGCAAGATAATGAAATATTTCTTTATGTCCCTGTTTCATCTTGCGAGCTTTGAGATTGCGAAAAGATGCAATATTGACAAGTTGTTTGTATGTATAAATGCCGAAATTATAAAGTATGTTCATGATTACGAAATAGACTTCTTTGAAAGGAGTTTGTGTTTATGGAATTATAAAATATTTTTCAATCGATTTTTTCCTGACGGTTCATTCCTTTTTTTCCAACTTTCATTGTTTAGATTGAATCTTACGATCAATTGTTGTTGAAGGTCTACATGAGAGCGTGTCGTATGGAAATTGACCGATGCCATGCAATTTACGAATCTGTTCCGGAAAAAATAGAAATAGATGTCGGTACGGTTATATAATTTAGCCTGATAGAAGGGGTCTCCTTGATTTAGCTGACTACCTAACTGGGGATAAAACGGCTGTTGATTGCCTCCGGCATAGAATGTGTTTTTTAATCCGATAAAGCGCCATTCTGCCAGCATCTCCGCTGTAATACCTTGAGGATGATGCCAAGTGCCTATACCCCGATTGCGTTCTAAGCTCAGTAAGTATCCGCATTGAATGGTCAGAGAATCTAAAGGGGAGACAAACCGAGTCAAGTTTAGTCCTACATAAGGATGTACGACCATATCATCGGTAACCGATTGTCCTTCCGTTGCATTTTTCGAGCGGGCAAGATGGTTCATGACGATGTTTCCTCCGGCATAGAATATACCGGGTTGCCAACGTCCGCTTCCGACTATAATAAAGGCTTCTCTACGTTTTTCGGTTTGCATTTGCCGCCAGTCTATATAGATTTCTCCGTATCCTTTATGTCCGATATATTGAAATAGAGCTCCTGTGATATTCGGACGAAAAATCGTTAAAGAATCATATTGGAGAAATGCCGGAAGGGTTTCTATCAGTTGAGTACGGGCAAATGATCCGAAAGACATCTTGAATTTGGGGCTTTCATAATGATAATATGCGGTCAGGTCAAGAGAGCCTTCGTCTTTTTTTGCTCCCATCGGCTGTATCCAGCTGCCGCCTACCATAATCCGGTGTTTGTTGTTGAGAACGCCTATCCCGATTTCCGGTGAGAGTCTGGTTCCGAAAAATGTCTGTGACGTTTGTCCCGGATATTTATACTCTCGGTTATCGAAAAATCCGGTCAGATCGACATCCCATAGTATATCTTGAGCCATTATCCCTGAAGATAAGACTGATAATATGGTTAATATCAAACTCCGTTTAATGTGTTTCATTGGAGAACTTCTATGGCTTTTTTTATCCGTTTGATGGTTTCTTCTTTTCCCAATATGGTCGTGATGTCAAACATGTGAGGGCCTTTACATTCACCCACTACGGCCAGTCTGAATGCATTCATGACATTTCCCATGTGATAATTGTTTTCGGTGATCCAACCTAACACGATTTTTTCGGTGTCTTCCGAAGCAAAGTCTGTTATGTTTTCGAGAATCTCGATCAACTCTTTCATTTGCTCGGGGGTATCTTCTTTCCATCGTTTTTTTACCGACTTCTCTTCATAACTTTCCGGGGCAATGAAGAAATAAGAAGTTTGAGCCCAAAGTTCTTTGACAAAAGAGATACGATCTTTTACCAATCCTATGATTTTGGCTGTTTTGGCAGGATCAGCAGATATCCCTTTTTCCTGTAAAATCGGCAGGAATAATTCAGTAAGTTCTTCGTTACTTTTATTTTGTATATATTTGTGATTAAACCATTTCCCTTTTTCGAAATCGAATTTTGCCCCGTTTTTACTGCATTTTTCAAGAGAAAACAATTTGATCAAGTCGTCCATAGAAAGAATTTCTTGGTCATTTCCAGGATTCCATCCCAATAGAGCAAGGAAATTTATTACGGCTTCGGGCAGATATCCTGCTTCACGATAACCAGATGATACCTCTCCGGTTTTGGGATCATGCCATTCGAGCGGGAAAACAGGAAATCCCAGACGATCTCCGTCACGTTTGCTCAGTTTTCCATTTCCGTCGGGTTTCAGCAGTAAAGACAAATGTGCGAATTCAGGCATGGAGTCTTTCCACCCGAAGGCTCTGTATAATAAAACATGCAGAGGCGCTGACGGTAGCCATTCTTCTCCGCGTATGACATGGGAAATTTCCATTAAATGGTCATCGACGATATTGGCGAGGTGATAAGTCGGCAAGTTATCGGCCGATTTATATAGAACCTTGTCATCTAAAATAGATGAGTTGATGATAACTTCTCCTCGTATAAGGTCATTGACGTGAACATCTTCTCCGGGTTCTACTTTGAACCGTACAACATATTGTTTCCCCTCAGCGATCAGTCTGTCGATTTCCTCTTTCGGAAGCGTCAGGGAGTTCCGCATCTGCATCCGAGTCGAGGCATCATATTGGAAGTTCGGGATTTCTTTTCTTTTGGCTTCCAGTTCTTCAGGCGTATCAAAAGCTATATATGCTTTCCCGTCAGAGAGAAGTTGCTCTACATACTTCCGGTAGATGTCTTTACGTTCCGATTGGCGGTAAGGGGCATGATTTCCTCCATAGCCGACCCCCTCATCGAATTTTATTCCTAACCATTCGAGAGCTTCTATGATGTAAGCTTCAGCCCCGGGAACAAATCGTTGAGAGTCGGTATCTTCGATTCGAAGAATCATATCTCCATTGTGCTGTTTGGCAAACAGATAATTATAAAGGGCGGTTCTTACTCCACCGATATGTAGTGCTCCTGTAGGACTGGGAGCAAATCGTACTCTTACTTTTCTTTCGGGCATAGTATCGTTTTTTTGAAATCAGGGGACAAAATTAACTCTTTTTTTTGATTTCCTATACTTTATTATAGCAAAGACTGTTGAGTTTGCATTTCCTATATTATGAATCGAGCTCTTCCAACATTTTTTTTATTTCTTCATCTGTTTCGAATAGTTTATCTTTACAGAATTTTAATAAAGAAAGTGACCGGTTTGTATAAGTTTTCAGTTCGTCGATTTCACATTCATTATTCTGCAGCTTGGCGACAATTTCTTCGAGCTCGGCGATTGCTTGAGCATAAGTTTGTTTTTTCTTTTCAGCCATATTTTGTAGTTTAAATAATTATAGATTCTTTTTCTCCATCTTTGAAAAGGGTTGTGATTTTATCTCCCGGATGCAATTCTAAAATACTGCGAATTACTTTCCCTGACTTTAAAGTGAGGCTATACCCCTGTTTTAATATATGTTCCGGTGATGTTAAATCTATTGTTTTACCGAGAATATCGAGATGCTGTTTTTCTGTTTTTATCTTATAAGAAATCGCTTGGCGAAGAAAAAGTTCGAGCCGAGATAATTTCGACCGTTCCTGCGGTAAAGATTTTTCGATGATTCTTGGTAATAATACAGAGAGGTTATTAATATGGATTCTTTCCTTAAATAATTGTTCGCTTGATTTCTGGATAACAGCCTGTTGTATTTTTTGAATTCTGTTTTTTTCTGCCTGTACTTGCTGATCGAGCAGACGAGGGATTCCTTGAGTGACAGTAGAGAGAAGTTTTTCTTCTTTAAGTATGCGTTGTTGCAATAGAAAAGCGATGGTATCACGAAGATATATTCGTTGTTCATCGGCCTTTTGTGTCTGGGAAATTAACCATTCAGCAGCAGCGGTGGGTGTTTTTACTCGTGTGTTAGCGACTTTGTCGATAACGGTTTCGTCCCGATCGTGTCCTATACCCGTCAATATCGGTAACGGGAATTGAGCAATATGCTGAGCTAACAAATAACTATCGAAACAGCTTAATTCTGAAGTTGCTCCTCCACCTCTGATAATGACTACACCGTCGAAATTATCCGCTTGTTCATAAATTTTTTCTAATGCAGCGATAATGGAAGATTCTGCTTGATTGCCTTGCATGACGGCTTGAAAGAGAACGGTGTAAAAAACATACCCTTCGGTATTGTTCTTTAATTGGTTTGTAAAGTCTCCATATCCTGCTGCCGTTCGAGAGGATATTACGGCAATACGTTGTGGAGGAAAAGCCCATGTCAGTTCTTTATTCATGTCGATTACTCCTTCATCGGACAATTGACGTAGAATCTCTGCTCTGTGACGAGCTATATCTCCTAACGTATATGAAGGGTCTATATCATGTACGGTCAAAGTGAGTCCGTATAATTCATGAAAGTCTATACTGACCTGAACCAGAACTTTTATACCGGCTCTGAATATTTCTCCGGTTTGTTCTTCAAAATAAGGCTTCAACATCAGGAATGTAGAAGCCCAGATTATTCCTTTTGCCTTTGCAATAATTTGGCCTGAACGACTGTCTTTTTCGGCAAATTCAAGATAACAATGTCCCGAATAATTTTCTCTTGCTTCGCTTATTTCGGCAGAGACCCAGTATCGTTCAGGAAATCCGTCATTCAGTGTTTCCCGAATCATAGAATTCAGTTCGTGTAAAGATATATCTTGAATGGCCATATTATATAAGCTTTGTAAATGTCAGACTTGTGTTTTATTCTGAGTATGTTTTTTTAAGTTATGTTGGTCCGAAATTATTCCACCGCCGATCACCTGATTGCCGGAATAGAATACAGCAGATTGTCCTGGAGTTACGGCAGATACAGGCTCTTTGAATTTAACGACTATATAGTTGTCATCTGTAAAAAATAGAGTTCCCCGAATTGCCGGACTCCGGTAACGGATTCGTATTTGAATCTCTCTGTCGGATATTTGATCGATAGGGATGTTTATAACGGGAGATTCTACAAGCATCTCGGTAGTCAGCAGATCTTCTTTATCACCTAATCTGATCGTATTTTTATACGGATTTATTTTTATTACATAGGCCGGATGTCCGAGAGCTATTTCCAAACCTTTTCTCTGGCCTATTGTATAAAACGGAAAGCCTTTATGCAGTCCCAACTTTTTTCCTTTCTTATCGACGAAAAAACCTTTGCCGATAACTTCATTCAGGTTAGGGATTTGTTGCAAGAGAAAATCTCGATAGTCATTCTCTATAAAGCATACTTCCATGCTCTCTTTTTTTTCGACTTTTTCTTTGAACCCTTTTTGAAGAACGTATGTTTTTATTTCTTCTTTTGTGATATTTCCTAAAGGAAATAATGTTCGGGAGAGTTCTTTCTGTCCGAGTCTCCATAGAAAATATGACTGATCTTTTTTCGGGTCTAAGCCTTTTTCGAGAATATACCTATTCATATTTTGGGTTATGCGTGCATAATGTCCGGTAGCAATGTAATCACATTCTAACCGATCGGCCTCATCAAGCAGATATTTCCATTTGAAATAAAGATTACACATGACACAAGGATTAGGAGTGCGTGCTCGTAGATATTCATCGATAAAAGATTGTACGACCGTTTTTCTGAATTCGTCTCTTACATCGAGTGTATAATGCGGGATGGCGAGTCTTTCTGCTAAAGATCGTGCTTCTAATACGTGGTCGGGTTCTTTTTGTCCGGGAGTGGAAAAATGAGAAGGAATATCCCACATTCGCAGTGTTATTCCCAAAACCTCGTATCCTTGGTCTTGTAACAGCATACATACGGCGGAACTGTCTATTCCTCCGCTCATCCCGACTAATACTTTTTTCTTTTCAGAAAGTTTTGTTGCCATATTTAATCTTTATGGAATTGTAATATGCAAAAATAGAAAACTTTAAACAACTCTTGGAATCTTCTTTACTATAAAGATAAAAAGAAGAGAAGGATAAAATGATTTTTTACTCTACAAAAAAACGCAACAGATTAAAAACAATCTGTTGCGTTTTTAGGAGAAGTCTAAAAATAGAATTTCCTTTTAAGAGAAGTTCCCTTAAAATATTGTTTATCCGTTATATTCGTCAGATACTGTCAATTTTTTTCTGCCTTTAGCACGACGGGCAGCTAATACGCGACGTCCGTTTGCGGTAGCCATTCTCGAACGGAAACCGTGTTTATTTTTTCTTTTTCTGTTTGAAGGTTGAAATGTTCTTTTCATTGCCGTATATTTTTTATCGTTATTATTTCAAAATTCGGACTGCAAAAATAGATACTTTTTTTTAATAAACCAAAGGATAAATGGTTTTTAGACAAAACTTTTGCGTTTTTTTCTGATTTAGATTATTTTTGTACCCGGAAATCAGTGTCCATAATCGAACAATAATTTCAAATAGATAAAAATATGATTAATGCACAAGACATCAAGAACGGAACATGCATCCGTTTAGACGGTAAATTGTACTACTGTATCGAATTTCTTCATGTGAAACCCGGAAAGGGAAATACATTCATGCGTACCAAACTGAAAGAGGTAGTAAGCGGACGCGTTCTTGACCGTCGTTTTAATATCGGTGAAAAACTGGAAGATGTTCGTGTAGAACGCCGTCCGTTCCAGTTTTCTTACAATGAAGGAGATCATTATCATTTTCTGAATCAGGAAACGTGGGATGATGTTACTATCGATAAGGATCTTATTACCGGCGTTGACTTCTTGAAAGAAGGAATGGTGATAGAAGTTGTTTCGGATGCATCTACCGAAACGGTATTGTTTGCAGAGCTTCCGGTAAAAGTGGAACTTCAAGTTACCTATACCGAACCGGGAATTAAGGGAGATACTGCAACGAATACTTTAAAGCCGGCTACCGTAGAAACCGGTGCTGAAGTCCGTGTTCCTTTGTTCATTAATACAGGTGAAACGATTCGTATCGATACGAGAACAGGGGAATATATGGAACGTGTCCGTTAAGTCTGAGAAAGATTTAATATATTATTGCAACGATCCGGTAGTGAAAAGTCCCGGATCGTTTTTTTGTTGAGACAAATGGAAAATATAAAAACTTGGACGAAAAGACTTTTTCGAAGAATCTCAAAAGTTTCTTAGATTGTGTGTCAAAAACAGGGACTTGTATAAAAATGTATAGAAAATTTTATACTTTTGTGCCCTGAATATAAATCTTCCGTGTGCTTGCTACCACGTTAAAAACAAGAACTCCTTTCTCGTGTCCGTATAATCCCGGAAGAATATAATCTGTTTTTATTTTAAAATTCAATAAGAAGTTATGAAGCAAAAAGAAACTGCGTTGGTTTGTTTTTCCGGAGGGCAGGATTCTACTACTTGTCTGTTTTGGGCGTTGTCGCATTTTGAATCGGTCGAGGCTGTCTGTTTTATTTATGGTCAGAAACATGTGAAAGAGGTAGATGTAGCCCGTAAAATTGCGGCAGAAGCAGGTGTTCCGTTTGAAGTCCTTGATGTTTCTTTGATAGGTCAGTTGACCCATAATTCGTTGACAGACTCCAGTATGGTAATGGACAAAGAAAAGCCTGAAGATTCTTATCCGAATACGTTTGTGCCTGGGCGCAACATGGTTTTTTTGACATTTGCAGCTATTAAGGCATTTCAAAAAGGAATACGGCATTTAGTGACGGGTGTGTCACAAGCTGATTTTAGCGGTTATCCTGATTGTCGGGATACATTTGTCCGATCTTTGAACGTCTCTCTTAATTTAGCGATGGATGCGCATTTTGAAATACATACTCCGTTGATGTGGAGAGATAAAGAGTCCGTATGGAGATTGTCTGATGAATTAGGAGTTTTCGATCTGGTTCGGAATGAGACATTGACCTGTTATAACGGTATCCCTGCTGATGGCTGCGGAGAATGCCCTGCTTGTAAATTACGGAAACACGGTTTGGATTTGTATTTGAAACATCGTAACGGATAGAAATAATTTCAGGAGTTTTTTTAACATAAAACTAAAAAATACATACCTTTGTCCTTTCTCATAATACAGATAATGCTATGCCGTATTTTTCAGTTATCATACCGGTTTATAACCGTCCGGATGAAGTTCGGGAATTATTAGAAAGTCTGAGCAAACAGACATTAAAAGATTTTGAGGTTCTTTTAATTGAGGATGGTTCTGTCAATCGGTGTGATACGGTAGCTCAGGAGTTTGACAAAGATCTGAATATCTGTTATTTCTATAAAGAAAATTCGGGGCGTAGTCTTACTCGGAATTATGGAATGGAAAGAGCCTCGGGAGAATATTTGATTTTTTTTGATTCTGATTGTATCATTCCCGAGCGTTATTTCGAGATTGTCAAAGCTCGCTTGGAGGAAGATTATGTCGATTGTTTCGGCGGGCCTGATGCGGCACATACTTCTTTTAGTAATTTGCAAAAGGCGATCAGCTATTCTATGACTTCATTTTTTACTACAGGAGGTATTCGAGGTGGGAAAAAGGGTATGGAAAAGTTTACCCCGAGGACATTTAATATGGGCTTCTCTAAAGAGGTGTATAAGCGAGTGGGAGGTTTTAAAGATATGTTCGGCGAGGATATCGATTTGAGTTTACGAATTCAAAAAGCTGGTTTTCATACGGTTCTGATTCGGGATGCATTTGTATATCATAAACGTCGTGTGAGTTTCCGATCGTTTTATCGACAGGTTTCGGTATTCGGGAGAGCTCGTGTTGACTTATATTTGCTTCATCCGGAGTCGTTAAAGATCGTTCATCTTTTACCTGCGGCATTTGTACTTGGATCGTTGATATTGATCTTATTGTCATTTTTCTGTATATGGGCGTTACTCCCGTTGATTGTATATTTTTTGGCTCTGTTTTTTGAATCATTGGTTTGTAATCATAGTTTACGGATTGCGGGTTTGTCGGTTTTGACAAGTATCATACAGTTAGGCGGATATGGTATTGGTTTTTTAAGTGCATTTATTAAAAAAGTAGTTTTTCGTCAGACAGGAGACCTGAATGCAGACCTTGAGAGATTATATAAGAAGAAATAAGAAGATTACATATTCGTTTTTTTATCTGCTAATGTTTAAAATGATATTTATTTCGCCTATTCTTTCCAAATATTCCCTTTATCTCTATTGAAAATGTCGCTTTTGGACTATTAAATGCGATAAAGAGAACTTTTTTTATATCTATCTGTTGTTCTATCTTTGCCCGAGTTGGTGAAAAAGATAAAAAGATGGTTTTAAATGGAAAGGTTAAATAGGTTTCGAGGTTTTTGTTTTTCATCTTTTTGTGATAATATTCGCACGTATCTGGTTACGTTGTTTCTTCTGCTGTTCGGTGTATCGGTACAAGCGCAGAAGACCGTGACGGGATATGTGACCGATTCTATTTCCGGAGAACCGGTTTCCTATGCTTCTGTGTATGTAAAAAGTACGGGAACAGGTACAAGGAGTGATGATGACGGTCGATTTGTGTTGAAACGTCCTTCAGTATCTACTGAAATTGTTATTTCTGCTATCGGTTATGTTGAGAAAACCGTAAAACTTACGTCGGGGAGTAGTACGACTTTGCAGATACAAATGAGACCAGCCGACTATCAGTTGAAGGAAGTTGTTGTTCGTCCCAAAAAAGAGCGGTATAAACGGAAAGGGAATCCTGCGGTAGATTTTGTGAAAAATGTTATGGCAGCTAATGAGAAGAATGATCCAAGACAACATAATTATTATTCTTATGAGAGATATGAAAAGGTTACCTTTGCTTTAAATGACTTTAAGAATAATAAAATTGCCGGGAAAAAGTATGATTTCTTGTCGGCTTATATAGACTCGTCCGATATTTCCCGGAAACCGGTATTGAATATTTCGGAACGGGAAAAGCTCGAGACAATCTATTTCCGTAAATCTCCTCATACCGAGAAAACAATAATTCTGGGGAAAAAACATTCTGGAATGGATGAGGTTATATCTCCCCAAGGTATGGAAGCGATGATGAACGAGACATTTAAGGACGTCGACTTATTTAAAAATAATATTTCCTTGTTTACGAATAAATTTGTAAGTCCTTTATCGTCAATAGGACCATCTTTCTATAAATATTATTTGGCAGATACAGTGGTTTTGGAGGGAGATTCCTGCGCGATATTGTCTTTTGCTCCTGCAAATTCCGAATCTTTCGGATTTGTCGGGCAGATGTGGGTAACTTTAGATTCCACGTGGTTTGTAAAAAGAGCCCGTTTGCTTTTATCGACAAATATCAATCTGAATTTTGTAGAGGATATGGAAATTGACCAGAGTTATACGCGAGCTCCTGATGGGACGCGTCTGGTTCAAAGGGATTTCTTGACTACGGATTTTAAATTAAAATCGAACAGTAAAAGCGGAATACATGCTCGAAGGCTAGTTACATTTAAAGACCAGAGCTTTGATCCTCCTGAAGATATGTCGATATTTAGTATTCCCGAAAAGGAAAAGTTGGCAGACGGAGCAGAGTCGAGGAAAGAGGATTTTTGGAAAGAACGTCGGCATGAACCTTTACAGGGAAAGGAGAATCTCGTTGCTCGAATGATGACGCAGTTGAGGTCTTATCCGGCTTTTTATTATACGGAGAAAGTTATCGGTGCTTTAGTTGCAGGATATATACCGACCCGAAAAGAGAAAAATCTTATTGATTTAGGACCGATGAATACGACAATCAGTGGAAACTCGTTAGAGGGTGCTCGATTTAGGGTCGGCGGGATGACTACAGCGAATTTGAATCCGCATTGGTTTGGTAAAGCTTATTTGGCATACGGAACTAAAGATAAGAAATTGAAATATTTAGCTGAAGTCGAATATTCATTTTTGCGGAAGAAGGAACATCAGAATGAGTTCCCTATACATTCTCTGAAAGCCTCGTATAATTATGATATAGATCAGTTGGGACAACATTATTTATATACGAATAAAGATAATGTGTTTCTTTCGGTAAAACGTAAGAGAGATAGTCGGGTGACCTATTTGCGAGATGCCCGTTTGGAATATACACGTGAATTTTACTCGGGGTTTTCTTATAAGGCAATTTTGCGTTATCGTACTCAGTATGCGACGCCGAATTTTGTCCCGTTTTTGAAAATGAGTGAGATAGAGGGAGAATATACTCCGGTGAAAGACTATTCTATGGGAGAGTTGGAGGTGCGGTTGCGATATGCACCGAATGAAAAATATTATCAAAGTAAATCATATCGTTATCCGGTTTCGTTGGATATGCCGGTTTTTACTTTATCTCATATCGTTGCGCATAAAGGAGTGATGGGTAGTGATTACTCGTATAATTGTACGGAATTCGGGTTTCAGAAACGATTTTGGTTTTCCGCATTCGGTTATACCGATGTGATATTACGGGCAGGAAAAGTTTGGGATAAAGTTCCGTTCCCGTTATTGCTTATTCCGAATGCGAATCTTTCATATACGATTCAGCCGGAATCGTTTACCCAGATGAATGCCATGGAATTTTTGAATGACCAATATGTATCGTGGGATGTTACCTATTATGCCAATGGTTGGATATTCAATCGGATACCGTTCTTAAAAAAACTGCAATGGAGAGAAGTCGGAACATTTCGAGGATGGTATGGAGATTTGAGTAAGAAAAATATCCCGACAGCTGAAAACGGATTGTTCGTATTCCCTGAAGGCAGTTATGTAATGGGGAAAATGCCTTATATGGAAGCCGGAGTGGGGATAGAAAATATTTTTAAGTTTCTTCGACTTGATTATGTCTGGCGTCTGACCTATCGGGATCATCCTCATATCAATAAACACGGAGTCCGTTTCTCCATGAGATTTACATTTTAGGGGCGTTGGTCTGAGCCGGTATGAATCCGATTATAAAAAATCCCGAATTAATGAATTCATTCCGTTTGAGAGGATTTCATGTTTTCGGGATTTTACTATGTAGATTCTTTGGGTTATAGAATTCGTTTGAAATATTCGATAGTTTCTTTTAGACCATCTTCTAAAGCAATTGTTGGTTTCCACTTCAGCTTTTCTTTGGCCAAAGAGATATCGGGTTTTCTTTGAGTAGGGTCATCTGCCGGAAGAGGCATGAATACCAGTTTTGATTTCGACCCGGTGAGGCGAATGACCTTTTCTGCTAATTCGAGCATAGTAAATTCTCCCGGATTTCCAAGATTGACAGGTCCGATAAAGTTTTCATTTTCCATCATTCGAATCATGCCTTCTACCAAATCGCTTACGTATTGAAAACTGCGGGTTTGCAATCCGTTTCCGTAAATTGTCAAATCTTTTCCTTGTAAAGCTTGGACGATAAAATTAGAAACTACTCGACCGTCTTGCGGGTGCATATTCGGTCCGTAGGTGTTGAATATACGGATTATACGAATATCCACATTGTTACATCTGTGATAATCCATAAATAAGGTTTCGGCACAGCGTTTACCTTCATCATAACAAGAACGAATACCAATAGGATTGACATTTCCCCAATAACTTTCTACTTGCGGATGTATTTGGGGATCTCCGTAAACTTCGCTTGTAGAGGCTTGTAAGACCCGTGCTCCGGTCTTTTTTGCAATTCCCAATACATTTATAGAGCCTAATATAGAAGCTTTTATTGTTTGAATAGGGTCATATTGGTAATGTATGGGAGATGCCGGACAAGCCAGATTGTATATTTGGTCGGTTTCGAGATAATAAGGCGTTGTGATGTCGTGGCGAATGACTTCGAAATAGGGATTTTTCAATAAATGAACGATATTTTCTTTACTCCCTGTAAAAAAGTTATCCAGACATATTACTTCATTGCCTTCGTCTAAAAGTCGTTCACATAAGTGAGAACCGATGAATCCGGCTCCTCCGGTAACTAATATTCTCTTTTTCATAAAAGGTGTTATTGAATAAGTCTTAAGAGCAAATGTCGTAAAAAAATATGTATGACCGAAATTTATTTCCGGATTCTTTTGAACGAATATAAAAAGGGCTATATTCGTTTCTGATTTATTATTGCTATATGATGAAAATGAGAGATAAAATGGTGATAACCGATTGGGCTTTGGAAGATAGACCTCGGGAAAAAATGCTTTTAAAGGGCATTCGCTCATTATCGAATGCCGAACTGATCGCAATTTTGATAGGTTCGGGAAATAGGAGGGAAACTGCGGTGGAATTATCGCAACGTATTTTGAATAATATGGGGAATAGTCTGAACCGTTTGGGAAAAGTTTCTGTACAAGACCTTACCGGACAATTTGAGGGTATAGGAGAAGCTAAAGCTATCAGCATTATTGCTGCATTAGAGTTAGGGCGTAGGAGGAAAAGTGAGGATGTCTTGACAAGGCGCAAGATAACTTGTAGCAGGGATGTTTATGATTTGATGTATGCGTCTATGGTAGACTTGCCTCAGGAAGAATTTTGGATTGTGCTGTTAAATGCAGCTAATACGGTTTTGGATATTATCCGTATCAGTCAAGGAGGAACGGCTGCAACCTTGGTCGATGTCAAATTGGTTCTTAAACCTGCGATTTTGCAGCAAGCATCCTCGATAATGTTATGCCACAATCACCCTTCTAACAATGCTACTCCGAGTCAGGCGGATTATGAGTTGACTGCTAAGATTGTTTCTGCAGCGTCTTTTTTAGATATTCGGGTTCTCGACCATCTGATTATTTGTGAAAGCGGGTATTATAGTTTTGCTGATGAAGGACGTTTATAAAGTATTCTGTATTCTAGAAAGAGAAGCAGGAGATCTTCTAAAAAACGAAAAGTAGCCTGTTTTTAAGGTTTTAGTTCAGACAGAGTCTTAAAAACAGGCTATTGATAATGATTACTTGTTTGATTGCCCGTCGGTTTTATACCAATCAGAATACATCAAGTAATTTTTTGCAATTTTTTGATTGATTTCTTTTGATTGTTCAGGATCTACCATTTTTATAAATTTAGCGGGTGCACCTCCCCATAATTCACCCGGTTTTATTTCTGTTTTGCTTAAGACAACAGACCCTGCGGCGACAATAGCTCCTTCGCCCACTATGGCATGATCGAGTATCACCGATCCCATACCTATAAGAGCACCGTCTTTTATCGTAGCTCCGTGTATGGTGACGTTGTGTCCGATTGAGACGTCATTCCCGATTTCTATTGTCGATTTTTGGTAAAGAGTGTGAAGTACCGATCCGTCTTGAATATTTACCCGGTTACCGATATGAATGGAATTTACGTCTCCCCGTAAAACCGCGTTGAACCATATACTGCAATCGTTGCCTAAAACAACATCGCCTATAAGGGTCGCATTATCTGCTAAGAAACAATTGTTTCCGATTTTGGGGGTGTACCCCCGAACGCTTTTTATAAGAGCCATAGTCTGATTTTTAAAGTTTATCTGTTGCTTTTTTCAACCATTCTTTTGCTTCACTGTCCAATGCCGGACTCAGTTTTTCGAATACAGTTTGATGGTAGTTATCCAGCCATTCTATTTCTTCCTTTGTTAATAAAGCTTTGTCTATGGCATTCTTATCTATCGGGAAAAGCGTAAGTGTCTCGAATTTGTAGAACTTACCGAAATCTGTTTCACGATCTTCAACGACCAAAGTTAAGTTTTCGGTGCGAATACCGTATTCTCCGGCAATGTAAACACCCGGTTCATTAGATGTAACCATACCCGGAGTCAAAGGTGTGGGATTCTCTTCTAAGCGGATGTTTTGAGGACCTTCGTGCACATTAAGAAAATGTCCGATGCCATGACCCGTCCCGTGAAGATAATTCTGCCCTTCGTTCCAAAGAAATCGTCTTGCCAGAATATCTATTTGTGTACCTCTTGTTCCTTGAGGAAACCGACATGTCGCAATGCCGATATGGCCTTTTAACACTAATGTGAAATCTCTTTTTTGTTTTGCACTCAGTTTCCCCAAAGCAATAGTGCGGGTAATATCGGTTGTTCCGTCGAGATACTGAGCTCCGGAGTCTATTAATAGGAAGCCTTCCGGTTTCAGAGTTGCATTTGTTTCGGGAGTAGCGCTATAATGCACAATGGCTCCGTGGGCATTGAACCCTGCTATTGTGGAAAAACTTTCTCCAACGTAAAGGGCTTGCTGGGAACGATATTCTCTTAGTTTCTCGCTGATTGTGATTTCTGTAACATTCCCGTCTTTCACATGAGATTCTAACCACCGGAAAAAATGAACTAATGCGACTCCGTCTCGTATCATCGCATCTTTAAATCCCGCTATTTCGGTTTTATTTTTCAAGCTTTTTTCCCAAGTAATAGGGGAATTGCCGAAAATGATTTTTTGTCCGCTTGAGATAGCATTGACCAGACTATAATTGATCTTTCGAGGGTCTATAAATATAGTTTCCGATCCGGAAAGGTTTTTTAAAAAATCATAAATTTTTTCGTATTGGGCGATTTTAATGTCGTTTTCTTGTAGGTATTCAGCCGTGTCTTTATTGATCTTTTGGGCATTGACAAATAATATCCGTTCTTTTTCCGAGATATAAGAGAAACAAATTCCTACAGGATTGCATGGAACATCCGTTCCTCTAATATTTAAAAACCAAGCAATTTCATCTAATGCTGCTAACAGGATGGCATTAGCGCCTTCTGCTTTTATCTTATTTAATATTCTGGATATTTTGCTTTCGGTAGATTCCCCGCTATATTTCTCAGGATACACGAATATAGGATCGTTCGGAATTGAAGGTCGGTCATCCCAGATTTTCTCAAATGGAGTGAAATCTGAGATTAGAGAAAATCCTTTATCTTCGAAATAGTGTTTTAATTGTTGAGCTTCGCTGTACGAAAACATCGATCCGTCTATTCCGATTACAGACCCTGAAGGTAATGTATCGACCAGCCATTTTTGAATTGATGGAGTTTCGGGCAGCCCATCTTTAAAAAGGATGAAATCGCTTCCTTCAAGTTGAATTCCTGCTTGGAGGAAATAACGGGAATCTGTCCATAGCCCGGCCTGCTTTTCTGTTACGACAGCAGTCCCGGCCGATCCGTTGAATCCTGATATCCATCCGCGAGCTTTCCAATGGTCTGCACTGTATTCGCTTAAGTGGGGATCGGTTCCCGGAATGATAAAAGCCGATATTTGCTGTTCGTTCATTATTTGCCGAAGAGCTTTTACTCGTTCTAAAGTTGGATTTTTAGTCATATTCGGTAAGTTTTATTCCTTGAAATTAATATGGGTCATTTTTTTAATTGATATATAGATATATAAATGATTAACCACTTGCATACAAAGGTATGATTTAATATTTAGAAATGAAAAAACAGAATGTGTATATTTTTTAGAGAATCAATTGTCGTAGATGTCTTTATAAATAGTTTTTTAATGGTGCAAAAAATGTAAAAAAGGACTCTAAACGGTGAAAATAATATCGAAAGGTTTGTTTATCAAGAAACAATGTTTAATTTTGCACCGCGTTTTTAGATGATAAAATCTTTTAATTATAAAAAATATGATAGTAGTTCCAGTAAAAGAAGGCGAAAACATTGAAAAGGCATTGAAGAAATTCAAAAGAAAATTTGAGAAAACCGGTGTGATTAAAGAACTTAGAAACAGACAGGCATTTGAAAAACCTTCGGTTGCTAATCGTAAAAAAATAATGCGCGCCATTTATATTCAGAAATTGCAACAAGTAGAGGAATAAAAACATTCTCTTTAGTTGGAAGATTGAATTCTTTTTTTTACATTCGTAGCGTAAGTCAAAAGCTACGCTCTTTATGTGTATTGAATCATTTCTAAGATATATTCGGTATGAGAAGAACTTTTCTTCCCATACCGTTCTGTCTTATAGAAATGATTTATTGCAGTTTGTAGACTATTATTTTACTTGTAAGTCCGAAAGGTTTTCTCCCAAATCTGTAGATCGGGATCTGGTTCGAAATTGGATTGTGTATTTGGTTGAAAAGGGGAGGACGCCTCGGTCTATTAGTCGTAAAGTCTCTACATTGCGTTCGTTCTTTAAATTTTTGGTCAAAGAGGGAATTATTCCTTTTACGCCTATACAGAATATTCAGTTGCCTAAGATTAGTAAACCATTACCTGCTTTTTTAAAAGAAGAAGAGATGGATTTGCTGTTGGACGGTATTGATTTCGGAGATAACTTTCGAGGTGTTAGGGATAAGTTGATTATAAATATGTTTTATTCTACCGGTATTCGTCGCGGAGAGTTGATTGGGCTACAGGATGTGGATGTGGATATTTATATGTCTGCGATGAAGGTTACAGGGAAGCGTAATAAACAACGGATTATTCCTTTTGGGAAGGAACTCCGTATTCAGATAGAGGGGTACCGAAGTGTTAGGGACAGAGATGTGAAGGGGGAACATAAGTCTTTTTTTGTAAAAGAAGATGGGCAGCCTCTTTATCCTGAGCTTGTATACAGGATCGTGACTCGTTATTTGAATATGGTAAGTACGTTGACCAAAAAAAGTCCCCATGTGTTGCGTCACACATTTGCTTCGGCAATGTTGAACAACGGGGCGGAATTGAACAGTATAAAAGAGTTGCTTGGGCATAGTTCTTTAGCTTCGACGGAAGTGTATACGCATATTACGTTCGAAGAATTAAAACAAAGTTATAAACAGGCTCATCCTCGAGCCGAAAAAAAGGAGGGCGTTATGAAAATTAGTATTCAATCGATTCATTTTGATGCTTCGGCACAGCTCGAAAGTTTTATTCAGAAAAAAGTTGCGAAATTGGGTCAGTACTGTGACGATATTATGTCTGCAGAAGTTGTTTTGAAAGTTGTTAAGCCCGAGACCGCTCAAAATAAAGAGGCTTCTATCAAATTGTTGGTTCCGAAGTCTGACGACATTTTCTCAAGTAAAGTTGCAGATACGTTTGAGGAAGCTGTAGATGTGGCTGTAGACGCTTTGGTAAAGCAGTTGCAGAAAATGAAAGAAAAAATGAGAGCTAAATAAAAAAAGAGTCTAATATTTTTGTAGTTTAAAATTTATCGCTAAATTTGCACCCGTTTCGCATTGGATTGACGGTGACGTTGATGGGTGCAATTTGCCGATGTAGCTCAGTTGGCCAGAGCACGTGATTTGTAATCTCGGGGTCGTGGGTTCGAATCCCTCCATCGGCTCAATAATTTTAGGGCGAATACCAGAGTGGCCAAATGGGGCAGACTGTAAATCTGCTGTCTTACGACTTCGGTGGTTCGAATCCATCTTCGCCCACGATTTATTGCGGGAATAGCTCAGTTGATAGAGCATTAGCCTTCCAAGCTGAGGGTCGCGGGTTTGAGTCCCGTTTCCCGCTCTAAATGCCAATGTAGCTCAGCGGTAGAGCACTTCCTTGGTAAGGAAGAGGTCACGGGTTCAAGTCCCGTCATCGGCTCTTGTTTTGAATGCTAATCATTAATCAAAAATAAATAACAAGTTAAGTTATGGCTAAAGAACAGTTTCAACGGACAAAGCCTCATGTTAACATTGGTACTATCGGTCATGTTGACCACGGTAAAACCACTTTAACTGCTGCTATCACTACAGTGTTGGCAAAAAAAGGTCTTTCAGAATTGAAGTCTTTCGATCAGATCGACAATGCTCCTGAAGAAAAAGAAAGAGGTATTACTATTAATACTTCACATGTAGAATACGAAACAGAAAAACGTCACTATGCGCACGTTGACTGTCCGGGTCACGCAGACTATGTAAAAAACATGGTTACTGGTGCTGCTCAGATGGATGGTGCTATCATTGTTGTTGCTGCAACTGATGGTCCTATGCCTCAGACTCG
Organism: Coprobacter fastidiosus; assembly: GCF_030296935.1. Lineage (NCBI taxonomy): Bacteria > Pseudomonadati > Bacteroidota > Bacteroidia > Bacteroidales > Barnesiellaceae > Coprobacter > Coprobacter fastidiosus. The sequence continues at coordinate 1,912,161 of NZ_AP028032.1, read as the reverse complement.
TGAACACATCTTGTTGGCTCGTCAGGTAAACGTTCCTCGTTTGGTTGTATTTTTGAATAAATGCGATATGGTTGACGACGAAGAGATGCTTGAACTTGTAGAAATGGAGATGAGAGAGTTGTTGTCTGCTTATGAATATGATGGAGACAATACTCCTATTATCCGCGGTTCTGCACTTGGAGCATTGAACGGAGAACCACAATGGGAAGAAAAAGTAATGGAATTGATGAACGCCGTAGATGAATGGATTCCTCTGCCTCCGCGTGATATCGATAAACCATTCTTGATGCCGGTTGAAGATGTATTCTCTATTACAGGTCGTGGTACTGTAGCTACTGGTCGTATTGAAACTGGTGTTATCAAAGTTGGTGACGAAGTTCAAATTATCGGTTTAGGTGCAGATGGTAAAAAATCTGTAGTTACCGGTGTTGAAATGTTCCGTAAACTTCTTGATCAGGGAGAAGCTGGTGACAACGTAGGTTTGTTACTTCGCGGTATCGATAAGAATGAAATCAAACGTGGTATGGTAATTTGCCATCCGGGACAGATTACGCCTCATTCTAAATTTAAAGCTCAAGTTTATATCTTGAAAAAAGAAGAAGGTGGTCGTCATACACCGTTCCATAACAAATACCGTCCTCAGTTCTATATTCGTACATTAGACGTAACCGGTGAAATTACTTTGCCGGAAGGAACTGAAATGGTTATGCCTGGTGACCACGTTACAATTACGGTAGAATTGATCTATCCGGTTGCTATCAATGTAGGTTTGCGTTTCGCTATTCGTGAAGGTGGACGTACAGTTGGTTCTGGTCAGATTACTGAAATCCTTGACTAAAAATAAATTTTTCAATCAGCCTGAAAGGGCTGATTGATATACGGGTCTAGCTCAGTTGGTAGAGCACTGGTCTCCAAAACCAGGTGTCGGGAGTTCGAGTCTCTCGACCCGTGCAAACTCAAAAGAGAATGAAAAAGATACTTGCAAATATAAAAGAGTCTTATAACGAATTGGTTTATAAGGTATCTTGGCCGACCAAATCCGAGTTGAGCAATAGCGCTGTAGTTGTCATGTTTGCTTCCCTAATTATAGCTATAGTGGTATTTGCGATGGACCAGTGTTTTGACCATATCATGCAGTTCATTTATAATAAAATGTTCTAATCGGGGGAGATAAAAATGTCTGAACAAAAAAGAGGATGGTACGTTTTGCGTGCCATTAGTGGTAAAGAGAACAAGGTCAAAGAATATCTTGATGCAGAAATCAAGAATACTGATCTTGGTGATTACGTGTCTCAGGTTTTGATCCCAACCGAAAAGGTTTATTCTGTTCGTAATGGAAAAAAGATCACAAAAGAAAAAAATCTTTATCCGGGATATGTTTTTGTTGAGGCACTTCTTGTAGGAGAGGTGTCACATCGTTTGCGTAATACTACCAACGTTATCGGTTTTTTGGGAGGGACTACGAATCCCGATCCTTTGAGACCTGCGGAGGTTAGCCGGATGTTGGGTGCTGTAGATGAACTTCAGGAAAGTGGGGAAGAGTTGAATATTCCTTATTTTGTGGGAGAGACCGTAAAAGTAAATTATGGTCCGTTCAATGGTTTCAGCGGCGTGATCGAAGAAGTAAATAACGAAAAGAAGAAGCTGAAAGTTATGGTGAAAATATTCGGGCGTAAAACACCGCTCGAATTGGGTTTTATGCAAGTAGAGAAGGAGTAGCAGAGTGGTTACGCACTATTGTTATGCCTGTTTTATAACAAATCAAATTATTAGACAAAATGGCTAAAGAAATTGCTGGACAGATCAAATTACAGATTAAAGGAGGTGCAGCAAACCCATCTCCCCCTGTAGGCCCTGCATTGGGTTCTAAAGGGATTAATATTATGGAGTTTTGCAAGCAATTCAATGCCCGCACTCAAGACAAAGCCGGAAAGGTATTGCCTGTTGTAATTACTTATTACAGTGACAAATCTTTCGATTTTATCGTTAAGACTCCTCCTGTTGCCATTCAATTGCTCGAAGCAGCAAAAGTAAAGAGTGGATCGGCAGAGCCTAATCGTAAAAAAGTGGCTTCGATTACTTGGGATCAGGTCAAAGCAATTGCTGAAGACAAAATGGTCGATTTGAACTGTTTTACTTTAGAATCAGCGATGACGATGGTTGCTGGTACAGCTAGAAGTATGGGTATAACCGTAAATGGGGAATTCCCGGTAAATAATTAATAAACTTCAATTGAAATGGGTAAACTGACAAAAAATCAAAAGTTAGCTTTAGACAAAATTGAAGCAGGGAAGGCCTATTCACTCAGCGAAGCTTCAGCTTTGGTAAAGGAAATTACTTTTACGAAGTTCGATTCTTCTGTTGATGTTGATGTTCGTTTAGGCGTTGACCCACGTAAAGCTAACCAGATGGTGAGAGGCGTTGTTTCTCTTCCTCATGGAACCGGAAAGCAAACTCGGGTATTAGTACTTTGTACTCCCGATCAGGAAGCTGATGCTAAAGCCGCCGGTGCCGACTATGTTGGGTTAGATGAATATATTGAAAAGATCAAAGGTGGTTGGACTGATATTGACGTGATCATCACTATGCCTGCTATTATGGGTAAAATCGGTGCTTTAGGTCGTGTGTTAGGTCCGAGAGGCTTGATGCCTAACCCTAAAAGCGGAACTGTTACCAATGAGATCGGAAAAGCGGTTAAAGAGGTAAAACAAGGTAAGATTGATTTCAAAGTAGATAAGAACGGTATTGTACATGCTTCTGTAGGAAAAGTTTCTTTCTCTGCCGAGCAAATTCGTGACAATGCGAGAGAGTTTATTTCAGCTTTGATAAAATTGAAACCGACAGCTGCTAAAGGCACATATGTTAAGAGTGTTTATCTTTCAAGTACAATGAGTCCGGGTATTAAGATCGATCCGAAATCAATTGATGAGATTTAAAAAATTGAATTATGAAAAAGGAAGATAAAAGCACAGTAATAGAACAGATCGCAGCCACACTCAAGGAATACAGTCATTTTTATCTGACGGAAACATCCGCTCTGAATGCAGAAAAGACTAGTGCATTGAGACGTGAATGTTTTAAGAATGATATCAAAATGCTGGTCGTAAAAAATGCGTTGTTGCATAAGGCGATGGAAAGTCTTGAAACAGATTATAGCCCGCTTTACGACTGTTTGAAAGGCTCTACGACCATAATGTTCTCTAATACAGGTAATGCTCCTGCAAAATTGATCAAGGAGTTTAAGAAAAACTCTGATCTTCTTGGTTTCAAAGCTGCTTATGTTGAAGAAAGCTTCTATGGGGCTGATCAACTTGATGCATTAGTTGCTATTAAGAGTAAAAATGAACTTATCGCTGATGTTATCGCTCTGTTACAATCGCCTGCGAAGAACGTTGTATCGGCACTTCAATCAAGCGGTTCTACAATACATGGAGTATTGCAAACTCTATCAGAAAGATAATTTTTTAGAAAATAAATTAGTAAAAATAACAAATTAAATCATACAAAAATGGCAGATTTGAAAGCTTTTGCAGAACAATTAGTAAACCTGACCGTAAAAGAAGTAAACGAACTTGCTCAAATTTTGAAAGACGAGTACGGTATTGAACCTGCTGCTGCAGCTGTTGCTGTTGCTGCTCCTGCCGCTGCTGGTGCAGCTGCTGAAGAAAAGACATCTTTTGATGTTGTTTTGAAAGCCGCTGGTGCTAACAAGTTGGCTATTGTTAAATTAGTAAAAGAATTGACCGGTCTTGGTTTGAAAGAAGCTAAAGATCTGGTTGACGGTGCTCCTAGCAACTTGAAAGAAGGTTTGGCTAAAGCCGAAGCTGAAGCATTGAAAAAACAATTAGAAGAAGCTGGAGCTGAAGTTGAACTTAAATAGTATTTCCTGATACTCAGGTACTTTGGTAAAGAGTCCTCAGTGAGAGGCCTCTTTACCTTTTTGTGTATATATTTTAAATTAAGTTCAATTAATTCCATTTAATAAATGTCTTCAAATATTGGTAAACAACGGGTAAATTTTGCTTCAATTAAGAGTCCGCTACAATATCCGGATTTTCTTGAAGTTCAATTGAAGTCATTTCAAGACTTTCTTCAACTTGATACACCCCCCGAAAAACGAAAAAATGAGGGATTGTATAAAGTATTTGCAGAAAACTTTCCTATTGCAGATACTCGTAACAATTTTGTCCTCGAATTTTTGGATTATTATATTGATCCACCTAGATATACAATAGATGAGTGTATAGAGAGAGGGTTGACTTACAGTGTACCTTTAAAGGCAAAACTGAAGTTATATTGTACAGATCCCGATCACGAAGATTTCGATACCGTGATACAGGATGTGTATTTGGGCCCTATTCCGTACATGACTGCTAAAGGTACATTTGTTATTAATGGAGCCGAACGTGTTGTCGTATCTCAGTTGCATCGGTCTCCCGGTGTATTTTTCGGACAAAGTACGCATGCGAACGGAACCAAATTGTATTCGGCCAGAATCATTCCTTTTAAAGGTTCTTGGATCGAATTTGCAACCGATATCAATAATGTGATGTATGCTTATATCGACCGGAAGAAAAAATTGCCCGTAACTACTTTATTGCGTGCAATCGGTTTCGAGAGCGATAAAGATATCCTTGAGATTTTCGGTTTGGCAGAAGAAATAAAGGTTAATAAGACCAATCTGAAGAAAGCTTTGGGGCGTCGTTTGGCTGCCCGCGTGTTGAAGACATGGGTCGAAGACTTTGTGGATGAAGATACCGGTGAGGTGGTGTCTATTGAACGTAATGAAGTTGTTATAGATCGTGAGACCGTTCTCGAAGAGAGTCACATAGAAGAGATTCTCGAATCTGGTGTTCAAAATATATTGTTGCACAAGGAAGAACGGAATCTGTCTGATTATTCGATTATTTACAACACTCTTCAGAAAGACTCCAGTAATTCTGAAAAAGAGGCTGTATTATATATATATCGTCAGCTTCGTAATGCAGAGCCTGCAGATGATGCGAGTGCACGCGAAGTGATTACAAATCTGTTTTTCTCTGAGAAGAGATATGATTTGGGTGAGGTGGGACGTTATCGGATCAATAAAAAATTGAATCTTTCTACTCCGCCTGACGTAAAAGTATTGACAAAAGAAGATATTATCGAAATTATCAAATATCTGATAGAGTTGATAAATTCTAAAACCGATGTAGATGACATTGACCATTTAAGCAATCGTCGTGTACGTACTGTCGGAGAACAGCTTTATAACCAATTCGGTGTCGGTTTGGCTCGTATGTCACGTACGATCCGTGAACGGATGAATGTACGGGATAATGAGGTATTTACTCCGATCGACTTGATTAATGCCAAGACAATCTCTTCGGTAATTAATACATTCTTCGGGACGAATGCATTATCACAATTTATGGACCAAACCAACCCGCTGGCCGAAATGACTCATAAGCGTCGTATGTCGGCTTTAGGTCCTGGTGGTTTGTCTCGTGAGCGTGCCGGGTTCGAGGTTCGAGATGTTCATTATACTCATTATGGACGCCTTTGTCCTATTGAAACTCCAGAAGGTCCGAATATCGGTCTTATCTCTTCTCTTTGCGTATATGCAAAGATCAATGATCTCGGATTTATCGAGACTCCTTATCGTAAGGTAGAAAATGGGAAAGTGGATTTGTCCGATAACGGTATTGTCTATTTGACGGCTGAAGTGGAAGAAGGACATATTATTGCACAGGGTAATGCGCCTTTGGATGATGACGGAAAGTTTGTCCGTTCACGTGTAAAAGCTCGTTTGAATGCAGATTTCCCTGTGGTAGCTCCGGAAGAAGTTTCGTTGATGGACGTTTCTCCTACACAGATTGCTTCTATTGCTGCATCTTTAATACCGTTCCTTGAACATGATGATGCTAACCGTGCATTGATGGGATCTAACATGATGCGTCAGGCCGTACCTTTGCTTCGTACAGAAGCTCCTATCGTAGGTACAGGTCTTGAAGGTCAATTGATACGTGACTCTCGTACGCAGATTACAGCTGAAGGAGCAGGGGTGATCGAATTTGTTGATGCTACTACGATACGTATTCGTTATGATCGTACTGAAGACGAGGAATTCGTTAGTTTCGAAGATGCGGTTAAAGAATATACAATACCGAAGTTCCGTAAGACAAATCAGAGTACAACTGTCGATTTGCGTCCGATTTGTCATAAGGGAGATCGTGTGGTTGCCGGTCAGATTCTTACAGAAGGATATTCTACCGAAAACGGGGAATTGGCTTTGGGTAAGAATTTGAAAGTGGCTTTCATGCCGTGGAAAGGATATAATTATGAGGATGCTATCGTGTTGAACGAACGTGTTGTTCGTGAAGATATATTGACATCGGTACACGTCGATGAATATTCTCTTGAAGTCCGTGAAACGAAACGAGGTATGGAAGAGCTTACTTCGGACATTCCGAACGTAAGTGAAGATGCCACTAAGGATTTGGATGAGCGCGGTATTATCCGTATCGGAGCTCATGTCGGTCCTGGAGATATAATGATTGGTAAGATTACACCTAAAGGTGAATCTGATCCTTCACCAGAAGAAAAACTTTTACGTGCGATATTCGGAGATAAAGCCGGAGATGTGAAAGATGCATCATTGAAAGCTACACCTTCTTTAAAGGGTGTGGTAATCGGAACTAATCTTTTCTCTCGTGCCATCAAGAAACGTAAATCTAAATTGAGTGATAAAGCTATCTTGCCTAAACTTGATGAAGAGTATGAAGTAAAGCAGGCGGCTCTTAAAGATTTATTGATCGAAAAATTGATGGTTCTGACTAACGGTAAGACTTCACAAGGTGTGAAAGATTATTTAGGAACTGAGGTTATCGCAAAAGGTGCTAAATTTTCTCAGAAAGCATTGTCTGAGATAGATTATACATCGATCCAAGTTAGTAAATGGACTACAGATCCGGCTAAAAATGATCTGATCCGTGCAACTATTATGAATTACCTGAAGAAATATAAAGAAATCGATGCTGAATTACGCCGTCGTAAATTTGATATTTCTATCGGAGATGAACTTCCTTCAGGTATTGTTCAGTTGGCAAAAGTTTATATTGCAAAGAAACGTAAGATTAGCGTAGGGGATAAGATGGCCGGGCGTCACGGTAACAAAGGTATCGTGTCACGTGTTGTACGTCAGGAAGATATGCCGTTCCTCGAAGACGGTACTCCAGTGGATATCGTATTGAACCCTCTGGGTGTGCCTTCTCGTATGAACTTAGGTCAGATTTTTGAGACTGTTTTAGGATGGGCCGGTGTAAAATTGGGCGAGAAATTCGCAACTCCGATTTTTGATGGTGCGAGTCTTGATGACTTGAATGAGTGGACGGATAAAGCCGGATTGCCTCGTTATGGAAAATCTTATTTGTATGACGGTCATACCGGAGAACGTTTTGACCAACCGGCTACAGTGGGTGTTATATATATGCTGAAGCTCGGTCATATGGTAGAGGATAAGATGCATGCCCGTTCCATCGGACCGTACTCTCTGATTACTCAGCAACCGTTGGGAGGTAAAGCTCAGTTTGGTGGTCAGCGTTTCGGAGAAATGGAGGTTTGGGCGTTGGAAGCATTTGGGGCAGCTCATATACTTCAAGAGATTTTGACTATTAAATCTGATGATGTTGTAGGTCGGTCTAAAGCCTATGAAGCTATTGTCAAGGGCGAACCGATGCCGACTCCGGGAATTCCTGAGTCTCTCAATGTATTGCTACATGAGTTGAGAGGTCTTGGTCTTAGTATCACTTTAGAATAATAAAATAGAAGCAGCGATCCTCCGTCTGTAAAGAACGGAGGCGCTTCAATTCTGATAACGCTTTATAAATTAAATATATGGCTTTTAGAAAAGAGAACAAGATAAAGAGTAACTTTTCGAAGATTTCCATAGGTTTGGCTTCTCCGGAAGAAATTCTTGAAGGGTCGAGCGGTGAAGTCCTGAAACCAGAAACCATCAATTACCGTACATATAAACCTGAGCGGGACGGTTTGTTCTGTGAACGTATATTCGGACCGGTAAAAGATTATGAATGTCATTGTGGAAAATATAAACGTATACGTTACAAGGGCATTGTTTGTGATCGTTGTGGTGTAGAAGTTACGGAAAAGAAAGTACGCCGTGAGCGTATGGGGCATATTCAATTGGTCGTTCCTGTCGCTCATATTTGGTATTTCCGCTCTTTACCCAATAAGATCGGGTATTTGCTCGGGTTGCCGACTAAAAAGTTAGATGCAATTATATATTATGAACGGTATGTTGTGATACAACCGGGAGTAAAAGACGATTTAGCTGTGTATGATTTGCTCTCGGAAGAAGAATATTTGGATATTCTGGATTCTCTTCCTAAAGAAAATCAGATGTTGGATGATACAGATCCCAATAAGTTCATTGCGAAAATGGGAGCTGAGGCTATCTATGATCTTTTGGCACGTTTGGATTTGGACGAGCTTTCGTATGAATTGCGTCATCGTGCCAGCACAGATGGTTCTCAACAGCGTAAAAACGAAGCACTGAAACGTCTTCAAGTTGTAGAGTCTTTCCGGGCTTCAAAACAGCGTAATCGTCCTGAATGGATGATTCTGAAAGTCGTTCCGGTTATTCCGCCAGAATTGCGTCCTCTTGTTCCTTTGGATGGAGGTCGTTTTGCGACTTCAGATTTGAATGATCTTTATCGTCGTGTAATCATCCGCAACAATCGTTTGAAACGTTTGATGGAGATTAAAGCTCCCGAAGTGATTTTACGAAACGAAAAACGTATGCTTCAGGAGGCGGTGGACTCTTTATTGGATAATTCCCGTAAGTCGAGTGCTGTAAAAACCGATGCCAATCGTCCGTTGAAATCTCTTTCTGACAGTTTAAAAGGGAAGCAAGGGCGTTTCCGTCAGAATTTGTTGGGAAAACGTGTCGATTATTCTGCGCGTTCGGTAATTGTTGTCGGACCTGAATTGAAAATGCACGAGTGCGGTCTTCCGAAGGATATGGCTGCGGAACTTTACAAGCCGTTTGTTATTCGGAAACTGATTGAACGCGGTATTGTCAAGACCGTTAAATCTGCTAAAAAAATCGTTGACCGAAAAGAACCTGTCGTATGGGATATTTTGGAACATGTGATGAAAGGTCATCCCGTATTGTTGAACCGTGCTCCGACATTGCACCGCTTAGGTATTCAGGCTTTTCAGCCGAAAATGATCGAGGGAAAGGCTATTCAATTGCATCCATTGGCATGTACGGCATTTAACGCCGACTTCGACGGTGACCAGATGGCCGTCCATTTACCTTTGGGAAATGAAGCTATTCTGGAGGCTCAAATGTTAATGTTGGGTGCTCATAATATTCTTAATCCTGCAAATGGAGCTCCTATTACAGTGCCGTCTCAGGATATGGTGCTCGGGTTGTATTATATTACAAAACTTCGTCCGGGTTCTTTGGGTGAAGGTTTGGTATTTTATGGACCGGAAGAGGCCGAGATAGCGTATAATGAAGGAAAAGTTTCCCTTCACGCTCCTGTAAAAGTCGTAGTAAAAGATTTGGATGAAAACGGGAATATTGTAGATATACTTCGTGAGACTTCTGTGGGTCGGGTTTTAGTAAATGAGAAAGTGCCTGTAGAAGTCGGATATATTAATGAAATTCTGACAAAGAAATCTTTACGTGGTATTATCGGTAAAGTAATTAAAGTTTGCGGTGTTGTTCGTGCAGCTCAATTCCTTGATGATATTAAGAATTTAGGATATCAGATGGCTTTCAAAGGAGGTTTGTCCTTTAACCTTGCCGATGTGATTATTCCGCCAGAAAAAGAAGCCTTGGTTAATGAAGGGTATGCTAACGTAGAGCAGATCATGGCGAATTATAACATGGGTTTCATCACTTATAATGAACGTTACAATCAGATTATCGATACATGGACTCATGTCAATTCGAAATTGTCGGATATTCTGATGAAACAATTGACAAATGATAATCAGGGATTTAACTCTGTATTCATGATGTTGGATTCTGGAGCTCGTGGTTCTAAAGAACAAATTCGTCAGCTTTCCGGTATGCGTGGTTTGATGGCAAAACCTCAAAAATCGGGAGCAGAAGGCGGACAGATTATCGAGAACCCTATTTTGGCGAACTTTAAGGAGGGATTATCTGTATTGGAATATTTTATTTCCACTCACGGTGCTCGTAAAGGTCTTGCTGATACGGCTTTGAAAACAGCAGATGCCGGATACTTGACCCGTCGTTTGGTCGATGTAGCTCATGACGTAATTATTCATGAAGAAGATTGCGGTACGTTAAGAGGACTTGTATGTACTGAATTGAAGAATAATGAAGAAACCGTCGCCTCTTTGGAAGAACGTATTTTGGGACGTGTTTCGGTACATGATATTCAACATCCGTTAACTGGAGAGATTTTGGTTCATGCCGGTGAAGAGATAACCGAGGATATTGCTAAGAAAATAAGTGATTCACCGATTGAACGTGTAGAAATTCGTTCGGTATTGACTTGCGAATCGAAAAAGGGCGTTTGTGCTAAATGTTACGGACGTAATTTGGCTACAAATCGTTTGGTTCAAAAAGGTGAAGCTGTAGGTGTGATTGCTGCTCAGTCTATTGGTGAACCGGGAACACAGTTGACATTGCGTACATTCCATGTGGGAGGTATTGCATCCAATATTGCAGCAGTATCGAATGTTACTTCACGTTATGACGGTATTCTCGAAATAGATGAACTTCGTACGGTGGATAGTATTGACGAAACCGGAAAGAAAGTGATGATTGTAGTAGGCCGTTTGGCTGAAATGCGTATCATTGATCCAAATACGAAAATCGTGTTGACGACAACAAATATTCCTTACGGCTCTAAGCTTTACTTTAATAGTGGGGATACTCTTAAAAAAGGAGATGTCGTTTGCGAATGGGATCCGTTCAATGCCGTTATCGTTTCAGAAGCTACCGGTAAGGTTAAGTTCGATAATGTAATCGAAGGTGTGACTTATAAAGTCGAATCGGATGAGCAAACCGGTCTTCGTGAAAAGATCATTATAGAATCTAAGGATAGAACCCGAGTTCCATCGGCTCTTATTTTGGATGAAAAAGGAGATGTAATTCGCTCCTATTCATTGCCTATGGGGGCTCACCTTATGGTTGATGAAGGTCAGGAAATAAAATCAGGGGATGTGTTTGTTAAGATCCCGCGTGCCGTAGGTAAAGCCGGAGATATTACCGGAGGTCTTCCTCGTGTTACCGAGTTGTTTGAGGCTCGTAATCCGTCTAATCCTGCTGTCGTTTCTGAAATCGACGGAGAAGTTAATTTCGGAAAAGTAAAACGAGGTAATCGTGAAATTTCTGTAACTTCTAAAACCGGACAGGTTAAGAAATATTTAGTTCCTTTGTCAAAACAAATATTGGTACAAGAGAATGACTATGTCCGGGCCGGAACTCCACTTTCGGACGGTGCTATTACTCCTTCTGATATTTTGGCGATAAAAGGACCGACTGCCGTTCAGGAATATATTGTTAATGAGGTTCAGGATGTGTATCGTTTGCAAGGTGTGAAAATCAATGATAAACACTTTGAGGTTATCGTCCGTCAAATGATGCGTAAGGTAATGGTGATAGATCCGGGTGATACTCGTTTCTTGGAACAACAGATTATCGATAAGCACGAATTTATGGAGGAAAATGATCGTATCTGGGGTAAAAAAGTGGTTATCGATGCCGGAGATTCTCAGACAATGAAACCGGGACAGATTGTGACTGCTCGTAAATTGAGAGATGAAAACTCTGCATTGAAACGTCGTGATTTACATTTGGTAGAAGTGCGCGATGCTGTGCCTGCTACTTCTGAACAAATTTTGCAAGGTATTACTCGTGCGGCTCTTCAGACTTCCAGCTTTATGTCGGCTGCTTCGTTCCAAGAAACTACAAAAGTGTTGAATGAGGCTGCTATTAACGGTAAAGTAGATAAACTTGAAGGAATGAAGGAAAATGTAATTTGTGGACATCTGATTCCTGCCGGTACTGGTCAGCGTGAATTTGACAAATTGGTTGTCGGTTCTAAAGAAGAATTTGACCGAGTATTTGCTAATCGGAAAAATGTAACGGATTTTTAATCTTAGATTTCTAAATAAAAATAGATCGCCTGAAAATTTTTCAGGCGATCTATTTTTATTTTATGCTATGCAGTTCGTGTTATTGTCTTTTTTTTACAGAATCGTTCGCACTGCATTGTAATATCATAGCCTAACATTGCCCCTAATATAAAATCTTCTTCTGGAGAAAGTTTATTTAACGGTTTATTGATGAATGTCCGTACAGTTTCCAGGCAAGAACGTTTTCCGAAATATAAATTGACTTTATTTTGTACGACTTCTTGAATCAAATACTCGATTTTCTGCTCTTTTAATCGTTCTGTGACGAGATCGGCGCAAGATTTACACATCGTACAGAGAACCAGATTACGGACACCTTTCTTAAATTCATAAATCTGGTGAAGAAATACTTTTATAGAGTCAAAGCGGTTATAATCTTCTACACTCATTCAATTTCTTTTTTGATTAAGTTACACCATTCGTGTATGCGTTCTGATACTTTTTGTGAACTTTCATTGCAATCATCGATTGCCAGACCTACGAATTTTCCATTTTTGCAGATTAAAGAATCCGTTACGGTATAGTCTTTGGGTTCGAAACTACCGATAAAGTTGCAACCGTTTTCAGATAATTCATCATAAATTAATCCTACTGCATCACAAAATGTGTCGGGATATGATTCACTGTCTCCACATCCGAATATACCGACTTTTTTCCCATTCAAATTCTGACTTTTTAATGATTTTATGAAATCATACCAATCGTCTTGTAATTCTCCACATCCCCATGTCGATGAACCTAATAACAAACAATCGTATTTGTCTGTCGCTTCTACTGGGGTTTCGGATACATTGTGAATATCGGTAGAAGATATTCCTAATTCTTGTGCGATTTGGTTGGCTACGGACTCTGTTGTTCCTGTTGTACTGCCGAAAAATATACCTGTCATAATTTTAAATTATTTGTTTTTGGCAAAGTAATAAGATATATCTTCCTGCATCAATCCCCTGAACTTATGAAAATAAGCTCTTTCTATACCTACAAATTATGATAACCCTGCCAAAATCTTGTCTGAATTTTCCGACAAAAAATATTATCAGATCATTCTTGCGTTTTTTCCGGACTGTTTTCCCGTTTTTACATGTCTGTAATCCACTCGTTTTTTATCGGGAAGAAATTTTTTTCAAAAAAGCTCTCAAAAAACGTTCATATAAAATTTTAAAATAGGCTTATTAATAATGCTATATTCAAAATTGTAACTAATGTCCCTAAAGATAAAAGAATGATCGTTGTCGATTTTTTGTTGACGTGTTTACCCATTACTTTTTTAGAGGAAGTCAGATAAATTTGTGTGAATACAGTAATAGGAAGTTGTACGCTCAATAGCATTTGGGATATGATAAGTCCCTGAAACGGATCTTTGATAAAAAAGATGAGCAATAAAGCCGGAATAAAAGAGAGTAATGTTCCTATTTTCGTGTGAATGTCTTTCGGGCTATAAGCCTCGTTGAAAAAACCCGCGAAAATAGAAGCTCCTGCAATTCCCGATGTAATGGTCGATGAAATTCCTGCAAATAATAGGGCAATTGCAAATATAACTCCTGCATTGTTTCCGACGAGGGGGGTAAGTAAATTAGCAGCCTGACTAAGTTCGTCCACAACGACTCCTTGTTTATAAAAAGTTGCTGCAGCAAGAATGATCATTGCAGAGTTAATAGCCCAACCTATTCCCATAGAGAGTAGCGTGTCGTAGAATTCATATTTTAATTGCTTCTTTATTACGTTTTCATTCTCTAAATTCCATTCCCGGCTTTGAATAACTTCGGAATGAAGGAAAAGATTATGTGGCATAACTACAGCTCCGAGTACACTCATTATAATCAATAATGAATTGTCCGGAAAAGATGGTGTTACCCAACTTTTTGCGGTGTTTGTCCACTCTACATCTATCAATGTCAGTTCATATAGAAAAGAAAGACCTATTATTGAGACAAACATGATAATCCACCGTTCTATTTTACTGTATGTATTACTGAACAGCATAATAATACAAGCAATTGTTATGATGACAGCTCCTGCTTTTATCGGAATATCGAACAACATTTCTAAAGCGATTGCTCCCCCGAGTATTTCGGCAAGCGAGGTAGATATGCTTGCTAATATCGCAGACCCTAATATTGGTCGGGAGACTGTTTTGCGAATATATTTGTTGGTGGCCTCTGCAAGGCATAATCCCGTAACGATTCCCAAATGAGCGACGTTATGTTGGATGATAATCAACATAATGGAAGAAAATGTTACTACCCATAGTAATGCGTAGCCAAAGGAAGATCCGGCAGCTAAATTTGTAGCCCAATTTCCGGGATCTATAAACCCGACAGTAACAAGCAATCCCGGACCGATATATTTAAGTAAGTCCAGAGCCCCTGACCGGGTTTTATGGGTTGTTTTTAATTTCTTGAAAATATTCATATCTTGTAATTAACAGCAATTCCCGTCGCAATGTTCTCCGGGAAGCTCCATTTCTAATGTGACGTGTTGAATGTTTGCTTTTCTCAGTATTTCTTTCAAATGGCATTTCAAGTTTTGACTGTCAGCGAACGAGTCTATAACAATATGAGCCGTTAAAGCCGTTTGAGTCGTACTGATTGCCCATATATGAAGATGGTGTATTTCTTTTACTCTATTGTCTTCCAATATTAATGTCTTGATTTTATCGGGATTAATTCCGACGGGTACTCCGTCTAAAGATAGGCGTAGGCTGTCGTGGAGCAGATTCCATGTCGATATTAAGATGACGATGGCAACGACCAATCCGATGATAGGGTCTATCATGTACCAATTTGTATATTGTATGATTATACCTGAAATCAAGACTCCGACCGAAACAAGAGTATCGGCTGCCATGTGCAAGTAAGCGCCCTTGATATTAAGATCGTGTTTACGATCTTTAAAAAAAAGCCAGGCTGTAAAAGCGTTGATAAAAATTCCGATTCCGGCAACCCAGGCAATGGCATTGCCTTCGATAGGCTGTGGATTTTTCAGTTTTTCTATACTTTCGGAAAATATTACACCTACAGCAACTAATAAGATGATAGCATTTAACAAAGATACCAAAATTGTACTTTTTTTATATCCGTATGTATAGTTTACCGAAGCCTTTACCTTCATAAGGCGAAAAGCAAATAATGCCAATATGAGACTGACTACATCGCTTAAGTTGTGCCCTGCATCAGATAATAACGCAAGAGAATTCAAGTATAGTCCTGCGCCGGCTTCTACAATAACAAATGCAAGGTTTAGCCCGATTCCCCATATAAATGCTCGGTTTATATTTTCTATATGGGGAGTATGATGGCTGTGGTCATGATAATGTCCCATAACTTTAAATTTTTATTTCACAAAGTTATTTAGAATAATTATAAATAAAAAGAAATAGGTACTTTTTCTTAGTACCTATTTAAATTTTGTGTAGCTATTTTTCAAACAACTGCGTGAATAAAAATTTCTTTTGGCCTGTTTTTTCGTTTTTATTCGTCAGATAGCCTCTTTGTAAAATGAGAAGCCTTTCTCAGTCCTGACCCGAATAAAACTTGGGAGAATAGGAACATTCTATTTTAGCTTGAATGTATAGCCTATTGTCAAAGTTGCCATATCTACTTTGTTCCCATAGCAGTACCGGATTCGGATAGGCAGTTCACATTTTTTCAAATGTAAGTACATTCCTATGCCGGCTATAATTCCCCAGTTATAAACGTTGATTGCGTTCTTTGCTTTGTATTGTTGTGCAATGAAGTATCCGTGATGTACTCCGATTTCAAAAAATGGCCTGGCAGTTCCATTCATTACACGACTTTCTATTGTATAGTAGTTTGTGAGGGTATAGGACCATCCTTTTTTGCTTGAAGGGAATTCTGTCCAATATAAATAATCAGGAGATGTGTTTAGTTCCAATCCGATATTGAAAACAAAACGATCGGAGAATTTACTTAAATTTGTCGTTACAAATGAGCCGATGGCAAATCCCGGATGCCAACCGTTGAGATCGTTATAATGATTTATTACAGCCCCTGCTTGAGGAGTGATCCACCATCTTCGAGGAGAATTTTTTTCTTTATATGATACACAGGAGAAGTCGGCGCATATAATTTTATGAAAATTACTGAATAGTTTGATCAGGCTTTTTCTATCAATTCTGATATTATCGATTTGTGACTTAAGTTCTGGATATTCAGTAAAAAGAAAATTTAATTTTGCTCTGTTTTGTTGTCGTGTAATATTTTCGGTCTTTAGATTTTTGTCCTCTTTTAGTTCAATCATTTTTCCTGAAGGAGCTTCTGCTATAAAAGAAGATTTTCCGTCAGGATATTCAGGGCAGACTCCTATCTTCAAATAGTATAAATTTATATTTCCGGTCAATAATGTTTCTATAAAAACATATTTTTTGAAATGAGGAATATCTATTTCTTTTGATACGTATGTCAGCCCTTTTTCATAACCGTAAGAGATAATTTCTTCAGGTATGTAGGTTATGATTTCCGATTGTGGACTATTTTTAAATAAACATTCTCTCCAATCTCCATTTCCATTTCTATAGCCGAGTATTCCATGTATAGTGTCGTTACTGTGTGTAATTATGTATCCATTCATCCATTCTATGTTTGAGTTTGATGCATAAATTACAAAATTGAGAGATAAAAGCAAAGATGTAAAAAGTCCTTTAAAAAAATGCGTATTCATGATTTTATGGTATAATGAGGTTAACTTAACTATATTATAGACATATTTAGATGAGTGAAAACGTCAGTTTGAAGGCATAAATAACCCTCGAAAATTGGAAATAAAAACTTTCGAGGGTTGTAATTTTTTTGAGGTTATTATGTAATAAATAATCGGGCTATTTTTGTCCGAATTTTTTCGATTGTTCTGCAATTAATTCATCATCATCGAAATAGTTGATCTTCATCGCTTTGCGTACATCAGAAAGTGTATCGGCAGCCGCTTCTCTTGCCACTTCACTTCCTTTTTTCAATATATTATAAATTGCAGGAATATCTTTTTCAAACTCTTTTCTTCTTGAACGTATCGGTTCTAATTCTTCCTGCATGATTGCATTCAAAAATCTTTTAACTTTAACATCACCCAATCCTCCTCTTTGATAATGAGCTTTTAATTCATCGAGGTTAGGATAGTCTGGCAGGTATTTCTCAAAATGTTCGGGTTTGCAGAATGCATCGAGATAAGTAAATACCGTATTACCCTCAATCTTTCCCGGATCTTGTACACGTAAATGTCCGGGATCGGTAAACATACCCATTATTTTTTTCTGTAAATCGTCCGCAGATTCCGACAAGTATATGCAATTGTTCAGTGATTTGCTCATTTTGGCTTTCCCGTCTGTTCCCGGAAGTCTCAGACAGGCAGAGTTATCCGGTAATAAAATTTCCGGTTCGATCAAGGTTTCTCCATAAACGGCATTGAACTTCCGGACTATTTCTCTTGTTTGTTCCAACATCGGTTCTTGGTCTTCTCCGACAGGAACTGTTGTCGCTTTGAAAGCTGTAATATCAGATGCTTGGCTGATCGGATAAGTGAAAAATCCTACAGGAATTGAGGTGGCAAAATTTCGCATCTGTATTTCTGTTTTTACAGTAGGATTTCTTTGCAGTCGGGAAACCGTTACCAGATTCATGTAGTAAAAAGCCAGTTCGCAAAGTTCCGGTATTTGGGATTGAATGAATATGGTCGATTTTGTCGGATCGATTCCGCATGCTAAGTAATCTAAAGCTACCTCTATTATATTTTGACGGACTTTTTCAGGGTTTTCTGCATTATCGGTAAGAGCCTGAGCGTCGGCAATCATGATAAATATTTTGTCGTATAAGTTTGAATTTTGCAGCTCTACTCTTCTTTTCAACGACCCTACATAATGTCCGATGTGTAATTTCCCGGTCGGGCGATCTGCGGTCAATATTATTTTTTCTTTTCCCATTTATATGTTATGTTTAATTATGCTGTTTCGATATTTTGCAAAAATACAGATTTAGAGATTAGTTTTGCCTATTTAATTTATTTTTTTTGTATATCCTTTTGTCTTTCTTAGAAAATATAAAATTTACGTGTTGCTGTATTTTTAGAACGTTTTCCTCTTGAGAGGAGTTTCAATAGGGTGTGTGATTAAGAAAATAAGAAAGATGATGATTATAGGACGTGAAACAGGTTGCTTTATTCTTACAAAGCAGCCTGTTTGTTTTTAGAGACCAGTAAAAGTTCTATATACGGATTTTTTAGTTTTTTTCGGTGTATTCACTCGTTCCTGCATGTCTACGCTGCGCTTTTACCGGGACAAAGGGATGCCTTTGAAAACTATTCTCAAAAATTATCTGTGCAAAATTAAACACTCAATTACTGAAATTTTTTATTCAGGGAATATTTCGTAACCGCAAATTTGTGGAGCTCCTGATCTTATATCTTTCAATTCAATTGTGATTCTTTGATCTTTATCGGGAGCAATTCCTTTAATTTCTTTGACAAGAGCTTTAAATTTACTTCCGGCTTCATTAATAACATCTAAGTTTTCCAATACGATTTTACCGTTGATCAATACGTTGAAACGTCGTTTTCCCGGAGGTGTGTTTTTATCCAACTCTGCAAAGTGCAATCTGACCGTGTAAATTCCGTTTGGATTCTTCATCAAATTCGGATAGGAGCAAGATCCCCAACGAACCGTCTTATATATTGCTTCAGGTCCTGACATAGGTGCACTTACGTCGACGTCTTCAGTACAATATCCTAAAGCTCCTTCAAGAAAGCCCGGATCTTTGGAAAATCCGTCTCTGTTATATCCGGCACAATTGATACGGATTTCATCGGACGGTTCTATTTTCGGAGCGATGAATGTAAACTCTGATTTAGGCCAACTATTTACTTCTGCATTTTTATTCGGGGCTATATAGGTCGATGGGGATACTTTGATGTTCCATCCGTCAACCAGGACAAGAGGTTTTTCACCTTTGAGATTGTCAGCATCAGCTTCGATTGTTATTTTTTTCTCTTCTTTCGGGGCTAATGAAATATAATTGTCGCTGTAATATACCGGAAGTACACGTTCTCCGGTTTTCCCTCGATGCAATTGCAAGTGTGTCATTAAAGCGATCTTTTTACTCGGGTTGCGTAAAGTAACGTCAATGAATACTTTTTCGCCTTTTGTACGGGTAGAGGCTTTCGTTGCAAGTTTTACCACAGGCATCGATTCAAGAGCCGTGAGATCGTTTGGTTTTGAAGAGATCCCCCGCCAGTAAAAGTTGTCTGAAATCAGCTTTCCGTCAGAGTCTCGAAGTTCGAGTTTTATAAAATGCACCGGAGTTAAGGCCGAAGGCCATTTAATGTCGCTTATTTTGTTTACCGAACAGGCAGCAGTGTTTACCTCATGGTTCTTTTGGGCAGCAACAGACCCGTCGATATTGTAAATCATAATTTTTGCATGAGCTTTGTTTAATGCTTTCGGTTTGTGATTAATTACCTGTATTATACCATTCTCTGTTTCGTTGAATTGAATGTGTATTTGTTCACAGGCTTTTTGTAAAGCGAAGAGAGAGGCGTTCGGTTCTAGATCATAGTGGAACATTTGCCACACGAAACTCGGTTGGGCGGGAACACTCATCCATAGTAATATCCCTTGTGTCGGGGAAAACATTTTGCCTATTCGTCCTTCGTATAAAGCACGGAAACCTTCATAATTCATCATTTGTGATTTACGGACAAAATCAGCTATATTGACAACTTTTCCATAACGTTTTGTCATTATCTTCATTAAGTTGCGTCCACCTCCTGAAATGAAATTATGTTCTGCCCATGCATCGGTAATACTTGTCCAATCTTTTTCCGGCATCATGCCTTGAATAGATTCCAATGTCGGTATCGATTGAGGGCCGATCTCTGTTTTGAAAGTCTCTTTTTTGTTGAATTTTTTACTTTCGGAAAAACGGTAATAATCTACCGGAGTTTGCCATTCATACGGACCGCCAGAATTGCATCCGCCTCCACCTCCGGAATTGGATTGATAATGGCGCAAGGGATCGAGTTCGGCAAGTGCGTATCGTACAGCATCATCCAGATATTTAGGGGGATATGCTTCGTTGCGTGCACACCATATAACCAGTGACGGATGATTGCGGAAATTTAATATTTTATCGCGGACATTTGCCATATAAAGGTCTTGGTCGAGAGGATCTGCTGCATTGAATTGCCAGAATTCGTCCCAAATCATTATACCGTATTTATCGCAAAGGTCATAGAGGATTTTACTCGCTGCTTGTCCTCCCCATAGACGTATCATGTTGAAATTGGCATCTTTGTGCATGCGTATTTGAGCTTCTAACCGTTTGGGATCGATTCGTTTTAGGGCTTCATCCAATCCCCAGTTGCCTCCTTTACAAAATATGCGTACTCCGTTCACCGTAAGACCCAGATTATCGCTTCCGGGAATATCGTATGATATTTCTCGGATACCGAATGTTACTTCTTTTTCATCGGAAATTTTTCCATCTATTTCAAAAGACAGGTGCATGGAGTAAAGATTTTGTTCTCCCAATCCATTCGGCCACCAAAGTTTCGGATTTTTTATATTTAGTTGAGCAAAGTCTTTAGGATCGAATGTGAATGTCAGAGATCGCCAGGGTGCGATTTCTATTGTTTTTTCGAACTTTATGCTGTCAAAACTACCTTTGATTATTCCTTTCTGTACGTTTCCGGTCGTATTTTGTACTGTTGTTTGCACGGTTACGGAAGCTATATCGGTACGAGGTAACGGTAGGTCTGATGTAATTAATGGATCTTTCATTAATACGTGACCTGTTGCCGAAAGAAAGACATCTTGCCATATTCCGCTATTCCGATCACGGATTCCGGACAACCAGTCCCACCCGTTGGAACATCCGAAGGTAGGTCCGTCAAGGCGTCCTACACCTCCGCACGGACCTCCGACCGTACCCATAATATGTTCGAAAGGAACTCCTGTATTCGGTTGAGGAGAAATGCGTACGGCAATAATTGCTGTTTGCCCGGGTTTAACGAATGACGTAATATCGAAATTGCCTCGTATGAATGCTCCTTTAATTGGACCTACCCGATGTCCATTTACCCAAATATCGGCAGAGTAGTTAATTCCGTCGAAATTGAGCCATATCGTTTTATTTTTATATGAGTCGGGAATCATAACTTCATTTCTATACCACCAGTCTGTGTGACAAAGATATTCGGGTATTACTTCGGGTCGATTGTTCTCTCCGTATAGCGGTTCGGGATAAACACCATTATTTACTAAGGTCGTAAGAACCGTTCCAGGGACTGTTGCTTTATACCAGCCTGAAGGTTTATATTTTGTTGTAGATATTACTTTCCCCTCTTGTGGAACTTTGGCAGCGTTTTCCATTTCCCATCCGTCTTTCATACCCTCTTTGGAAATTATGGCTGCGTCTTGCATTTCCCATCCGGAGTTGATCAGTATCTTATTTGATGTTTGTCCTTGAACAGACAGAGGCAATAGCAATATGGTCAAGGTTGTAAACAAGTTAAGTATCCCTTTTCTTTGAATGATAGTTTGGAGTAGGCGCAATGCTCTGTTAAGGAGAGTGTGCGGTTGATGATAATAAAGTGTTTTCATAAGATTATGTGGTTTTTTGATATATGTAATGTATTGGAAACCCTTTTCTTTATTTCAGATTTTCAGTTGTTCTTGAAATAAAAAAACAGCTTTTGATAGAAGCTGTTTACAAAGTAAATCCCACAGGATTAACGATCGGATAAAATTGTACTTAAATTTGCATTAAGAATCATTCAACCTTATTTTAAGCCGATAATCTGTCATTTTTATCTGATATTTTCTTTTAGTAATAATGTAATGTCCGAATTTCCGGCAATGATTGAAATGCCTCTGTTATTCCGGAATGAAATTACTTTGCCTTGGGCTTCTTCTACCAGTAAAATGCCGGCGCAAACATCCCATAAATTCAGATTTAATTCCCAATAACCATCTAAATTTCCGGCTGCTACGCAACATAAATCATATGCAGCAGAGCCCATACGCCTGATCCCTCTTACTTTGGGTAAGATATGGACTATATTGGCTGAATTGTTATCCGGGTTAGTCCCATGATCGTATGGAAAACCTGTCGCAATGACAGATCGTGATAATTCTGTTTTATCGGAGACTTTTAATTTTTGTCCGTTTCTATAAGCCCCTTCACCTTTTATTGTAGTATAGAGTTCGTTTAAATAGGGAGCATAAACAACCCCGATAATTGTCTCTTTTTTATATTGCAGTCCTATCGATACACAAAAGATAGGTAATCCTTGGCTAAAATTCGTAGTTCCGTCTAAAGGGTCGATAACCCAACAATAATCACTGCCTTTTTCATGTATTCCGGTTTCTTCTCCTAACATATCGTGATCTGGATAATGAATGGTAAGCTGATCTTGGAAATATTGTTCACAGGCTTTGTCTGCGGCAGTTACTATGTCGAAAATATTCGATTTGGTTTTTATCGACAGTTGACTTTTCCTGAAATATGAAAGTTGAATTTCTCCCATCGTTTTAGCCCATTCTATTGCTTTTGCTTCTAGTTCTTTCCAATTGTTCATGGTGAAACATTGATTAAAAAAATCCGCTATGCCTTTTTCCATAGGTATAGCGGATTTATGTGATTTTTTATCGTTATTTAGTTAGTCTTCTGACTCATCTTCCAGATCTTCAATCGGTAATTGCCGTTTGAAGGCCTCTTTGAAAGAGATCAGCGATTCGGTTCTGGCTAAACCTAAAGGCTGTAATTTTGTGTGGATTATTTTTAACAGATGGCTATTGTTACGAGCATACAATTTGATAAACATATCATATTGTCCTGTCGTATAATGGCATTCTACGACTTCGGGGATTTGCTGGAGTTTTTCCAGAACTTCTTTGAATTGTCCGGGATTTTGAAGGTAAAGGCCTATATAAGCACATGTTTCGAACCCGATTTTGTTAGAGTCGATCGTGTATTCCGATCCTTTAATGATCCCCAAATTTGTCAATTTCTGTACCCGTTGATGAATTGCTGCTCCGGATACATTACATTCACGAGCTACTTCCAGAAACGGAATGCGGGCATTGGATGCGATTAGTTTTAAGATTTTATAATCTAAACTATCTAATTGGTGGTGTCCCATTTATATATGTACTTTAATTGATTTAAATGCAATTTTATACAAATGTATGGAAAATAGATTACATTTTCAAATAAAAATGAAAGAAAAACGAATTTATTTTTGAAAATCAATCTTATAATTTTCTTTTCATAATATTTTGATATTCTGATTATAACTAAATTCATTTTTATTTGTATCCGAAAAATGATATTTGTTTATGGTTTATTTAAAAAGCGGTATGCTAACCAGGATAATATTTTTACTCCGGTTTTTAAAGCTGCTTCATCAATTAGGAAATACGGAGTATGCTGGCCTTGACATTCAGGATTAGCAGAGCCTTTTATTCCCAATCTGAAAAATGTGGAGGGTATGGCATGTGAGTAAAATGCGAAATCTTCAGAGGTCATTCGTTTTTCTAACGGGATCACGTGTTCTTCTCCTAATAATTCTATTGCGTAGTTGCGAGCTTCTTTTGTAATGCTTGCGTCATTTATGAGTGCGGGATAACCGTCTTTCATGTCTATTTTGCAAGTACATCCGTAGCTTTCGGCTGTTTGTTTGATTGTTTGCAGAATGAGAGGTCTTAGTTTTTTTCTTTCGTCTTCCTCCATACACCTTAAAGTTCCGGATATTTGTACTTCCTGAGGAATGATGTTCGTCGCTCCGTCAGCAATGAAACGACCGATAGACAAAGTTGCCGGAATAAAGGGGTTTCGTCTGCGGCTAATGATTTGTTGTAAAGATATTACGACTTGAGCTGCCGCCAGTACGGTGTCGTTCAGCAAATGAGGCATTGCCCCGTGTCCTCCTTTTCCCTTTATTGTGATATGAATTTCATCTGCTGAGGCCATTACGCATCCTTCACCGAATGCTACTGTTCCACAAGGTATTTCGGTATGGGTATGTAGAGCCATCATACATTCCGGGCGGATATTGTCGAAAAGACCATCTCGGAGCATTAAACGTGCCCCACCCGGATGGCGTTCTTCTCCCGGTTGGAAGATGAGTAACAATGTTCCGCCGAATTCTTTTTTTAATTTGTTCATTACAAGTGCGCTACCTAATAAGCAAGCCGTATGGGCATCATGCCCGCAGGCGTGCATTACATGAGGGATCTTTGACCGATATTCGATTTGATTTTTTTCTTCTATCGGTAGAGCGTCCATATCTGCACGGAGTCCGATAATATGTGTGCCTTCTTTTTCTCCCTCTATTCTGGCCAAAATTCCATAGCCGCCTATTCGGCTGCTGTGAGGAATACCTTCTTTTTTTAATATTTCCTCAATAAAAAAAGATGTTTCTTTTTCTTGAAAAGAGAGCTCCGGATATTGGTGCAGATGTCGGTATATCGATATGACATCTTTTTCGATTTGGTCGCTGAGCCGGTTGATAATATTTTTCATATAAATATAAATGATTCACAAACTTACGTATTCTAATAATAAATAACGATATTTTTTCGTTATTCTTTTGTTGTTTTTAATAAGATACGATGTGTTAAAATCGTTAGTTTAAAATATTAAAGGCATCTGAATTTTAGATTTATTTAGCCTTTTGTCTTATATTTGTTTGAATTTTTGCATTTAGCAAAGATTTGTAACACAAAGGAAATAAAATGAAACTATTTCGTCCTATATGGATGGTTGCTCTTTTTTCTTGTTTTTTGCTTGTATGTTCTTGCATTCGTCAGCCAGAGCAAAAGAGGATAGTGACCGTAACCATACAGCCTCAAAAATATTTTGCGGAAAAAATTGCCGGAGACAGGTTTGATATTAATTGTATTGTGCCTAATGGCAGTAATCCGGAAGCTTATGATCCTTCTCCTTCCCATTTGGTTCGTGTAGGAAAAAGTGTTGCCTATCTGAAAATCGGTTATATCGGTTTTGAAGTGGCTTGGCTTGATAAATTGGCAAAGAACAATCCTGAAATGAAGATTTATGATACTTCTGAAGGTGTGTCATTGCTGACCGGTACTCATGAGTGTCATGAAGAACCGAATGCTTTGCACATGGAGAATATTGATCCTCATATATGGAGTTCTCCCAAAAGAGCCCGTATTATTGTAAAGAATATGTATGATGCATTTGTCGATATTGATTCTGACGGGAAGGAGTATTATACCCGAAATTATGAAAAACTTGTAGAGGAGATAAACCGGATAGATACGTTGTTGACTCATAAGCTTGCTCCTCATAAAGGGGAAATGTTTGCAATCTATCATCCGTCGCTTAGCTATTTGGCGCATGATTATGGTCTACGTCAACTAAGTGTAGAGTTGAACGGAAAAGGACCTTCGGCTTTCTATATGAAGAGGGCAGTTGATATAGCACGTGAAAATAATGTTCATATCGTATTTATTCAGAAAGAGTTTAATATTAAACAAGCTCTTACATTTGCAGAGGAGTTGAAAGGGACGGTTGTTCAGATCGATCCTTTGAATTATGAGTGGGGAGAAGAATTAATTCATATCGCAGATGCTTTTGATTAGGGATAAACGAATCGAGGTTGCCGGGGTTTCGTTGCAATATGATCGTACTCCGGTTCTTGAAAATATCGATCTTACCGTTTATGACAAGGATTTTTTGGCAATTACCGGTCCTAACGGGGGAGGAAAGACGACATTGTTGCGGATTATTCTTGGATTGCTGCCGCCTTTGTCGGGAACAGTTTCATTTTATCGAAACGGATTGGAAGTCCCGTATTTGAATATGGGATATTTACCACAAAAGAATGCAATAGATTCGCGTTTTCCTCTTACTGTTTCGGAAGTTATTTTTTCGGGTTTGATGGGAGAAAAGCGTTTTTTGAAACCGTTTACTCCAGAGCAGAGGTTGCGGGTAGAAGAGGCGTTGTCTCTTGTTGGGCTTGAGAGATTTGCGGAAAGACCTATCGGAAAACTTTCCGGAGGACAAATGCAGCGAGCCTTGCTTGCCAGAGCTCTTGTTTCACGTCCTGAAATTCTCTTGTTAGATGAACCGTCATCTTATGTCGATCAGGAATTTGAGGAACGGATGTATGAAATCTTTCGTGAAATAAATAAAACGACAACTGTTATTTTGGTATCGCATGAACTGAACAGAATGGAGGAGATGGCAACCCGTATAGTCAGGATTAATCGGTCTATTCGTGAGATAAATAACCGGGAATTATGATTTTCGGTATAACCCTCCGGGATATGGACGGACAAGACCTTTGAATTCGAGTTCGAGAAGAGTTGCCAATACTTGAGATGCAGGAAGGTTGCCGATAATTGTCAATTGATTTATATGGCATTCTCCTTTTTCCTCCAATATTTCCATCAATAATGTTTCGGTTTCGTTCAGCTCCGGAAAAAGAGATATTTGTTTCGGTTCTTTATCCGGAATGTCCCAACACATGGCATCGGCGATATCCCGAGCCGAAGTTACTAAGGCTGCCCGGTTGTTTCTTATTAATTGATTGCAGCCTTTAGAATATTCATTTTGTATGTTTCCGGGCAGAGCGAATACATCCCGATGATAGCTTTCTGCAATTCCGGCAGTAATTAAAGAACCACCCTTTTCTGCTGATTCTATAATCAGTGTTGCATCCGACATTCCGGCAACTATTCGGTTGCGGGCTACAAAATTCCCTTTATGTGTCGGATGTTGAGATGAATATTCAGTCAATAATCCTCCGCAAGAAAGCATTTCTGCAGCAGTCTTTCTATGTGTAGCCGGGTATAAAGTATTCATTCCGTGAGCTAAAATGCCAATAGTTTGAAGCTTATTATTTAGAGCTTCTCGATGTGCGCATATATCTATTCCGTAAGCTAACCCGCTTACTATTATTAGGTCAGGAAACCATCTGGACAATTCTTGTAAGAGGGTTTTACAAAAGTCTCGTCCGTAATTAGTCGCATGACGAGTACCTACAATACTTATTATTTTAGAGGAATTCAGGTTTGCTGTACCTCTATAATATAATAATATCGGAGCATCGATACACTCATTCAAACGGGCCGGATATTCAGGGTCGGAGAAGAATAGCGGGATAATATGATTTTTTTCAATAAAATCTATCTCTCTTTTGGCTGTTTCAAGGGCTGTTTTTATTGACTCGTCACTAAAGACAGGTGTTTGCAGTTTACATATATTCTGCAAGTTTTGCCCTTTTTCCTTAAATATCTCTGAAGCACTGCCTATTGTATCCAGTAATGTTTTTGCGAGTAACAAATTCATGCCCTTAATACGAGTCAATGCGATCTGATATATTGTTTCTTCGCACAGTGCCATAACAATAAAGAGGTTAAAGATATTCCTTGAATAGTTTTTCCAATTCTTCTCCCCGGCTGATACGTCCGTTTACGATACAGACAGTTTCCACTCTACTTTTGATACAGAGTTTGCCGTCTGATCGGCGAAAAATATCCTGATAAAAGACAAATTTAGCACCTTCTTTCCGTAAAAATAGCTTACAAATAAACCAGTCTTGACTTTTAAGTGAGGTTTTGTAGTCTATTTCTATACGGCAAACTACCGGTTCTATACCTTGTTCCCTCATATCGACAAAAGCTGTTCCCGTACTTTGCAGAAATTCATGCCGTGCATGTTCCAAATAGTGCTGGTAGTTTGCGTTGTTGACTATACCTTGCATGTCGCACTCGTAGTCACGCACTTTCATTTCCAATTCAAAACAATATTTCTTTTCCATTAAAAAGTTGATGCTAATTTATTAAATGGGCGATACGATCGATCAGTTCGTTCCCCAATTCTGTTTTTGCTTTAATATGTTCGTTTACGGTTTTTACAAAAGGATTATTCTCAAAAGCTCCTCTGACCTGTTCGAAATCGACATTTTTTTGTTGAGTGTTTCCGTCTATTCCGAATCCGGTTTTTGCAGTCATTGAGAATTCTTTTTTCGCATCGGCATATAACATCTCGTCGAGGCTTACAACGGCATCTTTCCATATATTGACGATTTCCGTAATATCTTGTGCCGTTATTTGGTCGATAGAACGGTGATACCATGATTGCATTACTTCATATGCCCATGCCCATTCTAAATCATAGTAGCGTTTATGCAGACTTATAAATGTTTGCTGTATCGGTTCGAGCGTTTTTATTTCTTCTGATTCTATTTGGTTGATGAGGCGGTCTATTTCCGATTTGGGAGCTATCAAGCCCGAAAGATCCAGCCAATCTCCTGTCCCTATGTTATTGTCGGGACGTAATCGCTCTCTTATTTCTTCATCGCTTTTGAACCGGATGTTTTCTAAACGTTTGATTATAGAGTTCCCTAAAAATTTGTTGATAGCTTTGGAGTATAAGTTAATACCCTTGACTAAAGATGTGTTTTTGATACAAGCGCTTTGATAGGAATACACTTCGGATGTTTCTCCCGAACTTTCCTGTAAATGGCGCAAAACGTCTATGGCTGTCAGCATTTTCTGTATCGTGTAGGGACTTAGTAGATTAAAATTCACCATGTCGAGGTGTTCCGGGTCTTTCCGATTATCTCGTTTCGGCCATTTTAGCGCATCCCGAATAGTTCCTACACTTTTCAGGTTTACTCCCGGTACGAGATATGATTCAGAACCTTTCTCGATAAGATAAGAAAAAGGAAGTTTAGACGTGTCCGGATGTCGCACATGCCGACCCATGACAAGAGAAAAAGCTCCTAT
This sequence comes from Coprobacter fastidiosus, assembly GCF_030296935.1. NCBI lineage: Bacteria > Pseudomonadati > Bacteroidota > Bacteroidia > Bacteroidales > Barnesiellaceae > Coprobacter > Coprobacter fastidiosus. The sequence goes on along the minus strand of NZ_AP028032.1, from coordinate 1,883,216 downwards.
TTTAGCAGGCCAAAGAACATAAGAATCACTTGTCGTTTTAGACCCTCTTTCTACGATGCCTTGGTGAATAGGTCCGAGTTTATACATATGGTTACTTTGGTTAGAACCGCTTCCTGCATTCAAGAAAGAAAACATGCCGGCGATTAAAAGACTCGATTTGTGCATCGATACGGTATAAGGCCCGGCGAAGATCGCGCAGGCTTCTCCGTTTTCTCCTTGACAATTACAGAAGAATAAAGAATCGTGTGCAGAGAAAAGGTGAGAAAGATGACAAGCTTGTCCGATAAAACAACGCATCATGACAACACCATCGCTGACATGTGCACCTGAACTGATAATGAAATCTTCTGCCATTACATTATGCCCGATCACGACGGGATCGTGTTCGTTACTGTTGATAGATCCGTTTTCCAGTCGTGAAGTTCCGTCGATGGTACAATAACTTCCGATACGGACATTTTTAATTGTTCCGGTATTTATGATAGTTACATGGTCTCCGATAGTTCCTGTTTCTGAGGCGTGATTTTCGGCATACGTGTCGATCATTTTTTTTAACTTCTCTATTAAGAGGGGGCGATGACGATATAAAGCTATGATATAAGCCAGATGAGCCGATAGTTTATCATAAATGGGAACTTCCCGTCCGCCTGTTTCGTTAAGTACAGAAACCTCTGTTCCGTTTCCGAATTTGCTTTTACCGTCAACTACCAGAATATTTACATTTTGGATGAAACTGTCATTCCCGATTCGGTAATTGGCGATATAATTAGGTACGTTTTCGATTAATACATCGTCTCCGATTTCGCAGTTATGTAAAGTCACGTGGCGCAATCCGGAATGTTTTTTTAATCCTCCATCTAACATGAACTCTTTTTTGAAAGCACCTAATTTTATTTGACCCGAAAAACGGGTATGACATATATGATCGGGAATAAAGTCCTTTGTTACGGATATTGCCGACCAATCATCTGCCATGCAGTTCTGCTGTTTTAATTGCTCGATTTCTGTAATCGTTAATCCTCTGTAAGCTCCCATTGTGTAGTGATGTATTAGTTGTATTTTAAAGTTTGCTCCTTTTTCAGAGCCTATATGTTTTCCTCTTCATCATATTTTTGAAAAAGGAAATCGTTATAGGGGAAACGGGTCACGTGTATCTCTTTAACACGTTCGTATAATAGTTTTTTTAGTTCTTCGATATTGTTTTTTTCTTTTGCCGATATGAAAATACAGTTTTCATTCATTCTGGCCATCCAAGTTTCTTTCAGCTCGTCTAACGAGATATTCTTTTTCGTTTTAGGCGATAGGTCATCCGGATCTTTTTCTACATACGAAAATGCATCGATTTTGTTGAATACGATTATCATCGGTTTATCGGAAGAATTGCAAACTTCGTGCAGCGTCTGATTCACGATTTCTATCTGTTCTTCGAAAGATGGATGGGAAATATCAACGACATGTACTAATAAGTCGGCATCCCGCACTTCGTCTAATGTAGATTTGAAAGATTCGACCAAATGAGTCGGAAGTTTCCGGATAAAACCTACTGTATCGGTCAACAAAAAAGGCAGATTGTCGATAATGACTTTTCGTACGGTCGTGTCTAAAGTCGCAAAAAGCTTGTTTTCAGCGAAAACTTCCGATTTACTGAGTAAGTTCATCAGAGTAGATTTCCCGACGTTTGTGTATCCGACCAGTGCGACACGCACCATCTTCCCTCTGTTTTTTCGCTGCATTTCTTTTTGCTTGTCTATTTGCTTCAGTTCTGCTTTCAACCGGGAAATTTTATCCAAAATGATTCGGCGGTCGGTTTCAATTTGGGTTTCACCCGGACCGCGCATTCCGATACCTCCTCGTTGTCGTTCCAAGTGAGTCCATAACCGGGTCAATCGGGGAAGAAGATATTGGTACTGTGCCAGTTCTACTTGACTTTTTGCATTGGCGGTTTGCGCTCTTTTTGCAAAAATATCGAGGATAAGACTGGTGCGGTCTAATATTTTTACTTGCAGTTCTTTTTCTATGTTTTTTAATTGCTTCGGAGAAAGATCATCGTCGAAAATAACGAGACCTATTTCGTTTTCTTCAACATAATCTTTGATTTCCTGTAATTTCCCGGCTCCGACAAATGTTACGGGATTTGGATATTCTAACCGTTGTAAAAATTTCTTGACCGGTTCTGCTCCCGCTGTTTCTGCCAAGAACGCTAACTCGTCCAGATACTCGTTTGCTTTTGTTTCGTTTTGAGTTTGGGTGATAATACCAACTAAGACCGTGCGTTCAGATTCTTGTTTAGTCAGGATAAATTCTTTCATTGACAATATTCTTATAATTATTGCAAATATAATGCAAATGGCTTATATTTTGTTCTTCTTGCAGTTATAAACTGTATATATCCTAATCTTATTGACAGAGTTACAAGTCGAGACGCTTTTTTACTGTTGCAGGGTTGCCTGCGGCAAAAGAGTCATCGGGAATATCTTTGACTACAACACTTCCTGCTCCGATAATGCACCGGTTACCGATCGTTACTCCCGGGCAAATTACGACACCTCCTCCGATCCAGCAATCATCTCCGATCGTGATCGCTTCTCCGTGTTCTACTCCGGTAGCTCGTGTTGTGTAGTCGTATGGATGAATCGGTGCATAGATCTGGACATTCGGACCTATCAGTATATTTTTACCTAAAGTGATGGGGGCAGTGTCTAAGATTGTGCATCCGTAATTGATGAAGCCGTTTTCTCCTCCATATATTAAAAAACCGAAATCACAAAGAAAGGGGGGCTGTATTCGCAATGTAGGATGCGCATTGGGTAGTAATTTACCTAATAGAGGGTTTTCTTCGAGACAATTGACAAAGGATTCTTTATTGTATTGTTCGACTAAAGCTAATGCTTGTTGATGCATTTGTTGTAATTCGGAGTCGTAAGGAGTGTATAATTCTCCCGCTAACATTTTTTCTTTTTCTGTTTTCATTCGTTATTCTTGAGTGAAGATAAAATTTGTTTTGTCTGAAAGATTCTTATTGAAAGAAAAACCTTCCCATGAAAAAGCTTTCAGGTCTTCAGGTTTTTCGATTTTATTTTTGATTATGAAACGTGTCATCGCACCGCGAGCCATTTTTGTGTAAATGACGACAGTCGTCTGTTTCCCGTTTTTCCAGACTTTAAATTGCGGAGTAATAATGGTAACGGAAGATTCTATTTTTTTCCAATCGAATAATTGTTTCATTTCGCTACTTGCCAGATTGAACAAAATATTCCCGTTTTTTCTTATTTCCGATAAAAGCGGTTGTGTTAGTCGGGATTTCCAGTATTCGAACATGGAGTCTGTTCCGGTTTCGGGTAATGAGACATTTCCTTCTAATCGATATGGTTTGATGCCATCTAACGGGCGTAATAATCCGTAACAAAAAGACGTGATTCGTAAATGTTCTTGTGCATATAAAAATTCTTCACGAGTAAAGTCCCCCGGATTGATATTTTTGAATACGATTCCCGTATATGCAAGCAGAGCCTGCAATGTCGGTGTCTCTTCGGAGTGGAAGAGTCTGTATCGTTCATAGTTTTCCATAGCCAATCGGGAAGTAGTATGTAACATCCTTTTTAGCTCATCGGGAGAATATTCGGTTAGTTGCAGGATAATATCCGAAGCCTCTTTTCCGAATTTCGGAGTAGTAAGAGCCGGAGCTTTTATTCCGGTCGTGTCACACATTGTTTTGGCACAAGATAGAAGTGTCATCATAATCGTGTCGGTAAAATGTTTATTCAGTAAATGTAAAAGAAAAAATCGTATTATGGAAAAACTTCTTTTGGTATGGTTAATATATTATTGTGTATTTTGTTGGATTACAATTTTTTTTATCTTTGTGAAAGTTGAATTCGTCATCAGTCGCTGATTAATACCATGTGCTTATAATAGGTCTATGAAAATCTCTCAAGTATATTTGATTTTTAGTGTATTCTTTATTATCGGTTTTGGAGAAGCTTATTCTATTTTAGACAAATCTCGGTATTTGTTTCATACGTTTCCTGTATCTATCAATACACATCAAGCTGTTACGTCTATAACGAGAGACCGTCAGGGGAAAATGTGGATAACAACAGAAGATGATGTTATGAGTTTTGATGGATATTCTTTTGTGTCGTTTATTCGTAAAGTGGATAAACCGGAGAATGCCGACCGGATGATGTTTAATCGTATTATCCCTGATTATTGCGGTAATTTGTATTTATCCAGTAGATATGGTGGTCTGTTTCGGATGTCTGCTGACCAGCTTTGTTTTAAGAATTTGTTTAAAGGAAATGTTGCATTCCCATGCGAATCTTCTGATCATAAAATTTGGCTATTATATAATGAGCAACCTTTCGTGTTTGATCCTGCAACTGGTGAACTAATGAAAGTTTCCGGTATGGAACGGGAAAAAGGCAGTTGCCTGTATGTTTTTAATAATGAATTTTGGGCAGGTGGTATTGCCGGTGGAATATTCCGCTTTGATACCGATTCCCAGAGGTTTGTCCCTTTTTCTCAATTGTTTGTTAAAGATATGATTCAGAGAATTGTGAGATATGGAGATTTTGTTTATGTTTTATCTGATCATAGTGGATTATTTAAATATGATATGTCGGGAGTATTGGTACAACATTATCCTTTATCTCATGATGGCAAAACTTCTGTTTATACGAAGGATATGAATATAGATAGTCAGAATGTGATGTGGATTGGAGTACAAAACGGTCTTTTTTTGCTGGATCTTCAAAGCGGAGATGACTTTTTTTTACAGAATGATCCACATCAGTTATATTCGTTACCCTATAACTCTGTTTGGACTATATATACTAATGAAGATGGAGAGGTTTGGACTGGCACATACGGAGGAGGACTGGCATATTTTAATTATTCCGATTCTCATTATCGTTTTTTCACCCAGACGACCGAAATACCGTTAAGTTATAATATTGTCAGTTGTTTTGCCGAAGATCAAGATCATAATATTTGGATTGGAACAGAGGGGGGCGGTCTGAATCGGTTGGACAGGGAATCAGGACGTATTACTTACTATAAACATAATAGTAGGTCGGATAGTCCGGGAAGTAATTTAATAAAAAAGTTGTACTATCATCCTATTTATGGAAAACTGTATGCCGGGTTATATAGGGGAGGGCTGAATGAAATAGATCCACATACGGGTAAGGCGTTTCGTTACCGATTGCCTGACCCTTCAAAATCTTCCCGAAATTTGGACGTTTATGATTTTGAAGTTCTTAACGATAGTATTGTCTTAGTGATAGATAAAGAGAGGGGAGTGTTTTCTTGCAATATACGGCTTGGAACGACCCGCCCGTTGTTTCCTGATGAGAAATTGAAATTTTATAGTTTATATAAGACAAGAGACGGATTATTATGGTTAGCGGGACAGCAAGGTATTGTCGTGATTAATCCTAATAATCAAAAGATCGTAAAGCGCTATGATAAGTATTCTGAAAAGGGCCGGTTAAGTGGTAATAATGTATATACAATTTGTCAGACTGTTACAGGAGATGTTTGGATCGGTACGCGGGGCGATGGGGTGACAGTTATCAGTCCTCGAGGGAATGTGACTTATTATAATCGAAAAAACGGACTTGATGCCGATATTGTATATAGTATATTAGAAGATGCAGAGTTTCATGACCTTTGGTTAACAACTGATAAAGGCATGTTTCATTATGTAACGTCTTCAAAAGAGTTTGTTCGGTTTGATCTGCCTGATGCATTTGTCTCCGGATCTTTTTATCCGAATGCCCAATATAAAACGGCTTTAGGAGATTTGTTATTCGGACATACAAATGGTTTTTTGTGGATTGAACCTTCTCGAATAAAAGTAAATCGGAATAAAGCTTCAGTATATTTTACGGGGTTATATATTAATAATGTTAAGGTAGAGCCGAAAGAAAAAAATTCACCGTTAAAACAAGATATCTCAGTAACCGACAAAATTGTGTTGGATGCTTCTGATACGAATATAGCTTTTAGTTTTGCATCGTCGAATTACCTTTATCCGTCCAGAAATCAGTTTGCATGTAGATTGAAAGGTTTCGATGACAATTGGAGGGTATTGGCTCCAGGGGAGTATAAGGCTTATTTTTCAGGATTATCTACCGGCCGGTATGTTTTTGAAGTGAAAGCCGCAAATAATAATGGGATATGGAATGATGCCGTTACTTCGGTAGTGGTGATCAAGAATCCACCTGTATGGTTTACCTGGTATGCATTTGTTGCTTATTTCTCAGTTTTGGTTTTTCTGTTTTATTGGTTATGGCGCAATTCATCTCGTTTCCGGTATTTACTTTTGCAGTTGTCGAAAGAACAGGAACAACGGATGCGGATAGAACAAACAACTGAGCAAAAAGTCTCTTTTTTCACGAATATATCTCATGAACTACGAGCGCCTTTGAGTGTGGTTAATGATTTGATTATACGTTTACGTCCCGGTTTGAGGGATAATAAAGAGTCTGAAGAGCTGTTGGGACAAATGCAATCCCAGGTTATAAGGGTAAATAATTTGCTTGATCAGTTGTTGGATATACAAACGATTGAGGGTAATTCTTTAATTATTAACTGTTTTAAGGGGGATTCTGTCACTTTTTTTCGAAAACTGTGTTCTAATTATGAGAATGTAGCGACAGGATATAATATTTCTATAATATTTAAGTCCGCTTTTGCTTCTGCAACTTTTTTGTTTGATCCGCTTATATGGGAAAAGATAATAGGTAATTTATTTATTAATTTGGTTCGTTATCTCCCTTCCGGAAATGATTTGACTTTTTCTTTGGAAGAGCCTGATACCCGGCATTTGGAGCAAAGCGGTTATTCTACGTTAGATAGCAAGAGAAAAATATCTTTAAGAATTTCAGGAAATGGAGTATTGTTATCTTTAGATGAAGCAAACGCTTTGTTTTATAGGTTCTATTCAGAAGCAGGAAATACTATTTCGGGGATAAATGCCGAATCTCGTTTAGGTTTGTCTTTGGTTAAAGAATTACTGGCATTATTGCAGGGGAATATATTTTATACTTATGTGGAGAGAAAGCTTGAATTCAATATCGTTTTTCCTGTAGAGTCCGCTCAAATGTCGTCCGTAAATTCAGAAGACTTCGATTTATCTTCTTATACTTTTTCTTATACGGCTCATTTATTGTCCGGGTTATGTCCCCAAATAAACAAGGAGGAATCGGAAACGATAGAAAAGAAAAAATATTCGATATTAATTGTCGAAAGGGATGCCGTATTAAGGAGTTATTTGACGGATATTTTGTCTTCGAAGTTTTCGGTTATTGCAGCGAAAGACGGGAAGGGAGCTTTAGAGATAGCTTTGCGGGAGAGGATTTCTGTGATACTTACAGAGATCATGATTCCTATAATCGATGGTTTTGAACTATGTAGGCAATTGAAATCCAATCCTACAACATCAAATATACCGATCATTATTTTATCCTCACGTTTATCTGAAAAAGACAAATGGAAGGGTATGGACTCTGGGGCGGACTTATATATAGAAAAGCCATTCGATTCAGCGTTATTGATTCGGCAGATACAGAATTTGATTCGAACTCTTGAAACCCAACGAATGATTTCAGGAAAAACATTGGTACCTGTGCCGACTCCCGTTTCGGTGGAATCTGCGGATAGTATTTTTTTGCAAAGAGCATTAGCGTTGATAGAGAAAAATATGGATGATCCGTCATATGATGTGGAAAATTTTGTTTTAGATATGGCAATGAGCCGTTCGTTGTTGTACAAAAAAATAAAACTGTTGACCAGACATTCTGTGAAAACGTTTATTTTAGAAATAAAGTTGAAACGAGCTGTACAGCTTTTGACCGATACGGATTTGAATATAAGTGAAATATCGGATCGAGTAGGCTTTACCGAATCTCGTTATTTCGGTACTTGTTTTAAAAAACGCTTTGGTATGACTCCGAGCGAGTTTATAAAGGAAAAGAGAAAAGCCGATAAATAACATCTGTTTATGTGCGGTATTTGTCCATAAAATGTTTAAAAAATGGTATAACTCCGTTTTTATACATCTTATAAATGTCTGTAAACCAATTCCTGTTTTTCGTACTTGATATTTGTATTGTCGGAATAGACCGATAAATAATATTAACCTTTAAATATTTTAGATTATGAAAAACAGATTACTGCTTCTTTCGGTTTTTTTATTAGCTGGAGTTATTTCTAAAGCCCAAAATTTAATTACGAATGGAGATTTTGAAAACTCGGATGGCTGGATAGTCGCTTCTCAAATGGTTAGAGGTGATGCCGCAATAGTAGATCATAGTCCTGATTTGCCGTTGGAAGATGGGGGAAGTAAGACTATGAGGCTTCATGGAAATTCAAATATTTTGACTACTGCCAAAACTTATTATAGAAGAGATGAAATAGCTGCTGCAGTAGAGAAACAGGTCTATACACTTACTTTCTGGGCAAAGGGAAAAAATGCAGAAATGGATATTTATCTTGCATTGGTAGGGAAAAATGCTGCAGGTGCGAATAAAGTTGATTTAGGAAATGGCGTGTTTACTATTCCGGCTGATGATGTATGGCGAAAATACACAAAAGTTTTAGATTACTCTTCCGGTAAAGTTATGGCCGGAACTGTAACTGATGTTTTAGAAGAAACGGAATGGGATTTTACTCAGCCTTTTACCTTTCGTATAGGTATTGCCGGTCCGCAAGATATGACGGGTAAAAATGCTTATGTTGCATTGGATAATGTGAGTATTGTTGCAGGAAATGCTTCCGGTATAAAATCTTATAGCGACAATTGTTCTGGTGAAATATATGGTAGTTCTTCGGGAATTGTCGTGAACGGTATTGAGGGGAAAGTCTCTTTTTATACAGCAACAGGAAGTTTGGTAAAATCGGCATATGTTGATGGTTCTTCTTCGGTATTTGATTTGCCACAGGGGGTGTATTTGGTGCAGATGAATGGGAATAAAGTGTATCGAGTTATACGTTAGGAAGGAGTCTTATAGTTTAAAATCTAAAAGTGATGAGAAATAAATTATTATTGATTGCTGTTTTGTTAGGGGGATTATCATCTCTTTGGGCACAAGAAAATAAGTTGATGAATGCCGGATTTGAAGAAGGTACGGTAAAAACCAAACGTGGAGGGGTTGAGAATGGAGAATGGTATAAAAATAATTTGCCGAATTCATCGATAATGCCTGTTGTAAATGTTGCGTATGAAGGAGATAAATCTCTACGATTTGTTTGTAATGATAGGATCGATACCCGTTATAAAAATTTTGTAGCTCAGAAAGGTCTTCAATTAAGTCGAAAAAAAATAAAGGTGTCGTTTTATGCTCGGTCAGCTAAACCTGTAATACTGAATGTCTCTTTTGTCGGTTTTGCAGAAGGTAAAGGAAATAAACCGATTGCCGGTCGTGGTGAAAATGTCAATATAACGGGTGATAATGATTGGCATTTATACACCGTAGAAGTGGATTTTGGATCAGGAAAAATCGTTTCGGATAAGAAATCTCATAGTTTAAATTTTGATGAGCCTTTTGAATTGAGAATTGCTGTCGATGGGGGACAAGATTTCAGTCGTGCGAAATCTGTTTTTTATATTGATAACATTTCTGTAAATGAAAAAGTGTAGGTGTTAATTTTTTATTATAAAACTACCGGCTTATTCTTGTCTCATCTGATATTTGAAAGCTCGGGGATAGGTCTGAGTCGGTTCTAAGATATACATATATGCAAATACTTGTTTTGAAAAAAATATGTGTTTTGATAGCTTCTTTGTTACTATTTGCGAATAATACAATTGCTCAAAAAAACAGTATGAGCAAAGTTATTGATGAAGCTTTCAAAAACGCAAGTTCTCAATATGCAGGATTAATAAACGAGATGTCTTCTACTCCGGGCCTTTTACCTCATTCTATTTTGCCGGACGGATCTTTACATCGGGTATCTCCGTCTTCTTGGGTGAGCGGTTTTTTCCCGGGATCTCTTTGGTATATTTATGAGTATACGGGAAACGTTACTGTTCGTAAAAATGCTGAGAAATTTACAACTTATCTGAAGACACAAAAAAATAATAATAAAACGCATGATATCGGTTTTATGCTTTATTGCAGCTATGGCAATAAATGGCGGTTATGCGGAAAGGATAAAGAAACAGAAGATGTCCTGTTGGCTGGAGCAAAGGCGTTAAGCTCTCGTTTTAATGTTCAAGTGGGTTGTACGCAATCTTGGGATACCGGTAAATGCGGTTGGAGTTTTCCGGTTATTATCGATAATATGATGAATTTGGAGTTATTGATGTGGGCATATAAAACAAGTGGTGATCCGGTATTTAAGAATATTGCCGTCAGGCATGCCGATACGACCTTAAAAAACCATTTTAGAAAAGATAACAGTTCATATCATGTTGTCTCTTATAATCCTAAAACCGGAGCAGTAGAGAAAAAAGAGACGCATCAGGGATATAGTAACGAAAGTGCATGGGCGAGGGGACAAGCCTGGGGGCTATACGGCTATACGATGATGTATAGGGAGACCGGAAATAAGTCTTATCTCGAAATGGCCCGCAAGATCGCATCTTTTATCATTCGTCATAAAAATTTGCCTAAAGATAAAATTCCTTATTGGGACTTTGATGCACCTAATATTCCTCATGCATATCGAGATGTTTCGGCAGGTGCTATAATATGTTCGGCCCTAATAGAATTGAGTGATTATGTAAAGGCAGATGAAGCTGATGAATATCTTGCTGTTGCCGAGACGCAATTGCGCGCTTTGGCTTCTCCGGCTTATACAGCCAAGCCGGGAACAAACAAATTCTTTATTCTGAAACATTCTGTCGGTTATTTGCCCGGGAATAGGGAAATAGATGTCCCTTTGAGCTATGCCGATTATTACTATCTCGAAGCTATGCTTCGTTTCAAAGATAGAGTATTAAAGAAATAACCTAATATATGTCAGGCCATGAAAATAAACGATTATTATTGTATCTATCTACTGTCATTATTACGAAAATGGCGGTTCGTATATATGTTTTTTCTTGTTTTGTTATCCTGTGTTTCTGTTTATGCTCAGCAAAACCGTAATATTTCGGGAAAAGTAATGGATGAGAAAGGGGAAATGCTGCCCGGTGTCAGTATTATGTTAAAGGGAACTTCCCGAGGAACGATGAGTGATGCGAATGGAGCTTTTTCTATTTCTGTGTCTTCTGATACTTCGGTTTTGATATTTTCGTTTGTCGGTTATGAATCTCAAGAAATCCCTGTGAAAAAAAATAAGCAGTTGCGGGTTATTATGACCGAAGATGTGCGTCAGTTGAATGAAGTCGTAGTAATGGGATATGGATCTTTTTCCCGGAAAGATGTGACCGGATCAGTTGCGAAAGTAGACATGGACGAGTTGTCAACCATTCCGGTATCTTCTTTTAGCGAGGCTTTGGAAGGTCGTGTTGCCGGTGTACAGATACAGGCCTCTGACGGGCAACCCGGAGAGACTCCCGGAATATTGATTCGTGGAAATAATTCCTTGACTCAAGATAATTCTCCGTTATATGTCGTAGACGGTTTCCCTATGGAAGATTTTGATGCGGCTTCGATAAGTAATGATGATATAGAATCCTTAAATATTTTGAAAGATGCTTCGGCTACGGCTATTTATGGAGCTCGGGCTGCTAATGGAGTTGTGGTCATAACGACAAAGAAAGGACGGAAAAGTCGCCCGATTATATCGTTCAGTGCATCGTTGGGATGGCAAGAAATCAGCAAACAGATGGAGATGATGTCTCCGTATGAGTTTGTTCGTTATAATCTCGAACTAAAGCCGGATATTACCGAGAGACGCTATTTGTCAGGATGCAATATGACTTTGGACGATTATAAAAATATGAAAGGGATAAATTGGCAAGATGAGATACAGAATGATTGTCCTTTGCTGATGACATATAACTTGAGTATAAGAGGCGGTAATGATCGTACGAAATATTCCGTTTCCGGTTCTACTTATAATCAGAATGGAGTTATTGATAATTCCGGATATGATCGATATACAGGACGAGTTTCTTTGGATCAACGAATAAATCGCTTTTTCTCTGCCGGATTAAATGCCGGATATACTGAAATGACAAAGTTCGGACAAAACCTGGCTACGGGTGATACTGAAAGCAATTCTACGACTTATTTGCTGTATCGTACGTGGGCATATAGGCCGGTAGGAACCGGAGGCAGCTTGGATATATTGGATGAAATTGTGGATGAGGATAACCTGTCGGCAACTGATGTACGGATCAATCCGGTACTCTCAAATGCGAATGAGTCGAGAAAGACCCGGTTAAAGGTCCTTACGACGAACGCTTATTTGGAAGCAAAACCACTTAGCGGATTGACTATTCGGATTACCGGTGCTTTAAATAAACGGATGCAACGGCGAGAGACCTTTAATAATTCGAAAACGACACAAGGAAGTCCTTTGAATAAATTGAATACAAGAGGCCAGTGGGGATCGGTTCTCAATGATGAACGTTCGGTGTGGAGTAATGAGAATACGGTAACTTATAATAAAACATTTTCTGGCGCTCATCATTTGAATGCAGTTGCCGGATTTTCGGTACAAGGAGGAAGGAACACGACTTACGGCTCGTCTGCAATTTTAGTGCCGAACGAAGAATTGGGAATCGATGGTTTAAGTGAGGGAACTCCTTACACGGTAACGTCGGATAATACGCATTATACTATGGCATCTTTTTTCGGACGTGTAAATTATAGTTTGTATTCGAGATATTTATTTACGTTTACATTCCGAGGTGACGGATCTTCTCGATTTGCACCCGGGAATCGGTGGGGATATTTTCCGTCAGGTGCATTTGCCTGGAATTTTTCAGAAGAACCGTTTATGAAAAGAGTCTCTTTTATTTCTACCGGTAAATTGAGAACAAGTTATGGAGAAACGGGCAATAACAGGGTTTCTGATTTTTCTTATTATCCTTCGATAGGATTGCCTATTGCGAGTTGTTACTCTTTCAATAACGGCACTCCAACACATGGCTTTATTCCTTCGGGTATTTCCAACTCCGAATTGAAGTGGGAAAGGACAGGTCAGTTCGATATTGGAGTAGATATCGGATTTTTTAGAGATAGAGTACAACTGACGGTCGATTGGTATCAAAAAATTACCCGGGATTTGTTACTATTGGCAGATCTTCCTTATACAATGGGTTTTGAATCGGCCTATGAAAATGTCGGAAAAATGAGAAACCGAGGATTGGAAATATCTTTGAAAACCGTAAATGTTAAAACTCGGAATTTCCGTTGGGAAAGTGATTTCAACATAAGTTTTAATCGTAATAAAATATTGTCTCTTACCGGAAATCAACGCAATCTGTATTCTTTTGTTCCTTTGAATACGAATTTTAATAATTCTCCGCTGTATGTTGCGCAGGTGGGGCAACCGACGGGAATGTTTTTCGGATATGTGTTTGATGGAATTTATCAAGAAGAAGATTTTGACCAGCCTTCACCGGGGAAATATATTCTTAAAGATAATGTCCCGACCAACGGAAATGAACGGTCGGTGATACAACCGGGTGATATCAAATATCGGGATTTAAACGGCGATGGAGTTGTCAATACTTATGATCAGACAATTATCGGTCGGGGGCAACCGTTGCATACCGGAGGTTTTAATAATACATTTACATATAAAGGCTTTTCATTGGGAATATTCTTAAGTTGGTCTTATGGTAACGATGTTTATAACGCCAATCGTCTTTTTCTCGAAGGGAATGCTCTGGTGGCTACAGATATAAATCAGTATAAAAGTTATGAAAACAGGTGGACTCCGGAAAATAGAAGCAATAAATATTTTCGGACAGGAGGACAAGGTCCTGCAGGGTATCATTCTTCTCGTGTTCTGGAAGATGGTTCTTATCTGCGGTTGCAGAATCTGACTTTCGGGTATAATTTCCCGCGGAAATGGTTGAAGAGGATATATCTCAGTTCTTTAAATTTGAGTTTTACAGCAAGAAACTTAGTGACATTTACGGGATATTCGGGGATGGATCCGTCTGTTTCTACAAGAAGCAGTATTTTGACACCTTCATTCGATTATTCGGCCTATCCTTCGGCTAAATCATTTATGTTCAGTTTGAAAACGACATTTTGAAACTTTAAATTTAGAATAGTATGAAATATAAATATTATATTCTTGTAGCCTGTCTTTCGGCTTTTTTATCATCATGTTCAGATTTTTTGGATACAGAGCCGGATGATTTTTTGTCGTTGACTTATTACGAAACGGAGGATCAGTTGGAATATGCATTAGCCGGTGTTTATGATATTTTGGGAAATACGGCTTTCTATGGTCAGCAGTATATCTGTCGTATGGGAAATGAGGCTGATGAAGGTTATTTTAACCGGGAAGAGGTAATGGAAGGTCCTCAAGTATATAATTTTTCTACTTCCGATAATATAGTACAAGGACTGTGGAAAATTTTGTATGATGGAATTAATCGAGCCAATCTTGTATTAGCGAGCCTTGAACAGAAACCTGCTGTCGATCCTTTATTGGCAGACCGGATAAAGGGCGAAACTCTTTTTTTGAGAGCATATTATTATTTTATTTTAGTAGAACATTGGGGCGATGTTCCTTTGATATTGTCTCCTGCTGTTGATCTCAAAAATAAAGAAGTCGGGAGAACTCCTTCGGAAAAGGTATATGAACAGATTATCGGAGATATGGATTTGGCTGAAGATTTGGTTCAGTCGGCTACGGAAGCAGGATTCGGCGGTCGGGTCACGAAATCTGCGGTACGAGGTATTTTAGCTCGGGTTTGTCTGCGTATGGCCGGTAATCCGTTAAATGATGAAAGTCGTTATGCCGAAGCTCGTTCGTGGGCAAAAAAAGTAATAGACGATACAGAATCAGGTCATCGTTTACATCCGGATTATAGTCAGGTATTCATCAATTATGCACAGGATAAATATGACATAAAAGAGAGTATTTGGGAAGTGGAGTTTTGGGGTAATGCCCAAAATTCTTATCGTGAGACGGGGCGTGTCGGAGCTTGGCTGGGTTTGCGTAGTGAGAGCGAGGAAATAGGGTTGGCCTATGGGCATATAAGTGCTACAGCATATCTTTACCGTTTATATGATACGGGTGATTTGCGAAGAGATTGGGCAATCGCACCTTATACATACGGTAAGGACGGCTCTCATATTCCGCGTCCGGAAGCCATAGGTTTTGATGCATGGAAACGTTATTGCGGTAAATGGCGTCGGGAATATGAGACTGTTTATCCGAGAGCGAATAATGCTACTTCACAAAACTTTCCGTTGTTGCGTTATTCCGATGTCTTATTAATGTTTGCTGAAGCTGATAATGCTGTAAATCATGGCCCTACTCAGGAGGCTTATAATGCTATAAATCTTGTGCGTCGCAGGGCTTTCAGGTTATTGGATGTAAACGGTAAAACCGATCTGACACAACCGGAATCCTGTGATTTATCAGGACTCAATGAGACATCTTTCCAAGAGGAAATTATGAATGAACGTTCTCGGGAGCTATGTTTTGAGGCATTGCGAAAACAAGATCTTATCCGATGGGGTAAGCTTGTCGAAAATATGAAAAATATAGAAAATTTGATCGATATGGAATATAGCGGGCAATTTTTTGTATTAGCTTTCCGGAATGTATCACAAAGGCATCTTTTGTTCCCTATTCCGGCACGAGAAATGATTTTAAATAAAAAGTTGACTCAAAATCCTCAATGGTAATGGAAAAAATAAGTATAAATCTAAAAGAGATATTTAGAGCCTCTGTATATATCGGTTCATTGTTTTGGGGGCTGATTGGGGTAACTGCTTGTGATCCTCAGATGGAATTGAGCGGTGATGTAGAAGATTTTAAGGTTACATTGCTTACGCCTAAAATAAAGGCCGGCGAACAGGCTGTATTTGAGTTTACCGGAGATCCTGATATTATTTCTGTATTTACCGGTGAAGTATATAGCGAATATTCTTGTCGAGAGCATCGAATATTGGAGAGTGGAGATTATAATCTGTCTTTCAGTACAGCGACTAAGTATGGAGTCCAGGAGAATCATTTTTCGATATTGATTTCATCAGACTTTAACGGAAACTATTCGGATATATCACATGTGAAAGCTGCTACATGGACTGATATAACCGATCGTTTTACGATAGCTACGGGTAATACGAACGGGACTTATGTCAATTCGGGAACTTTAAAGATGAATGAATTTATGGAAGAAGGTAAACCTGTATATATAGGATTACGCTATGTTAATCAGGCTACGGCGATAGCCGGGGCTTGTCGAACATGGTATGTTCGGGATTTCCAGTTATCGACGGAGACTAATTTATTCGGAGAACAAGTTATTGCTGATATGTCATCAGCAGGGTTTTCATTAGTTGATGCCGGAATTGGGGGAGCTTGTCGTTCGACAATTTTATCGGTTATAACATTGCTTGGACCGGCAGGTACTTCATCGCAGGAAGCAAGTGAGAATTGGATGATAACAAAACCTTTAGTTCGCCAATCGCAGATAGATTTAGGTCCGGATCGTCCTACACCGTTGAAAGGCATGACCGAGCAACGTTTGTCGGAGTATAAGTATATTTATAAAGAACCGGGTAAGTATAGAGTGACTTTTGTAGCAACTAATGCCAATGTCGACCGTTCTCAAACTGTTGTGAGAGAAGTAGAAATTGAAGTAGAACCTTAAAATCAGACTACTATGAGTATGAATACCATGATAAAAAAAGGTTTTTGTTTAGTATTTGCGTTCTGTTTACCGTTGCCTATATTGGCTTTGGATTTAAACGATTTACGTCTTAATTGGTATAATGAGTTGACCGGGTATCCCTATGATCCGGAAGTAATAGAAATTAAAAATAAAATTACCAGTTTGACTTCGGCCGGAAAAAAGCAGTGGGATGCGATGATTAAAGATTCCGGCAGATCTCGGTTATGGAACGATCTTTCATATGGCAGTTCTGCCGATATAACTGAATCGTATGATCGGTTGCAGAGCATGGCTCTGGCTTATAATTTGGACGGATCGGACTTGTATCGGAATGAGCAATTGAAATCGGACATTCTTTCGGCTTTGGAATGGATGTATATGAATCAGTATAACGAAAGTACCAATGATTCGGGACAAAATTGGTGGGATTATAAAATCGGAGCTCCTCTCAGGTTGAATAATGTCATTGTTTTGATGTATGATAATATGCCTCCCGATTTACGGAACAAGTATTTGCTTCCGGTATTTCATTTTTGTCCGGATGTAGGACATTACACAGGTGCTAATCTGGCGTGGATAGCGACGGTTATTGCTGTACGGGGCATTATTTCTGGTAATGAAACGGATGTTATTTATGCTCGTAATAGTCTGAATCCTTTGTTTGATTATGTAACTCAAGGTGACGGGTTTTATGAAGACGGTTCGTTTATACAGCACGAACGTCATCCGTACACAGGTGGTTACGGAACATCGTTGTTAGCTACTTTAACCGACTTGATGATATTATATCATGGTTCTTCTATCGATTTTTCTGAAGAGAATAGAAATGTGGTTTCCGAATGGATATGGAGAGCTTTTGAGCCTCTTGTATTTCGGGGAGGCATGATGTCTATGGTAAGAGGGCGGGAGATTGCCCGATCTGCTACTACAGACCATAAAAGGGGACGTTCATTGGTACAGATTCTGATGCGGTTGCGGTATTTACTTCCTGAAGAGAGTTCTTTGAGGATTGCTTCTTTGGTAAAAGACTGGTTGATTTCTGATAAAACTTTTTCGGATTATTATGCGTACATGAATTCTATTCGAGCGATTAAAGAAACAAAAGCGTTGATAGAAAATACCGATATTCCTGTACGGGAAGTTTACGAAGTTTATCGTCAATTTCCCTGTATGGACAGAGCAGTGCAGCATCGTCCGACGTATGCGGTAGGAATATCCATGTATTCTTCCCGTATATATAATTATGAGAATACCAATCGTGAGAATATCAGAGGATGGCATAATGCCGATGGTGCAGTTTATCTATATACTCCGGATCAGAACCATTATGAGGGAAATTTTTGGGCAACCGTAAATCCGTATCGTATATCAGGAACGACTGTGGCCGAAAATTCTACGGCAAAGGCTAAAACTTTGTCTGAAAAATCATGGGTAGGAGGAGTCGGTATTTCCGGAAAATATGGTTGTTCCGGCATGTTCTATGAATCGAAAGATCCGGTGGTGAGTGCTAAAAAATCATGGTTTATGTTTGATGATGAGCTGGTCGCATTAGGTGCCGGCATTACAAATAAAAGTCAGGTGAATGTGTGTACTTATATCGATCAGCGAAAATTGGTCTCGGATAACCGGAATGTTTTTACAGTAGACGGTGTAAAGCAAAATGCATTATTCGGATCGGATACAGCTCCGTTGAATTTGACCGGTGTTACTTGGGCGCATTTGTCCGGAAAGTATTCCGGAATGGAAGTCGGTTATTATTTTCCGGAATCTGTGGATTTGAAAGCAATACGGCAACAACAAACAGGATCATGGAGAGATATAAATGAAGGTGGTAGTACGGCGGTACAGAAAGATTATTATTTGACTTTATGGAAAGAGCATGGGAATTGTTCGGATGATACTGATTCGGATGAAAATCGTTATAGTTATGTATTGATCCCGTCGTGTACTACTTCTCAGTTAAAAAATTACTGTTCCGATCCTGATATAAAAATATTGAGCAATACGTCATCCGTACAAGCAGTAATGGAAAAAACATTGGGGATAGTAGGCGCGAATTTTTGGAATAATTCGACTTCTCAATATGTCGCTGTAGATGGTGTCCCTTTTTTATATTGTGATAAAAAGGCGTCGGTTATGGTACGTGAAGGAAAGAACGAGATTGAGGTTTCCGTGTCAGATCCGACAATGTTGAATACCGATGAAATTATGATAAGATTGGTCTCTTTGGCTGCCGGATCGATCATAAGAAAAGATGAGCGGGTAACTGTTCTTTCTTATGAACCTTTGGTTTTGAGTTTTAATGTAAAAGATTTATCGGGGAGAGGGTTGAATGCCGTTTTTCAAAAAAAAGAGCTTTCATCTGTCGAACGGATACAGACCGACACGGTTTCTTTTGACCTGAAGTATGTTTCTGAAAAAGGGGATATAAATCTTTCGGTATATTCTCCTAAAGAACAAAAAGCTCTATTTAGAGTTACGGATATGAACGGGAGATTATTTGTCGAGCGGGAACTGTCTCTTGTTTCCGGAATGGAAAATTATTATCTCCCTTCGAAGTTTTTCTCTTCAGGGTGTTATCTGCTTTCATTGATTTTATCGGACAGAGTTATCAGTAAAAAATTTATCCGATAGGGAAACTATAAACTATTATAAAATAAGAAGTTTATGAGTCGATTTATTTTATTATGTATAACCGGTATTTTGTCTTTTTCTGTTGTTCATGCAGAATTGAAACTCGCATCTCTGTTTTCTGATAATATGGTTATTCAGAGAGATTCCTATGTGCCGGTATGGGGTTTTGCAGATCCGATGACCGAAGTTGCGGTACGGGGATCTTGGTGCAAACAGTGGAGTAGGGTAACTTCTGATTCGGCGGGTAAATGGAAAGTATATATAAAGACGCCTCCTGCCGGAGGTCCATTTTCTATTTGGTGTAAAAGTAAATCCGATAAGGCAGAAGTACGTAATGTCCTTTCGGGTGAAGTGTGGTTATGTGGCGGTCAGTCGAATATGGAAATGACGGTCAGAGGAAGTTTAAACCAACCAGTTCTACATGCAAATGATATTCTTATGGATGCTGATAATGAGCAAATTAGGCTAATACGTATAGCTCGTAATGCACAGTTGATCCCTCAAGACACTTGTAGAGGACAATGGAAAACGGCATCTTCCGTATCGATTAGGTATTTTAGTCTTATCGGTTATTTGTTTGCAAAAACTTTACAAAAACAACTTAAAGTTCCGGTAGGAATGATTGAAACTTCTTGGGGCGGTTCAGCAATACAGCCGTGGATGAGTAGGGAGTGCTTAGAATCAATGAATATTTCTGTCCCGAATGATTTCCGTAATTTTAAAGTGCATCGTAGAGCACCCTCTTCTTTATATAATGGAATGGTTGCTCCGATTGCCGGTTTCGGAATACGGGGTTTTCTGTGGTATCAGGGTGAATCAAATGTAGGAGATCCGGATTTGTATAGAAGATTACTTCCTGAAATGGTAAAGGATTGGCGTAAATCATGGAATAACGATACTTTACCTTTTTATTATGTTCAGGTTGCTCCGTATGATTATCCGAATGGGAATGGTGCATTGCTACGAGAGGCGCAGTTGAAAGCGTATAAGGATATTCCGTATAGCGGTATGGTTGTCATTACAGATGCCGGAATCGAAAAGTGCATTCATCCGTCAAATAAATCTATTGTGGCAAAAAGGTTGATCTATTGGGCGATGAATAGGACATACGGGAAACGTGCTATAGCTTGTGATTTCCCGGAACTGGATTCTTATGTTGTAAAGGATGGAAAAATGCTACTTCAGTTTAAAAATGCTCCGAACGGGCTGACATCGTATAATAAATCGATTACGCTTTTTGAGGTTGCTGGAGAGGATAGGGTATTTTATCCTGCAAAAGCTGTAATTGGTAAAGAAAAGGGGATTGTCGTTTGGAACGATCAAGTAAAGAATCCTGTCGCAGTGCGTTATGGATTTAGAAGTTGGATTAAAGGGGAACTTTATAGTACAGAAGGGATTCCTGTCCCTTCATTTCGGACAGATAATTGGAATGTTGAATAATTTAATATAGAGAAGAGTATGGGAAAAAATAAAATATCACGGCGAAGTTTTGTAAAGCAATTGGGTTTAATGGGTGTTGCCGTATCGGGTATTGCGTCTGTTTCTGCTGCGTTACCGATTAATTCAGAGGATAGAGAAAAAATATCTTTAAGAAAACGTTCTGTTCCTATATCAAAGGGTTGGGATGTAATTGTCGTTGGAGGAGGACCTTCGGGTTGCACTGCTGCTATTGCTGCAGCAAGAGAAGGTGCGAAAACGCTTTTGATCGAATCTACCGGAATGCTGGGTGGCATGGGTACTGCCGGACTGATGAATGCATGGTGTCCTTTTACCGACGGTGAGAAAATTATTTATAACGGATTGGCTGAAAAAGTAATGAGGGCGGCTAAAAAAGGTGTACCTCACGTCCCAGAAAACAGTTATAACTGGTTACCGATAAATACCGAGCAATTGAAAAGGGTATATGATGAAATGGTTTTGAGTTCAGGAGCTTCTGTATTGTTATTTACTCAGTTATCTGCTGTGGAAATGAAAAATGACGAAACGATAGATTCGATTATCGTGTCGAATAAAGCCGGACTGACGGCATATAAAGCGAAAGTATATATCGATTGTACTGGAGATGGAGATATGGCAGCCTGGGCCGGTGCAGATTTTCTGCATGGAGATGAGTCGGAGAAAGTACAATCTGCGACACTCTGTTTTTCTATGGCGAATGTAAATCAACAAAATTATAATAAAGCCCGCTATACGATAGAAGGTGCCAAACCGCAAAGCCCTATCCATAAAATTTTGGCTTCGGGTAAGTATCCTTTGATCCCTGATTCTCATTTTAATGTAAAAATGTCTGCACCCTCTTTTTTGATGTTCAATGCAGGACATATACAGGTGAATAGTACTGATCCTTTAGATCTTTCGGATGCAATGATACGAGGGCGGCAGCTGGTGAAACAAATGGATGAAGGACTACATGAGTTTGCTCCGGAAATTTTCGGAGATTCTTATCTTTCGGCAACAGGATCGTTATTAGGCTTGAGAGAAAGCCGCCGTATTGTGGGCGATTATTTATTCACAATAGATGATTGGCTGGCACGGAGATCTTTTGATGACGAAATAGGACGGAATTGCTATTATATCGACGTCCATAAAAAGAACAAGAAAAAGCGTTATCCTCGTTATTCCAAAGGGGAATCTCACGGTATTCCGTATCGTTGCCTTACTCCTAAGAAATTGAAAAATGTTTTGGTAGCAGGCCGTTGTATATCTACAGATGAATATGCTTTTGGCAGTTTGCGGGTTATGCCGGCTTGCTTGGTGACTGGTGAAGCTGCCGGATTGGCTGGGGCTTTGGCTGTTCGTTCCGAAAAACCGGATGTGCATGAAGTTGATGTAACTTTATTGCGGAAACGCTTAAAAGAAGAAGGACAGAATATACGGTAATCAGACATAAAAATAGAGTTTATAAAATTGTATTATGAGAATTTTTGAAAATTGATATACATGGGAGGTTACCCGTATAAAATATTATCTGTTTTTTTCTTCTTTCTCTTCAATATGGTGTATGCTGAAGATATACAGATTTGTAAGAAGAATTTAATAGAATGGCATACGAATTCATTATATGAAGGTGAAAAAATAGTATCTGAGATTATTCAGTTGACAGATAACGGTTCGTATATTGATCAATCTGTTAAAGAATTATACTTGAACATTCTTTTACCTTGTGATACGATAGAGCATTGGGTCGTTTCGCAGTTGCCGGATGGAAGTTGGCCGGATATAAATTATGAAGATCGAAGTGCAAGTCTTTGGCTCCCGTCTTTTCATGTAATTCGTCTTTTTCATTTAGCAAAAAGCTATTGTGCTGTAAAATCAGGTTTATATCGTCACGATAAGGTGCTAAAAGTGTTTTTATCGGGATTGAACTATTGGTGTAATTACGACAATTGTTCTACAAATTGGTGGTTTACCGATATCGGAATTAATAAAATACTCGGACCAGCATTGTTGATGATGGAAGATCATTTACCCGAGGATTTAAGAAGTAAAGCACTTGAACAGTTGAGCCGTTCTCGTATAGGCAAGACCGGACAAAATAAAGTGTGGTTAGCAGGAAATGTTATCTATAAAGCGTTATTCGAGAAAGATAAAGATGAATTGGAGTCGGCCCGTAATGTAATTGTTTCGGAGATATATTTGACAATGGGGGAAGGAATACAACCTGATTATTCATATCATTTGCACGGCCCTCAGCTTCAGTTTGGAAACTATGGTCTTGCTTACGCCTTGAATATGACATATTGGGCTTGTATTTTTCGAGATACAAAATTTTCTTTTGCAGAGAAACAGATTGGGATATTGGGGGATTACTTGTTAAAAGGTTTAAATGGTGTTGTATGGAACGGTAGAATGGATTTTAGCGCTTGTGGTCGCCAACTGTTTAAAAATGTTCAAAGAGGAAAGGCCTTGGCATTAGTACAGGCTTTGTACGATATTTCTCATGTCGATTGTATGAGGGCTTGTCGATATAAAGAATCGTGCAGATCTATTCTTACTGAAGGTCGAGATTGTGACTCTTTCGGGACTTGTGCTTTTTATCGGTCTGATATGCTGGTTAGTAAAACCTCAAAAGCTTATATCTCCGTGAGGTTTTCATCTCCTCGTGTTATTGCTACGGAGACAGGTAATAAAGAGAATTTGAAGGGATATTATTTAGGGGACGGTGTGACGGCTTTAATGCGAGACGGAAAAGAATATGAGAATATTTTTCCGGTGTGGGACTGGCATTGCCTTCCGGGTATTACTGCTCCTGCAAATTATAGAGATTTGCCTTTATTGGGATGGGAAGGTTATCGTAACGGAAATGCTTTTTCAGGAGTGATAGCTGATGGAGAAAACGGTATTGCCGCTTTTTCTCTCGATCGTGACGGGATAACCGGGAAAAAGGGGTATTTTTTGTTCGGAGATTTGCTTGTATGTTTGGGAAATGGTTTAAGAAGTTCTAAGGGCGATTCTTTACAGACAACGATAAACCAAACGTATTATGCCGGTAATTGTACCATAAACTTTGAAGGGAAAACATCTGTTCTGAAAGATGATATTTTTGAGTTGCCTCCAGAAAGTAGCTGTCTGGTTAGTCATGGTGGTTGGGATTATTGTATTCTTCCGGGACAAAAAGGACGTATTTTTGTAAAAAAGAGTTTTGGTAGTTGGCATGAAATAGCAGCATTTTACGATATGTCCGAACAGTCTGCAAAAATATTTACTTGTGTTTTAGATAATCATCAGGGATGTTATGCTTATATGGTAACACCTTCTGATAAAAGTAGTCGGAAGGCTTTTTCGTCAGTGGATATTTTAAGCCGGACAGAAGAGTGCCAAGCTGTAAAACAAAAAAACAATAATCTCATATCAGCTATATTTTATAAACCGGGTTTGCTTTATCTCGATGCTTATTGCGATTTTATTGCAGTAACTCCGGCGTTATTTATACTCCGGCCTTATAAAGATGGTTGGAAAATAACGATGTCCGATCCTACGCAGCAATTAAAAACGATAGTTTTTGAAATTTCCGGAGAATATTCAGGAGGAGTTTATATCCCGGAAGAAAATCGTACTCGTTTTACTGTCAGCTGTCCTCAAGGTAAATATGCAGGTTCAGGAATTTCTGTTACGTTATAGTTTGGATTAAGAGTTTTGTCATCTAAATTTCTGGCAAAGAAATTCTCAAAGTTGATGCGGGTAAATTTAACAAGCTATTTCTATCAGACCTGAAAAAAAATCCTTTTGTCTGTTCTCCGGTGCGGATAGGCAGACAAAAGGATATCATCAAATTATAGGTAGATGGAAAAGCTTTTTCAGTCGGGTGTAATACCTTGTTTCTTTAATAGTTCGAGTCCCAAATCTTTTAGTTTATATTTTTGTATTTTTCCGCTACCGGTTAATGGGAATTGGTCTATAAAGAAAATATATTTAGGTATTTTATGTCGTGAAATTTTCCCTTTACAGAAGTCTTTTACATCGCAGTCATGCAGGCTTTCGCCCTCTTTCAGTATAATGAATGCTCCGACTTCTTCTCCGTATTTCTTTGAGGGCACGGCAGCAACTTGTACGTCTTTAATTTGCGGGATCTGATACAAGAATTCTTCAATTTCGCGTGGATATATATTCTCTCCGCCTCGAATAATCATGTCTTTGATACGCCCGGTAATTTTGTAGTTGCCTTCAGGAGTTTTTATTCCCAGATCCCCGGAATGCAAAAAGCCGTTTTTATCGATAATGGCGGCTGTGGCCTCCGGCATTTTGTAATATCCTTTCATGATATTGTATCCTCGGCAACACATTTCACCCTGCACACCTACCGGACATTCTTCGAGAGTTTCCGGATCTATTACGCGCACTTCTACTCCGGGAAGATCGCTTCCTACTGTCGATGCTCTGACTTCGACCGGATCATCGACTTTACTTTGAGTCATGCCCGGCGATGTTTCTGTCAGTCCGTAAACACTTGTGATTTCTTTCATGTACATTTTGTCCATTACTTCCCGCATAAGCCATTCGGGGCACAGAGATCCTGCCATAATTCCCGTGCGCAGAGATGAAAGGTCGAACATGCTGAACATCGGGTGATTCAATTCGGCAATAAACATAGTCGGGACGCCGTATAGTGCAGTGCATCGTTCTTTATGAACCGAAGCCAGTACGACAAGCGGATCGAATCGTTCAAGCATTACGGCACATCCTCCATTGGTGATGATCGCCATGATGCCGAGTACGATACCGAAACAATGGAAAAGGGGAACGGGAAGGCATACCCGATCGTTTTCGGAGAATTTCATGCATTGCCCTATGCAATATCCGTTGTTCGTGATATTGTGGTGAGTAAGCATTACTCCTTTTGGGAAGCCTGTAGTCCCCGAAGTATATTGCATATTCACTACATCATAACAGTTGAATTTCTGTTTTTGGGTTTCTAACTTTTCATCAGTTATGGTATTTCCCAATAAAAGAAGTTCTGCTGTATTGTACATGCCCCGATGTTTTTCCTGTCCGATATAAACGACATTGCGCATATAGGGAAACTTATTACTTTTCAAATGTCCTCGTTGTGAGGTTTTCAATTCGGGGAGCATTGTGTAGGTCATGTCGACGTAATCGCTGTCGAATGTACCGTTGGATATGCATAATGTGTGAATATCGGCATTTTCTACCAGGTATTCCAACTCATGTTGTTTGTAGTTTGTATTTACAGTAACCAGAATTGCTCCGATTTTGGCAGATGCAAACAGAAATGTGAGCCAATCGGGTACGTTCGTTGCCCAAATACCGACTTTAGAGTCTTTTTCGACTCCTATGGCCATCATCCCTTTGGCAAGATTATTTACACGTTTGTTGAATTCTGAGTAAGTAAAACGCAAGTCTCGGTCCGAGTAAACGATAAATTCTTTATCAGGTGTTTTTTCTGCCCAATATTCGAGAAAATCTCCTAATGTTTTTTCAAATAATTGCATAGTCTGGAATTTTAGCGGTTTTTAGGCAGGAACATAAACTACAGCGAGAATAGTGGCTGTTTGGTTGTTATAGGCATGTACGTGATGAGGCACGATAGAGTCGTAATAAATGCTATCACCTTTTTTCAGGACATATGTTTCGTTACCGTAATTGATTTCAATTTCTCCGTTTGCGACTATAATAAATTCTTCTCCTTCATGTGAGGACATTTCATATTCGTTTGCCGGGGCTGGAGCTATGTTTATAAAAAAAGGCTCCATGTGGCGGTTCGATTTCGATTTTGACAAAGAATAATATTCCATGTGTCTGGATGCATTTGGAGTATTTGTAGAGAAACTAATACTTTTTTCCTTTTGCATATTCCGACATATAACAGGTCCGAGCTCTTCCTGATCATCAAGGAATGTTCCTAACCGTACCCCCATAGCTCGAGCTATTTTTAATAGCGGGGCAAGTGCCGGTAAATCGATATCTTCTTCTATTCGTGTAACCTGCTCTTCGCTTAATCCGGCTTGTTCGGCTACCTCTTTACGGCTCATATTCTTATTTTCCCGAATCGTTTGTATTTTGTAACCTACGGTCTTGTTGTTTTTCATAACTTACTATTATATTGTATGTTTTTGTGATGTAATTTGCAATAATATGAAATAATTATTGGCAAAAATAAGAAAAACTTTAATTTGAATGAAAGAATATACGAAATTTTTCCGAAATAAATTACTGAAAATCGTTTTATCGAGTTTTTTATTTTTCGGATTTGATGTTTGGAAAAATATGATTGCTGATATTTTATATTGAAATTAATTAAGTAAGTAGTATATTTGTAGTGTATAAATATTTATTATGCAGAAATAAATCAAATATTTTAATAAATAAAAAAAATGAAAGTAGTAAATTTATGTGTATCATTATTGGTACTCTCTTTTGTCGTAGCGTGTCAGCCCAAAACGACAACCTCTGATCAGATCACAGATGAAGTGTATCAGGTAGATAGTTTGTTGGTTTTGCAAGACTCCTTGATCGGTGATACGGTGGAGGTTGAAGGTTTTTGTGTCGATATCTGCGGGCATGGCGGTTCTCATATTACTTTGATGGGAAGCGATACGACTCAGATTGTCAATGTAGAGGCCGGATCTCAAATCGGTTCGTTCAGCAATGATCTGAGAAATAACAACGTTCGTGTAAAAGTCGTTATTAATGAACAACGAGTGGATGAAGCTTTTCTTTCTGATTGGGAGCACCGTTTAGATGAAAGTTTGAAGACTCCGCAAGGTAATCCTGAGGCGGTAGCAATGTTGAAACAGCAAATTGCCGAAATTCGGGCAGCAATAGCGGAACGTGCCGAAAAAGAAAACAAGAATTATTATAGTCAGTATCATATCGTTGCTTCAGAATATGCCGTCCAATAATTTTTCTGCTAAGATACGCAAATGGTTTCGGGTCATTCATCGGGATCTTTCCTTTATTTTTGCCGGGATAATAATTGTTTATGCGGTTTCAGGTATTGCATTGAACCATAAACGTGATTTTAATTCGGATTATCGGATTTCTCGTTCTGAAATTATGTTGAAGGGCGATTTCCCGAAACAGGAAAAAGTGTCGAAAGAGGAGACTTTGGCTTTACTTGAGCAAGTCGGGGAAGAGAATGCTTATATGAAACACTATTATTTCGGGGATCAGCAAATGAAAGTCTTTTTGAAAGGTGGCTCTTCTTTGGAGGTCGATATGAATACCGGTAAAGCTTTATATGAGTCGGTAAAAAAACGTCCGATATTGAGTGCTTTCAACCGTTTGCATTATAATCCGATGCGTTGGTGGACATGGTTCTCCGATGTGTTTGCCGTATCTCTGATTATCATAACGATTACCGGATTGTTTATGAATAAAGGAAATAAGGGCATTATCGGACGAGGAGGAATCGAATTTATAATAGGAATCTTGATTCCCGTTTTGTTCCTGATTTATTTAAGCTGATATAGACTTGATATTATAAAAAAACGTTCGTTTCAATAAACGAACGTTTTTTTATAATAGGGAAAAATATTAGTTGGCTTTCTGAACTACCGGTATGCGGAAAAGTTCAACGTCACCGCCTTTTAATACAACATCTAATTTACGGTCCGCTCCTGTGGTATTAGCAGATTTGGGGGATATAACAACATTCCCGTATATTCCGTAACTTGCATTTAACCAAGATTCTTCTTCTGTTATGGGATTTGATGTTCCGGCAGTACAAATTGCTACATCGATGCTTCCGTTTGCGTCGATACCGTATTCAACTCTGCTTGTGCTGATGTCGCTAGCATTGAAACTCAATAATGTATTGTTTGCGATTGTTGTTTCCCAATTTGCATCCCAAACCGTGATTTCTGTTGCAGGCATAGGATTTTGCATGATGGAAATGCTCACAGGTTCTGCTGTTCCTGCGCTGATATTTAATGTTATATTTCTCATCATACTGGTTTCATTTGCTTGGGTAAATTTGATTTCAACTGTTTCTCCACTGCGTCCGCTAGTCTTGTTGATACTATACCAGGGTGTATAAGTTCCATCTTCAGGGTCGTTCCAATCTTCTACGGTCATGTTCCAACGTCCGGCATTTGTTTTAATAACGAAACTGAATGGAGCTCCGTCTTTATAAGGTGTGGTATAAGTATACATGTTATTTTCCATGGGGACACCCGATAAAGTGATCGTATTTTGAGTATCAGTTCCCAATTGGGTTATTGTAAATTCAACGGGTTCTGCACCGGGTACGGTAATTTTGAATGTCGCCGTTCTGTCGTCACTTTCCGTATGAATGCCGGCTTTTACTGAGATGGTCGTATTATTCAATACTTTGGCAGTACACCAAGAACCGTTATTTTCGACAGCTTCTACCTTGATCAATTCTGCGGGAGCATTTGTCGTGATGTGAACGACCGTATCGACTAATTGGTCGGTAGGAAGTTCCAGTAAAGCATCGTCTTCGGATGCTAAAGACAGAGTGTAGTTTACTTCTTCTCCCTTTTTGTCATCATCGTCATCTGAACAACTGTTCAATGTAAATGAAAATGTTACTGTTAATAAAGCGATGGCTAAGAATTTCAGATCAGTAATTTTCATAGATCATTTATTATTTAGTTAGTAAATAGGGGAAGCGGTAACCGCCGCTTCCCATTAGTTATTATTTGTCAAACAATTTTTGAATAACTGTGATCTGGTAATCATAGTATGCTCTTGTACGAGCATCTCCTGTACCCCTCTTTGCTTTGTACAGATTTAATATGTTTTTCAAAGTTGCGGTAATAATCGGACGACCGACACCTGCGGATAATTTTGCAGGGGTCATATTATGCCGGGCATAAGATTGTTCGTCTTTATGAAAACTGCATTTATCGTGTTGTTTACAAAAAGCGTTGCTCTCTTTTGCTACCGAATCCATCATTTTTTTCAACTCTTGTTCCGGATCAGCCAATCCACCCATTAACCCTTTGTTCATAGACGGGTCGAGGTTGGAGTATTTCATCAATGCTGCAACTGCGGCATTTTGAAGATTCATGTCTTCCTGAGTCAGGGATTTTGATTTAATCGTATTTACGAATATCGCATTTGTCGCATCTTTCAGATACTCATCCAATGTATATAGATTTTCTTGTCCTGAACGTTCTCCTTCATAAACGCTTCCCATGATTCCAGGACCTAAGATTCTCCCTACAATAGAGTATTGGAAATTGTCATAGAGGTTAGATTCCAATCCGGTAATTCTCATTATGTTTTCAGGAAGAAGCCATTTCCGGCAATTCAGCGCTTGGTCTGTGAGCCATATCATCGCTTTTTTCTGTTTATCTTTTGTAATATACCGTTTTGCATAATTGCTTTTTCCGTCTTGTACGATATCTTTATATTCCACTCCTCCGAGGTAAGGCATTACATGAGTCAAATATCTCATGTATTGACTTACGCAGGCCAGATACATTTCTTGTATATCATCGTAGTTTTTATTTTCTTGAGCAAACCATTTATCGATATTCGAAATAATATATTTCAGATTTTCGATACCGTAGTTACTGGCTTTAATATGATCATTTCCCAAATCTTCAGTTTGGTCGGTAGGATCTTCATTGAGAAATAGCTGCTGTGCTCCGAATTCATACATCGGATCTCCTTTTTTATCTGTGATGATTTTATTCAGGTAAGGATATTCATCTTCTGCAGTTTTTGCATCTTTGAAGATACGATACCCCCAATTGATAGCGTGCATATCATAAACCCCCATTAATGGCGGAACCATCCGTACACCTTTTTCAAAATCTCCTCTTTGCGCAACATAGTTATTTCGGGCATAGTCCATGATACTCGGAGTAGTTCCGTATTTTTGTGTGAAAGACGGACTGCGTAAGGAGTCTACGGGGAAGGAGTAACTTGCACCCATATTGTGCATCAATCCGAGTGTGTGGCCGATTTCGTGGGATGCTACATAACGTAAAGACTCATTCATTACATCATCATCGAAAATCATTTTACGGACACGTGCATCTACTGCTCCGGTCTGAGAAAAACGCCAATTGTGGACTAACGAAATTACATTGTGATACCACATGACTTCACCAACCAGAATTTCTCCACTACGCGGATCGATATAACTCGGCCCGGCGGCATTAGCAATGTCATTGGTCATATAACGTACGCAATTGTAACGAATATCGTCCGGATCGAAATTCGGGTCGTCTGTCGGATAATCTTTTGCTACTACTACGTTTTTAAATCCTGCTGCTTCAAAGGCTTTGTTCCAGTCTTCGATACCGGCTTTTACTGCTCCTCTCCATTTTTCAGGAAATGCAGAATCTACATAATAGACAATTTGTTTTTTAGGTTCTACCAGTTCTCCTTTGAAATATTTTTCCAAGTCTTCTTCTTTCGGTTCTACACGCCAGCGGTGAATAAATTCTTTGGGTAAAATTTTATCTGCTTCGGATGTGTAATAATAGTAACCGGAACTGAAGTATCCTACTCGATTGTCTTGATAACGGCTTCTCATCGGTTCTTTGGGAAGTTCTATTATAGAACGGCGCATTGTAAGGGTATATCCTCCTGCTGTAATATTGAAATTCAGAATGCTGGTAATTTCTATATTCTTTTCAAAGCTTTTCACCTCTTTTAATCTTGAGGCTGATGCATCATAAGAGGCGCTCATCGTTTCTCTTGTGCGGACACTTTGGCGGATCGGAGTGATACATTTCTCGTTCGATACGAAAAATGAGGTGACGTCTATCAATAAAGTGTCGTTACGAGATGCTTTTATTTTGAATGTTTTTAAAATCGGATTATTGAAATTCCGTTTGAAAGAAGCAGCGATGGCATCATCTTCTTTTACTTTATCGTAAGTTTGTACTGTATGCATATATACGTTGCTTGTGTCTGCTGAAAGACAGAACATGAACGGATCACCTAACATTTCGCCTGCCGTAAAGTTTGAACTGTTACTGGTTTCCGATACTCGGTTTGCCAACAAATACAGGTTATCCAAGTTTTTCGGTGTTATTTCCAGAAGAAGTTCGTTTTTGGGTGTAACCCATGCTTTAAATACTCCGTCGTGGGGTGTCGCTTTTTGAATAGCATCGGCAAATTTATCTTTTTTCTTTGCTGGTGCTGTTTGTTCGGTTTTACCTTTATTTTTCTTACTTTTTCGCTTAAACCATCCTGCATTTGCGTCTGGCAGAGCTACTGATAATGAAATCAACAAAGCAAACAACTTGTATTTCATACTGTACATAATTTATGATAATTAATGATTTTGGTTGAAGAATAAATTTGTTATTTGTTTTTTAGAATTGTTTGAATGCAATATTCTTTATACGGGAGAAATCTCCCCACGTTTCTTGATCGATAATTTCTATTTTATCTGCCGAGTCGATTACCTGATATTTTCTTAAAGTCCCTCCATTTTCCTGTCCTTCTTTATATGTGGCGATATAAAAGAAGTCTTGATCTTTTTGATCCGAGATAATATCATTGAAGATTGCCGTGATTTTTTCGCCCGGAAAAGATCGAAGTTCGACGGCTGCACTTCCGTTTCTGAAATTGTAACCGTATAACGTATTTCCGGCTGCATATATCAAGTATCCTTGTCGGTTTGTTAAACTGAATAGTTCAGATTGGTCTATATTCGTTGCCCCTGAAACCATGTATTTCCCGCCTTTAGTTGCAGAGCCTCCGGTACGTGTAATCGTGTAAGTGTAGAGGTATAGTTTGCCATCGACCGGATTTTTTAGCAATGTGGCAGATTGTCCGCTACCAAAAAGCGAATTGATTGTCGTTACGAAATCGAGTCCGTCAGGAGCAAAATCTTTTTTGGTATTCCAACTGAACGTGTTGTCGCTATCACTATCAGCCATATCTTTCATACTATTGGCCAAAGTTCTTAGATAGGTGAATCTTTTGTCATCGGTATTATATAAAATGAATTGATCGATGACAGCGGCGGATATATCTTCACCACTACGGTTACAAGCTATTTTGTCCCCGATATTGAAATATTTATATCCGCTTTCTTCTTCGTAATAGCTGACCGGATTTCCGAATTCTCCTTCATTCGAACTGGATAAAACATAAGCTTTACCGTCAGCGAGAAACATTCCTCTTTTGTCTTTTAATTTTTGAATATCCGTAATAACTATGTTGTTGCGGTATCCTTTTTGATCCGGATCGAAAATTGTAAGTTCCGTAGGTTGGTCAAATTCGTCACGTCCGTATCTGAAAGTATTATGTGCCGTGCATACATAAACTTGTTCTTCATATAATTCGGGACTATTATCTACCCATATCAGATTAATATCTTTATGCGGAACGTTACTGCTGTTTGTCAGGATATTTTTTAAATGCAAAGTATCCCGGCTTATCGACAGCATATCGACGCGGACATTTCCGGCGTCATCCTCACAAGCCAATATCCACCCCTTGGTATATGATGTACTTACATTCAGTTCTACGCTTTTGCTGAACACTACATTGGTGTTTTGATCGGTTATTTTTAGATAAAGGGTAAAAGCCTCAGCCGGAAGTGTTATGATGCAGTCCAGATTTCGTTCGTTTCCGAGAACAAAACGTTCTCCCGGATATTTTTGAGTTCCGACAGCGACCCACTCATATTTATAAGATCCTTTTTCTTCGGGGTCTAATGAGAAGTTCAGTTCCGGTGTAATCGTCAGTCTATCTACATTTGCCCGTACATTGTAAATCGTATCGGCTGCAAATCCTTTATCTCCGATCGTGATGTCATTGATGTCCGTATAGTCGTAATTCCCTTTGTCCTTAAAACAAGACGAAAGTAACAACATACAAAATACCAATAAATAAGCATTATATTTCATTGTCGATTCTTTTTTAATATTGAATACCTTCTCCGGCAGTCATTTTTACAAGATTCCCTTCTGAGTCCCGGTAATCTTCATAAATGGTCTGTCCTTTAGCCTCCATTTCTTTTAGGTATTGGTCGAACTTAATTCCTAACGTTTTTATTTTTACAGTTGACATGGGCTCTAAGAAATCAAGCAGTGTCAAATTGAACTGTTCGCAAATAAGCCTATTCTTTTTTTCAGAGTAAGGGCCTAAAAAATATTCGTTAAATCCCGGTAATTTTACCCATTTATCACTGATCGAGATCGTGTGGTGTATGACATCTATACCGGTTTTGTCAGAACTGTTGGGTGCGAGCCAATATGGCATAGGCAGATTGAAATCTTTTGATTCTTTCAGTTGAAGCTGAAGTGTTCGTTCATTATCTTTTAATGAACTTTTTTTATAGAAGTGAATCGGTATTTGGGCATAGATTTCATTTGCCTTTACATAGTATTTTTCTTGTAAGGGTTCGTAATCTTCTCCGGCGATAGCCGTACTTTTTTCCGGTACGACTTTAATAAATACTTCTCTGTCGTGTGGAACAGTTTCTCCGATGATTTTTACTCTGACAATCAGTATAGAATCTTCCTTGTCGAATACGGCAAACGGTAAACTCGTATTATCGGTATAGTCTAATTTGCTGTCATCCAATCCGCCTTTTGTTTTGGACATGGCAAAATAGATACCTGAAGTTCCCGAATATTCAGGTATCTCTTCCCTGCATCCGGTAAATAGTGCTAAAATAGCTATAAGATTCAGAAATATGATTTTCTTCATTTTCCTTTTTCCTTTTTTCATTATTTTATTCACGCTCTGCCAACTCCTTATCAGGGAGATCGAATTGATAGTTCGATAGTTCTATTTTCATATCTCCTGCACTCCTGTTGTATAATCGGGGTATTTCTGTAATTCCTTTTCGTTTATAATACCAGAATAGTTGACCTTCACCGATAAACTCCCGCACATATTCATCTTCTATACTTCCGTCAAGGCTTCCTCCAGAAGAAACCTGTGCTGCTTTTCTTGCACTTCTCAAGTCGTTGACCCATGTGAGAGATTTTTCGCATTCGGCTGCGATAAGATACATTTCCGAGATTCGTAAAATGGGAATAATCGATGCATATCCTAAATCACCGTCGGTTACGAAGCCGTATTTAACAAAAAAACGACCGTCATTTGCTTCGATATCCCGCAGAGCCTGAAAGTGACAAGTTCTTAAATCTCCTTCATCATCATATAAAGCCTTTACGCCGTTTTCAGTCATTGTAAGGAGGTTTTTAAGTTCCAGTTTATTAGAAAACAACTTGTCATATATATCGGTAGATCTTTGTGTATTATAAGCTCCAAACAAAACTTCTGAAGAAAATATGCGGTCTTCAGCTTCGCGATTCACAGTACCGGTGGCAGCTTGTCCGTTTACTTGTTCACGGGTTGCGAACGGGAAAAATTTAGATGCTCCAGAAATGACTTTCCGTGCATATTTCCCGGCTTCTGTCGTATTTCCGGCATATAGATATACTCGTGCGGTTAATGCTTGAACTGCAAAGTAATTTAAACGGAGATTTCTGTATCTCAGTCTGTTATTTCCTTCGGCACTGGATTGTGGACCTTTGGTAATGACCGGATCTACATTTAATAATAGGTTTTCGGCTTGGTTCAAATCCGTTAATATTTTATCTACGACATCTATTGCGCTTAATAAAGGCTTTACATTTTTTTCTGTATCATCTGAATATGGAATGCAGACTTTTCCCGGTTCGTAGGAATAGATCGGACCGAAAATGCGAAACATCTCGAAATGCAACATCGCGCGTAATGCCAAACATTCTCCCTTTATCAATTCATAGTTAGATTCGGAGAGAACCGAACGATCGTTTTCACAGTGTTCCAGTATAGTGTTTATATTGGCGATCAGAAAATAAGCTTCTTTCCAAGTGTCTGCTACCGCATCTTTTTTAGCTTGGAGTTCGAAGTTTGCTAAAGATCTGTATGTATGAGAATTTAACGGTTTTGTCGTGTCGTAATATTGTGCTAATATATCGAATGTCCCTGCCGTTAAAGTTCTTCCGTATAAGTTGGTATTTAGCAGGTGTACATATACACCGTTCAATGCGGTGAAGAAAC
Source organism: Coprobacter fastidiosus (assembly GCF_030296935.1). Taxonomy (NCBI): domain Bacteria; kingdom Pseudomonadati; phylum Bacteroidota; class Bacteroidia; order Bacteroidales; family Barnesiellaceae; genus Coprobacter; species Coprobacter fastidiosus. The sequence goes on along the minus strand of NZ_AP028032.1, from coordinate 1,847,359 downwards.
CCGATTCACTTTGGAAAAGAGCGTCTTCCATAATACGATCTTCCGAGTCAACTTTCAGCCACTCTTTGCAAGAGCTTCCTCCTAAGAGTGTCGATATTAGTGTGATAATAATGACATATTGTTTCATAACCTATGATCCTTTTCTAATTAAAATCGTACACCTACAGATAAAGAAACGCTTTTGGAGAACGGATAATCAGTTCCTCTTTCTTCTTTAAATGAGGATATTCTGAAAATATCATTCATATACAAACGGAAAGAAATACCTTGAGCTTTCATTGCTCGTACCCATTTACCTGCAGTTTCATAACCAAAACTGATAGATTCGCCGGATAGTACGTTTTCGTTGATTACGAAACGGGAAGACATCGGGGTACTTTCAAAATTATCGATCGCCTTGAATTTTGCCTTATCGCCCGGTTTCTGCCAACGATCATATAGGGCTCTTTTGTCTTGATTATAATACATCCCCTGTTCTGTTATATTTTCGACTTTGTTGTATAAAGCAGAAGCAAAAGTCTGTGCTCCTAACTGGTAACGTAAGTTGACGGATGCGGAAAATTGTTTGTAATAGAACGATACACTGAAAACTCCTTCGAGATCTTTTGCTGTAGATCCTACAACGACCTCATCATTTGCATCGTATTGAAATGTATAACTCCCGTCTTTTTTAATGAAAACTTCGCGTCCTGTCGCCGGATCTATACCTGCCGAGCGTACAGCCCATATATCGTCGGGACTTGCTCCGTCGTAGTAACGACGGAGGGATGTGCTGCTTCCTTTTTCATTCATGAAGTCGAGCTTATTTCCGATATTAAAGTATTCGGAAGTTCCGTTACTGAAAGTAAGATTAAAGTTCAACCGTGTCGTGGGGCGTTTTATTGCTGTATAGCTAATCATTCCGGAAAAACCTTTGGAGATCTGTCCGCCGAAATTGGTATATATCTTGTCTGTCCCGACAGATGGAGGCATAGGGATAGAAACCAGAAGAGGATCGGTTACTTTATAGTAATAGTCTCCGCCTATTCTCAGACGGCTATCCAAAAATTCAAAATCTATACCGAAGTTTTTGTCGATCGTCTTTTGCCATTCCAGCCCTTTGTTGGCGAATTTTTCTATAATAGCACTTGTGCCGAAATGATTTTGGTATTCGGGGTTATAAATATATGTTCCGGACGAAAGATAAGCATCGAAGTTTTGGTTGCCCGGATTACCTATCGAGAACCTCAGTTTCAACAGATCGATCCAATCGACCTGAAACCAACGTTCGTTGTTGATATTCCATGCGATACCGGCTGCCCAAGTTGAGGTAAACAACTTTTGAGCTCCGAATACAGACGATCCGTCGAAACGTAAACTTGCATCGACCATATATCTGTTTCGGTATGAGTAGTTTCCGTTCAGGTAGAAGCTTGTCGATCGACTTGTAGCGTTTTTATATGTCGGCTTTGCGCCCTCATCAAATCCTGCAGAGAATTGGGGGTTTTGATGGAGATCACTGGTAAATCCGTAAACGGAATATCCTGAGTTTTTGGTGCTTTTTTCACTAAAAGTCCATCCTCCTACGGCATTTATTTGGTGTCTGTCTTTAATGACTTTACCGTAAGTTAGCGTAATGTCTCCATTATAAGAAAAAGTTTCACTGTCGTTTTTAGAATAAGAACCTTTTTTATCTACACCTGTGAAATCCGGATGGCTCGGAGACTTGAATGCTTCATTTTGAGAGATCAACTTACTGATTCCTATACGGCCTCTCAATTGGAACGATTGAAGAAATCGCCATATAATGCTGAAATTGTCTCGTAAAGTGATGTCATTAGTGGCATCATTGTTAACGATGTTATAAAGATATAGAGGATTATAGATCGGTTCTCCTGCAACATCAAGAGGTTCTAACAGTTCCGATACAGTACCGTCGTCATTCGTTTTTCTGTAATAAGGATTTGCTTCGGCAAATTTTGAAAATTCTACTGGTTCTCGCTTTGAGTTTACCAAATCGACATTGAATTTGTTCGAGAAAATTAAAGAATTCTTGCGATAGGTGAGGTCGATGTTTCCGCTCATAATTTGTCTGTCAGAACCTTTCATTACTCCGCTTTCATCGTTATAGCTTAGTCCTATACCATACTGCATGGCTTTGTCCCCTCCGTCTACATATAGGTTGTGAGAGTGATTGAAGACCGCTCGCAAAGGTTCTGACAACCAGTAAGTATCTACGCCTCTTTTTATCTCTTTCAGTCGGCTGTAATAGAGGGCGTCTAATGCATCCTGACTTTCCATATTGTCTTTAGCCGTGTAACGTCCGGCGAGAAGTTCGTATTGTAGCTTTTCTTCTCCGTTCATAAGATTGTATCCTGTTAGATCAGGCATCTGCAATTGGAAGTTTCCACTGTAAGAAACTCTTAATTGTCCGGGTTCGGGTTTTACGGTTTCCACAACAATGACCCCATTGGCAGATTTTGACCCGTATATTGCGGTGGATGCTGCATCTTTTAGCACTGTAACGTTAGCGATACGGTCCATGTTCAAGTTCATGATGTCATTTATTGTGACTTCTATTCCGTCCAAAATAAAAAGCGGTTGGTTGGCTGTATTGTCATAATCTGAAGAAAGTTCTCCGACGATACTGGTTTTCCCTCTAATCTCCATATCCGGCATTCGGTTCGGGTCAGAACCCCAAGTGTTATTGTCCATTACTTTTAGTGAGGGTTCCAAAGTTTTCAAACTTTGAATTAGGTTTTTTGTACCGATTGTTTTTAGATCTTCTTTTGAATAAGTTGTTGCCGAACCGGTAAAACTGTCTTTTTTACGAACATAGATACCGGTAACCACGACATCCTGTATTTTTTTTACCTTTTCTTCCAGAACGATTATCGCAGATTTTTGTCCGGTGAAAGTAAATTCTTTGGGCTCCATACCCAAACAACTGATAATGATGATTTGCTTACCTTCCGGAATATTTTTTAATATGAAATTTCCGTATGCATCTGTCGAAGTTCCTGATGCCGGTTTGCTTTTGACGTATACCACAGCTCCCGGAAGAGGTTCACCCGACTGATCTTTTACAACTCCCATGAAAGTTCTTTCTTTTGAAGTTTTTTCTTTTGAGTTTTTTGTATCCTTATCATTATTTTGAGAAAATAACGGGAGTCCGGAGAATAAACATACCAAAAAAATAAAAAGATATTTTTGCATGAGTAATATTCTAAGAAATTATAGTTTAGTAAGTAGCATATTTTAAAATCAAAAAACTTTGCTGAAAAATAATATCGATAACACAGTTTAGGTTATGTTCTTTCGACTGTTTATTTATATTGAAATTTGTATCCGATTATCGGACATTACTTATTTGATTTATTTGCATCGATTGTTATAAAATTTCTATCGGTTTTAACCGTTTTCTTACTTATTTCTCGCATTTTAATAATATGATAAACATTTGTGATATTTTGAGTGATTCTTAAAATGGTGTGCAAATATAGATATTTGTATAGAAATACAGTGTTAATTATCCTAAAATAATAATTTTATTATTTAGAATGATTCTTCTTAAATTATATTATGTGTTTATAATACAAAGCTTTGCAATAATAATATTTATATTTTTATCTCTTTGTATATTTACTCAATAATTAGACCTATATTAGGGAAATGCATATAGAAGAAAGAAAATAGGTTTATGGCATTTTGTGGCTCTTTGTTTGTTAAAGGTATACTTTTGTCGGGAATTAATGCTCTCCAGAATCGGTTTATAAAATAATCTATTTTTGATTTTAGAATATTTCTATTTGCATAAAATAGATGATATAGAATAAATATGCATATAAATTACCATCCGGATGTTGCTCCTCCGCCTCCGGATCGGCCACCACCGAAACTTCCTCCGCTAAAACCTCCGAAACCGCCGCCTCTTCGGTTATTCCCGGATGCGACGATGATCATAGGTATTATGTAAGTGCTTTTTTTCTGGAAATTACAGTGTGCACAATGGTATATTTTTTCGCCTGTTCCGGTTGAAAACGGAGTTGGTGCAATTAGTATGCGATCTCGATCTAAGCTGTAAGCTTTTGCATGGCATTGCGGACAGGAGCTGTATTTGGTATAACGATTTTCGTATGGATAGACTTCTGTATTTCCGCACTGGTCGCATAGCCAGACGTCATAATCGACCGATTGTAATTTTTCTTCGGTGTTTTCTTGCGGAGTTAAATAACGGTTATCTTCCTCTTCATTGAGTTTTTTCATTTTTGATCCGCATAGGTCGCATTTCCGAGGTTTGTTTCTCAATTGTTTTAATCGGATCGAAATCCATATATACAGGAATAATACGAAAACCGGGAAAATAAAAGAGAGTACGGCTAAGGTATTTTTATATCCTGACAAAGCTCTATATTGCTCATAATTGTCTTTCGTTTTCGATGATTTCACGGATGACCGTATCATAAAAAGCAATATCATGGAAAATAAAAGAGAGGTGATTGCATAATATTGTAATACTTTACCCCAGTCTTCTTGTGCGGTTTGGCTCTGTACCCATAATTCATCTTGAGCTTCCGGAGTACTTAATCTGTGATATATGGCGTTCAATCCCTGTAACATTCCTTTATCGTAATTTTCTGTTTTAAATTCAGGAAGCATGTACCGAGTTTGAATGCGTTTGCAGATGGCATCCGGTAAAATACCTTCCAATCCGTATCCTGTTTCGAATGTGATTTTACGTTGGTCTAAAACGAATAATATCAACAGTCCGTTGTCTTTTTCCCGTTTTCCTATACCCCAATGTTCGAATAATGCGGTAGCGAATTGCTTTATATCGGCATCCCCAATGGAATTTACGGCTACGACGGCAACTTCAGCGCTTGTTTTCGTTTGAAGAGAGTCCAGCAATAAGTTTATTTGCTGTTCTGCCGAGGGAGAGAGTATTGCATCCGGATTGCTTACGAATGCTTTGGCATTCTGTAAATGCACATTGGGGACGGTTTCGATGGTGTATTCTGTTCCGAAAAGTAATGTCGTAGAAAAAAGGAAAAAAGACAGTATGGAAAAATATATTCGTTTCATTGTTATTCGTTGTTGGTTATAAAGCCGGAAGGCTCATTCCGTTTATTTTTCGATATAAGTCCAGCGCATATACATCTGTCATGCCGGAGATGTAGTCGATAACGGCTTGAATTCTTTTATAGATATTTTCGTCCCGGGTTTCGTATTGCCCCGGCACTTTATTCAATAGCAGTTGCGAATATGCTTTACCGGGATTGATGACCGCATCGATCAGTTTATCCAATAGAACAGAAATGATGCGGTTACCGGCAAGTTCTATGTCCAGAACATCCGAAGCTTTGTAGATGTGTTCATAAGCTACATCGGAGCAATTTTTATAGGCATTTCGCGGAGTTTCGCCAATGTGGTTTATAAGTACGCCATCGAATTCTCCTCTCAAAAGCTCCTCTTCTCTTTCACAAAAAATTCGAGAGCATTCATCTACCAATACTCCTACTACGCAGGAGCGTAAATAAGCGATTTGCTCGTTGATGTCCGATACTATATTCAACGTTTCCTGAATGTGTTTCAAACGAGAACCCGAAAAGAACCCGAGAAACAGTTCTTTTGTTTTCTCGGTCGTTAATATTTTGAGCTTGTGTGCATCTTCTATATCCATTACCTGATAACAGATATCGTCTGCTGCTTCTACTAAGTAAACGAGCGGGTGTCGGCAGTATCGTATTCCGAATGTATCCATACGCAACATGCCTAAGGTATCTGCTACTTTGACAAAATCATCGGCTTCGGAAGTAAAAAAGCCGAACTTTCCTTTTTCTCCTGCAAGATTCGATGCGTAAGGGTATTTTACGATCGATGCCAAAGTCGAATAAGTCATAACGAATCCTCCGGCCCGTCGTCCGTTAAATTGATGAGTCAATAATCGAAAAGCATTTGCATTCCCTTCAAAATGGGTCAAGTCTTTCCATTCGTCTGTTCCCAGTTTATTTTTTAAGCTGAGGCCGTTTCCCTCTGAAAAATAAGTAGCGATAGCTCTTTCTCCGGAATGTCCGAAAGGCGGGTTGCCCATATCATGAGCCAGACAGGCGGCAGCGACAATAGCTCCGATACCGTGTAATTTCCCGGCCCAAGGTTCGTTTGCATACTTTTCAAATAAGACGGAAGAAACATTGTTGCCTAATGATCTACCGACACATGAAACTTCGAGACTGTGAGTTAACCGGTTATGTACAAATACGCTTCCGGGAAGAGGAAATACCTGGGTCTTGTTTTGCAATCTTCTGAACGGAGCAGAAAAAACAAGGCGGTCATAGTCTCTTTGAAAATCGGAACGTGAATGTCGTCGTTCTTCGTGATAGCGTTCCAATCCGAATCGTTTAGAGGAGAGTAAACGCTCCCAAGACATTCTGGATTCTGTATATTTCATTTTGTTTCGAATACGATGTTGTTTGGCAAAAATACAAAAAAAATAATACCTCGATAAATGATCTTGTTTCTCTTTATTTAGAAACGGATATTTATGACAAGATTAAAAATACAAAATAACTGAGTCAAATCGATTGTTTTTATAGAAAATAGTTCAGAGAAAGCATTAAAAATAAAAAAATAGCAAGATAGTTTAAGGTTATTTCGTTATTTTCGCAGGTTAATATATTGGGTTTTCGATAATGAAAACACGATCGAAATAAACAGGAAATTGTTGATTATGGAAGTTAAAGTAAAGATAGTTAACCGGTCGAGACATAAATTGCCGGAATATGGTACGGAGCACGCTGCAGGAATGGATATTCGTGCTAACTTGGATGAACCTGTGGTACTTAAACCGATGCAGCGGGTACTGATTCCTACGGGATTATATATCGAACTTCCCGAAGGATATGAAGCCCAGATACGTCCTCGTAGTGGGCTGGCGTTGAAAAAGGGAATAGGGATTCTCAATTCTCCGGGTACGATCGATGCCGATTATCGAGGAGAGATTGGTATTATTTTGATTAATTTTTCGAATGAAGATTTTGTCATTAATGATGGTGAACGCATCTGTCAAATGGTTGTAAAAGAATATTGTCGGGTAGATTGGGTCGAAGTGCAAACCCTTGAAGATAGCGACCGAGGAGCAGGAGGTTTTGGACATACGGGTGTAAAATAAAAGTGTTTTTGTATACAATTTTTTTTGTAAATGAGATATATAGATTATCGTTTATTGCTCTGTTTGACATTATTGTCAGTTTGTTTTTCTTGCGGAAGTAGTCGTAATTTCAGCAAAAAGCGAACGGATGTCGGAAGAGTTTTGTCTGAATCGGATCAACGTAAGTTCGACTATTTTTTTCTGGAAGCCGACCGGATGAAAAATCTCGGGAAACAGGATGCTGCTTTTGATTTGTTGCAGCAAGCTGCTGCTATAGATACGTCGAGTGCCGTTGTCAAATATAATTTAGCCAATTATTACCTGCATTTAAAAAAGCCGCAGCTTGCGTATGATTGTTTAAAAGAAGCTGCGGAGAAAAGTCCGGATAACTATTGGTATAATGTTATGGCTGCCAATCTTGCTCAGAATCTCGGTGATGCTGAGCAGGCGATTTCTCTGATTCGACGGATGATCGAATATAATCCTAATAAGCCGGAGTTGAATTATATGTTGGCGGAGGTTTATGCGCAAAAGGGCGATTTTCAGCAGGCCATAGATGCGTATAATCAATTAGAACAATCGATGGGTGTCGTAGAACCTATAATTCTTCAAAAAGTAAAACTGTATAAGGCCTTAAAACAAGATGACAAGGCTTTTGCCGAAGTGCAGCGTTTGATCGATGCTCATCCGAAAGATATTACTTATCTTATTTTGTTGGGAGATCTTTATCTTGATTCGAATCGGGATGAAGATGCCTGGAAAGTATATCAACATGCCGGTGAAATAGAGCCTGACAATGCATATTTGATGGTGTCTAAAGCCAACTATTACAATAAGAAGGGGGATAAAGAAGCTTATCAGAAGCAAATTCTGGATGCTTTGCTGAGTAAAAATCTGGATGTGGAGACTAAACAGAAAATATTGACCGGTTTTCTTTCGGAGTTGTTGCAGAAAAAAGAGAATTTGGATCAAGCGGATTCGATGTTTTCCGCATTGCTCGAAATGCATCCTCAAGAGGAGGAACTTCATAAATTGTATGCTGATGTATTGTGGATACGTCAGAAAAAGAACGATGCCATTGCGCAGATGCAGATTGCTGTAGATTTAGCTCCCGTACGTTTGGAATATTGGCAGCAATTAATAGGTGCTATTTTGGATCAGAAGAAATATGACGATGCTATTGTCGCAGGAGAAAAAGCTCTTTCTTATTTACCCGATGAAGCTGTTTTGTATATCTATTTAGGTTCGTCCTATATGATGAAAAAAGAGTATGATAAGGCTGTTGCAACATTAAGAACCGGCTTAAAGCATACCAATCCTGAAAATCGCGCCCTTATTTCTGATTTATACGGACAAATAGGCGATACCTATTATCAGGCGCAGCAACCGGATTCTGCTTATGCCGCATTCGATAAGGCTTTGGAATATAATCCCGGAAATATCGGGGTTTTAAATAATTACAGTTATTATTTGGCTCTTCAGAAGAAAGATTTGTCGAAGGCTGAAAGAATGAGCGGAGATGCTGTTAAACAAGAACCTGATAATCCGACTTATCTTGATACGTATGCATGGGTATTTTTCCAACAAGGAAATTATACGCTGGCAAAAATATATTTAAAAAGTGCATTGGACAAGGGCGGAAATGAAAGTGCTGCATTGTTGGAACATTATGGAGACGTTTTGTTTATGACGGGGGATGTCGATGGTGCTTTGGAGTATTGGAATGATGCCCTTGAAAAAGGCAGCGATTCTAAAATGTTGCCTCAGAAAATAAAAGATAAAAAATATTACGAAGAATGAGAAGATTCATTTGGGCTGTGTCCATAGCTTTCGGAGTTCTGTTTGTCGGATGTAAGACTTCCCATATCGGAGAAAAGATGAAAATATCCGGAGAACAGTCGGAGTCGGAAAAACGTGTTTTTTCCGATTGTCTGAAGAATAGTCCGGATTATACGTCTTACTCTGCGAAAACTTCTTTTGTGATAACCACAAGTGCGGGAAATTTGAAAAGTAAAGCGACAGTACGTATAATAAAGGATAAGATTTTACAAATATCGGTTCAACCGTTTTTAGGGATCGAAATGTTCCGTGTGCGGCTAACTAATGACAGTGTTTGGATTTTGGATAAAATGGGAAAACGTTATGTTGCGGAATCTATAGCGGCATATAAATCGAAATTACCGGTCGATTTGTCTCTTTCTACTATACAAGCATTGTTTTTGGGAAGACCTTTTTTACCGGGGAAAGATCGTTTGGATATATCGGATTACCGAAATTTTTCTTGGATGAAAGAAAAATCGGATTGGAGCTTTTCTATAAAAGATCTGTCCCGTTTTTCTTGTTTATTCGAGTTGGATGAGTTGGCACGTTTAAGAGAAACACGAGCTTTGGATATATCCGGACAAATGCAGATAACATGGAGCTATTCGAAATTTACGAATCAAGGGGAATTTTGGTTTCCTTCGGAAATGGAGGTCCGGACAAGCGGAATAGGAAATAAAAACTTGACTCTTAAAATGGAGAATATTTCTCCCGAGTGGAACAAGACTTTTAACGTAGATTTTTCGGTGTCTTCACAATATAGAAAAGTGCCGATACGTGATTTGTTAAATATGTTTTTGAAATGATAAAGCGTACATTGATAATTTGTTTGATGGCTGTGGTTGCCGTGACTTCTGTTGCTCAATCGTCTAAAAAAGTAAAAGATTTGCAGAAACAGAGGAAAGAAGCGTTGCAATCTATTGCGAAGACCGATAAGGAGTTGAAGACTACGAAAAAGTCGGCTCTCCAATCTTTGCATCAATTGAACAAGTTGACGGCTGAGATAACGAAACATAAGGAAGTGATCACAGCTTTGAATGCCGAAATCTCGAATATTAATAAACAAGAGAGAAAGATTAATGAAACGATATCCCGACTCGAGAAAGATTTGAATGCCAAGAAAGAGGCTTATGCCAAAGCTATCCGGGGAATTGCAGGTAGAAATTCGGGTTATGAAACTTTGATGTTTGTTTTTTCATCGAATTCTTTAAATCAATCTTATCGAAGGATTCGTTACTTGCGGGAATATTCGGCTTGGAGGAAAAAGGAGGCGATAAAGATATCCGAACAACAGGCAGAGTTGGAAAAGAAAAAAGCAGAATTGGCTAAAACCCGGGCTGAAAAAAATGCGGTATTGGGAAAACGTACCGATGCTGCAAATAAGTTGAAACAGAAAGAGAAGTCGCAGAAAGAGGTTGTGGCAGATCTTAAGAAGAAAGAAAAAGAACTTCAGAAAGAACTGAATGCCCAAAGAAAACAGGCTGCAGCTTTGAATCGCCGTATCGAACAATTGATTGCCGAGGAGGCTCGTAGAGCCGCAGAAGAAGCAAGACGTGCGGCGGAAGCGGCAAAAAAAGCGGCAAACGCCGATAAAAAATCCGGGAAGAATGCTTCTGCTTCTGCTGGGGAGGTTCGCAAATCTCAGACAAAGGGCGGTTACGCCATGACTAAGGACGAACTTGAGTTGTCGAACAGTTTTTCTCAGAATAAAGGACGTTTGCCTATGCCTTTATCCGGCAAATATATGATCGTAGGACATTTCGGACAGCAACAGCATCAGGAGTTGAAATATGTGCAGGTAAACAGTAGCGGTATAGATATACAAACGACACCGGGAACAACGGCCCGTTCTGTTTTCAATGGTGTGGTTACCCGTGTATTTGTAATGCCGGGTTATAACAGTTCGGTCATTATCCGACACGGGAATTACCTGACGATCTATTCCAATCTTAGCGAAGTGTTTGTAAAGGCCGGAGATAAAGTGACTACGAGACAATCTATCGGGAGAATTTATTCCGATCCGGAAGAAAATAACCGTACCGTATTGCATTTTCAGCTTTGGAAAGAGACTACTAAACTTAACCCTGAACCGTGGTTGAATAAATAATAATCAGGCAATATGGAAACCCGGATCGAAATACAGCAATATATTCCGGCTTTACAGCCTGAATGGGATTATTTTATTGCAAATTCCAGAAATGGAACATTCCTTTTTTTTCGGAATTATATGGATTATCATTCAGACAGATTTATCGATAATTCTTTGTTATTCCGTTATAAAGGAAAGTTGATTGCCGTGTTGCCTGCTAATCGGGAAGGGGATGTATTGTGGTCTCATCAAGGATTGACGTACGGAGGTCTGGTGCTGTCTTCAAAATGTACGGCAGATAGGGTATTGAATATTTTTTCTCTGTTGTTCTCTTGGCTGTCGGAACAGGGTTTTTCTAAGCTCGTTTATAAATGCGTACCGGATATTTATCATCGTTATCCTTCTCAAGAGGATTTATATGCATTATTCAGGAATAATGCGAGGTTGGTTGCTCGCAATCTTTCCACGACAGTTTCTATTCCGTGCAGGATTCCTTTCAGCCAACTGCGTCGTCGCGGAATAAAAAGGGCTCTGTCTTGCGGGATTGTTGTACAGGAATCTTCTGATTTGGAAAGTTTTTGGCGGGTATTGTCTGAAAATTTGTCGGATCGTTATAATAGACTGCCGGTGCATACCGTAGAAGAAATGTCCCTTCTGAAAGGACGTTTTCCGAATAACATACGGTTATTTACAGCTTGCAAAGGGGAACGAGTTGTTGCCGGATGTGTGATTTTCGAGATGGATGAATGGGTTCATTCGCAATATATATCCGCATCTCCAGAAGGGAAAGAATTCGGAGCTCTTGACTTGTTGTTCCACTACCTGATTACCGATCGCTATTCAGATAGGAAAGTCTTTGATTTCGGACAATCTACAGAGAATAAAGGTTCTTTTCTTAATTCCGGATTAATCGCTCAAAAAGAAGGATTCGGAGGAAGAGGCATCGTATATGATACGTATGAATTGAGTTGGTAACCGAAGATTAACCTTGATTTAAACGAATGGAAAGAAAAAGTGATGTGATATTGGCGATCGAGAGAATGCCGCAATGGGTATTTTTATCGATTCTGTTTTTGTTCCAGCTCATATTTATTCCGCAAGGTCTCGATTTTGCTGATGAAGGTTTCTTTATGACATTTTATCAGCAAATTTTTAATGATCCTGAATCGGTTACATACGCATTTATGTATTGGTTTGCAGGCATATTGGGAGGATCGCTTTATGCTTTGTTTCCTGAAGGCGGTTTGCTATTGATGCGTTTTGCCGGAGTTTTGATAATTGTTTTAACAGCAGCGTTTGTCTGTCGTATTTTAAAACCTTATTTACCGCTTTGGACTATCCGTGTCGGGGTAGCTATGTCTGTTCTGTATATTTTCGATGATGTGCCGAGTCTTTATTATAATAATGTCAGCGCGTTATTGTATGTAGGGGGTATCGGTTTGTTGTTAAAAGGAATACGTGCTGAAAATAGTAAGGGCTGGATTATCGGGGCCGGGATGATATTTGCACTGAACGCATTTACCCGGATTCCGAATGTTCTTGGAGTCGTATTCGTTTTAATAATTCTTTATGAAGCTTGGATCTTCAGGAAAGGAATCAAATGGGCTGTCTGTACTGCAGCTTATTTTCTGACGGGATATTTCTCAGCACTACTTTTGGTTTTTTTGTTTATGTGGAGAGTCGGTCATTTGCACCCTTTCTTTACATGTCTCGATTGGATATTTCATATAGGTCAATCTTCTGAGGCATCTCATAATATTTATTCGATGTTCAGAACAACGGTCAGACAATATTTAGAAATAGGGTTTACCGGGTTGTTTTTTGCATTTTGGGGAATATGTTTCTTTTATTTGATAAGGAGATTCAGGAATAAGACTTTTATCAGAATAGTCGCTATTTTTGCATTTCTTGTTCTTGCTTCTTTTTTATATTTTTATGGAGCGTTATATTTGCTTTATTTCCTTTCGTTAGCTACAGTTTTGTTTTTATTGTGGAAAGAACCGTCGTCTATAAAAACTGTGGCTTTAGCTGCCGGAATGTTACTGGTTATTCAGCCTTTGGGGAGTGACGGAGCTGTTGATCTCGTGGGGAGATTTTCGATGTTTTTGACTTTGCCGTTGATTGTAGCTTATTCGGAAAAGGAAGTTCGGGAACTCTCTGTTTCGAGAGGAATTTCGAATCGTATACTGAAAAAAACAGGATTGATTTTGCTGATATTGTTTGTCTGTCTATCGGTTCAAAGACATGTAAGTTATACCTATTTCGATCAAGGATCGCGTTTTAAGAAAATCTATTCGGTCGATCATCCCTTTTTAAGAGGAATTTATACTTCTCAAAAAAGAGCTTCTGTATCTCAGGAAGTGCTTTCCGCATTGGACAGATATGTTTCGGAAGGGGATTATACATTGATTTATGATAATTCTCCGATGTTGCATTATTTAACACAGACAAAGCCCTATGCATATAATCCTTGGCTCTATTTATATGATAAAGATCTGCTACAAGAGGCTTTATCCCGTGCCGGTAGAGAGCGTCAGGCTCTTCCGGTAGTCGTACTTCAGAAATTCAAAGGACTATGGATCGATTGGCCGGATGGTTATTCGGATGATTATATGGCAAATGATGCGAATAAAGGAAAGAATCTGTTGATAAATCGTTTCTTGCACAAGAATAAGTACCTTAAAATTTGGACTAACGGCTATTATGAAATCTGGCTTCCGAAATATGAAAAATAAAGTATAATAATGTCAGAAAAAGGCTCTGTCTCAACATATCGACGTATTGTAAAATCTACCGGGTTATTCGGTGGAGTGCAGGTTATCGGCATTATTTGTTCCTTTGTAAAGGTAAAGTTTATTGCAATATGGCTTGGGGCGGAAGGAGTCGGTATCATAAATTTATACAATGCGGCGCTTGAGATGATTGCTGCCGTTACCGGATTGGGCTTGCGTCAAAGTACGGTACGGGATGTATCGAAAGCCGTATCGCAGAAAAACGAGCATCGGCTGTCAGAAGTGGTAACTGTCGTTCGGCGTTGGTCGTGGTTTGTGGGTTTGGCCGGGGCAGTGATCGTTTTGTCGTTTGCGCCCTTATTGAGCCGCTTGACATTCGACAACGATCAGCATATTTGGGGGTTCGTTTGGCTTTCATGCGCTTTGCTTTTCAATGCCCTGTCTTCGGGAGAGCAGGCTGTCTTGCAGGGATTGGGACGGATAAAGGTTCTTGCCAAGAGTAGTGTTTGGGGAGCTGTTACCGCATTATTGCTATCACTGCCGATGTATTATTTTTGGCGCATAGAGGGTATTGTGCCTTCTTTGATTCTTGTTGCTTTGACAAGTTTGATTTTTACTTGGATTTATAGTCGGAGAGTCCCGGTACGAGCAGCCAAATTATCGGCTGGAGAAACGTGGAATATAGGAAAACCTATGGCTATGCTCGGCATCTATATGACGATAAGCGGCTTTATAACGACGTTATTGAATTATCTTTTTATAGCTTGGCTTAACTCCCATTCTAGTATGGCGGATGTCGGGTACTATACTTCAGGATATACTTTGATAACTCGTTATGTAGGGTTGGTCTTTACGGCTATGGGAACAGAATATTATCCTCGTCTGGCTGCAATAGCCGATGACCGGAAACTGGTCGGAGAACAGGTTTCGAGGCAGGCAGAAGCCTCATTGATTATTTTGCTGCCTGTCGTCTGCTTGTTTCTTGTTTGCCAGTCTTGGATTATCAGGATTCTTTATACAACAGATTTTTTGCGGATAGGGGATTATATATCTTGGGCGATTATAGGAGTTTTGTTTAAAGCGGTTTCCTGGACTATGGGGTTTGTGGTGTTAGCAAAAGGTGCTGGAAAATTATTTATGATTACGGAATTTTTTTCTGATACGGTATCTTTTGTTCTGAATATAACGGCATATATGGTTTGGGGACTTGAGGGAATAGGCATCGCTTATTTGATGAATTTCTTTCTTTACGGAACAGGTATGTGGCTCTTGTGCCGGCGATATTATAGATTGAGATTCGAGCATTCGTTTTATCGAGTGTTGATAACGGTACTTTCGATTTGTCTGCCTGCATTTGCGTTCTGCCGGTTCGGTCAAACCGGCTGGTATATGTTGGCAGCGTGGTTGTTTACAGGTATATCTGTGATTTATTCAATAACGATGCTGAAAAAAAGGCTCGGTTGGAAAATGTTGAATAAATCGGACGAAAATGATGATAAATAGATTGATATTATGGTGAAGTTATCGATAATTATACCGGTATATAATGGTGAGGAGTATATAGATCGTTGCTTGCAAAGTTGTTTGCGACAAGATATACCTGCCGATAGCTATGAAATTGTCGTTGTAGATGACGGTTCGACCGATAGCAGTAATGTCATCTTATCACGTTATGCGATGGAGCATGCCAACGTTGTCGTATTGACTCAGAGTAATAAAAAACAGGGGGCGGCCCGTAATTACGGATTGAGCAAGGCTCAGGGTGAATATATTTGGTTTGTGGATAGTGACGATTGGATAGAAGCCAATTGTTTGGGACGTCTGCTGGCATTGTGCGATGATAATGGTATCGAAGTATTGGCGATAGATCGTATAAATACCGATGGAAAGAGCTTTCAAGAAAAGTTAAGAAATACACCTGCCGATAAAATTTTTTCCGGACTCGATTTCTTCAAAGTATTGAATAATAATTTGGCCATTTGCCTCTATCTGTGGCGACGTGAATTATTGTTACGGCATAAGCTGCGTTTTGTAGAAGGGGTTGTTCATGAGGATACTGAATTTATTCCTCGTGCGCTCTTTTATGCTAAATCGGTTTTATATAGTCGCCAGCCTGTTTATTATGTATATTGCCGTCCGGGCTCGACGACTCGAAAAGCGTCTTTACAACGTTGCCTTGATTTGATAACGGTAGCTGAACGTCTGATCATTTTCTGTAAAGAGCATAATGAGGTTGCATCATATATAAATCGTATGGTAGGAGACTGTATATGTACGGCAGTGCGGTTGAGTGATAGCCTGTCTGTGAGAGAACGAAAGGTATTTTATGCACGTATATCGGCTTATAAAGTATCATTTTGTAATGTATTGTATCATCGCGGAGGATGTAAGAATAGGATAGAAGGTTTTCTTTTTTATATAAATCCGAGGCTATACAACCGGATTGACCGGTGGGTGGGTCGAGTAAAAAAACGATAAATAAAATTAGAAATTATGGTATTACATGTTCTGGTTTGTACCTTAGATGAAGGAATAACACGAGTGCCACATTTGTTAAAACCTGAGCGGGAAGATGTACGTTATGTCGTTTCTTTTCAATATAGTGACGAGAAATTTCTCTCGCTTATTCCTGATGCGTTGAGACGGGAAGATGTGCGGATAGTTACTTTACCGGGTAGGGGATTGTGCCGAAACCGTAATCATGTAATGACATTTGTCAATGACGGAATAGCGCTTATTGCCGATGATGACCTTTTTTATTTTGAAGATACGTTCGATACGATTTTAGATACTTTTCGCACTCATGAAGAGATAGACCTTGCATTTTTTAAAACAAAGACTCCTGATGGAGAACCGGAGTATAGAGAGTACCCTTCGATAGAGAGAGCTTATACTCGATGGAAAGGATATGCTCCTTGTTCCAGAGAGATAGCTTTTAGAGTAGAAGCCGTGAAGCAAAAAGGAATATGGTTTGACGAACGGTTCGGGTTGGGAAGTGCCCGGTTATCCGGAGGAGAAGAACTCATGTTTGTTGATGCCTGTTTGAAACAAGGGTTGCAAGCTCGTTTTTTCCCTAAATATATTGTTCTTCATCCATGTATGTCTAACGGCGATAGTAGTGCTTTTACTTTGCGTGCGGCAATGACGATGGGTGCGTTGTGCCACCATTTTAAGGGCTGGTTGGCTTTTCCGGCAATGGTGAAATTTACTTGGCAGGCTTTCAGAAAAGGAGAAAAACGACCGGTATCGCCTTTCAAATACTATATTTGGCTTGTTAAGGGTATTTTATATGAACGTGCGACGAGATAGATTATCGGGATTCCCAGAAATGAAGGTATTCTCCGGCTACTTTGATATGATCATGATGTTTTTCTACGAAATGACGACTGTTTAAAGATAGTTGTTCTAACGATTCCCGATGCATTATCAATGATTCGGCTTTTTGGTAAATATCCTGTTCGTCCGGTAAAACATTGATAATAGGTCTGTTTTCTTGTTCTCCCATAAGGTCGTACATTTCCGGTTCTCCTCCTCCGATAACGACCATACCTTTCGCCATGGCGATCAATCCGTTCATCCCCGGAGTATATGAATATAATTGATCGAGCAGAATGTCCGATCCGTACATCATTTGCTTATATTCTTGATAAGGAACAGAGACGGCTTTGGCTATTTTTACTGTATCAGGATAATCTCTTTCCAGTTTTTGCAGAACATTGAGCATTCGGTCTGTCCCTTTTAATTCATTGCGGTCTTTTTGTATTCCGATAAAAAATTGTACCTGTTCGGGGTATTTCGGAATGTTGCGTAGCGGGTGTTCTTGCAGATTTATCGGTAAGGGCAAGTATTTTGCTTTTTCTTTAAATTCGGAATAATAAGAAATATAATATTCATATAGGCAGCATGATATCCCGTTTGCTTCTTCTGCCATTTTTTTATTTATTTCGGCTTTTTCACCAGTCATCCATTCCTGAATGGTTTTTTCATTACCAGGAATATACGTGTTGAAACTATCCCCTATGTAAAAGTCCGAGTATCTGAATGTCTTTTTGTCGAGACAATGTTTTACCCAATAGTGATCTGTTCCGAAAGCTCCTAAAAAGATCTTTTTATTGTGCTTTTTGAGGAATCTGAATATTCTGTAACAAGTGCTTGCTTTGAAATCGAGAAAGCAGGGATGATTGATTTGTACGATATCATATCCTGTCAGGTCTTTTAAATGGTATATAAGCGATCCTGCATAGCGTAGAGTGTCGGGAAAGCTATAACTTTTACGTTTTAGATTGATGTCACGATTGTTGTTCATCCATACGCTGCCGTTAGATATGACAGTAACTTTATGTCCGAGAGATCGGAGACCCTCAGACAAAGTCCAATGCAGATTACTGGCTTCTCCTAATAGCAGTATTTTCATCAATATTCCGATTTATTGACAAAGATAGCTTTTTTATCCAGCTTATGGGAAAGTCATGAAAAAAATGTATCTTCGTTTCCAAATCCTGAGTTATGCTTGAGATCAGTATTATTATCCCCGTATATAATGCGGAATCCTATATAGAGAGATGTTTGCAAAGTATTATATCTTCTTCTGTCCCAGAAGGTAGTTATGAGATTATAGCGGTAGACGACAGTTCTTCGGATCGTAGTCTGGAATTGTTGCAGAAGATGGAAGGACAAATACCGCAGTTGCATGTTTACCACCGGCGAAAAGCCGGACCGGGAGGAGCACGGAATTTGGGGATGAATTATGCCAAAGGTCGCTATATCATGTTTGTCGATGCTGATGATTATATCAATACGGCATCTTTTTCTCATTTGCTGTCTTTACTGATTTCTCAATATGATCAAGATATTGTCGGGTTCGATTATTTAAAAGTCGATTTGGAAGGAAATGAAAAACCGTATAGCAATCAATTGTTGCCCTATTGCAGGGAGATGTCCGGTGCAGAATATATGAATATGCAGCAACCGTTGGGGATTCTTTGGGGATATTTTTTTAATCGAAGATTTGTGCTTAAAAATAACTTGAAATTTCAGGAAAAAATAGCACATTCGGATGAGGATTTTGTATCACGGGCATTTTGTGTTGCCGAGACGGTTACGTTTTTGCCGGTGTTGCTTTATTATTACTGTTATAATAGTGAGTCTGTAATCAATAAACAGGGAAAAGAATATGAAGAAAAACGCTTTTATGATAATATGAAGGTGATTGACGGATTATGTATATATCGTCAGGAATTGTCTGATTCTTTTGTCGGGAGCGGATTAGATAGAAAAATAGATTATCTGGTAATAAGCGTGATCAGATTGTTAGTCAGAAAACGTATGGATGATGAGTTTATCAAAATGTGCTTGAGTTTTTTTACAGAAATAAATCTTTATCCTTTGCCTTATCGCAGATATGACTGGAAATATTCTTTTTTCAGGGTTCTTACATATACTCCGAAACGAATTTTATGGTGGAAAAGGTATATTGACACACCGGTTATCGGAAAAATAGCGGAGAAAATCTTTTAACAGAGAAACATCTCCGAAAAAACTCTCAACCCTGATGCAAGCAAAATTTAGGCAGGCTCTAAAGAAAGCCTGTCCAATAATTTTATGTATAGATCGATTGCTTCTCTGATTTCGCTTTTCAAAATAAATTCGTTTGCCGTGTGTGATCGTGCCGAATCTCCCGGACCTATTTTTACGGAGGTAAAAGGCATTAAGGCCTGATCTGAAAGGGTCGGAGATCCGAAAGGCTGTAATCCTAACATTTTTGCCCGTATAATAATCGGATGATCCGGTTCTATTTTTGACGAATTGAGCCTGAAAGATCTGGCCTTCATTTCACAGTTGATGTTTTTCTGCAAAATGGAGAATGCCTCTTCATTTTTATAGAGTTCGTTTGTCCGGACATCGACTACAAAGTCGCAACGGCCGGGTATTACATTATGTTGAGTACCCGCTTGAACTTGTGTGACGCTGAGTTTTACAGCTCCTAATTGTTCTGAAACTTTCGGGAATTGAAAATTTTGGAAATTCTCGATTATTTTTATGGCTTTGTATATTGCGTTTTCTCCTTCATTCCGTGCTGCGTGTCCCGATTTGCCATATACCGAGCAGTCGAGAACCATCAATCCTTTTTCTCCTGTGGCAGGCTGCATTCCTGTGGGTTCTCCTACCACAGCTAAAGAGATGGGCGGTAATTCCGGTAATACAGATTCTATTCCGTTCTTTCCCGAAACTTCTTCTTCTGCAGATGCAAGAAAGATGAGATTATAAGGTTGTTGATTTTCGGTGAGAAAAATGAACACATGCAATAGACTTACTAATGATGCTCCAGCATCGTTACTACCCAATCCGAAGATTCGATCATCCGTTTCCGTGGCGGTATAAGGTTCTTTTTCCCAACCGGATACCGGTTTTACCGTATCGATATGAGAATTGAGCAGGAGAGTAGGACGTTTTTTGTCAAAATGCGGTGAAACAGCCCAGACGTTATTCCCTTTCCTAAAAATTTGATTTTTGTAGGGATAAATGTTTTTTAAATATTGTTCGAGAACATTGGCCGCATTGTTTTCTTCCCGGCTTATGGATGGAGTTTCTATAAGTTCTTTCAGAAGATCGATAGCCTGGTAATAAAGTTCGTCAGTACTCATTTAGACTTTTTGTTTGGGTAACTTGACAAAAGTAATGAATAATTCGGGTTTAAAGAAAAATGTTAAAACAAACTGCATTAAATCATTGTTTTTCTATGTAAAAGGGCTTATTCTCCCTTAAAACTTATTAAAATAGTAAACGTTTGGTTTTTATCATTACCTTTGCAACTGATTTTATTTATATATTATATGGCAATAAAACACTTTTCTCTGTTGGTGCGCAGTCAAGCGGAGAAGTATGGTGACCGGGAAGTATTCCGTCATAAAGATTTTGAGAATGATAAATGGATATCCACTTCTTGGACTCAATTTTCGGAACAGGTAGAGCATATTGCGTTGGCTTTCCTTACAATGGATGTCCGAGAACAGGAAAATATAGCGACTTATACGCAGAATAGACCGGAAGGTTTAATTATAGATTTTGCCGCATACGAAAACCGGGCAGTAGTTGTACCTCTTTATGCAACCAGTTCACAATCCCAAATCGAGTATATTATTAATGAAGCGGAAGTCCGCTTTTTGTTTGTCGGAGGACAATTTCAGTATGATAATGCTTATGCTGCCCGTAAAAACTGTACTTCGTTAGAAAAGCTCATTATTCTTGATCCTTCTGTAAAATTGGCTGAGGATGATACCATATCGATTCGTTTCGAAGATTTGTATAAGATCGGTAAGCAGGCAGATAACGCTCTTCGTAATACTTTGGAACAGCGTATGCTGAGTGCTTCGGATGAGGATTTAGTAAGTATTATTTACACTTCCGGAACGACAGGAGAACCTAAAGGGGTGATGCTTACGAACTCTAACTTCAATGAGGCTATGCGTATTCATATTCAAAGGTTGAAAATGGTTTCTGAGAAAGATATTTCTTTATGTTTTTTGCCGTTGACTCATATCTTTGAACGTGCATGGACTTATTTTTGTCTGGTGAAGGGTATCCGAGTAGTTATAAATCAAAAACCTGATGAAATACAGTCGGTTATAAAAGAGGTTCGTCCTACTATTATGTGTAGTGTCCCTCGTTTTTGGGAGAAAGTCTATACGGCTGTGCAGGAAAAAATTTCTACGAGTAAAGGCATTCAACGAATAATGATGATGAAGGCTGTGGAAGCCGGTCGAAAGCGAAATATAGATTTTCTTCGTTTAGAGAAAAAAGTGCCTTTCTTTTTAGAGTGCCGATATCGTCTTTGGGATAAATTGGTTTTATCTAAAATAAGGAAGGCGATAGGTGTTGAAAACGGAAATATATTTCCGACTGCCGGAGCGCCTTTATCAGATACGATAAATGAATTTTTGCATTCTTGCGGCATAAATATCATATACGGATACGGACTTTCGGAAACAACCGCCACGGTAACTTGTTTTGAGACTTCGGGCTACGAATTCGGAACAGTAGGTACTACTCTGCCCGATATTCAGGTGAAAATGGGTGAGGATAACGAAATTTTGGTAAAGGGCGGTACTGTCATGAAGGGGTATTATAAAAAACCGGAAGAAACGGCAAAAGTTTTTACGAAAGACGGATGGTTCAAAACCGGAGATGCCGGGAAATTGAATGCTGAAGGATCATTAGTATTGACCGAACGTATTAAAGATTTATTTAAGACATCGACCGGTAAATACATAGCTCCGCAAGCTATCGAAACAAAGTTGGGAGAAGATAAGTATATCGATCAAGTCGCTGTTATCGGGGATCAGCGTAAATATGTAACGGCGATTATTATTCCGGCTTATGAAGCATTAAAAGAATATGCGGCTCAAAAGCAGATACAATATCGAAATTTGGAGGAATTGGTTAAGAATCAAAGTATTCAGAAATTGATACAGGAGCGTATCTCGGAATTGCAGGCTAATTTTGCACGATTCGAACAGATCAAACGTTTTACGTTGCTGCCTCGTGCATTCAGTATGGAAACCGGTGAGCTGACGAATACCTTGAAAATCAGGAGACCGGTTATCAATCAGCTCTATCGTGCCGAGATAGAAGCTATGTATATGTAATAGTTGCTTATTGAAGCAGTAATTTGTAAACGCCGTGTTGCGTGAAGTCGATTGTATTATGAAACTTGCGCAGTACGGCGTACTTTAATTTGGTTAATATATTTGAGTTAAGAAATGATTACGACAGAACAACTAAAAGAGACGGAAGAACGCAAGTTGGCGTTGAGGAGGTATCTTTGACATCGATGCGAAATTGATTCAGGTCGAAGAGGAAGAACTGAGAACTCATGTCCCGGATTTTTGGGATGACCGAAAAAAAGCCGAAGTCCAGATGAAAAAAGTGAAAGATCTTAAATTCTGGATAGAAAGTTATGATGAGGTCGCAAAATCAGTGGACGAATTGAAAATTGCTTTTGATTTTGTAAAGGAAGAGGTGATTACAGAATCAGAGTTGGATGAGATTTATGCAAGGACGATCACTCTGATTGAAAATCTTGAATTGCGGAATATGCTTCGTAGAGAAGAAGATAAATTGGGGGCTGTTCTGAAAATCAATTCAGGTGCAGGAGGAACGGAAAGTCAGGATTGGGCTTCTATGTTGATGCGTATGTATTTGCGCTGGTGTGAGTCTCATGGCTATAAAGCCTCGATTTCGAATCTGCTCGAGGGAGATGAAGCCGGAATTAAGAGTGTTACGATACAGATCGAAGGAGATTATGTATATGGATATTTAAAGAGTGAGAACGGAGTGCATCGTTTAGTGCGTGTTTCACCCTTTAATGCTCAAGGTAAACGTATGACATCGTTTGCCTCGGCTTTTGTAACACCTTTGGTCGATGATACTATCGAAGTAGAGATCAGTCAGGCTTGCATCTCGTGGGATACATTCCGTTCGGGAGGTGCTGGAGGACAAAATGTAAATAAAGTTGAATCCGGTGTGCGTTTACGGTATCAATATAAAGATCCTTATACCGGAGAAGAAGAGGAGATCTTGATCGAAAATACCGAGACTCGAGACCAACCGAAAAATAAGGAAAATGCTTTGCGCCAACTGCGGTCTATCTTATATGATAAAGAACTGAAGCACCGTATGGCGGAACAGGAAAAGATCGAGGCCGGAAAGAAAAAGATCGAATGGGGATCGCAAATACGCAGTTATGTGTTTGATGACAGACGGGTTAAAGATCACAGAACCAATTATCAAACTTCCGATGTACAAGGGGTAATGGATGGGAATATCGATGCTTTTATAAAAGCTTATTTAATGGAATTCGGTGGAGAAAATGTTTAGAAAATGGAAAAATTGACATTGATAAAAGTCGGGGGTAAAATTGTAGAAGAACCCGATACTTTACAGAGTCTGTTAAAAACTTTTGCTCAAATTCCCGGACATAAAGTTTTGGTACATGGAGGAGGACGTTCAGCGACTAAAGTTGCTGCTCAGTTGGGGCTTGAAAGCGTAATGGTAAATGGCCGACGAGTTACGGATGCGGAGACGTTAAAAGTCGTAACGATGGTTTACGGAGGCTTGGTGAGTAAGAATATTGTTGCGGGATTGCAGTCTTTGTCTGTAAATGCACTGGGAATGACCGGTGCGGATATGGATATTATCAGATCTGAAAAGCGCCCTGTAAAAGAAGTGGATTACGGTTTTGTCGGGGATGTAAAGAAAGTACGGGGCGATATGCTGGCTACGTTGATTCGTACGGGAGTCGTGCCGGTTTTAGCTCCGCTTACGCATGACGGAAAGGGTCAATTATTGAATACGAATGCCGATACTATTGCCGGAGAAGCCGCAAAGGCTCTTGCTGCGTATTTTGATGTGACTTTGGTTTTCTGTTTCGAGAAGAGAGGGGTTTTGAAAGATGAAAATGATGATGATAGCGTGATTCCGGTTATTAATAGAGTGCAGTTCGAACAATATGTGCAAGACGGGATTGTTCAGGGTGGAATGATTCCTAAACTCGAAAATGCTTTTCAGGCGATTGATGCCGGAGTTAAAGAGGTCGTTATTACTCAAGCTTCGGCAATATTATCCGATACGGGAACACGTATTGTAAAGTGATATTCGATAAAATCGGAACAGGTATGAAAAATAAATCCCTGATTTGGTAACCGTCCTAAATCAGGGATTTTTATGTAACAACAGTTTTTTAATCTTTACTTAAAGCTTTATCTATTTTATAGATTTGGTATAAGTAAGTATTTTTCAATTCTTCTGTCGGAGCTTTATTCGCAGCATTTCGAAGAGATGATTTAAAATTAAGCAACATTCCATACCATTCATGTGAGCGCTCCGGGAGGACATTAAAGCGGACGCTTTGCATTGCCGACATTCCTTCATTCTCTGTTGTGGAATTTATAAGTTCCGGATATTTTCGAATATAATCGTAATATTGCAATACGTTTTTCTTATTTGTATCTTTTAATGCCAAACTTAATATTGAAGAGAAAGAAGATGAAGTTTCGGAAACTTTTCCTGTCAAATTGGACCATCGGATCAGATTATCTACAAACATGCTTTGCAACGATATTTTGTTGTCACTCGGTATTTTTCCGGCATTAGATTCTTTCATTAAAAAATTCATTACATCACGAGCAGCTTCGAGTTGTGTATAAGGATCATCTGATTTGCTTTCGCTCAATGCCATTGCATTTAGTTGTACGAAAATAAAGTTCCCGAAATAGTTTTGTGCAAAATTGCTAATGTTACTTTCAAGGCCGCAATTTTTAATTAAATCGGAATTGTCTAACCAAGTTAAATCCTCGATTTGTTGCATGATCCATAGTAACGAATTTTTTTGAATCTCTTTCGGTACGGATTGATATGTAGGGTTCGGATCTCCTGCATATTTTTCATTTATATAAATTCCTCCTACATTTTGAAAAACATGTATCATATAATCATATACTTGATTGATTATATATCCGTAAATTACTTTTCGGAAAGAATAGTCATAATCCTGTTTGTCGATCCAATTATTCATGCCGGCAATTACTTCGGACAAATTTTTAAAGGCAAACCCCACAGATTCAACGGCATTGTTTCCTAAATCTCTTGACATAGATCGAGGATCGTAAAAAGCTCTTCTGTTTTGTCGTTTCCCGTACATGTAAACCGGATTTCCTGATTTCTCCGATACCAGTTTTTTCAGCATAGCAGATTCTTTTTCAGGAGTATCAGCATTAGAAAAAGATCCGTATAGCCATCGTATAGCCCAATAATCATATTCTCCGATCGACTCCTGACACCATGAGTCCCCTTTTTTATAATGATCGGCAGATAGCAGATAGTTGAATGTCAGATCGTCCATTACCGATGAGCTGAGGCCTTTTTCTTTTGTGAAACCGGCAGAACGCAGAGAGTCGGTAGAATATGCTGCCGATCCGGCCAAATTGTCGGTCAGGCCCAGGCAGTGACCTATGTTACGCATCAGCATGGAGACAAATGCTTTTCCAAAATCTTCTTCGTTCAAAGTCAACGTACGAGCACTTTTGTCGTAAGCTGCGGTTTGTAATAGCCGATCTCTCTGAATTTGCATCGGGAGATTATGACAAATATAAATATTTGCACTGATAATTTCTCCGGTGCGAGGATCGGTCCATACATTATCATTGATTCCTTCGGATGGAGAAATGACATAACGAATACAAGAATATTTCAAATTCGTGTCGTTGAAAGTTGAATCATTTTGCGGATATATTTTTGTACGGATAGCATCTTTATATCCGATTTTCTCAAACGCTTTATTCCATTGCGCTACGCTGCGAGAGATATATTCCTGCCATTTTTCAGGGAAAGTATTATCTACGTAAAAAACTATAGGTTTTTGTGGTTCAGAGAGTTTTCCAGATAGGAAAGCATCTTTATCTTTAGGTTCTAATCGCCAGCGGTTGGCATAGTACCTGTTTCTTGAGCCTTGCTGGTCTCCTGAAAATTCAATATATTGAGAGTAAGCAGTCCCGACTCGGGCATCTGCTTCGCGAGATATGAATCCTTCATCCGGAAGTTTCAGGAAAGTTCGTTTTACTAAGGCTGTCAAAGGTTTGTCTTCTACCATTTTAAAAATTCCGAATAGAGAAAGAGAAACAGAATAACTTAAGCAACTTGTTACCGATGCATTATCCGGATAGGCTTCTACGCTTGCGATTTGAGATCTGTTGCGTTTAAATGTTCCGGTTCTTTTTACATATCCTTCCAGACTATTATAGGCTTTAGGGTCTAAGGGATCGAGAGACTTATCATCGTTGATGAAAAATGATGTTGCTTCAAATACTATAGCTGAACTGTCCGGGGAGTATGCTGCAATCGGGAAAGATGCAATGACCGCTCCAATCTGACTTTTAGCAATTGCGGACTGGCCTTTTTTCTCTTTATCGAAAATTTTAATTTTCTCATTGATTTTACAAATATTGATGAGGAAATCCGATTTTTCGAAAATGACTTGTATAGGAGGCATCGGCTGAGCTCCTACGGAGGATTCTAATGGATCGCTGATTTTTTCTACCGTCGATCCCATCAGCATTCGTTGTCCGAGCGTACCGACAGTAACCTCCATATAGACTTTTCCCTCTGCCAAATGCATGGTGAAGAGCCCCTTTGCCTGAATATGTTTTTTATCTTTGAACAGTTTCTCGTATTTTGAGATATCTTTTACCTCTTCTGTTTTTGCACTTTGTTTATTCTTCTTTTTACGAGCAGAGGCATCAGGCATTCCTGCGGCGGTGAAAAGATATATTAATATTATGATTAGTTTTATATTGTTCATTTTCAAACTCCTTATAACTTCAATGAATTATCAAGATTATGCAATAACAACTGGTAGTGCAACCGGGTATTTTTGTCTGGATGATTTATTTTCCCTTTCAAAATATTCCGTATTTTAAGCAAATAGCCGTAATATAATCCATCTTGCGGGCGAGCAATAAAGTAAGTTGCCGATGACGGTTCGTATCCGGCAACCGGATTCAAAGAAACATTTTCCACATGTTTGGATGCATCCGGACGACATGAACAGAAAGAGCTGTGGGCTATTGGAGATGACCCTCTCAAGAAATCTGGAATACCGATGAATCCTTCTCCTGACAAAGATTTTGTTTTGGCTTCTTTCCCGATTTTTATTCCGGCGCCGATTCCTACATATTTCACAAAAAGATTTTGCATTTTTATTTGATTCTCGGATAGTTTTTCGCCGGATAAGGTAGGTTTCCATACATATTGATAAACATCTTCTAAACAGTCTGTTACAGTATAAGCGTTTTTCTCTGCTTTGAGTGCGGATAATTCTACTTTATTCGGAGAGGCGATAACAGCTTTCATAACTTCATTTCTCAACAAATCTGCAGAAGACCCCATCAGGGATATTTCTTTCATCAGTTCTTTGTTATTGATCCAGTCCATAGAGGATATTTGGTCTAACAGGAATTTTACGGCAGCTTTTTGTTTCTCGGCAGGCACACTCATCACCGCTTCAACCTTATCTCCTACATGTTTCTCATTTAAATAAATACCGCCTACATTACCGTAAACATGCATTAAATAAGTGAGATACTGCATGATTACTCCATTATAAATAGAAGTTCGGTAAGAATAATCGGGATCTTCTTTGTCCACCCAATTGTTTAGATTTTCCAGAATGTATTTTAAATTTTTTATGCCGTATTCGCTCGCTTTCATTGCATTATCGCCTAAATCTTCTGTCTGGGATTTCGGATCGATAATCTGTCCTTGCTGTTTCCCGTAACGGTATATAGGATTCCCGGATAACTCTGAGATCCATTTAGATGTTATCTTATATTCATCTTTAGCTGTTGATGCGTTAGGTAACGGTGTATAGTTCCATTTGACAAGAAAACGGTCATATTCTCCAAAACGGGGTGGAGTTAATTTTACTCCCCTCTCCATGTCTCCCGGCTGTGCTACATAGTTGAATCGGGCGTAGTCCATGATAGACGTCGTCGTACCGTATTTTTGTGTAAATGAGGGAGACCGTAATGAATCGACGGGAATTACGGAAGACGCACTCATGTTATGCATAAAACCTAAACAGTGTCCGACTTCATGTGAGATAACATAACGCAATCCGTCTCCGATGATCTCGTCCGGAATAAGCGTATGTCGCACCCGTTTATCAGCTTGAGATGTTTGGATGAATAACCAATTATTTAATAATTCTATTGCATCGTGGTATAAATAGACCGAGGCACTTAGAATTTCTCCGCTACGCGGATCTACCCATGAGGGACCCATTGCATTTTCTATGGCAATCGGAGCATAGCGAATGCAGGAATATTTGATATTATCAGGATCAAATTCCGGATCATTTTCCGGAAAGTCTACGGCTTTGATGGCGTCTTTAAATCCGATTTCCGAAAATAGTTCGTTCCATTGATTTACACCTTCTTTAATATATTTACGCCATTTTTCCGGGAAGTTGTTGTCTATATAAAAAACAATCGGTTTTTTAGGTTCGACTTTTTCTCCGCGTTTGTAAGCTTCCATATCCGAAGGTTCGAGCCGCCATCGATAGGCATAATATATGTTTTTGGTTTTTTGCTCTTTTGCAGAATAATCGGTTATTTGTACGGGAAATATGGCTATTCTGCTATCTGTAATGCGGGGGCGATATGGGGTTTCTTCCAACAGAATGATAGACCGAGTCATCAATGCTGTGAACGGAATGTCCTTTGCTGATGTTCCGCGGCTACCCGAAATGGTATATGTATAAGACAGATTGCTACGAATTAAAACGTTGTCGGGAAAGGCTTTTATTTCTCCTAAACTCGATTTATCTTTTTGAAAGATTTCTGATCTTCTCATGCCCCGACTCAGATTGGCGCTATATTTGTCGAATGGAGTCATCAACTTATTGTCCCCTACAAAAAAATCTGTTACGTCAAATACTACTGCACTGCTATCCGGTGTATAGACCGAAATTTTGAAAGTTTCTAATATCGCATCTATGTTACTTTTTGCAATGGAGCGTTGAATATTTTCATCTTGATCGGAATTTATGTTTTCTGATTGAACAAGATTCATGCAGATAATATCATTCATTTTTGAAAATCGGAAATGAATCGGATCTGTCGGTTTAGAACCGATAATTGCATTTGTATTATCACTAATCTCGGAGACCGTCGATCCTAAAAGCATATCGCGGTTTAAAAGATTTATCGGGAGTTCGAAATACAGTTTCCCTTTCATTTTGTGCATCTTTATCAAGCCGTTTACAGTCGTATGCTTTTCAGAAAAGAATTTGTCGTATTCATTCTTTTCTTTAACAGCTTCTTTGTTCGCCTCATTTTTTTTCTTTTTCTTAAAAATACCTGCCGAGCATTCCGGCTGATATAATCCGAACGCAAAACTGCATGTCAGGATCAACAACAATTTGTTTACTTTTGTCATTATATAGTTGATTATTGATTTTGAGTCAAGAAATACAGGCTATCCATTAATATGCAAAAGCAAAATTAAACTATTATTCTTTATCTTTCTGTACATTAAAAGTTTTTTTCAAGCAGAAACATAATAATCATATTCGATATGATTATGAAATTAATTATTAATATAGAAGCAAATAATAAATTTTTACTATCGGATTGTATTCAAGCAAAATTGTGTACCTTTGTTTGGCTACTGATAGCATCTGAGGTTTCAATGGTATGTATCTGGAAATAATCATAAATATTGAGAGAATATGAGTTTTAATATCGTAAGAGATAATAAAAAACGTGTCGTTATTGTGGGAGGTGGATTCGGAGGCTTGAAATTGGCGAATAAGTTGAAAAAATCGAATTTTCAGGTCGTATTGATCGATAAAAATAATTACCACCAATTTCCGCCGTTAATATATCAGGTCGCTTCGGCCGGGATGGAACCGACTTCTATATCTTTCCCGTTTCGTAAGATATTTCAACATCGTAAAAATTTCTATTTCCGTATGGCTGAGGTCCGGGCGATCTTTCCCGAGAGAAATATAATTCAGACTTCTATCGGAAAAATTGAATATGACTATCTTATTTTAGCAGCCGGTACGACGACTAATTTCTATGGCAACCGACATATTGAAGAAGAGGCGATACCGATGAAAAATGTGTCTGAGGCAATGGGCCTTAGAAATGCTCTTTTAGCGAACTTTGAACGGGCTCTTACTTGTGCGACTAAACAAGAGCAGCAGGAACTTTTGAATGTTGTGGTTGTAGGTGGAGGCGCTACTGGGGTGGAGGTCGCCGGGGTTCTTTCGGAAATGAAAAAATTTGTATTACCGAATGATTATCCCGATATGTCCAGTAATCTGATGCATGTTTACTTGATTGAGGCAGGACCTCGTCTGCTTGCAGGAATGTCCGAAAAATCTTCTGCTCATGCAGAACAGTTTCTTCGGGAAATGGGCGTGAATATTCTGTTAAATAAAAAAGTAGTAGATTAT
This sequence comes from Coprobacter fastidiosus, assembly GCF_030296935.1. Lineage (NCBI taxonomy): Bacteria > Pseudomonadati > Bacteroidota > Bacteroidia > Bacteroidales > Barnesiellaceae > Coprobacter > Coprobacter fastidiosus. Next base: position 1,816,577 of record NZ_AP028032.1, on the reverse strand, counting down.
CGTAATCATAAAGTGGTTCTTGAAGACGGTAGTGCAATAGCAACACGTACGTTTATTTGGGTGAGTGGAATAACTGGCGTGCCAATTAGAAATATGGACTCTTCTTTAATAGGGAGAGGAGGCCGAATCAAAGTGAATGAATATAATCAAGTAATAGGGCTGAATAATGTGTTTGCGATTGGCGATCAGTGTATTCAGTTGACCGATAAGAAATACCCTAATGGACATCCTCAGTTGGCACAAGTCGCAATACAGCAAGGAGAATTATTGGCAAAAAATCTGGTCCGGTATGAAAAGGGAATGAAAATGAAACCTTTCCATTACCGAAATTTGGGTTCTATGGCGACCGTGGGACGTAATCGGGCTGTGGCCGAATTCAATAAGGTGAAAATGCAAGGTTGGTTTGCTTGGATAATGTGGTTGGTTGTTCATTTACGATCTATTTTAGGTGTTCGGAATAAGGTAATCGTGTTGTTGAATTGGATATGGAATTATCTTACTTATGATCAGTCTATGCGTATGATAGTATATGCCCGTAAGGCCAAAGAAATACGTGATCGGGAAATTATAGAAGCTACGACTCATCTCGGAGATGATTTGATGCAAGAACAACAGCAGAAAGAGCAGCAAAAAGTAGAACGATCTGAATAGTAATTTTTAATAAATTCTAAAATTATTCAATTATGAAAGTCGCAATTATCGGGGCCGGAAATATGGGAGGGGCTATTGCTAAAGGATTAGCTCAAGGAACAATTATCAAGAACAGTGACATAATAGTGGCTGATCCGGATATAAAAAAGTTAAAACAATTGCAGAGTCATGCTCCCGAAATATCGATTGTAACTCAAAATCAAGAGGCCGTAAATTGGGCGGATGTGATTATTCTGGCTGTGAAACCTTGGTTGGTGTCCGAAGTATTGGGACAGTTAAGAATAGATCCGGAGAGACAACTTTTGATTTCTATTGCCGCAGGTGTAAGCCTTGAGCAATTGGCTCAAATAACTTCTTCTAAAATGACGATCTTCAGATTAGTTCCCAATACGGCTATATCAGAAATGGCAAGTATGACATTGATTTCATCTTTCAATGCGTCGGAAGAACAAGAACGGCAAATTGTTGATATTTTTAACGAAATGGGATTGGCAATGCTTATTCCTGAGTCGCAGATTGCGGCAACAACGGCTTTGACTTCTTGTGGAATCGCTTATGTCCTGAAATATATATATGCAGCAACGGAAGCCGGAGTAGAGATGGGAGTGTATCCGAAAGCGGCAATGAAAATGATTGCACAGTCTGTAAAGGGAGCTGCCGAACTGATATTGAATAATGATACTCATCCTGCTATTGAAATAGACAAGGTTACTACTCCCGGAGGAATAACGATCAAAGGGTTGAATGAGTTGGATCATGCCGGATTCACTTCTGCAATTATTAAAGCAATGAAAGCAAGTCGATAAATCCGAAAAAATGTCGTTTGAAGAAGCCGTATTCTTATGAGGGCTTTGTATATTTGGAAAATAATCTAATTAAATATATATGTCAGTAAATAAAGTTATTCTTATTGGAAACGTGGGTAAAGATCCCGATATAAGATATCTCGATAATAATGTATGTGTCGCAAATTTTCCACTGGCGACAACCGATCGGGCATATACTACTCGTGCAGGAGTTCAGATTCCTGAAAAAACAGAATGGCACAATATCGTTTTGTGGCGTGGATTGGCGGAAATAGCAGAAAAATATGTCCGTAAAGGAACTCAACTTTATATTGAAGGAAAGATTCGCACTCGTTCTTGGGTAGATCAAAGCAATATCACTCGTTATACGACAGAGATTTATGCGGATAATATGGAACTGTTGGGACGTAAAAACGAACAAATCGGGGCGTCTCCGGTTTCTCAAATCGATAATCCTGTGCAACCGTCATTAACTTCTCCGGTACAGGGAAGTAATGTGGATTCTGGGAATAATGATATAGATGATTTGCCTTTTTAATTTTTTAATTGTACTTTTGCCAAGAGTACAACATACTCACACATAAATAGTTCCTTCCCGGTTTGACAGGAAGGCACTATTTCTTGTATGGCGGAGAGATTCCGAGAGGAGTATCTTCGATATGTTTAACTAATATTTATTTACTTGGACCCGGACAGTTATTTATCGACATTTCTTACCTCAATAGAGGTTTTACCTATTACATCAGGTGGTATTTTTGCGCTCTTTATGGCGTTTTTGTGTTTAGTTTTTTCCGGTTTTGTATCTGCTTCGGAGATTGCGTTTTTCTCCTTATCTCCGCAAGACCAAGCCGAAATCGAAGAAGAAAAAAAGACTCAGGATGTTTTAATAAAAAATCTGTTAGCCCGTTCTGAATATCTGTTGGCGACAATCTTGATCGCTAATAATCTTGTCAATGTTGCAGTAGTGATGCTTTGCAATTTTTTTATTTCGGAAACGATCATATTCAGAAGTCCGGTTATCTCTTTTTTGTTTCAAGTTGTAATTTTAACATTTCTATTGTTGCTTTTCGGAGAGATTATGCCGAAGATCTATGCAAAACATAACTCTCTGACTATGGCACGCAGAGCAGCAGGAGTGTTGACCCATCTTGAGAAAATGTTTCGTTGGTTGTCTTGGGCCTTGATTAAATTTACTCATATTATTAATAAACATATTTCGCGGAAAAATACGAACTTGTCTATGAACGAGCTTTCTCAGGCATTGGAGATGACTCAGGTCGATGAGAATGAAGAGAAAGAAATGCTTGAGGGAATTATCAAGTTCGGGGGAAAGACTGTGGAAGAGATAATGACTTCTCGCGTTGACATGACAGATATAGATATACGTATCAGCCTTTCTTCGTTAATAAAGATAATCGTTGAAACCGGATATTCCCGATTACCGGTGTATGAAGGTTCACAGGATAATATTAAAGGGATTATTTATATTAAAGATTTACTACCCTATATAAAAGAGAAAGATTTTGATTGGTCGAGTTTGTTAAGGCCTGCATATTTTGTCCCTGAAACGAAAATGATAGATGATTTGTTGGAAGAATTCAGGAAACAGAAAATTCACATGGCTATCGTCGTAGATGAGTTTGGCGGGACATCAGGAATCGTTACGATGGAAGATATTCTGGAGGAGATTGTCGGGGAAATTAGCGATGAGTATGATGAAGAAGAACAGCAGTATGTGAAGATCGATGATAATACTTATATTTTTGAAGGAAAGACGTTGCTAAATGATTTTTATAAAATTACCGGCATCGATGAAAACGACTTCAATGAAATTTCGGAAGATGCGGAAACTCTTGCCGGTTTGATTTTAGAAATAAAGGAAGATTTTCCTGCTGAGAAAGAGAAAATTTGTTATGGGAAATATCTGTTTACTATTTTAGAAGTAGATAAACGTCGTATAATTAAGATTAAAGTCAGAATCGACCGTGAAGAAAAAGAATAAACAAGCTCGGACTTTGTATTATTATGGGTTCGGAATATTCCTTTTTATGTTGTTGATACTGCTTACAGTAGCGGGCTGTCGTCAGGATTATTCTCCTAAACCTGACGGATATTTGCGAATCGATCCTCATCCGAAAGCGTATAAATTAATTGATAAAACCGGTTTTCCCCTTTCTTTTGAAATATCGCAGAGCGCACAAGGTATCATAGACAATTCTGTTGCATCTGCATGGATAAATATTATATATCCTCGTTATAAAACTACGGTTTATTGCACTTATATTCCCATAGACAAAAAAAATAAAACCCGTATTTTTGCTGAAAGTAAAGAGCTTGTATATCGTCACGGAATCAAGGCGGAAAAAATTCAGGCTCAATTGTATGAAAATGCTGAACGGCATTTATATGCTACTTTATATTCGTTAACAGGAAATACGGCGACACCGTTGCAGTTTACGGTTACCGACAGTATTTCCTATCTTTTTCGAGGGGCATTATACTTCGATACTCCTGTTAAGAGAGATTCTGTTGCTCCGGTGATAGAATATGTGACACAAGATATTATGCACTTGATAGAAACCGTACAACCTCAAAAATAATATGCCGTTAATCTCTATACAAGAAATGATTCCGGGTGTTAGGATTGCTCTTTGGAAACCTGAGGAAACTCCGGAAGAACTGTTATCGATATTAGGAAATACACATTTGTATGAGTCGATAATGGCGTCTTGTAAAACAGAAAAACGGAAGATAGAAAAGCTTACGACCCGAATTCTGATAAATTTGCTGCAAAAAGGAGAGGCGGAAATAAAATATAATGATAATGGAAAGCCTTATCTTGTTTCTTCATCTGAATATATTTCTGTTTCTCATACTCAATGTTGTATTGCCGTTGCAATATCTTCCCGGCCGATAGGAATCGATGTCGAAAGAATTGCAACAAAGGTTCTCGCTCTAAAGGAAAAATTTTTAAGTGTTTCTGAAATACAGTCGATCGACTCGAACAAAGAACTCATCCACACATTATTACTGTGGTCTGCCAAAGAGTCTATCTTTAAATTAATGGATGCGACAGGAGTAGATTTCAAAAAGAGCATCCATATAAAAAAGTTTATTCCTGAAGTTAGCGGTTTATTTGTAATTAGCGAATCGCATACGCAAAAGCACAACTTTTATACGATTTTTTATAAAGTATACCCACAGTATGTTCTGACAATTTGTTTTTAGAAACTGTTTAAAATTCTTTTGTAAAGAATGAACAGTTTTTTAATTGTTTGTATTATATCTATTTTAATACAATAGAAAGCTTTTACTCTTTAAAAACTTGATTTATTATAAATTTAATATTCTATGTAATAGAAAATAATACACTTTTTTATTATCCGTATATTTATTTTGTACAACACACATAAAAAATAAATTATCATGAAAAATCTTTTTATTGGAAAATATTTGGTTATTGCCTTATGCTTGTTGTCGGTTCAATCTCTTATAGCAAAAGACATATATTTGTCTGTTAATGGAGTGGATACCAATAATGGGTTATCTGAAAGCGGGGCGGTAGCTACGTTGACAAAAGCCCTTTCATTAATAGAGGACGGCGATAATATCAGGGTATCTGGGATAATAGACGTGTCTAAAGAAGTTTCCGGGATAGAGGGAGTTGCTATACCGCAAATGGCGTTTTCGATTATTGGAGATTCTCCTTCGACTTCAGGTTTTACGGGTAACGGTGTTACACGGATTTTTAATATTGACTCTAATGATAAAGAGACACAGTATAAAAATTTATCTTTTATAAATGGTGCGCAAAATCAGACAAAAGGGTCTGCAGTCTTTATCCAAAATTCAAGATCTGTATTTACAAACTGTATTTTCAAAAACAATATTGCTGTATCTTGTAAGGGAACAGTATACCTCTATACTCCGAATCAAGTAGAATTTTATGATTGTATATTTACGGATAATCAGGTGCAGCAGGGAGGAGCTGTTTTCTCTGAAATGCGTGGAAAATTAGTAATGGATCGATGTATGATCACAAATTGTAATCTTCAGTCGGTTGCGAATTCTAACGGTGGGGGACTTCAGATACTCGGAATAGAATCTTTTGTATTGAAAAACTCTACTGTTCGCAATTGTTCGGTGGCACAAAGAGGCGGAGGTATCAATATAGAAAATAATATCAACACGAACGAAATAGTCAGAAGCTCGATACGTATCGAAAATTCTCTTCTTGCAGAAAATAGTGCAACAGATGCCGGAGGTGCTATTGCTATAAAAAATGCACTTTCTGATAATATTATGGATATGCAGATAATAAATTGTACGATCTGGAAAAATTATGTGAAGACTCAGGGGGGAGCTGCTTTATATATTCCTTCGGCTCAGAAAGGCAGTAGTGTAAGTATTGTTAACTGTACCATAACCGAAAATACGGCTTCAGGCAACAGAGGCTTTGGTTGCGGATTATGTTTTTGGAAAGAGAATGATAATACTTCAACCCAGCTTTTGGCAAAACGGATATATAACTCGATCGTTGAATCGAATATGACCGATCCGCAAGGCCAATCTTCAGATATGGGTTTTCGTTATACTCCTGTAGAAGGGGAAGATCTTTTTATCTCTAATTCTTATTTGGGCTTCGGGGTTCAAACTGGCGCTCCTCTTAAATTGGAAACAGGAAATGGAAATGTTTCGGGATATGAATTGTCTCGCTTATCTGGGCTTGTATCTTCAACCGAAGAATATGTAAATCGTCAAAACTCTATTCCTTTGTTTCCGAATTGTGATGCGTTGACTGCAGGAAAAGCTTCGTTTTTGCAAGATCTTGGAATAAATACCGATCAAATAGGGAATATCCGTTCATTCGAAAATGGAACTTGTGCTGTTGGTGCTGTGGAAATGGCTGCGACGTTAGATCCGGGAAAAATAGACGGAAGTTATCAGCATATAATCATGTATGGACAGAGTCTATCGACCGGACATCAGTCTTGGCCGGTCATATCGACGGAGAATGTTCCGGGAAATTTTATGATCGGAGATCAGGTATGGATCAACTATGGTAATAAAAACTTTGACGAGATAAAACCTTTGATAGGAAATGTATCGGCGGCTTTTGCGAATAATAGCAATATCCGAAACCGGAATGCTGGGACAATTGCAGAATGTCCGTTGTTAGGTGCAGTAAACCATATTCAAAAGAAACTTCAACCGGGAACAAATATTTTGGCAACCTCTGCCGGAACAAGCGGGACAAGTATCGAAGAGCTTTCTAAAGAGAATGAATTTTCTACTTGTTACAGCCAATTCAGCAATACTTTGTTGCAGGGTTCTAAACTTGCCTTTGAAAATAATAAGAGTATTTCTTGTCCGGTAATATTTTTCATGCAGGGCGAATATAATTATACATCGTACGAAAATAAAGGTATGACTGTCGGATCATACAGTACTACTGACGGAAAGTTATATTATAAATATTTATTGCAGTTAAAGAACAACATGCAGGATGCCGTAAAGAAATATTATGGACAAGACGATGCTCCATTGTTTATTACATATCAGACAGGGGCTCAATATACTCGGGGCACTACGTTAGAGGTCGGTATGGCTCAATTAAATGCTTCTAATGAAAATGAAGATATTGTATGTGCCGGACCGGTATATCCGATGACCGATCGAGGGGGGCATCTCGATAGTAACGGTTATCGTTGGTATGGAGAAATGTTGGGGAAAGTATATTATAAAACTTGTATTTTGAAAGAGGATTTTAAACCGTTGCAACCGATTGAGATTACCCGTAATCCGGAAAACGCTAATGAGATATCGATCAGGTTTATAGTTCCTAAATTACCTCTTGTTTTTGATTCAAAATTGGTTGAGTCTCAAAAAAATTTAGGATTTGTTCTTTCTAATAATGGTGTGGAACAGACTATTACAAATATACAAATAAAAGATGATTGTGTAGTATTGACGAGCGCTTCTCCGCTGACCGGGAATGTAGAAGTGTCTTATGCTACACAAAAAACTAATGGACATGGAAATCTTCGGGATAGTGATGATTACGAAGCTTTTTTCAACTATATTGATTTAGATAAAAAGGTCAATGGAGAATATGTGTATCCGAGAGATGAGAATGAAACGACTTTAAGACCAAATTATGAACCGAGAGATGAAAATTTCAAAATTATTTATGATCAACCTTATCCGTTGTACAATTTCAGTGTAGCTTTTTATTATAAGATACCTCAGGGAGAAAATATATATAAAGTTCCAAGTCTGTCTGCGGTAAATAAAGTGACAGAAAATATACCGCTGATATACCAAAATGGAAATAATTTGATTGTGCAGTTACCGAATAATGAAAAGGGTACGGCAATGATTTTCAATATGTACGGACAAAATTTAAAATCGGTTATTTTGGATGAAAATAAGACGAGTATTCCCGTTGCATCTTTGGATAAAAAGATTTATATCGTCAAAATTTTGACCAAAAACGGAAGTATAACTCAAAAAGTACAGATTCGATAAGGTTCGGGAATAATCTATGTAGAAGCTTGTAAATTAATGATATACTGTGAAAAAATATATGATTGATATTAAAATAGGAAATAGCGTTTTTTAAGAAATTTTCCGGAAAAACGTTCGTTTATTTGGACAAATATAGAATTTTTTAACCCAAAAAACAATCTTGCTAAAAATATTTTTATCCTCAGCACTTTAAGGTAAGAAAAAAAAATTAAAATTTTCCGGAAAAATGAATCCAAATAAACGAACGTTTATTTAAAGTGATTTGCTGAAATGTAGAAATATGATCGTCACATTGATTTTATTTTATTGATAATAAACGTTCATGAACAGAATAAAAGAATTTGTATTAAATACATTTTAACCATGAGAAAAATAATATTGTTATTTTTTATATTCTTGTCGTTCTTTCTTAATGCACATGAACCTAATTATGGATTGTATTTTAAATCCCATAAATATATGGGTGCGGAGCGTACGGCATTGGTTCTTAATAACAACAAACCTTTTAGACTGAATAAAGAATTTATTCTTTCATTCGATATGAGTTTGAGAAATGAGTTCATTTTCGGTACTGTATTTAAAATAATAAGTGACACGCAAGATGTCATATCGCTCAATTTTATTGCTGATGAGAAAAATAACCAATATCCTATACTCTCTATAAATGATAATATATACCCTATAACCAATAGAATAGAATTGAATAAATGGTTCTTTGTGAATATTCGATTCTCTGCGAAGAAAGATTCGGTGCTGTTAGATTATGACAAAATACATCTGGCAATACCTTTTTCTTTTAAAGATTGGAGAGAAGTGAGCCTTTATTTCGGAGTATGCAGGCATCCTAATTTCTCATCAGCCGAAATCCCTCCGATGAATGTCCGGGATATAAAAATTCATTCCAATAATAAATTGATTCGATATTGGCAACTTAAACGACATACGGTAGATTGTTGTTATGATGAAATCCAAGATATTCCGGCTATTGCCGTAAATCCGGAATGGATTATTGACAATCATACACGATGGGATTTTTTATATTCCAAAGAATTTCCAGAACTTACTAATCCTCAATATGCCTTTGATCCTCAAAAAAATCTTATATACATAGTTCCTGACCATAAAACGGTTATATGTTATAATCCGAAGTCGGGAAAAGATAGTATCATCTTTGTAAAAGGGGGGTATCCAGCATCAAGAAGTACGAATCAACTGATTTTTGATACGGTAAGAAACAAACTTGTTTCTTATAATTTGGATGAACGTACCGTGTCGGAATTTTCGTTCGAGAATGAGTGTTGGAGTAAAGAAACGCTTCCGGTCAAGGAACATAGTTTTTGGCATCATACTACATCCTTTTATGAAAAAGAACATTCTATATTTGCTTTTGGAGGATATGGTTTTTATTTATATAAAAATGATTTGTTCAAAATAAGCCCTGAAAAAGCGGAATGGGAAAATGATAAACTTATTGTGATTCCTCCGAGATATTCTTCTGCATCGGTAATCGTTGATGATCATCTTTATATTTTCGGTGGACGCGGATGTAAAACCGGCAAGCAAGAACTGAATCCGCATATATATTATGATTTATATTCTGTAAATCTGAAAACAAAAGAGACGAAGCTTATTCGGCAATTCAAAGAAAAACGGCAATTCTTACCTTGTGGAAATATGATTTATAATTCTGCAGATTCTTGTTTTTATGTCTTGACCAATTGGCAAAAGGGAACTTTGTTTAAGATTTCTTTAAATCATGCAGACTTGCAAGAGGCATCGAGCCCTATAAACCAGTCGGTAATAGAATCGGATTATACATTTTATACATTGTTTCATTCAGAACGTGATTCGAAATTGTATGCGCTGTTTTGTAAAAATTTTAAGACAGGAAGTTCTGATATTTCTATATTTGAGATAAATTATCCTCCGATAGCTCAGTCCGATATTGTGCAGGAAGTTCCGGACAAATCTGCTCAATTGATATGTTGGGGAAGTTATATTGGATTAGGGATTGTTTTGCTGTCTCTGATTGCAATTTATATCTATCGGAGAAAAAAGAGAAAAAGTCGTTTCCAGGATATGCTCCATGAAACAGATGCATTCGAACAACCTCATACCAATAAGACGAAAAATAATTCTCGACAATGTATCAACTTGCTCGGAGGATTTAATATCATAGACAAGGAGGGACGGGATATTACCGTACATTTTACTCCTATATTGAAGAATCTTCTGCTTCTTATATTATTATATAGCGAAAATGACGGAAAGGGTATAAACAGTAAAAATATAGAAGTGATCTTGTGGCCGGACAAAGAAGAGAAGTCGGCACGTAATAATCGTAATGTTTCCATTACTCGGCTTAAAACCCTTCTTTCTGAGATAGGGAATATTCAACTATATAATGATAATCGATTTTGGAAGTTGACTTTAGGAGAAGACGTGTCTTGTGATTATTATCGGGTATTGGATCAGATGAGAAAGATCAAGGAGCATCCGGAATTAAAAGAACGGCTATTGCCCGAAGTGCTTGATTATTTAATGTTAGGGCCTTTGCTCCCTCATACGCAGATAGATTGGGTAGATAAATTTAAGAGTGACTATACGAGCCTTGCTATTGATTTCTTGAATAGACTTTTGCAAGAAAATGATTCTAACGATGTAACCAAGTTACAGCTTACGGATGTAATTTTTCTATATGACTCGTTAAATGAGGATGCTTTAACTATGAAATGTTATATTCTGTATAATTCTGGGAAAAAAGGTCTGGCAAAAAATACGTATGATAATTTCTGTAAAGAATATTTCTCTTTATTGGGTGAAAAATATAAATATAGTTTAGCTCAAATTTTGGAATTTGCAGAACATCAGGATAAAGTGAAACATGCATAAAAAAGACGTGAAATGACCTTTTATGTTATGAATTAGACGTATTAAAATAGTAGTCATAAAAGTAGTGCTGCTTTCACTTATTTATAGGAATGTTATTTTTTATTGGTCTGGATTTTGCATTAAAAAGATTCTGATACTATAAGAGAAAGGGGCTATCCGTTTTTTTTTGGATACCCCCGAGTGCAATTGAGCAAATTGTAACGTTATTTTATAAATTTCTTTGTAACGACTTTCCCTTTTGACGATGTACATTTTACGATATATGCACCATGTTCCATATTTTGAGTAGTTATAACAGTCGTGTTTTTTTGCTCGGCAACTTTATATCCGGATATAGCGTATATTTCCATATCGACTGGTTCTGTAACTCGGATTTCTCTGTTGCTGATAACAATTTCAGGATAAAATTCTATCGTATTGGTCGAAATTCCTGATAATTCACCATTAAAGTCGGGATCTACACTTCCGGTAAATCGTACAAACCAATATTGGATATTATTATCTGCATATATCCAAATTTCATCACCGGCATTATATGTGTAATCTGTTGAGAATGGCTCAAATCCGTTAGCTCCTTCTACAATATTCGTGTTTCCGGTAGTTAATACAGATATTGTGCCTGCATTATATTTGCTGATAATAACATTTCTGTCTTGTCCTGTACTTCCGGTAATTGCACCTACGGAGATCGATCCATCCGAAGTGGGTTTAAATTTTATGACGCGGTTTGCCGGGATATTTGTATCAGGATCGATTTTTGAATCGCCTCCGGCTTTTAATTGTCCTGCTAATTTGGTTTTTGTTCCATCGATATTGAAACTTTTATTACTGGAGGCCCAAGTCATGGTTAATGTTTTTGAAGACCCTTCTGGTGTAGGACCTACATATATAACCAGTCCGTCTTTTATACATGTTTCTGTAAACTCTCCTGTCGCACTGTAAAATGTTGATAAATCCCATAATTTATTGCTTATTACAGGTTTTTCTCCGTTAGGAGTATATCTAATAGCATAAAAGTTTATTCCGGCATTGGTTGTGAGAGTAAGAGTCGTTGCAGGACCGGTATAATTCATAGTTATGTAATCTGTACTTTCATCTCCTTCAGCTTTTGTGAACAGAGTATATCCTTCTATGGTGAATGATCTTTCCGGTTCACTGGTACTGCTCGATAGAGCTGCTATTTCGATTGTCCCCGGTCCGGTTACAGGAAAGGTGAGGGAGCGATCTCCTCCACCAGATTTTAATCTTTTAGTATATTGGTCAGTACCGAAAGTTTTGGTATTGGGTTCTACTGTCCACACTTTACTGGCATTAATCTCTAATCCGTTTATGGGTGTATTTTCCGTAATTGTTCCATCAGAGAGATTTTCAAAAGACCATGTCGTAGTTTGCGCTTTAATTCCTAATGAAAGAGCTGCGAATACAAGAAAAGTAGTAAATGTCTTTTTCATATATATAAATTTTAGTTAATGATCGATATGCAAATGTATTTGTATCGAATGCTTTGGAATAGGAATTTTTGATGCTTTATGTGGATAAATTGGAATAGGAAAGGAAATCTTTCTTTTGTCCTGTTTTAGAAAGGTTTTTATTGATTGATTTGTAAGGGAAATTATAGAGAGGTTATAGAGCTTGTCGCACATTTGTACGTTAGTTAATAGATACATACCTTTGAATAGACATGGAGCAAGATCGAAGAGCTTGTGGTTCAAGAAGCCGTTTGAATTTTGTCCCGGTCAGGTTTTAAAATTTCTTTATCGAAAAAATTAGATAAGCTCATTAGGGGGGTAAAATAAAAAAAGACAACTTTAAAGCTGTCTTTTGAGCCGATAGAGGGATTCGAACCCACGACCCCGAGATTACAAATCACGTGCTCTGGCCAACTGAGCTATATCGGCAAGTGGGTAAGCGACCTACATCGCGTCGCTACGACCGGCTACCCTTGCTGCGGTCAAGCCCTGGGGGATTGACCGGGAGCTGACCGTGTAGGACTTACCCGGCTGCAAAAGTAGATATTTTTTTCTGTTCCGCAATAGCTGTGTCTGAAAAAAATATATAGAAAGAATTCATTCGTTTAAAAACTAAATAGTTAGTTCAGTATATTTTTTTTGTTTATCTTTCTCTGATTAATCCTAATTTGCACATTTTATTGTCTCATATCGAAGTTCATGACATAAAAAATAATAACTTTGCCGTTGTTGATAAAATAAGTTTTATAGCAAAATAAGGTTACGAATGTTACGAGAAGCACCTAAAAAGTCGATCGCGCGTTACGCAATGGAATATGGAGTTTATTTCGGAATATATTTGATTGTGAAATTTGCATTGACTACATTTAGTTTGAATAACTTTGTCGCGAATTTTGTATCGGAAGTTTTATTGATAGCGATTCCGTTTATACTTTATTATATTATGCGGCATTATAAAAAACAAGACGGAGGAAATGTGCGTTTCTCACAATTGTGGATGTTCGGAATATTTTTGTTTTTCTTTGCATCGTTGTTGAGCGGAGTTGCCGAATATGTTTATTATAGATATATAAATCCGACTTACATAGAGATGCAAATGGCTGCAGTACTCGACCTGATTGAGAAGATGACACAAGCTCAGGATTCGGAAATGTTACAAGTGATGAGGGACGGCTTAGCAAAAGGCGGAGCTCCTTCTCCGATTGAGATGGTATTTCAGACGATTTGGGCGAATGTGTTTTTCGGGTCTCTGTTATCTATAATTATAGCTTTGATAGTTTCCCGAAAAAAGAAAATAAAAACCTTATAAATTAGAGTATGGATATTTCATTAGTTATACCATTATATAATGAAGCTGAATCTCTTCCTGAACTGACGGAATGGATTACCCGGGTGATGAATGCGAATAAATTTTCGTACGAGATATTATTCATAAATGATGGAAGTACCGATAATTCGTGGAAGGTGATTGAGGAGTTGAGTGCAAAAGACGAGCACATCAAGGGCGTTAAATTCCGTCGTAATTATGGAAAATCTCCGGCTTTACATGTCGGTTTTGGTAGAGCTGAAGGAGATGTCGTAATTACTATGGATGCCGATTTGCAAGATAGTCCTGATGAGATTCCGGAATTGTATCGTATGGTTATGGAAGATGGCTATGATCTTGTATCGGGCTGGAAGAAAAAACGTTATGATCCTTTATCGAAAACTATTCCTACGAAGTTGTTCAATGCAACGGCAAGAAAAGTTACCGGAATATATTTGCACGATTTTAATTGTGGATTAAAAGCATATCGAAACGAAGTGGTTAAAAGTATCGAGGTATATGGTGATATGCATCGGTATATACCCTATTTGGCAAAAAGTGCAGGCTTTTCGAAGATTGGGGAAAAAGTAGTTCACCATCAGGCGCGCAAGTATGGTGTGACGAAATTTGGTCTGAGTCGTTTTGTAAATGGGTATTTAGATTTGCTGACCCTTTGGTTTTTTAATAAGTTTGCGGTGAAGCCGATGCATTTTTTCGGATTTTTGGGAAGTCTGATGTTTGTGTTGGGATTTTTCTCGGTAATAGCGGTTGGTGTATATAAATTATATTCGATGTATCATAATATGCCGTATCGATTAGTAACAGATTCTCCGTATTTTTATCTTTCGCTTACGGCAATGATTTTGGGAACTTTGCTTTTTTTAGCAGGTTTTTTAGGAGAATTGATTTCTCGGAACTCAGTAGAACGTAATCGATATAATATTGAAAAAGAGATAAAATAATTTCCGGATTAAAGATATAAAATTATGAAAAAGACCGATGGTGATAATGAAGGTTTCGATTTGCTGACTTTAGCGCGTCTGCGATGTTCTGTCCGGGCATATACATCTCGTGCTGTAGAATCGGAAAAGCTTGAATATATATTAGAAGCCGTTCGATTAGCTCCTTCGGCAGTAAATTTTCAGCCTTGGCTTTTTATTGTAATTCAGGATGAGAAAGACCGGAAAAAATTACAACAGTGTTATGACCGAGACTGGTTTACTCAAGCTCCGGTTTATATTGTTGCATGTGGAGATCACCGACAATCATGGAAGCGGAAAAGCGATATGAAAGATTTTTGTGATGTGGATGTTGCGATTGCAGTCGAGCATCTTTGTTTAGCAGCAACGGAACAGGAGTTAGGCACATGCTGGGTGTGCAATTTCGATACGAAGTTATGTGCTGAAATCTTGAACCTTCCTGAGGATATCAAACCTCTGGTTTTAATACCGATCGGTTATCCCGAAAATCCCGATGTATTCGCCTCTACACCGAAAAAACGAAAAGCGTTTAATGAAATTGTAAAATGGGGAAAATATTAGATATTATTTTAGTAGTTTTTTTGCTGGGAATAGGATTTGTATCATGTGGAGACGATGGCTGTATGGAAAATCGTAGCAGTATCCCGTTGATAGCTTTTTATTCCGATGCCGATACGACTCAACGAGTTGCGATAGACTCGCTGACGGTATGGGGAATAGGTCAGATAAATGATTCTTTGCTTTTGGATACAGCCTCGGTAAATCAATTCATGGCGCCATTGAGAGATGGTGTAGATACGACAAAATATGTTTTGCGCTATGACCAGGAAAACCTGAATCCCAGATACAAATTCGATACGTTGACATTTGTATATCATTCGTATGTGAAATTTGAATCGGCCGAATGTGGTGCAATGTTTAATTATGTGATCGATGATTTTAGATATACGACTCATCAACTTGTCTCAGCGACATTATTGACTAAGGAGATCGATAACCTGAATATTGAGAATGTAAAACTTTTCTATCATGTTGAAGAAGCGGAATAACTTGCTATCGGTCATTTTTTTGTTGATCGTTTCTGCAACATTCGCTCAGCAACGACAGTCGACAAATTCAGTTCCTCAGAAAAAAGAGGAAAAGAAGGAATCTAAATATAAATTCCCATTATTGAACGGACTTATTTTGGGCGTTGATTTGTATAATCCTGTAGCGAATTTGTTCGGGCAGAAGTATGGAAATTATGAAGCGAGTTTGGAGTTGAATATGTATAATCGCTTTTTACCTACTTGGGAGATTGGGATAGGGCGTGCCGATAACAGACCTGAAGAAATGAATTTTACTTATGTCGGTAAGCCTGCGCTTTATAACCGTATCGGTATAAATTATAATTTTCATTATAATAATGACGGTCCTGGAACTTTTTTCGTAGGATTGCGGTATGGTTTTTCTGCTTTCAAGTATGATATAACGAATATAACATTAGAATCTCCCTATTGGGGAACTTCTTATAGTGAGAGTATTACCGGACAAAAATCTAAAGCACAATGGATCGAGGCGTTAGGCGGTATTCGTGTTCGTTTGTATAAGGATTTGATGATGGGGTGGACTGTCCGTTATAAATGGCTGATAAAGGCAAAAAGTAATGACTTTTCTACTCCGTGGTTTATCCCCGGTTATGGGAATAAAGGTTCTGTTTTGGGGATAACGTATTCGATTTACTATAAATTCCCTTTGAGAAGAAAGGTGGCCGATAATAAAACAGATGCGTCGGTTAAAAAATAAGATTTATAACAAAAGGCTGTTTTGTAATTCAACAAAACAGCCTTTTGTTATGGGAATTATACTCTTGTTAATTCGTTTGAGAACTGTTTTCTTTTATATGAATGGCATATCCGCCGCTACGTGCAATAGGAATAGCTAATTCTGATTTAGAATTTACTCGATAGTTTTTGATGGTATAGGATTGTGGACGGGTTTCATAATCGGCATCTTCTCCATCAGCATATATAGTTGCGATATAGTTCTTGCCCGGATCAAGAAAATTTAAGCGGATATTTGAGACTCTTTTATTTTCATCTGTAATGCTACCGATGAACCATTCGTCTTCCCCTTTCTTTTTTCTGGCGATAGTGATATAATCTCCGGGTTCGGCTTCCAATATTCGAGTATCGTCCCAGTCAACAGGAACATCCTTGATAAATTGAAAAGCATCAGCAAACCTTTCATAATTTTCCGGTAAATCCGCTGCCATTTGTAAAGGACTGTACATCGTTACATATAAGGCCAATTGTTTTGATAATGTTGTGTTAACCCTATTTTTAACATTTGGATCATAATAGCTAAAGTCTGTTTGGAAAATTCCCGGGGTATAATCCATCGGACCTCCGATAAGTCTGGTAAATGGTAATATGGTCTGATGATCTGGTTTGATATTTCCCAATGCCTCATATTCTGTTCCTCGAGCCGATTCTGCAGCCAAATAATTTGGGTAAGTACGATGCATACCTGTCGGGCGTACAGGTTCGTGAGCATTAATCATGATTTTATAGTCAGCACCTTTTTCGATAGCTCTCAAGTAATGATTTACCATAGTTTGTCCATAATGATGCTCTCCCAAAGGAATAATTGTTCCCACATATCCCGATTTTACGGCATCATAGCCGTTATCTTTCATAAATTGATAAGCTTCATTCATTCGGCGTTCGTAGTTTGGAATCGAAGCTGATGTCTCGTGGTGCATAATCAATTTCACTCCTTTTTGTGCCGCATATTTTTTGAGCTCATTTAAATCGAAATCCGGATAAGGTGTAACAAAATCGAAAACATTCTCTTTCATTGTTCCAAACCAATCTTCCCATCCGATATTCCAACCTTCCACCAATACTCCGTCAAAGCCGTGTTTAGCTGCAAAATCTATATAGCGTTTCACGTTCTCAGTGTTCGCTGCGTGGCGTCCGTTCGGTTCTATCCGAGAATAGTCGATTTCATCAAGCTTTATATTAGACGTGTCTGCATAAGCCCAGGAACCTCCATTTGGAATGAACATTTCCCACCAAACACCTATATATTTCATTGGCTTTATCCATGAGGTATCTTCGATTTTGTTGGGCTCATTTAAATTGAGAATGGTCTTCGACGCCAGAATATCTGCAGCATTATCGCTTATTAATATTGTTCTCCAAGGAGTTTGAGTTGCTGTTTGCATTCTGCCTTTTCCTCCTAACGGGTCTGGAGTCAAATGTGTTGATAATATCACTCCGGTACTATCCAGTTCCAATAACATAGCAGGATAATCTTTTAAAGCAGCTTCATGGATATTTATATAGACCCCGTTACCTTTAAGCATCAGAGGAGTTTGTACAGATATCTCTTTAGTTGGTGTTTGTGCCGAGATTTCTTCGGTAGCGGCATCTATTTGGTGTGAGACTTCTGATAATAATGATGTCGTATAATTATATTCGTTTGTATCGTAGTCTCCTCTTATCCAAAATGCAGTATAATCTTTTCCTAAATTAAATTGAGTAATTTCTTCGGCAATTGTAAAATAAGAAAGATTTTTTTGATTTGGAAATTCATACCTGAATCCAAGTCCATCATCGTATAATCTGAATCGTATAATAACAGTTCTTTTCGGACTACCTTGTTCCAAAGTAATTTCCAGTTCATTATATTGATTTCGTATTTTTTTTACCTCTCCCCATACGGGTTCCCATGTTTCATCAAAAGCAGATGTCGAACTTTTTAATATACTGAAATTATCTACCATAGATGGAATATTTTTCATTTCAAAACCAAGTCTGCTTTTTTCAATAATTATTTTCCCTTTATACAGTAAGGAATAATACGGAATGCCGTTATCGACGTGAAATGTCAGATTTAATTGGCGATTAGGTGATTCAATACTTTGAGCGTGTCCTGTGAGTACCATAATAAAACAAAGAAATAAAAATAAGTTTCTGTACATAATATGTTTTATTTGCAGTTATTTAAAAGAAATGTATTTATAGAACAACGGAGACCTTAGATTTGTTATTGTCAATTTTTCTTTTTTATGAAAGAGGTATTTTCGGAAAATACAAGCTTAATATGAAATGATCTCAGTTTTATGTAGTTTTTTATTCAAAAAAAAGTTTTTGTATATAATAGAGTTATTTGCAGGCAGTTATAGAAATATTTATTGTAGGTATATAAAAAAGGCCAAAAAAAATTTGGAGGTAAGAGTTAAAGTTCTTACTTTTGCACACGCTTTTCGGGAGAGAGGGGCAGTAATAGAAAAAAGAGGGATTTTTTTTGGAGAATAAGAATGAAACCCTTAGATTTGCAGTCCGTTTCTGAATGAGAAAAGCAAGCGATCCTTGAAGAAATTACAATAGACAAAAAAAGTAGTACGAGACGAGTAAAAGTCTCCGTCACGAGCCAGCAGGTTGTGAAAAAGAAGTAAAAAGAAATCATACAACGAAGAGTTTGATCCTGGCTCAGGATGAACGCTAGCGACAGGCCTAACACATGCAAGTCGAGGGGCAACATGGTATCAGCTTGCTGATACCGATGGCGACCGGCGCACGGGTGAGTAACGCGTATGTAATCTACCTGTAACAGAGGGATAACCCGGAGAAATCCGGACTAATACCTCATAGCACATATTATTCGCATGAATTTTATGTTAAAGAGACTCGGTTACAGATGAACATGCGTTCCATTAGCTAGTTGGCGGGGTCACGGCCCACCAAGGCAACGATGGATAGGGGTTCTGAGAGGAAGGTCCCCCACACTGGTACTGAGACACGGACCAGACTCCTACGGGAGGCAGCAGTGAGGAATATTGGTCAATGGGCGGAAGCCTGAACCAGCCAAGTCGCGTGGAGGAAGACGGCCCTACGGGTTGTAAACTCCTTTTACCTGGGAATAACGGGCGCTACGTGTAGCGCTGTGCATGTACCGGGAGAATAAGCATCGGCTAATTCCGTGCCAGCAGCCGCGGTAATACGGAAGATGCGAGCGTTATCCGGATTTATTGGGTTTAAAGGGTGCGTAGGCGGAAGAATAAGTCAGCGGTGAAATGCTTCAGCTCAACTGGAGAATTGCCGATGAAACTGTTTTTCTAGAGTATAAAAGAGGTATGCGGAATGCGTGGTGTAGCGGTGAAATGCATAGATATCACGCAGAACCCCGATTGCGAAGGCAGCATACTGGGCTATAACTGACGCTGAAGCACGAAAGCGTGGGTATCGAACAGGATTAGATACCCTGGTAGTCCACGCCGTAAACGATGAATACTAACTGTTTGCGATATAATGTAAGCGGTACAGCGAAAGCGTTAAGTATTCCACCTGGGGAGTACGCCGGCAACGGTGAAACTCAAAGGAATTGACGGGGGCCCGCACAAGCGGAGGAACATGTGGTTTAATTCGATGATACGCGAGGAACCTTACCCGGGCTCAAACGACAGGGGAATAATCCCGAAAAGGATTAGCCAGCAATGGTCGCTGTCGAGGTGCTGCATGGTTGTCGTCAGCTCGTGCCGTGAGGTGTCGGCTTAAGTGCCATAACGAGCGCAACCCTTACCGGTAGTTACTAACAGGTCAAGCTGAGGACTCTACCGGGACTGCCAGCGCAAGCTGTGAGGAAGGTGGGGATGACGTCAAATCAGCACGGCCCTTACGTCCGGGGCGACACACGTGTTACAATGGCAGGTACAAAGAGTCGCGACGTAGCAATACGTAGCCAATCCCAAAAACCTGTCTCAGTTCGGATCGGAGTCTGCAACTCGACTCCGTGAAGCTGGATTCGCTAGTAATCGCGCATCAGCCATGGCGCGGTGAATACGTTCCCGGGCCTTGTACACACCGCCCGTCAAGCCATGGGAGCCGGGAGTACCTGAAGTATGCAACCGCAAGGAGCGTCCTAGGGTAATACTGGTGACTGGGGCTAAGTCGTAACAAGGTAGCCGTACCGGAAGGTGCGGCTGGAACACCTCCTTTCTGGAGCGACCTGCAAAAAAGGGCTAAAAGAGGAGATTATGTTCTCGTACTACGAAGGTCTATTGAAAGAGATACAATAAATAAGAGACAGCCACCGTTCCGGCAGGCGATTTGCCAGTCCTATAGCTCAGTAGGTTAGAGCGCTACACTGATAATGTAGAGGTCGGCAGTTCAAATCTGCCTGGGACTACCTGACAGAAGGTTAGGGGGGATTAGCTCAGCTGGCTAGAGCACCTGCTTTGCAAGCAGGGGGTCAACGGTTCGAATCCGTTATTCTCCACGAAGAAGAGATCATTGACATGTTGAAACGAAAGTAAATCGAATAAAAAAAACGAACGAGTATAACGCCGGTATATACGATACCGCACGTGAGATCGTCAGAAAAGATTTCACGAGCACGGCGAAGAAAGTAAAGAAGGGCGTATGGCGGATGCCTAGGCTCTCGGAGGCGAAGAAGGACGTGATAAGCTGCGAAAAGCTGCGGCGAGGAGCAAATATCCTGTGACCCGCAGATTTCCGAATGGGGCAACCCGGCAGGATAACCTGTCATCCCGAATAACGGGAAGCAAACGTGGGGAACTGAAACATCTCATTACCCACAGGAAAAGAAAATAACAATGATTCCGTCAGTAGTGGCGAGCGAAAGCGGAAGAGCCCAAACCGACTCTGTTTCGGCAGAGTCGGGGTAGAAGGACTGCATAAGACAAAGAAGCAGGTAGCCGAACGGTCTGGAAAGGCCGGTCAAAGACGGTGATAACCCGGTAGGCGAAACCAGCGACAGCGACAGCAGTATCCTGAGTAGTGCGGGACACGAGAAATCCTGTATGAATCAGCGGGGACCATCCCGTAAGGCTAAATACTCCCGAGAGACCGATAGCGAACCAGTACTGTGAAGGAAAGGTGAAAAGAACCTCGAACAGAGGAGTGAAAAAGACCCTGAAACCATACGCCTACAAGCGGTCGGAGCCCCTACGTGGGGTGACGGCGTGCCTTTTGCATAATGAACCTACGAGTTACTTTTGCCAGCCAGGTTAATCGATTCAGTCGAGGAGCCGAAGCGAAAGCGAGTCTTAATAGGGCGGTATAAGTTGGCAGGAGTAGACGCGAAACCAAGTGATCTACCCATGAGCAGGTTGAAGGTTAGGTAACACTAACTGGAGGACCGCACCGGTAAACGTTGAAAAGTTTTCGGATGACTTGTGGGTAGGGGTGAAAGGCTAATCAAACTTGGAGATAGCTCGTACTCCCCGAAATGCATTTAGGTGCAGCCTTCTGAATATATTTAAGAGGTAGAGCGACTGATAAGATGCGAGGGCTTCACCGCCTATCAAGTCTTGATAAACTCCGAATGCTTAAATATGAATCAGAGGAGTGAGGGCATGGGTGCTAAGGTCCATGTCCGAGAGGGAAATAACCCAGACCACCGGCTAAGGTCCCGAAATAACGGCTAAGTTGAATTAACGAAGTAGAATTGCAAAGACAGCTAGGATGTTGGCTTGGAAGCAGCCATTCATTTAAAGAGTGCGTAACAGCTCACTAGTCGAGGAGTTCTGCGTGGATAATAATCGGGCATAAGCCGTTTACCGAAGCTGTGGAATTGGCAACAATTGGTAGGGGAGCATTCCATGAGCCGCAGAAGGTTTTCCTTGAGGAATGCTGGAGGTAATGGAAAAGCAAATGTAGGTATAAGTAACGATAAAGAGGGCGAGAACCCCTCTCGCCGAAAGACCAAGGGTTCCTGATCAACGCTAATCGGATCAGGGTAAGTCGGGCCCTAAGGCGCAGCCGAACGGCGCAGCCGATGGCAGAAACGGTTAATATTCCGTTACTATGATACGGAGTGACGAGGAGACGGAGAAGTGACACTCTCGCCTGCTGACGGAATAGCAGGTTGAACGGAGTAGATAATGACATGGTAGGCAAATCCGCCGTGGCAGTCGAACCGGATAGTACTGGGCGCCCCCGGGCAACCAGATAGTAGAGGTAATCAGGCTCCCGAGAAAATCCCCTAAACATATGCGTATCATACCCGTACCCGAAACGGACACACGTGGTTGAGTAGAAAATACTAAGGCGCTCGAGCGACTCACGGTTAAGGAACTAGGCAAATTGACCCTGTAACTTCGGGACAAAGGGTCCCTCCCTGGTGGGAGGGCGCAGAGAATAGGTCCAGGCAACTGTTTAACAAAAACACAGGGCTGTGCGAAATTGAAAGATGAAGTATACAGCCTGACACCTGCCCGGTGCTGGAAGGTTAAGAGGAGATGTCATCGCAAGAGAAGCGTTGAATTGAAGCCCCAGTAAACGGCGGCCGTAACTATAACGGTCCTAAGGTAGCGAAATTCCTTGTCGGGTAAGTTCCGACCTGCACGAATGGTGTAATGATCTGGACACTGTCTCAACCGTGAACTCGGTGAAATTGTAGTATCGGTGAAGATGCCGATTACCCGCAACGGGACGGAAAGACCCCGTGAACCTTTACTGCAACTTAACATTGAATTTGGGTAACTGATGTGTAGGATAGTCCGGAGACAAAGAAGTGGATACGCCAGTATTCATGGAGTCACCCTTGAAATACGGACCTTTGGTTATTTGAGTTCTAACCCGTAGGATATGGGGACACTGTTTGGTGGGTAGTTTGACTGGGGTGGTCGCCTCCAAAAGCGTAACGGAGGCTTCTAAAGGTACCCTCAGGCCGATTGGTAACCGGCCGGAGAGTGTAATGGCATAAGGGTGCTTGACTGAGAGACCGACAAGTCGATCAGGTAGGAAACTAGAGCATAGTGATCCGGTGGTTCCGCATGGAAGGGCCATCGCTCAAAGGATAAAAGGTACTCCGGGGATAACAGGCTGATCGCTCCCAAGAGCTCATATCGACGGAGCGGTTTGGCACCTCGATGTCGGCTCGTCACATCCTGGGGCTGGAGAAGGTCCCAAGGGTTGGGCTGTTCGCCCATTAAAGTGGCACGCGAGCTGGGTTCAGAACGTCGTGAGACAGTTCGGTCCCTATCTGTTGTGGGCGCAGGAAATTTGAGGAGACCTGACACTAGTACGAGAGGACCGTGTTGGACAGACCGCTGGTTTATCAGTTGTTCCGCCAGGGGCATAGCTGAGTATCTAAGTCTGGAAAGGATAAGTGCTGAAAGCATCTAAGTACGAAGCCAACTTCAAGATGAGATTTCCCTGAAGGGTCGTTGCAGACGACGACGTAGATAGGTTGCAGATGTAAAGGCGGTAACGTCAAAGTCGAGCAATACTAATCACCCGAGACTTTCCGCTGCGAGAGCGGTATATTATGTACGATGGCGTTATACGGGATGCAGTTTAGTGAAAAGATTTACGGACGAATCGACATGTCAAAGGAAATTCAGGTGGTTATAGCGTCAGGGATCCACCTCTACCCATACCGAACAGAGAAGTTAAGCCTGACCACGCCGATGGTACTGCGTAAAAGTGGGAGAGTAGGTAGCCGCCGATTTTAGATAGGAAGGGGGAGACGAGAAAAGATCGTCTCCCCCCCTTTTTTTTATCATCCCCCTTACATTACCTGTAAAGGAGAACAGTATGAGACCTGCTTTTCTGTAATGCTTCTGAATGAAGAGAAAAACTAAACAGCAGTCTAAATTTCCCTATAAAAAATGCTATCGAATCATTTGGATATTTTTCCCGCTCTATAATGATGTTAGCGGTATCGGTACGGGGGATAAAGGCTATTTATGTGAATTCTTTTAGGGCTTTGTCCGTGCAAAATTTAGATAACAGATTCTAAGATCTTCCTTATTTATATCAAAGTGTTATTATAATTCTTTTGACTATGTTAATTGTTTCTTTTATATTGTTTCAAAGTGTCAATTTGTTATCTCCTTTTGCTTTTTGTTGAAATATTTTCTTTGTTTTTACTTATACCTTATAGAAATGTTCTATAAGTCGCAACAAAATGTCTGATTTGGATTTTTCTCAATTTCTTTAGAAAATTTCCATTTAAATAATTTGCATTGCGATTTTTTATTGTGTTACTTTGAATGCTCATTTAAAGAACCGTCTTGATTTTTGATATTTTAGTGATATTGATTATATCATGGAATTAGGTTCGGCAGGGTATATTTTACAGTATCTGAGGTGTTGTGCTTAAGATAAGTATTATACCCTTTTTCTTGTTGGTGAGTATAGATAGAGGATAGAATAATAACAAACTAAGTATATGAATTTAGCATTATTTGTCGTTGTTTTTATTACCGGGATTACTTTAGTAGCCGCTGCTATGGCTATTGCCGGTTTAATTTCTCCGCGATCATTTAATTCTCAGAAAGGCGAAGCTTATGAGTGTGGTATTCCTACTCGGGGAACCTCTTGGATGCAGTTTAAAGCAGGGTATTATCTGTTTGCAATCCTTTTCTTGATGTTTGATGTGGAAACGGTATTTTTGTTTCCCTGGGCAGTAATAGTGAGAGATTTGGGAATTGCCGGATTGATGAGTGTTTTGTTTTTCTTAGTGATCCTTGCGTTTGGTTTAGCCTATGCCTGGAGGAAAGGAGCTTTGGAATGGAAGTGAAAATAAAATCGATGAAGTATGAAGACTTCAAAGACAATGAGTATATTGAACAATTGGTTAAAAAATTGCATGAAGGCGGTGTCAATGTGGTTGTCGGTAGCCTTGATGAAGCAATTAATTGGGGGCGATCCAATTCGTTATGGCCTCTTACGTTTGCAACCAGCTGTTGCGGGATTGAATTTATGTCGGTCGGGGCAGCCCGTTACGATATGGCCCGTTTCGGTTTCGAGGTAGCTCGTGCAAGTCCTCGTCAGGCCGATTTTATTATGGTTGCCGGAACTATTGTTCACAAGATGGCTCCTGTATTGAAACGATTGTATGATCAGATGGCAGAGCCGAAATACGTAATTGCTGTCGGTGGTTGTGCCGTTTCAGGAGGTCCTTTTAAAAATTCGTATCATGTTTTAAAAGGGGTTGAAGAGATTCTCCCGGTTGATGTTTATATCCCCGGTTGTCCACCTCGTCCTGAGGCTTTGTTATATGGAATGATGCAGTTGCAACGGAAATTGAAAGTGGAAAAATTCTTCGGAGGGGTGAACCGTCAGGAAAAGAAACCGAAAGATTTTGATGAAGAATAATGATAATTGAATTCGATTCATGGGAAATATACAAGAAAAAATAGGCGCTTTTTTACCTGAGGCGATTTTTGAGGAAGGTCAATACCTTACTGTTTCGGTTCCCGCCGATAAAGTGAATGCTCTATGCCGCTTTTTGCATGATGATAAAGATCTGCAGTTTGACAATTTGGTATCTCTGATCGGAATGGATTGGGGAGAGACGCTTGGTGTAGTGTATTATCTGAACTCTACGAAATATAATCATTGGGTAATTTTAAAAGTAGAAACCTCTGATAAGGAAAATCCTCTTTTATATACGGTATCTGATATTTGGAAAAATGCCGAATTAAATGAACGTGAGGTTTATGACTTTTTCGGTATCCGTTTTATAAATCATCCGGATATGCGGCATTTGTTTTTGCGTGAAGACTGGGTCGGTTATCCTTTCCGTAAGGATTATGATGCTAATCCGGAGATTAATCCTATCCCTACAGAAAATGAATCATGCAGTGTAGATACCGTTTCTTTACGGGAGGATGCAGAAGGGCGGATTATTGAAGAAAAGCGAAAAGTTTTTCAAGATAACGATTATATTGTGAATATCGGTCCGCAACATCCAGCAACGCATGGTGTATTGCGTTTCCAAACGGCGTTGGACGGTGAGACAATTAAAAAAATTGATGTTCATTGTGGATATATTCATCGAGGAATTGAGAAGATGTGGGAGAGTATGACTTATCCGCAGACTCTTCATTTAACAGATCGTCTTGACTATCTTTCGGCTCATAATAATCGGCATGCTCTTTGCATGTGTATTGAGGAGGCTATGCAGTTGGAAGTGCCCCAGCGTGCGATATATATTCGTACAATGATGGATGAATTGATGCGTCTATCTTCTCACTTGCTTTTCTTTGCAACTATGTGTATGGACTTAGGGGCATTGACTGCATTTTTCTATGGGTTTAGAGAACGGGAGAAGATTTTGGATATTTTTGAGGATACATGTGGTGCTCGTATGACGATGAACTATAATGTTATCGGAGGGGTAATAGCAGATATTCATCCTGATTTTCAACGTAAGGTCAAAGAATTTATAAAAGAGATGCCTGCTCGGTTGAAAGAATATCATGAAGTCTTTTCTGGAAATGTGATAGCACAGAACCGTTTGAAAGGAGTAGGTTTCTTGAGTCGAGAAGATGCTATTAATTACGGTGTTACAGGTCCTTCCGGCCGAGGATCAGGATGGGCATGCGATGTTCGGAAGAGATCACCATACGCTGCTTACGATAAGGTTCAGTTCGATGAAGTTTTATATAATGAAGGAGATTCGTATGCTCGTTATATGGTACGTATGAAAGAGATTGAACAATCTTTACATATATTGGAACAATTGGTAGATAATATTCCGGAAGGTGATTATCTGGCTAAAACAAAACCGATTATTAAAGTTCCGGAAGGTCGTTACTTCAAAGAAGTCGAGGCTGCTCGTGGAGCTTTTGGTATTTACCTTGAAAGTCGAGGTGATAAGTTCCCTTATCGTCTTAAAGTTAATTCTCCGGGATTCAATCTGGTTGGAGCTGTTGATCATATGACTCGTGGGTCTAAAATAGCCGACTTGATTGCTATCGGTGGATCGTTAGATTATGTTGTACCCGATATTGACAGATAAACCGAATTTATAAACTTATATAATTGAAATATATCATGTTCGATTTTTCAGTAGTTACTCATTGGATAGATACACTGTTGCGGCAATGGTTGCCGGAGTGGGGAGCTCTCCTTATTGAATTTGTGCTGGTAGGAGTTGTTTTGCTTTTACTTTATGCGGTTATTGCTCTTGTATTGATTTATGCCGAACGTAAAGTATGTGCATTCTTCCAATGTCGTTTAGGTCCGAATCGGGTAGGTCCTTATGGAATATTCCAGAGCGTTGCCGATATGCTCAAGATTCTTATCAAGGAGTTGATAGAGATTAAACATATAGATAGATTTCTATTTAATCTTGCACCGTTTTTAGTAATTCTTTCTTCTATGTTGGCTTTTGGTTGTATGCCGTTTGGCAAAGGATTGATAGCTATAGACTTTAATATCGGTGTATTCTTTATTATGGCAGTCTCTTCGATCGGTGTATTGGGTATTTTATTGGCCGGTTGGTCTAGTAATAATAAATTTACATTGATCGGAGCTATGCGAAGCGGAGCTCAGATGATTAGTTATGAGTTGTCTATCGGTCTTTCAATGTTGACTGTCGTTGTGTTTGCCGGTACTATGCAGACATCGGGTATTATTGAAGCTCAAAATAGAGGATGGTTTTTATTTACAGGACATATCCCCATGTTGGTGGCTTTTATTATTTACCTGATTGCCGGAACAGCCGAAACAAATCGTGGACCGTTTGACTTACCTGAAGCAGAATCGGAGTTGACGGCAGGTTACCATACCGAATATTCAGGTATTCATTTCGGTTTTTATTATTTGGCCGAATATCTGAATATGTTTATTGTTTCCGGTATTGCCAGTTTATTGTTTTTAGGCGGTTGGATGCCTTTCCATATTGGCGGTTGGGATGCCTTTAACCAAGTTATGGATTATATTCCTTCTGTGATATGGTTCTTTGGGAAAACAGCGGTAGTGATGTTTATTATCATGTGGTTTAAATGGACATTCCCCCGTTTGCGTATTGATCAGTTGCTCCATCTGGAATGGAAATATTTAGTTCCGATAGGCCTGATTAATTTGCTGGTTATGACTTTAGTTGTCGTATTTGGCTTACATTTTTGATTAAATAACGGTTTGTCGCTATATATAAACAGTTAAAAAGATGAATTATGAGAGATAAATTTGGATATATAACACAGGTTATCGGTCCGGTTGTCGATGTTGCGTTCGAAGGGGAGGATAATGAGTTGCCTCCTATTTATTCAGCTTTGAAAATCGAACGTGAAGACTCTACCGATCTTATTGTGGAAGTAGAACAGCATATCGGAGAAAACACCGTTCGCTGCGTAGCTATGGACACTACCGACGGATTGAGACGCGGCATGAAAGTGATTGACTTGCAACGTCCGTTGGCTATGCCTACAGGCTCTCAGATCAAAGGTCGTCTGATGAATGTTATTGGAGAAACGATTGATCATCTCCCGAACCTTGATTATAAAGACGTACAACCGATTCATCGTCCGGCTCCCGCTTTTGAGGATTTGTCTATCAATACAGAATTCCTTTATACCGGAATAAAGGTTATTGATTTGCTTGAACCCTATTCGAAGGGAGGTAAAATTGGATTGTTTGGCGGTGCAGGTGTCGGAAAAACTGTGTTGATCATGGAAATGATCAATAATATAGCAAAGGGTCATAATGGATTTTCTGTTTTTGCCGGTGTCGGAGAACGTACTCGTGAAGGAAACGATTTACTTCGTGAAATGATCGAATCGGGAGTTATTAATTATGGTGACGAATTCAAGGCGGAGATGGAAAAAGGGAACTGGGATTTGTCTAAAGTCGATATGGAGAAATTGAACAGTTCTCAAGCTTCTTTGGTCTTCGGACAGATGAATGAACCTCCCGGAGCTCGTTTGCGTGTCGCTTTGTCTGGATTGACTGTTGCAGAGCAATTCCGCGATTCGAATGAAGGCGGAAAAGAAATACTTTTCTTCATTGATAATATATTCCGTTTTACACAAGCCGGCTCAGAAGTTTCGGCATTGTTGGGACGTATGCCTTCAGCCGTAGGTTATCAGCCGACATTAGCTTCAGAGATGGGAGTTTTGCAGGAACGTATTACTTCGACGAAGACAGGTTCTATAACCTCGGTACAGGCTATATATGTGCCGGCAGATGACTTGACAGACCCTGCTCCGGCAACAACATTCAGCTTCTTGGATGCTACTACCGTGTTGAGCCGTAAGATTACCGAATTGGGAATTTATCCGGCAGTAGATCCTCTGGAATCTACTTCTCGTATTCTTGATCCGCTAATTATCGGTGAAGATCATTATAATACTGCTCAGGCGGTGAAACAGTTGTTGCAACATTATAATGAATTGCAAGATATTATTGCCATTATGGGTGTGGATGAGTTGTCGGATGACGATAAGCTGGTAGTAAATCGTGCTCGTCGTGCACAGAGATTTTTGTCCCAGCCTTTCCATGTCGCTGAGCAATTTACCGGTATTCCCGGAGTGATGGTTCCTTTAGAGGAGACAATTCGAGGATTCAAAATGATTCTGAATGGGGAGATGGATAAGTATCCTGAGCAAGCTTTCATGAATGTCGGTACGATTGATGAAGCTATTGCTAAGGGTGAAAAGATGATGAAAGAGGCTAAGGAAAATAAATAAGTGATACTATGAATCTTGAAATTATTTCTTCAGAAGGAATCGTATTTCAGGGAGAGGTGACTAAGGTTACTTTTCCCGGGGAGCTGGGGTCGTTTACAGTATTGGAGGGTCATGCGTCTTTACTTTCGACATTAGTGCCGGGGATTATTGAATACGAGACTGGTGGAGAATTGAAGACTGTCGATATAGACGGAGGATTTGTAGATGTAAATAATAACCGGATCGCCGTTTGCCTTCGTTAAGGGGAAACAGAGTCTGGCAGGTCTATTGCAAAAGAGAAAAAGAAATGAAGCATATTTTAATATATTGGATGGGATTATTGCTCTTCTTGTTTATGCCTTTTGTGGCATCTGCATCGGAAGAGGAAGAACCGTTCAATGCCAAAGAGGCGATCTTTGAGCATTTGCTTGATAATTACGGATGGGAAATCCCTTTCTCTCATAGTCGCATGGCATTGCCGGTGATTGTCCGTGATTATAAAGGAGAGTGGTCTATTTTTAATTCTAAACGTCTGGAAGGTGGAAATTCTTATGATGGATATTTTATCGCTCAAGACGGGGATTATAAAGGTAAAATCGTAGGGCTTGATGCTACAGGAAAAGAATATCGGCCTTTTGATATATCTATTACAAAAAATGTAATGGCGCTCATGATAACTGCTTTAGTGATGTTTTTATTATTCTTTCCGTTAGCTCGGTGGTATAAGAAACATCCTTATAAAGCACCACGTCGCTGGTTAGGGTCGTTGGAGTTTGTTGTAGATATGATTTATAAAGATGTGATAAAGCCGATTTTAGGACCAGATGCACGACGTTTTGCTCCTTATCTGCTTACACTCTTTTTCTTTATACTTTGTATCAATATCTTGGGTATGATTGTTATATTCCCGGGAGGTGCTAACTTATCAGGAAATATTTCAATTACTCTTGTATTGGCGGTTTGTACATTTTTAGCAGTGAATCTTTTCGGTACAAAACATTATTGGAAAGATCTGTTTTGGCCGGAGGTGCCGATGTGGATGAAATGTCCGGTTCCTTTAATGCCTGTTATCGAGATATTCGGGGTGTTTACAAAACCGGTTGCATTGATGATTCGTCTGTTTGCTAATATGTTGGGAGGACATCTTATTGTATTGGTGTTGATTTCTCTTATTTTTATATTCGGGACTATGGGAACTGCAGTTTTGGGAGGAACGACGGTTTTATCAGTTGCTTTTTCCCTTTTCATGAATCTGTTGCATTTCCTTATTTGTTTTATTCAAGCTTATGTTTTCACCATGTTATCTACCATATTTATCAGTTTGGCACGTGTACGAGGTGAAGAAAAACAATAATTACGAAAAAGAATTAATGTATAACTTTAAAATTAAAACGTTATGTTAGGAATGATTTTATTACAAGCAGCTGCCGGTGCAGGTTTAGCAAAAATCGGAGCATGTATAGGTGCTGGTATTGCAGCAATCGGTGCAGGTTTGGGTATTGGTAAGATCGGATCTTCTGCCATGGAGTCTATCGCTCGTCAACCAGAATCATCTAACGATATTCGTGCGAACATGATCGTGATTGCCGCTTTGGTTGAAGGTGTGGCTTTGTTTGCTATTATTGTTTGTTTGTTAGCGATATTTTTATAATAAGCTATGGAACTGTTTAAGCCCGAATTCGGGCTGGTGTTCTGGATGTTTTTTGTATTTGTGGTTCTTTTTGCCATACTTGCAAAATACGCATGGCCTTATATTATTCGGAGTATTGATGATCGGGCTGATCTTATCGACAAAGGTGTCGAATATGCTCAAGATGCAAAAGCTCAATTAGAAAAGGCTACCGAGAACGCACAGTCCTTATTGGCAGAAGCTCAACGTCAGCAAATGGATATTATACGAGAAGCGACGCAGATGAAGTCTCAGATTATTGAAGAGGCTAAAAAAGTGGCTTCCGTAGAGGCCAAGAAAGTGATGGACGCTGCTGCCTTGTCGATCGAGCAAGCTCGTAAAGAGTCAGAACAACAGTTCCGTACCGAAGTCAGTGCATTTGCTTTACAAATTGCTGAAAAATTGATGCGGAAAGAGTTGTCGAATGATAAGACTCAGATTGAGATGATCGACAAACTACTGAATGATATTGAGAACAAAAACTAAAAGAACATGGACGAGGGGCTGATTTCACGTAGGTATGCTAAGGCCTTGCTTAAATTTGCACAGGATCGCGGAACTACGGACCAGATATATGAGGAGGTAAAGAAGTTTGAAGAGAACTTTGTCTCGCATCCTGAGTTACAGAAAGCATTGTTGAATCCGGTGCTCTCTGCAAAGGATAAGGAGAGTCTCCTTGCTGCTGCCGTCGGTGTGGCTCCGGGAGAAGACTACCTTCGTTTTGTTCGTTTAGTAATCCATAACCGGCGTGAAGCATATATTCGGTCGATTTACCTGATGTATCAGGAACTTTATCGGGAGTTGAAACAGATAGCCCAGGTTCGTATTATTACGGCAATGGAGCTGAATGAAGAGGCAATCGGTAAAATCAAGTCGCTTATTCTGCAGAAAGCAGGACAAGAGGTCGAATTTATTCATGAAGTAGATCCTTCCATTATCGGAGGATTTATTGTGAGGGTCGATTCTATGCAATTAGATGCTTCCGTAAATAAGGAACTTAAATTATTGCGTTTAAAATTACTAAACAGCAAAAAGCAATTATGATAAAACCAAACGAAATATCCGATATTTTAAAACAACAACTTGAAGAGGTCGATACTAAAATCGATTTTGAAGAAGTTGGTACTGTACTTGAAGTGGGCGATGGTGTCGCTCATGTGTTCGGGTTGGATAATGTTCGTTCCAGCGAGTTGATTGAGTTTGAAAATGGGGTACGCGGAGTGGCGATGAACCTTGAAGAAAGCAACGTAGGGGTGATCCTGATGGGTGCTGCAGATAAGGTGAAAGAGAACATGACGGTGCGTCGTACGGGCGAGATCGCTTCTATACCTGTAGGAGAAGGTTTGTTGGGACGTGTGATTAATACGTTGGGTGAGCCGATTGATGGAGCCGGTCCCATTGAAGGAGAAACTGTTTTGTTGCCTCTTGACCGTAAAGCTCCGGGCGTAATTTTCCGTCAGCCGGTAAATCAGCCGTTGCAGACAGGTATAAAAGCTGTCGATTCTATGGTGCCTATCGGACGTGGTCAACGGGAGCTGATTATCGGTGACCGTCAAACCGGAAAAACTTCGATTGCGGTAGATACTATTTTGAATCAACGGGATAATTACCTTGCAGGTGATCCGGTATATTGTATTTATGTAGCTATCGGACAAAAAGCTTCTTCTGTTGCGACTTTGGTAAATACGTTGCGGGAACATGGAGCGTTGGAATATACGATTGTGCTTGCTGCCAATGCATCCGATTCGGCTTCGATGAGATATTATGCACCGTTTGCGGGTGCGGCTATCGGAGAGTTTTTTAGGGATAGCGGCCGCCACGCTTTAGTCGTTTATGACGATTTGTCGAAACAGGCAGTTGCTTATCGTGAAATATCTTTGATCTTGCGTCGTCCTTCGGGTCGTGAAGCTTATCCGGGTGATATATTTTATTTGCATTCTCGTTTATTGGAACGTGCAGCGAAGATTATCGCGAATGATGAAGTTGCAGAAACAATGAATGATTTACCTGCCGTTCTTAAGCCGATAGTAAAAGGTGGAGGTTCTCTGACCGCTTTACCTATTATCGAGACTCAGGCCGGAGATGTTTCTGCTTATATTCCTACGAATGTAATTTCGATTACCGATGGACAGATATTTCTTGAAACGGGATTATTTAATCAAGGAATGAGACCTGCTATCAATGTAGGTATTTCTGTGTCTCGTGTGGGTGGAAATGCTCAAGTGAAAGCGATGAAGAAAGTGGCTGGAACGTTGAAAATCGACCAAGCTCAATATCGGGAGTTGGAATCGTTCTCTAAATTCGGGGGAGATCTTGACCCTGTTACGGAAATGGTGATAGATAAAGGTCGTAAGAATAGTATGATTCTTGTTCAGCCTCAATATTCTCCGATGCGGGTAGAAGACGAAATTGCCGTCATTTATTGCGGAACGAAAGGATTACTCCGGAATGTTCCTCTGGATAAAGTTGCGGAGTTTGAAAAAGTATTTTTGCAGATATTGAAAACGAAATATAAGACAGAAGTTCTGGACGAACTTCGTGCAGGTAAGTTGACTGAAGAAATGGAAAAAATTCTTCAGGATGTTGCTGCTGATGTCGCAAACCGATTTAAGGCTTAGAAGTTATGTCAACAATGCGCGAATTGAAGGGAAGAATCGGGTCTGTCCAGTCTTCCCAAAAGATTACCAGTGCTATGAAGATGATTTCTTCGGCAAAGTTGCGGAAAGCAGAAATTGCTTTGAAGCATGTCGTGCCGTTTAGAGATCAGATACAGAGTACGATTAATAATTTGCTGGGGGCCGATAGTGACTATCAATCGCCGTTGACCGAACAACGTCCCGTCCAACGGGTCGCTTTTGTCATTTTCGGTTCTGATGAAGGGCTTTGCGGAGCATTTAATGTGCAACTTTACAAATCTCTTATCGATTCTATAGATATATTACGTGAATCGTCAGATTCCACGATAGAGGTAACGGTATATCCGATCGGGAAAAAAGTCAAGTCTTTAGTTGCAAAAACTCCGGGAATACAGGTACGTCCGGTAGAGTATCTTTCTTCTAAGAGTACTCCTGATACCTTAAAACGGTTTTCCGATGAATTGACGGAGGCTTTTCTTGCCCACGAGTTTGATCGGATAGAGGTCGTATATGCATATTATAAAAGTGTTGCTTCTCAGGTGATGAAAACACGTCTTCTTTTACCGATAAGTACAGAAGAGTTTTTGTCTGATGCTAAAGCGCATAGGAATACGCCTTATATTTATGAACCTGACCGTTCTACGATATTTGAGCTTGTACTTCCGCTTTTTGTGCGTTCGACTTTGCAAGAGGCTTGTTATCAGAGTCGGACTTCGGAACAGGGGGCTCGTATTATGGCAATGCAAATGGCGAGTGATAATGCCAAGAATCTGTTAGAGGATTTACAACTTGAGTATAATAAATTGCGTCAGCAGGGAATCACAACCGAATTGCTCGATATTTTGGGTGGAACAGTCAAAGACACAGAATAAGTAACACACAAATAAAAGAAAAATAAGATTCAAAAATATAGTTGCGAAAACGTAGAAATGGAAAGTTTTAAAAATTACATCACTTCTTTCTGGAAAGGCTTGTGGAGCTTATTGGTCGGGATGAAAGTAACGGGAAAGGAATTTGTAACCCCGAAAGTGACCGAACAATATCCTGAGAACAGAAAGACTTTAAAGATCGCTGATCGTTTCAGGGGAACATTGACATTGATTGAGGATGAGAACGGGCATAACAAATGTATTGCCTGCGGTATCTGTCAAATGAATTGTCCGAATGGAACTATCAAGGTCCTTTCTTCTAAGATTACAACGGAAGACGGAAAAACGAAACGAGTGTTAGATAAATATATGTATGATTTGGGTAGTTGTACTTTCTGCCAATTATGTGTAATAACTTGTCCTCACGATGCATTGGAGTTTGTTCCGGATTTTGAACATGCTGTCTTTACCCGTGAAAAATTGGTAAAACAACTTAATCATACTACAGAAGCAACTGTAGAAAACAAATAATTTATTATGGAACAAATAGCGAATCAGGTTATCTTTTATTTGCTTGCGGCGGTTATTGTCATATTTTCTGTTCTTACGGTGACTACCCGTCGTATTTTACGGGCAGCGACATATCTTCTTTTTGTGTTGTTTGCTACTGCCGGTCTCTATTTTCAGCTCGATTATCACTTCCTCGGTGCAGTGCAAATTGCTATTTATGCAGGAGGGATTGTCGTTCTGTTTGTCTTCTCAATTTTATTGACCAGCGGTTTGGGAGAAAAGGCTGAGAAATTGACCAGCAAGAAAAAATTTTGGGGAATTTTGGCATCTGTCGTCGGAGCAGTGGTTTGCGGTTATGCATTGATTACGCAAGTTTTTACACCGTCTAGTTTTCAGAGTTTTTCGGAGCTGGACATGAAAACAGTCGGACATGCTCTTATGGGGATGGAAAAGTACCAGTATATATTACCTTTTGAGGTAATCAGTGTGTTATTATTAGCTTGTATAATCGGCGGCATTATGATTGCCCGAAAAAGATAAAATGTATGGAAATCCCTATGATTGGTTATCTGATGGTGAGTACCGTCATGTTTTTTGCCGGAGTTTACGGTTTTATTACCCGTAGAAATATGCTGGCAATACTTATTTCGCTGGAGCTGATGCTCAACTCGGTAGATATAAATTTTGTGGTGTTTAACCGATATCTTTTCCCTCAGCAGTTAGAAGGATTTTTCTTTACCCTTTTTGCCGTGGGAATTGCTGCTGCTGAGACTGCAATAGCAATTGCGATTATTATAAATATTTACCGTAATATTCGGAATATTCAGGTGGGTAATCTGGATAAGATGAAATATTGATCATTGCTTTAAACAACGAATTATGGAATATTCATTGATTATACTTTTGTTACCGCTCTTTATGTTCCTGTTATTAGGGCTTTGCGGGCATAAGATGTCGCACCGTACTGCCGGTTTATTGGGAACTACCGGATTATTTATCGTGACGGCATTGGCTTATACGGTCGCTTTTCAGTATTTTACTTTACCACGTGTGGACGGAGTGTATCAGACATTGATACCTTTCAATATCGAGTGGTTACATTTTACAGAACATTTGCATATCAGTTTGGGAATATTGCTTGATCCTATTTCTGTAATGATGTTGGTCGTGATAACCACAGTATCTCTTATGGTACATTTATACAGTATCGGCTATATGCATGGAGAGGTTGGGTTTCAACGCTATTTTGCGTTCTTGTCGCTATTCAGCTTTTCGATGTTAGGTCTGGTTGTGGCGACCAATATTTTTCAAATGTATATTTTCTGGGAGTTGGTGGGTGCTTCTTCTTACTTGCTGATCGGATTCTATTATACAAAAGCGTCAGCGGTTTCTGCATCTAAGAAAGCATTTATCGTAACTCGATTTGCGGATCTCGGATTCTTGGTTGGTATTTTGATCCTTTCGTTCTATACCGAAACATTCGATTTTAAAACTTTGACCGATGGCAGTGTCTCTATTCTTTCTTCTACGGGAGGTAAAACATTCCTCGGTTTCTCGATAGCATCTTGGGCAATGGCTCTTATCTTTATGGGTGGTGCCGGAAAATCAGCAATGTTTCCTTTGCATATATGGTTACCTGATGCAATGGAAGGTCCGACTCCGGTTTCTGCATTGATCCATGCCGCAACGATGGTTGTTGCCGGAGTTTATCTGGTTGCCCGGTTATTCCCGGTTTATTGTATGACACCTGAAGTTCTTGATCTGATAACCTATATCGGGGCATTTACTGCATTATATGCTGCTGTTGTAGCATGTGTACAGACTGATATAAAACGGGTTTTGGCGTTTTCTACTATTTCTCAGATCGCATTTATGATGGTTTCTTTAGGTGTTGCCAGTGAGGCGGCCGGTTTAGGTTATATGGCATCAATGTTCCATTTGTTTACTCATGCCATGTTTAAGGCTTTACTTTTCTTGGGAGCAGGAGCTATTATACATGCCGTTCATTCGAATGAAATGTCTCATATGGGCGGACTTCGTAAATATATGCCGATAACTCATATAACTTTCCTAATCGCATGTTTGGCTATTGCCGGAATTCCTCCGTTCTCTGGATTCTTCAGTAAAGACGAGATCTTGGCGGCTGTGTTCGAAAAGAGCACTTTCTGGGGAGTATGGATGGCTGTGGTTGCCGGTCTTACCGCATTTTATATGTTCCGTTTATATTATAACATTTTCTGGGGAAAAGAAGCTGAACATGAGCATACACCTCATGAAGCTCCGAAAGTTATGTCCATACCTTTGATATTTTTAGCACTGGTGACATGTGTCGCAGGATTTATTCCTTTCGGAGAGTTTGTGACAAGTGACGGTCTGCCGTACCATATTCATATCGAAATGTCGGTTGCCGTGACCAGTGTCATTATCGCTATCGTCGGGATAGCATTGGCAACTTGGTTGTATAAGAATCCGAATGATAAACCTGCCCGTATGGCAGCTTCGATGAGCGGTTTATATAAATGGGCATATCATCGTTTCTATATTGATGAGGTTTACCAGTTTATTACCCATAAGATTATTTTCAATGGCATTTGTTCTCCGATTGCTTGGTTCGACCGTCATGTTATTGATGGAAGTATGAATATGTTGGCATGGATAACACAGACAACATCCTATCATATTCGCGGGTTACAGTCGGGACGTTTGCAATCTTATGCGTTGGTATTTATTTTAGGTGCTATGATCATTGCCATTATAGCTGTTATATGCTTGTAAAGAATGGTTGAAAGATATTTATAAAAAGAATTACTATGAATTTTTTATCTTTATTTGTGCTTATTCCTCTTTTGATGATGGTCGGGTTGGCCTTGTCGAAAGAGATGAAACAGATACGATTGGTAGCCGTAACGGGTTCAGCCATTCAATTATTATTAGCAATAGGTTTAGTTGCGCTCTATTTGTGTGAGCGTTCTGCTGGAAATACAGCGGAGATGCTGTTTCTTGCCGATACCGTCTGGTATGCGCCTCTGAATATCCATTATGCGGTGGGTGTCGATGGCGTTTCGGTGGCGATGATTTTGCTTTCTGCAATTATTGTTTTTGCAGGGGTCTTTGCTTCTTGGAAAATAGATCCTCTACCAAAAGAATTTTTCCTTTGGCTTATACTGTTATCGATCGGAGTATTCGGGTTCTTCATTTCTATTAACTTGTTTACGATGTTTATGTTCTATGAGATCGCTTTGATTCCGATGTACCTATTGATCGGAGTTTGGGGAAGCGGTAATAAGAATTATGCGGCAATGAAGCTGACCTTGATGCTTATGGGAGGATCTGCGTTATTGCTTGTCGGTATATTGGGTATTTATTTTCATTCCTCAGCCGATGGACATTTGACTATGAATATATTGGAAATTGCAAAAAATAATGCGATTCCGATGAGTGCCCAGTATCTTTTCTTCCCTTTGACATTTATCGGTTTCGGAGTGTTAGGAGCGATGTTCCCGTTCCATACATGGTCTCCTGATGGTCATGCTTCTGCTCCGACGGCGGTTTCTATGTTGCATGCCGGTGTGTTGATGAAGCTTGGAGGATACGGATGTTTTAGGGTAGCGATGTACTTGATGCCTCAGGCAACACAAGAACTTTCTTGGATATTTTTGATTTTAACCGGTATCAGTGTTGTTTACGGAGCATTTAGTGCTTGTGTACAAAAAGACTTGAAATATATCAATGCGTATTCTTCTGTAAGTCACTGCGGTTTGGTGCTGTTTGCATTGCTAATGTGGAATACTACAGCTATGACCGGAGCTGTATTGCAAATGTTGTCTCATGGTTTGATGACGGCCCTTTTCTTTGCGTTGATCGGTATGATTTACGGTCGTACGCATACTCGGGATATTCGGGAGATGGGCGGTCTTATGAAAATTATGCCATTCCTTTCGACTTGTTATGTAATTGCCGGTTTTGCTTCTTTAGGACTTCCGGGATTAAGTGGTTTTGTTGCAGAAATGACAGTATTTGTCGGAGCTTTCCAATGGACGGATACTTTCCATAGAGCCTTTACTATCATTGCTTGTACCTCCATTGTAATTACGGCTGTATATATCCTTCGAGTAGTAGGAAAACTGCTTTATGGTAAAGTCGAGAATGAACATCATTTGTCTCTTACCGATGCAACTTGGTTCGAACGGCTTTCGGCAATATCTTTGATCGTTTCGGTTGCTGCTTTAGGTATCGCTCCTTCTTGGGTATCTAATATGATCAGCAATAGTATGGAAGTAATTAGTCAACGCATTTTACAATATATCTAATAGAAAGAGTATGGATTATTCAAATTTTTTAGGAATGCGGGATGAGCTATCATTATTGGTAGTTATCGTACTCCTGTTTTTATATGATACATTCGGGTCGGTTAAAAGCTTGAAATGCTTTTCTGCGACAGCTTGTGTTTTATTATTAGCGCATACAATATTTACGATTGTTCCGGGAGAACAAGTGTCTCTTTTCGGTGGCATGTATCAGTCGGGACCGGCTACATCGGTAATTAAGACCATACTCAATATCGGAACATTACTCGTTTTGATACAGGCTTCGTCTTGGATTAAAAACGAAGATGTGATAATTCGTCGCGGAGAATATTATGTGTTGACGCTTATTACGCTTTTGGGTATGTATTTAATGACTTCTTCGGGAAACTTTTTATTGTTTTTTCTCGGACTCGAAACAGCTTCTTTGCCTATCACTGCTTTGGTCGCTATGGAAAAATACAAACATGATTCTCATGAAGCCGCCGCTAAATATGTATTTATTGCCGTATTTTCATCTGCTTTGATGCTATTGGGTATTTCTTATTTGTATGGAATAGGGGGGACTCTTTATTTTGATGATTTGAGTTATATGCTCGGTGTGTCGCCTTTGCTCATCGTAGGGTTAGTCTTTTTTATTGCCGGATTGGGATTCAAGCTGTCTTTAGTTCCTTTCCATTTATGGACGGCAGATGTTTATCAAGGAGCGCCGACTTCGGTAACTGCTTATCTGTCTGTTATCTCTAAGGGAGCTGCAGCTTTTACCTTTATGATGATATTGTATAAAGTATTTGGTTCTGTCGAATGTATTTGGCAGGGTATTTTATATGCATTGATTATTCTCACGATTACAATAGGTAACTTGTTTGCGATTCGTCAACAAAATCTGAAAAGATTTCTTGCTTTTTCTTCTATTTCGCAAGCCGGTTATATTATGTTGGGCGTTATATCGAATACAGGTTTAGGCTTAACATCGCTGAGTTATTATGTATTGGTCTATATCTTCTCCAATCTTGCTGCTTTCGGAGTGATATCGGTTATTGAAAATCGGACGGGAAAAGTAAATATGGATGATTATAATGGCCTTTATAAGACTAATCCTAAACTAAGTATTGCGATGATGCTGGCTATGTTCTCATTAGCTGGTATTCCTCCTTTTGCCGGTTTTTTCAGCAAGTTCTTTATCTTTTATGCCGCAGCCGAACAAGGTTTTTATATTCTTGTATTGATAGCTCTTATTAATACGGTTATTTCATTATACTATTATTTATTGGTGGTTAAGGCCATGTTTATCAAACAAGATGAATGTGTAGTTGAGAATTTCCGTTCCGATAATGCTTCTCGTTTGAGTATATCACTTTGCGTATTGGGTATTGTTGTGATCGGTTTGATCAGCGGAATATATGATCAAATATTTGAGTATAGCCATGGGCTATTCGGCTTTTGATACTGAAAATAATACTTTATAAAATAAACGCTTCCGGTAATCTCTTATCGGAAGCGTTTTTTATGCAGAAAGGATTTTGAGGCATAGACGCCTCTATGCGGAGGTTATCATTGGCCTCCTATAATGTTAATTATATGGCCTTTTGTAGGGAAAATAAGCGAGATCCGGTATCTTGACAAGTGAAAGATATATGGGGGATGTATGTTATATCTTTTACATTGTATTTGATATTCCCGGATGACGCTTCCTGTATTAACCATAGAACACTTCAAAAATAATAAGATGTATAATGATATGCCAATAATATACTCATATTGTTTTATTGATAAATATTATTATGACAAATTGATATTTAAATGAATGTTTTATGTTCGTTTTTGATAAATGAATGGGTTTTGGAGAGAATATTGTAATTATTTTGTTTTCGAGCAATAAATTTTTTGAGG
This sequence comes from Coprobacter fastidiosus, assembly GCF_030296935.1. Lineage (NCBI taxonomy): Bacteria > Pseudomonadati > Bacteroidota > Bacteroidia > Bacteroidales > Barnesiellaceae > Coprobacter > Coprobacter fastidiosus. Next base: position 1,774,652 of record NZ_AP028032.1, on the reverse strand, counting down.
AATTTCTTCCACTTTGTAACGATGTTGTCGGTTATTGGTACAGTTTCCTTTTAAGAGGGAAACTTACTATTCATGTGGATTTCTCTCAAATGTTATCCGAAAAAAGTTTAGACAGGCTTTAAGAGTGGTTATATTCTATTTTCGGAGAATATAATCTATTTGCAGGTCGCTTATTGTCAGATCAGTTTTCATATCGAATATTATTCGTCCGAAAGATATGTATAAAGAATCAGTTTCGTAATTTGTGAGTATATTTTCTTGCTGTAAGAATCTCTTTTTTGTGGAATTTTTTGTAAGTCCTGATTTTTGAAGTAACGATGTTTGCAATTCCTCGAAACTGATATTTAGTAAAACGTCATTTTTGTCTTTGATCAGTAATTTTTTCCCGGAAGTATCGACGCTGATATCTTCGCAACTGTCACTTAGATTTATCGGGTACAGAGATCGATACATACTGATATCTATTTTTTTTGTTTTTCCATCGAGTAGAGGCAATGAAACGAAATCATAGGCAGAGTCCTTATATCTTTCTTGTGGTTCAGGAAGTAAATTCGTACCGTATTTTTTCTGTACGAAATCTTTTCCTTTTTCGTGTTGTACGTATAAAAAAGCTTCGTATAGTTGTGTGTATTGCGGGTCGTACAGCAGACTGTCGCTATTTGTTTCCGATATATTTTTTAATTTTCCATTTTCTCCTAAAAGGTCTAAGTTCCGAGATAAAACACTTACTCTCTTCTGTTGGGATTCTATACCGATGTTTTTAGCTGTTATTCCCGGAATATAAGTGAAACTTGCGAGTAGTATGATAGACAGAGCTGTAACGTATAAGTACCGGCTGGTTTTGCTTGATAAGAATAAAAGTAGTGTTATCGACATAATAGATCCACAGATAACCAGATAAACTCGTGCTGTCGTAAATCCGTATTGTTGAACCCGATATAGTACTCCTATCCAAAACATGAGCTGGGCTGGGATAGAGATCAGACTGTAATGTCTGTAATACCAGTTGTATATTTGTTTGTGTAAAAATGGTTGCAAGGCCTTTGCCAATACCGTAATTAGCGTAAAAGCGAATACTATATATGCAATTCCGCCTTTAGGTAAGCTCCACGAAAAGAAAATAGTCGTAAAATATATGTATAGTATGATCGTGTATATGAGTATCGCAGGAGATAGTATATAATTTGTAAGTATTTCCAGAGCAGATTTTTTTTCTTGAGTCGATAAGGTTTCTTGTCGGTTATTGAATGTTAAAAATAGGCAGGGCATTCCTATAATGAAACATATCATAGATAAATAGGAAGAAACGTTATACTCGCTTTGGGGAAATATATTGAAGATGTAAGTGACGGAGTAATAAATGCCGATTAATAAGAAGTATGCGCATCCGCTTAGGAGAGCCGCTTGAAGCAGATGGGTAAAATAGCAAGTTGCCTGGAACGTAAAAGATTTATTGTCGGAAATCCAGTTTCGGATGAGGAGCATAAGAGCTGCGATGGTAAGTGCAACGGAATATTCTATGGAGAAAACCCAATCAGAAACATCTATACAGAAAAAAGGAAATACCAATAATGGCGAGATATAATATAAGATTCTCCATGTCCCTTGTGAAAACCATTTATTTAAAAGATAAGAAAGGACAAAGAACAGAGGAAAAACAAAAGGATACAATTTGTTTGTCGTAATTACATTTTCCCGAATGAGAGATGCAGATACAAAACAGAGAATCGAGATTGTTATCTCTGCCGTATTGTTTTTTATAGTGCCGGATATTTGTCGGGAAAATGATTTGATGCGTTCTTTCATGATTATCTGTTTATAATCTTATTTATTTACAAATATATAAATCTTTATTCTTATTCGTGGGAAAATATCTATTGCTGTTTGTTTTTGAAAAAGATAAAAGATATCTTGTTGTTCGAGTATAAATCGTTTTAACTCTATTTATTTATACCTCCCGTTTTGTTTAACATTTGAAATCCTCTTTTTGTAGTATATTTGTCTCAAACAATAAAAGAGAAATTTATGATTTATGTTATTTTCATTGTCTTTGCTTTGATTAGTTTCGGAGTGCAAAAGACATTGCAAAACAAATTCGAAAACTATTCTAAAGTACCTATTCCAAATGGTCTGACAGGAAAAGATATAGCCGAAAAGATGTTGCATGATAACGGTATTTATAATGTTACCGTTACTTCTGTTGACGGGAAATTGACAGATCACTATAATCCGGAGAATCATACGGTAAATTTAAGCCATGAGGTTTATCATGGTAATAGTGTTGCTGCTGCTGCAGTAGCGGCTCATGAGTGCGGACATGCCGTGCAACATGCTACTGCTTATGCGTTTTTGAATATGAGATCCAAATTAGTTCCTATTGTGAGTTTTGCGTCGCATTGGGTACAATGGGTGCTGTTGGCGGGTATTATATTGTTGCAGAGTTTTCCGCAGCTTATGCTTTTCGGGATTATCTTGTTCGCATTGACTACATTGTTCAGTTTTGTGACGCTTCCGGTAGAAATAAATGCGAGTGCAAGAGCTTTAGCTTGGCTTGACAGAGCAGGGATAACAAATGTAAGTACACATGATAAAGCCAAAGATGCTCTTAAATGGGCAGCATATACATATGTAGTGGCGGCTCTTAGTTCATTGGCTACATTGGTATATTATATTCTTTTGTTTTTAGGATCACGAAGTGACGACTGACTTTAGCTTTTTATATATTTTCTTTGAATAGATAAAAGGTATTGCTTCTTGAAGAACGGGCAATACCTTTTTTATTTTTTAGACAGTAAATAAACATAAAGAAGCCGGAGTAGAAAGAACTAATTCCGGCTTCTTTATGTTTTGTAAGTTTTTTATTTAATCGTCATCATCTGTGGTAAGAATGGCTTTAAGTTTTTCCCGGTCGAGGATAGTAATCTCACGAGTCGAGTAATCGATGATGCCGTCTTCTTTCAATTCGTTTAGTGCATTCATAAAAACAGAACGTTGTACTCCGAAAAATGTGTACAAATCTTTTTGTTTGCATATTACCCTTACGTCTATCGACTTGCGCTGTGTAAAGCAGAGTACCCAAAATGCCAAGCGTTCTTTTACATTTCCGGAAGAAAGTGCGAGAAATGTTTCGACACTTTTCTGGGAACGCCTCGATATGATGTTCAACAGGTTTATAAGGATAATCGATTCATCCTGCATGATGCGGATAAATGTTTGCTTATCGATTTGCATGATTCCTGTCTCTTCTACAGCATAGAGATCGGATGGATAATTTGTATTCCTGCCGAATAGGTGATTGGGCGACAATACGTTCGGAGCGCAAAGGACTTCCGAAACACGAATCTTTCCGCTTTTGTTGACCATTTCTGAACGTACGCATCCGGATATCAGGAATTTCAAGTGTGTACACTCTTCTCCCTTTGATACGATTTGTTCTCCCGATTTATATTTGAGAAAATGAAATTTTGTTTTCTCGATAAGCTCTGAAATTTTTGCTCTGCTGACTCCCTGAAATAACGGAAGTTGCAGCAAAACGTCATACATGCTGTCCATCGAATCCATATTTTGTTTATTCAAAAGTATAAATAAAAATCTAACCTTCAATTTGTAAACATAAAATCGATACAATTGTTTAGAAACTATTGATTTATTTTTTTTTTGTTAACTTTGCTCCTGTAAAAACTTAAACCTATGGATAATCTATTGCATTTTGACATTCAGGAGGTAATCAGTGCCTTTGTCGTTTTATTTGCTGTGATTGATATAACGGGGCTGGTTCCTATTATTATCGATTTAAAAGAAAAAGGGAATGAAATTAATGCAGGCAAGGCTGCATTTTATTCTTTATTTTCTTTTATTGTTTTTCTTTTTATGGGAAACATGATGTTACAACTTTTTCATGTAGATATATCTTCCTTTGCCATTGCCGGTTCGTTAGTGATTTTCGTAATGGCTATAGAGATGATTTTTGGCGTGGAGATTTTTAAGATGGACGGGCCTGCTGGTTCTGCGACAATAGTTCCGATTGTTTTTCCGTTGATTGCCGGGGCAGGTTCTTTTACGACATTGCTTTCTTTGCGGGCGTTGTATAGCTTGCTTGATATAATAATAGCATTGGTCCTTAATATTTTAATAATTTATATTGTAATAAAGCGAGTCAATATTATCGAGAAGTTGTTGGGTAAGGGAGGTGTTTATGTACTTCGAAAATTCTTTGGGATTATTCTATTGGCTATTTCTGTAAGAATGTTTATCGACAATCTCACCAAACTATTATCCACTCTTTTATAACTCATGACCGTATCTTTTTCCCATATACGGTTATTTACGGCATTTGTTCCTGCGTTATCGACTTTATTCTTGTTATCGGTTGTCGCAGTAAAAGTTCCAGGTCTATTTTTAGGTGAAAGGTTTTTTAGGGGCGGATGTTGGCTACAAGTAGTATTGGCTGCGGCTTATGCTTTTTTGTTATGCTGGAAAATGCAGGATATTCGTTTGAGAGCTCGTTGGAGAAGATATAGTTGGCTGATATTCTCTTTTTCCTTTTTCGGGCAACTTTTGTTGGGGATTATGTGCGACTCTATATTTCTTTTGTCCGGAGAGTTGCATTTTCCTATCCCGATGATGATAATCGGAGGGGCTGTTTATCGTTGGGAATTTGGGTTTATGCCTCTTTTACTTATTCTTACTATCTTGTTGTCAGGACCGGCATGGTGCAGTCATCTTTGTTATTTCGGTGCATTAGATAATATGGTTGCAGGACATTTATCATTACCCCCAAAACCTTATAAATTTTTTCTGCCGGCACGATATACTATATTGGTATTGACTGTTATTGTGGCTTTGGTTGCCAAATGGAGCGGATTATCGTATGTGGCGATATCCGGAATAGTTGTTTTATTCGGTATTACAGGTTTTTTTGTTATGATCCTCTCCTATAAAAGACATATGATGGTGCACTGTTCTGGCTATTGTCCGGTCGCTGCTTTGGTATCTTTAGGAAAATATATTTCTCCTTTTCGTTTCAAGATAAATAAAGAAGCTTGCACTTTGTGTGGGGCTTGTATCTGTAGATGTCGTTATGGGGCATTATCGAAAGCGCAAATAAAAACCGGCAAACCGGGAATAAATTGTTCTTACTGTGGAGATTGTATTTCTGCGTGCAATCATGGAGCTTTACAGTATGCTTTTCTGAATATGAATGCAGATCATTCTCAAAGAATATGGCTGATGATAGTGATTACTTTGCAATCTTGCTTTTTAGCTATAGCCCGGGTATAGATCACATTTAAAATACAAATTTGTTTAAAGATAAAAATAAAAAAAGAAAATGACAACGAAAATTTCTTTTTCTTTTTTAAGTTGAAAATTTTTATTGAGAAAGACGTCTTTTTACTAAATAAATCGATTAAATGTTTGGCTTTTCTGATAACAATTTTTATATTCGTGAAAACTAATATCAAGTATTAAAGCACAAGATTTGACCGTTAACCGATTTTTTTAATTAACAATAAATATGAGTTATCTGAAGTTTGACAAAAGTTTGATGATTAACTTGGAACAGTCTCTTCCTAAAGAGATGTTACGTACAAACAAATCGGGAGCTTATCATTGTACGACGATTGTTGATTGTAACACTCGAAAACAACACGGATTATTGGTAATTCCTATTCCGGAGATGGATAATGACTCTCATGTTCTTTTATCATCATTCGATGAAACCGTGATACAACACGGTGCTCCTTTTAATTTAGGTTTACATAAATATCAGGGAGATTGTTTCAGCCCTAACGGACATAAATATATCCGTGAGTTCGATTGTGAATCAGTTCCCAAAACTGTATATCGGGTGGGGGGTGTAATTTTAAGTAAGGAAAAAGTTTTTATTTCGCATGAAAACCGGATTTTGATTAAATACACATTGTTAGATGCCCATTCTGAAACGACGTTACAGTTCCGTCCTTTTCTTGCTTTTAGAAATGCGAATGCTCTTTGTATTGAGAATGACAGGATCAACCGTCATTATGAACAGGCTTTGAATGGTGTTAGCTTTTGTCTTTATGAAGGGTATCCAGCATTGTATTTACAGTTCAATAAAGAGGTTAGTTTCGTCAGTGATCCATATTGGAATAAGGGCATTGAATATGTTAAAGATCAGGAACGAGGATATGACTATAAAGAAGATCTGTATGTTCCCGGATATTTCGAATTACCTATAAAGAAAGGCGAAAGTATTATATTTTCCGCCGGAGTAGGAGAGATAAAACCTCGATCTTTGAGCATGATGTATAATAGGGAAATGAAGTTACGGACTTATCGTAACAGTTTCTTTAATTGCCTGAAAAATTCTGCACAACAATTTTATCTGAAAAAACAAAAAGATAATTATCTGTTGGCGGGTTATCCTTGGTTTGGTGTTCGGGCTAGAGATCTGTTTATCGCTCTTCCCGGATGTACATTGGCTGTAGGGGATGTAGAAACATTCGACTCTATCATGCATACTGCGATGCGGGCGTTAAAAGCCTTTATGGAGAAAGGTGTTCGGAGTGAAGTAATTCAAGGAATAGACTATCCCGATATTCTTTTATGGGCAGTATGGTCATTGCAACAATATGCCAAGGAAACATCTCTTGAACATTGTACGGCAAAATACGGAACTTTAATTACCGAAATTGTCGATTATATAATCAAAAACAAGCATCCGAATCTTTTTTTGCATGAAAACGGATTATTATACAGTAATGGACATGACGTTCCTATTTCATGGATGGATGCGGTAGCCTATGGAAAACCTATTATACCGCGTAGTGGTTATTTAGTTGAATTTAATGCATTGTGGTATAATATACTACGTTTTTCAGCCTCATTGATTGCGGATAAGCCGGAACAGAGGGTTATTGTGGATCGGTTGAATGCTTTGGGTGATAAACTTGCTTTGTCATTTAAAGATATGTTTTTAAATGATTATGGGTATTTGTTCGATTATGTCGATGGAAATTTTGCAGATTGGAGTGTTCGTCCCAACATGCTGTTCGCTCTTTCGCTCGATTACTCTCCATTAGATAAAAAAGAACGGAAAAAAGCGTTGGATGTAGTTACCCGAGAACTGTTGACTCCGAAAGGTATCCGTACATTAAGCCCTAAAAGTCATGGATATTCTCCTACTTATTTGGGGAATGAAGCAGAACGGGAGAATGCTTATTATCAAGGTCCGGCCCGACCATGGTTGATGGGAGCTTATGCAGAGGCGTATCTCAAGATATTCGGGTTGAGCGGAGTTTCATTTTTGGAACGGATGTTGATCGGCTATGAAGAGGAGATGTCTAATAATTGTATCGGAACAATTTCCGAGTTATTTGACGGAAATCCTCCTTACATGGGACGTGGAGCTATCAGTTTTGCGGTGAATGTAGGAGAGATATTGAGAGTATTGAGTTTATTAAAAAAATACAACCATTTTTAAAACCGAAGTTGTATGAAAGCACTCATGTTCGGGTGGGAATTTCCACCGCATATTCTCGGAGGCTTGGGAACTGCCAGCTATGGACTTACCAAAGGTATGTCTGAATGCGGAAATATGGATATTACGTTTGTTATACCCAAGCCGTGGGGAGATGAAGATAAAAGTTTTGCCCATATTGTAGGAGCATGTAATACACCGATTGCTTGGCGTGATGTTTCTTGGGAACAAATACGAGATCGGTTAGGACGATATATGGATCCTCAAGAATATTTTAATCTGAGAGATCATATTTATGCAGATTTCAATTATATGCATCTTAATGATTTGGGATGTATAGAATTTTCGGGTCGATATCCTGATAACCTGTTGGAAGAAATCAATAATTATTCTATTGTTGCCGGAGTGATTGCCAGAACCTATCCTTGCGATGTGATTCATTCTCATGACTGGCTTACTTATCCGGCAGGGATTCATGCCAAACAAGTGACCGGAAAGCCATTGGTAATACATGTACATGCGACAGATTTCGATCGGAGTCGGGGAAATGTAAATCCTACGGTCTATGCCATAGAAAAGGATGGTATGAATCAGGCAGATCATATTATCACCGTAAGTAATTTGACACGTAAGACGGTTATTGAAAAATATAATATCGATCCGGCCAAGGTAACAACCGTTCATAATGCCGTCGAGCCGTTGAGTGAGGAAATCAAGGCTATTAATATACCTCGCAATACAAAAGAAAAAGTCGTAACGTTCTTAGGGCGCATTACGATGCAGAAAGGTCCTGAATATTTTGTAGAGGCTGCGGCTCAGGTATTGCGGAAAAATAATAATGTACGTTTCGTTATGGCGGGAAGCGGGGATATGATGAATAAGATGATACGCCTCGCCGCTCAACGCAATATTTCGGATCATTTTCATTTTACAGGTTTCCTTAAAGGAAAGCAGGTTTATGAAATGTTGAAAGCGAGCGATGTTTATGTAATGCCTTCTGTCTCTGAACCGTTCGGGATATCTCCTCTTGAAGCCATGCAGGTGGGAGTTCCCTCTATTATCTCGAAACAATCGGGATGTGCGGAAATTTTGACGAATGCAATAAAGACCGATTATTGGGATGTTGATGCGATGGCAGATGCTATTTACTCGATAATTACCTATCCTGCAATGTACCAGCAATTAAAGATTGAAGGGAAAAAAGAGGTCGATGAGATCAAATGGGTGTATGCCGGTCAAAAAGTAATTGACATTTATAATAAAGTAATTTACCGATAGATCGGCCTTATGTTTTAATTAATCAGAAATAAAAAATAACATGATATGAAAACCATCTGTTTTTATTTTCAAATTCATCAGCCGTTCCGTCTGAAACGTTATCGTTTCTTTGATATAGGCAACGATCATTATTACTATGACGATTTTAATAATGAAGAAATAATGAGCCGTATAGCTCACCGTTCTTATATTCCTGCAAACTATACTTTACTGGAGATGATCAAGAACTCGAACGGGAAATTTAAAGTCGCGTTTTCGATTTCGGGAGTTGCATTGGAACAGTTCGAGATTTATGTACCGGAATTTATCGATAGTATGAGGGACTTGGCAAAGACAGGATGCGTAGAGTTCCTTTCCGAAACGTATGCACACTCTTTGGCTTCTCTTAAAGATCCGGAAGAATTTGTCGATCAGGTCAAAATGCACGATGATAAAATCGAAATGTTGTTCGGGCAACGGCCTAAAGTATTTCGCAATACCGAGTTGATCTATTCCGATGAAATAGCCGGGATGGTTGCATCCATGGGATTTAAAGGATGTATTACGGAGGGAGCTAAGCATATTTTAGGATGGAAAAGCCCGAATTATTTGTACAGTTCGGCTGCTGCCCCGAAACTGAAGCTGCTTCTTAAAAATTCTAAATTGAGCGATGATATTTCTTTCCGATTTTCGAACTATGAGTGGAATGAATATCCGTTGACTGCCGATAAGTTTATAAACTGGATTACAGCTCTTCCTGAAACAGAACAGATTATAAATCTGTTTATGAATTATGAAACATTAGGAGAACTGCAACCTCGGGAAACCGGTATTTTTGAGTTTATGAAGGCTCTTCCCCGTTTTGCCGAAGAGAAAGGTATCTCATTTTCTACTCCTGCTGAGATTATTTCTAAGTTGAAACCGGTAGATTCTTTATCTGTTACTTATCCCATATCTTGGGCTGATGAGGAACGGGATACCAGTGCTTGGTTAGGTAATTTGCTTCAGAACGAAGCTTTCGAGAAGCTGTATTCTATGGCTGAACGGGTGCGGCTGTGTAATGACCGTCGTTTAAAACAAGATTGGAATTATTTACAGGCGAGCGACCATTTTTATTATATGTGTACTAAGCATTTTTCCGATGGTGCGGTACATAGTCATTATAGCCCTTATGATTCGCCTTATGAAGCGTTTACCAACTATATGAATGTTTTGAGCGATTTTATTGTGCGGGTAAAAGCTCAATATCCTGATTCGATTGAAAATGAAGAGTTGAACTCTCTGATTACTACTATTCGTAATCAGGCGTCCGAGATAGAGTTATTGCGTAAAGAATTAAAGTCTGCAAAGGCGGAAAAGATTGCTCGGGTGAAAGCAGAAAAAGCTGTAGCCGGAGAAAGTAAAACTAAATCTGCAACGAAAAAGACGGTAGTAAAGGAGAAATAAGTTCTTTGAATAATTCGCTTTTGTGTGAATGTTTATTATAAAAACAACATCCCGATTGATAAAACACCAATCGGGATGTTGTTTTTATGGTGCTTTTTAATGGTATCAGATGAAGATTTAAATAAAAACTTATTTATAAAAGTCTTCTTTCCATGTTTTTCTGCTTGCTATCCCCGTTTTATTAAGAAAAAACTTGCCCGAAATATCTTTCTTGTTGAAAGATGCAATAAGAGTTGCATATACATTGACCGTAGGAAATCATATATATACTGTACTGTTGAACCGTTTTTCAAAGGATAGGATCTGTTATGATAATAAAGTTGCTTTAGATAGATACAAATTGTTTTTGAATATATATGAGGTGTACTTTAGTATATTTATAATAAATAGTATTTTTTCTTGTAAGGTATAAATATGTGAAAAATATTGCAGATAAAAAATAAAGCAGGGAAAAAGTTGTCTTTGCCTGCTCTATTTTCGTATTTGTGATAACCGGTTTCTCTAATCATTTATTTTTATTGGGGCGATATATCCGTCTTCGATTAATGCTATATAGCTCAGCAGTGCTCCCCAATGGTAGAAACGGTCGCTGCGTCTATGCGGACCTTCCCCTAAAACCGAGTCGTAATTTTCATACACCGATCCGTCTTTAAGCCATTCCTTCAATAACAACGCTTTCGATTTTTGAGCGACAGCTTTGCGTACTTCAGGTAAGTCGTAATTTTGTAATCCCATATATACGAGAAAATTGAGAGGAGCCCAGATGCGGCCTCTCCAGTAATCATTGTCTTTGAAAGCCGGATCGTTGCGGGGAGTAGCGGGAATAACCCATTCTCCCCAGAATTCCTGGGGATTCATCAAATGTTCTTTTACCATACGTTCAGCTTGAGTTTGGCTGGGAATATTTGCCAACATAGGATAAAAGTTGGTCGGAGATATACGTGGATTCTTTTTCCCTGTATCGGTTCTTCGATTGTAGTAAAGACCTTCTTCTTCATCCCACAATTTTTGTAATTCGATGCTGTATTGTTTTGCTCGTTTTCTGAGTTCTTTTACATCTTTTTTATATCCTAACTCTTGAGCGATAAGTGCCAATAATTTGCAATCCATAATATAAAGGCTCGATAGCCCGACATCGTTTTGTAGAAGCATGTGTCGTTCGGTATCGAATGGTACATTGTCGAACATGTGGGAGTTATCCAGTCCCGATTCCAAACAACCTCCGTAATGGTTGTTGACGCTGCCGTATTCATGATTGCGATAGGTTACCCGAGGATAGGGTGAAGATCCCCAACATAATAATCCGTCGATATTTCGGTTCTTATCCCACCATCGGTTCCATCTGATAAGATCGGGATAAAGTAATTCTAACAGCCATTTGTCTCCGTATTTCTTATATAGACTCCATACAGCTAATGATCCTACAGGGGGTTGGGAACGATCTCTCGACTTATAATCATTTCCTGAATAGAAATTAGGAACGAAGCCCGATTCCGTAATTGATTTGGTTATTTCGACTGCATTGGCGTAGGCAAGTTCCCGATTCCCAGCCGAAAACATCATGGAGGCAAAATAAGAGTCCCAACAGAAAAGTACGAATCCTCCGTAGTTGGGGTTAGAACTCCAGTTTATATTCCAGTCCCGGCTGACAGGGGTAATAACTTTGCGGATGGTCGGGTCGTATATATTGTCCCAGGAAAGGACATTCTGCATGGCGTTATATACCTCATAATCGTCTCCGTATTGTTTTTTGTTGTTATTTACGAAACGATCGGCGGATTCGCGTAATTTGTTTTGGGCTTTTACTGGTTCTATATCTGAGCCACAACAAATGGTAACCGGTTCTTGTGTAGAGAATGTGATCTCGTTCCGTTCGCTTTTTATCCATTTTCCGTACGCTTGACCTTTGATTTCTTGTTTTAGGTTGCCGGGGCGGAATTGAAATTGTTGACCGTTAACTTGTATTTTTACATCGCGTTGCCACACGCCTTTTAAGACCACGATGATTTTCCCTTCCGGATTATTTCCTTCTAAAGGAGTAATTCGAATAATGTTCTCTAAAGAATCGGCAGAACTCTCGATCCGTAATTTTTGATCGTTCCATCGAAGACTTATATCGGTATATTTCCCGTCATAAGTATGTGGCCCGGCATGTAACAGGCCGCTTCCTATGGTAAAGGAATTTTTTCGTATCCCTTTCCCGTCGATTACGTGTAGGTCGATAGCTACACCATAAGGGAGCAGCACATGCGTAAGGGCACTGCGGGTATCCCACGTATTCCAGCCTGTAGCCAGTTCCCGTTGCATTTGTTCGTAACGTTGTTGCGGACATAAATCTTTCGTTTCGGCATGGCTGTCTATGAGCCAAAAACATACTGCCGATATTAGCAGATAATACTCCAAAAATTTTTTCATGTGTGTGTAGTTATGAGTGTATAAATAGTTATATTATTTTAAAGCAAAAGATAGATAGGTTTTTGAACCTGTTTCATGAATATACCGTTTGAAGATTAATCTAAATATAAATAATCATAATGAATAAGGGGGCGAGCACCCTGTTTCCCGATGAGAGAACGAGCTTTTTCGCTGTTATATCCGATACGTCCTACTCCTATTTGATTCCCTTCATGATCAAAAATTCGTACGATATCATCTTTTTCGAAATCTCCTTCGATCCGGGTTACGCCTATCGGCAATAGACTTGCGGCCTGATGAGACATCAATGTCTCTTGTGCGCATGCGTTGATGTGTATTTCTCCCTTTGCAAAGCCTTCGGAGTGAGCGATCCATTTTTTTATGCTGGATGCAGGCTTCTCTGCCGGTAAAAACCGGGTACATACCGTATTGCTGTTTTTTCGCAATACGTCAGGAAGGATATTCTCTTTTTTGCCATTAGCGATAATAACCATAATTCCTTCATCTGCAACTTTTCTTGCTATATTGCATTTTGTCAGCATCCCCCCTCTTCCGAAAGAAGATTTTTTTGTCTGTATATATTCGGACAGGTTCTGTCTGTTTCCTGTAATTTCCGTAATGACCCGGCTTTGAGGATTTTCGGGATTACCGTTGTAAATGCCGTCGATGTTACTGAGTATAATCAAAGCTTCCATATTCATCATTGATGCGATCAGACCGGAAAGTTCGTCATTATCCGTAAACATCAATTCGGTTACCGAGATCGTATCATTTTCGTTCACGATAGGAATAACTCCGTTTTCGATCATGACTTCCATACAGTGTCTTTGATTGAGATAGTGTTGCCGGGTCGCAAAATTCTCTTTCATCGTCAACACTTGGCCGCAAGCAATTCCATGCTCGCGGAAAAGTTCGAAATAACGGTTTATCAGTTTAGCCTGACCTACGGCCGAAAATAATTGTCGGGCCGAAACCGCATCCAATTTTCGATGTTGTTTCAGTTCGCTGCGTCCCGAGGCGACAGCTCCGGATGAGATAAGAACGATTTCCATTCCGGCTTTATGCAGTTCGGCTATTTGATCTACCAAAGCTGACATTCGGGTAATATCAAGAGTACCGTCTTTCCGTGTCAGTACATTACTACCTATTTTTACCGCTATTCGTTTATATTGAAACATAAAAAGAATAGTTATTTAATGATTGATTCCGAATTTCTTAAGCATTTGTTTATAGTCTGTCCAATCAGGGTCTCCGGTTGCACCTATTTGTATAGGTAAGGACGGAAGTTTTCCTAATAGCTCGTTTACTTTTCCCGAAAAGGCTTGTAATTCTTGTGTATAATAAACATATAAAGCTTGCTTGCCGCCGATATGAATAGCCGTTAGAATTGCGATCTTCGATCTTTCGAGTGCTTCTGTAAGCAAACTCATGATCCGGTCTATCACTTCGGTTTCATCGGCAGACGGCATACCGTCTGTTTCCCCTTTGTATTTCCATTGTATTTCTACCCGGGTACGGAATACCCCGGAGGTGTTACCGTTTTCGGCAAACATACGTCCCCGGGTGATAATCCTACCTTTATCCGATTCCGATTCTCCGGCAAACCAATCGTTGCTTAACATATATGTGTATTTTATTTATGGTCTTTATCCCGTATCTCTACCCGTCGGATTTTTCCACTGATCGTTTTCGGCAATTCCTCTACAAATTCTACGATTCGCGGATATTTGTAAGGAGCTGTAACATGTTTTACGTGATCTTGTATTTCTTTGATGAGAGCTTCTCCGGCACGTTCTTTGTAATCTTTTGCCAAAACGATGGTTGCCTTGACTACTTGTCCGCGTATTTCATCGGGAACTCCCGTGATTGCACATTCTACGACTGCCGGATGAGTCATTAAAGCGCTTTCTACTTCGAACGGACCGATACGATAGCCCGATGATTTAATTACATCGTCGGCACGACCTACGAACCAATAGTATCCGTCCTCATCTCTCCAAGCAACATCTCCGGTATAGTAGATGTTGTCATGATAAGCTTCTTTTGTTTTTTCGGGGTCACGATAATACTCTTTGAAGAGTCCCAGCGGTTTCCCTTTATCGGTACGGATTACGATTTGTCCCTGTTCTCCCTCTTCTGCCCATCGTCCGTCGTTCGTCAGCAAATCGATGTCATATTGGGGATTGCGTATTCCCATAGAACCGGGTTTAGGTTCTACCCACGGATAGGTTGCGACAGTCAGGGTCGTTTCCGTCTGTCCGAAACCTTCCATCAATTTAATGCCGGTAATGCGATAAAATTCCTCATAGACTTTAGGATTCAGAGCCTCTCCCGCAATCGTACAATATTTTAGGGACGAAATATTGAATTTGCTCAGATCTTCTCGTATTAAGAATCTGAATACGGTAGGAGGGGCGCAGAATGAAGTAATATGGTATTTTTCTATCATACCCAATACATCTGCAGGCGTGAATTTGTCGAAATCGTAAACAAATACATTTGCTCCGGCGATCCATTGCCCGTATAATTTTCCCCATACGGCTTTCCCCCAACCCGTGTCGGCCAAAGTCAGGTGCAGACTTTTTTCGTTCAGATTGTGCCAAAAGCTTCCGGTAATGATATGACCCAGAGGATAGGTGAAATCGTGAGCGACCATCTTCGGATTTCCTGTAGTTCCGGACGTAAAATAAAGGAGAGAGGTATCTTCGTTTGTGTTGACGAATGCCGGGCGAGAGAATGGTGCTGCCGCCTCGATACCGGCATGGAAATCGTCCCAGCCTTTCGGAATCACAGGACCTACCGATACGCAGTGCTGTAAAGACGGAGATGCGGCCAGGGAACGATCTACATGACCTGTGACGATATCTTCACCTACTGCTACGATCATTTTTATATCGGCTGCATTACAACGATATATAATATCTTTTTCGGTAAGGAGGTGTGTCGCCGGAATACATACTGCTCCTAACTTGTGTAGTGCTATGATAGAAAACCAGAATTCAAATCTTCGCTTCAAAATGAGCATAACCATGTCTCCGTGTCTTATACCCAATGATTGGAAATAGGAGGCGGTTTTATCACTTTCTCTTTTTATATCGGCAAAAGTAAAATCGATATGTTCTCCTTTATCATTTGTCCAGCAAAGGGCTTTTTTTTCTGGAGCGATCCGAGCCCATTCGTCAACGACGTCATATCCGAAATTAAAGTTCTCAGGTACGAGAACTTTAAAATTCTGCATAAAATCCTCTTGTGACGAAAAAGAGGTTTGTTTTAGAAATCTTTCTAACATATTATAAAAATAGGACTTTAATTAGATAATTATAGCAAGGAATTGAACTCGTTTACCATCAAGGGCTTTCATGCCGTGAGGACGGTTAGCGTCGAAGTATATGCTGTCGCCTTCATTAAGGAACAATTGCTTGTCTCCGATCTGCAGCATCATGTGTCCTTCTATCACAAGGTTGAATTCTTGTCCCGGATGGCTGTTCAAATGTACGGGGGCTGATTCGTTTCCCGGTTCTACGGTAACGATAAACGGGTCGGCTTTACGGTTCATAAATCCGGCTGCCAGAGATTGGTATTTATAAGCTTTTGTTCTTTCGACGGCAGCACCTTTTCCTTTGCGGGTTAAAAAGTATGCATTCATGCGCGGTTCGTCACCGAACATCAGTGCAGATAAGTCTATACCGTAATGCAGGCTGATTTGATGTAATATACTTACGGGAATATCTTGTTCTCCCGATTCTAATGCTATGTATTTTTCTTCAGAAATGCCACAGGCCTGAGCCACGTCTTGAGTAGTCAGGTCGAGTACATCGCGCAGTCCTTTTAACCGGATCGCAATTTGCTTTATCTGTTCGTCCATAATTATAGTTGTTTAACTTGTGCAAAGTTAAAGAAAAGGACGGTAATAGCAATAAAATGATATTGAAATAACGGAATCGCTTTTATTTTGTAATATAAAGGGAAGGTTTAGGTACGCTATCGTATCTGTTGTTCATTCTGTTAAAGAAAGAACATTACATGATATTATCAAGTCTGTTTCCCATAGTTCCGTTATTTCTTTATAGGGTCTAATCGATTTTTTCGGCTTTAAATCCGGCATCGCTAACCGCTTTTATGATGACGGCATCCGATTGATCGGATGTTACGGACAGTATTTTATCTGCACTGTTCAGATCTATATCCCATTGTTCACGAGGTAATATTTTATTGAGTGATTCTGCTATTTGGGCAACACATCCTCCGCATTTGGCGTTTGTTTTAAATTTCTTTGTTTCCATTTTTTTGAAATTAGGTTTTAGAGCCTGTCTGAATTTTCCAATCAAAAAATATTATCAGGTCATCTTTGTGTTTTCTTCCGGTCTTTTTTTCTGTTTTTCCTCGAAAGAAACTCTCAAACCTGATCTGAGTAAAATTCAAATAGGCTTTTAGAGTAACAACAGCAAAAGTAACAAAAACGTTTATACAAAAAAATAGGAAATGCCGATGAAAGCATTTCCTATTTTTGTAAATTGTATATATAGTTATTGTACCCGTTTGAAGTGGTAACGCAACGGATAATAATACATAGCCGGTTCATCTTCTGTTGCAAAATCTTTCATACCCTCATAATCTTCAACGAGGAATTCCGTTGGCTCATAAGAGTAAATAAACATTTCGAGAACCTCTTCGTTGTTTTCGTCTTTGACTACGGTAAATCCTACTCGAGAGTCCTTAATTGTCGAACTTGTTGCTGAAAAGTTGGCGTTGATATTATCCAAAATAAATACAGCGACATTTCTTGAAATTGTTATGTCATCTAAAAAACGGAAAACTTTCTCTCCTACATATTGCAGACTGCTGTTACCGACAAAGTAGTTTTTCAGATCGCTTTTCAAATTTACTTCAACGCCTTGGTCGGTAATCGTGATTTGGTCTTCTGTAGCTACTTGAGGGAAGTTTGTAATATCATATGACATTTCGTAATACGCTTTATTATCCCATGTGCAGTTACTCCATGTACCTTTGATTACTTCGATTGTTTCTCCGGCAATTTTAATCGTAACCGATTCGTTATTTCCTAAGAAAAACCGGTCGGTATCGTTTTGGGGTTTCTGTATTTTCAGGACGATGACATCTTTACCTTCTTCTTTTTGTAACAGTTTCAGTTTGAGTGTGCCTTTTGACGCTCCTTTTGCTACGGTGAGAGCCTTTTCTCCATCGAATTCGAAATGCGTACCCTCTACGGCAGTAGATGTTTCATCTACGACGATCGGGAATGTAATATCCTTCGGTGCAGTAAAAGATTGAGTGGAGTTTTCTTTTTTCAAAAGAGAAATTTCGACTGTTGCCGTTTCGAACATCGTTGCATTGTCGTATGAGAACGAGTAAATAACATCGTCTGTTAATTCTGTCGTTACATCATCGAAAACATCTTTTTCATCATCGTCTTCCGAACAGGCTGCAAATCCTAAAGAAAGCAGAATGGCAGCCATTGCATACACTGTTTTTTTCATTTTGTTCTGTTTTTTAGATTAATAAATTAATTAGTGGAAAAATCGTTTTTTATAATTTGTTTAAAATTTTATTTGGAGAGAGATTTGTATATTGTCAGTTTCCTATATTGTCTTGATATTCCTTTTTTATTGCTTCGTATTCGGCTCTTTCCGATGAGGTTAACTCTGTACTTGGAAAATAAAAATAGGAATTATCGTTATCTACGCGAGGAGCTTCATCCTCGTAAGAGTCGCATGCTGAAAAAACAGCTGATACGAAAAAAAGAGTTGTTCCGAATATTAGTTTATTTAATAGTTTCATAACTTCGTTTTTAGTTAATTATATAATCCTCGTAACCTTCATTTTGTTGCAGACCGGGAATAAGTTTGGTGTCGCGTATCGGGATGGGGAAGTTATACATGAACTTTCGGCTGGTATATTTTTGTCCGTTTACGGCAACCCAAAACTCTGGGCATCCGTTTCGTTTCAGTTCATAAAAGCGGTCGTTTTCGAGGAACAGCTCTTTGCGACGCTCGGTCAGTATCAATGCCATCAGTTTGGTGAGCGGTACTCCGGTTACGTCCTGAGTAATGTAATCGGTTCCGGGTATCGGTTCGGGCAGAGAAGATAGTGTCAACGGTTCGTAGTTCAATATGCGGTTTCCTCTCAAGGTATTGATATCCGCCAATGCAAGGTCTTCACTGCCTTTGTGATAGTAGCTTTCCGCTCTGATCAGAAGCATTTCGGCACTACGCATGCCTGAGAAAATAAATTTTGTAGCGATACGTTTTTTCGAGAAATTCATTTCATAGCGTATATCGTTGGCCTTTTCCGTATTGCTGAATGTATCGAGAAACCGTTTGCTGACAGGTCTGTAATTAAGGGGCTCATAAGTGCCTGCTCCTTCCTGTTCACTACTGGAAGAGGAAATCAGTTCCGACTTTATCAGCATGTTCCCTTTCAGAGAATAACCGTTTTCCATCATGGCCTTGTATCCTTCCCTATCTACCAAGGGATGACTTTTTATCACTTCTTCTGCGTAATAAATGGCATTATCCCATTGTCGGGTCCAGAAATAGAAGCGGGCCAGATATCCTTTTACGACATCGGTAGTAAATCGCCATATCGGTTCTTGAACGTTGTAGAACAGTGCTTTTTTCAAGTCTTCTTCGATGAGTGTCATCGTTTCTTCTAAGGAGCTACGAATAGGGCGATCTTCCATATCGAATGTCGTGACCAGTTGCAATCCCAATTGCGATTTCTGCAGAGGATCATATACTTCGCAATAGAGGCGCATCAGTTCGTAGTAGCAAATTCCCCGCATGGCGTAGGTAGTACCCAATACGTTCTTTGCTATGTCTGATTCGGAGTCTTTCATCTCTCCGAGTATGATATTGCAATCTCGTATGATTTCATAATAAGAGTAATAAGTTCTTTCCGTTGTGGCGATATCGGCAATGTAGTTTTTTAATAAAGATCCTCCTGTTTGGGTAAGCGCGACTTCCAAGTTGTCACAGGCCGATTCGTTCGTTGCTATCTGGCTACTGTTCGGAATAATTGCCGACTCTTCTCCGTAGTCCAGTTCATTAAGGTGGGTATGTAAGAGAGCCGAAAACTCTTCTGCACTTTGAGGTATAGTCTCTTCATGAGGTTTGATATCGAGAAATTCCTTGCAGGAAGAGAGGCTTAAGAATAGAAGGTATGTTATAAATAGTCGTTTCATAATGTCATAATTTATCAGAATCCGATATTAAGTCCTAATGTGAAATTCCTTGCTTGGGGATATACGGCACCCGGTGTTTCGGGGTCTATTCCCGAGTAGTTACTGAATATACATACATTGCTGACCGATGCGGTGAGTCCGAACGACGTGATGCAGGCTTTCCGCATCCACTGTGCGTCAGGGAAACTGTAATTGAGGTAGATATTGCTGATCTTGAAATAGGAAATATTCTCGATAAAAGCTCCGTTCGTGATATAGGACAGGGTTGTTGTATAGTCTTCGAGAAATTTTCCATCGATAGATATCTTCGTACCGTATGCATCGACAAGACGCGGGTATCCGTCGGTAATCGGGTTCGACTCGGTCCATCGGTTTATTACATCTTTCGAAACATTCAGATGGTTTACGTAGAGGTCACTGCGAGATGTTTGCGGACTGTTTTGTACAGAACCTCCTACTACGCCGTAATATGCAGGGGAGGAAATCTCACTGTTTATCTTATTCCCGATAGAGTAGTTTCCGCTTACTCCCAACGAAAATTGTTTGTAAGAGAAATTGACTGAGTATCCCCCGTTTACAGGAGCATTGGAAGTTCCGATATAGAAACGATAATTATCCGAGTCTTTTCGGTAGTTGTTCTCTTTTCGGTCGGTATCGGATCGCAGTTTGTAAGTATATATTCCCAACTTCGGATCGATGCCGTTGCATATACCCGAGAAGAGGGAACTGATCGGATACCCTTCTTGTTCGGTACTGTAGGAACTGTACGGTGAATTGTACTCTACTAATTCATTGGCATTGTATGCTGCGTTGATTGAAACGTTCAATTTAAAATCTTTTGTTTTGACGATTTGTCCCGATACGGTTACTTCGACTCCTTTATTCAGAATTTTGGAAGTATTATATGATTGAGAATTGAACCCGGTAGAATATGGAACATAAACCGAACTGATAACATCTTTACTTAAACTTCTGTATCCGCCGATTTCTATCTGCATGCGTTCATCGAAAAATCCGGCATTTACCGATCCGCTGATATCGAACGTACGCTCCCAGCGGAGTTTTGGATTGGGGGGATTTTTAATATATCCCATGCGGTAATAGGTTTCGTCGGTTTTTCGGAAATTTTTGTCATACGTCATTATGATATAGGGCGTTGCTGCTGCGTTGACTTTTCCAGTATATCCTCCCGATACTCTGAGTTGCAGAGAACTGAGAACAGGTTTTAGACGGTACATAAAATTTTCTTCTCCCATATTCCAGCTTAGACCTAAAGAACCGGTCGGGTTGAACTGTTCTTTGCTTCCGAAACGGTTTGATCCGTCAGTACGCATTGTATAACTAAGTACATATTTGTTCATCAATACATAGTCTAATGAAGCATAAAATGATGCCATTGCGTCCTCATCGGTGCTTTGCCCCGAATATCCGTCCATAAGGGCGGCAAATTCAACAAGTTTATTATAATCCACCTTTTGGTCGCTCGGATATACCGGAGTGGAAGAGTTTTCGGTTACCGTGTCGTATCCGTATCTTTTGGAGTAAATATTTTTGGCATATTGCCGTCTGATCTCCGATCCGGCTAGCAGGCTAATGTTATGTATATTGGCGAATGTTTGTGAAAAGTGAAATTGTCCTCGCAGGCTGTAACTTTGATTGAATGCCGTGGATTGAGCAATCGATCCGTAAGTACGTGTAGAAGACATGCTACTTCCTTCGAACGGGCGGTCTTCCCATGCAGCGTATGTGTCTTGCCCGTTGATATTTTCGGAGATATTGCTGGTGTAGCTGTAAGAACCCAATCCTTCGAATTTCAAATTTTTCAAGATCGAGATGCCTAAATTCACATTTACATTCACATTTACGTTTTTCGCTTCGGTCGAAGTGTTTTCCATTTCTCGGAGGATATTGTAACCATTTGACGGAATTTGTAAGCTTGTAGAGCCGTTGTATTTTGCTAATGTAAAATAGGTCTGGTCTTTGGCATAAGAACCGTCGCTGTTATACGGCATTTCGTATGGGTTAGCAAAGTAGGCGTATTTGAACGGATCGACATTTAGGGATGCTCCCCGAGAGATTTGATAGGCCATGTCGGTAGTCACGCCTAACGTAACGCGTTTATTGGGTTTCATATCGACTTTTGCACTCACATTGTAACGATCGTAGTTACTTTTCTTTACCAAACCGTTATTACGATTATATCCGGCAGATACGTAGTATGTACTTTTATCCGATCCACCGGAGAACGAGAGATGGTGACTGTTCGAAATGGAGGTGCGGAATATCTCGTCGAACCAATTAGTCGTATGTTGGCCTAATTGGGAGATATAGGCGTCCTGTTCGGATTTTGACCAACCTTTGAAATCGCCTTTTCCCGAACGTATCATACCGACAATTCCGATTACCGGATAATGGGCGGTTTCATCTCCGCTTATGTATTGTTGGTATCCTGCAGCCGAAAATTCATCCCATAGTTCCTGCTCCCATGCTAATTTTTCTTGAGAGTTCATCAGGTTCGCGCTGCGGGGAGGTTTGGTAACGAACGTCATATTGGCGGAGTAGTTGATCTGCATTTTTCCTGCTTTTCCGCGCTTGGTCGTTACGACGATAACGCCTGCGGCAGCCTGAGAACCGTAAATTGCGGCGGCTGAAGCATCTTTTAAGACACTGATCGACTCGATTTCATTCGGATCTATTCCTGCGATTCCGCTGGTGAAAATATTATTGAAGTCTCCGGTCGATAATTGACTGTTGTCGATTTTAGGAATATTACGTTGCAAGGGAACACCGTCTATGACCCAGAGCGGATCGGCACTCTCTTTTGTCAATGACTTTGTTCCGCGTATGCGGATCGTAGAAGATTCTCCCGGACGACCTGAAACGGCTTGTACGCTGACACCAGCTAGTTTCCCTTGAAGGAGCTGGTCTATATTGGCAGTAGGAGATCCTTTCAAGTCTTTGGCGGTTACTATGCCGACAGAACCTGTGACCCGGTCTTTAGTCGTTTTCCCGTATCCCGTCACAACTACTTGACCCAGTTCTTTAGTGTTGTCTTTCAGCATAATATCGAACTTTCCTGCGATATTTGCCGTCATTACTTTCGATTCGAGCCCTAAGAAAGAGATACGGATAGTACTTCCTTTTTTTACATAAATCGTAAAATTCCCGTCTTGGTCGGTAATTGTTCCGTTACTTGTTCTTTCTTCTCGTACAGAAGCTCCCGCTAACGGTTGTTTCGTTTCATCATAGACCGTTCCGGTAATTTTGATTTTGCCGGACTTGTCCTGTGCAAAAGCATTTATTCCGGAAATCATCAGCATGAAGACCGCCAATATTGTCGGATATAAATACACGCGTTTCACTATTACTTGCTTGAGTTTCATACAAAACTTTCTTGTTTTAATTACTTGTGATGAATGATATCGATGTGTTCTTTTTTCGGGTTTAATAAATGTTCGACAAAGTAGTAGCGGATCAAATTGTAATAATAAGTATTCCCTACTCCATGATCCATTCCGGGCATAACTATCATGTCGAACCGTTTATCCGCTTTCATTAAGGCGTCGGCCAGTCTGAAAGTCGTCGACGGATGTACATTTTTATCGACATCTCCGGTGATCAGCATTAACCGGCCTTTCAGATTTTTTGCCAGTTCGTTATTTGTCGGAATTTTGCAGGTAAAGAAGGTTTTCCCCGTTATGCTGTCGGTATGAGATTTTATTCCGTGATAAGTTTCACCCCACCACTGTATGTATAAATTGTTATCGTGGTTTCCGGATGCGGCTATACCTACTTTGTAAAAGTCCGGATAAGTGAGCATGGCAGCTACGGTTTGGAATCCTCCTCCTGAATGTCCGTAAATTCCTACTCGGTCGAGATCGATAAATCGATAACGGCGGGCAAGTGTCTCGATCGCATGTTTATCATCTGCCAACGGATAATCTCTTAAATTTCCATATCCGAAACAATGGAAATCCCGTCCTCGTATTTGAGAACTTCCTCTTGATCCTACGTTGATAACGACAAAACCCAGTTGAGCTAAAGATTGATTATAATTATCATCGACCGTAAATGCTCTTGGAATCTGGTCGTCTTGCGGACCCGGATATACATTTGTTATAATCGGATAAAGACGGGTCGTATCTAAGTTGAACGGAAGATACATGATTCCGTAAAGATCGGTCGAGTCGTCTGCCGCTTTTATTTGGAATAACACGGGTGGTTTCCATCCCAACTCTCTTAGTTCCGAGTCATCGCTTTCCTCCAGTACCGTGTTCTTTTTAGGCGAGGCGATTTTT
This sequence comes from Coprobacter fastidiosus, assembly GCF_030296935.1. Lineage (NCBI taxonomy): Bacteria > Pseudomonadati > Bacteroidota > Bacteroidia > Bacteroidales > Barnesiellaceae > Coprobacter > Coprobacter fastidiosus. Next base: position 1,750,576 of record NZ_AP028032.1, on the reverse strand, counting down.
ATCAGTTGACTGACTGTCGGCATATCCATGCGCGAATAGTTGTCTATTAAGTATTTTCCGTCGGGAGAGAGATCTATACTGTGTGTTCCGTTTCCAGGGGTCAGTAACGTAAAGCCTTTTCCGTCCAGATTAACTTTATAGAAGAATCGATAATGCGGGTTGATCCCTTTTTCCCGGCCATACCCTTCGACAATGATCGTACGGTTCAGCGTATCGAGTTTCATAATCGTTCCGGCAACCATGTCGGGAGGGGTAATGGCGTTTTTCAGATTTCCGTTGTTATCATACAAGAAGTATTGCCCTTTCCCGTTTCTTTCAGACCACCAGATGATTTCTTTTCCGTCATTGATGAGGTGATATTTGAAAAGTTGGATATTCATGTGTGGGGCGCAATGTTCCGAGATCAGTTCCTCTACTTTTCCTGTATGAATATCGAGCCTGCACAAGTCGATATAATCGGCAGGACGACTTCTCCGGGTAAAAAATACATATCCCGGAGTTGAAGAATAGCTTATATCAACTTTCTGATCGGGATATTTAGCTATGGAAACCGGAATTTTTTCTTGAGTATCTGCATTGAAAAGAGCTATGTCATACTGGCTGACTCCCGAATCTCCGGGCATCGGCATTTTATAAGTGTCTGTGGTCGGGCGGGGATTTGCAAGACTGTTGACCAAAGTCATTGTCTTGATTGCCCGTTTATCCTCTCTGAAAGCGAAAATAATATGTGTGTCATCTATCCAACGGGCCAGCGTATAGCAACATGCCGTATCTCGTTTCTCACTGCTATTCGAAGTATAGGAGAAATACGGTTCGCCATCGGTTGTCAATTGTATATCTTCTAACGTATCTTTATGTGAGAGATATAAATTATGATCTCTTCCGTATATGTAGAATTTATTGTCTTTCGAATATTTTTCCCATGATTTTTTCCCGAGAATAGCGGGAAAACCACTTCCCGTGCTTTTTTTCTTGACTTCCGGAACAGTGGAAACGATTTTGATTTTACCTGTGTTTACATTATATTCGAAGTTCTTATTATCTTTGCGAATATAGAATTTACTAAGATCTTTATTATAGAAATCTAACCGGTATATTTTTAATTTTTCGGGTGTATATTCTGTTTGGGTAAGCCGGGAAATATCTTCAGCTAAACGTTTGTTATCAAAAAGCAATTTCTTTTTTCCTTTTGTTGCATCGACCAGATAGAATCTCCGCGCGCCTTTTTTTTCTATAGCATAATAAAAGTGGTGAGTGTCAGGAATCCATGTTGCTAAAAGAGAGGAGCGATAATGCCCTGATAGAGAATCTGCCGTATATTTCTCGGCAACATTCCAATTTACATAGTCTTGACATAGACTGTGAAAAGGAAATATACCTGCTAAAAACAGGAAAGAAAACAGTTTTAAATATAATTTTTTCATCTTATTTGTTCTTTTTTGAAGACAATTGTTGAGCCATTTTTACGGCATTTAAAGCATTGACAATTCCTCCGGAGACACATAACGAATCGTATGTGGCGACATTTCCTTTTTTATTCAATCCGGGGATTTTTACCCGTTTATAGTTCATCGGTGTTACACTCTTTATCAGGATCTCTTTTACTTGATCGGCTGATAGTTTCGGAAAATAGTCTCGGATGATGGCTGCAATACCTGCTACTACGGGAGCTGCTATACTTGTCCCGCTTGAGGTAGTATATCCGTTGTTTTCACCTAAAGACGTAATATCCATTCCCGGAGCGAAGATATCTACACTGTTTTTTCCATAATTGGATATTGATCCGGGGTTGCCGTTTATGTCCGAAGCTCCGACACGGATCAAGTTATCTATTCTTTTCCCCGTTTTGTCGAGTCCTTGCGGATAGTAGATTTTTTTATCGCAGTCTGTACCGTTATTTCCGGATGCCATAACTAATAAAACGTCATGGTTCGCAGCATAATGAATAGCATCTTCTACCATATCGGCATCGGGAGAAGTCTGTTTGCCGAAACTCATATTGATGATTTTAGCTCCGTTATCGACAGCATAACGTATTGCAGATGCAATGTCTTTATCGTATTCATCACCTTCGGGAACTGCCCGGATCGTCATGATTTTTGCAGTCGGGTAAATGCCGATCATTTTATTTTCAGGGTTTGGTTGGGCTGCGATTATTCCGGCAACGAATGTGCCGTGGAAGTAATCATCACACATAACGTCGGGGTTCCCGTAAAAGCGGTCGGATGCGTTATGTATGTCATCGCCCATAAGCAGTCGTTTATCTTTGTCTGCTTCTATGCTTTTGATACGGGTTTGTGCCTGATTCAATTTTGCGTTATGCTGGTCGACCAAAGTTTGCCATAGTCGATCTTTGCTGCCGTTCATAAGGTCGATGGCGATCAGTTGTACAGATATATTGAATAGAGAATCGTTTGCATCTATATTCATAATGTCTATGACTCTCAGAGAGTCTTTACCGGGATATGCCGATTTTGCCCGTTTAGTGAGCTCTTCGTATGCATTTGCCTGTTGTTGCAGATATTTAGTGAATTTGAAATAGGATTCGATACGAGCTCCTGCTTTCATTTTCAGATAATAAATAAATTCGGGAGACGCGTTTGCTATTGTTGCCGAGTCGGTCGGATAGTTTTTGTATTTAGGGTATAGCCTTTTGAACTCCCTGAATTCTTCTGTTCCGGCACTTTTCATATTGAAAGAACCATCGGGAGTACCTAAAAAATTCCATCCGAGAACATCTCCTTTATATCCGTTTTTATCGTTGTCTTTACCATTATGTTTTTCTTTTTTATTATGCCATAGAGCCTTTTGTATATAAAGGTGGGTGGTATCAGTCCCGGAATCGATTACTCCGACGATAATATTTTTTTTCGGTTTTAATTTTTGTGATTGTAGCCATGCGAGTGCAGAAGAAACATTTGTTCCGATAATTGAGTCATTGAATAGCAGATGCCATTCGGGCATAAATTTATCTTCGGGCTTTTTAGATTGTGCAAAAATATTGATTACGCAAAACACTAACACATAAGGAAGTATAAACCGTTTCCTTTTCATTTCAATTACTGTTTAGGTTGGTTACGTCCGAAAAAACGATCGTTTTTTCAATCAATATCTACTAAAACGGTAATTGATTTTTTATTGAAAAGGATAAAATAATTAGATGTTTATAACTAAAGTTTTACGTTAGTGTAAGCAAAGAGATAATTAATTGAATTAAAATTGTCCGAAAAAACGATCGTTTTTTTAGACGATTTCGATTTTTTATGTCAAAATAAAAGATTGATAAAATGTTTTTTTATGCATTTATTATGCAAATATGTGTGCAAAAATAAACAATTTATTTATTTTGTGATACAAAAAGTCGATTTTTTTATCATTATGAATAAAAAAGTGAGTCTTTTAGTAGAAATATGGTAAACCGATTAGTCTATTTTTTATCAGAAGATTTAAATAGGCTCTTAACCTTTTTTTAAGAGAAGAAATTTAGATAAATAGTTCCGAACAAATGAGAATAATCCAATAATTATTCTCATTTGTTCGGATTTAATTACGTATCTCTTTCCCTTTAAAGAGGAAAACTGGAGACGATAAAAAAGTTATTATCTCGTCAGGAGTATTGCTGAAGATGAATTTAGCTATATTTTAGACGTAAGCTATTCAGGACGACCGAAACCGAACTGAATGCCATTGCCGCACTTGCCCACATAGGATTTAATAACAATCCATTTATTGGGAATAATATTCCTGCGGCAATAGGAATACCTATGACATTATAGATAAATGCCCAGAACAGATTTTGGTGAATAAGTCGGACTGTTCTTTGAGAAAGTTTGATTGCTTGGGGTAACAATAAAAGATCTGAGGTCATCAGCGTTACCATAGCTACATCCATTGCAATATCTGTACCTTTTCCCATAGCAATACTTACATCTGCCCGGGCCAGAGCTTGAGAATCATTAATGCCATCTCCTACCATTGCAACGATTTTCCCTTTTTGCTGCAGATTCTGTATATATATTTCTTTATCAGTAGGCATGACTTCGGCCTTTATATGCTTGATACCCAATGTTCTGCCTATCATTTGTGCGGTTTTATTGCCATCGCCTGTGAGCATATGCACTTCTATACCTCTTTTTTCAAGAGTTTGTACTGCTTGAACCGATGTCGGTTTTAACGGGTCGGTGATAGCAAAAATAGCCATGAGGGAAGATTCTTTTCCGTAATATATAATACTTTTATTTTCCTTAGACCACATTTCTGTTTTTTGTAATGCTTTTTCCGGTAATTGTATTTGTTGTGTTTGAGCGAAAGACAAACTTCCTACCCAGTATTTACTATCTTTGAAAACAACTTCGATCCCTTTTCCGGTAATACTTTCGAATGAGTTGATTTCTTCCGGTGCGACACCCTTCCCTTTCAGATATTCGGTAATTGCGATTGCAAGAGGATGTTCCGATTTTTGTTCTGCAGCAAGTAATACCGATTGGGAGGTTTGATCAGAATCTGTAATCCAGAGAACATCACTTACCGAAGGGTGTCCTTCGGTTAATGTTCCGGTTTTATCTAATACGACGCAATTTACTTTACATAAGTTTTCAAGAGCAAAAGCATCTTTGATCAGTATATGCCGTTCTGCTCCTTTACCTATCCCGACCATAAGTGCGGTCGGGGTTGCCAATCCTAAAGCACATGGACATGCAATGACAAGTACCGATACGGCTGATAACAAGGCATAAGAAAAATAATGGTTACCCCCGATGATTATCCATACAATAAATGTTATTATAGAAATGCTGATGACGATAGGGACAAAAATACTGCTAATGCGATCTACTACTTTTTGAACGGGAGCTTTGCTGCCTTGAGCTTCTTGTACCATACGTACAATTTGAGCGAGTACGGTAGAGCTTCCTACTTGGGTTGCGTTCAAGATAAATGATCCCCGCTGATTTATTGTCCCTGCCAATACCCGGTCTCCCGATTGTTTTTTTACCGGAATAGCTTCACCGCTGATCATACTTTCGTCAACATAGGAATTTCCTTCGATTACAATACCGTCTACCGGAATTTTTTCTCCCGGACGTACACTGATTTTGTCGTTTGGTTGCAATTGTCCGATTGGTACTTCTATTTCTTCGGTTTCAATGACTTTCCGTGCAGTTTTCGGTTGTAGTCCCATAAGTCCTTTTATGGCAGAAGTCGTGCTGTTTTTAGCTCGCTCTTCCATTAGCTTTCCTAAAAGAACAAATGCAATGATCATCCCGGCGGCTTCGTAATATACATGAGCCTCCATACCTTGGTTAGTCCAGAATTGAGGGTATATAGTGTTAAACAGGCTGAATAAAAATGCAATCGATGTACTTAATGCTACTAAAGTGTCCATATTGGCGGTGTGCTGTTTTGTCTGTTTCCACGCATGGATATAAAAGCTTTGTCCGGAGTAGAGCAGAATAGGCAAGGTAAGTACCATCATAATCCATTCGTTTCCGGGTATATGCATAAAAATCATAGATAGGAGCATGATCGGAATAGACAAAATCCATGCAACGATTACTTTTCTTTTTAAGAGAGCGTAATGGCTTTTTTGTGCTTCTTCTTGTATATCTTCTTGATTTTCTTCATCTATAACAAGATCATATCCGATAGATTGAACTTCTGCTTTGATTTGTGGCAACGTGATCTGTTCGGGATCATATTCTATGGTAATTGTATTTGCTGCAAAGTTGACAGAAGCGGAAGTGACTCCTGATAATGAATTTACTTTGTTTTCTACGTTGTTGGCACATACGGCACAACTCATTTCCAGAACCGGCAAAGTACATTTTTTCATCATATCGATAGCTCTCTAAGATTTCTTTTAAACGGACCTTAAAGGTATAACAAAATATTTGGAATGAAGTTTTTTCTTTTTGTTTTATGCAGGATTTCTTCAAAGATTGTTTTTGTAACCGGGAAACTTTTTTTAAGTTTGTCCGTAAAAATAAGTGCGTGAAAAGAATTGTTTATTTCCTGATTTTTATTTTAGCGATATCTGCTTTTTCCTGTGGGAAATCAAAAGAAAAGGTAATTACGATAGAGAAAGATTTGAAAATTATTCCATTCGGGCGTTTTTCCCGGGCATTCAACGATATGAATGACCGGCATCTCGAAGCCGCTCGTCGTTTGGGAATTTCTCCGGCATCGTCCAGGGAAGAGGCTTTGTCAGGAAATACGCATTTATGCGAGATAACAGATTGTGAATATTATAAAGTAGATTCTCTTACCCATTCTATACCCTATCTTGTGCCGAAGGCGAAAGAATTGTTGGAAACTATCGGAAAAAACTTTATCGATTCTCTGGAAAGTCGGGGAGGAGGAAGCTATCAGATTTTGGTTACCAGTGTTCTCCGGGTAGATCAAGATGTTAAATGTTTACGGAAAAAGAATGGGAATGCGAGTGCCAACTCTGCTCATCGTTACGGAACCACATTCGATATTGCTTATTCACGTTTTGTTACTACGGATGACCGTTATTTGATTCCTAAAGAACAATTGAAACATATTTTGGCAGAGGTATTGCTGAGCTTGAAAAAAAGAAATGCTTGTTATGTCAAATATGAAATTAAGCAGGGTTGTTTTCACGTAACGGTACGTTGACTTTCTTATAAAGAACAGAACTTGCTTTTACCCTGATTTATTTTATTTCCTCGGTTATGAAAAAAGGTTTGATATATGCGATTGCAGCATCGGTTTTATGGGCGATCGTAAATCCGTTTATAAAACAAGGTTTGAGTTATGATTTCACTCCGATGAATTTTGCCGGATTACGTTTTACAGCAGTAGGTATAATCCTTTTTGCGTATACTTGGCATAAGGGTATGTGGAAAGAGATATTGTTGCATAAGCGTCTTTTTTTGAATTTGATTTTTGTCAATATGTTTTTAGGATACTCGGCGTTTTATTTCGGCGTTGATTTTGTAAGCGGGGCTATCTCTTCTATCGTTATGGGTATGACACCTATTATAAATGTCCTTCTTGCCCATTTGATAGCCAAGAATGATAGACTCAATATATGTAAGGTCGTTAGTCTGATAGTCAGTTTCGCAGGGCTTCTTCTGATTATCGGTATGGGAAATGATGGAGAGCCGCTTGATCTGAAAAGTATATGCGGAATAGTTTTGCTGTTGCTTAATATTATATTGCAAGGATATTCGGCTATCTCTGTTTCTGAAGATAAAGGAAAGGTAGATCCTGTTTTTCTGAATGCCGTTCAAATGTTTTTTGGTGGAGCTTTGATTTATGGTGTAGGTATTTGTACCGAAGGGTATCATTCGTTTATCGGCAAGCCTGCGGGTTTTTATATAAGTTTGGGAGTGCTTGTCTTCATATCTGTTTTTGCATTCAGTTTTTGGTTTATGGCTTTGCAGTCTAGAGGTGCTAAAGTTTCGGATATAAATATGTGTCGTCTTATCAATCCTATTTTAGGTGCGGTTTTGAGTTGGGTTATGCTTGCCGGAGAATATCCTACAATAACTACAGTGTCAGGAATGCTGATCATCGTTTGTTCGTTAATAATTTATTTTAAAGGAGAGATTATCGTACAGGCTTTGCGCCGGAACAAAAAATAAAAAATGCACGAAAAAATCTTTCGTGCATTTTTATATAATTATTAAATTCTGAATTAGAATTTCCAACCTAAACGGATTGCAGGAGCTGCTTTAAATGCTAAACTTAAACCAGTTCTTTTGGAATCGTCTTTATAGTCGTCTTTGACAATGTCCGTACCGGCAATTTTACCGTCTAATTCAGCATTTTTATATTTGAGAGTTTTAAGCTGTAATCCGAATTCTGCACCGCAATACAGACCTTTGTACATATAGAAATCAAATCCTGTTAATGCTTGTAAATTGTAAGAAAAAGATCCGTAAGGGGTTACAGGCCAACCGGTTGTTGGATCAAAACTTGTTAGATCTTCAGCATTATCTGTGTAGTGGTTTTTGATTGTAAGATCAGTTTCGGCAGTTCCTTCTTTGATATTAATTGTTGATTTAGCGTTAGTGATAGTAAAACCAGTTTCACCTCCGACATATACAGAAAAACGGGGAGCAACATCGATATGATACTCATATCCTACGCCTAAAGTGAAGTGTCCGTTTTTGGATTTAGTATCTTGACTCCATGCGGTCTTATCTGCATCGTCACGTACTCCTTCATTGGAATATTTGTTTGACCCTACACCAAAACCTAAATTCAGACGAAGAGCATGTTTTTCGTTGAAGAAATAACGCAATTTCAAGCCGTCAATTGAAAAATTTTCATTGTCTTGATTGAACGGATTAAATTGAATTTCAGTAGTTACTGTTCCGGCTTCGGGTTTGTACTGAGCAAAAGAGTTTGCAGACGCCAATAAACATACTGCAGTTGCTAAAAGTAGCTTTTTCATACATTTTCAAGTTTTAGTTATACTTTAAAAGTTTGTTTGAGAAGATTGCATATAAATACGAAACTATTTAATGGTTGTTCGTTTTATTTTGCAATACAAATGTATGCTAAAAAATGAAAGGTATATATATGTTTACAATAATTAATTTGATATGCAGCGTTTAAACAAACATTGATAATTAATTATTTGATTGATTATTAATATTTTGTGTGGTTGTTTATATATTATAATATATAATTGATAGGAATAATATGGTACTTTTATAGTTAATAAAATCAAAAATAATAGACATGGAATAAAAAAACTATATATACAAGATATATTTTGAAATGTTAATTTTTAGTAGGAGAATCAATTAATTTCGATATATACAGAAATAGCCATTATCCAAATAAGTGTTCCCAGTATTATATAAAAAATACGGGCACCTGTCCGTTTAAATAGGCGAACGAAGATTTTTCCGTTGTTGGTATTAAAAAACCAATTCCAATTTGCGATAGCGGCACATATCGATAATGTACCTAAGCAAGCGAAGAAAATAGAGATGATATATTTACTGATAATCATTATTGAATTGAGTAATGTGAGGATTGCAATCTTGTATTTATTGTTCGGATTGACTATAAAAGGATTATTCAAGTTCTTCGCTGGTTACGCTTCGACTTCCGTCTTCATTTTCGGTGATAATGATATTGGCACAGTCTCCGGGTAACAAGTCTTCTATTTTCTCAGGCCATTCGATAAAACAGAGAGCTCCGCTATAAAAGTAATCTTCATATCCGAAATCATAAGCTTCTTCGGGTTTATTGATCCGGTAGAAATCGAAATGGTAAATGAGTTCTCCGGTTGCCGAGCGATATTCGTTAACAATAGCGAAAGTCGGGCTATTTATTACATCTTCGACACCGAGTTCCTCACATATAGCCTTGATAAAAGTTGTTTTTCCGACACCCATTTTCCCTCGAAAAGCAAATACGGTGGTGTCTCCCATTCGAGAAATAAACTCTCGTGCAGCCTCTCTGATGTTATCTAAATTATTAATTGTAATGGTTTGCATAGACTGTTTGTTTATTATTTTTTTGACAATGTTATAAAAGGAATCATCATTTCCTCCATTGAAATACCTCCGTGTTGGAAAGTATCTTTATAATATCCTACATAGTAGTTGTAATTGTTCGGGTAAGCTAAAAAATCCCGGTTCGTTGCAAAAATATAGGTCGAACTTACGTTCGGAGACGGAAGTCCGAACCGGTTAGGATTCTTGATTTCGTAAACCTGTTTAGAATTATAACTCATATTTTTGCCGACCTTATAGCGCAAATTCGTGTTCGTATTGCGATCCCCTATTACTTTGATCGGATTATCTACATTGATTGTTCCGTGATCGGTAGTCAATATGATTTTATAGTCGGTTTCGGCTATTCTTTTAAAAAGGTCGAGTGCCGATGAATGTTTGAACCATGATTCTGTAAGAGAGCGATATGCCGCATCTGTAGAAGCTAATTCCCGTATCATTTTCGATTCGGTACGGGCATGAGACAGCATATCTACAAAATTGAGTATGCAAACATTCAATTGATTTCGTTCTAATTGAGCAAAATTTTGAATCAACTTATCTCCGAATTGCGATTCGTTGATTTTATTATAGGAAAAACTGTATTTTTTACGAAAACGGTCTATCTGGGTCTGAATTAATGGAGCTTCATTTAAATTCTTTCCTTCCTCCTCATCTTCATCTACCCAAAGCTCCGGAAACATTTTTGATATCTTGTCCGGCATCAATCCCGAGAATATTGCGTTTCGGGCATATTGAGTCGCGGTGGGCAGAATGCTGAAATAGAGTTCTTCATTGAATGTATAATATTCGTTAAGTAGTGGTTTTATCATTCTCCACTGATCGAGCCTGAAATTATCGATCAGGATTAAAAATATTTTTTCTCCTTGGTCCAATAATGGGAATATTCTGTTTTTAAATAGTTCGTGGCTCATTAACGGATGCTCGTCTGTGGTGACCCATTTTTCATAGTTTTTTTTAATAAACTTCGTAAAAGCAGAATTAGCTTCGGTTTTTTGCATTCTCAGCAAATCACCCATATTACTGTCGGTCTCTTCGAGTTCGAGTTCCCAAAATACTAATTTTTTATATACCTCGTACCAGTCTTCCCATGAGAATGAATCGTTGATTTGGGAACTGATTTTATTAAATTCTTGCTGATACCCGGAAGTCGCTTTTTCCGAGATGATTTCTTTTTGATAAAGATTCTTTTTGATAGATAGCAGTATCTGATTCGGATTTACAGGTTTTATCAAGTAATCGGCGATCTTGTTGCCGATAGCCTGCGTCATGATATTTTCCTCTTCGTTTTTCGTAATCATAACTACCGGTACATCCGGATTCGTCTCCTTGATTCGGCTAAGAGTCTCCAATCCACTCAATCCGGGCATATTTTCGTCCAGTATAATCAGGTCGAAATGTTCTTTCTCCGACATTTCCAAAGCATCTCGTCCATTGGAAACCGTAATGACTTCATAACCCTTTTGTTTTAAGAAAAGGATATGAGGTTTTAATAAATCTATTTCATCGTCTGCCCAAAGTATTAGTTCGTTTCTCATACTATTTATTGGTTTTGCTCAAGAAAATGAAAATATTCATCGAAACTCCTGCCCTCGAGCAGTAACTTGAAGTTCGATTCGCTAATCATTACCGGTCTGACGGTATCGGGAAATTTCAGTCCTTTTTCACTGCCGATCATACGACGATAAAGAGTTAGTTCGTCAAAGTTATTAAATCCTTTGACAACAAGCATACTAATTTCGTTAAAGGAGATTATTTCCAGATCAAAATCCTTAATCAAAAAGTTTGAAAAATTATATTTTGCGACATCGAATAATAATTGGTTCGAAGATACACTATCTGTCGGATATACCAAAACGAGCAGGTGTGGTGATTCTTTATCCATTGTGAACGGAGCTATCGAGTCTGTTGCCATTCCGGTAGAATCGTCAGCCATATTGTTTCCTAAGCGGACTTCCCAAATATTGGATTTCCCTGTTCCGGACACTACCGATTTGCCTTGTGCAATACCCTTCAGCATATCTGTAGCCAAAGGACTGACATCCTCGGTCGGATATTTCTCCAGCAGTTCTTTCAGTCCGTTTTTGAATTCGTCTATCTTCTTTTCGTTTACATAAGCAAGAGCATCTACCAGCATAAATTTTGGCATCAGTTTTGATAGCGGATAAGTCTTTTTCATGTACTGATATAACTCGTGTACGTCACCGTTTCTGTTTTCCAGATAAGCTTGGTATGTTTTGTTGTATATGGAATCTTGCATAGAGTCCATTTTTCTCAAATTATCGAGGTAGTTCGGGTCTGCTAACGCTATAGCATATTTACTTTCCGGAAAATCTTTTATAATACGATTCTTATAACTATCTGCCATAGCTATATCACCTAATTGCATATATATCAGATAAGTATTATAATAGGCTTCAAGGCGGAAATCATTTTGGGGGAATTGGTTATCGAGGCGGTTGAACGCATCTAATGAGGCATCGAAATCTCCCAATTGATTTTTCAAAATGATTCCCATGTTGAAAAGTCCGTCGGCAATTATTTCGTTCGATGTAGCAATATCCTCCGGAGTTAACGGAAGTTGTTGTATATAGAATTCCGGTTTATGCGGATCATTGCTTGCTTCGTTAAGTTGTGTCGTATCGGATGCGGCTGTATCATCCGTTATCTCGGTTTCTCCCTCTTCATTTTCCAAATCGGCGGTTTCATCGTTTCCGGTCAGGTCGTCCATAGAGAAAGAAGCTTTATCGCGTCGACGCCAGTCGTCTTCCAACTTTCTGCGTCCCCATTTCCGTTGGAATTCTGTTTTACCGGCAGATACTAAAGCCGGATTATAAAAATACCAGGCATTGCTTCCGTTACCGAGGTTCATGTTCGGTATCGTTGGCTGTTGAGCTCCGCCCTGATTCCCGAATTGAGGGATATTTCCTTGCTGTTCTGCAAGGTATGCCTCTTTTTTGGCTTCTTCTTCAGCTCTTTTTTCGGCGGCGATAAGATCGTCTATTTTTTGCTGGATAATCTTCATTCTCTCAGGTTCGGGCAGTGCTGCCAATTGCTGCAGACTGTCTTGTAATTCTACGTTTTGTGCATGGATTGCCAGTTCATCCAATACTTCAGAGCGTTTTACCAATTGTGCATAGTCCGGGTATGTCTCGTCAATCAAGGGTATTGCTTCGGCGTAACAAGGTTGAGCTTTGGTGTATTTACGTTGGTTGAAGTAAATGTTTCCCAAAGTCAGTTGGCTGATAGCTTTTTCGATACCTTCACGGGTGCTTTTCTGTGCAGCGAGGATATAGTTTTTTATAGCATTTGTCGTATCTTGACGTGAAAGATATAAATTTCCTAAAGCATAATATATTTGATCTAAGTAATCCTTGTTTTTCGGGCTTTTGGCCATTTTATTCAGAGTTTTCACTATCTTTTCAATATCACCTCCCGGAAATACTTCAGTTTGCTTTATTCTGGCGTTCAGCTCGGTTCTGTAAGGCGGGCTCATTTTTATCACTTTACCGAAGGTCTGATAAGCCGCTTGATTATCATTAGTCAAAGCATAAAGTTGTGCCAACAGAAAATTCATCCGTATTTTCTGGGCTTTTTTACTTTCTGCTTTTATTGCTGTTTGCAGATACGGAATTGCTTGTTTATATTCTCCGTTACGTATTAAAAAGTCTGCATTTACGGTAGAAAACCAATTGTTAAGTTTAGAAGGAAGACCGTCGTTGTTGATTTTCTGCAAAACATCTTCAGCTTCGTACATCCAGCCCATTTCAAGATAGCAACGGGCAAGCCATATTCTGGACTCTGCGATCAGATCGGGTTTCCATGTAAAATGGCGAGTAATATAAATAAACGTTGCCGAGGCGGCAAGAAAGTCTCCTTTATAAAATTGGGCTTTCCCCATGAGCAGCCATGCATTATGGATAAAAGGATTGAATTCTCCTCTTTTTACATATTCCCTGTATTTAGGATCATGCATTTTATTTTGATTCCGTTTCGGTTTTTTTTGAATAGAGTGCAATTTTATTGCTTTTTGGCATTTTTCTATGGTACGGTCGAAACTTCCGTTCGGTTTGGTTTCTTTAGGATTTCCGTATGCGCTGACCGGATGCATGTGTACTAACCGGGTAAAGTTATCTTCATAATTGCTCTCCATGTTTTTCAACTGTTCTTTATAATTTTCTATACCGTTAAAATAGACATTATAACGGGTAGTCATAGCCTGGTAAGAACGGCTCAGTTTTGTGTTTTTCTTTACCGAACATGAAAAAACGGTAAACAGGCACAATGCAATAGAAGCGATATGGAGATAGATTCGTCTCAAATGTAATCTTATGATTAAAAGTTCCTATTAAAATAAACCTGTAAAATGTTGTTTTATTGTTTTCAAAATGTAAAAAACTCAATACCGGGATTTTCGTAAACGACTGCCCCATACCGACATTCTCGCCATCCCATAAAAAATTACTAATATAAATACGATACAAGCTCCTGCCGGGACATTAATATAGTAGGAAATTACGAGTCCGGTTATTCCTGACAGGATACTTAATATGATCGAACTGTAAATGATCTGTTTATATCGGTTAAAGAACAGATCGGATATCATTTGCGGCACAGTGAGTAGGGACATTAACAGCATGATGCCGACTAAACGGATTGTGAGAACTACGCAAACCGATACCAAAAATGTCATGCCGTATTCTATCAGACGTACGTGAAGCCGACGGGTTGCCGCAAAATCCCGGTCGAAAGCCGTATATACGATATGTCGGTAGAATAGTATGAATACGAGAATTAATCCGGCTGTATATAGTGAAAACAGAATTAAATCTGCATGGGTTATGGTCAGAATATTGCCGAAAAGAAATTCGCTTAATTCCGGTGTATATCCCGGTGTCATAAAGATGCAGATGATACCGATAGCCATCCCGAATGCCCAGAACGCTGCGATTGCGGAGTCTTCACGAACCCCGTTTCTTCGAGACATCCATTCTACTCCCAGTGCGGATAGTACAGCAAAAAATAAAGCAGATAAGGTCGGACTGATTCCGAGAAAAAATCCGAGCCCCAACCCTCCGAAGGAGGCGTGGGTGATACCTCCCGTAATAAATACCATACGACGAGTAACGATATAAGTCCCTATAATGCCTCCGGCCAGACCAATCAGAATGACTGCGAATAAAGCATTCTGAAAAAAAGTATATTGTAATATGTCCGACATGATCTTATTCAAAAAAGGATGAAAATATCAGGATTTTTCTCTCCGCTCTCCTACAATGAGCAGAACTTCGTCTTTTAACGGGTCGGGCAGTTCTATTTCTCGAAGTTGGAGACTTCTGACCCATCCGGCAACCTCTTCACTGCGGAGCGTATATAATACTTCTCCGAACTCGGCAATTTCGGCAGTACTATAACTGTCGGAATGGCGGCCTTTGAAAACATCAAGTTCTTCGTCATTGTAATATTCTATATCTTTGCTTACTGCAGCAAGTAAACTTTCTCTTTCGCAAATTTCGTGCATTCCGCAACATTCGGAATCATTTGTTTGCGAAGATTGCGGTTTTGGAATTTCTCCCGATTCGATTTTTTGTTTTAGTTTCCGTTTATAACGTTTATCCAACCATGCGGAAACGAATCCTAAAATAATGATGGATGCTATTATATATAACATTTTCTGTTTTTAGTTTTATTGTTCCCGTATATCAAATCCTGCGCTTTTCATATCGTCCCAGAAAGAAGGGTACGATTTGCTGACGACTTCCGGATGATTGATTCGGATTCCCGGATGTATGAATGCAGCCGGAGCGAAAGCCATGGCCATACGGTGATCTTCATATGTGTCGATCGAAACCGAGCTTCCTGTTTGGCAACGTTCTCCGTTCCATTCGAGAATAGAATCTCGTATATCGTTGATCACATAACCCAATTTTTTTAGTTCCCGTTTTAATGCTTCGATACGGTCGGTTTCTTTGATTTTGAGAGATTGTAATCCGGAAAATCGGAACGCGATGTTTTTAAACGCGCAAGTTGTTACTAAAGTTTGTGCCAGATCGGGTTGATCAGAGAGATCGAGCGTCAATTTTTTGCATCGTTCACCATTGTGCCTGAGTTTTATTCCGCCTTCTGTGTATTGGGTACTTATTCCTAAGGGAACAAAAAAATCGGCTATTCGTGAGTCTCCTTGTACGCTGTTTTTTTGTAATCCTTCTAATTCTATTTCGGCAGAAGGAGATAAAGACGCAATTTCATACCAGTAAGATGCAGCAGACCAGTCCGACTCTACTTTGAATGCGATAGGTTTATATTCTGCCGGAGCTATGCGAATGACGTTTCCATTCCATTGAGCGGTAACGCCGAACTGTTTCATCATTTGCAATGTCATGAGGATGTACGGCTTCGAAATAATATTTCCGGAGAGAGTAAGCGTCAATCCTGCTTTCATGTAAGGTGCGATCATCAGAAGGGCAGAAATGTATTGGGAACTGACATTCCCGTTTAGACTTAATTCCCCGCCTTCTAAAGCGCTTCCGAAAATTCGGAGAGGAGGATAACCTTCTTTTTCTATGTATTCGATACGGGCACCTAATGAACGAAGGGCGTCGACCAATAGCCCTATGGGCCTTTGTCTCATTCGTTCAGATCCTGTAATTACCCATTCTCCCACGATTTTAGATAAAAATGCCGTCATGAATCTCATTGCCGTACCTGCAGCATGGATATCGAAATGGTTGTCATTCGATTCTAACGCTTTTACCATTACTCGCGTATCATCGCAATCCGATAAGTTTTGGATGTTATATGGGCTGTAACTTAATGCATTTAATATCAAAGCCCGGTTACTTATACTTTTCGATGCCGGAAGTTGTATTGTTACCCGGCAAGAGGAAGGTGCGGTTATTTGGATATTCATGTCATTTTTTCTTATCAATTCGTGCAAAAATAGCGAAAAATAAGACAATATCGATCCCTTGAAGAATGATTCTTGTAAAAAGCCGTGAATTTTATAAGACCAATCCAAAGGGGAGAGTACGTTTAGATTAGTTGTATTCTGAATCCGAAAGAAAGACTTAAAATATCAGATAACCGGACATATCGGTTACTGCATGCATTCAGTATATAGAGATCACAAGTGCTTAATTCGTAAAAAAGAGACATTGTCCTGCGTATGAATTTTTTATCATAAAAAGAAATGCGTTGACCGAGTTGTACATGAGTGCGTATTTTGGTAGAAAACCAATAATAACCGTTCGGGTATTTTTTCGGCTCTTTGATCCATAAATTTCCGTCGAAAATTGTGTTGATATATATACCGCAACTTAGAGGTTGTAAACTCCATCCTTTTCCGAGTCGGACAGACCAGGGAACATAGTTTTCCCGTAATGTCATTGTGAGTTTGGTTCGGTCATTACTGAAGGATGGGACAAATCCCCACAACACTTCTGTTTCCCAACTTTTATTGTGGCCGTAATTCCATCCGACGCCTGCTGAAAGCAGACCCATTCCGCCTGCAAATTGAATTTTCGTATAACGAGGTATCATCTTTTGCCATGCCGTAAGAAGACGTTCGTTTGTATGATCCGTTTCTGTTTGAGCAAGAAGCTTTAGCGGATATATGGAAAACAGAATTAGCAGCAAGTTAGAAAAAAACTTCTTCATAACCGTATTCGTTTTGCGTTAAGGTAAATAGCAAGTAACTGCGTTTGTCCATGGAGGGGCATCCGTAGTAAATCGTTCCGTCTTCGAAAATATCGGTTTCTTTTGTATTGTGTTCGTGGGCATGTAGGCAGAATCTCAGATTTTTGAAATTTTTCAGTGTATAATGAAAATATTCTGCAACATTGTTGTTGAATTGGTCACAATATGGTTTGGCGTGCATTACGACAACGGTTTGTGTGTATTCATCTTGCCGGGTTGTCATTTCCGAATTTAGAAAATTGAAGTCCGGTACAGGATGTGAATAATCATATTCGAGAGCATTCGTATTTAGGCATACGAATTTAGTTTTGCCCGCTATAAAAGAAAAATTATCAGTTCCGAATATCTCTTCAAAGACTGCTTTCCCGTTACCTAATACATCGTGATTTCCTATAAGAGTAACATAGGGGACATTCAGCTTGTTCATGATATCACGAGCCCAGATAAATTCTCTTGTTAATCCGAAATCCGAAACATCTCCTCCGTGTATAACGAAATCTATGTCGTTTCGACTGTTTACATGGTCTACGAAATCTTCGGTTTCGTCATAGCAACGTTGACTGTCTCCCATAAGAATAAAACGGATGGATTCTTTTGATGAGCAAGAATTCTCTATTTTTTCGATTTGTGTATAATTAATTTCCTTGTCTCCATGAATATGGGTATCGTATGGGTGGTATTCTATCAATTCACATCCTGAAAGAAGTAGTATTTCTGTACAGAAAATAATTTTTGTGATATATTTTTTTATTAATTCAGGCATATATGTGACTTTTTAAAAGCAAAGGTAACGGGAATGCTATATCGGGAAAGTTCTGATTTTCTCTAAAAATGCTCTAATCGTAATTTCTTATAAACGAACTTGTAAAATTGTTTTATATTTGTTGCAATAGAGAGTATTATTTATGAAAGTGAAAGATATTCCGGTTATTTCGATGGAAAAGACTGTAAATCGGAATTATGTGGATGAACAGATTTCCGATGAATTTTTTATGTCCATACAAGGGAAAGTGCCTGGCTCGGCTTTTAATTATCCGTTTCGTTTAGATGGCTTGATTATGATTATATGCCGTAGAGGAAGTTGTGAATTGGTTATAGATCTTATTCGGCATTCGGTAAAACCGAATGACTTTTTCTTTATTTTACCCGGATCTATTATCCAGTTAGGAGATAAAAGCGAAGACCTGTTGTTATATGTTATGGGAGCATCTACCGATTTTTTGTCGGACAAAAGTATGAAAACTAATATTCAGCTTTTTTTGCATGTTAAAGATAATCCGAAAATTAATCTTGATGAAGAAGAATCTGAGATGTTGTTCTCTTTTATAGAGTTTATTCGGAGTAAACTGATAAGAACCGATCATATTTATCGTAGAGAGATCGTGCAATCTTTATTTATGGGCTTTTGTTATGAAGTCAGTGCTATTTTTCGACGTACTTTGGCAACTACTTCCCAACAATTGAATAGGAATGAAATATTGTTTAAGGAGTTAATGCAATTGATCGTGACGCACTATAAAACGGAACGGAGTGTAGGGTTCTATGCCGGGAAATTGTGTCTTACCGATAAATATTTAACGAGGATAATACGAGAGGTAAGCGGAAAGACGATTTCAGAATGGATAAAGACCGCACTTATATTTGATGCCAAATCGCAGTTGAAATATACTCGAAAAACAATACAGGAGATTTCGAATGATCTGAATTTCCCGAATCCCTCTTTTTTCGGGAAATTTTTTAAACAACATACGGGGATGACACCTAAGGCATATCGGATGAGTTGAGGTCTCAAAATTTAAACAGGCTCTTAATGAGAAAAGAATGATAAAAGCCGGCTAATACTGTAGAAGCGTTTTTTTTCAGTGAAAAAAGAAAATAATAATGCTGAAAAATAATTTATTTGTATATTTGGAAAGTTAAAAATAATCGTTCAGGTGTCTGGTTTTCATTATGTTTTTGCTGTTTGGACAAGAATATCCTGGCGATTCCAAATTAAAAGTATATGGAGAGACGGGAATTTTTAAGAACAGTCGCTTTGGCCGGTTTGGCTTCTACATTTAAATTTAGTGACGCAATGGATATTCTTGCTCAAAGTGGCAAGAATGTGAAAACCGGTGCTGCTTATGATCTTGTTGCCGTTATGGGAGGAGAACCGGAGATGATGTTTCGGAAAGCAATTACCGAAATGGGAGGGATGAGTAAATTTGTAAAACCCGGGAATAAAGTTGTTGTTAAACCTAATATCGGATGGGATAAAGTTCCGGAACTTGCGGGGAATACAAATCCGAAGCTTGTAAAGGAGATTATTGCTCAATGTTATAAGGCCGGAGCAGCAGAGGTTATCGTTTTTGATCATACTTGTGATGATTGGCGTAAGTGTTACAAAAATAGTGGGATAGA
This sequence comes from Coprobacter fastidiosus, assembly GCF_030296935.1. NCBI lineage: Bacteria > Pseudomonadati > Bacteroidota > Bacteroidia > Bacteroidales > Barnesiellaceae > Coprobacter > Coprobacter fastidiosus. The sequence continues at coordinate 1,730,984 of NZ_AP028032.1, read as the reverse complement.
AGATGCTGCAAAAGCTGCGAAAGCAAAGGTCGTTCCGGCAAATGAAGAGTCTTATTACAGGGCAGTCGATCTTCCGCATGGAAAAAATCTACGTAAAACCAAAATTCATAATGCGATTCTCGATTGTGATGTGTGGATAAATGTCCCTATTCTAAAACATCACGGTGGGGCTAACTTAACAATATCTATGAAGAACCATATGGGAATTGTTTGGGACAGAGGTGCTTTTCATAAAAATGATCTGCAGCAGTGTATTGCAGACATTTGTACTTTCAGAAAACCCGCTGTGTTGAATGTCGTAGATGCTTACAGGGTATTGAAGAGTAATGGCCCGCGAGGAACTTCGGCAGCGGATGTCGTGAATCCCAAGGCTCTTTTTATATCATCCGATATTGTTGCTGTAGATACTGCTGCTACCAAATTCTTTAATCAAATACGTACTATGCCCTTGGAAGATGTCGGACACTTAGCCAAAGGAGAAGCTTTGAATATCGGTACGATGAATTTGGACGGTCTGAAAGTCAGACGTTTAAAGATGTAATCATATTTTTGCTGTAAATCGAATTCTTATAAATTATGTTACGAAAAATACGTATAGGAATATCGTTGACGATATTCCTATTGCTCACATTCTATTTGGTCGATTTTGCCGGAATTTTGCCAAACTCTTTTCATGTTTTGGCTCATATGCAACTTATTCCGGCGTTGTTGGGTTTAAATCTCGGGATATTGTTGTTTCTGCTGGTATTAACGTGGTTGACCGGAAAGTCATATTGCTCTGCTATTTGCCCTTTGGGAATATTTCAAGATATAGCTATCTGGATTTCCCGCAAACGAGATAAAAAGAAGCATTATGATTACCGTCGGGCATTAAACCGGTGGAGATGGGGAATATTGTTATTGATCGTAGTTGCCGGTTTTTCGGGTTTTATGTTTTTGGTCAGTTTGTTCGATCCTTATAGTGCTTACGGACGTATTGTAGTCAATGTTCTCAAGCCCTTGTATTTGGTTGTAAATAATTTCTTAACGTGGATTTTTACGATGTTCGATAACTATACATTTTATTATATGGATATTATCGTGACAAGTGTGTCGGCTTTGGTAATTGCCTTTATGACGGTATTGGTTGTCGGTTATTTGGCGTATCGTTATGGAAGGATATATTGTAATACCGTTTGTCCTGTGGGAACTTTATTGGGTTTTATTTCGAAGTATTCCCTTTTTAAAGTACATATTGATACCTCTAAGTGTAACAGTTGCGGGTTGTGTGCCCGTAAATGTAAGGCTTCCTGCATTGATAGTAAAAAGCATGAAATAGATTATAGCCGTTGTGTAGTTTGTTTTGATTGTATCGATAATTGCCGTCAAGGAGCAATATCTTATACTTTGCGCTATAAAAAGGAATCGCAAAAAAATATCTCATCCGATGAACCGGATATATCGAAGCGTACTTTTGTCGCAACTCTGACCGCTGTTGCATTAACAGCACCGAAGTCAGCGATGAGCCAGAGTGTGGGGGTACTTACAGGGAATAAGCCTTATAAAAAAGAACATCCTTTGTCTCCTCCGGGATCGATCAGTGCAGAGCATTTTAACCAGCATTGTACGGCTTGTCATCTTTGTGTGAGCAAATGTCCTTCTCATGTATTGAAGCCATCACTGTTAGAATACGGAGTCGGAGGAATATTACAACCGGTAATGAACTTTGAAAACGGTTTTTGTAATTATGACTGTACCCTTTGTTCCGAAATCTGTCCGAATAAAGCGATATTGCCATTGACTAAAGAAGAGAAGCATCTTACACAGGTGGGGCATGTGGTATTTATCGAAGAAAATTGTATTGTACACACCGATAATACCAATTGCGGGGCATGTGCCGAACACTGTCCAACTCAGGCTGTTACGATGGTTCCGTATCGGGATGGATTGACAATTCCGAAAATTAATCCGGATATTTGTGTCGGTTGCGGAGGATGTGAGTATGTGTGTCCGGTACGGCCTTTTCGGGCAATTCATATAGAAGGTAATCCTGTTCACTTACAAGCAAAACCGATACAGATAAATAAGGTAGATGAAACGGAAATTGATGATTTCGGGTTTTGATAAATTGAATAATTCTTAACACAATATACACAGTACGACATGAAACATAAAACAAAATCGCTATTTGTTGTTCTCGCTTTAGTTTTTTCGGGAACGCTTTTTGCTCAAAAAGAGGTGTATAAAGACATGGATGCTCCGCAACATGAGCGGATTATGGATTTGTTATCTCGTTTAACGATCGAAGAAAAGATTTCTTTATTGCGGGCGACTTCTCCCGGAATTCCCCGATTGGAAATAGAAAAATATTATCATGGTAATGAAGCGTTGCACGGGATAGTACGTCCCGGTAATTTTACCGTTTTCCCTCAAGCCATAGGATTGGCGAGTATGTGGAATCCCGATTTCCTGTATGAAATTTCTACCGTGATTTCAGATGAGGCGCGTGCCCGTTGGAATGAGTTGAATCGGGGAAAGGATCAGAAACGTCTTTTCAGCGATTTGCTGACATTCTGGTCTCCGACGGTGAATATGGCTCGCGATCCTCGTTGGGGACGCACTCCCGAAACTTACGGGGAAGATCCTTTTCTCTCCGGTAAATTGGGTGTCGCCTTTGTAAAAGGGTTACAGGGTAATGATCCTCGTTATTTAAAAGTTGTTTCTACACCGAAACACTTTGCTGCTAATAATGAAGAGCATAACCGTTTTGAATGCAATCCTCAGATATCCGAACGGGATTTAAGAGAGTATTATCTTCCGGCCTTTGAACGTTGTATTATCGACGGTAAGGCTCAATCGATTATGACTGCATATAATGCCATTAACGATGTTCCCTGTACTTTGAATACTTGGTTATTGAAGAAAGTACTGCGTACCGATTGGGGATTTAACGGTTATGTCGTATCGGATTGCGGAGCTCCGAGTCTGTTGGTTACTCATCATAAGTATGTGAAAACTTCTGAAGCGGCTGCTACATTGGCGTTGAAGGCCGGTCTTGACTTGGAATGCGGAGATAATGTGTATATTGAACCTTTGATGAATGCTTATAAGCAATATATGGTTAGTGAAGCTGAGATAGATACGGCAGCATACCGGATATTGCGTGCCCGCATGATGTTGGGACTGTTTGATGATCCTGCGAAAAATCCTTACAATGCTTTGTCTCCGTCGATTGTAGGGTGTGAGAAACATAAAAATATGGCTCTTGAAGCGGCACGACAGAGTCTCGTATTATTGAAAAATGAAAATAATTTTTTACCGATAAATCCTAAAAAGATAAAATCTATTGCTGTGGTCGGGATTAATGCCGGAAATTGTGAATTCGGAGATTACAGCGGGAAACCGGTAAATGTTCCGGTGTCTGTTTTGGACGGAATCCGAAATCGAGTAGGAGATGATATAAAAATCGTTTATGCTCCTTGGAAATCTTCATCTTCAGGATATGAAATGATCACTAAAGCGAATTTTCCGAACGGATTGAAAGCTGAATATTATAATAATAAACATTTACAGGGAACTCCTCAAGTGCGTACTGATGAAAATATCAATTTCGAGCCGGCTAATCAAGCTCCTGACCCGTTCCTGCCCGAATCTCCGTTATCGATTCGATGGAGTGGTGATTTAGTCCCGTCTGTTTCAGGAAAGTATACTCTTGCTTTTGCGACGGATGACGGATGTCGTTTGTATATAGACGATAAGATGGTGATCGATTCGTGGAAAAATAGAGGGTTGACAACCGATAGCGTAGTCGTGACATTAGAAAAAGACAAAAAGTATCGTTTGGTAGCCGAGTATTTCGATAATGCTGGAGAAGCTTCGGCTAAATTATATTGGCGTACTCCCGATTTTGAGAAAAAGGCTCTTCTCGATCTTTATGGAGATGCTAAAAAGGCTATTCAGGAATGCGATATGACGATTGCCGTCATGGGTATCAATAAATCTATTGAACGGGAAGGTCGTGATCGTGACCATATTGAATTGCCTAAAGATCAGGAACTTTTTATTGAAGAAGCTTATAAGTTGAATCCCAAAATGGCAGTCGTGTTGGTTGCCGGCAGCTCTTTAGCTGTAAATTGGATGGACGAACATGTCCCTGCGATTCTTAATGCATGGTATCCCGGAGAGCAAGGAGGAACAGCCGTTGCCGAAGCTTTGTTCGGGGATTATAATCCTGCCGGACGCTTGCCGCTTACCTATTACCGCTCATTGGACGATCTTCCTCCTTTTGATGATTATGCCGTTCAAAAGAACCGAACATATATGTATTTTACCGGTAAGCCTTTATATGCATTCGGTTACGGATTGAGCTATACAAAGTTTGATTATCGTAAGTTGTCTGTCGATCAAGATGCCGAAAATGTGCGTCTGTCATTTACGATAAAGAATAGCGGAAAGTATAATGGGGATGAAGTCGCTCAGGTTTATGTGCAGTTCCCTGAAATAGGAGTGAAAGTCCCTATAAAACAGTTGAAAGGCTTTGAACGAGTACATATTGCTAAAGGGAAAACTCTTCCGGTTACTATTACCGTACCTAAAAAAGAATTGCGTATATGGAATGAGAGGAAAGGTGAGTTTTTTACTCCGTCAGGAAATTATGTTTTTATGGTAGGAGCTTCTTCTGAAGATATCCGATTGCAGCAAGTTGTAAAACTTTAGTACTTGAGAAAAATAGTCAGGCTCTAAGATTTGTATTTTTTAATATTTACAGTACCTGAATATCATGATATAAATCAGTGCATATTCAGGTACTGTAAATGTAAATAAATGGGCTTTGATAATCTATTTATTAATTTGAAAATTTATTGGAATTTTTCGTAATGGATTTTCTTTTCATCGAATTTATTTTTAGGCGATTGCGTCCCATTCGGATAACCGACCGGTATAACACAAAGCGGAATGATATTTTCGGGAATATTTGTATATTTCCGTACCGTGCTTATGCGGTCTTCATACGGATAAGCGGCAGTCCAGACCGCACCCAGTCCGAGAGATTCTGCTGCTAATAAGATGTTTTCTGAAACTGCCGAACAATCGAGATACCAGTAAGAAGAGCGAATAGAGTCTCCGCATACGATGATAGCCATTGGTGCTTTATTCAGCATTTTTGCATAAGGCAACTCCGCAGCCATTGAATCGAGAGTAGAACGGTTTTGTATTACGATCAGTTCCCAAGGCCGAAGATCTCTCCCTGAGGGAGCAGCCATTCCGGCTTTTAATAATATCGTTATTTTTTCATTTTCGACTTTTTTGCCGATAAAATCACGAACGCTTTTTCGAGATAATATATTTTCTAAGACAGTATTTCCTGTGCTTTCTGTTTGCGGTGTATTGGAACAACTGATCCCAAAGATAACAGGGAGAATACACAATACAATTAATAAATTCTTCATACGTCCTGATTTTAGTTATTTGTCACTGGTTTGTCCTATTTCGCGGATTGCTCCGGTTTCAGGATAAAAAGTCACATGAGCCGGAGCTTTTTTGTTATCGAACATGTTAGGAGCTAATCCGAAAACGACACCGAATTGGGCAACTTGAAATTCTCCGTAGAAAATATTTTTCCCATTGTACGTTAAAGAGGCTTTGGCCTTTCCGGGAATGTTATAAGCTAAAGCTCCTTTCGGCATTTCTTTGACTTTCCCTTTTGCATCTACCGGGAGTTCTCCTTTTTCGGTAATCTTGAGATTTATGTAAATAGGGTCTCCGCTAAGATCGGTTTTCCCTACTATTCCTGATATGTCTGAAATACGGAAAACTACTTCATTGGCGGTTTCTCCTTGTGGAATCCAAGTGAAATGTTTTACGATAGTTTGCGTTTGAGTCGTTCCCATGAACAAAGCCGTGAGGTTTCTTTCTTGCTCGTCTAATTGTTGTAACATAAGTTTTAATGCTTCTCCGTCTGCCGGTTTTTGGTCGGAGTCACCCGTCGAGAGATCCATCCGGCTTTCTCGTATCCGGTAAATCTGTTTGGCTGCTACCTCTGCCATTTTGGCTGTAGAACCCGAAATCAGCATTTCTTCGGTAAGAACAGAAGCATATTCATTATTCTCTAATGGAGATGCTGTTTTCTTTTTCCCTTGAGTGTTTGATATTGCGTTATCGGGCAGAGGATCGGTATTTACCGATAATAGTAAACCGTCTTTATTTAGAAACATATAGGGCGTGCTTCCCGATTTGAATTGAACTAAATATTGTTGATCCTTGTCCGCTATTCCATAGCTGCTGATCGTTGCTTTATCTAATTTCCATGAAGATTTGTCCTCGGTGATACTGACCGGTACACCCAGATATTTTTCTGCATATTTATAATATGGGCCGGCTTTTACGATTGTTTGGGTAGCTACGACCTCTATATCGAAAACCGTCTTTGGCAATGAGTAAATCAGTCCGTATTCATTATGCTTTCCGGCCGTCAGTTTTGTTGTTTCCTGGGCAAAGGCACTTATAGTGCAGAGTAAACAGAGAGATATGATTCCTTTTTTCATATTAGTCATTTTTTTATTCATTATGCGAATTTTACCCACATGCAAATATAAAATTAATTTGTGAATGAAAATACTGATTATCAGATTAAACTCTGTAATTGTGCAGTTTTTTGTAGGCTTGTCCTATTTGAGAAATGATATCTCTCGCAGTTATATATTCTTGAGAATCTTTCTCTGCTGCCAGATCTCCCGCCATTCCGTGAAGAAAAACGCCTAAGATTGCAGCCGGTATCGGGTGGTAACCTTGAGCCAATAATCCTGTGATCATCCCGGTCAGAGTATCTCCGCTCCCGGCAGTAGCCATTCCGGCATTTCCCGAACTGTTGAAGAGTACATCGCCTTTAGGTGTGATGATAGCGGTATTAGCACCCTTTAGGACAATGATTATGTGGTAACGAATAGCCATTTCCCGTGCTTTGTTCAGTCGCTCGTAAGAAGTGTCATTTTTCCCGAATAATCGGTCGAATTCCAAGTGATGAGGGGTTAGAATAGTGTTTTTCGGAAGATTTTCAATCAGTTCCGTATGTCCAGCCAATAGGTTGAGTGCATCAGCATCCAATACTATCGGACGTTTTATTTGTCCGAGCAATTTGTAGAATGCCCGGGCGGTTTCTTCGTGGCGACCTAAGCCAGGACCGACGGCAATTGCAGAATAAGATCTGTTTAAAACTATATCGGAAATATGAGAATCTTGTTCATCTGCAATGAATAACGCTTCAGGTACGCTTGTTTGGAGAATTTTTTCTCCACAAGCAGCCGACAAAACCGATACCAGTCCTGCTCCTGTGTGTAGTGCGGCCTTTGCTGCCAGTACTGCTGCTCCCATCATTCCTTTGCTTCCGGCAATTAATAGGGTATGTCCTACATTATGTTTGCTTACAAAGCGGCTTCGCTTCATTATCATACGAGCAGCTTCATCCGGTTCGATATAATAATATTTAGTTTCGGTCTGTTCGATAATATCAGGGTGAATACCGATATCGACAATTTTCCATTCTCCGGTAAATTGTTCGTTTTCGGCAAACATGAACGCTAATTTGGGATATTGAAATGTGATCGTAAGATCTGCTTGAACGATATTTCGGGGAATGTTCTCTGTATTGTTTTCCCCGAAAAGTCCTGATGGCAGATCAATAGACACGACAGTTGCATCGGAAGAATTGATATATTGTACGACAGACCCGAATCCTCCGGAAAGAGGTTTGCTCAATCCAGATCCGAATAATCCGTCTATAACAAGTGTTCCTTTAGTCAGTGTCGGAGGGATAAATTCGTTTGTAATCTCCGTGAAGTGTGAGCCGTTGTGAGGGAATGTGTTTGTCGAATCGGATGGTTTTACCGATTTTGAAAATTTCAGCCCTTCTATTGTTTGCAGCCGGTCTCTGTTTTTGAGACAGTCTTGTGATAATTTTTGAAGCGGATTAAATAAATATATGTCCAGTGTATAGCCTTCTTCTATCAGCATTCGGGAAACTGCAAGAGCATCACCTCCGTTATTTCCAGGACCTGCAAAAACGACAACCGGTGTGTTGCGTTTCCATCGGGATATGATTTCGAATGTAACGGATGATGCAGCCCGTTCCATTAAATCAATAGACTTGATCGGCTCATTTTCAATAGTAAACCGATCGAGTTTCTTTGTTTCGTTTGTAAAGAATATTTTCATTTTGTATTGAATTTTGCAATGTAAAAAAGATAATTACAAAATAAATCGTTTAAAATTGGATAAATATAGAACTTTTGTCTAATTTCGCCACTCAAATATCAACAAAGATAGCTATTTTTTATGAGTACGAGTATAACGAGACATCCAAAAGGTCTGTACCTTCTGTTCTTTACGGAGATGTGGGAGCGTTTTAGTTATTATGGCATGAGGGCCATGCTTATTTTGTATTTGACCAAGACGGCAATGGAGGGAGGCTTGGGTTTCGATGCCAGGCATGCGAGTCTTATTTATGGCTTTTTTACAGGATTTGTTTATTTCACTCCGTTGATAGGAGGCTGGCTTGCCGATAATTATTTAGGACAACGAAAATCGATAACGATCGGAGGTATTACGATGATGATCGGGCAATTCTGTTTGGCCGCGAAAGCCGATCCTGTATTCCTGTCGTTGGGGTTATTTTTGCTGATTATTGGAAACGGCTTTTTTAAGCCGAATATTGCGGTCATCGTCGGAGACTTGTATAAACCTGATGATCCGAGAAAAGATTCTGCCTATACGATTTTTTATATGGGGGTTAATGTCGGGGCGCTTATAGCACCCTTGATTACGGGTTATTTGGCTATTACTTACGGGTATCGTTGGGGGTTTGTTGCTGCCGGACTCGGAATGATGTTGGGACAGATATGTTATAATTTCTTGTCGAACCGTTTTCTCGGCGATCTTTGTAAAGAACCGGCGTTAAAAAAGGATGAAGACGGGAATGTGGAAAAAGAGCCGTTGACCAAAGAGGAAAAGGATAGAACAATGGTTATATTTATTCTTGTAGCTTTTTGCATTTTCTTTTGGGCCGGATTTGAACAGGCTGGTAGTTCGCTCACCCTTTATACCGACAAATACATTGATCGGAATGTTTTAGGATTTGTTATTCCGACAGAATGGTTTCAGTCGGTAAATCCTGTTTTCATTATTCTGTTAGCTCCTCTATTCTCTATGTTTTGGGGATTTCTTTCTAAGAGAGGAAAGAATCCTTCTATACCGATAAAAATGGCTATGGGGATGATTTTGTTGGGATTAGGATTCGTTTTGATGCTCGGGGCTGTATGGCAACGTGGCGGAGACGATGCTTCGGTTCTTGTAAAAGCTAATTTATTGTGGCTTTTGGGTACTTATCTGATGCATACGATGGGAGAGCTTTGTTTGTCCCCGATAGGTCTTTCTATGGTATCGAAATTATCTCCGGTCAGACTGGCGTCTCTGATGATGGGTGTCTGGATGTTGAGCAGTTTCTTTGCGAATATCACAGCCGGCTTTATCGCTTCGTTTTTCGTATCGTTGGGAGCAATGAGTATTTTCGCTGTGATTGCGGTTACATCGATTTTACTTGGGTTATTTTTGTTGGCAGTCAGCAAATGGCTTACCGGGAAAATGCACGGGGTGAAATAGTTTAAAAATTCATTTGTCTGAAGAGAAAAATAGTCGGTTATTTTTTACAATAGGTATATTTGTTATACCTTTGCCGACTATAAATTCATTACATATCCAAGATTCGATGGACACTATTCAGATTAAAGACAAAACATTCAGGCCTTATATTCGGCGAGAGGAAATTAAAGCTGCTATAGAAAAGATAGCTGCTCGTATCAATAACGAATTAGCCGGAGAAAATCCTCTGTTTATCTGCGTTTTGAACGGTGCATTTGTCTTTGCGGCGGATCTTTTACGAGAAATAACGATCGAAAGCGAAATCACATTTATGCGCATGAAATCTTATTCTGGTACGCAGTCGACTGGTGTCGTAAAAATTATTCATGGATTGGATGAAGATATTAAAGACCGTACGGTGATAGTCGTTGAGGATATTATCGATACTGGTTTCACGATGCAGCGGATTATTAATCAGCTAAAAGAAAGAGAACCGAAACAGGTGAAAATCGCGACTCTGCTTTTTAAACCGAAAGCGTTGAAATGCGATGTACATGTTGACTATGCGGCTCTTGAGATACCTAATGATTTTATCGTGGGTTATGGATTGGATTATGACGAACAGGGGCGTAATTTGAAAGATATTTATGTGATTGCGGATTAATAATCTTTGACCTTAAAATTTTAATACGGTGAAAAGGTGACAATAAAGTGCACAAATAAACCGATATAAGTATGTTGAATATTGTAATTTTTGGAGCTCCGGGATCAGGAAAAGGAACTCAGAGCGATATGATTATTAAAAAGTACGGCTTGTTTCACATCTCTACGGGTGATGTTTTGAGAGCTGAAATGAAAAACGGTACGGAATTGGGGAAAATAGCAGAAGGTTACATTTCCAAAGGACAATTAGTTCCGGATGAACTCATTATCGATATGTTAGCGAAAGTGCTGGATTCGAATGAAGAAACGAAAAACGGTGTTATTTTTGACGGATTCCCTCGTACGATTCCTCAAGCCGAAGCTTTGAAAGCCATGTTGAAAGAACGGGGAGCAGAGGTTTCTGCTGTCATAGGCCTTGAGGTTGAAGAGGAGGAATTGATAGACCGTTTGATTAAACGTGGTCAGGTATCCGGTCGTTCGGACGATAACCTCGAAACAATAAAGAGCCGTTTGGACGTATATCACAATCAAACTACTCCGTTGAAAGATTATTATATAAATGAAAAGAAATATAAAGCTATTCACGGAATGGGAACTATCGAATCTATCTTTGCAGCTATTGAAAAAGAGATAGATAACCTATAATAAGCGAAAATTTTAGAGAGGCTGTATTCAGAGCGTATTGCGATGAGTTGCAGCCTCTTTTTTTGTCTGTTTTGAATAAACGGTCGAAAAAGCATTATCTTTGCACTTTAAAAGATTGATTTATAAATAAAAATCGTAAAATAAAAAATTTATGGCCGAATCTAATTTTGTTGATTATGTCAAGATATATTGTCGCTCCGGTAAGGGTGGGGCAGGCTCTGCACACTTGCATCGTGAGAAGTTTATTACCAAAGGTGGTCCTGACGGGGGAGATGGAGGTAGAGGCGGTCATGTAATATTAAGGGCCAACAGGAATTATTGGACTCTTCTGCATCTCAAATATTCGCGGCATGTGTATGCCGGTCATGGTGGTTCGGGTGGCGCAAGCCGTAGTTTCGGAAAGGATGGAGAAGACCAGATCATAGAAGTACCGTGTGGTACGGTTGTGTTCGATGCCGAGACAGGAGAGTTTCTTTGCGAGGTAACAGAACACGGAGAAGAGGTTGTCTTACTGAAAGGAGGTCGTGGAGGATTGGGAAATTGGCATTTCCGTTCGGCAACGAATCAAACACCCCGTTATGCGCAGCCCGGAGAGCCGGCAATAGAAAAGGCTGTCATAATGGAATTGAAATTGTTGGCGGATGTCGGGTTGGTCGGTTTTCCTAATGCGGGAAAATCTACACTCTTATCGGTAGTCTCTGCAGCGAAACCTAAGATTGCAGATTATCCTTTTACAACATTAGAACCTAATTTGGGGATTGTTTCGTACAGAGATAACCGTTCTTTCGTAATGGCCGACATTCCGGGTATTATAGAAGGTGCGAGTGAAGGGAAAGGGTTAGGTTTACGCTTTCTTCGGCATATAGAACGAAATGCTTTATTGTTATTTATGATTCCGGCAGACTCGAAAGATATTCGGGAAGAATATGAAATATTATTGAATGAAATAGCGAATTTCAATCCTGAACTATTAGATAAACATCGGGTGTTGGCTATTACTAAGTCGGATATGTTGGATGAAGAACTTACGGAGGCATTGAAAGCCGATCTTCCGAGTATTCCTTATGTATTTATATCTTCGGTGACAGGACAGGGAATTACCGAATTAAAGGATATTTTGTGGGAGGAACTGAATAAGGAGGATAATAAGGTCGCTTCGTTGACTCATCGTAATCTGGATCTCAGTCATCGTGTGAAAGAGGAAGATGAACTGTTGCTGGCCGGTGATGATGACGATGAGGAAGAAGAGTCTTATGAGGAATATGATTGGGACGAATGAAATCGATAAAAATAGGAGATATAGAAATGTTGTCTTTCGAATTGTTAAATTCGTTTGATGACATTTTTAATTTTGTTACGACTCGTAATGGCGTTATTGAAGGGGATACTTACTCATCTTTTAATTTAGGAGTACACTCCGGAGAAGCTGTGTCCCGTGTATTGGAACGCAGAAATATGCTTAGAGAGACGCTCGGTATTGCTCCGGGACATTTTATTCTTCCTCGTCAGGTGCATGGCAATGGAATTGCAATTGTCGATGAACACTTCTTGAAGATGTCTTCTGATGAGCAAAAAGAAGCCGTTTCTCAAGCGGATGCTTTAATTACGAATATACCTGAAGTTTGTATCGGTGTGACTACTGCCGATTGTGTTCCGGTATTGTTATATGATCCTGTTAAGAAGTGTATTGCTGCAATACACGCCGGGTGGAGAGGAACTGTGCAGCATATTGTTTCTGTAACAATCAGGAGTATGTTTCTCCATTTCGGTTCTTTGTCTGCCGATATTTATGCGGCAGTAGGTCCGTCGATAGGATATGAACAGTTCGAGGTCGGAGATGAAGTATATGAAGCATTTAGAAGCTCATATTCCAATATAGATGAGTTAAGTGCTCGGCATCCTGTTACGGGAAAATATCATATCGATTTATGGAAAGCTAACCATACCGACTTGTGTAGTGCCGGTGTAGTGGAAAAACATATTGAAATTGCCGGTTTATGTACCAAAATTCATAATGATTTGTTTTATTCGGCAAGAGCTTCGGGTTTAAAATCGGGCAGGTTTGTTTCCGGAATTTACATGAGGGAATAATAGGAATAATAAAAACGCGATACATATTTTGTACCGCGTTCTTTTTATAAAAAATCTATTCTTATTTTTTTACGTATCGTTTATTTAACAGATCTACTATTTCGTTTGTGATATCATAAGACGGATCTATATAAAGCGTACTGGCATTGTTAAGAATGGCCTCGTATTTTTTGTCTTTATTGTATTCGTGAATAAAGTTGATGATGGAGTCATTCATTTGGCTCAGCATTTTTTGCTGTTCGCGCATATTTTCATCTTCGAGACGCTGAATATATTCTTGCAATTCTTGTTGTTTTTTCATTAACCGTTGTTGTTCCTGTTGCAGGCGTTCTTGAGAAAGAAATGCGTTATTCTGATATTTTCTCTGGAATTCGGCCATTTCTTTTTCTAATTGGCGGCCTTTCTCGTTAACATTGGCGCGTGAATTTTCAGCACGACGTAATAACGATTCATTTAAATCTTTTGCATAGTTATATTTTTGTAATAGCGAATCTATATTAACGTATGCGATAGGTAATTTGCCTGAAATAGAGGTGGTTTGGGCAGCAGGTGTTTTAGCTGATTTTTCAGTCGTATTATTTTTTTTGTTACACTGAACAAACAACATAACAATAGCGAATGCTAAAACAGAATGAATAAAGGGTCTGCTAATCTTCATAACTTTGAATTTTATTACTAACTTATGTTTTACTTTTCTTTTAATAAGTCTGCCAATTGCTTCCTGCTACGATCGACAGAGTCGGTTGATAATGCGCATGAAATACCTCTTTTTTTCATCTCCTTGTTTGCTCCGATATGTGTGTTCGGAAATTTGCCGCCTTTAACGAATATTACCTTTATTCCTAAAAGAATAAATGCCAAAGCAACAATCGCCATAGTAAGAAGTATCGTATTCCACATTTTGATTATATTTGTATTGCAAATATAAGAAGAAACTCTGATTTAACAGGATTCTCGCTCGTATTTTGGCTATTATATCGGATAAACAGATATTTTTAACATTATTTCCGGTATGTGGTCAAGGAAAAAACGGGACATAAATAGGCGGAAAGAGAACAGTGTATCAGGATGATGCGGTATATTTTTTAGAGTGATTTAAAAATAATTTCAAGATTATAACATTTTATAAAGAAAACTATGGATGTAAAGGATTTAAAGCCGGAGTTGATCTGGCACTATTTTGATGAGATAACAAAAGTGCCCAGACCTTCGAAGAAAGAAGGAAAGATACGTGCTTTTTTGTTGGATTTTGCACGGGAGCATCACTTGGATGCAAAAGAAGACGTAACGGGAAATATTGTTATATCTAAAGCTGCGACTCAAGGATTTGAATCGTCTCCTGGAGTAATTTTACAGTCGCATATGGATATGGTATGCGAGAAAAATTCAGATGTTATTCACGATTTTGAAAATGATCCGATAGAAACATATATCGACGGAGAGTGGGTACGTGCCAGAGGTACGACTTTAGGGGCAGATAACGGAATAGGAATGGCAGCATCGTTGGCCGTATTAGCTTCGGATAATTTGCAGCATGGTCCTTTGGAAGCACTGTTTACCGTAGATGAGGAAACCGGATTAACAGGGGCTTTTGGAATGAAAGAAGGTTTTATTTCGGGAGACTATTTGCTTAATCTCGATTCTGAAGATGAAGCGGAAATTTTCATAGGCTGTGCCGGAGGGATAGATACTACTTCGACATTTACCTATAAACCCACGATGACTCCTGCCGATTATTTCTATTTTCGGGTAAGTATTTCTAACTTGCAAGGCGGTCATTCGGGTAGTGATATCAATAAAGGATTGGGTAATGCCAATAAAATTTTAGCCCGTTTCTTATGCAGATGTTCTAAGAAATATGATATGGTTCTATGTCATATCGAAGGTGGGAATTTGCGGAATGCAATTCCTCGTGAAGCATCGGCTATTATTGGTGTTCCTAAAAATGAAAAAGAAAAAATTCGGGTAGATTTGAATCTTTTCCACTCGATTATCGAAGAAGAATTGTCTGCTGTAGAACCGAATATGAAAATTACGATGGAGTCGGAAGAGCATCAGGATCGTTGTATCGACCGTCAAACGACTTTTGCTTTGATAAATGCTTTGAATGCTTGTCCTCATGGTGTAATATCTATGAGTCGTGATATTCCCGGACTTGTCGAGACTTCGACCAATTTAGCTTCTGTGAAAATGGTAGGAGAGGATCAGATCGTTGTTGCTACCAGCCAGCGCAGTTCGGTAGAATCTTTGAAGCAAGAAATCGCTTGCCGTGTAGAAAGCGTGTTTACATTGGCAGGAGCAGTGGCTACTCATGGGGAAGGTTATCCCGGCTGGAAACCAAATCTTAAATCTGAGATATTGAATATTGCGGTGGCTGCTTATGAAGAATTATATCATGTAACTCCAGAGGTAAAGGCGATTCATGCAGGCTTGGAGTGTGGTCTTTTCTTAACGAAATATCCGCATTTAGACATGATTTCTTTTGGGCCTACATTGCGAGGCGTTCATTCTCCGGATGAAAAAATGCATATTCCTGCTGTTGAAAAGTTCTGGAATCATTTGGTGATGATCCTTAAGAAAGTATCGGAAAAATAATATTTATTTTTTTGAAGGTTGATTTGGAATATAATCAGAATAATAGAGGGTGTATTAAAATTCCGATACATCCTCTTTTCATATCCATCGGTAAAGAATGCATATAATGAAACAAAGCCCCGACTTTCCCAAGCCAAGGCTTTGCCCTATCATAAAAATTTTGTATCTTTATGACATACAATCATATATATGTCAGCAAAGATACACTTTCGGGATTACAATCCCAAATAAACGATTCTTTTTCCCCAGCGTCTTGACAAGGACATTGCGGACAATGACCCTGTGCGCGTGGTTGACGCGGTAATTGATAACCTCAAGCTGGAAAACTTCCGCAAACTTTATAAAGAGCGCGGTCGCAGTCCATACCATCCGAAGATGATGCTCAAGGCCGTGATTTATGGCTACATGAACAACCTTTATTCCTGCCGTAAGATAGAGTCCGCCCTTAAGCGTGACATCCATTTTATCTGGCTGGCGGGTTATGAACAGCCGGACTTCAACACCATCAACCGCTTCCGCAACCGTGTGAAAGAGGAAATCAACCATGTATTCACACAGTTGGTGATAATACTGGCGGAAAAAGGATTCATCACTCTTGACGTGGAATATATTGACGGTACAAAAATCGAATCGAAGGCCAACAAATATACTTTTGTATGGCGCAAGACTACCGAGAGTAACCGTGCCAAGCTGATGGAGAAGATCAAGGCTCTTCTCGAACAGATAGATGAAGCCATAGCACAGGACAACGCCCGGGAGGAAAACGGACAGGATTTCACACCGGCAGACCTCATGGATATTGCCGATGAACTCAACCGGTCTTTTGGGAAAGAACCTGAAGCGGCAACAAAGCAGGAAAAGCGTCATCGGAAAGAAAAAGAGAGACAGATAAGGCAACTCAAGGAACATGCCAGCAAACTTGAAGGATATGACGAAAAGCTGCGCATCCTTGGCGAGCGCAACTCCTGTTCCAAAACCGATCCTGACGCCACGTTCATGCGCATGAAAGAGGATGCGATGAACAGCGGGCAGACCAGACCGGGTTATAACCTTCAGATAGGAACGGAGAATCAGTTCATTCTTGACTTCGGCCTGTTTCAATCCCCCGGGGATACATTGACCATGATCCCGTTCTTCAACTCGTTTGCCGAACGTTACCATAAACTGCCGGGCAAGGCGGTTGCCGATTCCGGCTACGGTTCGGAAGAGAACTACCGGTTCATGGATGAAGCCGGCATTGCCGCCTATGTGAAATACAATTGGTTCCACCGCGAACAGCGGATGCACTATGAGCCCAACCCGTTCAGTCCGCAATCTTTATACTACAATGCCGAAGGTGACTATTACGTCTGTCCGATGGGACAACACATGAAACGTATCGGTACGGCACGGTCAAGGACGGAAAGCGGATATGTCACTGAAAGCGCACGCTACAAGGCCCGCCGATGTGAAGGATGCCCGCTTCATGGAAGTTGTTTCAAGGCTAAGGGGAACAGGATTATCGAAGTCAATCACCGGCTGAACGAATATCGGAGGAAAGCCGGGGAGAGGCTCACATCAGAAGAAGGGATCAGATACCGGGGACGGCGGTGCATAGAGCCGGAAGCCGTCTTCGGACAGATGAAATACGACATGGCATATAAACGCTTCCGGCATTTTGGAATAGACAAGGTTGAAATGGACCTTGCCTTCTTTGCCATTGCCTTCAATCTAAAGAAAATGTGCTCAATAATGGCAAAAAAAGCCATCAAGGGAGGATATTGTCCAAAACAAAACCAATTTATGGCTATTCCCATAATTCTATATGCGAAAAATCAAAGATTTAAGAGATACTCTTTAAATATGGCTGCCTAATAAATTTTAAGACTTAACAAAGGGAAAAAGAGGATGTATCAAATCTTCTCAATTTTGATACACCCTCTTTTGTTTATTTTAAGAAGTTCTTATTGTTGACATGTTAACTTATAGAAAGAAGTTTTTAATCTTTCACCGGAAACTTCGATATTGATCTCTCCGGTTTTATCTTTAGATTCGACAATAATAACCATTTTTCCATTAAAGACTCGCATGTAATTTGATGTAAAGGGAATAAGATCGGTTGCATCTCCGTTGCATAGAGCTTTTAATTTTCCGTTACCGTTTACTTTTACAAAAAGTAAAGATGCATCACGTGGACATAAGTTACCCTCTTTATCTTGTATTTCTACGGTTATAAAAGATAAATCTTTTCCATTGGCTAATAAAGTGTCGCGATCGGCTTTTAGATATATTTTATCAGGATTTCCTGCTGTTTTTATGATGCGTTCTTCACATGGTTCACCTTTTTCATTTTTTGCAATGATTTTTATTTCTCCGGGCTGATAGATGATATTGTCCCATCTCATTCGATAACGTAGAAATTTTTGGCTTTTATCTTTCCTTTTTGTTCCCATACTTTTCCCATTGACAAATAGCTCTACCTCAGGATAGTTTGTGTAGCATTGAATAGGAACTTCTTGTCCTAAGCGGTCAGGCCATGTCCAATGAGGCATAACATGTAAAACCGGTTTGTTGCTCCATTGGCTTTGGTATAAATAATATCTGTCTTTTTTTAACCCTGCCAGATCTACTATCCCGAAATAAGAGCTGCGGGATGGCGCACCTTCGCCGTATGGAGAAGGTTCTCCCAGATAATCGAAACCTGTCCATACGAATTCACCTAAAAGAAATTCGTTGTCATCCTGTTTTTCGAATTCTGTATCAGGAGCACTACCCCAAGGGACATAATCCATATCATAACTTGATATTTGATAGTCATTATACCAAGGAGTCCAGTTGTCTTTTACCGGGAATTTGTAGACTCCGCGTGAACTTACAGCCGAGCTGGTTTCACTTCCGTATAAAATATATTCAGGATGATTCTCATGTTGGGTTTGATAGTCGTAATGTTTGTAATTGAATCCGACAAGATCGACAGCATCTGCAAGACCGTTTATAATAGCACCGATATGGTTATTATAGCCTGCCGTAGAGGGACGGGTGGGGTCTTCCCGGTGTACTATATCTGAGAGAAAACGCGCTATCTGACCGCCTTCTTTTTGATCTTGTTCGCGTAATTCATTACCGATACTCCACATAATGACACATGGGTGATTTCTGTCGCGACGAATCAGGTCGGTCAGGTCCTTTTCCGCCCATTTATCGAACAGAGTATTATATCCGTTTACGCATTTTCCGTTTTTCCACTCGTCAAAAGCTTCTACCTGTACCATAAGTCCCATTTTATCGCATAATTCAAGAAGTTCAATAGATGGAGGATTGTGGCTGGTACGTATAGCGTTACAACCCATTTCTTTCATTATCTCCAATTGGCGTTCGGTCGCTCTGAGATTTACGGCTGCTCCTAATGGTCCTAAATCATGATGCAGGCATACTCCTTTTATTTTTGTCGCTTTTTCATTGAGGAAAAACCCTTTGTCTTTATCAAATTTTATTGTACGAAATCCGAATGTCGTTTTATATATATCTGTTTGTTCACCGTTAAAATATACTTTAGATACCGCTGTATATAGATGTGGATGTTCTGTATCCCATAGCGCGGGTTTTTTTACTGTGCAGTTTTGCTCGAATAGAAGAGTGGACATTATATCTTTTGATGAGCTTACAGAAGATACGCATTTACCTGAAGGGTCATATATCTCTGTAATCAGTTTTATTTTTCCTTTTTTTTCAGTGAATGCATTTATGTTGGTTTTTATTGATACCGATCCTTTCTTTGTAGAGATCTCGGGTGTGCAAATGAATGTTCCCCAATGGGCTACATGTATAGGAGAAGTGCATATTAATCTGACAGGACGATAGATACCTGCTCCGGTATAAAATCGGGACATTTCAGGTTTGTTTTCTACTGTCACATCCAAAATGTTTTTTTTACCGAATTTAAAATGATCAGTTAGGTCGAATGAGAACGAAGAATATCCATAAGGACGCTCTCCTATATACTCTCCATTTAGATAAATTTTTGCATTGCTCATTACTCCATCGAATTCGATATATACTCTTTGTGTAGATTTTTCTACAGGTAAAAATAATTCTTTCCGATATTGTCCCATTCCGGTGGCGGGTAATGCTCCCGTTCTTCCGGTGCGGAGTTTTGCTTCTTTATCACCATCTTCAATGACTTGCACGAATTGCATGTCTTGATTTAGATCGAAAGGTCCGTTTATAGCCCAATCGTGAGGAATATTTACGGTATCCCATGATGTATAGATTTGGATGGGCTCGGTTATATCTTTTTTTTGAAATAACCATTCTTTATCGAGAGGCATGATTTCTCGATTCTTAGCGTATCCATTTAAAAAGAGAAAGATTGAAAAAAGAGAAAGAAATAACTTTTGGGTCATATGTTTTATCTTTATTTAGAGAAAATACCGGATACTTTCCTAAATAGAGGTTATATCCGGTATCTGAAGATGATAGTGAGTGTAATTTTTGTTATTTTATTCGTATTGAATCCTATTATTTTTTAGGAGTCCCTTTGGTTTGTTTTACTAATTGAATAGTTCCATCGGGATTGTAATACAGTTTGTCTACACAAATGGAACGTAATTCCGGTTTTCCACCGGAAAGGTCGCTGTTGTGATAAAAGAGAAACCATTCGCCTTTGTATTCTACGATAGAACCATGACTTGTTCCCGAACCTGTTGCTTCCAGAATCACACCTTGGTAGGTCCATGGCCCTAATGGATTTGTACTGGTAGCATAAACCAATCGGTTACCTTCGGGATGGGGGACATTGTCGGAATACATCAGATAATAAATTCCGTTTCTTTTATGTACCCAAGCTCCTTCATGAAAATCTTTCAGTCCTTCCATACTTCGGGGTTTTTCCGCCAGTTCCATCATATTGTCTTTCATTTTGGCGCCGATGATTCTGCCACAACCGCCATGATAAAGATAAGCCTGTCCGTCATCATCGATAAATACGCAGGGATCGATCATTCCGCAAGCATCGTCAATGCCTTTGATATATCCTTGTACTTTAAAATCTTTTGCCGGATGCTTGCTTGTTGCGATTCCGACTTTCCATGAACAATGTACGTCAGAACTGCTCGGATGAGGGAAATAAAAGTAATATGTACCGTCTTTATACGCACAGTCGGGAGCCCACATAAAACCGCCTTCGGGACGTCCCCAAGGCACTTGGCTCGAGTTTAAAATCTCTCCGTGATCTTTCCAGTTTACCATATCATCGGTAGAAAAGACATGGTAACGGTCCATCAAATCACATCCGCGAGGAGGATCTATGTCGTGGGAGGGATAAACGTATAAGCGTCCGTCTTTCCATACATGAGCCGACGGGTCTGCTGTGAACATGTGTGTGATAAAAGGATTAGGACCTAAGGTTACCGGAGTACTTTTTTTCTTCTTTTTAGCATTTGCACCGGAGACTGAAGAAGCGGATATTCCTGCGATCGCTACAGCCAGCAACGAAATAAACAATAATCTTTTTTTCATTGTAATTACATTTTAATTTGAATTACGTTATTCTTTATTTTGTTTTATTTCAGGAAGTTGCGCTATTTTGCACAACTTCCTGAAAATCTGCTTTTATAAAGCAAAAGTTTTTTGAAGATTGATTCTTTGTGAAGAACTACCTACTTGGAAAATGTAATTACCTGAAGGCGTTACAAACTTTCTCGTTTTTTCATCCCAATAGCGAAGCTCTTTTTTCGGGATTGAAATAGATACATTTTGGGTCTGTCCTTTTTTGATGTGAACCCGCTTGAATCCTTTCAGTTGCTTGATCGGCATGTATGTTCCGGTCTCGGGATATTGCACATATACTTGGGCGACTTCGTCTCCGTCGTATTTACCTGTATTCGAGATTGAGAACTGTATGTTGATCGTATCCTGTTTTGATGCGATATTCAGTTTTCTGTAATTGAATTTGGTATAGCTGAGTCCATATCCGAATTCGTATAACGGTTTGCCGGTAAAGTATTGGTATGTACGGCCTTTCTTAACGGCGTAATCATCGAAAGGAGGCAATTCATCCATCGAATTATAGAAAGTCAATGGTAAACGTCCTCCCGGATTATATTTCCCGAATAGGGCTTCGGCAACGGCCGTTCCTCCTTGTTCACCGGGATACCAGGCATCGATAATTGCAGGAATATTTTCATCTATCCAGTTGATGGCAATCGAGCTTCCGGCCACTAATACGACAACAGTTTTGGGATTTATTTTGTATATTTCCCGGATAAACTCTTGTTGATCTGCCGGTAATTCGAGCGTATAACGGTCTTGACCTTCGCGTTCGATAGATTTGTCTATCCCCAATACGGCAACGGTTATGTCACACTCTTTAGCCGCTTTACCTGCTTCGCCGAATAGGTTGATACGATCACGACTGTCGAGGTCGGGAGCTTTCCAGTAAAGACGTGCGAAACAGTCTCCTCCGCCGTCGAAATATTCGACTTTGATTTTATATCTTTTTCCGGCTTCGAGGTTTACCAACACCTTATCGTCTGTGGCGGGACGATCTACCCATGAATCGATCAGTTTTTTGTCATCCAAATATAAGCGACAGCCATCGTCGGTTTTTAGAGTAAGCGTATATTCACCTGAGACGGTCGGGAGTAGGTCTCCCGTCCATCTCGCCGACATCGGAGCTTTCGGAAGAAACGGATCTGGTGGTCTGTTTACCGGGTCATAATATAGCTCTTCTTCAGTGCGGACAGCCGGAGTTCCTTCCAGATTTTTATTGTTGAAATATTCGGCTTTCAATCCGTCCGGAAAGAAACTCTTATTAATAGGTTCATATCCTGTTGCACTGGATACCCAAGGAGCATGTACCACTTTCACTTGATCGCCTACTAATCTTTTTATTCCTTCGAGCACCGTTACAGACTCGTTAACCGGCGTACCGCTATAATCTCCGAATTCACAACGGTCGGCATTGATTCCAACAACGGCGATCGACTTGATTTTTTTCGGATTGATCGGTAAGAAGTTATTTTCGTTTTTCAACAATACGAGACTTTGGCGGGCTGTTTCAAGAGCTAATTCCTGATGTTCTTTACATCCGACTTTTTCCGGACTTATTTTGTTGTATGGATTTTTTTCCGGATCATCGAATAGACCGAGCAACATCCGTCCGCGAAGCAGATGATAAGCAATGGAATCGATATCGGCGTCACTTACCCGGTAATTGTAATATGCATTCAATAAAGGTTGGGTATAAACATTGTCTGCACATTCCATATCCGATCCGGCTTTAGCCATCAATACGGCCGCCGTTTCATAATCTTTTACATATTTATGTTGTGTTACCATCCATGCGGGAGCACTGCAGTCCGTTACTACATAGCCTTGAAATCCCCAATCTTCACGTAGCACTTTTTTTATCAGATAAGTATTTACCGTACAAGGTATGCCGTTAACAGCGTTGTATGCGGTCATAATGGATTGCGCTTTACCTTCTACGATACATTTTTCGAATGAAGGTAAATAATATTCCCGTAAATCTCGCTCTGAGATTACGGCATTACAATAGGCTCTATTATGTTCTTCATTGTTTGCTGCAAAATGTTTGGGAGTAGCTACGGCTTTCAAGTATTTGGGATGATTCCCTTGCAGCCCTTTTACGAAAGCACATCCGAGAGTTCCTGTTAAATGAGGGTCTTCCCCGTAAGTTTCGGGGGTACGTCCCCAGCGGGGATCGCGGGCCATGTTTACCGTAGGCGACCAGAACGAGAGTAGGTCACTCGAACCGTCCAGTTGCTTTTTCCCTAATCCTAACGCATTCCATTTTCCTCGGGCCTCATCAGAGATGGCGGTCGATATTTTGTATATCAATTCGGGATTCCATGAGGCTGCCATACCGATTGCTTGGGGGAATACGGTAAATTTACCGGGGCGTACGATCCCGTGCAGTGCCTCATTACCGTGATAATATTTATCTATCTCTAACCGAGGAATTCCCGGAGCATTGTGTATCATTAACGATACTTTTTCTTCGACTGTCATTCTGGAAAGAAGATCCATGACTCTGTCATGAATAGGAGCATTCATGTCCTTGTATAACGGTTGTTCGTTTTGGGCATGAAGAGTTAAGGCCATGAACAGGCCGACTCCTGACAGCGCTTTTCGCATTAATTTCATTTTTTTTGTCATAAGCAGGTGGGATTATAGATTTATTGTATTAAATGATTTTGATTTTACTTTTAGGTTTAGATATTTCCCTTTAAGCGAGAGCGAAATATTTTTCTCCTGATTTTCTCGATTTACGATCATTACCGTTATTTTTCCGTCAGGATTTTCAAAAGCGAGAATGTTTTCCTGATTGTCCGGAGTCTGTAACCTGTAAGCACCGGGAACGATATAATGGCACAGATGTTTCATCAAATAGAATTCGGGATGATAAGTGACATCTCCGTTTTCGGTATTGATAGTAATCAGTGAGTTTTGTTTCCATCCCCAAGGACTTATACCGTTTTGGTCGAGAATCATGTTCCAGTAGGTAAATACCCGAGCTCCGTTTCTCATATAATGGCTGATTTGCCACCATGTATGCTCGGCCGCACCCCAATCGTTCGAACCGTTACCGCATTCGGCTTCGGTATGCATCATTTTAAGGTGAGGATATTCTTTGTGTATAGTAGGTATTGCCCCTTTACCGTCCCATTGGAATCCGACCCCTTTGATATATTTCGATGCGGCGGGATCATCGAGTGCGGTTTTGGTATATTGGGGATTATCCCTGTTGATTGTTCCGAAGAATATTTCGGTCTGAATGTTTTCTTTTTCGAATTTCGGTCCTAAGAATTTACCGATAAAATAAGCTAAGTCTTCTGATCGCCAATTGCAACTGGGAAATTTATGATTTGAACAAGGCTCGTTCTGAATATTTACAGCCTCGATTTTGATACCTTCTTTCTCGTAAGCTTGAACGAATTTAGTGAAATAGAGGGCGTAGGCATCTAAATATCCCGGTTGCATCTTGAATCCGGTAGTCGGCAATTCCAAAACTTTTTCTCGAGGCAGACCGTTTCGGTTAACAGTCCCATTATCGTAGTTGCTGGCATAATGGTTATTGGTTTTCATCCAAGCCGGCGGACACCAAGGCGATGCCCAGATTTTCAGGCCGGGATGAATTTTCTGAGCTTCTTTGATATAGCGCATCAATATGTGCCGGTCTCTATCGATACTGAAATTGATCATATCGAAATCATCGACAACGTCGTTCAGAGAATAGAAATTCATGGCGAAATCACTGGCTCCGATAGGCATTCTACAATAGGTATAGTTGGATTCCTTCGGGCTGAACAGATTATAAAGAATTTCATTCTTTTTTTCTTCGGGCAAAGTACATAAAGCGTCCCATCCGAGTTCGTTGAAAGTACCGCCCAGACCATCGATATATTGAGCCTTATTCTCTGAAATTGGTATTATCTCACTCGAATTTTCCGGAGTATCCGACCATTTTATGTTTTTTTCTGTTTCCCAGTAGTTATTCGGTGTAGAATATTTCCATTCAATTTTTTGAGCAGAAACTCCGGTAATGGCGAATGAAAAAATCATTAAAGATAAAAATCTTTTATTCATAGATGTAATGTTGAATAATTTAAGTTTGATTATATCGATAATGTATTAAATGATTTCGGACTTACTTTTAGGTTTAGATATTTCCCTTTAAGCGAGAGCGAAATATTTTTCTCCTGATTTTCTCGATTTACGATCATTACCGTTATTTTTCCGTCAGGATTTTCAAAAGCGAGAATGTTTTCCTGATTGTCCGGAGTCTGTAACCGGTAAGCACCGGGAACGATATAATGGCACAGATGTTTCATCAAATAGAATTCGGGATGATAGGTGACATCTCCGTTTTCGGTATTGATAGTAATCAGTGAGTTTTGTTTCCATCCCCAAGGGCTTATACCGTTTTGGTCGAGAATCATGTTCCAGTAGGTAAATACCCGAGCTCCGTTTCTCATATAATGGCTAATTTGCCACCATGTATGCTCAGCCGCACCCCAATCGTTCGAACCGTTACCGCATTCGGCTTCGGTATGCATCATTTTAAGGTGAGGATATTCTTTGTGTATAGTAGGTATTGCCCCTTTACCGTCCCATTGGAATCCGACCCCTTTGATATATTTCGATGCGGCGGGATCATCGAGTGCGGTTTTGGTATATTGGGGATTATCCCTGTTGATTGTTCCGAAGAATATTTCGGTCTGAATGTTTTCTTTTTCGAATTTCGGTCCTAAGAATTTGCCGATAAAATATGCCATATCTTCCGGACGCCATGTACAACTGGCGTATTTTTGAGTCGAACAAGGCTCGTTCTGAATATTTACAGCCTCGATTTTGATACCTTCTTTCTCGTAAGCTTGAACGAATTTAGTGAAATAGAGGGCGTAGGCATCTAAATATCCCGGTTGCATCTTAAATCCGGTGGTAGGCAGTTCCAATGCCCTTTTTTGCGGTAGTCCGTTATGATTGACGGGGCTGTTATCATATTCGCTGGCATAATGGTTATTGGTTTTCATCCAAGCCGGCGGACACCAAGGCGATGCCCAGATTTTCAGGCCGGGGTGAATTTTCTGAGCTTCTTTGATATAGCGCATCAATATGTGCCGGTCTCTGTCGATACTGAAATTGATCATATCGAAATCATCGACAACATCGTTCAGAGAATAGAAATTCATAGCGAAATCACTGGCTCCGATAGGCATTCTGCAATAGGTATAGTTGGATTCCTTCGGGCTGAACAGATTATAAAGAATTTCATTCTTTTTTTCTTCGGGCAAAGTACATAAAGCGTCCCATCCGAGTTCATTGAAAGTACCGCCCAGACCATCGATATATTGGGCTTTTTCATCAGATATTCGGATAACTTCTCCTGTTTTTTCAGGGGAGTCAGACCACTTTATTCCTTTTCCGTTTTTCCAGTAATTATCTTGAGTAGAGTATTTCCATTCAACTTTTTGTGCAGAAACTCCGGCGCTGATAATGACCGACAAAAATACTGTATATATTGATTTCGTGTTCATAATCGTTTTTTTAGAGTTTTATAGATAAAGTATTGAAGGATTTCGGTTTGAGACTTAGATTCAATACATTCCCGTTTATTGAAACCGTCATATTTTTGATTTTATCTTCCTTATTAGCAACAAGAATTATCGTTTTTCCTTCTTTATTTCTGAAGGCTAATAAATTCTCATCCTGACCCAATGTTTTTAGTTTATAATCTCCGGGTTTTACATAGTGACTGAGATGTTTCATAACATAAAATTCAGGAGTATAATTTACTTGTTTGGTTTTTGAGTCGATAACGATCATTGCATTCTGACTCCATCCCCATGTACTTGTCCCTTTATCCTGTAAAACCATATTCCAGTACATATAAGCATTGGCTCCTCCTCCGATATATTTTCTGATCAAATCGAATGTATGTTCTGCAGCGCCCCAGTCAAAAGTTCCGCCTCCTGCTTCGTTTTCAGTCTGCATCAATCTTATTTCGGGATATTTTCGATGTATTTCGGCAATAATATCTTTACCTTCCCATTGTAATCCGATACCTTTGATATATTTCCGAGCTTTAGGATCGCTCATTACGAGGTTTACGTCTTCCATACGGTTACAGTTGAGTGTACCGAGCCATAATTCTACGTCCGGAAGCTTTTTTTTGAACAACGGACCTAAATGATTTGCTATGAAGTTTCGCATGGCGTCGGGTGTCCATAAACAAGTCGGCCATTGCTGACGTGAATACGGTTCGTTTTGGAATTGTATCATAGAGATGTCTATACCTTCTTTTTGGTATGCTTTGACGTATTTTGACAAGTAAAGAGCATGAGCATCGAGATATTTTTTTTCTTGTATGAAGTGATCTCCTTCCAGAACTTGATCTTCTTCTTTAAGATCATTATGGTCTCCCGATTTGGTTGCATAGTGTCTGTTTGTTTTCATCCATGTCGGAGGACTCCATGGACATGCCCACAATTTCATGTCCGGGTTTATTGCTAATGCCGATTTTATATAAGGGATAAGAGCTTCTTTATCTCGTTCTATACTGAAGTTTTTCATCTTGAAGTCGCCTTCCGTATCATTCAAACTGTACCAGTTCCGAGAATAGTCGTTTCCTCCTATGGTTGTCCGGCAGTAAGTAAAACATACTCCTTCAGTAGGGTGGAATAGAGAGTTCAGTACTTCCTGTTTTTTCTGAGGGTCGAGAAGATTAAGCGCATCCCAGCCCAATTCGTTGAAACACCCTCCGAAACCATCGATTGTCTGTTCTTTATAAGATGTAATCAGAACGTCATATTTAACCTGATTTTGAGCTTTAGAGACAGTTACATTATGTTCGTCCTGCCATCGGTCGCTATTTGTAGTGTATTTCCATTCGACTTGTTGCGCAGAACAGAAATGTGCAATGCCGATACAGCATAAGATCGGGATAAGTTTTTTTCCTGTTTTCATAGATATATCTGTTTTGTATTTTGGTAATTTAGTTTTTCGGGTAGGGGAGTGCTGAAGGAGGAACATTGTTCATATCGCTACCCCATTCGGTATTATGTTTGTCACCCATTATGAATTCGAGCTTCCCTCCGTTTTTTATGTCGTCATGAGAAAACCAAGGTTTTTCCCACACTTTACCATTCAGTTTTGCTGATTGTATATATTTATTTTCTTCGGAGCAATATTTTCCGATAATGCAGAATGTTTTTCCGTTGCTTAATTTTATTTTTATTTCATTGAAGAACGGGCTTCCGATATTATAGGATGGAGATCCCGGAGTAACCGGATAAAAGCCCATCATAGAAAAGACTACAAAAGAAGAAAGTCCACCTCCGTCTTCGTCTCCGGGAACACCCATAACATCATTTCTGAACCATTGATGTACGAGGTCTCTGATTCTTTTCTGTGTTTTCCAAGGTTTACCTGCATAATTATATAGGTAAGGAATGTGTAGAGATGGTTCATTTGCCATGGAAAATTGTCCGACATTCCCTGTTTGATCGGGTAATTGGGCATAAAATTCATATTTGTTTCGCCCTAACCATTCGCTGAATGTTTGATCGAGATTTTCTGAGAATTTTTCAGCACCGCCCATTAAATTCACCAAATCTCCGATATTGTGTTGTACATCCCAGCGGTATGTCCATCCGTTGTTTTCTGCATAATAATCTCGTGCGCCTATACCTCCTGAAAAACGATAATCGAACGGTTCTATGAAGTTTCCATTCTTATCTTTCGGATGGAAGAACGATGTTTGAGGATTAAAAACGTTACGGTAATTATAAGAACATTTCAGATAATATTCCGATTCATCTTTTTTGTTTAAGGCGGCAGCTATTCGCGACAAGCACCATTGGTCATAAGCTGTTCCTAAAGTGACGGGGATCGGCTGGCGTTTTTCAAAACCGTTTACTTCGGGAACTGTTTCTTTTTCTCCCGGAGCCAAAGCCGGGATATATCCGTTTTCTTTGTAAAAACGGTCGAGCCATCCGGCATCTCCCGAAGACCATGGCGCAAGAGTCTTTTCCTCTATTCCTTTACGGGTGTATTCGTAAGCTTTTTTCAGATCGAAGTTCCGGAGACCTTTTTCCCATGCATCGGCAATCGTTGCAACACCGTGGTTGCAGTTCATCCTGCGTGAATCTCCGGTTATCGCCGGGAATGTCGGGAACCACTGTTTTTCCGATAACTCTGCAGCTCGGATAAATGAAACGAGAATATCGTTTTCGACATCTGCATCGATCAATATACGCAGCGGATGCGTTGCCCGGTAGGTATCCCATAACCAATCGTCCGTATAGTAGGCATGGCCATCGTCCTTGTGTACTTTCCGGTCGGATGCACAGTAATAGTAACCGTCTTCACTGATATTTACCGGACGTTCATAACAACGGTACAAAGAGGTGTAAAAAACGGTTTTATCATTTTCAGTTCCACCTTTTACTTCGATTTTCCCTAAAGCTTCGTTCCATATTTTGCGTCCGTTGTTTTTTGTTTTGTCGAAATTGAAATCGGGTATTTCATTTTGTAAATTTTTCTTTGCTTGTTCTATACTGATAAACGAAATTCCGTATCTGGCGTTTATTTGTGTTTGACCGTCAAAACAAAAAACGGCACAAGAATTGTCTCCAGAGGTTTTGGTCTGTGCGGTGTTTAGTTTTTTGTCTTTCAATATTCCGGATTTTGAAGGTATAATATCGGTTTCGAGATAAATATATACTCGGGTATTTCCCCAAGTATTTTGGTATCCTTTGATTGAGTTTCCTTCGATTTCCATTTCTCCGTTCCCGGAATTTAGAATAAGGTATCCCGGTTTATTTTGAGTATATGTCAATCGATAGATCGCAGCCCTATATGTCGGGGTAAATTCGGCTTTTATCTGTTGATTGTCGATGTCCGATTTGTAGTAATAGGGCATAATCTGTTCATTGTCATAATCTGTTCTGATAACAGGAGACAGTTGAGACTCATATCCTTGAAAAGCAGATAAATTGAAACAACAGTTTTCCCGGTGATTGACTACGATTATCGGAAGTCCGTGAATATAGCTTTCCGTGTGGTCTCCCCGTTGGGGATATATGCGCAGCATCCCGTTCGGCAGATGTACGGTAGGATAGGTCGGTTTCAGCAAATGGCTGATGTTACCCATATAAGGGTTTACATAATCGACGGGAGACTTTTTTGCATAAGTACTATATGAAAAAAAGAAAATAAATAAGATCGGTAGGAAAATGTTTCTCATACGTATTCGGTATTTTGTGTGTTTCGTTTCGTAAAGATACTTCCGAAAAGGTTGTTTTTTGTATAAAAAATGAGTCTAAAAATAGCATTTTAGACTCATTTTGCTCTTAAATTGAAGTGTTATGCGTATTTATAACGATTGTACGCTTTTTTCTTCCATAGTGATCCAGCAATCTTCTGTCCATGTATTATTATTGTTATTTGTATCAGTTACTGTAATATTATCAAAATATTTGTAATGTAAATTGAATACATATCTACCTTTTTTATCTATAGTCCAATAATTGTCTTCTGCTCCACCGATCATTTCCATTTGCAGACTTCCATAAGGAGTTATGGTAATTGAGTAATCATCATTGATCGTAAGAATCATAGCATATTTATCGATCTCTTCTTTAGTTACATTAGTAGGACTATAAGTGTGTGTCCCGGCTAATACTCGTACTTGGCTTTTACTGATGGGAGCTACAACACGAGTTACATTTGTTCCACTGGCTTTGTCTCCAATGGTAGTGTGCCTGATTTCTGTGCCTGATGTTTGATAATAGGTTGTCGATTCCATTGTAGCATATTCGTTTTTGAGTACGACTTGGTATAAAACCTGCTGTTTATCCGGATTGATCTCATAGTTCGAGATACTTTTTATCCGGAGCGGAATCATATAGATCGAATCGGGGCTTAAACCGTCAGGATTGACTGTGATAGGTATCAAAGCATAGTTATCTTCGCTGTCTGCTTTTAGTACGGTTTGATAAGTCGGAATATTATATTTGCTAGGATCAAGTTCCTTTGCATATTTCGATTCTTCGATATCGAAATTTATTTTGTTGTACTGGGCAAGTATTTGGTCATCCGGCTCCAATTCTATCGTGACGTCTTGTTTGATATGTTCAGTACCTCCACAACAAACACTCACATATCCTGTACTCTCTTTTCCCAGTTCATGTGCAGACTGAAAAGCCATATTGTCATCGCTTAAGAGGTAGATGATTTTTTTATATAATTCGCCTTCGAACTGTTCGTCTTCGTTACATCCGGTTATTCCGGCCAAGGTTAGAAGAAGTAGCCCTATATTTAATATTTTTTTCATAATAAACTATATTGTTTTATGTTGTTTATATCATTACCATCCCGGGTTTTGATCCAATAATCGGGATTTCAATATCTCATTCCGTTCTATCGGTAAAAATACGGTCTTTTTATCAACAACTCGGTTTCTATAATCAGAGTGGGTCATGATCGTACGGGTATAGTAACCTCCTGCAACATCGGCCTCAACATTCATTCCGGTTATCGGTTCGCTTTCTTCTTCTTCGTAAGTTCCCCACCGACGTACATCATAGAAACGGCGTCCTTCGCACAAAAATTCGATAAAGCGCTCTCTTTTTATCTGCTCATCCATTGCGTCTTCCGAAGTGTATTGCTCCGGTTTTAGCCCGGGAAGTCCCGAACGGTAACGTACTTGGTTGAATGCAAATAACATGTCGTCCAAATTCGAATTTCTGGAGAGTGTGTAGGTTTGTCCGCTGGGTAGGGTTACCGTATGCGAACTTTGTAAATGATTGATTGCTTCGGCGTAAGAAAGCAGAATTTCTGCATACCGGATAATCGGGAACACTTTATTTACCCGTGTCGAACCGTCTCCATTATACCAATTGTCTTCCGGATGAATATATTTTTTCAATACATATCCGGTTATACATTTGTTTTGCTCTTGTTGTGAAGAACCGGCAGTTTGCTGTCCAGCATTTCCTCCGTTGTAATAATAAACGGTCTGGTTTCTGACATTGGCATTTGTACAAGAGGTGGCCGGCCAATAGCAACCGTTGAATCCTACGCAAGCATAGAACCGCATTTCCCGGTTTACGTACATATTGTATGTTCCTCTTAGAAGGCGGTATCCGGAGAAATATTTTAAAACTCGGGAGTTTCCGGTTTCGCTGTATTCACCGGTGGCTCGGGCTTCCTCTATCGTTTTCCCGTCCTGCATCAGGTAGGCATCAATAACTTTCTGAGTCAGACACATCGCATTGTAACCGCCCATGTAGATGGGGAATGACTGGCGGGTATAATCCCGTATCTTATCCGAATATTTTCCCCAAATCAATTCTTTGTTTTGTACCGGATATGTCGTTCCGTTGAACATATTGGCGTATGATTTCAACGGATCGATATTCCCTGCTCCATAAGGGAAATCTGCGGTTGGTACGCCTTCCGGAAGTTCCGGAGTGATTGCAGTTTGGTCTCCTTGATCTGCCGTAACTTTTTCAGCAGTATGAAGCGCATAACGATTCATATCCATTACCCGTTTGGCTGCTGCAGCGGCTAATGCCCATTTTTGTTCATCATAAGTCTGAGATACATAGAATACACCATCGGTTTTTCGTTTCCAGTTCCCGAAATAGCGGTATGCTGCCGCTCCTCCGTTAAATGCGGGGCTGGCTGCATGTAACCGTACACGGGCAATCAGAGCGTATGCCGCACCTTTGGTCGGGCGTCCGAAATTTAGGATTGCTACATCTTCGGGGATATTTTGAGCGGCCAGTTCAAATTCGGAACAGATATAATCGACTGTTTCATCGAATGTACTGCGTTGCCGTTCATAGTACGATGCATCTTGATTATTGTCGAATACTTCATCTCCGACAATAACTGCCGGTCCGTAATTCATCAAGATAAAATAGTAGGCATATCCTCTGAGAAAATGAGTATATCCGATCAGTTCTGCCCGTTGTAATGCCGTAATGTCTTTGCATTCGTCGATACGGGCAAGGATCATATTGGCTTTTCGGATCACTTTGTAAGCCGGATCCCATGAGTTCATGCCGCATAGGTTCGATGGGCTTACTTCTCCTAATGTCAGAGCTTTCCCGTGAAATAAATCTTGTTTCATAAGCGTGAAAATTTCATCGGAGGCTGTTACACCGGGAACTACATCATCTCCGAAGATTGAACTTTCATCAGGGAGCTCTCCGGCTGCTCCCCAAAGGTATTTTTCCAAGTTTTTTCGGGATGCAAATACCGAGTCGTATTTTAAGGTATCGTCGAAATAGTGATCGACATCGAGAAAATCGTCACAAGAGCTGATTATTCCGATAATCGGTAATGTTACGATAAGCCAGACTATCTTTTTTATATTGTTCATAATTGTCGAAATTTTTTCGTAAAGTTTTTATTTAGAAATTTACATACATCTGGAATGCGTATTGGGTAGGAATTGGATAAGCGCCACCATTGTATTCAGCTTGTTCCGGATCCCATAATTTCATAGGACTCCATACGCACAAGTTCGATATAACGAACTGTAGGTCCAAAGATTTTACACCTAATGTTTTTAATATTTTCCCTGCTGTTAAGTTATAATTCAGATTAATTTCTTGTAATCTCAGATAACGGGCATTAGCTTTCCAAAAAGTTGAAAGTTGTGTATTGTTTTCACTTTTTCCATAACTGAGTCGGGGGAACTTTGCATTCGGATTTTCCGTAGAGGGATCACCTGAATAAGAAGCCGGAGTCCAACGGTTTTTCTGGTCGGCGACAATTTTCAGTACGTTACCTGTTTCTCCGTTATAGAAAGGTACGTATCCTTCTCCGTTTGTCGTACCGTTAACATAATAATAATCTGTATTACCGGTTCCTTTGAACAGTACCCCTAATGTAAATTGTTTATAACGGAATTCACCACCGAAACCATACATCAGACGTGGATAATTCGGATAGGATAGGGGAACTTTATCATCTTCATCGATAACTCCGTCTCCGTTTACATCCTTATATTTGATGTCTCCTGCCATATAGTCTCCGAATGTCTGTTTCGGACTTTGTGCCACATCCTGTTCATCTCGGAATAGGCCTAAAGCGATATATCCTCGGAAAGCGTTGTTGACATATCCTGAGTAGTTTTGATAATCGTATGGTTGGTATGCTTGTTCCCAATTTTCCACTTTGTTGGCGGAATAGGTAAAGTTTCCACGAAGCGTAAGAGTCATGTCTTTTCCAAAATCTTGGGTAAATGAAATATTTCCATCCGAACCGTAACTTTTCATTTTTCCTACGTTTCCGAAAGGCATGTGAGTCAGTCCCACATAACTTGGAATTTGAGAACGTCTTTGATAAATTCCGTCACGTTTATCTTGGAAGAAATCGACAACGAATTGTAACTTTTCGTTGAATAAACGTCCTTCGATACCCAAATCGGCTTTTTTCGCTTTTTCCCATCTTAGATTGTTGGCACCAACCCGTTCTTCTGTGATATATCCGGTAGTACTTCCCCAACCGCCTCCGTCTCCACTAACCATAAGTGTCAGATAAGGGAATCGTTCATCGGTTAATCGGTCATTACCTACCGTACCGTAAGATGCACGGATTTTCAAGAAATTCAACCAAGGCAATCCCCGTTGCATAAATTTGTATTGGGTGGGAATCCATCCTACGGCAACTGAAGGGAAGAAACCGAACCGATGTCCGGATTGGAAGTTTTCAGATCCGGTGTACCCGAAGTTTAGATCCATGAAATATGTATCTCGGAATCCGTAAGTAACGCGGCCCGATAATCCTTGGTATCGTACAGGTATAGCGTACATGCTTCGCAGAGTTTCATCTTTGGCGTCGATATCTTTATTCATTCTTTGTTCACTACTCATATAATAGTAAAGCAATGCAGACAGACGATGTTCTTTGGCGACTGTAGTTTCATAAGTCGCTGTAGTCTCAAAATGTATTTTATAATATTGTTCGTCTTCATGGGTATATTTGGCCGGTTCAGCATCGACACGTCTGACAATTCCCAACTCTCCGGTATATTTACGGGTTGAGGCATAATACATTTCAGGACGTATCGACCGGATCTCTTTCAGATTCGTTTCGGTGTCATAAGCACCTTGAGCCCGTATTTTTAACCCTTTTAAGAGCATAGATAAATCTTGTTTCAATTCTAATGTTGCTTTTCCCCGATAATGACGGATATTGGTCATACCGGTATTGTTCAACATAACGTATGGGGAATATGCATTATCGACACCATAAGCCGGAAGATGACCTGTCGAATAGATTGTCGGAATAGTAATCGGCGTCAAATTGCGTTGAGTGGCCCAAAGCGCATCCGTATCATTATTTCCCGGTTCCGATTTGGTGGAAATAAATCCGTCAGCACCGAAATAGAGAGCCGTACTTTTCGTAAGGTTTATGTCCAAGTTAGTACGATAATTTACTGTACGGTATCCTACTTTTGCCGAATATTTAGAGTTTTCGTCCTGTTTATAGGCTGCTGACTCGTTTGTCATACCCATACTTAAATAATAACGAGCTAAACTACCTCCGCCTCGTGCATTGATAAAATAGGTTTGTGTCAGGGAGTTTTTGTTTAATAGTTCCTCCTGCCAGTTTACATCGGGATAAAGGTCCGGATCGAGTTGATATTTGATCAGATCCATTTCTATATCTGAATATAGAGGTGAATCTCCTCGTACCGACCGGGCTTCATTTGCCAATTTGGCATATTCGTATGACCCTAAATATTCCGGCATGTTTGTCAGATGAGAAATGGTCAGATTGACACGTCCGGTAATTTGTAACCGATCGGCAGTACCTCTTTTAGTTGTTATCAATACGACACCGTTTGCACCTCTTACCCCATAAACGGCTGTTGCCGAAGCATCTTTCAATACCGTAAAACTTTCGATATCGGCAGGGTCTACTTCGCTTAGATCGCCTTCTAATCCATCGATCAGGACGAGTGCACTGCTATTTGCACCAAATGTTCCGATACCCCGGATCCAGAATTCCGAAATATTTTTTCCCGGTTCACCACTTTTTTGTATCGATATGACACCGGGCACGCGTCCGCCTAACATATTGGCGAGGTTTGTAGCCGGAGTTTGCAAATCTTTTACATCCACATTGGTTACGGCACCTACTACGCTTATTTTCCGTTGAGTTCCCATACCGACAACAACCGCCTCTTCAATTTGGTGGTCTGATGGAGTCAGTTTGATTTTTAGGTCGCTTTTAGGACCGGTAATTACTGTTTCAGAAGTCGCGTATCCTAAGAATGAGACGATAAGGATATCATTTTTTTGTACTTTTACTGAGAATTTACCATCGATATCTGTTGCTACACCGGTACCGGGACGGTCTTTGGCATATACGCTGGCTCCGGGAACCGGTGTGTCGGTTTCATCCACTACCGTACCCGATACTGTGAATGTTTTAGCAGTTTGCTGTGCAAATACGGAGATCTGACAGCACGCTAATAGAATTATAAATATGATTTTTTTCATTATGGTAGATTTTAATTATTCGATGAAATTAAGGTTATTCGATGGCCAGACGGCGGATGCATTGGTTCTCATAATCGGCAATATAAATAATTCCCTCTTTATTGATACAAACTCCGTGAGGTCTATTGAATAGAGCAGTTTCCGGATCACCGTCCTGATATCCGGCTACGCCGGCTTGACCGATTACGGTACTGACTTGTCCTTCGGGCGTAATTTTCCGGATTACATGGTTCTCTGTATCGGCGATATAGAGATTATCGTCTTCGTCGAGAATCAATTGGCGGGGGCTATTGAACATGGCGTATGAGCCGATACCGTCGAGGTATCCGGGATTATTTACGATACCGGCGAATAGTTCATGTTTCCTCGTGAGTACATCATAAGTGTATATGCAATGACTGTTAGTATATGCTATATAAAGTTTTGAAGGATTTTTCTGACTGAATGCCATATAAGCATCACTTTCTGACATTAATCCAGTTTCAACTTGCATCGTTAATCCGGTTTCCGGATCGAATTTGTAAAGAATACCGTTTTGCTTGGCACGAGTGTACATATATCCATCGATTGTACACATCGCAAATGAATGTTTAAAATTGATACTGACTTGTTCTCCTGTGGCAGGTTTTAATGAGAGTTTTATCGGACTCCATAAATTTTCAGAAGACATAACCCAATAATCTAAATTACTATCTGTTGGGATATATACTGTATTTCCGTCATCTAACATACAGGGTTGGTTCAATGGAGCGCCTGTATCCGGAATCAACAGACGACTGGCATCTTCGTTTTCATTTACTAAGATAACTTTATTATTGTTGTAATAGTTGTTCCTGTTACGAAGACAAGCAAAAATATTGTTATCATTATCGACCGCCAAATAAGTTACCGGAGGCATAGTCGTTTGGGCAAGGTTACCGGTAACCACATCATCCGGAGCATCTTTAACTCCGCAGACAGTCGTTACTACAGTCTGTATCTGGTATAAAAAATGTTCGGGATATTCGGCTTCTTGCTCTCCGATTTTAACTTTTACTTTACAATCTATAATTTGATTTTCATCACCTTCACCCGGTTTTCTCGGACAAATTGCATAGATTTTGTTTCCGATAGACGATATCACGGCTGCAGGTCTGTCATTAATGAAAACTTTAATGTTTTTAGCGTCCGAACCGAAATTATCCCCGTTCAGAATAAGTTTGGTTGCCACACCTCCATTGGTCGGATAGAAATTGGTTAAAGTAATCGGTTTATTGGGGTCGTACGTTGCAGAACTTTCTTTATCATCTTTACAAGAGACAAAGACAAGCATTAACAAGACAGCCCATAAACTGTTTGTCAGTCTATAACTTCTGAGTTTCTTCATGATGCAATTAATTTTATGTATAAATATTTGTTAACGTATGTAATGTTGATTTTGAGAATTGTTAGTTTTTAGGTTGTGTATTTTGTTTTTTGAATAAATGGT
Source organism: Coprobacter fastidiosus (assembly GCF_030296935.1). Classification (NCBI taxonomy): domain Bacteria; kingdom Pseudomonadati; phylum Bacteroidota; class Bacteroidia; order Bacteroidales; family Barnesiellaceae; genus Coprobacter; species Coprobacter fastidiosus. The sequence continues at coordinate 1,692,884 of NZ_AP028032.1, read as the reverse complement.
ACAATTTTGCCTGATTATTAGGTAATGAATATTCCAACATCCCTTCAGAGATAGTTACCGGATCGGAAGACCAACATTCAAAACTTTTACCTGTATCGATATTATCCGGATCGATATTTAATTTTTTCAAGTCGAGGGTTCCGCTTTTTTCTCCTTCATTGTAATTGAAATAAGCAATATAATAAGAGTCTTCTGTCTCTAAATAGAACAGATCTACGGCTCTGTTATCTCCGAATACTTTATGTCCGTATGCCGGGCGGAAAGATTTTCCGAGTCTTATGACATCGTTGACTTTTTCGTATGTGGCATATTTTTTAGCTTTGGCTTGAGATGTTGCCGAGCCGATATAAGTTCCTTCCGTACTCAAATTATCTCCTAACATGCAATAGCCGGTAACAGCTCCGGTTGTCATTCTCGACATATTTTCTGCATCGCTACGGTCTCCCATCACCAAGTGGTCGGGATCATTAAAACAATATACCCGATTGAGCCACCAACCGAAAGAAAGACTGTTCATCATATAGTTGGTATGCCACATTTCTCCCCACGCATCGCAACTTATACGACGGGCATGAGCATAATTAGCAGGGAAAAGAGGAGCTATGGATTCGACGATAAACATATCATCTCCGCAGCGTTCTCTCAGATGTTTCATCCCGAAATTGTATGCTTGTACGCCGGTTGTAATATCATCTCTATAATAGCTGTCTGCCTCTACGATTCCGTTGGTCATAAAGTCCAGTTTTAAGTATTTGAATCCTGCAGCTTTAAATTTGTCGATAAAAAAATTAATACGGGACAGGGTTGACGGAGCGGTCGGGTCCATGCATCCGGCACCGCAAAGTTTTTTGGTTTTACCATTTACTTTGAGATGCGTTTGACTATAAAAATAACCGTTATTGCCTTCGAGAGCGCGGTCATTTTCTGGAAACCAATCGCAGAACGGTGTCCAATAAATGCCCGGTACTTGTCCGTTTGCTTTACAATAATCGGCAAATTGTTTCAATTGCTCCCAATTCAGATTGTCCCAGAAAGAGTCCAGTCCTACGAAAACAAGTCCGTCTTCTCCGAAATGACCCTTTCCTTGAATATTTTCTTTGATGAAATCTGATACAGAAATAACACCGTCAAAATTGATATTTCTTTCCATACCGCCCCAGCTATTCCATCCGAAAGGTGTCGGATTATTCCATTCTCTTTTTGGAGCGATAAGTGCATTGACGTCTCCGAAAGTTTCCATGCCGGTGCGCCAATCATCGAAAAGACCTACCAACATTCGAGCAGATTTTATTTTTGTTCCTTTTACAGCTCCGTGAGGCTGCAACCAGTTATCATCGGTTGCATCTCGTGTAATACTATGTGTCGCTCCGCTGTAACATTCAAGTTTGTTTATATAAGCTTGAGATAGGGGACTCCCTGTCATTCGTATGGCAGATTTCCATGTATCATGTTCTACAGACCCTATAACCAGACCTTCTTGTGTTTCTCCGTTAAATATGGATGTCACTTCGAAAGAGATTGTATCTCTGGCGTACCTTCCCACTCCTAAAGATGTAGGATCTATTCCTCTGGATAACGGAAGCGACCCGTAAGTAATGAAACCATCGTTATCGAAAGGAACGAATAAAAAACGATTATTGGCATCTTGTGGTAAAAAACGATTTTGTGTTTCTGTATATATCGGTGCGATGTAATTGCTTTCTATTTTCGAAGTTCCTGAAGATAATAGAAATACATCGGTTAAAAAGTAGTCTTTATCCGGATATAGATAGAAACATTGTTGTATCGTCGGATAGGTTGAATTTTCTGTATTCTTATATTCTATAATAAATCTTTTGCATTCACCTGTTGCATCGGAATAATTCTCTTCACTGAATTTTATATCGGAATATGATGTGCTTTCTATAATTGAAGTATTATGTTTAAACTTGACGGATACATCTTGTAGTATAGTTGTTCCATCTTTCACAAATTCACTTTTTCGGGTCTCATCATTAAATCGGATGGTCCACTTCCCGTTTGTCATGTCCTTTGTTGCAGAATATACTGTAATTGTTGTAGATAAAAAACAAATACAGTAAATCGAGACTGTTTTTATAAAAAAGTTGACGTTTTTCATTATTATATTTTATTAGAAATTTCTTAAGGTACGAATATCTTGTATTGAATGCAGATATGAAAACTAAGTAAATACAGAAAAATTGGGGTTAGATTCAGGTATTTCGAAAAATAGAAGTCCCTTTCGCTGTCCAAGAAAACGTTCGTTTAATCGAATAAAAAAATCCTCTCTCTTTTTAGAACCTGATTTCATATTAAATAGATATTATTAAGCAGCATAGAAAAATTATCAATCTGTCCCTTTTGTTGTCTATTTAAACGAACGTCTAATCAGACACATTTCCACCTCTCGTATCTAATTTTCATATCAGATATTATTACAACTAACACGTCACAAATATATTCTATTTTATCAGCTTTTTATTGTACATGTTGTTCAAAAAATAGAAAATTTCGTTCAAATTGACGGATAAATTAAAAGCGGACAAAAGATAAGTCCGCTTTTAATGAGAGTTTTAGCTGATTTCGGGAATACTGTTTAATAAATCAATCTTTCCGTCATCGATTAATTTGAGAATAAGTTCTCCGAATAGAGAATTTTGCCAAGCAAACCATGAACGGGTATAATCGGATGGATTATCTTTATGAAAAGATTCGTGCATAAATCCGGTATTTGCATCGGTCTTTAGCAATTGAATGATACATTCTTTTATTTCTTTATCGTCTCGACTTGTAAAAGCTTTCATCATAATGCTCATAGGCCAGATCATATTATATCCGATATGCGGTCCTCCGATTCCTTCACCGGCTTTACCTTTGAAAAAATATGGATTATCTTCGCTCCATACAAACCTGCGTGTATTTTGGTAGATCGGGTCTTTTATATCGACATCTCCTAAATAAGCCATTGCCAACAAACTGGGGACATTCGCATCGTCCATAAGTAGTTGGTTACCGAAACCATCCACTTCGAAAGCGTATATTTTTCCGTATTTGGGATGTTTATGAACGGCATATTTCTTTAAAGCGTCACTAACCTCTTTTGCCAGATCTTTACATTGATCTGCCAGTTGTTTCTCTCCGTTTACTTTTTCAAGTATTTCTGCCGCTTTTTTTAATGAGGTTACCGCGAAAAAGTTAGAAGGCACGAGGAATAAGAATGTCGTTGCGTCATCTGAAGGACGAAAAGCCGAAGCGATCAGTCCGACCGGTTTTACCGGATGTCCGTATCCTCCGTTGAGCATCGTATCAGAAGCTCTTTCGGTTTTTCTCATGAATGAGTACGGACCGAGTCCGTTTTTCCGCTGTTGTTCTTTGAATGTTTGTAAAATAGAAGTAACGGCTTTAACCCATTTATCATCAAAAACAGATGTATCTCCTGTTACTTTCCAGTATTCGTATGCCAATCGTATCGGATAGCATAGAGAATCTATCTCCCATTTGCGTTCATGTAACTCTGGTTTCATTTTTGTATTGTCGCTCATCCAATACCCTCCTGTAGGCCCATCGTTAAAAGCATTGGCATAAGGATCGAAGAGAATACATTTAATTTGTCGTCGGATTACACCTTTCAGCATCTTTTGCAGCTTTTTGTCTTGTTGGGCGAATCGAAGATAAGGCCATACTTGAGCGCCAGAGTCTCTCAACCACATGGCATGTATGTCGCCGGTATATACAAAGGTGTCGTCTTCTCCATCCTGAGTTCTGTAATGTATAGTCGTGTCGAGCGTATTTGGCAGGCAGTTAGAGAACATCCATGCCAGTTTTTTGTTTTTCAGCATTTTACTGACTCTGTCGATTTCGTTATCTACGGTTTGTGAAACGAACAATCGGGAATCTGGACGTTTAGATTGATATACCGTTGTGTTATCTTGTACGGCATACGCAGGGGATTCGGCTTGAACTTCAGATAAATAAAATGTCGACAAGAATAAGCTTAAACCCAATATTTTTTTTGTTTTTATCATAATGTTATTTTTAGAGTGTTTATAAATTCGATGGCTTATCGGTCATAACGAATCGTATTGTTTCGGCATTGATTAAATCAAAATAGTTGATGAATGGTCGGTTCAACTGTTTGTTGTCAATAAATATTTCACGAATATATTTATTCTTTTCCGAAAGATTTTCCGCTTTTATCGTTAATGTTTTATTTTTCCCGTTTACGTTCAAAGTTATCCGGGTTTCAGGGAACTGCGGCGCTCCTATCGCAAACTCGTTGCTTCCGGGTGTTACAGGATAGAATCCCATAACTGAGAAAATATACCATGCCGACATTTGTCCGCAGTCATCATTCCCATTTACTCCGTCGGGGGTATTACGATAATTGATACGGGTATGTTTGCGTATTAATTCTTGTGTTTTCCAAGGCTGTCCGCAATAATTATATAAATAAATATAGTGATGTCCCGGTTCATTATCGTGACGGTAGTGGTCTTCATTGAAGTTTCGGTCGAGTTTCGCTACAAACGCATCTTTTCCGCCCATCATTTCGATCATTCCGGGAATATCTTGAAGAACACAAAACAGATAAGTCCATTTTGATCCTTCGGTAAATCCGTGTCGATTATGATCATCCAGATCGATCCATTCTCCGTTATATTTGCGGGGGAGCATAAACCCTTTTTCTGCATTATAGATGTTTTTGTAGTTTTGAGACCATTGCATGAGGGATTTATAATCATCCATTTTACCCATTTCTTTTGCTACTTGTGCGATACACCAATCATCGTAAGCATATTCTAATGTACGAGATACCGATTCGGCTGTTTTATCGTCGGGTACATATCCGATTGTGTGATAAAAACTGGCACCTGCTCTTGCCTCGAAAGAGGTCCATCGGTCACGGTCTCCATAGCGCCTTTGTGTATCGCAGTCTGGTGGAACCATAGCGTTTTTTCGCATAGCTTCATAAGCCAGATCGGTATCATAATTACGTATTCCTTTCATATATGCGTCTGCAATAAGGGCATCGGCATGTGTTCCTATCATAATGTTCGTATATGAAGGATTCGGCCACATTGGCATCCATCCGCCTTCTTTATACATTTGCAGAAGTCCGGTAATCCAATTGCCTGTCAATTCAGGTTCCAGCAATGTCATAAGCGGATGAAATGCACGAAATGTATCCCATAGCGAATAGTCATTGTAGGAAATTCCTTCGTGTACTTTGTCATCGAAAGCACTGTAGTATTTACCATATTCCGAAAATTCACGAGGAAATAAGTAACAATGGTATAATGCAGTGTAGAAAATACTTTTATCATTATCTTCGATGCCGGAGACTTCTATCTTCGAAAGTTTATCGTTCCAAGCCTGTTTTGTCATTTGGCAAAGCCGATCGAAATCCCAGTCGGGTAACTCTTTCTCCATGTTGATACGGGCTTGTTCTAAACTGATAAACGATGTAGAAATTTGTGCTAAGACTTGTTCCTTATTAGCGGTGGCAAATTCTACGTATGCACCCATTCGAGTTCCGGTTTGTTCTGTTTTCCCTTTAAAAATCTCAGATTCGCTCCATGTTCCGAAATTTTGTATTTTTTTGTTGAAGCGAATGATAAAATAGCCTTTGAAATTCGGTAGTTCAGGACCGATTTGCGCAGCCTGCCGATCGGGATTATAGCCGACAATTTCGTTTTTATCAGGGTCGATTTTGATCCATCCTTTTATTTTTTGCAGTCGTGGTCCGTAATCATTGCACCAATCATTGAGTTTTGGATTCAGATTGATTCCTTGTATGATCAGACGGGCATTATTACTTTTAGGAAATGTAAAACGGAATAAAGCACAGCGACTTGCAGCGCTTATTTCGGCCTTGATATTCTTTTTATTTTCTGAAGGCAGGTTTACAGAATAGTAATAAGGTGTTGCTTTTTCCTGCTTATGGTCGAAAATTATCTGTCTATCTTCTGGCAATACTTTTATTTTTTCTCCTATTTGCGGCATCAAAGAGACGTAGCCGTAATCTCCCATCCATACGGTCGGTTGGTGGGATGCCAAAAATCCCATGATAGATTTATCATCATAAACGTAAGCCATGGTCCCCATTTTGTTTTCGCGGGTTTGCGGCATAAATTTAGTCATGGCGAAAGGTGTGCCGACAAATGGAGATGTTCCGCCTTCTCCTTTCAGTGCAGTTCCAATCATCGGATTGACATAATCAACTGCACTTTTCTTTCCTGAGCAAAAGAAAGAAACCGATAGCGAAAGCAGAATAAGGAAAGATGTCTTCTTCATGTTGTTGTGTTTGATTATTAATATTGAGAATTTCAGTTTTTCAAGATCCATTCACATTGGTCTGTTATGGTTTCTTTATTGAATGTCCCGGTTACGCGGATTTTATTTTTCCCGGGTTGTAATCGGATGTTTTTCCAGATAAAGATATTGTGATCTCCGCTATTTCCAGCATATTTCATCCCGTTTACGTATAGAGTGATATCTGAACAGTTCGAGTATATTTTTATATCGGTTTCCGGTTCTGTCCGTTCGATATGACGTTTGCTCGTAATATGTAGGACCGGTTTTTCCGACCAGTTTGCTTTATAAAAATAAAATGCATCTTTCGGAGTCTTTCGGTCGTATGTAACTAATCCTTTGTCATTCATACCATAAGTATCCCCTTCTTTCCGTCCGCCACTGGCGAAGTCGAACATGTTCCAAACAAAAGAACCCCAAACGAAGTCTCTTTTATCGATTTCTTTATAATTCCCTTCATGAACGATCGCTTGCCATTCTTCGGGATGAAAATCCCCTTCACATTTCGGAGCTTTCTTCATTCGCTGTTGATGATGCTTGATGCTTGCTCCAGCTCCGTATTCACTGATGCAAACGCCTCTTTTTTCATCTTTTTTCCAATCGATCGATGGTCCCATTGTCTCAGGTTCTGCCCAATACCACCCCGGATAGGTATTGAATGCCATAATATCGGTAATTTTATTTTCGGGACGTCCTTCAATGTTAGCCGCTGCTACGGTAAGGCGGGTCGGATCTTCTTTGTGTGCGAGATCGTTCAGCTCTGCAACCAGTTTTTCTGGATTCCCTTTTACCAATTCGTTGAAAAGACTCCAGCAGAATATCGAAGGGTGATTGAAGTTTTGGCGAATGAGTTCGGTCAATTGTTGTTTCAGATTTTCTTCAAATGCAGTCGATTCAGTTCCATTTCCTATAAAAGGTATTTCGGCCCAAACCAACAAACCTTCTTTATCACATAGAGAATAAAAGTAATCGGAGTGGGGATAATGTGCAAGTCTTACTCCGTTTGCTCCTATTTCTTTGATGAGTTGCATATCTTCTTGGTGATCTTTTTCACTGATCGCCCAACCTTTTCCGGGTCGGTCTTGATGGCGGTTTACCCCTCTTATCTGGTAAGATTTCCCGTTCAGGAAAAATCCTTTTTGGGGATCGACCTTAAAATAACGTAGTCCTGTATACACCGATAAGGTATCAATGACTTTTTTCCCTTGTAGTAACTCACAGAAGAAACGATATTGGTTTGGAGCCGCTTTCCCGTTCCATAAAATAGGGTTGTCTAAATATATTCTTTGATCGATAGCTACCGTGTTTTCCGAAGCTCTGATTTCTTCGTTCTCTGAGGTTGTTACGAGTTTACCGGTCGGATCGAAAACAGACGTGCGGAGTCGCAGTTTTTTATTCCCGGATATATCCCCATCGATTTTTGTGGTAATATCTATGGTTGCTTTATGATCCTGTATTTCTGTCTGTTTTATATAAATCCCCGATGAGGCGTAATCAAGCGGTGTTATACATGTTTGAGGAAGAATGAGAAGAGATACGGGACGATATATGCCTCCGAATATAGTAAAATCTCCGGATAGAGGTGCTATATCGGGGTTGAGAATATTATTGGCCTTAACGATCAGCTCGTTGTCCTTCTTTTTAAGATATGGGGTGATTTCGAAGCAGAAGGCATTGAAAGCCCCTTTGTGATTACCGAGATATTGTCCGTTCAGGAATACATCCGCTTCTTGGCTGACCGCTTCGAATCTAAGGAATACACGTTTTTTTTTCGTGTTTTTAGGCAAATCGAAGTTATATCGATAGGTTCCTTTGCCTCGATAATAATCTGCCGTTGTCCCGTCTTGTGCATTCCAGCTATGTGGGACAGTTACATGTTCGACTTGAGATGAAGTCTCGGTGTCGCCTTTAAAAAATTGCCACTCTCCCGATAGGGAAATCCGATCTCTGAGTTGAGCGGATGATTGAATAATTAAAAATGTAAATAAGAATAAAGATAACCTGTATTTAAGCATGGTATTCAATATTTAAATTATATTACAAATATAGAGTGAATCGATAAGTGTTCTTGTAATAGGAGTGTCAATTTTTGAAAGATTTGTTTCATTTATACCGTAATGAGGCGTTTGAGATATTGTAATTTCGACCAGATTGTTATTTTTTGGAATATATGTTTGTTTTTTTATATATACATTTGCGAAAAGCAAAATTTATGAATACCATGAAGAGGTATCTTTTAGGAATAATTGGTTTGTTAAGTCTGATTACCTTGCAGGCTCAGGATTATTCGTTTAAATATTATTTTACCATCATAAACGGTCACGATGGACTTTCACAGACCGATATTAAAGCTATATTACAAGATAGCGAAGGCTTTATGTGGTTTGGAACCCGGAATAAATTGAACCGATTCGATGGAAATTCCATTCAGGTATTTGATTGTTACGATTCTATAGCTAACAAACGAAACAATAATATTTCGTCGCTTTATGAAGATAAAAATAAACATCTTTGGATAGGTACGGATAAGGGAATCTTTATTTTCAATCCGGTTTATGAGACTTTTACTTTTGTCAATGACTCGACAAAGAGCGGAATAAAAATGAAAGATTGGGTGTCGGATATAAGGGAAGATGCCGACGGAAATATCTGGATTGTTTTACCTAATCAAGGTTTATTCCGCTATGATAGTGACGGGTTGGTGCATTATCCTTTCGGAGATCCTAAACTTCCCGATCAAGGTAATCCTCAATGTCTCTGTGTAGATCGAAGCGGACGATTATGGGTAGGGACAAATGGTAAGGGTGTTTACCTTTATAATAGGGAGAATGACAAATTTACCCAATATTTGGGTGATAATTCCGGTGAAACCTTGTTCGGAGAGAATATTTACAAAATGTGTGATTACGGCGATGAGTTGGTAATCGGAATACATGAAGGAAAGTTGAGAAAACTGAATAAGCGAAAAAATACTTTAACAGACGTCAATGCTCCTGAAGTACATTATAAGATTATTCGTGATGTAGCTTGTTTTGACGATGAATTATGGGTGGGAACTCAGTCGGGCGTTTATGTTATTAACGAATTAAAAAACAAAATATCACATATCTATAATGATCCGATGTGTTCTTATTCATTATCTGATAATCAGATCGGACGAATTTATCGGGACAGAGAAAACGGTATATGGATCGGGACTAATTTGGGGGGAGTAAATTACTGTCCTCAAAGAGGAATAGAGTTTACAAGACATATACCTTTGAATAGACCCTATACGATCAGTAGTAAACGTGTGAGAGAGCTTGTGGAAGATGAAGAAGGAAATATATGGGTCGGTACAGAAGATGCCGGCATCAATATTTTTGATCCTCATACCGGTGCATTTAAGAAAATAGGAAGGGATGTAGGACCTAAATCGGTTTGTGAGAAGTCATTGGCTCTTTTGGCCGATAAAAATTATATATGGGCGGGATCTTTTAAGAATGGTCTTGATATGATCGATCGGAGAAATTTCTCGGTCCGTCATTATTCCGGAGAACAGTTGGGATTGAATGAAGCCAGTATATATGCTTTATGTGAAGACCGTAAAGGTAAAATCTGGATCGGTAATGCTTGGGGGGTATATGTCGGAGATAAAAAAACTATGACCTTTACCCGACTACCTCAATTCGGACTGAGCTATATATTCGACATAATAGAAGATTCTGACGGATATATTTGGGTAGCAACAATGGGAAATGGCGTTTATAAATATAATCCTGAGGATAGAAAAATCAAGCATTATATGCATCGTGAAGGAGATGATGTAAGTTTGAGTTCTAATTCTGTTAGCAATATTAAGGAGACTTCTTCCGGAGAAATTTGGTTTTCTACAGATCGGGGAGGGGTATGTCGATATAATAAGACAGAAGATAATTTTACGACATTTTCTGAAAAACAAGGATTGCCTGACGATACAGCGTATAAGATATTGGAAGATAAAAATCGTAATTTATGGTTCGGGACTAATAAAGGATTAGTAAAATTTGATCCTGAAACAGGGCAGAGTGAAGTGTTTACTTCCGATAACGGCTTGCCGGGAGACCAATTTAATTATAAATCGGCATTTGTGAGCTCGTCGGGGATATTCTATTTTGGAAGTTCTGAAGGTTTGATTTCTTTTGATCCTTATCAGATGCAAAAAAATAGTTGTATACCTTCGGTTTTTATTACGAAGTTATTGATTGGAAATAAGGAGGTTACACCACGTTCAGAAAATTCACCTTTGCAAAAAAGCATCTTATATACCGACAAGATAACGTTGAATTATGATCAGGCGAGTATCGGTTTTGAGTTTGTGACATTGAGTTATGTGTCTCCGTCGGCTAATGTGTATGCCTATAAAATGGATAATATCGATGATGATTGGGTATATACACGTGATAATCATAATGTTTCTTATGCGAATATTCCTCCGGGAAAATACACTTTCCGGGTAAAAGGAGCTAATAATGACGGATTGTGGAATGAGAGCGGAGCTGTAGTGGAAATAACGGTTTTACCTCCTTGGTGGAAAAGCCCGTTGGCGTATGTTATCTATTGTATTTTGGCTGTGTTGATATTTTATTTATGGTTCCGTTGGTATAAGAGTAGGAGTGAAATAAAATCAGCAGAAAAACAGCAGTTGTTTGAAAGTGAAAAAGAGAAAGAACTATATAGTTCAAAAATCGATTTTTTTACACATATTGCTCACGAGATACGTACACCGGTAACTTTGATTAACGGACCGTTGGAATCGATGTTGGAAATGAATATTACCGATCCCGAAATAAAAAAGAATCTTCAGATAATGAGCCGGAATACTTCGGAACTGTTGGCGTTGATCAATCAGTTGCTGGATTTTAGAAAAATGGACGGTAATCAAATGCAGATGAATTTTGTATCTCTGAATGTCGTGGATATATTGAAAGATGAGTATCAACGCTTTGAAGCAATGGCTTTATCGGAAAATCGGCATATGGAACTTATTTTACCGGAATTCGATATTTATGTTTTGGCAGACCGTAGTTCTCTTATAAAGATTTTGAATAATTTATTTTCGAATGCAATCCGGTATTCGGATGATAAGATTATAATAAAAGTTGAACCGGGAGAACCTGATTTTAAAATTGTTTTTTTGAATGACGGACAATTAGTACCTGCTGAGTTGAGAGAAAAGATTTTCGATCCGTTTTATCAAATGAAAAAGGATGCGAATGCTCTTTCGAGTTCGGGTATCGGTTTATCGTTAGCCAGATCTTTGAGTGAGCTTCATCATGGCTCTCTTATTCTTGAAGAACGGGATGGGATGAATTGTTTTGTACTGAGACTTCCTGTGGCGCAAAATGTAGAAAAGAGTGATACATTATCTTTGAATGAAGACTTTTTGCCGGAAGATAGTGTCATAGATGATGAAAAGCAAAACACAGAAGTAGTTCTCATCGTGGAAGATAACGTAGAATTGCTTCATTTTATGGTGGATAAATTGAAGCAACAATTTATCGTAGAACAGGCTCAGAATGGTGTCGAGGCTTTAAAAATATTAGAAGAGAAAAATATTGATCTTGTTGTTTCCGATATAATAATGCCTGAAATGGACGGATTTGAACTTTGTCGGAATATTAAATCTAATATCGAGTTCTGTCATATTCCTGTCGTTTTGCTCACGGCTAAAAATGATTTGGATAGTAAGATCGAAGGGTTGAAGATGGGTGCTGATGTATATATAGAGAAGCCTTTTTCTTTCCAGTATTTATTGGCTCAGTTGACGTCTTTGTTCGATAATAGGAAGAGGGAGAAAGAAGCATTTATGAGAAAACCTTTCTTGCCGGTTACTTCTATGGGAATGAGTAAAGCCGATGAGGAGCTGATGAATAAGTTGATCGGTATTATAGAAGATAATATAACAGATCCGAATTTTGGGGTAGAGCGATTATCCGAAATAGTTTTTATGAGTCGTTCGAGTCTTCATCGTAAAATTAAAGTTATTGCCGGAACTTCTCCGGCCGATTTTATCCGGTTGATCCGTCTTAAAAAAGCAACGGAACTAATCATTGATGGACGCCATAGAATAGGTGAAATATGTTTCCTTGTCGGAATTAATTCTCCGTCGTATTTTATAAAATTATTTCAAAAACAGTTCGGTATGACACCAAAAGAGTTTGAAAAACAGCAGCGGCAATCTTCTTAGCCGTAGCGTAATTATTAGACACATGTAATCTTAAAAATATGAAAAATTTTTGTTTGTTATTAGCATGCCTATGTGTATGCTCGGTTTTCTCGTGCTATGCTCAAAGTATTATGCCGGGAAAAGAGTGGAAAGATACGGATGGAAATCCGATAAATGCGCATGGTGGAGGTGTCTTGTATCATGACGGGACATATTATTGGTATGGGGAGTATAAGGGTGAGCATACATATCGCTCTCCCGGTGTTGATTGGGATTGTTACAGGACCGAAGCTGGCGGTGTCTCATGTTATTCTTCGAAAGATTTATATAATTGGAAATTCGAAGGCATTGTATTGGAACCGGATACACTTAATCCTCATTCCGACATCCATCCATCCATGGTTATAGAACGTCCGAAAGTCATATATAATGATGAAACCGGAAAATTCGTTATGTGGATGCATATAGACAGTTATAATTATTGGAAGGCAGCGGCTGGTGTTGCTGTTAGTGATTCTCCTACCGGAAAATTTACATATTTAAGATCTATGCATCCTAATGGACAGATCAGTAGGGATATGACCTTATTTAAAGATGATGATGGGAAGGCATATCATATTTATTCGTCAGAAGGAAATGCAACTCTTTATATTAGTTTGTTGACTGATGATTACTTAGATCATTCAGGGACTTATACGAGAAATTTCCCGAATAAGTTTAGAGAAGCTCCGGCCATATTTAAGAGAAATGGTAAATACTATATGGTTACTTCTGGTTGTACAGGATGGGATCCTAACGAGGCGGAGTATGCTGTGGCTGAATCGATATTAGGGCCGTGGAAAGCTGTCGAAAATCCTTGTCGGGGGAAAGATGCCGATAAAACTTTTTACGGACAAAGCACTTTCATTTTGCCGGTAAACGGGAAGAAAGATGGCTATATAATGATGTTTGACAAGTGGAATAAAACAAATTTGATCGATTCGAGATATATTTGGTTACCAATCGTTTTTGAAGGTGAAAATCTCACGATCCCATGGATGGAGACTTGGAATTTAGACAATATTGGTTGCCGTTTTGTCGGTGAAAACCGAAAGTAAGATTTAATCTTCTTATGTTGTCGGATTAAAAGCCTGTCTAAATTTTCCGATAGAAGTTATTATCCGGTTATTTTGCGTTTTTTCCCGGATTATAACGATGTTTGCGATATCGGTACGGTTTCCCCTCTCATGAGGGAAACCGACTATTCATGAGGATTTCTCTCAAACTTGGCCAGAGTAAGATTCAGATAGAATCTAAGCGCTTAAAAAGTAGTTATAGGCTAAAGTATGGCTTTATTAATTCGAGATTTCTATTTATTGAACGATTTGTGCTATAAAAAAAGATAATGAATAAGTATCTTTATCGTGATAATTTTATTCTATGTCAATAATAAACTAACATCATGAAAAATAGGTTGATAAAGGAAATTTTGCTATGGGGCGGAATTTTTTGTAGCCATATGCTGTTACAAGCTCAGGTTGCGGGAGATGTTGCGAATGTGAAATTTGAAGAAGTGGAGAATCCTGTCCCTAAACAGGCTGCTGTAGGCGGCAATAAAGGAACGAATCCTGCCGGTTGTTTTTATCATGCAACATATACTGGAAGTGCATGGGGAGATTATAATAATGACGGGTATTTAGATCTTTTTTATAGTGACAAGAACGAGCATATCCATGCATCGAAAATCCAGTCTAATTTTTATAAGAACAACGGGGACGGTACATTTACCCGACTTGACTCTCCTTTTGAGGGTACGGCATTTTCTTGTCCGGTATGGTTTGATATGAATAATGACGGTTTGTTGGATCTTCTTCTTCCGGGTTTGAATGATTGGAACTATGCCTGGTTGGATGGGGATACTCAATTTGATCAAATAAAGACTCATTTGTATATCAATCGAGGAATAGCTTCTGACGGGACAGTTACTTTTGAGGAAATTCCTGAATCGGAGACGGGGATATTACCGATATATAATGGTAAAACCGGAGGTAAGGGGCATAATTGGGTTTCAGTCGGCGACTATAATAATGACGGGTATGTCGATATTATTATGACCGGTTTCGATGATTGTGCACGTCCTGATTCGGAACATCCTGAGGATGCCGTAAGGGTTGTTTATTTGTATAAAAATATAAATGGAGAGCGTTTTGAGTTACAATCATCTCCGTTGAAAGGCGGAGGTGCGTTTCATGGAGAGACAGACGGTAGTGTTTGTTTTTCTGATTTGGATGGCGACGGATGGTTGGATATTATGTCTTCAGGATACGGTCTTTCTCGAAATTCGGAATTGCATATTTATTGGAACAATGGAAACGGAACATTTACAGAAAGTGACCAGACCTTCTTGGGGGTAAATGATTCTTCATGCGGAATTTGCGATTTGAATAACGACGGTTTGCCCGATCTTGTAGTTCCTGGATATTATTTTAATACTAAAACCAAGCAGTTTTATTTTTATAAAAATCTCGGTGATCGAAAATTTGAAAAAGTCGATGTGGCAATTTTGGAAGGGATCGATGGCGGACAATTATCTTTCGGGGATGTAAATCAGGATGGTCTGACCGATATTTTGGTCGGAGGACATGGTGCGGAGCATGAACACACGACTTGGTTGTATATCAATCAAGGAGACTTTGATTTTGCTGTATATGGAGCACATTACGATGATCCGTTTGGTAAAAAAGGACATTTCAGCCGGATAACACATGGAAGTCACCATCTGATCGACTATGATAACGACGGATTTTTAGATGCTTGGTTGATGGGATGGTCTAATGGAGAGTGTTCGAATGGTTGTGAAGCGAAGTTGTGGAAAAATATAGCTTCGACAAAAGGTGTAAAATCCAATGAAGCTCCTGCTGTTCCTGCAAATCTTGTTGCTTCTTTTGATAAAAGTACGGATGTAGCTACGTTTACATGGAGTGCACCGACAGATGATGTGACTCCGTCTGCAGCATTACGATATAATTTTTATCTTCGTGAAAAGGGTTCTGATAAAATATTTATGACTGTCCCGGCAGATCTTCAGACCGGATTTGTGCGGGTGGGAAAAATATCGGGCGAGCTTATCCGATGCTCTTATCAGATGAATATTAAAGCTGCGGGAGAGTATGAGTGGGGAGTGCAGGCTATCGATAATGGAAATAAAGGAGGAATATTTGCAACATCTACGTTAAAAGTAGAGGAAGTGAGCGGGACAGATGCTATTTCTAAAAATGAGGATATTCGGATGTGGAATGTCGGAGCTTCTCTTTATTATGCGATCGAAGGAGCTGGAGAACTTACACTATTTAATACTAACGGAGGAATCGTTTCTCAAAAACAGATTTATCAATCTGGTAATTTTGAGTTACCTGGAAAGGGTATCTATATCGTTATGATCAGAACTGCCTCTTCTGTAAAAAGACAGAAGATAAGTTTTACCTAAAGTAAGTTTATTATTTTGTGTAGTTCCTTTTATAAATAGAAGGAAATGCTCTTGATGCGATTATTTCTTATGCAATAATCGTTGGGGAATATAATAATACCAAAACAATAATCATTTTATCAAATGAGAAAAATTTATCAGATATTTTTTATGCTTTTATTTGTTTCGTTTATTGGACAAATGAGAGCTCAACAAACCGTGAATATAGGAGAGACGCCTTGGAAATTCTCTAAAGTGATTCGGCAGGAAAGTAATCTTGTGTCAGGTCTTACTGTCCTTTCTGGAACTGATGTAGTTTCTGGAATAAACGATGGAAAATTCGATACCGGAGCAGGAAAACCTCTTGTCGGGAAAAATTATTTTGTGGATTTATTAGAAAAGAAACCGATTGAAAGAATAAAATTAGTATTCAATGGCGACTCGGTACGCTACGTTGCTTGTCGAGTAGAGGTAAGCGACGATAATAATAATTGGCGGATATTATCTGATGGACTTTCTGTACAGGAATGCGAATTGCATAAAGAAAATATTTTTACGGAGGCGATCAATAATACGATAGGTAATGTTGCCGTAGTCACGAGAACTTTGTTTTCTGTTCCGGTTTCCGGCTCTTACCGTTATGTGCGTTTTACCGTTACGAAATGTCTTTCTTCTGATCAAAAAGATTTGTCTGCCGAAATAGGGGAACTTCTGGTGCATCCGGTTAGCCGTAATATCTGGTCGGAGCAAGAGCTGACCGACATAGCTTTTAATGATAGCGAATGGGAGACCGTAGGTTTACCTCACTGTTTCAATGAACGTGATACCTATCTGAATGCAACTACCGGAGAACGTTGTTGGCGGGGAGAAGCATGGTATCGAAAGAAAATATTTTTTAAAGAAAAAGATAAAGACAAAAAAATATTCCTTGAATTTAAAAGTGTGAATATCGGTGCAATCGTGTATATCAACGGTCATGCTATTCAAGGAGACTTCAAGGCTAAACAACCCGGACCGGTCACTCATGTAGGAAGTTTTATGCCTTTTGTCGTGGATATTACAGATTATATAAAATGGAACGAAGAAAATCAGATTGCCGTTAGAGTCTCTAATTCTAAAGGTACGTTTTTTGCATGGCCGGGATTTGGTGAAAATGAAGGTTTCGGTCAAGCAATGGGTGGAATAGCCGCATCGGTTTATTTGCATAAAAAGAATAAGGTGTATATCCCGTATAACAGTTATACTCCGTTAAAAAAATGGGGCACTTATTTCGGTACTGTATCGGCAAACCCTCAGAAAGCTGTCATGCGGTTTCAGACTAATGTAGAAAATGCTACGGATGAAGAACAGTCTGTCGAGTTGCGTACTAAACTTATAGATAAAAAAGGACGTACGGTTTTGTCTTTTTCGGATGTCGAGGAAATTGCTCCGGGGCAAACTCGCTTATTTGACCGTACCGGTTCTGTAGAAAAACCTCATTTATGGTATCCTGTGGGATGTTCGGGTGAACCGTATTTATATACGGTTTCCAATCAGGTATATGTAAACGGGAAATTGACCGATACCAAAAACGAGCGGTGTGGAATACGGGAGATTACTTGGGATGAAGATTATTGTTATGTTAACGGAGAGAAGTGTATATTGCGGGGATTCGGGAATAGAAATACATATCCGGGATTGGGTTCTGCCGTACCGGTATCTTTGCAGTGGCAGGATATAGCTTATATTGCTAAATGTGGAGGAAATGCCTATCGTGTAGGGCATCAGCCGCCCTTTGCCGAAATATTCGAGGCGTGCGATGTTTATGGAGTTCTCGTAATTTTAAATACAGGGGATAATGAGTGGGCGTTGAGAGATGAACCGTCTCTTTCTTATAAGTGGGAATATGACAGGGATGTGATGATTGCTTATCGGAGTCATCCTTCGGTTGCTGTTTGGGAATCGAACAACGGCTTACCTTATGAAGGTGAGAAGTACTACCCCTCTTATACTCTTGAGCAGGTGAGAAGATGGGATTATATCCAACCTCGTATTGTGTCTAATCGTGACGGATTCCCTCCGAAATGGAATAAGGAAGATCCTATTTTGATCGGATATACTAATCGTTATGAAAAAATGAAAGGTTATCCTTCGTATAATTCTGAAGTTTATGGAACCAATTGGAGCGGAAATCCGAGCTGGTGTATCGCCCGCTTTGATTATGATAACGAGAAAAGATTTTCTCAGTATTATGTAGAAAATTATCTTCAGGATTTAGATAATAAAGCTTGTGGTTGGATCGATTGGATGCTGGCCGAGACGTATGGCGAAGGTTATACTATTTATTTGAACGGAAAACGAAATCAAAAAAGTTTAGGTTCATGTGCAATGGACGGTAATCGTTTTCCGAAATTGAAATATCGTATTTATCAGAATGCGCTTTGGATACCCTATTCCCAAAAACCGGGAGTCGCTTTGCAGAGCCATTGGAATTATTCCGGTATTCAAGATGTCGATGCATGGAGTAATTGTCCGTATGTAGAGTTGTTTATTAACGACAAATCTTATGGAATCGTTGAGCCGGATTCCCGAACACGCAGGTGTACGTGGAAAGACATTCAGTGGGTTCCCGGAGTTGTTAAAGCTGTCGGATTGGATGCCGATAAGAAACCTGTATGTTCTGAAAAAATAGAATCGTCAGGTGAACCCTATGCAATAGAGGTAACGATAGAGAAACCGATGCCTAAACCGGACGGAGAACAGTTTGTTCTGCGTGCAAATGCTTCCGATGCGTTTATCGTAACGGCCAAGATTGTCGATAAAGAGGGACGGTGGTGTCCGAGAGCCGATAATCTGCTCAATTTCGAAGTTGAGGGAGAAGGTGTTTATAAAGGATCTTATAATTTCTATGTAACAGAAAATAAAGAACTTTCTTATCATGCACCGGGTGATGCCGAATTGCAGGCAGAAGGCGGATTGATGAGAGTTGCCGTGCGTACGACCTTTAATCCGGGAAAAATAAAGGTGAAAGTGAAATCCGAGGGTTTGGTCGCTGGAGAGGCTTCTGTCCGTTCAAAAAAAGTAAAATTGTAATAGCCTGTCTAAAATTTAAAAATAATTTTGTTTTAACAATATATAATCGCCTTGCAGAAAGAATTTGATTTTTTTCTGCAGGGTAGTTATATGATAATGGAATTGTATGAATAAGTATTTGTTTTTATTGTTCTTTTTGTGTGTATCTATGTCGATGCAAGCAAAAATTTCTTTGCCTGCTTATTTTACAGACAATATGATAGTTCAGCAAAAGAGTATGCTTACTATTTCCGGTGTATCTGCAGCCGGAAAAGAGGTTGTCGTGAAAGTCGGATGGAATTCTAAAGATTTTCGGGTTACATCCGGTATGGATGGAAAATTCGAAGTTCAAGTTCCGACACCTAAAGCCGGAGGTCCGTATACGATTACGATCGATGACGGAGAACCTCTTTTCTTGCAAAACGTATTGGTCGGTGAGGTCTGGCTCTGTTCCGGACAGTCGAATATGGAAATGCCGGTTGCCGGTTGGGGGAAAGTGATGAATTATGAAAAAGAGATTGCAGAGGCGATTTATCCTTCTATCCGTTTGTTACAGGTTAAAAAAGTAATCTCTCATGTCCCTTCTGAAAAATTAGAGATAAATGGTGATGGTTGGAAAGAATGTTCGCCTTCAAGTGTGGAGAATTTTTCAGCGGTCGCTTATTTTTATGCTCGTAATCTATGGGAAAAATTGAAAGTTCCTGTCGGAGTTATTGATTGTACATGGGGCGGTACTCCTGCCGAAGCGTGGACGAGTCTTTCAGCGTTGAAGCATGTATGGGGTTTTGAAGAGGATGCTGCCCGTATAGAACAATGTCGTGCCGACAGAGAATTGTTGATGGCGAAATATCAGGATGATATGACCGATTGGGAAAAACGTTTGAATGACTGTGACCCGGGAATGAAAAATAATGTTCCTTGCTGGACTTCCAATGAACAATCGGGTGACGACTGGAAACAGATGAATTTACCCGGAGCTTGGGAACATAACGGACTTCCTGATTTTGACGGTTCGGTATGGTTTCAGAAAGTTGTAGATATACCTTCTGAATGGGAAGGAAAGACTTTGACGTTGAATTTGGGAAAGATAGACGATAAAGATATTACCTATTTTAATGGTAAAGAAATTGCCAGAGGAGACGGTTATTATGTAAAACGTACTTACTCAGTCCCGGCAGAATTAGTAAAATCGGGAAAGGGCATTATTACGGTGAAGGTTCAAGATCAGAGTGGTACCGGTGGAATTTGCGGCTCTCCGGAAGAATTGTCGATAGATGCGGGTAATGATAAAATATCGCTGGCAGGAATGTGGAATTATCGTGTTGGAGTACCGTTGTCTCAACAGCCTCAAGTTCCCTTTTCTCCGGATAGTCAGAATTATCCTTCTGTGCTTTATAATGCAATGGTGTATCCTCTTCGGAATTTTCCTATAAAAGGAGCTATTTGGTATCAGGGCGAGGCAAATGTAGAAAGAGCGGTTCAGTATACCCCGTTATTTCAATCGATGATTACCGATTGGCGTAATTTGTGGAAGAATGATTTCCCGTTTTATTTTGTGCAATTAGCAAATTTTTTGAACATGCAGGAGGTACAACCGAATTCTACATGGGCGCACCTCCGGGAAGCTCAGGCGAATGCTCTGCATCTTGAAAAAACGGGAATGGTCGTTACGATCGATATAGGTGAAGCGTATGATATTCATCCTAAAAATAAGCAAGAAGTAGGGGCGCGTTTAGCACGTTTAGCACTTGCCGATACATATGGAAAGGGGAAATATGATATCCCGATGTACAAGAGTTTTAAGATCGAGAAAGGGGCGGTTATTTTATCATTTAATCAAAATATAATAGTAAAAGGAGAAATTCCTACCGGTTTTGCAATAGCCGGACCCGATATGAAATTTTACCCTGCTCATGCCATAGTCAAAGGGAATATGATTACGGTTACTTCTCCGGATGTGACAGTGCCTATTGCAGTGCGTTATGGGTGGGCCGATAATCCTCCGTGTAATTTGTACGGGGAAAACGGATTACCTCTTACACCTTTCCGGACGGATTCATTTGAGTAATTTTTTTTATTTTCTGCATTTTATTCTTTGATTAAAAAGGATGAAATGCAGAAAATTGCTATTTATTGAACGCTTTGTGTTATATAAAAAAGATTCGAATTATTAAATTTGCTATTGATAATTTTTCTATAACATAAAAAGCTAACATCATGAAAAAAACTTTACTCGCAAATTTTTTCGGGTGGCGTTATCCTCAATCAAAAGAACAACCTGTTCTTTCGCCCGAAGATGTGTCGTGCAGAACGATCGATCCTATCCCTAAATGAAAATCTGTATTAAATGAGTGCACATTTTTGCCCGTAGTCGATGTTTTGACTTACTATAGTCATATATGGGGTTGGAATGTTCATTGATACAGAATGTCCGTTAGGGAATATTCTTTTCTTTTTGTGCTTATAAAGGTATCAAGGGAGTGATGTTTTTATAAGGATAGAGTGTCATATGCTAAATTTTAATCGAATTAAATCAATAATTAATTTTCTTATCATGAAAAAAAGTACATTTTTTACAGGGTTGTTGACTCTGATGTTTTCTACTTCGGCAATAGCACAAGATTTGACTATTGAGGCCGCAGATTTTATTATCGAGGAGAGTGGTAGGTTGGATAAACTCACGGGATGTATTCAAAATACGGGTGAGTCTACTCGCATTTGTTTAGGTGAAGTCGATTTTGGAGAGAACGGAGATAAGTATGCTGCTGCCGGAATTGTTTTTGCTAATGGTTGGAGTACAGATGGCTGGGCGGTTTTACATGCCGGTCAGGATTATGAATCTTCGAAGCCTTTTACTCAAATGACTATAGATGAAACCAATGGTTATCAAATTTACTATACGTTTGCCGATTCGATGGCCTATCTTAAAGGACCGAATCATGATGGGGTATTCGAAGGTATTGCTATACCGGGTACGCAGTATGTCAAGCCGATAGGGAAACAGAAAGTATGGCTTACTTTTGTTGCCGGTAACGGGAATATCCGTTCTGTAAAATTCTTTGAAAATCAGTTGTCTCCGGAGGATTTTGTTCAGGAAGGGGATGGCCGTCCCGGTTGGTGGGGCGCTCCGGTTTTGCGTTTTCCGTCAGAAAGATCGGGATATAGCGATATATCGGTAAAGAAATTATCGACAGAATCAACTCCTGCAGTTCCTATGGGAGAAGACTCGGAATTTAAAGATGTCCGGATTAATGAAGAAAGCGGTGCTTGGGGTTGGCTTAAGGCCGGTTTTATTGCCGATTATGGAGATGTTGATTTCGGTAACGGTTATGACCAGGTAATTGTTTATGTAAAAAAAGATGCAGATCCCAGTGTATCGAGATTTCTTGAAGTTTATATCGATGAAGTAAAAGAAGAAAACATGATTGCTTCAATTTGGGCAGATTTGCACATGAAAGAATTCTATCCGATAGCTAAAAGTTTCAAGCCGATTACCGGAACGCATAAAGTATTGGTAAAATGGGCCGGTGAAGGACCGGACTTGTTGGCTGTAGAATTCAGTAAAGGTGCTGGTTGGGAAGAAGGGCTTGTTTGCGGTGTTCAGATTGTAGATCAATTACCGTCGGATAATGCCTTGCGCATCAGCTTTGAGAATAGTGCGGAGGGTGTACTTACCGATGGTACTAACCCGAATGGTTGGGGTTGTTCAATTATGGCAAAAGGTCAATGGGAGTCTGCCGGAAATGTCGGTTACACAGGAAATGGTACGGTCCTTAATTTCTTTGATGTAGATGGAGGATATTTAGATTTTGGTGAAGGAGTATATAAGAGCATTGTTGTAGATCATTCTTGTGATAAAGTTTGGTTAGGGGAAATAGAAGATGCAAGTTTTGATTTCTATCTCGATCTTGATCCTGATTTTACTTACACTGCTGAGGATTGGGCAAATAATCTAAGTACAATTCTTGAAGGTCATGAACCGATTGCTCGTGTGAGAATCCAAGGCACTACTGCTTGGGGTATAAGAAAACATACTGCCGGAGCGATAACCGGAGATCTTAGCGGGAAACATGATCTTTATATTGTATATAACATTAAAAATGATGCTTCAGCGGGCGCTAATGTGTTCAATATCTATTTCGATACGCAAGAGGTTACCGGGGTACAACAGACTGCAGCGGATGTAGAGGGTGTTGAAGTATATGCTTCGAATGGAAAGATTATGGTGAATACCGTAAATCCGGTGAAAGTAACGGTCTATACGTTAAGCGGAGCGGCTATGTACGAAACCGTAGCATCTTCGGGAACGAATACCTACGATGCGGCTTCAGGGTTCTATATCGTGAAAATAACGGATGAAAACGGAAATCTTGCAACTTATAAAGTTCTTGTAAAATAGGGTTTATAGGGATTTATTCGGTTTTGGAACTGTTTAATTGTTAATTGTTAGACAGTTCTAAAACTATTAATAGGCAAGTATAAAAGATGAAAGTTATATCCTTGGAACTTGAGTTTATAATTAATAATTCAATTTTTTTGTTATGAAAAAGAGAAATACATTTTTAGCAGGATTGCTGACTTTGATGTTTTCAGCTTCTGCGGTAGCTCAGGATTTGGTAATTCCGACCAATTCGGAAAGTGGTGTCGAAATTATGAAAGACGGAAAATTCGACCCGGTTACGATGAATATCGGGAATTGCAGTGAGAGTACCCAAGTTTATTTGGGCGAGGTGGATTTCGGTGAAAACGGAGATAAATATGCTGCTGCCGGTATTGTTTTTGCAAATGGATATTATATGGACGGTTGGGCAATATTGCATGCCGGTCAGGATTATGAAAGTTCGCTTCCGTTTACTCAAATTACACTTGATGAAACCGGAGGTTATCAGGCTGTTTATACATTTGCCGATTCGATGGCTTATCTTAAAGGTCCGAACCATGACGGTGTGTTCGAAGGAGCTCAAACGCAATATTACAAACCCACCGGAAAACAGAAAGTATATCTTACGTTTATCGGTGGATCGGGTAATATTTGGGCTGTAAATTTTTATGAAAATCCGATACCGGCAGATCGGTTTATTCAGGAAGGAGAGCATGACTATTTGTATGGTCTGGCTTTACGTACTCCGAATATGATACCCGGTTATGAGGAGGTATCTACCCGGCTTTTGGCTACGGAGTCGGTCCCTATGGTCCCAACAGGTGAAGAAGCCGGTGCAGAATCTCCTTTTTTCGATACTAAACTCGACGGAGATTCTTGGGGATGGACAAATGACGGGTTTATTGTCGATTATGGAATCATGGATTTTGGCAATGGCGATTATGATCAGATTATAGCTTATGTGAAGCGGAGTGCCGATGTTAATATTAATCTTTATGTAGAAATTTACTTGGATGAAGTTTCTGAGGATAATCTGTTAGCGAATATTTGGACAGGCCTTCAGATGACAAATATCACTCCGCTTGCCGCTAATATTAAGTCAGTCACAGGGGAACATAAGATTATTGCGAAATGGGTAGGCGGAGGCTTTAACTTGCAGAATATCGAATTTTCGAAAGGAAACCTTTGGACGGAATCGCTTAAGTGCGGAATAACGGTAGTCGATGAGTTGCCTTCGGATGATGCTTTTCATTGTACATTTGTAGGATGCCTTGAAGGTCAAGCTAATCCATGGTATTATGAAGTCCTTGCTAAAGGACAATATGAAAGTGCCGGTAATATCGGTTATACTAAAAATGGTACGGTTATCAATTTCTTTGATGCATTGGGTGACGGAGTGGACTTCGGTAATGGTGAATATAAGAGTATTGTCGTAAATCACGCTTCTGAAAGTAGTTGGTTAGGTCCTATCGATGAGGCTAATTTTGCATTTTATATCGATCTTGATCCCGATTTTACTATTATGAAAGAGACTTGGGATACTGATTTGGCGTCTATTTTGGAAGGTCATGAACCGATCGCTCGCGTAAGAATACAAGGTACCGGGAGTTGGGGTATCAAGAAGCATACTGCCGGAGAAATGTTGAGAGAGGTGACCGGAAAACATCAGTTGTATATGGTTTATAATATCTTGAACAGTAGTACTGCAGGAGCCAATGTATTCGATATTTATTTGGATAAGAAAGAACTTTCAGGAGTATCGCAGAGTACCGCAGATGTAGAGGGCGTTGAAGTATATGCTTCGAATGGAAAGATTATGGTAAATACTGTAGATCCGGTGAAAGTAACGGTTTATACTTTGAGCGGAGCGGCTATGTCCGAAACCGTAGCATCTTCAGGAGCAAATACATACGATGCTGCTTCAGGGTTCTATATCGTGAAAGTAACGGATAAAAACGGTGCTGTAGGGACATATAAGGTGCTTGTAAAATAATTGTATATATACAGTTAGTCGTTCAGTTGGTTTGCCCGGGATAAATGTTCATTACTATTGTCCTGGGCAAAATTATTTAAAGATATTTTTAAATAGAAACTAAAAAATTCTTTATTTTGGAGACGGATAAAAGTTTGTTTTTCAAGTATGGATTTGAATATTAAAAAGGTGTAAAATGCAGAAAATAAAAAAATGTATGGGGATGATAGCGCTCTTGCTGCAAATTTCTTCCTTTACCATGGCGCAAGTCAGTTATCCTTTCAGGGATACGACGTTGTCTCATCATGAAAGGATTAAGGATTTGCTTTCCCGCCTGAATGTCTCTGAAAAGATTTCTCTTTTGCGGGCAACTTCTCCGGCTATTCCCCGCTTGGGAATCGATAAATACTATCATGGGAATGAAGCCCTGCACGGAGTTGTTCGTCCCGGGAAGTTTACGGTATTTCCTCAAGCTATAGGTCTTGCCAGTATGTGGAATCCTGATTTTTTGCAAGAAGTGTCGACGGCTATTTCGGATGAGGCAAGAGGACGTTGGAATGAATTGAATCAAGGTAAAGATCAGACGGCAGGTGCCAGTGACTTGTTGACGTTTTGGTCGCCGACGGTAAATATGGCACGAGACCCTCGTTGGGGACGTACGCCGGAAACATACGGGGAAGATCCTTTTTTAACCGGTACGCTGGGAACAGCATTTGTTCGGGGACTTCAAGGAAATGACCCTAAGTATATTAAAGTAGTATCGACTCCGAAACATTTTGCCGCCAATAACGAAGAGCATAATAGAGCGAGCGGTAATGCCGTAATATCGGAACGTGATTTGCGGGAATATTATTTCCCGGCATTTGAAAAGTGTATTAAAGAGGGGCAGGCACAAAGTGTCATGTCGGCGTATAATGCAGTAAACGGAATTCCTTGTACGCTGAATAAGTGGTTGCTGACCGATGTATTACGGGATGATTGGGGGTTTGACGGCTATGTCGTTTCGGATTGCAGTGCTCCCGAGTATATTGTATCGCAACATCATTATGTCGATACTTATGAAGAAGCGGCCTCGTTATGTATAAAGGCCGGATTGGATCTGGAGTGTGGAGATAATGTCTATATCACTCCATTGTTGAATGCTTATAATCGGGGTATGGTAACCATGTCCGAGATCGATTCTGCTGCGTATCGTGTGTTGAGAGGTCGCATGCGGTTGGGGTTGTTCGATGATCCGAATGAGAATCCGTATAATAAAATATCTCCTTCGATTGTGGGATGTGAAAAACATCGTGAATTGGCATTGGAAGCTGCCCGCCAAAGTTTGGTGTTATTGAAAAATGACAAAGATATGTTGCCGATACAGACCGATAATATAAAATCGATAGCGGTAGTCGGTATAAATGCTGCGAATTGTGAATTTGGAGATTATAGCGGAACGCCTGTAAATACTCCTATTTCGGTTTTGGAAGGTATAAAAGCCCGTATAGGGGATCAGGTAGAGGTGAAATATGCTCCGTGGGTCTCTCCTGCATTGGAATATACCTTGATCGGAAAGTCTGCTTTCCCGAATGGATTGAAAGTCGAATATTTTGGTAATGCAAATCTTTCAGGAACTCCGAATACGCGTATTGAAGATTATCTTCTTTTTGATCCCAAAAATCGTCCGCCGGATCCTTTAGTTCCCGGAAGTCCGATGTCGATTCGTTGGACAGGGGAATTGATTGCTCCCGCTACGGGTCAATATACGTTTGCGTTTACATCGGATGACGGATGTCGCCTGTATCTTAACGGAGAAAAATTGATCGATTCTTGGAGAGTCCGTTCTGAGGAAACAGACTATGTAACTGTTTCGTTAGAAAAAGGGAAAACGTATGAATTGAAGGCTGAGTATTTCGATAATGGAGGAGAGGCGATTGCTAAATTAGCTTGGAAAACGCCTGTTTCTAAAGCGTTTGAATATAATCTGATCGGAAAGTCTGCTTTTCCTGACGGTTTGACTGTCGAGTATTTCAATAATATGGATTTATCGGGAACGCCGAATACCGATACGGAAGAATCTATTTTTTTCGATCCGAAAAATCAGCCTTCCGATCCTTTAATTCCCAGAGGGAAAATGTCTATTCGTTGGACCGGAAATCTGGTTGCTCCGGAAACGGGACGTCATACGTTCGCATTTACGTCTGACGATGGATGCCGATTATATCTTGACGGTAAAAAGTTGATCGATTCTTGGAAAATTCGTGCAGAAGAAACCGATTATGCAAGTGTTTATTTAGAAAAGGGCAAGACGTATAAGTTGGTAGCCGAGTATTTCGATAATGATGGTGAAGCGATCGCAAAGTTGGCTTGGAGAACCCCAAGTACAGATTCTGAAAGTTTGCTCGATGCTTATGGAGATGCAGGAGAAATTATTCGGGGGAGCGACTTGACTATTGCGGTTTTGGGAATAGATCGCACTATAGAAAGGGAAGGCCAAGACCGATCGACGATAGAATTGCCCGAAGACCAGCAAATATTTATTGAAGAGGCCTATAAAGCTAACCCGAATACAGTAGTCGTATTGGTTGCCGGCAGTTCTTTGGCTATTAACTGGATCGACCAAAATATTCCGGCAGTATTGGATGCTTGGTATCCCGGAGAGCAGGGCGGAACAGCAGTCGCTGAAGCTTTATTCGGAGATTATAACCCGGGAGGGCGTCTTCCCTTGACATTCTATAATAGTTTGTCAGATCTTCCGGCTTTTGACGATTATAATGTAAGGAATAATCGTACTTATATGTATTTTGAAGGAAAACCTTTATATCCGTTCGGGTATGGATTGAGTTATACCGATTTTGCGTATCGAGGGTTGGATGTAACTCAAGATGAGGAAAATGTAACGGTTAAGTTCTTTGTATCGAATACGGGAAATTATGACGGTGATGAGGTCGCTCAGGTATATATTCAGTTCCCTGATCAAGGAACGACTTTACCGTTGAAGCAGTTGAAAGGTTTTAAACGTGTGCATATCTCCAAAGGGCAAGAGACCGAAATAACGGTGCGAATACCTAAGAAAGAATTGCGTTTATGGAGCGAGAACAATTCTGAATTTTACACACCTGAAGGAAATTATATATTTTTGGTAGGAGCATCATCCGAAGATATTCGTTTGCAACAGGTCGTTCCTATTCGATATGTCAATGCTCTTGATACGGAATTACTTGAAGGAGTGCGGATTTTTTCTCGGGATCATCGTATCGTAGTGATTGCTGAAAATCCGGTAAGATTGGATATATATAATGTGGATGGGAAACTGGTTCATTCCGGGCAAAATATTTTTGGAAGGAATGAAGTTTCCGTACCGACAGGTAATTATGTCGTAAAAGTTACAGGTGAAAACGGAAAAAATTTCTCTCTTAAGATTACCGTGTTGTAGTTGAAGGCGATTAATCTGTAATAAGGCGTTTATCGTGTAGATAAATGCCTTATTTTTTCTATTTATTGACCGTTTTGTGTTATTGAATTAATTCTATATACGGTAATTTTGGGATGATAATTTTTCTAACGATTAAATTTTTTAATATCATGAAGCAGAATTCTTTTCGAACGAGCTTATTTATTTTACTTTGTTTCTTGTTGTTTTCGGGGACAATTTCTCAGGCAGCGGAGTGGGAGATGAAAAAAGGTCCCATGATGACTAAGTGGTCTGAAACGATAGACCCGAATAATGTTTTGCCCGAGTATCCGAGGCCGCAAATGGTTCGGTCGGATTGGATGAATCTGAATGGAGTGTGGGATCTCAGGAAAGGTGTAATTGACGAGGCCTATTCGGCAGATTTCGATTATGATAAAAAGATATTGGTGCCGTTTCCTTTGGAATCGGCTATATCGGGAGTTATGGAGAAAAGCGACGAACAATGTTATTGGTATAGAAGAACTGTCGTGATTCCCGAATCGATGAAAGGAAAAAACATATTGCTCCATTTCGGTGCTGTCGATTGGAAAACAGTCGTTTATGTAAACGGAACTCAGGTAGGTACGCATACCGGAGGTTATGATCCTTTTTATTTTGATATTACTTCTGCCTTAAAAGGTAGCGGAGAGCAGGAGATTGCTGTATATATTTATGATAATACGGGTATGGAAGGACAGCCGACAGGGAAACAATCCAGAAATCCTTCTATATGCTGGTACACGGCAGTGAGCGGTATTTGGCAGACTGTATGGTTAGAGCCGGTGAATCCGGTGCATATAGCGTCGTTTACAATGGAGCCTAATTTAGATAAAAAGTGGTTGTCGCTCATGATAAATCCGAGCGAGTCCGAGGGGGTTACTGTCAATGCGAAAATAAAAGATAAAGATGGAAATGTCGTTTCGACAATAGAAGGTGGAAATCCTGGCGGCATTATCCGTATGACGATCGATGGGGAGGTACATCCGTGGTCGGTAGAAGATCCTTATTTATATGATCTTGAA
Source organism: Coprobacter fastidiosus (assembly GCF_030296935.1). Classification (NCBI taxonomy): domain Bacteria; kingdom Pseudomonadati; phylum Bacteroidota; class Bacteroidia; order Bacteroidales; family Barnesiellaceae; genus Coprobacter; species Coprobacter fastidiosus. The sequence goes on along the minus strand of NZ_AP028032.1, from coordinate 1,663,078 downwards.
ATTTCTCTGGTAAAGAACGGGAAAGAAACGGATGCTGTGAAAAGTTATTGCGGAATCCGTAAGATCGAGGTTAAAAAAGTCGGAGATATTCCTCGTATATTCTTGAATGATAAGCAGATTTTTCAGATGGGACCGCTTGATCAAGGATGGTGGCCTGACGGATTATATACTGCACCCAGTGATGAGGCATTATTATTCGATATCCGCACGATGAAAGACTTGGGTTTCAATATGGTGCGTAAACATATCAAGACCGAGCCAGCTCGTTGGTATTATCATTGCGATAAAGAGGGAATTTTGGTTTGGCAGGACTTGCCGAGTCCGAATCTGCCCAAAGGTCATGAAGATTTTGCAAAAGCAAATTTTGAATCTGAATCAAAATCTATTATAGATGCTTTGAAAAATCATCCCAGCATTGTTCAGTGGATCGTTTTTAATGAAGGTTGGGGACAATTCGATACGGAGCGTATGACTAATGTGGTAGATTCTAAAGTGAACTCATTGAATCCGGCACGCTTTGGAAAAACTACTTTGATCTGTTGTGCAAGTGGGTGGACTGATGCCGAAGTCGGTAATATTATCGATACGCACAGTTATCCCGATCCTTCTTGTCCTTCTAATGCAAATCGGGCTGCGGTTTGCGGAGAATATGGCGGAATAACGTTGAAAGTGCCGGGACATATTTGGCCGGGAGGTGATTTTCAATATACTACGGTAGAGACAGGTCGGGATTTCACAGCATTTTTTAATGGCTTATGCGATAAAATAAAGGATTTTTATTACCAAGGATTGAATGCAGCGGTATATACCCAAATTTCGGATGTTGAAATCGAGAAAAACGGAATATTAACTTATGACCGTCGTGTTTTGAAGCCATACTCTCCTTATGGAGAATTGAAAGCGAAAATCGAGGAGTGTGTAAATATGCCTCAAAATAAGGTGATTATTAAGCCGATACTTTCTACGGCAAAAGATCATAAATATACATGGCGTTACAATACGACGACCGATGTTCCCCGCCGTTGGTTTGCCAAGGAATTTGATGATCGGGCTTGGGCAAAAGGTGTGGCAGCTTTTGGTGCCGGACTACCTGAACATTCTGCTGATCTTGTTTCTACAGAGTGGAAAACGAGTCAGATTTATATGCGACGTTGGTTCTATTTGGGAGATATTACTCCGGAAATGATCGATAAGTTGCGGTTTGTTTTATTCCATGACGATGATATAGAAATTTATATTAACGGGGTATGGGCTGCGACCAGAACCGGATGTGTCTTTAATTATGTACCGAAAGATATTTCGGAAGAAGCTAAGAATGCATTGAAACCGAATAGTTGGAATTTGATCGCTGTCGGTGGAAAACAGGGCGGTGGCCAGCAGATTATGGATGTCGGTATCTCAGCTTTTGTGACCGAGGATTTTGAGTATACCGAGAATTATGATGAACTGGAAAATCCCGAATATTCGGATATCCCTACTCCGGGAATAGTGATAACTCCGAGATTTGAAAAAATACTTCAACCTGTTCCTGCAGAACCGGCACAGTCGGGAAATGGAAACGAAACAGCAGTAGGAGAATTCTATCATACATCGGATCGTTCGAATGTAGCTTGGGGAGACTTTGATAATGATGGGAAATTGGAACTTGTATATTCGGGAAATAACGACCACCTCTCTTCTTCGAAACAAGGTGCTGCATTATTGTATAAATATGCCGGGAATGATGAGTTTGAACGAAAAGATAGCCCTTTTGATATTTGTTATTATGCTTGTCCGGTATGGTTTGATTATAATAATGACGGATTGCTGGATCTTTTTGTTCCCGGTTTGAAGAATAAAGATTATGAAAATGATCTAAACGATGTAGCAGCCTTTTTATATGAGAATAAAGGTAAAGGATCGGATGGAAACTATGTTTTTGAAGAGGTGAATGTTGCCGATAAATCGGGAAACCGTATGGGGATTTATCCTATCTATAATGATACCGATGGGGGGCGTTCTCGTCAATGGGTTTCGGTAGGTGATTATGATAAAGACGGTTACTTGGATATTGTTGTCACCGGAAGGGATGATTATGAAGATGCAGATGGCATGTTGGCGGAAGATGGAAATGTTCTGGTACATCACGACCGTCGCGCCGTATATTTGTATAAGAATGATAAAGGTAAACGTTTTATCCGGCAGGAAACTCCGCTTAACGGAACTGATCCGTTCTTAGGATTGGCGAGAGGGTCTGTTTACTTTGCCGATATGGATAATGACGGTTGGTTAGATATCGTGTCATCGGGATACGGTCCGAATGAGGGGAATTTGCATGTTTATTGGAATAATGGCGACGGCACTTTCAGTGAAACCGGACAACATTTTTACGGATCGTATGATTCTTCTTGCGCTTTGGGCGATTTGAATGCAGACGGATATATGGATATTGTCGTTACAGGTTATTCCCGAAATAAAGGTGGGAATGCTAAATCGTTCTTCGTCTATAAAAATTGCGGAAATCGTAGTTTTGAAATGTTGAATGATGCTTTCTGCGGTTTTGAAGGTGTAGATGGTGCAACTCCTTCGCTGGGTGATGTTAATCATGACGGACTGCCGGATATTTTAGTCGGAGGACATGGGGCAGAACATGAGATTACGACTTGGTTATATTTGAATAAAGGCGATTTTTATTTTGAGTCTTACGGGGCTTATTATGATGATCCTTTCGGCAAATTAGGATCTTTTGACAGAATCAGTCATGGAAATAATCATTTGGTAGATTATGATAATGACGGTTATCTGGATGCTTGGAATATGGGATGGGCACAAACATCGGTATGTTCGAAATCTTGTGCTGCACAATTGTGGAAAAATAATTCGGGCAGTAAGGATATTGATTCTAATGCGGCTCCGTCAGCTCCGAAGAATTTGAGATATTCTTATGATAAGAATACACGGATGGTAACCTTTACATGGGATGCTGCCACAGATGACGTGACTCCGGCATCGGCATTACAATATAATTTGTATTTGAGAAAGGCCGGTTCATCGGAATATTTTATGACAGTTCCGGCTGATCCGGCTACCGGATTTATTAAGGTGGCAGAAATTTCAGGTCAGATAATGACAACTTCTTATTCTATGTATGTTCCTGATGAGAATGTCGATTATGAGTGGGGGGTACAGGCTATCGATAATGGAAAAAGAGGCGGAAAGTTCGCTAAGGCGGATTTTAATCCTACGACGACCGGTTTAAAAAAAAAAGAGGTTTCAGACGTTAACGTCTATGTTTCCGACGGAAAAGTCTGTTATAATGTAGGAGAAAAGAATGCTATTCTGAAAGTTACCGATGCAGCGGCATCTCTTATTTCTGTTGTTTCGGTAAGGGGGAAAGGTGTTCTTGAGAATTTGAACAAAGGAATTTATTTTATTTCTGTAATAGCGGATAAAGCTATTAAGGTGTTTAAAATAATTTTGTGATGTAAATGTGTTTTTCAGGTTTTCTAATAGGTAAAAATTAGGATTGGTTGTAGTGTGTGTAGAGGCTGTCATTTGGCAGCCTCTATTTTTTTATTATAGTCTGTTCGATATATTTTTTTTCGGAACGTATCTCAAACATATTGAAAAATATTATGCTTTATTGGGGGATTTTCTCCTTTTAGAACCTGAATTTTGCTCGGGTCAGATTTTGATAGTTTCTTTCGAGGATGCTTTATTGTTTTTACAGGGATAAATAGCGGGCTATCGTGAAAACAACCGGACAGGAAGAAATCGCAAAAACGATCTGATAATATCTTTTTATCGGAAAACTCAGACAGATAAGGTGTGTGAAATATTTTGTAAAGATAAAGACCTTGAGATATGTGTGTTGCATATTTGAGAAAGAAAAACTAGTATCTCAAACAATTAGTTTTTTAGTTACTCGTATTTTGTCTATTTTTTTATAACGGTTACTCCAATTGGATACAAAAAAGCTGCCTCAAAATAGGAAATGAGGCAGCTTTTTTCTTTTTATGGAAGTTTTTTTATTTGATTGAGTATATTCTTTAAATTAGTTATCCGCTGAAACTTCGATTACACGACTGTTAAGTTGCTGTGCGGTAAATAGATTTAATCCGACAGTCATTAAGAAATCTCCGGATAAAAGTTTCCCGTTATCCGGTAAGGAAGAGTTCATTCCCGGCATCAGATTGATTTCTTTTACACGGTACATTTTATTCGGATCTAATCCTTGCAGGCGTACAGGCAATGTTTTTTCGGCATAGCGGGGGTGTATATCGAATGCAAAAATTACGGCTTTATTGTTATCTTTGCTTGCATACATAGTTGAGGTATGATTCCCATCGTAAGGAGATACCAAACGATACATGTCTCCATCTAAAATAATGGGTTTTAATCGATTATAATTCTTTACTGCCGATTGACAATAGGATTTTTCATTCTCGTTCATATCCGTTAATTTTATGTCGAAGCCGAGTTTACACATCATGGCAACATCTGTCCGGAATTTTATACTGCTATTTTTATTCCATGTGGTGACATGTGCACACATGACCTTTGACGGAAAAATTTGAGAGAATCCCCATTGAATGAATAGTCTTTCTATCGGATCGGTATTATCGCTTGCCCAGAATTCCGTAAAATATTGTAAAGCTTCATAATCCGATCGTCCTCCTCCTCCGGAACAAAGCATCATCGGCAGATCGGGATATTTGTTTTTTATTCGATCCAGTACGTTGTAGAGTCCTCGGACATAATCAATATATAAATGAGATTGCTTGTCCTTAAGATAAACAGAATAAATGTTGGTAATCGGACTGTTACAATCCCATTTGAAGAAAGCAATATCAGGGTATTTGGTCATTAAATTGTCGACTACATTAAAAACATGATCTTGTACTTTCGGATTACTTAAATCCAATACTAATTGATTACGGAAATAATATTCATCACGGTTAGGTAAATGGATAACCCAGTCTTTATGTTTTTCATATAGTTCGCTTTTGGGATTCACCATTTCCGGCTCGATCCATAAACCGAATTTAATTCCTTTTTTCTTTGCGGTTTCTGTCAAGTATCCGATACCGTTGGGAAGCTTGTCTGACGTTTCTTCCCAGTCTCCCAAACCTTGGTGATCGCTGCTACGCGGGTATTTATTAGCAAACCAACCATCATCGAGCAAAAACATATCTACACCCAATTCTACAGCGTCATCCATTAATTCTACGAGTTTTTCTTCATTGAAATCGAAGTATGTGGCTTCCCAGTTGTTTAATAAGGTCATACGGCTTTTTTCTCCGTCTTTGACCTGATATTTTCGTGCCCAGTCATGAAAATTTCGGCTGGCTTGACCTTTACCTGAAAAACTATAGGTGAAATAAAAATCCGGAGTACGGAAAATTTCGTTCGGTTTCAAGCTATATTCTGATGCGTACGGATTGATTCCCGATATGACACGTAATTCATTTTTATTATCTATTTCGAATGTAAAGCGGAAATTTCCGGTCCATCCTAATGTGCCGACCAGTATTTCTCCTTGGTTTTCTTCTGCTTTCCCGTCTAAAGAGAGCTGGAAGAAAGGAGAGCAAAACATGTTGGAGCGAGACCCTAATTTGGAGTCGAGTATTTTTTTCCCGAATTCCAGAGGTTGTTCTTTCATGTGTACTTCACTTGCCCAATCTCCTGAAAATTCAGTCAGGAAATATCTATTTCGATTCAAGTGCAGCATTGAAGACGCATATTTGTGTAGCTTTACCGGTTTCTTTTCTTGATGACTGATCTCTGCAAATGTTTTAATCAGGTTCTCTTTTTGATAAGTTATATAGTGCAGTTTTACCGTGACGGGATATTTATCGTCTTGCAAGGTGATAATTGTTTCATTTACGCCCGGTGAAAGTTGTTTTTCGGTATGGGATATATATTTTAGTAGTAAAGAAGGATTTCCGTCATTATGAACTACATGAATTGCCGGCTCGAAGTAGTCTTCCATGCCGTGTGTAAGATAAGCTTCTGTGCCTTGTGGCAAATAGGCAATATCGGATGTATGAAGTAACTTCTTTCCCAGATAACTTTGGTAGAGACGATTGTTCTCTCCGACTTTATAAATTAAGTCTATGTCGTCCGTACTGATTTTGATTACTTGTTTGCTTTCGGCTTTTGTCATACATGATATGCATAGAAAGCATATCAAAAAAAATATTTTCTCTTTCATCGTATTTTGTTAGGAGGTTAAAGTTTATATTACAAAAATACAGAAAGAATAGCATACACTAAGGTGTAAATGTGTCATAAAATAAGAAATTTGGAGCGTATTTCTCATTTTAATTGTTTTGGGAAGAAATTGTTCCGAAGTTTTTGCAGTTATAGAGACGTTCCTTTATAAATATAGGCTTTGTTCATAGGAGATATGCTTCCGTTCAAATTTAATTGTTTGCTGTTGAAATTCGGAGAAATAATTGCTGTTGCAGAGTTATTTGTCGGGTGTAAAGTCAATTCGACTCTGGCAGAAATACCTGTTCCGTTTGCATAAAATTCATAACGGGTGAAACCCTTTTTGTCCGTTCTCATTTTAACGGTCGAGATATGTCCTTCTACCGTAATGCCTCCTAAACCGTTATATCCTATATATGGAATATCAAATGCTATTTGTATGACTACCCGATTTTTATTTAGGGAAATAAAATTGGTTACAGAACTTACAGATGTACTGATTCCGTTATTAAAAATGATTTGGTTCGTGTTGAAAACAAAAGTGCTGTCTTTTAATGCCGCAAGAGCTTGAGCATGATATTTCATGTCGGTGGAATCGGGAGTATTGTATTTGCGATTTTTCTTTTGGGTTATTTTTTCACTCGAATGCAATTGGGATGCCATTCCGATTCCCATTAGAAAGCAAACTATAATTGTTATTATATTTTTCATATCGATAGAATTATCGGGTTTTATTAGAAGAACAGGTTTTTATGTATGAATGTTTGCTATCCAATGAAGTTTATTTTATTTAGATAATAATTAGGGAGAAAGGTTTAATGATATGATGGAAAAGATGAATAAACAGGTTATCAACATACTGCTTTCAAATTGTTGATAACCTGTTTATATAAATTATTTTGTATTGAGCAACAATCGTTTAAATGGTATGAATGAGGCGGGTATTTCGATACTTTTTTTCTTCCCATGCATGAATTTTAAAAGGGTATCCGGAATATTAACAGGGGTGTTGATAACTCCTTCCACTGTTTCCAAGAATTTGGCAGGGTGTGCTGTTTCCAGGAAAATACCGGTTTCTCCATTTTCTAACTTTTCTGTTAAAGCACGATAGCCGCAAGTTCCGTGAGGATCGAGTAGGTAATTATACTTTTTATATACTTCACTAAGAGTTTCGCGTATCTGATCATCTGTATAACTGACTCCGCTTATTTCTTTACAGATAGCTTCATGGGAATTTTCGTATAGATCCAATATCCTGGCGAAATTGCTGGGATTACCGACATCCATGGCATTGGCTATCGTCGGTATAGAAGGACGAGGTTCATATTTACCGGTAATGAGATATTGTAAGAATATGTCGTTCCGATTGTTTGCTGCAATAAATCGTTTAACCGGAAGCCCCATTCTTTTAGCGAATAATCCGGCTGTTATATTTCCGAAATTACCGCTGGGAACACAGAAGACAACATCTTTGTTTTTTTCTATGCGGGCTAATTGTGCATAAGCATAGAAATAGTAAAAAGATTGCGGTAGAAAGCGGGCAACGTTAATAGAATTGGCTGATGTCAGCAATAGGGCCTTATTCAATTCTTTATCCATAAATGCTTCTTTCACAAGAGATTGACAATCATCGAATGTCCCATCGACTTCTAAAGCCGTGATGTTCTGGCCGAGTGTCGTAAACTGTTTTTCTTGTATTTCACTGACTTTTCCTTTGGGATACAAGACAAATACTCGTATGCCGGGTACTCCTAAGAATCCGTTTGCTACGGCACTGCCCGTATCTCCGGATGTGGCGACTAAAACATTAACCTCTTTTTCTCCTTTTTTGCGAATGAAATGCCCTAATAGGCGTGCCATAAAACGTCCTCCGACGTCTTTAAATGCTAATGTCGGTCCGTGAAACAGTTCTAAACTGTATATATTGTCATGAACGTGAACAAGAGGAGTATCGAAATTCAGTGTATCATAAACAATTTCCTTTAATATGTCGGCTTCGACATCTTCTCCGAAGAAAGCTTCTGCTACGATAAATGACATCTCTTGAAAAGTCATTTCTCCGATATTGTGGTAAAAAGCATCGGGCAGCCTTTTTATAGTTTCTGGCATAAAAAGACCTTTGTCGGAGGCTAACCCTTTGATTACCGCTTCCTCTAAAGTTGCTTTAGCCGCCTGTTTGTTTGTGCTGTAATAATACATTTGATCAATCTTTTTTGAATAATTCTTTAATAAATTCATCTTGACTCAGTAGCCCGTAATATCCTTCCTCGACACTGAATTCATCGTATGTCTGTACATTGTCGGGTTCTTTTCCCGGTTTGTAAATTATAAAAGGAACTGGGGCTGCGGTGTGGGTGCGAATGCGACATGGGGTAGGATGATCTGGCAATAGAGCGATAGTCAAGGGTTCATCCATTTCTTGAGAAGCTTCTACCAGTCGCTTTAAAACCCGATGATCTAAAAACTCTACAGTCTTTTTCTTTAGTAAGGCGTTTCCCTCATGTCCGGCTTCGTCACTGGCTTCGATATGCAGATATACAAAATCATTGTCTTTCAAAGCTTCTATGGCAGCTTCGGTTTTTCCCTCGTAGTTTGTATCATATAATCCGGTAGCCCCTTCTACATCAATAGATCTCAATCCGGCGTAAATACCTATGCCTTTGATCAGATCGACTGCTGAAATAACTACTCCGTTACGCAAGCCGTATTGCTGTGTTATAGGTTTCATTTGCGGTTTGTAGCCCGGTGACCACGGCCATATACTGTTAGCCATATCTTTACCTTCGGCTTTTCTTTTCAGATTTACCGGATGATTACATAATAGTTCTTGGGATTTGACGATAAGCTCGTTCAACCGGTCTGCCGTTTTCTGAGCTTCCGGGACAAGAGCTTTTATCATCACTTCGTTTGCCGGAGTTCCGGGAACGTCATGCGGAGGTGTACATTTTAATCGTTTGTCTCCGCCTTTTAATTTAAGGAGATGTCGGTATGAAACTCCCGGGAAAAAATTCACATCATTTCCTCCCAGCTCTTTTTGTAGATAATTGATCAATTCAGATGCTTCTTCATTGGAAATGTGTCCGGCCGAGTGATTCTTGATAACTCCGTTTTCTATACAGATCAGATTACAGCGCATAGCCATCTCTCCCGGTTCGATGTTTACTCCCATACTGGCAGCTTCTAAAGAACCTCTTCCTTCGAAGACTTTATATAGATCATATCCGAGAACCGACATGTTTGCGATTTCACTTCCTGGTTCGAATCCTTCGGGAACAGTATTTAAGCGACCGCACCTTCCATGTGAAGCGAGCCAGTCCATAATTGGAGTGTCGGCAGCTTGGAGAGGTGTTTTATTTCCCAATTCGGCGATTGGCTCATCAGCCATTCCGTCGCCTAATACGATTATATACTTCATAATAATATTTTTTACTAACGAATGTTGGCAATGCTGATAATATCGGCAAATACACCGGCTGCCGTTACCATAGCTCCAGCACCGTATCCTTTGATAACCATCGGATATTCTTTGTAACGATCGGTTGTGATTAATATTACGTTATTGCTTCCTTCTAATTGATAAAAAGGATGTTTGCTATCGACTTCCTGTAACCCGACTTCGACTTTTCCTCCATCTAAAGTTGCGACAAAACGGTATCTCTTATTTTCGGAAACCAGCTTTTTACGTCGTTCTTCAAATTCTTTGTCGAGTTTAGGAATTTGTTTCCAGAAGTCATCCAGAGAGCCCTGAAAATATTCTTCGGGGATGAACAGTTTTTTTACAACATCGCTTTGTTCTACCCGATATCCTGCTTCTCTTGCCAAAATGACAAGCTTTCGTACCACATCCTGTCCGTTTAAGTCGAGTCGGGGGTCAGGTTCGCTGTAACCTGATTCCTGAGCCAGCCGAATAGCTTTACTTAAAGGTATATCTTCACTTAAAACGTTGAAGATAAAGTTTAATGTTCCGGAAACTACTGCTTCGATTTTCAGAATTTTATCCCCGCTATTGATCAGGTTATTGATTGTATTGATAATCGGCAATCCTGCTCCGACATTCGTTTCGAACAAAAACTTGACGTCCCGTTTGCGTGCTATTCTTTTCAGTTCCGCATAGTTGTCATAGGCCGATGAAGCGGCGATTTTATTAGCCGCAACGACAGAAACATTATGATTAAGAAGATCTTTATAAATTCCTGCTATTTCATTGCTGGCAGTACAATCGACAAAAACCGAGTTGAATATGTTCATTTGAATGATACCGTCCCGTATGGCTGCCGGACTGGCCGACAGCGGAGATGCCTTGAGTTCTTCTTCATAATGGTCGAGAGAAATGCCTTCCCGGCGGAACAGGCATTTTTTTGAATTCGCCAATCCGACGATATTCAGTCGGAGTGATTTGTCTTTGAGCAGGTTGGGCTGTTGCTTGCGTATTTGTTCTAACAAGTCTTTTCCCACTAATCCTATACCGGTGATAAATAGATTGAGAACTTGTACGTTAGACAAGAAAAACGAGTCATGAATTACGTTTAGAGCTTTTCTCAAACTGTTTAGTTCTATTACAAAAGAAATATTTGTTTCCGAAGCTCCTTGCGCACATGCGATGACATTGATACCGTTACGTCCTAAAGTGTTGAAGAGTTTCCCGGCAATACCCGGAGTGTGTTTCATATTTTCACCTACAATGGCTACTGTGGCGAGATCTTTCTCTGCACTGATTTCGCTGATCTCACCCATTTCAATTTCTTGAGCAAACTCTTCGGTGAGAACTTTTACCGCCAAATCTGCATCTGCATTTTTTACAGCGAAAGAAGTGTTATTCTCAGAGGATGCCTGAGATACGAGAAATACGCTTACTCCTGATTTGGCAAGGGCCTTGAATATACGGTAGTTAATACCAATAACACCTACCATTCCAAGTCCGGTAACGGTAATTAAGCAGGTATCGTTGATCGACGATATTCCTTTAATTGCCTTTCCTTCGCCTGATGCAGAATCTTGAGTTATTAATGTTCCCTGAGCTTCCGGGTTGAAAGTGTTTTTAATAACGATAGGTATATTTTTATGGTAGACCGGATAAATGGTCGGAGGATAAATAACTTTTGCCCCGAAATTACATAACTCCATCGCTTCGATAAACGACAGGTGTTCTATAACATAAGTGTTGCTGATAACTCGGGGATCGGCGGTCATGAACCCATCGACATCCGTCCATATTTCCAGACGCGATGCTCCTAATGCCGCTGCGAGGATCGCTGCAGTGTAATCTGAACCACCTCTTCCGAGATTGGTTACATCGTTATTTTTTTTATCGGAAGAGATAAATCCCGGAACTAAGGAGACTTTCGGCAGTTCTTTGAATGTTTTCCTAACCAGTTCATTTGTTAGATCAAAATCAACTATATTTTTGTTGAACTGGACTTCTGTTTTAATAAATTCCCGTGAATCATAATGTACGGCATCGTTAATCACTCGGCTGACAATCACAGATGATATCCGTTCTCCGTAACTGACTATGGTATTTTGGGTTTTGGCAGATAAGTCTTTGATAAGCGATACTCCCCGAAATATATTACCGAGCTCGTCTAATAATTCGTTTACGATTTGGAGCACTTCTTGTTTACGTTTTTCCGGAACGATCCCGTCGATAACGTTATGATGCCTGTGGATAATTCCTTTAAAATGAGTTAGATATTCACTATCTCCAGTTCCTGCTAAACGAGCGGTCTCTATCAGTTTATCGGTAATACCACCTAAAGCGGATACTACTACTATTACTGGTTCATCACAGGCTTCTACTATTTTCTTTACGTTTTTGATGCTTTCTACGGAACCTACGGATGTTCCTCCGAATTTTAATACTTTCATCAGTTGTAAATATATCTTTTTTATTTTTTGTCCGGCACAATGTATCTTTTCTGTTTTTATACAGAAAAGCGGTATTGATTAACGGAACAAGGTCAAATTTATAAATTTATTTTCAATGGAATAGGTTCATATAATCGGTATTTATGAACCAAAAGGATGGATATGACAACTTAAACCCCCTAAGGGGTGGTTGTTGTAATAGTAGTATATATAAAACAATATTGCAGGAACTGTTTCATTCTATCTCTGCTTCAATTTATTTTGACAGTGCAATATTACACAAATTTTCTTTATCTACCTACATATTTTTTATTTTTATTCTGTCAAGATAGAAATTTGATATGGAATGTGTTTTTGAAATTACAAGTTATTATTTTTACTTTATCCTTTGGGTAAATTCTCTTATTGTTGTTTGGTTTGATCCGGCTTCCGATGCGGATCTTCTTTTAATTCAGGGTAGCTGATGCGTGTATGATACATTGTTTTCAATTTCTCGATAAATACGTTTTTTATAGTTTCTACATCTCTGAAACTTAAAGGTGTATTCTTGAAAAGACCATCTGCAATCTGACTATCTATAATATTGTTTACCAATTTTGAAATCGACTCTTCGGTATATTCTTTCAAACTGCGGGAAGCTGCTTCGACAGCATCCGCCATCATCAATATGCCTGTTTCTTTAGTAAAAGGATTCGGTCCGGGATAAGTAAAAGAGTCTTCGTTGATTTTGAAATCCGGAAATTCGTTTTTATATGAATTATAAAAATATTTGGTTTTACTTTTTCCGTGATGTGTGCTGATAAAATCTTTGATGGCTTGAGGAAGCATCAGTTTGTCTGCCATTTTGATCCCGTCTTTCACATGTTGTATGATAATTTGGGCACTTTGTTCGTATGAGAGATTATGATGAGGATTTACTCCAGATTGATTTTCTGTAAAGAATGCCGGATTTGCAAGTTTTCCTATATCATGGTATAAAGCGCCGGTTCTTACCAATTGAGCATTTGCCCCTATTTTGTTCGCTGCTTCGGCCGCCAAATTTGAAATCTGCATGGAGTGTTGGAATGTCCCGGGACAGATTTCAGAGAGTTGCCTGAGTACCGGAGAATTAATGTCGGACAATTCTACTAAGGTAACGTTAGAAATGAAACCGAATGTCTTTTCGAGCAAATAAATCAGAAGATATGCAAATAGCAATAATACTCCGTTTATACCAAAATAAAGGAACATGTTCGGATTGAGTTTACTCCAATCCCCTTCGGTAAGTAATGTATAACCTACATAACTTACACAGTAAGCTATGAATACGAGTATAGCACAACGCACCAATTGAGATCTTTTTACTAATTCGCTGAGACTGTCTATTGCTGTCATACCCACTATGATTTGCAAGAATATGAATTCTAATGGGAACGGTGCTGCGAATGCGCATAATAGGACAGTGACCAGATGCGCATATAATGCTGTTCGCGAATCGAGGAATGTAACGACTGTGAGCGGTAACATGGCAAACGGGACGAGATATATGCCTTGTAGTCTGGTTTGCGTCATCATGTATGCTGCCAAGGTTACACATACGATCATCAACATCAGGAATCCCAAACTTCTTATATCTTTGAAAATCCGGGAACGGAAAAGAGCTAAAAATAGATAAAAGAAAGTGAACAGACAGGTAATAACGATAGCTTGTCCGATCAGAGTCGTCTCTCTCCTGTCCATATTGATTTTTTTCTTGAGGGTTACCGTTTCCAATGATTTTAAAATCTGATAGGTATGAGGAGAGACGATTTCGCCCCGGTCAATAATTCTTTCACCGGCTTGTACGATACCGGAGGATGCCGATATCCGTTGTAAAAGCTCGTATCTTATTTTTTTTGTCGTAGTACTATCGAAAACCATGTTCTCGACTAAGTAGGTATTGAGATTGCAGGTGCGTAAAAGGTCTTTGCTTGCCTCGTCCGGAAGACTATTTATAATCTGCTCGTAAGCAGTACGAGGTGAACGTAACTGACTGACCTGATATTCACGGGCAATATTGTTATTGAGTATGCGGATGTTCTCGATATGTTCTTTTTGTAGCTTATCATATTCTCCGGATGAAATGATCCCTTGTTTATATATATTGTCTAAAGCGGTTATCGTATAGTTATAAAGATGATGAGGTAATCGGTCTTTCAAGTCGTTTTTATATGCTTGTTGAAATTTTGCTATCTGTTGTTTCCCGATCGATGCGTTTTCGACATAGAAAGGTTGAAATTGTTGTAGAATGCTGTCTTGTTCTTTTTTTATCTGTTCTTGGCTTTTGTAAATAGGAAAGTCGAAAGAAGCTGTTAATAAACCGTATTTCCAGGGTTTTCCTTCTTGGAAATGATAACGGAATTTCTCTTCGCGAGGAAAGAAATATATTGTCAGAAAAAGCGCTGCAACAAAAAACAAGATTTGAAATATAAGCGTTTTACCAAAAAATGATTTTACAGTTTCCCGTTTCATATTCTGCAATGATTATATGTTTTTAACTCGAACAGCCGACTTGACTTCCTTGACTTTTTTTATATTGTTACATAGTTTCTCTATATCTTGCACGTCATGTACCATGATGCCTAATTTACCTGTAAATAGTCCGTCGTTACTTTCGATGGACAAGTTCCGGATGTTGATTGCCAGATCTTCCGAAATGACTTTAGTAATGTGATTAAGAACCCCGACCCCGTCGATTCCTTTAATTTCGATTGTTGCGGGGAAAGATTCGTCGATACGTTCGTCCCATTGTGTAGAAACAAGTCGCGGACCGAAACTGCTTTTTAGCTTCATGGCGATAGGGCATGAGCGTTTGTGTACGACAACCGTTTCGTCTTCATTGATATATCCTAATACGTCATCTCCGGGAATAGGACAGCAACAAGGAGCGATGGTATAGTTCTTTTCTTTTCCGTCGTCTCGTAAAATATAAGTTGCTTTCCGGTCTATTTTCCGGTCTGGAGCTGCAACCGATTCTGGTTTTACGGGAACGGGTGCAGATTTGTTATTCCCCCCGAACGGCATCTTCAAGTATTTCATAAATACGTTTTGACTCTTATTTTTAAAGAGTTTCTTAACCGATTCGTCTAAGGAGATATTGTTGCTTCCGAGTTGATAAAACAGTTCTTCTTTTTTGTCTATACCGAAGTGGTTCAATATTTTATCGACTATACTTAAGTCGTTTTTGGCTAATCCGTTTTCTTCAAGGAAATTATTGAAAATATTTTCTCCTTTGGCTGCAATTTGTTTTTTGTCTTTTCGCAAAGCTGCTTGTAATCGGGTTTTTGCCTTTGCCGTAGTAATGAAATGTATCCACTCTTCTTTTGGAGTTTGGGTTTTGGACGTCAGTATTTCCACTTGATCTCCACTCTGGAGTTTTTGGGATAGAGGCACCAACTTGTGATTTACCTTTGCTGCAATACAATGGTAACCCATATCAGAGTGCAATGTAAATGCAAAATCGAGAGCTGTGGCATCTTTAGGAAGTGTTTTCAATTCCCCTTTGGGGGTAAATACAAAAATTTCCGATGCAAACAGGTTTAATTTTATCGTGTCCAAAAAATCAAGAGCATTCGGCTCTGGGTTTTCGAGAATCTCCTTAATCGTTTTTAGCCAAATATCCAGTTCCGATTCTTCATCTGTATTTCCTACTTTATATTTCCAATGTGCAGCGAATCCTCTTTCTGCTATTTCGTCCATTTTCCGGCTTCGTATCTGCACTTCTGTCCAGTTACCGTCAGGACCCATGACTGTGACGTGCAATGCCCGGTAGCCATTTGCCTTGGGACGACTCACCCAATCGCGGATGCGTTCCGGATGTACTTTGTAAATGTCGGTTATAATGGAATATATGTTCCAACACTCTTTTTTTTCGTCTTCTTCCCGTTCCGGATCAAAAATAATACGTACGGCAAAAAGATCATATACCTCTTCGAACGGGATATTCTTGGTTTGCATTTTATTCCAGATCGAATAGACTGATTTTACACGGGCTTTCATCTCAAATTTTACACCCATTTCGTGTAATTTTTCTGTAATAGGAGCTGAAAAATCCTCGTAAGCAGCTTGACGTTTTATTTCGCTGTCCGCGATTTTCTGACTGATCTCTTTATACGCATCCGGATGTTCGTATTTAAAACTGAGATCTTCCAATTCTGTTTTGATTGCAAATAACCCCAACCGATGGGCAAGCGGTGCATAAATATAGAGTGTTTCTCCGGCAATTTTATATTGTTTACTGGGTGCCATAGATCCTAATGTCCGCATATTGTGCAAACGGTCTGCCATTTTTATCAAAATGACCCGAATATCTTCGGACATTGTCAATAACAGTTTTCTGAAATTCTCTGCTTGAGCAGAAGCCTGGTCACCGAAAATCCCTCCGGAAATTTTCGTCAGTCCCGCTACGATCATGGCAATCTTTTTCCCGAACAGATTTTCTATATCTTCTACCGTATATTCCGTGTCTTCTACGACATCATGGAGAAGAGCCGAACAAATAGATGTAGAACCTAATCCTATTTCTTGACACACGATGCGCGCTACGGCAATCGGATGCAGTATATACGGTTCGCCTGAACGTCGTCGAATTCCTTGATGAGCATCTTTGGCAAATCGGAATGCCCGTTCGATAATATCCACCTTTTTTCGGTGGTTCGAATGCAAATAGTCTGTCAATAATGCTTGAAACTCCTGCTCTATTAGATTATCTTCCTGTATTTCTATATTATTACTGGACTCCCCCATATTTTTTAAAGCTCTTTTATCATTAATGGCAAACTTAAAAAAAATAATCCATATTATTTCTTCTTTGACACAAAATGTCTCTCACACATTCGGATATATAAGAGTTTTTAGAGATGTTACCGAATAACTTTCATCGTCTTATATCCTGACGAGGACTTTATTCCGATGATATATATTCCTCGTGAGGAGGCAGGAATCTCAATGACGGCAGAGTTTGCTCGGGTTTCGAATATGCTCGTTCCGGATGGTGTATATACCGAAACGGTTTCGTTTCCTTGTAACCCTAAAATTCTGAAGCCGCTATTTGTTGAACAAAAAATTAATCCGTTCTGTTCGTTTTTCTCAATAGAACCTGTATTCCCGGAGGTTTTTACAGCTACTCGTTCCGATTGTTCAGAAAGGATATCTCCGATTGCCGATCGAACCTGATAATAGTATTCTGTATCTTTTTTCAGGTTTTCGAATTTGCAACTGAGTCCTGTTACGATTTTATCTTGTACGATGTATTCAGGCTTTGTGCCTCCGTATGTTACAGATACATTATCAAGAGCAAAATTCCCTTTTTCTTTGTGATAAGTAAATCTGAATGCCGTAATATTTTCATCTTTTGTGAATGAGTAGCTTGCTGTTTGAGCGCTATTTACAAATTCTATAATGTCTATCTCACTCCATATCCCATTGCTTTTCTTTTCTATTTTGAATGTCGAACCTATGCCTCCTGAAACGAATTTGTACCAGAATGAGAGTTCTGTTACAGGTGCAGGATAGTCACAAGTTTGTATGTATTCTTCTTCTCCTTTTTCCGGTTTGAATGCTAATGAATTGGGTTCTTTGGAATTTGTACTGGATTCGTAATGTCCCGATGCGTTTCCTGTCCAGCCTTCGGGCAGGGGTTTTCCGTCTTTTACATTTGTAAATGTCTCAAATATTTCTACTTCCTCATCTCCTATGAGGGTGTACAGATCGATCAGGTAATGTTCAGCACCGGAAACTATGTCCCAATTGGCGACAAAAGAGTTTTCTGTTATTTCTGTTGCATCCAATACTTCTGGCGATTCTAATGGAGAAGTTTTAATACCCATCGTGTTAACAGCCTCAATCTCTCCTTGTGCGGACAGTGCGGTGACACGATAAGTGTAACGGTGGTTGGGCATTAGGCCGGAAACCTGATATTCCGTTTGTTCTCCGACTTCTTTATCTTCGAAAACATACTGACTTTCGGGAGCGAACTGCATGGTGAAAGTTCCGGTTCGGTCAATAACATCTTGACCTAAATTTACCCATTCCGACCAATCGCATACGGTGGTAGGATGAGTTACTTCCGTTTTTCGCATATAAGTAACATTTACTCCCCAGGTTGCGCCTTTTCCCGTATCTACATCTCCGATAACGTCTATTTGGATGCCGTTATGATACAATCCGATTGCATCATCTCCGTTAAAAGACATGAGAGATTTTTCTTTTTCTGCCGGAGCAATCATTTGTGCCCTGTTTATTAGAGCTTCGTTCGTACAGTCCCCTGATACAATCAAAAAGTTTTCACCGTCAGCAAGTATGGGATGCTCATCATTTTTTAGAGAAAGTTCCGTTCCGAAACTTCCGCTTCCGTTTGTCTGTTTCCGTAAACTGTATTTCGAGAGATCGATGTCTTTTCCTGTGCCGTTATAAATTTCGATGGCTTTGTCGTATCCTTTACTTCCTTCGATATAGGATGATATAATCAGATCTCCGGCCTGTTGGTCTCCTGAATAAAGATCGATCCGGTAGCCTGTTGCTTGCGGGTGGCGAATCCATCGCAATGTAGATTGTGTAGAAGTCGTTTCTGTAGCCGGGAGTGCCATAAAATCTTCTGTTGCACCTCGTGATACTTTTACGATTACCGAGTCTGTCAGTCCGCCGCCTTTTATTACTAACGTGTCGATACCCGTTCCTGATGTTTGAGGCATATAACAGATATGAATCGTTTTGCCATTTATAGCTTCATTTGCAGTGACCGATTCTTGAGAAAGGCTTAATCCGGAATTTTCTCCTCCGGTTTTCCAATAAAGATTCAGGGTCTCGGTCAAATTCTTTCCTTGAATATCAAGATCGATAGTTTTATTGTCGCCTTGTAGCAGAATGCCGAAATCTAATGTTTTATTGTTTCTCGGAGATATTAGAAAAGGTTCTGTTTCATCCGGAAAAGGGTAGGGAGTAGATGTTTTGTCTCCCCATATATAATCCACTAAATCGGGATAATCTATAAAAGGATTACGGTTACCCTGAATTTTGTAAACAGCTTCTGCTCTCTCTTCTTCCCGAGCGCTTTTGAGATCATTTTTATTCCATTCCATCAGTAGTTGCAGTGCCCAAGACTGCCATACAGGCCATGTATTATTTTGCATCATCGGGCTATTCCAGAGAGAAGCATAGTCTTCGTATGCCGTAGCAATGTAGAAATAAGAACGGGCGAAATCCCCTTTATAAATATCTGCTGGTTCGAAGCAGTTGCCTGTGTATGTGTTCCCGAAACCGTTTTTCCCCATTTTGCTCAATCCGTTGTCTCTGATAGGAGTTCCGGAGACTTCACCTAAAGGGTTGTTGCTTTTCGACATATTCATTGTTGCATCTGCCGGATAAAGATGATATAAATCTTTATAGGCGTTATTCTTAATACCTCCCCACCAACTATTCGGCAGAGAATGTTCTATGTGCATCCCGTCGATACCGTTGAATCCGTTGAAATATCGTGTCTCATTGGAGTACATGTCAAAAACCGATCCGTCGGGATTTTGATCGGTATAGAAAAAACCTTCCCAAGTTGCGCCCTCTCCGCTTCCATATTTGAGCATAGAAGCCTCTTTTATGATGTTATGCAAGGCGGTTTTCAACTCTGCACCGGTTTTGCCGTGTGCTTGATAATAATATCCGGCCGGAATTTGTGCACAGATAAGCGATGAAACTGTTAAAAGAAGAAAGAGAATGCCGTAGCGTAGTAAACAGGTAGTCTTTTTCATAGAAGGCAAGTATAAAGTTTGTGTAAAATAAACTGCAAACCGAGAGAGAAAACAACGGGTTTACTCGACTGGCTATGCCAAGGTACTGCGTTTATTCCGAACAATAGTTTAAAATAAGAACCGTTTCAAAAATAATCATTTTTTTGAAACGGTTCTTAATAATTATAGAAAAAATATCGCTATTCTGCTGATTATCGCGTACCGATTTTTAAATTGACAATATGCGCAACGTATTCAGCAGTTCCCGATTTATAGGCTTGTCGTTTTTTATGGCTTTATTGAACGGGACATATTCGATTTGATCATCTCGAATACCGATCATTACATTGCGTTGATCGTCCAGAAGAGCATCGATAGCGGCAGCTCCCATGCGGCTGGCAAGAATCCGGTCATTGGCTGTCGGAGATCCGCCTCGCTGCAAGTGGCCTAAAATGGTTACGCGGACGTCATATTGAGGATATTCGTTCTTTACACGTTCTGCCAAATGCATAGCTCCTCCTGTGCTCGGGCTTTCTGCAACAAGAACTATGCTACTGTTTTTTGATTTTCGGAATCCGTTTTTGATCAGAGCTTCCAATTGATCTACTTCTGTGGCAATTTCAGGAATTATGGCGGCTTCTGCTCCGGATGCGATAGCTCCGTTTAAAGCAAGAAAACCTGCATCACGGCCCATAACCTCTATGAAGAACAGCCGTTCGTGGGAGGTTGCAGTGTCTCTTATCTTGTCGACGGCGTCCATAATCGTGTTTAGTGCCGTATCATACCCTATTGTCGTATCCGTACCGAACAGATCATTATCGATTGTTCCCGGAAGCCCGATTATCGGGAAATTATGTTCGGTAGCAAAAATACGTGCACCTGTTAAAGTTCCGTCACCTCCGATTGTTACCAGAGCATCGATACCTTCTTTCTGAATATTGTCAAAAGCCAACTGACGACCTTCCGGTGTTTCGAACTCTTTACATCTCGCAGTCTTTAATATCGTACCTCCTTGTTGTATGATATTACTTACGTTTTGAGTTTTAAAAGGGACGATTTCTCCTGTGAGCAGACCTTTATATCCCCGGTATATGGCTTTAACATCGAATCCGTTATATATGGCGGAACGGGTTACTGCACGAATTGCAGCATTCATTCCCGGAGCATCACCTCCGGAAGTCAGTATTCCAATACATTTTTTCTTTGTCATAACTTATTTTTTAAAGAAATACCTGTTTTTTATAGCCGCAAATGTATGAAAAATAATCTTTAATCTGTATTTCTTTTTTATTAATATCGGGAAATAAGAAATTCTTTAGTACGAAGAAACATTTTTTTGATATTTGCAAATTCTGTAATATATAAATATTTGTTTATCTGATAACTAAATATAGTGACCTAAAGAAAACGCAAAGATGTCCAGATAATGTTTCTTTATTGGAAAACTTAGACAATCCCTAAATATTTTTTTGTATAAAGTCCTGAACTTCTTCCATAAGCCATTTGGGTGTCGATGTCGCACCGCATATCCCTATGCTGCTTTTCTCTTTGAACCAACCGATATTTATTTCCGATATGTCCGAGACTAATTTTGATTCGGGGTTGACTTTACAACATTCTTCGAAGAGCACTTTACCATTAGAACTTTTTTTCCCGCAAACGAACAAAATAAGATCATGCTGTCGGGCAAATTCCCTGATATTCGGAATGCGATTGGCTACTTGTCGGCATATTGTATCGTAGTATAAAAGTTTTTGTCCCGAAGATTGCCTAAGAGTGATTTCTTCTACGATTTTCTTAAATCCGTCTACCGATTTGGTTGTTTGAGAATATAGGCTGATTTGTTTGTTAAAATCTATACGACTGAAATCGTCTAAACTTTCGATGACAACTGCCTCACCGTGTGTTTGTCCTACCAACCCGTTTACTTCGGCATGACCTCTTTTCCCATAAATGACAATTTGACCGGTGTCGGGATCGGTTTCTTCGTATGAACGTTTGATTTTCTGTTGCAACTGCAGAACTACCGGACAGGTAGCATCGATAATTTCTATATTATTTTCTTTGGCTATCCGGTAAGTTTCCGGGGGTTCGCCATGAGCTCTCAACAATACTTTCACGTTTTTCAGTCGCTTCAGGTCTTCGTGATTTATGGTGATCAGACCTTTAGATCTCAGACGTTCTACTTCGTTGTTGTTGTGTACGATATCTCCGAGACAATAGAGTATTCCCGATTTTTCCAATTCTTCTTCTGCTTTTTGTATGGCGTTTACCACACCAAAACAAAATCCCGATTTGTTATCGATCTCTATTTTTATCATAAGTCATTCTATTTTTCGATCACCCGATTATATTGAGCGATCAACCATGCATCCTGTTCGGCAAGAGTCATTTTTGAATTGTCGAGCAATAAGGCATCATCAGCTTTTCGTAACGGGCTGATCTCCCTGTTTTGGTCTATATAATCTCTTTTTTTTACATTGTCGAGAACTTCCTCAAAAGAAACATTCGATCCTTTTTTTTGCAGTTCGTCCAATCTGCGCTGTGCGCGAGTTTCGGGTGAAGCCGTTACGAATATTTTTAGTTCTGCATCAGGAAAAACGGTCGTTCCTATATCCCGGCCGTCCATTACGACTCCCTTTTGTTTTCCCAGTGCTTGTTGTTGTGCTACCATTGCTTCGCGTACAAAAGGAATGGCGCTTACTTGACTTACTTTATCGGATACTCGCATCGAACGGATTTCATTTTCTACATTCTCTCCGTTTAAATAAGTTTCGGGTTTTCCGCTCTCCGGATTGATTTTGAATGTAATCTGCAAAGTGTTTATAACTTTTTGTAGTTCGGATTCGTTTACCGTGTCGTTTTCGAAAAGGTCGTTGTCTATGCAGTAAAGCGTTACGGCCCTGTACATCGCTCCGCTATCGATATAAACATATCCTATTTTGCGGGCCAGTTCTTTGGCCATCGTACTTTTTCCACAAGAGGAAAAACCATCTATTGCGATAACTATTTTTGTCGTTTGCATTTCTAATTTAATGTTGTATAAATTGCGATATATTGGTTGTGAGGTTAAACATGAAAGTCGTTCCTCCGACATGTTGTTGAGCTAATGAAGCTCCTATGCCGAACATCTTTACCTTGATCCCTGCCCCTACGGTAAAGCCGGACAGAAAATTTCGGCCATAAGTCTGCATATCGCTCCGATATTTATAATTGTAACCTAATGCAATGTATAAATTACGAGAAGGAATATAATCTATTCCGAAAACAAGATGCCTGAACAAATCGGTAGCAAAATTGCCTTTTTCCTTTATTTCATCTTCGCTGCTGTTATATTCTCCTGTTGTCGGAGCTGTATAAGGTAATTTCCAACGGCTTAAATGTTGGGCTGTGATTGAAAATCTAAAAGGAGCGTGGTCCAAAGTTTTTGAGAGTCCGAGTTGGATATCCCAAGGCATTTTATCCCGGTTTTCATTGTATTTCTTTAATTGTCCGCCCAGATTTTTAAAAGCTATGGAGAGAGAAAGCTGGTTATCCGGGTTATAGTAATTGATACCCAAATCGATAGCTAATGCAAGAGAAGTATATTGTTCATAAGAAGAATAAAGAAATTTTGCTTGTATACCTCCCCTCAAGCGGTCGGTAATATCGTGTGCATAAAATCCGCTGATCGACATGTCTTTGGGACTGAATGTCCCAGTGATCACCCCGTTTGCTTCGACTTGTTTCATCGATCCGTATCCTGCGTATTGGATGGCCGCAGCCCATGCTCCCCGTTCTCCTGCGGCTTTGGCGAATGTCGCTCCTGCCAGATTGATTCCGGCAACATATCGCATATAATTCAGATTAAGCTGGAGATTCATTTCAGGGCCTAAAAGTGCCGGATTGTGCTGGATGACCGAAACATCTTCTTCGATGATCGAAATATTGTTTCCTCCTAAAGCGTTGATATGCGAAGATATAGGGAGATTAAGAAAGTCGAAGGCCGACTTCCCTTCTTGCGCTTTAGCCGTAAGGTAAAAGATAGACAAAAACAAAACGAATATATGTCGATTCATCATTTGCATGGTGTTACGAGGCTCAAAGATACGTTTTTTTTAGGATTCGGAAAATCTCTTTTTGAAAAGCTTCGATACTCTTCGATATTAATAACGGAAAATTTTTGATAGAAGTATATATCTATTTGATTTTAATGGTAGAAAATGTATTACAGTTCTTTTTTCTCTTATCGAGATATATCTTTTCTAATGAAAAAAATGTATTTTTGAGACTTACTTAGGAAACATCAATTTCTGATTATTATGAAACGGATATTTTTTCTCTTCTTTTCTTTGTTTGCTTTATCTTTACATGCTGCTTTGCAGGAAGAGGCTGTGAGTTTGAACACTCCTACGGGGACTATATATGGGAGACTGATTTTGCCTGATGATAAGGCCTCTTTTTCTGTTGTAGCATTACTCATAGCGGGGTCGGGACCTACGGATATGGACGGTAATACTACCATGGGAAATATAAAGAACAATTCTTTGAAATACCTGGCCGAAGGCTTGGCTGAGAACGGTATTCCTTCTTTGCGTTTCGACAAGCGAGGTGTAGCATCCAGTGCTGCGGCAGGTTTACAGGAATCAGAACTTCGTTTCGAACATTATATTGCCGATGCGAAGGGGTGGATAGATTTCCTTTCTGCTGACAAACGTTTTACGGGAGTTGTTGTTATAGGACACAGTGAAGGTGCGCTCATCGGTTTGATGGCCTGCCGGAATAATCCTAAAGTAAAAGGTTATGTTTCATTAGCAGGAGCTGGGCGTCCGGCCGATGAAATCATAGAGGCGCAAGTAGCGGCACAGATGACTCCTGAGGCCGTACAAAAGCAGGTGGCCGACATTAATGCCTCATTGAAAGAGGGACGTGAAGTGACCGATGTGCCTATTTATTTACAGACCTTGTTTCGACCTTCTGTTCAGCCTTACCTGATTTCTTGGTATCGCTATGATCCGCAAAAGCTGATAGCTTCGTTGGAAATTCCAAAACTCATTGTACAGGGACAAACAGACATCCAGGTATCTGTACAGGATGCTCAACGGCTAAAGCATGCTGATTCTCGTGCCGAGCTCTTGTTAATAGATGGTATGAACCATGTGCTGAAGGTCTGTAACAGCATGAATCCGCAAGAACAAATGAAAGTGTATGCAGATCCTTCGTTGCCGTTGGCGGAAGGATTGGTCGATGCTTTGAGCCGCTTTATTCGTAAATTGTCATAACATACTCGATTTATATCTATTCTTTTCTGCTCCTGTTGTATCGGCAGAATGTTGTTTTTCGTCTTATGGTGGCAACGGGGGGAATTGTTCGAAGAAAGCGTTTTTTGTTTTTTGTCGTGATGTAATCCTTTATTACATTTTCGGCGTTTCATTTTTATTGATAACTTTGTGATTTATAATTAAAAAATCTATATGGAAATCCTTGATAAGTATATAAAGGCTGTAAATAATGGTTTGGCGGCTATTCCGTATCCTTCCGAACCCGATAATCTGTATGCACCGATACGTTATGAACTTTCTTTGGGGGGAAAGCGTATTCGTCCGGTATTGATGTTGATGGCTTGTGAACTGTTCGGAACTGATTATCACCGTGCCATCTCTCCGGCTATAGGGTTGGAGATGTTTCATAATTTCACGTTGTTGCATGACGATGTAATGGATAATGCCGATGTGAGGAGGGGTAAACCTGCGGTGCACAAAGTTTGGAATGAAAATACGGCCGTATTATCGGGAGATGCCATGCAAATATTGGCTTATATGCAAATGTCCGAAGCTCCTGATTTTTGTAGAAAAGAAGTCCTCGATATTTTTTCAAAAACAGCTTTGGAAATTTGTGAGGGGCAACAATATGATATGGAGTTTGAAAGTCGGGATGACGTTTCGGAAGAAGAGTATTTAGAGATGATACGGCTTAAAACTGCCGTTTTGTTAGGCGGAGCGCTTAAAATAGGCGCAGTAATAGCCGAAGCTCATCCCTCTGATGCCGACCGTTTGTATCGGTTCGGTGAGAATATCGGATTGGCATTTCAGTTGAAAGACGATTATTTGGATGTGTACGGAGATCCTGCTGTGTTCGGGAAGAAAATAGGTGGCGATATTCTCAATAATAAAAAAACATATATGTTGATTAATGCATTGAGATTGGCTGAAGGTAAAGACAAAGAGGACCTTCTGTCATGGATGGGTGCAAAAGAGTATGACGCAGATGAGAAAATTCGTTGTGTAACGGACATTTATACCCGTGTAGGAATAAAAGAACTGTGTGAAAACAAGATGTGGGAGTATTATAAAAAAGGTACGGACCTATTGAAAGAAATAAATGTAGAACCTGAATACATAGAGCCATTGTTGGAACTTTCTGCGGTACTTATGGAGAGAGAAAATTAGGATTATGATAGATACGCATACTCATATATATCTTCAGGAATTTGATGAGGACCGGAGGGCTGTAATCGATAGAGCGGAGAAGTCGGGAATTACTCGTATGATTTTACCGAATGTTGATGTGGAAACTGTCGGTGCATTGCGACAAACATTGAACGATTATTCTTCATTATGTAAAGGAACCATGGGATTACACCCGACTTCGATAAATCAAGATTATAAACGGGATTTGTCGTGTATTGAAGCTGAGTTGGACCGGG
Source organism: Coprobacter fastidiosus (assembly GCF_030296935.1). NCBI lineage: Bacteria > Pseudomonadati > Bacteroidota > Bacteroidia > Bacteroidales > Barnesiellaceae > Coprobacter > Coprobacter fastidiosus. The sequence continues at coordinate 1,636,597 of NZ_AP028032.1, read as the reverse complement.
GAGAATATTGCGCTGTGGGTGAAATCGGTATGGACTTGTATTGGGACAAGACATTTTTAAGGGAACAGATCGATGCCTTTACTTCACAAGTACGTTGGTCTTGCAATAAGAAAATACCTGTGATAATCCATTGTCGGGATGCTTTTGACGAAACTGTTGCGGCATTAAAATCTCTTTCGTCGTTATCGTTGACCGGTGTTTTTCACAGTTTTGGCGGGACTCCCGATCAAGTAAAGATAATTCGGGAATTGGGAGATTTTTATTTCGGTATCAATGGTGTGGTGACTTTTAAAAATGCCCGTCTTGATGAAATGATAAGGGAGATAGGAGTCGATCGGGTTTTACTGGAGACGGATGCACCTTATTTAGCTCCTGTACCGTTTCGCGGGAAACGTAACGAACCTTCTTATATCGTAAAAACCGCAGAGAAGATTGCGGAAATATTGGGTCTTTCTAATCAAGAAGTTGAGGAGCGGACTTCCCGGAATGCTGAAATTCTGTTTAAATTGTAGTGGTGAATCAATCGTTAAAAAACATAAATCGATAAAATGCGGTTTGAATCTTTGTGACAAATCGTCTGTAAAATCAGAAAAAAGAGTATCTTTGCACCGCAAATGAAGATTCGCAGAATCTTGGAGTGATGCTCGAGTGGTTGAAGAGGCACGCCTGGAAAGCGTGTATACGCCAAAAGCGTATCGGGGGTTCGAATCCCCCTCCCTCCGCAAAGTAAATGTATGCCTGATAGGTTCAGATAATTTCTTTAAAAGTTTTCAAAAGGGGTTTTGATATTTGTTTTTATTGATTTTAACCATTTGCGATACATCTCTTCGGGCATTTTCCTATAACCTAAGCGGTGGATATGTGCATAAGCATCGTCCATTTTTTCTTTTAGCTTTTTAGCCTCTTCACACTCTTTATTGTCCAGATGTCGGTATTGCTTTGTCAATAATTCCGCTTTTATCAATAGTGCATTTATATAGTTAGGATAATGTTTGAGAGTCGTATTGCAGCAATCTTCGATGAATTTTCTGTTTCCGATTCCATATTTGCGCATATACCCTTGAGCCAAGTCGGTCAAACACAGTGCCACGGACTGTTTTAAAGATAGCGTATCGGTGTAAATCCCGTTACGTACTGCATCGAGATGAATATACCCCGACGCCATCAACCAAGCATCGGTAGGAAAATCCCCGGTTGTCAATTCAATATTGTACCAACCGATGTGTTGCGTTTTTGCTTTTATATACATGTGATTGGGGGCTAATGCTAACCAGCATTTTTCTCCCAGTTCGTCCATAATAAGTTTATAAAGTAGAGGCATCGAATGACAGTTACCTTTACCGGTTGCCATAAGTGTGGAGACAAACATGTTGCTCCAGTTTTTTTCTCCGGCAAAGTCATCGGCATTATATCCGAAAGGGAGATGATAGTAAACAGAGTCTCCCATTTGTATGGGTATGGTATCGGTCATAAAGGCGAATACGGCAGCTTGGGCGTTTACTGAAGATACATCGTTTCCGGAATAGATTATCCGTCCGGAATTGCTGACAGCTCGACAAAAATCCGCATATCGTTCGATTTGTTTGTAAAACAATTTTTTATTCAGTTTGTCGTTAAACCATGCGTTTTCTACACAATAGATTGCTTCTCTAAGATTTAGTGATTCTTTTCCTGAAAGCATATTTGTCAATCTGTTTTGAGCCGATCGATAGTATAAATCGTTCGACTGAGCTTCTGCTATGAACATTACAGAAAGTAGGATCGATATTAGGGAATATTTAAGAAAATAAAGTTTTTGCATTTTGATTTCGCTTATTTATTTTTTTATCGTTTATCCATGTGGATTTAAATTGAAATAGACTATTAAATAGTAAGGCGCTGTTCGTTGGCACAGTATTTTCCATCCATTATTTTCTGTATATTTTATTGCAACCCTTAGAGAATCTCTTGTCCGAGTTCTTGTCATTTCGGATTGAAATACAGACCGATTTTCTCGATCTCTTTTTTAAGAATGCATTTATCTATATTACTGTTGAAATACATATAGTAATCAAACCCGAATCGGACATAAAAAACTTTTTTCTTGTTGGTCAGATCACAGTTTATAAATCCCCTTAAAATTAAACGTACGGCTTTCTCTATTTGGGAGATATGTATGCGCATGTCTTCCTTTATGTTCAGGAACATATCGTATAGGTCTTTATTCTGTTCATATAGGATATCTTTGGGTGTAAAGCGCTTCATATCTCTCTTATCTCTGTAAATAGATAAATACTCTACTGTCAGGAAAGAACAACCGGCCAATTCCATTCCTCTGATTACCGCCTGTGCGTATTTATCTTCCGTCTCCAAATACTCTTCCCGGGTAAAACGCTTTCCGTCATAGACATTGCCTATATCAGATAATGCTACCCATTCATCCTTTCTATAAATGCCTCGTTCGTCATAATTTTCCGGTGCATACTTGACGATCAAATCCGCAGTCCATCTCCATGAATCGTCATACTCTTTTTTCTGTTTCATAATATTGCTAAAAAATATTTTATTGCAAGCCTTAGAGAATCTCTTGTCTGAGCTCTTGTCATCTCGGATTGAAATACAGACCGATTTTCTCGATCTCTTTTTTAAGAATGCATTTATCTATATTACTGTTGAAATACATATAGTAATCAAACCCGAATCTGACATAGAAATCTTTTTTCTTGTTGGTCAGATCACAGTTCATAAACCCCCTTAAATTTAAACGTACGGCTTTCTCTATTTGGGAGATATGTATGCGCATACCTTCCTTTATGCTCAGGAACATATCGTATAGGTCTTTATTCTGTTCATATAAGATATCTTTGGGTGTAAAGCGTTTCATATCTGTCTTACTTCTTGAAATGGATAAATACTCTACTGTCAGGAAAGAACAACCGGCCAATTCCATTCCTCTGATTACCGCCTGTACGTATTTATCTTCCGTCTCCAAATACTCTTCCCGGGTAAACCGTTTTCCGTCATAAATTTTGCCTATATCTGACGACATCAGCCATTCATTTTTTCTATAGATGCCTCGTTCGTCATAATTTTCCGGTGCATACTTGACGATCAAATCCGCAGTCCATCTCCACGAATCATCATACTCTTTTTCCAGTTTCATAACATTACTAAAAAATATTTTATTGCAAGCCTTAGAGAATCTCTTGTCCGAGTTCTTGTCATCTCGGATTGAAATACAGACCGATTTTCTCGATCTCTTTTTTAAGAATGCATTTATCTATATTACTGTTGAAATACATATAGTAATCAAACCCGAATCGGACATAAAAATCTTTTTTTTTGTTGGTCAGATCACAGTTCATAAACTCCCTTAAATTTAAACGTACGGCTTTCTCTATTTGGGAGATATGTATGCGCATGTCTTCCTTTATGCTCAGGAACATATCGTATAGGTCTTTATTCTGTTCATATAGGGTATTTTTGGGTGTAAAGCGTTTCATCTCTCTCTTATCTCTGTAAATAGATAAATACTCTACCGTCAGGAAAGAACAACCGGCCAATTCCATTCCTCTGATTACCGCCTGTACGTATTTATCTTCCGTCTCCAAATACTCTTCCCGGGTAAACCGCTTTCCGTCATAGATTTCTCCTATATCAGATGATGAGGTCCATTCATCCTTTCTATAAATGCCTCGTTCGTCATAATTTTCCGGTGCATACTTGACGATCAAATCCGCAGTCCATCTCCATGAATCGTCATACTCTTTTTCCAGTTTCATAACATTATTTCTTTATTCTATTTAGATTTTCATCGAATGTTCCCATTCGTCTGTCTTTACTATTAAGATCTTTTATTGTTTTTCCCATTTTCCAGATGCCTCCGTTATGTCCGTCGATATCCGGAGATATATAATTTTTTCCGTTATAGAAAATTTTAGCTTTGCCTCGTTCATTGATCAGCCTGTACCCTTCCGGGATTTTGACGGTTATTTTTATTTCATGTCCTTTTTTCCCTTGGATAAAAGTGATTTCGTTTGCTTTGGATTTACCTCTGTTATATCCTTCATTCCGGTTCTTGTTTCCGTTCGCCATTAGTATAGCCCCGGTACTTGCTGTTGCAGTACCTGCTCCCACAAGGGTCTCTCCGACGACGGCCGTCGGTAATCCGGCAATGGCAGCCGTCCCGCCGCTTACGGCCGTAACGGCCAGTCCGGATACGGCGATCGCTCCACCCATTGCCATGCCACCGCCTCCGGCATCGATCATGCCGCTTCCCAAAACGATAGCCGCATTATCGACATTGCGCAGAGCGTTATTATAGTCGTCCGGATCTGTCGGGCTATAACGGTCTCTTAATTCGCCTGTCCCGGGAATAATGTTTGTCAACAAGCCGATTCCGAATCCGACGACTTTGTCTTTCGGGTCTCTTCCGTCCGGATCGACGAATCTGACCGGATTATTCAGCGCATACGCATAAGGCGATATAGAGTAATATCTCTCACAGTTCGGGTCGATGCTCATACTTGTTACATCGGGGGAAATCCCCGGAACGGATTCATCGATGAGCCCGATAACCTCTCCGGTTTTCGTATCGAACAGTACCGATCCGATCTCTACCGTACGGTTGCGGTCATGAAACTCGGGATTTTTACTGAACGATGCGACCGAAGCCCGGATTCCTATTTCGGCAAACGGATTTTCGTTGCTCTTGTTGTCTTGCGCCCAAGTTGTCAGGCAACAAAAGGCGCACAGTAGGGTAGATAAAAATGCTTTTCTCATATTATTGAGTTTAAGACTTTAATTTCATTAGAATAAATGCTGCATCTCGGCATAATCGGTCGAAAAAATCCGTCGTTTCCGCTCTTGATTTGCAGTTTATTTTATAATCTGTATGAACGGGGAACGAGGATGCCGTTTTTCTTTCTCCTTTTCCTGTTCTATATGTTTCAGCCAACGGTCATAGACTTCAGGCGGTATATTTTCGTACCCTGTATCGTCTATTTTACGATATATTTCCTGCATGTGTTCGTAGTGTTTGTATGCTTCGGGACACATCTCCCTCATTGCTTGGGGTGTCGGTATATTCAACAGACGGGCAACTTCCATAGTCAGTCGTGTTTCATAATTTGCTTCCAGAATCAACGCGTCCAAGGGAACTTTCATATATTTTTTTGCTTCTTCGGCACATTTTAAAATAAAAGGGTCATATCCGTATTTTAACAGGTAATAGCGTCCGAGCAGTGCGACTATCGAAGCCAGCGTCTCTTTTTTGTCCAAAACAGAGAGGTACAGGCCGCTGCGGATCGCTTCGGTCTTGATGAAACTATGGTTCATGTAATGGTAGTCGGACAGTATATATCTGCATGTAATTTCCAAATTGTACCATTCTCCGTTATTCCCCCGTATTTTTACCAGACTGTGATGCGGAGCAAAAGATAAATAGGCCTCGGTGCCCAATCTTTCGGCAAGAATCATATATAGTAAAGGCATAGAATGACATTGTCCCCGGTTAGTTGCCAGTAAGGTGGTTATGAAGTGGTTCGTAAAATTTTTTTCACTTCTGTAATCATCCAGATTATACTGTACGGGGTAGTGGATGATCTGTTTTTCCGTACCGGGCAGGCAAACGGTAAAAGTATCGGTCATTAGGCTGTAGAGTACGGCGTTTTTGGTGAAATCATCGGATGTTTTCTTTTTCAGTTCATTGAGTTTCCAATTGCACAAATCTATTCGTTTTTGTAGAGATGCTTCGAACGCATTGTAGTTCATCGTATTTTCTAAAAATGCGTTTTCAGTGATAAATATGGCTCTCCCCAAATTCATGGGGAGCGAATCGTGAAGCATTCCGCATAGTTCGTCGAATGCCGAATAAAAACATGCAGTTCCTCTCTCTCTTGCCCATGACGGAAATCCGTGATCGAGCAATTGCCTTGCCAGTTTCATGGCATTTTCTCGTTCTTTTATATGAGCAGTTGCCTCTTCGATAATCTTTCGGTTGATAAGATTCCTGCGATGTAATATCTCAGAATCGTAATCGTATGTGTCTGTGTGGTGCGGGTGACGGATGCCGGGATATGAATAACCTCTTGATGATGAGGGCTCGTTTCCTATTCGAATATCCGGTTTCAATGTCGCCGGTTCGGGCGGTCTCGGTGTAATGTCGGGAAAGCCTGAAAACTGGGAGAATGCAGGCAATGCCGGTAAGATAATTAAAATCAGTATCTGTATTTTGATTTTCATGGAATAAAAATTTAAGAAACTGTCTTAATTTTCCGACAAAAAAATATTATCAGGTCATTTTTGCGTTTTCTTCCGGTCTCTTTTCCTGTTTTCCCTCGTCAGATAGCCCGCTATCCTCCTTGTAAAAACAGAAAAATATCCTCGAAAGAAACTCTCAAACCTGACCCGGGCAAAATTCAGACAGGCTTTAAGGTTCATAAAAATAATTATTTTTATATTTATATGCAAGAATTAAGTAAAATATTTTATTGTTTGATTCGATTCAGGTTCTAAAACGTAGAAATCGTTATGATGTTGTCGGTATAATCCGTTATTCTCCCAAAAGCTCGATATAATTACCTTCAGGGTCGAGAACGGCGCTTTCATAATATCCGTCGCCCGATGTACGGGGTTCTCCGGCAATGGTGTAGCCATCTGTTCTCAAGCGTTCCGTAAGACTATCGACATCTTTTTTTGAGCCGATGGTGATAGAGAGATGTGCAAGTCCTTTGGTAAAACCCCGTTTCCCGTTTGTTTCTTCTATTCCGGGTTTTGTCATCAGTTCGATACGGGCATTTCCATCTCCGAAAGATAGGAAATAGGAAGTGAAATTTTTTATCGGATTTACATACTTATTTCCGCAGGTTACATCGAAATAGGTAAGATAAAAGTCACGCATCGTCTCGATGTCGTCTGTCCAAATGGCGATATGGTCTATTTTCATCTTTATTGTTTTTATAATATCTGACTCGTAAAATTAGACAAAAAGAATTTTAAATTCATAATGGAGTAAGGGATTTTTAAGTTTTGAGCGTCTTGATATAAAATACCTGTCTTTTCAAGAACGGGAAAACAGACCGGAAGAAAACGTGAAGATGACCCGAAGATGTTTTCTTATGAGAAAATTTAGACAGACTTGTATTTTTAAGTAAATTTGTGCAAACCTTAAAACACTTTGAATGGTCTTGAAAAATATTCCTTTATCGTTTGTTCTGATACTATTATTCGTGTCGGCATGTGATTCAACCAAGAAAACAGAAAACAATTATGTCCGGTATGTAAATCCTTTGATCGGAACGGATTTTACGGGAAATACTTATCCGGGTGCGCAAGTTCCGTTCGGTATGGTACAACTCAGTCCCGATAACGGGTTGCCGGGTTGGGATCGCATTGCCGGTTATTTTTACCCGGACAGTACGATTGCCGGATTCAGCCACACACATCTTTCCGGAACGGGAGCGGGAGATCTGTATGATGTTTCTTTCATGCCCGTGACATTGCCTTATCGGGAAGCTCCGCAGCCGTTAGGAATTTATTCTTCATTTTCTCATGACGATGAATCGGTATCTGCCGGATATTATCAGGTGTTGTTGAAAGATTACGGCATTCATGTGGAGTTGACGGCGACTGAACGGTGCGGAATACAACGCTATACTTTTCCGGAAGCGGAGGCTGCGGTTTTTCTGAACTTGAAAAAAGCGATGAACTGGGATTTTACAACAGATTCGTATATCGAGGTGATCGATTCGGTAACGGTACGGGGATACCGTTTTTCTCGGGGATGGTCTCCCGACCAGCGGGTATATTTCCAAACCCGTTTTTCTAAACCTTTTACCATTTGCCATATCGATACGACAGCCATTGCTACACCGGAGGAAGGGCGGATCGGAACCGCTTATGTCGCCCGATTCGATTTTGGTACGAAAGAAGGTGAACAAATTCTGGTAAATACGGGGATTTCAGGAGTCAGTATGGAAGGGGCGGCCTTGAATCTTAAAGCGGAAGTTCCTGACAATAATTTTGATCGTTATCGTTTACAAGCTGAAAAAAATTGGGATAGGCAATTATCGAAAATCGAGGTAAAAGGAGGTGATCGGGATGATTTGGTGAAATTTTATACGGCTTTGTATCATACGATGATCGCTCCTACTATTTACAGCGATGCGGACGGATCTTATTTCGGACCGGACAAGAAGATACATAAAACAGACGGGTGGGTAAATTATTCGACATTCTCGCTGTGGGATACCTACCGTGCCTCTCATCCGCTGTTTACTTATACCGAACCGGAGAGGACTGACGATATGGTGAAGGCGTTTCTTGCATTTTATGATCAGTACGGGAGTTTGCCCCTTTGGAATCTGTATGGTTGCGAAACCGATATGATGATTGGCTACCATGCTGTCCCGGTTATTGTGGATGCTTATTTGAAAGGAATCGGTGATTTTGATGCGGAGAAGGCTTTGCGAGCTTGCGTAAGTTCTGCCGATCGAGACGATTATCGGGGAATCGGGTTATATAAAAAATACGGTTATATTCCGTATGATATGGAAAAAGAGTCGCTGTCTAAGACTTTGGAATATGCTTATGACGATTATTGCATCGCCAGAATGGCTGAAAAAATGGGGAAAAAGGAAATTGCGGAAAGGTTTTACAAGCGTTCGCAATCATTTCGCAATTTATATAATCCCGAGACTTCTTTTATGCAGCCGCGAGATAGTAAAGGTAAATTTATCTCCGGCTTTACGGCAAAAGACTATACCGAACATATTACAGAGAGCAATGCTTGGCAATATTTCTGGTACGTTCCGCAGGATATAGACGGGTTGATCGGTTTATTGGGGAGCAAAGACCGTTTTGCGGAAAAGCTCGACAGTATGTTTGCTTATGCTCCTGATGCCGATGATAATCTACCGATTTTCAGTACCGGAATGATCGGGCAATATGCACACGGAAACGAACCGAGCCATCATGTCGTTTATCTTTATAATAAAGTCGGCAAACCGTGGAAGACTCAGGAATATGCGGCTAAAGTGATGCATGAACTGTATCTGAATACTCCTGCCGGATTGTGCGGGAATGAAGACTGCGGCCAGATGTCGGCTTGGTTTGTGTTCAGTGCCATGGGTTTTTATCCTGTCGATCCGGTAAGCGGTCGATATGAAATCGGAACACCTCTTTTTCCTGAAGTAAGAATAAATTTGGAGAATGGAAAAGTCTTTACCGTATTGGCGAAAGGTGTAAGTCGGGAAAATATCTATATACAGGCGGTAAAAATGAACGGAAAACCTTATGATAAGAGTTACATCACTCACGAACAGATCATGGACGGTTCTACCCTTGAGTTTGAAATGGGTAATAAACCCGGTTCGATATGGTATAAATAAGTATTAACGATAGATCGTTTCTTGAATTGTATTCCGGAAGATTAGGGAGATGGTTATGAGAATGTAACGATCTGCTGTACGATGGAGCATCAAGACCGGACAGATTTCCGTTTGCCGATTTACCGAGATGCACCGATACGGCACAAATTGATTATTTGCGAGCCGTTGTTAAGCGACATCGATTTTTATAATTGTCTGGATACATGGGTAGAACAGGTGATCGTAGGAGGAGAATCGGGAAACCGAGCCCGGATATGCAATTATGATTGGGTATTGAATATCCGGAAGCAGTGTATTCATGGCAAAGTCCTTTTCTCTTTTAAACAGATTGGCGCACGTTTATTGAAAGACGGATATTTGTATCATATCAAGCGTCGGTATCAACACTCCCAGGCTCGAAAGGCGAAAATCGATACCGAATAGTATGTCGAATTTTATTTTTCGGAAACGAGACTATCTTTATTTATATACCTATCTGTACTTACGGCTATGCTGTCTGTTTCCATATCCATAGAGTCCGGCTCTATCGGGGGATAAGGAGTTCGGCACTGATATGACCGGGAGATGGTTTGTTTCGGATTCGGGAAACGCGCCCGATATTTTGACAGGCTGTCATCGGCAAGAACTTTTTCCATAAAATATCCGAATACCGGTAATGCGGTTCTGCTACCTTGTCCGAGAGCTCCCGTACGGAAATGAATACTGCGGTGTTCGCCTCCGACCCAACAACCTCCGACAAGATTCGGTGTTACACCCACAAACCATGCATCGGAATGATTAGACGAAGTTCCTGTCTTTCCGCCGAAATCGGTATTGTATCGAAAAAGATCATATCCCCAAAGTGCTTGAGAAGTTCCCATCGGCTCGGTAAGCCCGGCCATAAGCATTTGTGTCATAAGGAAAGCTGTTTCATAAGGTAATGCCTGTTTTTGTTCTTGTTTATGGCGATAAATGATTTTCCCGTTTTTATCTTCGATGCGTGTCACCATAACCGGATCGTGTACCATACCGTCATTTATAACAGTTCCGTAGGCGTTTACCAGTTCCAGTAACGATACGTCCGAAGCTCCCAGTGAAACGGCCGGTGTTTCGTTCAACGGAGTTTTTATACCCATAGCATGAGCTGTTTTTATAATATTGGGGATTCCGGCTTCCCTGGCTATCTGCACGGCTATCGTGTTGATAGAACGGGCAAAAGCAGCTTTCAGAGTCATCATATCACCCGTGTAAATACCGTTTGCGTTGTGAGGTATCCATTTAGCCGGTTTGCCGTCTTCGAGTACGTCCCATTCGATATATTGGTCGATGCGTTCGTCACAAGGAGAAAGACCTTTATTGAAGCCTTCGCTATATACGAAAAGTTTGAATGTAGATCCGGGTTGGCGCTTTGACAGAACTTTGTCATATTTCCAAGAATCGAAATCGATGTCTCCCACCCATGCTTTTACTTCACCGGTTTGCGGCTCTATCGCAACAAATCCGCAATGCATAAAGCGTTCCATATAACGGATCGAATCCATTGTGCTGAATGTCGTATCTTTACGTCCGAGTCGATAATCGAAAACTTTCAACTTATGAGGTTTATTCAAATAGAAAGCGACTGAATCCGGATCGTTCGGGAACTTCTCTTCCAAAATTTTGTAAGCTGAGGTTTTTCGGGCCAGATTTTCTATGAAATCGGGGATTTCTCTATGATTCCTATCTTGCCAAGGATTTATTTTTCCCCAGTGATTATCAAAATTTCTCTGAACGATACGCATCTGTTTGTTTACGGCCTCTTCGGCATACGCCTGCATGCGGGTATCGATAGTCGTATATATCTTTAACCCGTCTGAATAGAGGTCGATGTCATTGTCTTTGCACCATTCTTTCAGAGATTCTGCGACAGCTTCTCTGAAGTAAAGAGCAGATCCGTTATAATTCGACTCCAGGTTGTAATGAAGCCGTATGGGAAGTTGTTTTAAAGAGTCGCATTGCGATTTTGTTATTATCTTATGAGCCTGTAAATTGTCAAGTACTACATTTCTGCGTTTCAGGCTGTTTTTAGGATTCACGCGGGGATTGTAGGTTGTGGTCGCTTTTAACAGTCCGATAAGTGTAGCGGCCTGTTCATAAGTAATATCTTTAGGGGTCGTATTGAAGTAGGTTTTGCATGCTGTTTTTATACCGTAGGCATTGCTGCCGAAATCGACGGTATTGAAATACATGGTCAGTATCTCCTGCTTGGTATAGAACATCTCTATTTTGATTGCGGTGATCCATTCTTTCGATTTCATGATCAAGAGTTTTACTCCCGGAATATATCCTAAAAGTCCGGTAGAATATTGCGAACGGACTTTAAACATGTTTTTTACCAGTTGTTGAGTGATGGTGCTGGCACCTCGTGCCTTGCCATGTGTCATGTCTTTCACGGCAGCGAAAACTCCTTGTATATCGACTCCGAAATGCTTATAGAAACGTTCGTCTTCGGTCGAGATAAGAGTATTGATGATTATCGGAGAGATCTCTTCATATTTGACGGGTGTACGGTTTTCTCTGAAATATTTTCCGATCAGTTTGCTGTCTGCGCTGTAAATCTCGGATGCAATGTTTTGCTGAGGATGGTTGATGCTTGCCAGTCCGGGAGACTTTCCGAACAGCCAAAGAAAATTAATATCTACCAAAAACAGGTAGAAAATGAATAATAAGATAAAGGTCAGTATTATTTGTACGATTTTTTTATACCACGGAGACTTCTGGTATAATGATTTGTAACGTTTCCACCCTGTAACGAACAGACCTTTGATCTTGCGGAAAACTGATAATCCGCAGGAAACCCGTTTGCGAGTATCCATATATTTCATATAAAGTATTCAATGTTTAAATACGGTACAAAATTACGGATAGTTTTAAAGTCTGTCTAAATTTTCCAATAAAAAAATACGATCGGGTCAGCTTATTTTAAGCGGTTATCTTACAAGAGATGAACTATCTGTACACTCCCCTGAAAAGGTATAAGCAAGAAGTATATAAATATTACCTGTACGATTTTATAATTATCGCATAAAGAGCACTTTTTTCGGGCTTATTTTTATCGGCGTAATTGTTAATCTATAAAAATCATAATTATGTCAAAGCAAAACTTGAACTATGAAGATGGGATACCCGAAGAAATATTATGGAATCCCGAAACCAACAGTTTTATGAAGCGATCTCTGTTTCCGGGGAAATGGATACCAGCCCGAATCTCGGTTTGGGATGCGGATAATCCCAAGTATCAATATCGACCGGGGCGTGACCGTACCTATCAGGAGGCGATGAAAAGTATTTCCGGCAATTCGATACCGGGAGATCGATCCGAAAGACAAGATTACAGAGACTCTCGGGGAAATTTCAGTTTGAGTATGCTATCGGAAGGCGACCGGACAAAAGATCGTCCGGATACCGGCAATGCCGGTCAAAGTTCTGCCCGGGAAGCCGCACAAGTTCCGCTTTCGCAGGACAATAAAAAAAGCGAGAAATATTATGGTTGGGATGTATTGACAAAATCGCCTTTATTAAGTACATTTGTTGTACCCGATCCGCCCCGTCCCTGTTCCGGACTTGAATATAGTGCGGGAGAAGGTCCTCTCGGTCAGGAGGAGTTGGAACGTAGGCGGGCAGACAAGGAACCGGGCGGTTTTGAGGATCAGGTAGCCAAAGTTCTGGAAAGCGAAGGGGGATATGTCAACAGCCGTTATGACAGAGGCGGAGCGACCAACCACGGTATATCGTCGAGCACGTGGAACGCATTTGCAAAAAAACATATCGGTGTGGAACCGATAGTGGAAAATCTGAAGAAGCTTACACCTGAGGGGGCAAAGAAGATTTACAGAGAGGAGTTTTGGAAGCCTTCGAGAGCGGGAGAGATCGATGATCCGGTGATCCGGCAGCTCTATTTCGATTTTTATATAAATTCCGGTCGAGATGCGGCTGTAAGAAATCTGCAACGGGCAATCAATCAACTGGCTGGTCAGGTAGATGTAGATGGCTTTATCGGCCCGGAAACGATCGAGGCGTTGAATCGGTATCCGAATCCCGGAGAGATTTACGAACAGTATAAAAAGAATAGGATAGATAATTATAATAAAATTGGCAATAGTTCGGAGGAGCAAAAACAGAACCTGAAAGGTTGGTTAAACCGGATGAATAAATTCAAGTCGTATGATGAAATGTTAAAACAATATTGATATGAAAAATCTGTTTTATGGTGTATTGGTACTGTACCTGATATTTTTTATTTCTTGTTCGGGGAAGGCTGATTCCCAAGCGGGGAATAGTGCTGCAACTGAGATCTACAAAGATATAGATAGTATAAAAGCTCCTGACTATTATGGACATTGGGGATGGAATAATTCTGGTGAAGCAGCAATTTCAATGACAATATTTTCACATAAGGATAGTGTTGGATATTACTTATATACCTATTATTTTGGAAACCGCATAAGAGTGGGTTATGTAAAATTATTGTCACAGGATGGTCGTAATGCAGTACTTTTGGTAGGGGATGACAAAGCTACCATACCGTGGAGTGCAAAGTTTAATGCGACGATGTTGACCGATACCTCATTCTTTCTGACCCGACAGAAACCTGAGGATTATTACCTCGAAGATAGTATTGTTTTAACAAGATGTTATCACGATCAAGAGCTTGAAGAAGGGCGTTGGGTAATTGAAGACTACAAGCGAACGCATCGAGATTGATCTTGTTTTATGAAAAATATTAAATTCGCACGATTATGAAAAATCTGTTTTATGGGGTTCTGATATTGCACCTGATTTTATGGGTTTCGTGTACGGGGAGTCCCCGTTCTCGGGAGGTAAAAGAGCCGGAATCTCCGGCTGAGTTATTAAGCGATTCGAGTCTGACGGATTTCGACTTTGAAGGAAATTGGCGTTGGTGCTGGGTTGATAGTCATACTATAGTTTCGATGAAGATACTGACAGATAAGGACAGTATAGGGGATTATGTCTATACCTATTATTTCGGAAATCGGATAGAACAAGGGAAGGTGAAATTATTGTCACAAGAGGGTCGAAATGCGGTATTATTGGTAGAATATAATGATCATAGATCGTGGAGTGCAAAGTTTAATGCGACGATGCTGACCGACACCTCGTTCTTTCTGACCCGACAGAAGCCAGAGGATTATTACCTCGAAGATAGTATTGTGATGACAAAATATTATCCTGAAAAAGAACGTGCAGAAGTCCGGAAGATAATAGAAGAATATAATCAAAAAGAAAGAATCAGATATGAAGCGTTAAAAAAGAAAGGTATTTATTTGAAATAATTATGAAAAATCTGTTTTATGGTATTATTTTATTGCACCTGATCTTCTGGGTTTCGTGTACGGGGAGTCCCCGTTCTCGGGAGGTAAAAGAGCCGGAATCTTCGGCTGAGTTATTGAGCGATTCGGACAGTCTGACGACTTTCGATTTTGGGGGGAATTGGGCCTGGAGTTTGAATCGTAATGAAATTATAGTTTCGATGAAGATATTGACTGATAAAGATAGCGTCGGATATTATATTTATACTTATTATTTTGGAAATCGGATAGAACAAGGAACCGTGAAATTATTGTCACAAGAGGGTCGAAATGCGGTATTATTGGTAGAATATAATGATCTTAGATTGTGGAGTGCGAAATTTAATGCGACGATGCTGACCGACACCACATTCTTTTTGACCCGTCAGGATCATGACGGTTATTACCTCGAAGATAGTATTGTGATGAAAAGAGAATATCCGAAAAGTAATACTGCAGAAATCTGGAGGAGTATGGAAGAATATCAAACGAAAAATGAAGCTTTGAAAGAAAAAGGTGTTTATTTGAAGTGATTATGAGAAGTCTGTTTTATGGTGTTATTATATTGCACCTGATTTTATGGGTTTCGTGTATGGGGAGTCCCCGTTCTCGGGAGATAAAAGAGCCGGAATCTTCGGCTGAGTTATTAAGCGATTCGAGCCTGACGGATTTCGACTTTGAAGGAAGTTGGCATTGGTTTGCAGATGACGACGAAGCTTCGGTTTCAATGAAGATATTGTCACATAAAGACAGTGTAGGGTATTACTTATATATCTATTATTTCGGAAACCGTATAAGAGTAGGTTATGTAAAATTATTGTCACAGGATGGTCGTAATGCAGTACTTTTGGTAGGGGATGACAAAGCTACCATACCGTGGAGTGCAAAGTTTAATGCGACGATGCTGACCGATACCTCATTCTTTCTGACCCGACAGAAACCTGGGGATTATTACCTCGAAGATAGTATTATTATGACAAAATACTATTCCGAAGGAGAACTTGAAGAAGGGCGTTGGGTAATTGAAGACTACAAGCGAACGCATCGAGATTGATCTTGTTTTATGAAAAATATTAAATTCGCACGATTATGAAAAATCTGTTTTATGGAGTTCTGATATTGCACCTGATTTTATGGGTTTCGTGTACGGGGAGTCCCCGTTCTCGGGAGATAAAAGAGCCGGAATCTTCGGCTGAGTTATTGAGCGATTCGGACAGTCCTGACGACTTTCGATTTTGGGGGAAATTGGGCTTGGAGTTTGAATCGTAATGAAATTATAGTTTCGATGAAGATACTGACAGATAAGGACAATATAGGGGATTATGTCTATACCTATTATTTCGGAAATCGGATAGAACAAGGGAAGGTGAAATTATTGTCACAAGAGGGTCGAAATGCGGTATTGTTGGTAGAATATAATGATCTTAGATCGTGGAGTGCGAAATTTAATGCGACGATGCTGACCGACACCACATTCTTTTTGACCCGTCAGGATCATGAAGGTTATTACCTCGAAGATAGTATTGTGATGAAAAGAGAATATCCGAAAAGTAATACTGCAGAAATCCGGAAGATTATAGAAGAATATGAACGCAAAATGAATCTTTGAAAGAAAAAGGTGTTTATTTGAAGCGATTATGATTGCAAGACCTGTTTTTCATTTGTCGAAAAGCGGCAGATCCCGGAATAAAATCATTTACTTTGTATCTGTTTTCATATTTAAAGACCTATGACAGAACCCCGGATTGAAGTCGGTATTTTACACCGTAAAGAGATTGTTTTCAGATTGAACGGAAAGTTTTCGGTATCTCCTTCCGATATAATAACTGAGGGGGAGCATAAGGTTATATGCTTGTCCGGCAATCGAATTTTATGGAATGGTAAGGAATACGATTCCTTGATGTTCATTCCGGAGAATGAGAACTGTTCGTTCGATTTGAACAGTGTGACTATCGGTGTGGATTTTCATTGGGAACGGGAAGAAACACAACGATTCTCCGGAATATTGAAACTGATTACCGATGACACGGAGATTGTAGCGATAAACCGTATTGCTTTGGAAAAATATTTGACGAGTGTCATATCATCGGAGATGAGTGCTTCGGCTTCACTTGAATTGCTTAAGGCTCATGCTGTAATTTCCCGAAGCTGGTTATTGGCCCAACTTCCCCGTTTTAATGGGAAACCGGGAAATAAAAGGGCAAGTAACAAGAGGGAAAACCCTGATGAAATCGTCTGTTGGTATGATAGGGAAGATCATTTTTTATTTGATGTTTGTGCTGACGATCATTGTCAACGTTATCAGGGGATAACCCGTATCGCTACCCCTCAGGTGGCAGAAGCTGTACGATCTACCCGTGGCGAAGTCCTGACAAGTGAAAGCCGGATTTGCGATGCACGATTCTCAAAATGTTGCGGCGGAGTAAGCGAACTGTTTGAAAATTGTTGGGAAGAGAAGCATCATCCTTACCTTATCCCTGTGTATGATAAGTTTTCGAATGAAAAAATCCCCGACTTGGCCGATGAGAAGAATGCTTCGGGATTTATAGAATCTTCGCCCGAAGCATTTTGCAATACACGAGACCCGAAGATTTTGGAACAAGTGCTGAACGGGTATGATCAGGAGACAACCGACTTTTACCGTTGGTCGGTATCTTACACCCAGTCGGAACTGGCGAACCTTATCCGGAAACGGTCGGGTATAGATTTCGGTGAAATTGTTTCGCTTGTTCCTTTGGCAAGAGGGGCTTCCGGGCGAATTGTCCGGTTGCGTATTGTAGGAACGAAAGTTTCACGTGTTGTGGGTAAAGAGTTGTTTATTCGGCGTATTTTGTCCGCTTCGCATTTATACAGTTCTGCATTTACGGTACATCCGGAAAATGTGAAGGATGGTATTCCGCAGTCATATACCTTGAAAGGGGCAGGTTGGGGGCATGGAGTCGGTCTTTGTCAGATCGGTGCGGCGGTGATGGGTGCGAAGGGGTACTCTTATCGGGAAATATTGTCGCATTATTATCGTAACAGTGCGATTGAAAGAATATATTGACACAGAATATTTCAATAATTTTTTAGAGACGACTTTCATCCGATTCCCGAAAAATTTGATACATTGCAACAATTTCCAGAAAATTGAAAAAATGATACTGATAGCAGATAGCGGTTCTACCAAAACCGATTGGTGTTTGGCAGACGAGACTCAAACGATCGCATTTAAGACAGCGGGAATAAATCCTTTTTTCCAAACGGATGACGAGATCAGGAAAATATTGTCGAGAGAGGTACTCGAACGACTTCCTGTTACCGATATAACCGAAGTCTTTTTTTATGGAGCCGGGTGTGCTACTCCGATTCAATGTCAGATGATTTCGGGATTATTACGATATGTGATCGGTTGTGACCAAGTCGAAGTAAACAGCGATTTGTTAGGTGCTGCACGAGCGTTATGCGGGCATGAATCGGGTATTGCCTGTATATTGGGGACAGGGTCGAACTCTTGTTATTATAATGGGAAAAATATAGAGCAGCATGTTTCGCCTCTTGGCTTTATCTTGGGAGATGAAGGTAGCGGTGCGGATTTAGGACGACGTTTGGTGGCGGATTGCCTGAAAGAGGAACTTTCCCAACCGTTAAGAGATCGTTTTTTTGCCCGTTTTCAACTTTCTCGGGAACAGATTTTACAAGCTGTTTATAAAGAGCCGTTTCCGAACCGGTTTCTCGCTTCGCTTTCTCCGTTTGTTGCAGAAAATCTTGACGAACCGGAAATACGGTTATTGGCGGTCAATGCATTCACATCTTTTTTTCGTAGAAACGTTCTGCATTATCCTCAAGGAGAAACGGTGCACATGGTAGGTTCTGTGGCATATTATTACCGTCCGGTATTGTTAGAGGTGGCGCGATCTCTTTCTTTGACGGTCGGTAAAATTCTATCCGCTCCTGTTACGGAACTTGTAAAATATCATTTAAATGCAGCAAACTGAATTAAGATGAAATTTGAAAAAATAACCGAAATGCCCTCTTTACATGATCATTTGGAAGAGAAATCGGTACATGAATTACTTGTAGGAATCAACGAAGAGGATAAAAAAGTTGCCGTTGCGGTAGAAAAGGCAATACCTCAGATCGAAAAACTGGTAGAAGCGATTGTCCCGAAGATGAAACGGGGCGGTCGTATTTTTTATTTAGGGGCAGGTACGAGCGGACGGCTCGGTGTATTGGATGCTTCGGAGATTCCGCCCACTTACGGCATGCCGAATACTTATGTGATCGGACTCATAGCCGGAGGCGATACTGCATTGCGCAATCCGGTAGAAGCTGCAGAAGATAGTGCTGAAAAGGGATGGAAAGAGCTTTGCGACCGCAATGTCGGTCCCCTCGATACGGTAATCGGAATTGCAGCATCCGGTACGACGCCTTATGTAATCGGAGCGTTGCATCACTGTCGGAAAGCCGGAATTCTTACGGCTTCCATTTCTTGTAATCCGGGTTCTCCGGTCTCTCGGGAAGCTGATATTCCTATCGAGATCATCGTAGGACCAGAGTTCGTGACCGGAAGTACACGTATGAAATCGGGTACGGCGCAAAAGCTGGTTTTAAATATGATTTCTACCGCCACAATGATAAAAATGGGTCGGGTGAAAGGCAACCGAATGGTGAATATGCAATTGACCAACCAGAAACTGATAGATCGGGGGGCTCGCATGATTGTGGAAGAAACGGGCTTGGATTATGATACGGCAAAGGAGTTACTGCTACTGCACGGATCGGTAAAGAAAGCTGTCGATGAATATATGAAACACCAATAATCATAATTATGGAATCTCCTGTAATATCTTGTTTTCTCCCTTTTGATTCTGTCGAGCAAGTATCTTCGACTGTCGCTTCTCTCAAAAAGAGCCGTTATCCGTTATCGATAATGCTTTTGTTATCAAAAGACCGGAATGATCCGGGTATCGAAGGGTGCAGGTCTTTGTTTGTCGATGATCTGTACTCTACGGAAACCATACGGCAAATTGCCGAAAATATTCCTGAAGACGGTTATACGATACTTTGTTCGGGATATAGTCCCGTATGTTTCGGGAGTTGTGCAATAGACCGTTTTATCCGTATTGCGGAAGATACGGGATCGGGACTTTGTTATGCCGATTACTATAAAAACATTGCCGGAAAGGAAGAAAAACATCCGGTAATAGATTATCTATCCGGTAGTATAAGAGATGATTTCGATTTCGGGACTATTCTGTTTTATCGGAATCGCTCTATTCGGGAGGCTGCCGGACAGATGAAAGAGATATACCGTTATGCGGGATGGTATGATTTGCGTTTACGGGTTTCCCGAAAAAGTTTGCCTGTACATATCCCTGAGTTTTTATATTCTCAAGGCGAATATGATTTCCGTAAATCCGGAGAAAAGCAGTTTGACTATGTCGATCCGCGCAACCGTGCCGTACAGATAGAGATGGAACGAGCTTGTACCGATTATTTGAAAACGATCGGTGCGTGGCTTCCTGCACGAACACGAACGTTCGATGCATCTGCAATGAGGTTTGACGTGGAGGCTTCGGTCGTTATTCCGGTATATAACCGGGTGAGAACGATTGGGGATGCTGTACGCTCGGCATTGGGACAGGAGACCGATTTCCCTTTCAATGTAATTGTCGTAGATAATCATTCGACGGACGGAACAACGGATATTTTGAAAGATCTGAGTTCGGATGGAAAACTGATTCATATTATCCCCGAAGAAGACACACTCGGAATAGGCGGGTGTTGGAATGTCGGGATATTTGCATCTCAATGTGGAAAATATGCTGTACAGCTCGATAGTGACGATGTTTATAAAGACAAGCATACGCTGCAAAGAATTATAGACATGTTTCATCGTGAGCAATGCGCCATGGTGGTAGGCAGCTACATTATGACCGATTTCGATATGCAGGTCATTCCGCCGGGTATTATCGATCATCGGGAATGGACAGACGGAAATGGGCATAATAACGCTTTACGCATTAACGGGTTGGGTGCGCCACGTGCTTTTTGTACCGAATTGCTGCGAAAGTTTACCGTACCGAATACCAGTTATGGCGAGGATTATGCTCTCGGACTGACGTTCTCGCGAAATTATAAAATAGGACGCATCTATGAGCCGATATATCTTTGTCGTCGTTGGGAGGGTAATTCGGATGCCGCACTTGTCGTAGAAAAAATAAATGCAAATAATTCGTATAAAGACAAATTGCGTAGTTTCGAAATAGAAGTGCGGAAAAAAATGAATGAGAGATGAATAAATTTGAGATCGATTCGGACTGTGCAGATCGCCTCATCCGAGAGCAACGCTCCGTGTGGGCATTACTCGATAAAAACTGTCAGGCACTGGAACGGGTGGAAACTCGGATTGTCTTTGTGGAAGGAGTTCCCGTTACATTACAGTTTAATCCGGAACGAATACGTTCGGCAGCGGCAGTTATCGACCGGCAATCTATTCAAAACCGGAAATGTTTTCTTTGTGAAGAAAACAGACCGGCGGAGCAAGTCGGGATTACTGTTGCCGGGAAGTATGTCATGCTTGCCAATCCGTATCCTATTTTCCCTAAACATCTGACTATGCCGTCTGTCATACATACACCGCAGACTATTTGTGGTCGCTTGAACGATATGCTGGATTTAGCCAGGGCTATCGACCGTTATATCGTCTTTTACAACGGTCCTCGTTGCGGGGCTTCTGCTCCCGATCACATGCATTTTCAGGCAGGTAACAAAGGATTTGTCCCGTTGGAGTATCTTTGGAGCGATATTTATCGTGAACAAGGAGAGGCAGTATATCGAGACGGAAATATTTTGTTAGGCAGGCTCGAACGATGGCCTCAAAGCGTGTTTTTTGTAGAATCGGGACAAATGGATAGAATTGCCGAAGCCTTTGACTTGCTCTTGCGATTATTGCCTGTTCTCAATGGAGATACAGAACCGATGATGAATATATTGTGTACTTATGAAGCTCCGGTGTGGAGGCTATGGATATTACCCCGCCGTACACATCGTCCGACTCAATATTATGAAGAAGGGGATAAACAGCGGTTGATCAGTCCGGGGGCTATTGATTTGAGCGGAGTCGTTCCGTTACCTCGTAAATCCGATTTCGAACGATTTACAAAAGAAGAGATTATAGATATATTTATGCAAGTGTCTTTAACTTCAGAAGAAACAAACCGAATATGCAAGGAATGGCGTAAAATATAAGAGCCGATATGTCACTGAGAAAAATAAACAGACGGTCACCGTGGTGCTGGATTCCGACGCTTTATTTTGCAGAAGGAATACCTTATGTCGCAGTAATGACTATTGCCGTGATTCTTTATAAGCGCATGGGAGTATCCAATACAGAGATTGCCTTATACACCAGTTGGTTGTATCTGCCGTGGGTGTTGAAACCTTTGTGGAGTCCTTTTGTCGATATTTTAAAAACCCGGCGCTGGTGGATAATAATGATGCAGTTATTGGTCGGTGCCGGACTTACCGGGATTGCATTTACGATCCCCGCCTCGTTCTTTTTGCAGGTTACGCTTGCGTTTTTCTGGTTGCTGGCATTCAGTTCGGCCACCCATGATATTGCTGCCGATGGATTTTATATGATTGCTCTTACACCTCATGAGCAATCCCTTTATGTCGGCATTCGCAGCACTTTTTACCGCATTGCCATGATTACGGGGCAAGGTCTGTTGATTATTCTTGCCGGGTGGCTTGAAATCGTTTCGGGATATTCTCCTGTGGAATTTAAAGTGATGAATTCACCTGTTCCGGAAAATGAACGATTCATTACGAGTCAGAAAGATTTTATCCTTTCATCTTCGACTCTTTATATAGCTCCCGGTACAATTTCGGCAGACAGTGTACAGAATGTGGTATCGAGAGTAAATAATTATAACAGGCAGCAAGGTTTTGTTCCTGCAGAGGAGGTTACGATGTCGCCAAATAAAGCTAAAAGACTTGTGACAGAATCTTGGTGGGAGAATTATGTTTCACGTCCTTTAGGAAATTTTATACGGAAACATTTCGGTGACGAAGAGAATGCGAAAACGGAAAATTCCGTCGTGTCGGGAAATGTCGGAATTATTTCTGTTAAACCGATAAAAATACCTGAACCGGATAGAGAAATCGTGTTGAACACTCATTTACGGCGGGGAGATAACAGTTTTCAATTAATTGCAGGAGAAAGGCTGGTTTTTACCCATTTAAATGGAGATAAGCCTGCTTATATGGTTATTCGGGCAGATGCGATGCTTACCGGAAAAAGTGAGGCTTTGTTCAGGGGATTATCGGGTAATATCCCGTTTGCATGGTCGATTACTTTTTTTGTATTGGCCGGAATGTTTTTGTTTTTATCCGGATATCATAGATGGGTACTTCCTCGTCCCTCCGGAGACAGACAAGGAAATTTTCGTACGGTAAAGGAGGTGTTCCGTGAATTTTGGAAGACTTTTGTCTCTTTTTTTCGAAAAAAAGAAATCGGAATCGGCATTCTTTTTATGTTGACTTATCGATTGGCAGAATCGCAATTGTTGAAACTTGCTTCTCCTTTTATGCTTGATGACCGGGATGCCGGAGGATTGGGATTAACGACCGGAGAAGTCGGGATGGTTTACGGAACTGTGGGAGTCATTGCTTTGACTATCGGTGGAATATTGGGCGGAATAGCTGCATCCCGAAAGGGATTGTATTTCTGGTTGTGGCCGATGGCTTTGGCTATATCTTTACCTAATTTGGTTTATGTTTATTTATCTTATATGCAACCGGAAAGCCTGTTGTGGATAAATATTGCGGTTGCGGTTGAACAGTTCGGTTATGGATTCGGTTTCACGGCTTATATGTTGTACATGATCTATATCTCGGAAGGAGAACACAAGACCGCTCATTATGCAATTTGTACGGCATTTATGGCTCTCGGGATGATGATTCCCGGAATGGCGGCCGGGTGGATCGAAGAGCTTATAGGGTATAACCGTTTCTTTATATGGGTGATGATTTGTACATTACCGGGATTTGCCGTGTTGCCGTTTTTGAAGATAGACCGGACATTCGGGATCAATGAAGATACCGATGAAAAAAGTTGAGACAGAGAGTATAAAGCTTGGCGGATAAGAATCTTATTTTGAAAAAATAGTGTAATTTCGCCGATATAAAAAATTGGTATAAAAGTGACAATAGAAGAATTATATTCGATATTTAAAGAGCATCGTACTATTACGACGGATAGCCGTAGATGCGTCTGTGATTCTATTTTTTTTGCATTAAAAGGTGAGAATTTTAATGGAAATGACTTTGCTTTACGAGCTTTGTCCGAAGGGTGTGCTTATGCTGTTGTAGATGACCCTGAATTGGCAACGGATGAGCGTATTATTTTGGTAAATGACGTTTTGCAGACATTGCAAGCTCTGGCAAAGCTTCATCGTAGGGTGTTGAATATTCCGGTAATTGCTATTACCGGAACTAACGGTAAGACGACGACCAAGGAGTTGACCGCAGCTTGCTTATCTCAGAAATATAATGTTCTGGCAACGGAAGGAAATTTGAATAACCATATCGGAGTGCCTCTTACTTTATTGAAGCTGACGAAAGCTCATGAAATAGCGGTTATCGAAATGGGGGCAAGCCATCCCGGAGAAATTAAAGCATTAGCGAACATAGCCGAACCGAATTTCGGAATTATTACAAATGTCGGGAAAGCGCATTTGCAAGGTTTCGGTTCATTCGAAGGGGTGATAAAAACCAAATGTGAGTTATATGACTATATTCGCCAACGAGGCGGGCACGTATTCCTGCACCATGAGAATATTTTTCTGCAGCCGAAAAGCGAAGGTATCGAGAAAAGCGAGTATGGGGAGACTCCGGGATTATTTGTTTCCGGGAAATTGACGAGCTGTTCTCCGTATTTATCATTTGACCTTATGAGGCAGGGGGGAAGTCCGGTTACTGTTAATACGCATCTTATAGGAAATTATAATTTGTCGAATGCGCTGGCTGCCTCTGCTATTGCGGCGTATTTTAAAGTTCCTGATATGGCTATTAAAAAAGCTTTGGAAGAGTATGAGCCTCAGAACAGGCGTTCGCAACTGCTGAAAACAGGGAACAATACGCTGATTTTAGATGCTTATAATGCTAATCCTACCAGTATGAACGCTGCGTTGGATAATTTTATCGCAATGGATGCTTCCCATAAGGCCGTTATCCTCGGGGATATGGGTGAACTCGGAGCCGACAGCGAAGCCGAACATCGGAAAATTGTTGACAAATTGAGAAATGCCGGATTTGACAAGGTTATTCTTTGCGGCACGGAATTTGTTAAAGTAGCGGGTGGACTGGAGTGTTATCCTACGACAGAAACCTTGACGGATTACCTGAAGTCAGATCTGCTAAAAGGGTTTACTATCTTGGTAAAAGGTTCTCGATTTATGCAACTTGAAAAATGTATTGATCTGTTATGATAGTAACAAAACCGGATGCCCTTGTATTGGATATGGACGGGACTCTTTGGGATGCCGTAGATACTTATACTTTGTGTTGGAATAAGGCTTTTGAAGAAATGGGTGTTTCTACCGTATTGAGGAGAGAAGAGTTGTTGAAACTGATGGGAACGCCTATCGATGAAATTATGCGGGTAATTACTCCCGGAATGATTTCTGAAGATCGAGAAAAGTTTGTAGCTCGGGTTCATGAAATAGAGGCTCGGGAGTTACCTGTACGGGGAGGTAAATTATTCGATGGAGTAAAGATTGGAATTGAAAGGTTATCAACGATATACCGGCTTTTTTTATTGAGTAATTGCGAGAAAGGAGAATTGCAGATTTTTGCTAAATTTGCAGAAATAGAAGAGTGGATATCCGGTTCTATTTCATTTGGAGATACCTATTTGCAAAAAGGAGAGAATATGCGGTTGCTTCAGCAGCGATTTCAATTGAAGAGCCCTGTATATATAGGCGATACTGATGGTGACGGTGTGCAGGCACGTTTGGCCGGTTGGCCTTTTGTTTTTGTCCGGTATGGCTTCGGATCGACCGATCGTTTTGATTTGGCATTTGATTCGTTTTCTGAATTAACCGATTATTTTATGAATTTATCGTAAAGAATATATGTACGCAAAAAATTTTACAACCGAGATTGAATTACGGAAGAGCAAGATACAATCCGTAATATGCAGGAGTGGGGCGGATGCTTTTCTTGTGAGTGATAATGCAAATTTATTTTATACATCGGGAAGAGTATTTTCGGGATATACATACATTCCTGCGGAAGGTGAGATGATTTATTTTGTTCGTCGTCCGGTGGGATTGTCGAGAGAAAATGTCGTTTATATTCGCAAGCCGGAACAAATTCCGGATGAATTGAGTCATTTGGGCATTGCTTTGCCGCGAGTTTTGTTACTTGAAAATGACTCGTTGACTTATAATGAGTCGATACGGCTGAGGAATATTTTTTCTGAAGCAAAAATCGAAAACGGGACTCCTTTGATACGAGGGGTGCGAATGGTTAAAACTCTTTATGAAATAGAATTGATTCGGGAATCTGCAGCGCACCATTCATCTATGTACCGTAAAGCTCCTTCTGTCTATAAGCAAGGGATGTCGGATGTGGAGTATTCGATAGAACTCGAAAGATTAGCTCGATTACATGGGTCTTTAGGTCTGGTGCGTATTTTCGGAAAAAGTATGGAAATATATATGGGAAGTGTTCTTGCTGGAGAAAATGCAGATGAGCCTTCGCCTTATGATTTTGCTCTTGGCGGAGCGGGGCTCGACCCTTCGCTTCCTATTAGCAGTAACGGTTCTATCATGAAACCGGGGAATACCATTATGGTTGATATCGGGGGTAATTTCACCGGATATATGAGTGATATGTCCCGGGTATTTTCTTTGGGAGAAATTCCGGAGAAAGCCAGAGAAGCGCACGATGTGTCGTTAGAAATACAGTCGGAAATTGAGAAGATGGCAAAACCGGGTGTTGCGGCATCAGAGATATATGATCTGGCTTTTGATATTGCAAAAAAAGCGGGATTTGAAGCTAATTTTATGGGTCATCGCCAAAAGGCCGGTTTCATAGGTCACGGGGTCGGTATAGAATTAAATGAAGCTCCTGTATTCGCTCCGCGTTCAAAAGACATTTTAGCGGAGGGAATGGTTTTTGCATTGGAGCCTAAGTTTGTCATACCTCAAGTCGGAGCTGTCGGAATAGAGAATACCTTTGTTGTTACAGCTTCTGGAATAGAAAAACTTACCCAATGTGAGGAGGAAATTTTGCCATTAGATTAAGAGACAGTCTAAACTTTGTTCGGATATTTTTTATTGGAAAATTTAAACGGGATCGAAGGTCTTGTCATAGGAGCAGCCGGTAAACACAAATTTGATTATATATGTTTACCGGCTGCTCCTATAAATATAATTGTGCTTCTGAATCGGTATAATTCATTTCAAAAAGCAGTAGATTTTTTATTAAAATAGGAAAAAAGAAAGTCTATTATTAAATAATTTATATATTTGTTCCTGCACTTTAAATTTTATCCGATATAAAATAAAAGTGTTTGATCTGTGAGAATATCGAAAAATATATAAATATGAAAAATACACCAATTGACTATGATATTGTAAATGAGACTATCGATGAGATGAGTATTCCAGATTTCGGAAAGGCAACTATTCGGGAGGTAGTCGCAATCGCATCACGTCTTGAAGAAAAAACAGGACAGGAATTTATTCATATGGAGATGGGAGTTCCGGGATTGCCTCCTGCCGCTGTCGGAGTAGAAGCTGAGATTGAAGCGTTACGTAACGGAGTTGCTTCGATTTATCCGGTTATAGACGGATTGCCTCGTCTGAAGAAAGAAGCTGCACGTTTTGTAAAAGCATTTATCGATGTTGATGTCGATCCGCAAGGTTGTGTCCCGGTAGTCGGTTCTATGCAGGGTACATTTACATCGTTTTTAGTGGCAGGTCAATGCAATCCGGAAAAAGACACGATTCTTTTTATCGATCCCGGTTTCCCTGTACAAAAACAACAAATAGTGGTACTTGGGTATAAGTATGAAGCTTTTGATGTGTATGATTTTCGAGGAGATAAGCTTCGGGAAAAATTGGAAAGTTATTTGGAAAAAGGAAATATCGCTGCTGTTATTTATTCCAATCCAAATAACCCTTCATGGATATGTCTCAAAGATGAAGAGTTGAGGACAATAGGAGATTTGGCAAATAAATATGACGTAATAGTTTTAGAAGACCTTGCTTATTTTGCAATGGATTTCCGAAAAGAATTGGGAACTCCTTTTCAGCCGCCTTACCAACCTACTGTTGCTCGTTATACCGATAATTATTTATTGTTGATATCGGGTTCTAAAGCGTTTAGTTATGCAGGACAGCGGATAGGTGTGGTCGTGATTTCCGATAAGTTGTATCATCGTGTGTATCCCGGGTTGACCGATCGTTATGGCGGAGGAACATTCGGATCGGTTTTTATTCATAGGGTTTTGTATGCAATATCTTCTGGGGTAAGCCATTCGGCGCAATATGCCATGGCCGCAATGATGAAGGCCGCTTCTGATCGGGATTTCGCATTTTTGGAAGAAGTAAAGGAATATGGACATAGAGCAAAGCGGTTAAAGGATATTTTTCTTCGGCACGGTTTTCATCTGGTATATGATACTGATTTAGGAGAACCTTTGGCTGATGGTTTCTATTTTACGATCGGTTATCCCGGAATGACAGGTGGAGAATTGATGAAAGAATTAATTTATTATGGTGTAAGTTCTATTTCTCTCATTACAACGGGAAGTCGTCAGGAAGGGATTCGGGCTTGTACTTCTTTTATCAAAGATAATCAGTATGATTTGTTGAACGAACGTTTGTCTCTGTTTGCCCGTCATCATAGCATATAAAGTTTTTCTGTCGATAGGATTGATTTAATGTTAATGATCTGCACCCCAAAAGTTAGATAAAAAACTTTTGGGGTGTATTTTTTATGATAACAATTGAGTAAAGCGGGATTTTTTTATTTTATTGGATTAATGCTTTTTCTTGAATTAATCTTTTTTACTTGAACAAAAAAGCTTGCCAACCCGTTTGTTAAGAATATATAGGAGGTTGTTTTTATGGATAAGAAACTTTTTATGAATCATGTTTCTACTTTATTCTTTCGTACTTCATCGAAGGAAATAAAACCGGGGACTCGATTTAAACAATTACGGGAATGGAATATTTTGTTGGCAGTATCTTTTGTAGAAATGGTAAAAGAAGAATATCAGGTAGAATTGAATAAAAAGGACTTTTTATATAATGATACGATAGAAGATTTGTATCGCTGTGTATGCAACAGGCAATAAAAAATTGCTGAGAATTTTATTCGAAATAAAATGATATTCTTCAGATTTTGAACCGTTTGAAAAGAAAGAATGGTCGATTATTTCAGATTAAAAAAATGTGAAAAATTCGAAGGCCATTTGTATTGGACAGAACAATCAAGATTATTTTCATAAAAAATTAAATATGCTCTGAATAATGAAAAAAGAAGTAAGTTTGGTATTTCGGGGGTTGACATTGCACTCGCCTTTAATTTCGGTTGTTTTGGTTACCCGGCAACATGCAGATACTTTACGGCTTCGACTGGATGGCATATTGAATCAGTGTACTACTTTTGATACGGAAGTCGTGATAGTGGATCGGGGATCGAATGATGAGACAGGAGATATTTGTCAGGAGTATAAGGCTCTGTATCCTGATAAGGTGCGGTTTTATACACGTGTTCCGGGAGATTTTCCTGAAAAAAGCCGAATTATACGGCTGAGAGGTGATCTTGGTATAATATGCCGGGATGAGGAGCTCTGGAGTGATATTTTCAAGTTGCAGCGTCAGGGCTCTTTTTTGATGACTCATCCAGAGTATGATCTGTGTTTTCACAATGTGCGGGGTAGTAATATGCAGTATATGCGTTCCCGTGATTATTCTCCCGGGGAAATTACTTCAGGGAGGTTATTCAGGTATTATTCGCCTTTGTTTCGTTTATCAGGACGTCACTCAGCACATCATTTTTCATTGTATGAGAAAATTGGCGGGGATATTTTTACCCGATATTCATTTCGGGGGAAAATACGTTGTCTCGGTAATATTTATTCCGAAATGTTAGATAATACAAGTCGGAAAGCGAATTTACCTTTTCTTAAAAATAATTTTAGCTGGTAAGATGTGATATGAGCTTTGAACTATTTTCTAAAAAAAATGTTTTTTAGAACGTCTTCGACAAATGTTTTGTATGAAGAGATTGGGTGAAATCTGATACCCGATTTTAGGTAAAAGCAATCTTGAGTTTTGTCAGATTGAGGTTCGATATGAGAATCGATAAAATAGAATAATAATATGTGCGGAATTGCAGGTGTAGTAGGAGAAGTTCCTAATATGAAGTCGTTACTAAAAAAGATGTCGCAAGTGCAGCTTCATCGAGGTCCGGATAATATGGGGTCATGGATATCTTGGGTAGTTGATTCTGAAATAGGAATGATTCATAACCGGTTGGCGGTAAAACAGATAAAAGGCGTTTCGGAACAGCCTTATATGGATGAGGATACCGGACTTATTCTGGTTTGCGATGGTAATATATATAATCATGTCGAACTGAGAAAATTATTGAGCCGTTATTATACATTTCATTCCGATACGGAGGAAGAGGTTATCTTGAAGGCTTATCATCGTTGGGGGAGATCATGTCTCGATCGTTTTAACGGAATTTTTGCTATTGTGATATATGATCGGTCGGCAAAAACTCTTTTTATGGCGCGAGATCGGTTTGGAGTAAAACCTCTTTATTTTTCTTTACAGAAAGGGAATTTATATTTTGCTTCTGAGATAAAAGCCCTATTTGCTGCCGGTATTCGCAAACAGATGTCATCCTGTCGCTGGGCTGGATATTTGGTTTATTCTACGTATGGAATGCCTTATGAAACATTTTGGGATGAAGTGTATCAGCTTCCGGCTGGATATTGCTTGTTTTTTAATTCTTCATCTTTGGATGTACGGCAATGGTATGAATTCGATAAAGCAGTACAGTCTGTCGAAATTCCTGACTCGGAGACAGAAGCAGCAGAACGTTTTTTATCATTGGCAGAGGAGAGCGTCCGCTATAATTTAGATGCGGCTGTTCCGGTCGGATTCAATCTGTCCGGAGGAATCGATTCCTCATTTTTGTTAGGTCTTATACATCGGTTATTTCCTCATGATCCGTTTAAAGTATATTCTTATTATGGCGGAGATAAATTTTCAGATGAAATTTTATGGACAGAGGAAATGCTTTCACATACAGAATATCATTTGGAACAGGTACAACTTACTCCTGATATAGTGGTGAAAGAAGCTGTAAAAATCGCCCGAGTACAGGAGGAACCTTATGACGGATTTTCATCATTGGCTTATGCTCGTTTATTTAGGACTGCTCATCGTCAGGGGACTACTGTCTTGTGTGACGGACTCGGCCTTGATGAGGTTTGGGCAAGTTATCCGAGAAAAGGGGATATGGACCAATCCGCAATTTGTTCTTGCTTGAAGTCCGATTTTAAAGAATTGGCGCATTTACCTGAATATCCGCATCCTTTTCGGGATGAAGAAGATAATCTGAGATATAGAGATTTGTTTTATGAACGTATTCCGCATATTCTTCGGTTTAATGATCGGGTGAGTATGATGCATTCTACCGAACTCCGGAAACCGTTTTTAGACCATCGTTTGATTGAATATGCTTTTGCTTTACCGCATTATATGAAAGAACGTTCTTGTCAGGATAAGTGGATGATTCGCCAGATAGCCTCTCGGTTACTCCCGAAAAATGTTCGTTTGGCACCGAAAGGAGAAGCTGGACGTTCTTCTCGATTATGGCTATCGAATGAACTGCAAAATTGGGTAGGAGAATCTATTGACGGTTTGAGAGAAAGTGTTGCGTCTGACTGGATTGACGGGGAACAACTAAACCGACAATGGAACAGTTTTTTGGAAAAAGGAACAACAGCCCCTCAACATTTATGGAAATGGATCAATTTGCATATTATGTTGAATAAGGTCGTTTAGTGCATTTAGATAGGTTTTTAATTTATAAAGTTTCTCATTTAGTGTCTGATTGTTATCCCATCGGCATATATTTGGGCAAGGCGGTAATGGCGATGTGTATGGTTTACAGAAGTTTCAATCACCACCCTGCCAAATGTATCTTGTGCGTAGGAGCCGGAAATGCTTTGTTGATGTCGCTCAAATCTTCTTCCGTCAGAGAAATATCAAGGCTTCGGGCATTGTCCTCCACATGGGCTATGCTGCTTGCCTTGGGTATAGCGATAACATTTTGAGTACGCATCACCCATGCCAGCATGATTTGCGTGGGAGTGGCATCGTGCCTGCGGGCTATCTCTATCAATGTCTTATGGTTACGCAACCGTCCTTCGCCCAAAGGCGTATAGGCCATGATGGGAATATGATGCTGTTCGCTCCACGGGATAAGATCATATTCGATACCTCGGTCTTTCAGGTTGTAGAGCACCTGATTGGCGGCGCAGTCCTTACCGTGTGGCAAGGTAATGATGCGTTCCATATCATCCACGTCCAGATTGCTCATGCCCCATTGCCTGATTTTTCCCTCCTGCTGCAATTCCACCAAAGCACGGACAGTCTCGGAGAACGGGTAACGACCTATCCAATGCAGCAGATAGAGGTCGATATAGTCTGTGCCGAGCCGTTGCAGACTCCGTTCGCAGGCACGTTTGGTTCCTTCATAACTTGCATTGCTGGGCAGCACTTTACTGACGATAAAAGCTTTATCGCGACAATCGCACACGGCTTCGCCCACAAGGTCTTCCGTACCGTACATCTCGGCAGTGTCTATCAGTGTCAACCCTAAGTTGATTCCCCTGCGCAAGGCTTGTATCTCCTCGCTGCGCCTGCGCCCCATCTGGTAGGTGCCTTGCCCGAGCGGGCAGACCTGCTGCCCGTTTCGGAAAGTGATGTGTTTGTCCATACTGCCCATTATTTCAGATTTTCGCGATAGAACGCCACTATCCGGTCGAACGGTATCTTATCGAAGTTGTCGTATAGGTCGGTGTGGCTGGCTCCGGGGACTATCAACAGTTCCTTGTTGCCGCCTGCCAGTTTCTTGTAGGTGTCCTCGCTGAAGTAGCGCGAATGGGCGTTTTCACCGTGGACAAGCAGCACAGCACTACGGATTTCACTTGCGTAGGACAGAATCGGCATGTTCAGAAACGAGAGTGTCGAAGTCTTGTTCCAGCCGCCGTTGGAGTTGAGCGAACGCTTGTGGTAGCCACGTTCCGTTTTATAGTAGGCGAAGTAGTCTTTCAGGAATTGTGGAGCATCGGCAGGCACTACATCGGGCAGACCTCCGGCAAGCTCATACGAGCCGTTGCGGTAATCCGTTGTACGTTGGGTATTCAACTGGCGGCGTAGTTCGTGGCGTGCGTCGGCATTGTCGTCGGCATCGAAATAGCCGTTAGCGTTGACTCGGCTCATGTCGTACATGGTAGCGGCGACGGTGGCTTTGATGCGGGTATCGATGGCTGCGGCATTGACAGCCATGCCTCCCCATCCGCAGATGCCGAGGATGCCTATCTGTTCCGGGTTCACATCGTCACGGGTGGCGAGGTAGTCCACCGCTGCCGAGAAGTCCTCAGTGTTGATGTCGGGCGATGCCACATAGCGGGGCTGTCCGCCGCTCTCGCCGGTGAACGACGGATCGAAAGCTATCGTGAGGAAACCGCGCTTTGCGAGTTCCTGCGCATACAGCCCGGATGCCTGCTCCTTGACAGCCCCGAACGGACCACAGACGGCTATGGCAGACAGTTTGCCTGTTGCCTCTTTGGGGATATACAAGTCGGCGGCAAGCGTGATGCCGTAACGGTTGTGGAACGTGATTTTGGAGTGGCTCACTTCGTCACTTTGCGGGAACACCTTGTCCCACTCCTGCGTTAAATTCAATTTTTCTTCTATCATGTTATTCGTATTAAGTTGATTTTCCTGTGCCGTGAGGCCGCTTGTGCCGCAGAGGCAGGCGAGCAGGGCCGTGCAGATTGATTTCATTGCAGTTGTTTTCATTTTCTATATCATTTTACATTGTCAATACCAGTCATTTTTCTCGTTCCGGTCGAGCGCGTCAATGCGTGCCATTTCCTCCGGGATCAGCTCGAAGTCAAATACGGAGATGTTCTCTTTCTGGTGGCCGGGATTGCTCGAACCGGGGATGACTGCCACACCGTGCTGTAAGTCCCAGCGCAGGATGACCTGTGTAGGAGATTTGCCGTGTGCCTCGGCTATCTTTTTAAGGGTTTCGTTGCTGAACATTGCCTTTGTATAGCCTCTGTCGCCGAATGGATACCACCCTTCGATGACGATGCCATTGCGGTGCATGTATTTCCTGACCTCTTTTTCCTGATAGTAGGGATGTATCTCGTTTTGCGTCATTACGGGCTTGATGCTCACTTTCGGCAGGAATTCCGTCATCTCCTCGATATAATAGTTGGACACGCCGAGCGAGCGTATCTTGCCTGCGGCCATGGCACGCTCCATTACTTTGTAGGCTTCCACGTCGTTACGGCCCGGATGGTGAAGCAGCATCAAGTCCACATAGCCTATGTCGAGTCTTGCAAGGGAGGCTTCGATGGCTTCCTCTGCGTGGCCGAACTCGTTGGGATAGAGTTTGGTACAGATGAAGAACTCCTCACGTGGCACTCCCGAACGGAGTATGGCTTCGCCTACTTCTTCCTCGTTTCCGTAGAAAGTAGCGGTATCGAACTTGCGGTAGCCTAATTTGATGGCAGAGAGTATGACGTTGATGCACTCGTCTCCGTGCAGGCTGTACGTTCCCAATCCGAGCATAGGCATGGCATATCCGTTGCTAAGCGTGATGACGGGTGGCTTGTCGTTCTCGCCTTGGGGTCAAATCGAACAAACTTCATCACTTTCCACCGTGTCGTTTTCGTTCTCGCCGTTGTTGTTGGCAGTCTCATTTTTTGCCGTCGGCTGATGCGTCCCGTTCGTGCCGCAAGCGTTCGCTGAAAACGCCAGACAACACAACATCGTGAATAATAACAGTTTTCGCTTCATAATATCCTAATCGTTTGATTTCTTGTCACGATGCGAAGGTAAAGCAAAAGCCTCACAGCGGGGTTGCTGTGAGGCTCAAATAGTATTGCTGAAAAGGTCAAATATAAGACGAATATAGTTGCATCTTGAATTTTACTCGTATTTGTCCTGAATGAAGTGCGTCCGCATCCTCGGCTCAGGCGGTATAGGTGCAGCCCGCTTGGTTCGGGCTGCCGTTAATCAACAATACTTTCATGCGTTCCTCCTTTTTAGATGTTTTTTCCCAAATTGTATGCTTTCTCCAACGAGGGATGTCCGGCAATGTCGCCTGCCTGCTCCGCGCCTTTTACAAATGCTTCTATAAGTCCCACCGTATTGCCTTTCGGTCTGGGACTGCCGTTCAATATGACAATTTTCTTTCCCATAGCTCCTATTATTTTTGAATGGTGTTTGAGTTCTGATTATACGCTTTCGCCACACACCGCCACTTGCCGTCCATCTTCATCAGCAGCAAGTAGTCGGTGAAGCCGATGCGGCCTCCCCATTTCTCTTCCAACACGCGGACCACGGCCAGGGTCTCTTCCACGTCCACCACGTCGATGCGTGCCTTGAAGTCATCGCCTGCTCCTACGGTGTCCACATTCTTATAAAACTGCTCGATGCTGTCATGCTCCAACTGTCCGTCTAAATAGCCAAACAGGACGGCTTCGTCAGTGAACAACTCGCGGGCGTGTTTGCTATTGCCTTCAGCCACGCTTTTCACAAATTTCATGGCAGCGGCTTCCACAGCCTTGTACTCTTCGATATTCGCTCTCATGATGCTAATGTTTAATTGATTATCTTGTTTTGATGATGCAAAGGTAGGCGATGCTTCCTGCTTCCGCAAGTACCGAAAAATTATTCATATACTGAAAAATTATTCGGTATATCCCCGTTCCGGCATATTATCATTACCTTTGCAGACATAACATTCAATAGCGATAGAACCATGTACGAAAGAAAGATACCCGTCGATTTGGGTTGCCCTTTGCGGCTGACCATGAGCCTGATTGATTCCAAGTGGAAGTCGTGCATCTTGGACGAACTGCGCCACCGCGCCCTGCGCCCCAGCGAACTGCACAAGATATTCCCCGAAGCCACGCCCCGCGTGCTCGACTTGCAACTGAAGGAGCTGGTGGAGGACGGACTGGTGTCGAAGACTATCTTCCCCGAGCTGCCTCCGCGCTCGGAGTATTCCATCACGCCATTAGGCATGACGCTAATTCCTATCATCGACGCCATGATTGACTGGGGAAACCGCAATACGGGACTGTTCGAGAAAAAGTACGGTGGATGAATGTCCGTTTTAACTGACAACAACCGAAGGGACAGAGACAAAGAGCTCTTCAGATTTTGTTACCCTTCCAGTATCAGTTCATAGTCCGCCACATCGAGTTACTGCCCGAACTTCAGTCCGACTTTCTTGAAGCGGGACACCTGGACACCTGCCTGAAGCCTAAACTTTCATGTAGGGCGTTGCTTGCCGCATTTCCCTCCGTGATGCAGGCTATCAGCACTTTCAGCCCCATTTCCTTGCATTCGGCGATGAGCCGCCGCATAAGGTCAGCCTTGATGTCCCGTCCGGTGATGTCGGACGACAGATAGACAGTGGTCTCCGCCGTGTAGCGGTAGGCCGACCGTTCTTTCCATGCATGGGCGTAGCAATATCCTTTCACCGCACCGTCCTCCACCCAGATAAGGTACGGGAAACCCGCCGAAATCCCGGCGATCCGCGATGTCATTTCCTCCACCGTGACTGGCTCTTCCTCGAACGTGATGTTGCTGCCGGTCACATAGCCGTTGTATATTGACGCGATGGCTGTCGCGTCATCTGTCCGTACTTGTCTTATCATATTCAACCGTTTTGACAACGAACTAATTCAGCTACAAGGCCGCCACAGCCGTCGGCGCAATGCCGTACTGCTTCTTGAACGCCGCCGAGAAATGCGATTGGTTTCTGAATCCCACTTTGGTGTAGACATCTACAACCTTGTTTCCTCCCTCTTTCATCAAGTTGTAGGCGACCTCCAGTCGCTTGCGTATAAGCCACTTTTCGGGTGTCAGATCGCTTATCTTTTTAAAATCGCGCTTGAACGTGGCAAGGCTTCTTCCAGTATAGTGCGCCAAATCTTCCATCGTGAACTCGTACATATAATTCTTGTTCAGGAAGTCCAAGATGTCGATTTTCCACGGCTCGTTGAAATCGAACAGCGTAGGCGCAAACCGTTTGTCAATATGAAGTAAGGCAAGCAACCCTTCTTGCAGTTTCAAGTGCATGAAATCGTCCTGCGGCTTAACCTCTGGGTCGAAAAACGGTGTCAGCGAGGCGAAAAGGCTGGTTATTTCCGCTGTCTTGGGCAACTTAATGACCCCCGATTTGAGTTTGGGCGTATTGGCCGGAATCTTGTACTGTTCGAGTTTCGTGTACATCTCCCGCAAAAAATTACGGGTAAAGTTCAGGAAAATACCGCAATAGCGTTCCCCATTCAGAGGCTTTTTATACATGGTGATATGGTGGTCGCGTGGAATAAAGACACATTCTCCCTTTCCGACATGGATTTGTTCCTTACCATTGTCCAGTATCATTTCACCCGAATACACGTAATTCATCGCATACTCCCGCGAGCGATGGATGCAACCGCTGGTGTCATCGTAAAAGAAACTGTAGAACACATCCTCATAATTGAATATGAGTTTCATCGGACCGATATTTTCTTCTATCTGTTTCTGTTTCATATTCGTACATTCTTTCTCTTGCTGCAAAGGTATAAAATTAAGCCCACATCTTTATTGTTCTACGGCTCATTTATTTTGTATAAGAGGTATAGAAATGTATAGATATTAAAATGGTACTAAATTACATATTATGTTGAATAAGGTTGTTTAGTGCATTTAGATAGGTTTTTAATTTATAAAGTTCCTTATATTAATGTCTGATTGTATCTGGTATTTTTTGTTTGGTTTATGGATATAGTTTTCGATAGGCCTTTATACGCTGTTGGATGTTTTTAGCAAGGCATTCGCTGTAAAGCCATGGTTCTGCGCCATGAAAGTCTCCGGTGTTGATGATCCCGAGAATAGGAGTATATTCGCTGCCGCTATAACCGGATAGGACAAGAACATTGTGTTCTGGAGATAAGGTGACGGTAATAGTATCATGAAGAATTGCCGGAGTAGCATCGGTTTTCCAGTTGACCGGATTTATGCACATAGCGGACGGAACACTTATTACAGGCTTTATATATTTTATATCAGAAACTGAGTTATAACAGATTGTAACACCGAGGTCGAGAGAATCTTTT
This sequence comes from Coprobacter fastidiosus, assembly GCF_030296935.1. Taxonomy (NCBI): domain Bacteria; kingdom Pseudomonadati; phylum Bacteroidota; class Bacteroidia; order Bacteroidales; family Barnesiellaceae; genus Coprobacter; species Coprobacter fastidiosus. Next base: position 1,598,465 of record NZ_AP028032.1, on the reverse strand, counting down.
GCAGCTCGGAGGTTCTTACATTCTGTCGTGTCTTGGGGAGTGACTTTGTAGCCGAGAACATAGGCGGCAACCATCCGTTTCTTGATATCATCGGGCATCGTTTTTATGAGTTCGACAACCGATTTTCCTCCCTGACTGAACCCGGCTAAGATGAACGGGCGATTATTATTATTTGTGTTGATGAAATATCGAAATGCTTTTTGGACATCGTTGAATGAAACCGTATGATAGCGCCGATTGATGGTGTCTTCATTGCATGTAGCCCAAGAGTTAAGAGTAATGTGCCGGTAATATGGAGCATAAAAGTTATTTTTCTGTCCCATATATTGGGCTATTTGGGAGATTTCGATAGCCATATCATCTCGGTGATCTTTAATATTGACCGGATCGGCATAGTGGCATATTTGTCCGTCATTGGTGTACCAGTCAAATTCCCATGTTGAAACTATATAGAATATATCTGCACCGGAATCATCCGTATCATTGAGGTTTATGTACCACATCTTGCTGTCTGTATAATCCGGTTCAGAAAGAATATAGGCATTTTCGATATTAGAATGACGAGAGTTGCAAGCACTCCATATCATCATTAATAAAATTGTATATATGATTTTATACATAAAGACTCTTTTATACACAGTTTATATTACATTAGATTATGTTTGCTCTATAAAATAAGGGCTCTTGAAAGATTTGTTTATTTAATTTTGAGGATACGTAGATATTTGTTAAAGTAAAATTTTCAATAGACAAAGGTATTATAATTTTTTATAAGAAAAAAGAGTTGATATTTTGATTATTGTTGCATACTTTCCCACAAACATTTTCTCTTTTTCGCTTCGGCTTTTTATATAGTTTTGCTTTTATCACTATCTTTGTGACTGAGACCAGTCTGAATTTTGCACGAATCAGGCTTGGGAATTTCTTTTGAGGATATTGGGGAGTTTTTGTGGGGATAATAGCCAGATAAATGAAAACGGGAAAACAGTTCGGAAGATAACATAAAAATGACCTGACAGGATTTCTTTATTGGAAAATTTAGACAGGTTTTAAAACAGAAGAAGATTTATGAAATTTACGGAGCAAGAAATACAGGGAGTATTTGTGATCGAGCCTCAAAAATTCGGAGATGCTCGGGGTTATTTTATGGAAACTTATCGGAAAGAAATATTTGATCGTTATGTCGGAGAGATAAATTTCGTGCAAGATAACCAGTCTCATTCTACGTATGGAGTGTTGAGGGGATTACACTATCAAAAAGGTAACTATTCGCAAGCAAAACTGGTAAGAGTTTTGAATGGTCGGGTACTCGATGTCGCGGTCGATTTGCGAAAAACCTCTCCTACTTTCGGAAAATATGTAATGGTAGAACTATCGGAAGAAAATAATAAACAATTGTTTATCCCTCGTGGATTTGCTCACGGTTTTTTGGTATTGAGCGATACTGCGACGTTTGCCTATAAAGTCGATAATGTATATGCGCCTGATCAGGAAGCAACATTAATGTATGATGATCCTTCAGTCGGTATAAAATGGCCGTTGGCAGCGGAGAAATTACTACTTTCTGCTAAAGATTTGAACGGGAAATATTTGGCTGATGCCGACTGCTTTGAATAGAACAGAGGATTTGTTTGTTTTGCGAAAATAAGAAACAGGGTGTAAATTTACACCCTGTTTCTTATTTTGGAAATGTCATTATCATTTAGCTTCCCAGCCTAATGCGCTGGCACCTAATACTGCAGCATCGCTCTCTTTCAATTCGGAGAACATGATTTTCACCTTACCTTTATAAATATTTAGCGTGTTGCGATCCATAGCTTCTTTGATCGGTTTCAAAATGAGATCGCCGGCTTTAGCCAAACCTCCGAACAATATGATTGCTTTCGGACTTGAGAATGCAATGAAGTTGGCAAAAGCTTCCCCTAATATTTTGCCTGTATAATCGAAGATTTCCAAAGCCAACTTGTCTCCGGTAATGGCAGCATCATATACGTCTTTAGAAGTAATATCTTGGATAGGAATTTGGCGCAGACTGCTTGGGTCGTTGCGAACTTCAAGAAATTCCCTTGCCGTGCGTGCAACACCGGTAGCTGAAGTATAAGCTTCAAGACAGCCCGTACGGCCGCAACCGCAGAGTCTTCCGTTATTCGGACGAACGATTACGTGTCCTAATTCTCCGGCAAATCCGTCGTGCCCATATACTAATTGTCCGTTAACAACGATACCGCTACCTACTCCTGTACCTAAAGTGATCATGATAAAATCTTTCAAACCTCGGGCTGCTCCATAAGTCATTTCTCCGATAGCTGCCGCATTAGCGTCATTTGTCAAAGAAACTGGAATACCGAAGCGATCAGTCAACATTTGGGCTAAAGGAATAACTCCTCTCCAAGGTAGATTCGGCGCAAATTCGATTGTTCCGTTAAAATAGTTACCGTTCGGAGCACCTACTCCGATTCCCATGATCTTGTCCGTCGCATTGTTTTGTTCCAACAAACGGAAAAGCTCAGTATGAAGTTCGTTGACGTAATCTTCTACTTCATTAAATTTATTTGTTTTAATAGAACCGCTTGCAATAATGGTTCCGCGGGCATCTACAATGCCGAATACGGTGTTGGTTCCACCAATGTCAATACCAACTACATAGGGTTTACTCATGGTCATATTGTGTGTTAAATGTTATATGATTATTTCACAAAGGTAATCGAAACTTTTTATTTTCCTTTTTTTACTGATAAAAATGCGTCAAAAAAGAGTGAAATTTTCTTTATCCTCTATTGATGTTTCAGAAAAGTGATAATCTGATTATAATTATAAAATGATTAATTTGCTATGTGGAGATAGCAATTTTGATATTAATGATTGGCAGATCAAAAAAATATAGTATCTTTGCTCCCCGAAAATGGCACAAAAATAGGTAAAATGTGCATTTTCGAAATTCAATTAATGAGAACAAATTATGAGTAATAATTTATTGAAAGGAAAAAGAGGTATCATTTTTGGTGCTTTGAATGAAATGTCTATCGCATGGAAAGTTGCCGAGAGGGCTGTTGAAGAAGGTGCGGTTATTACGTTGACCAATACTCCGGTTGCAGTGCGTATGGGACAAGTTTCTGAATTAGGAGAGAAACTTAATGCCGAGATTATTCCGGCAGATGCTACCAATGTTGAAGATCTCGAAATGGTATTTGCCAAATCAATGGAAATTTTGGGTGGAAAGATCGATTTTGTTTTACATTCGATCGGTATGTCGCCCAATGTTCGGAAAAAACGTCCTTATGATGATCTTGATTATGATCTTCTGAACAAAACTCTCGATATTTCGGCTATCTCGTTTCATAAGATGATACAGGTGGCTAAAAAGATGGATGCTATTGCAGAGAATGGTTCTATATTGGCATTGAGCTATGTTGCTGCACAACGTACTCTTTTCGGTTACAATGATATGGCCGATGCCAAAGCATTGCTTGAGTCTATAGCTCGCAGTTTTGGTTATATTTATGGACGTGAAAAGGGGGTACGTATCAATACTATTTCTCAATCTCCGACTATGACTACTGCCGGTAGCGGTGTGAAAGGAATGGAGTCGCTGATGGATTTTGCTAATCGTATGTCGCCTCTGGGAAATGCAAGTGCTGAGGAATGTGCCGATTATTGTATCGTGATGTTCTCGGATCTTACTCGTAAAGTGACTATGCAAAATTTGTATCATGACGGCGGATTCTCCAGTATGGGAATGAGTTTGCGTGCGATGACACAATACAATAAAAGTTTTGACGAATATAGAAATGAGAACGGAGATATTTGTTATGGATAATTTCCGTATTCTTGAGTAAGGATAATAATGAACAAGGAAAAGTAAATAAAAGAAACTTTTCCTTGTTTGTTTTTATATTGTCGGAGTCTAAAACTTTAAAGTAATATCAACACCAAAGGTTATCGGACGTCCTAATTGCATAAATCCGTTGTTCTCTTTTAGATTTTCTGCATTCATTGTTTCGAAATAAAAAGCCTGGTAGCGCTTATTCAAGAGATTTTTTCCCCATATACTTAGATCGATGTTATTTTTTTGGAATGTCAAATCTCCGTTTAATAATCCGTAGAAATTTTGTGCTACATCATTAGATTCTGTCCAAAAAGTTTTTCCTCGTCCTGCGTATTCGGCATTGATAAAAATATAGTCGAGCCAGTTTTTCTTTATTTCTATAGTATAATTTCCCGCAAGGGCTAAAGTATGTTTAGGAGCAAACGGAACGTAATTCCCTTTGTTACCATCTTCATTTGAAATAAATGTAGCATGGGTATATCCGTAAGCTGCCGTAAGTTGGAGATTATTTACAGGTGACAGGCGGACAGAAATTTCAGAGCCTTTACTGGCAGAATGTCCGGAGTTTTTTGTCGTACGTCCGAATCCATCTACGATAGAAATTTGCTGATTCCGACAGTCTATATAAAATACGGAAAAATCGATACCCAATCTTCTGTTCCATAAATCGGCACGGCCTCCGATTTCATAGTTCCAGCTGTGTTCGGGTTTGTAACGGATTGAATTATTGACATCGGTCTGATTGTTTGTCAGATGACTTAAATCGGGTAACATCGGTTTAAACCTCTGTGGGACTTTATTGAGGATTTCTGTAATCATTTTACTTCGGAGTTGTTCCTGAACGATATTAGAGAACATTTGAAAGTTGTATCCTCCTGAGCGGTATCCTCGAGCGACGGAAGCATATATAAAATATCGGGAATTGAATTTGTATTTTAATTCAAATTTCGGTAAAAGTTCCCATGTATTCATTTTGTCCTTTCCGTCGACAGATAAAGGTACGGATACAGGAATCGAAATTGCTCTTCCTCCCATTGAGGGGGGAAGGATAATATTGAAGTCTGATATAAACGGTTCATCGATAAATGTATGGTGGTTTATTTTCGTGTGTTCATAGTCGAGTCTCAATCCGATTGTCCCGGAAAGGTTTTTTATAAATAAGTTGTTGTATGTCATCTGTTTAAAAACAGCAAGCCCGAATGTCGGAGTTTTATATATTCCGTTTATATATAAATTGGGACTTTGTACTTTTAAACCTAATTGAACGGGTAGCCCGTTGATGTTTTCGAATATTGAATTTACATTATCCTCGATCATGTATTTTAATCCGTCTTCTTTAAAATTTACCGGTCCGTCGGTTCGTAAGTGGGAGTAAAATCCGAAAACTCCGGCAACCCATTGCAAATTTTTGTCGGTTGTCGATTTAAAAGTTATTTCCTGAGTAATGGCGTCCTGTTTTTGTTTTTGTTGTAAGGTGAAAACAGATAAAGGGGTGAAATCCTGATCCATGTGCATATTGTCTTTCAGGAACTGATATCCGGTAATCGAGTTCATAATGTACCGGTCATGTATATATTGTAATAAAATACTGCTGGTCGATAATTTCCGGTCATAGGAAGAGCGGTCGTTATAATTGATCGGATATCGGATGTCTTTTTTTTTGTCGAACATTTGGTAAGGATAACCATCCTGATCGTTATATTCAAAATCGGAAGTAAGATTTATTTTCAGACGGGGATTGATTTTTATGTAGATTTGAGCTCGTCCTCCAGCAACTTCTGTTGATCCCGAATTTTTTCCCGTTGCGATATTTTTAAAATATCCATCGTTTTTCCGGTATTTTCCGCTGACGGAGAACGCTACATATTCATTTATTTTATGACTATGGGAGAGGGCTGCATTCCATGTATTATAGTTACCGTATCCGGCTTTTATCTTCGTTCCTTGGTAATCAAAAGGAGATTTTGTGTATATATTGATTAATCCTGCCATAGTATTTCGTCCATATAAAGTACCTTGCGGACCACGCAGAATCTCTATTTTTTCAATATCCATAAAATCGAAATCGAACGAACTTTTGTCCAGATACGGAACATTATCGACATTTAATCCTACTGCCGGAGAATTGATTCGTGAACCGATCCCTCGTATATATATTGATGAAATCAGCTTAGAGCCGTAATCCGGAATATATAGATTAGGGGCTATTGACGAAAGACCTTTTAATGACATGATATGCTGTCGCTCCAGTTTTTTTTCTCCGATAATCGATATAGAACCGGGAAATTCAAAGAACCGAGTTTCTGATTTGGGAGATGATATCACCTCTATTTCGTTCAGATTCACGTTCTTGTAAATCGTACTATCCCGGTCAGATTGTTCTTTATCTATTCTGGCAAGAACCGGAAGTACCTCGGTTGCGATTAATAGAAGCAGTAGTAATTTTTTCATCCTTTTTACCTTATTTTTTGAACATACAAATTAAAGCCATAATGGTGGAGGAGGCAATCACTATATGTAGTGATTTTTAAGAAATAAAAAATTGCCGAATTCTGTATTTTGTGTAATTTTACCGAATCGAAGAGATTTTTTGTTTTTCATCATATTTATAGTAGTTGAAATTGTTTATCCGCCTGTTTGCTAATTTGCCGGTCATATATTATGCAACAATACAATGAAGACACTATCGTAGAGCAATTGCAAGATCCTCTTAAATGCAGAGAGGCGTTTGCGCAGGTTGTCGCTCATTATAGCGAGCCGTTATATTGGCAGATACGTAAAATGGTATTTTCTCATGACGATGCTGACGACCTGTTACAAAATACCTTTCTTAAAGCATGGAACAGTATTGCTTATTTTCGAGCCGAAGCCCGTTTATCTACTTGGTTGTATCGCATTGCAGTCAATGAGACGATTACATTTTTAAATAAGCAACGTCAACAGAATCATGTCCCGTTAGAAGGAGAAGACTTGTTCTTGCTTGATAAACTGGAGGCGGATGAATGGTTTGACGGGAATAGATTACAAAAACGTTTGCAGGAAGCCATATTGAAACTTCCCGAAAAACAACGTCTTGTTTTTAATATGCGTTATTTTGACGATATGAAATACGAAGAGATGTCTCACATTTTGGGGACATCGGTAGGAGCATTGAAAGCTTCGTATCATCATGCGGTTCGTAAAATCGAAGAATATTTAACATCAGATGATTAAACCTTATTGTCCGATTATAGTCTAAAAGGCAAAGATATTATGGAAAAAGATAAAGACATATTAAAGCAGGTGGGGCGTGATACAGGCATGAGAGTTCCCGATGGGTATTTTGAAAGTTTTACGTCTCGAATGGTAAGTCAATTGGACAATTTTGAGGTTGTCGAACCTGAAAAGCCGACTGTATGGCAACGTGTCAGACCTTGGTTATATATGGCGGCAATGTTTGCCGGAATAGCTTTGATGGTGCGTTTGTTCGTTCCGGAAAAAAGATCTTCCTCTGTTGTGGCGGAAACGGAAGTTTCAATAACAAATGAGAATGTAGAAGACTATTTATTTTACAGTAATGTAGATGAATATTCGGTATATGAGTATTTGGCGTTAGGAGAATAAGAGATCTGATACTTATTGTATATAAAGAGATGAAAAGAATAATTACTGCATTTTTATTTTTCGTTTTGATTTTGCCTGTATGCAAAGCGCAAGGCACTTCTCCGGAAGATCGTTACAAGAGTTTTCAAACTTATAAAAAAGAGTATCTGAAAAAGCAAATCGGTCTTACAGATAAGGAGGCTGCACATTTTTTTCCGTTGTATGATGAAATGCAGTTGAAAAAATATCGGTTGAATCGCCAAGTGCGCAGCGAGGCGAGGCGTATTGCACATTCGAAAACTCCTGTTTCGGAAAAAGAATATGCAGCATCAGCAGAAGCTCTCTCTCTATTACCGCTTAAAGAAGCTCAGATAGAACGTGAGTATTTTATTCGTTTCAGAGGAATTCTCTCCCCGAGAAAGCTTTTTCTGTACCGTCGTGCTGAAAATTCTTTTGCAAAAGCTATGTTGCAGCATAGAGATCAAGGAAAGCAAAAGAAATAACATCTTAAAGCCGGTTTGAATTTTCCGATAAAATTATATATTCTGATTTTTGAAACTGTTTTCCTATTTTACACATCACGTAGCTCGTTATCTTCTTCGTCAGAACAGAAAAATACTTCAAAAATAGTTCTCGAAAAATGTCCGTACAAAATTTGTACAAGTTCTTAAGATTCATGAAATCCGTTTATTAATTATTATAAGTTGAGTAGTCCGATGCTCTTACTATGTTTAATATAATTGGAAAAATTTATTGCTCGATAAAATGTACAGTTTTTTTATAAAGCTGTATATATCTCTGATTTATTTTGTACATTTGCCTTTCAATATAAGGCAAACCGTTCGAAGAAAAGGTATTAAGTAACATATAAATAAAAAAGATATGAAAAAAAACTGGGTGTTAGTTGTGGCCGTAGCTGTAGCCATAGGCTTTGTTTCTTGTAAAGCTAAAGAAAGTTCATATAAAGCGGCATACGAAAAAGCGCAGGAAAAGCCTGTTGCAGAGCAGACTTTAGCTCCGGAACCTGTCGTGACCAAGCCGGCCTCATCTTCAGATACAAGTTCTTCTCCGGTAAGGGTAAGTACAGAGAAAATTACAACGGTAAATGCCGGGGATGCTTCTAAACTGAAAATGTTCAATGTTGTTGTCGGAAGTTTTACTATCAAAACCAATGCCTCTAATTTGCAGGAGTCTTTAGTCGCAGACGGATATAATGCTTTTTTAGCACAGAATGCAAAAGGTATGTATCGTGTTATAGTCGGCAGTTTCGATGACAGACCTTCTGCTACCGAGTTGCGTGAAAGTGTGAAAGCGAAGTATCCGAATCGGTTCTCGGACGCTTGGTTGCTGATTAACGAATAAAATAAAGAAATATATTATAATAGAAAAGAAAGTGTTCTCATTGCAAGAATACTTTCTTTTTTTTGTACAATAATATATAGCCATTCTATTTTATGGGGTATATGATTGGTTTTATTGAGTTTGATTCTTAATAATTCGCATTATCTGTTCTGTTGTATTGGCAATATTGCAAAGAGTAAAGTCTTTCTGCATGGCTTGTTCCAAAGTGACGGGATATGGGAGTATAGAGAATGTCGCAAGAAATCCGGCATCTATGAGTTCTTTCGTATTTTCTACACAGCCGCCTAAAGCGATGACGGGAATGTGGTGTTTTCGGGCGGCAGCGAGAATGCCCGAAGCTGTTTTCCCCATAATGGTTTGTCGGTCGAGCTTTCCTTCTCCGGTAATGATCAAATCTGCTTCGACAATGAGTTTGTCAAAACCGATTATTTCGAGTACCGTTTCTATTCCCGGTTTTAACTGGGCGTGAAAAAATGCAAGACATGCTGCTCCCATTCCTCCTGCAGCTCCTGCCCCCGAAACTTTACTGATATTTATGCCTTTCTCTTGTTTGATTATATGGGAGAAATTTCTTAGCCCTTTGTCAAGAAAACGTACTTGTTCACGGTCGGCTCCTTTTTGAGGAGCATATACATAGGCCGCACCGTTAGGACCGAAAAGCGGACTGTTTACATCGCATATTATTGTGAACCGGCAATCTTTCAGTTCCGGTAATACTCCAGACTCATCGATGGAGGCGATCCGGGTTAATATTTTTCCTCCATATCCTAAGATTGTGCCGTTTTCATCTCTGAACCGGATTCCGAGAGCTTGCAACATTCCTGTGCCGGCATCATTAGTCGCACTTCCGCCTATGCCGAGTAGGATATTCCGACATCCTCGCCGGATAGCATTTTTGATCAGTTCTCCTGTCCCGAATGTCGTTGCCTCCATCGGGTTACGTTTTTCTTTAGGTATCAGTGCTAGACCGTTGGCTGCTGCTGTTTCTATAACGGCTGTTTTCCCATCTTCTGATAAGATGTAGCCGGCATTGATCGTTTCCATTTGGGAATTATGTGCGGAACATATTATTTGTTTTCCTTTTAATTGTTGCAGTAATGTTTCGTACAATCCCTCTCCACCGTCAGAAACGGTTAGGCAGATAACTTCACATTCCGGAAATACACGGAGTATTCCCTCTCTTGCGCTTTGGGCAACGTCGGCAGAAGATACCGAACCTTTGAAAGAGTCGGATGCTATGACTATTTTTTTCATAAAGATGTATTTGGCTTACAGATTGGGTGAAAAAGTACAGTCTTTATTTCGAAAAAACAAATTATTTAAAATTTTTCCTCGAATATTTGTTTTTTCAAATTCATTCTATACATTTGCACTCAACAAACAGAGTGAAATGTAAAGATGAATACGATTTTAGTAAATACATATTGGTGGCAATTCTTACAACTCCCGTAGTCGTGAGAAGCAACCTTATGTAATTAAAAATATATACCGTATAAAGAGGTTTGCCAACACGGCAAACCTCTTTTTTTATATCCCGAAAACAGATAGTGAAAACGAAAAAATAAGACAATATGAAAGATTATCAAGTAAATGATGACGGTTATTATGGAGAATTTGGAGGGGCGTACGTTCCTGAAATTCTTTATGGATGTGTAGAGGAGTTAAGGAAGAACTATCTTCCCATTATTCAAAGCGAGTCATTCAAAAACGAGTTTGACGGTTTGTTGCGTGACTATGTCGGTCGTCCCTCACCTCTTTATCTTGCCCCTCGGCTATCCGAGCGGTATGGTTGTCGCATCTATCTTAAACGAGAAGATCTTAACCATACCGGAGCACATAAGATCAATAATACTATAGGACAGATCTTGATTGCCAAACGAATGGGTAAGAGACGTATTATTGCCGAGACCGGAGCGGGACAACACGGTGTCGCAACGGCTACGGTTTGTGCTCTTATGAATATGGAGTGTGTTGTTTATATGGGAAAAACCGATGTCGAGCGGCAGCATATTAATGTACAGAAAATGGAAATGCTCGGTGCTACGGTTTACCCGGTGACATCAGGCAATATGACGCTAAAAGATGCTACGAATGAGGCGATACGAGACTGGTGCTGTCATCCTTCGGATACCTATTATATAATCGGATCTACAGTAGGACCGCATCCTTATCCCGATATGGTAGCCCGCTTGCAGTCGGTGATTAGTGAGGAGATACGGAAACAACTCTCTTTGCAAGAAGGACGGGATTATCCTGATTACCTTATTGCCTGTGTCGGTGGCGGCAGTAATGCTGCCGGAACGATTTATCATTATGTTAATGACGATCGGGTAAAAATAGTTCTTGCGGAGGCCGGAGGAAAGGGTATCGATACCGGTATGTCCGCAGCTACTATACAACTTGGCAAAATCGGGATTATTCATGGCAGCAAGACTCTTGTTATGCAGAGCCAGGACGGGCAAATTGAAGAACCTTATTCTATTTCTGCCGGACTCGATTATCCCGGTATAGGGCCTATCCATGCAAACTTGGCGACAAATAAACGTGCAACGGTTTTAGCTATAAATGATGATGAGGCATTAAACGCCGCATTTGAGTTGACAAGACTTGAAGGCATTATTCCGGCACTTGAATCGGCACATGCTTTGGGAGCTCTCGGAAAACTTCGTTTCCGTCCTGAGGATGTGGTTGTGCTTACCGTTTCGGGCAGAGGGGATAAAGATATGGAAACTTATATTCGTGAAATGAAAAATAAATGAAAAGTCAGATGAAAACATTCGATTATACAACACGAAGTAAAAAAGTATTAGGAGATCTGCATACGCCTGTAAGTATCTATCTTAAAGTTCGTGATATTTATCCTCAGTCGGCACTTATGGAAAGTTCCGACTATCATGCAGGGGAAAACAGCCTTTCGTTTATAGCTCTCTGTCCGTTGGCGAGTATCGGGGTAAACAGCGGAGTCTGTACAATGACATTTCCCGATGGATGCAGAGAAAAGAGGATGATCGATGAATCATTTACCGTAGAAAAGGCTATAAACGATTTTATCTCCCGATTCAGAGTATCCGGTGACGAGAGCCGGGTATGTGGGTTATATGGTTACACGACATTCAACGCTGTGAAATATTTCGAGAATATTCCCGTAAAAGAGAGCCATGATGAATGCAATGATGCTCCGGATCTGCTTTATATTCTTTATAAACAGGTGATTGTATTTAACCATTTTAAAAATGAATTGACTTTGGTTGAGATGCTTTCTGAAGGAGAGGGCACTACTCTTAACGAACTGGAGTCGGTTATCGAAAATAGAAATTTCGCTTCATATAATTTTTTTCTTACCGCGCCTGTATATAGCACTGTTACCGATGAACAACACAAGGCTAACGTGCGTAAAGGTATAGAGCATTGTTTGCGTGGCGATGTTTTTCAAATTGTTCTTTCCCGTCGTTTTATCCAGCCTTTTTCGGGTGATGACTTTAAGGTGTATAGAGCGTTGCGTTCTATCAATCCGTCTCCTTATTTGTTTTATTTCGATTTCGGAGGGTATCGTATATTCGGGTCTTCACCCGAAACGCATTGCAGGATAGAAAACGGTAAGGCGTACATAGATCCTATTGCCGGAACGACCCGACGTACAGGAGATATTTGCAAAGACAGGGAGCTTACCGAAACGCTTCTTGCCGATCCGAAAGAGAATGCCGAACATGTGATGCTGGTCGATCTGGCAAGAAATGATCTCAGCCGGAATTGTCATGATGTGAATGTTCTGTTTTATAAAGAACCTCAGTATTATAGTCATGTGATACATCTCGTTTCTCGAGTGTGCGGACAACTTGATTCGGAAGCTAATCCGGTCGGGACGTTTATCGATACTTTTCCGGCGGGAACTCTTTCCGGTGCTCCTAAAGTACGGGCCATGCAACTGATTTCTGAGATAGAGCCTCATAACCGAGGTGCTTATGGCGGTTGTATCGGGTTTATCGGATTCAACGGAGATCTTAATCAAGCGATAACGATACGTACTTTTGTAAGTCGTAACCATGAATTGTGGTATCAGGCAGGAGGCGGAATTGTAGCGCACAGCAAAGAAGAGAATGAATTGCAAGAAGTGAATAATAAGTTGGGAGCTTTGAAAAAAGCCATCGATATGGCAGTAACTTTGAAAAATTAGAAGATATGGAAAAGATATTGATATTTGATAATTATGACTCGTTTACCTACAATTTATTGCATCTGGTGCACGAGTTAGGAGAGACCGATGTCGAGGTGTGTCGGAATGATAAAATTACGCTTGACGAAATAGAACGTTTCGATAAAATTATACTTTCGCCCGGTCCTGGCGTTCCGGAAGAAGCGGGGTTATTGTTGCCATTGATACGACGTTATGCTCCTACGAAGAGTATTTTAGGAGTTTGTCTCGGTCATCAGGCTATTGGTGAGGCTTTCGGCGCAGTATTGGAAAATCTGAAGGAGGTATATCATGGGGTGCAGACTTCTGTGGAAATTATTACGGACGACTCGCTTTTTACGGGATTGCCCCGAGAAATACAAGTAGGTCGTTATCATTCTTGGGTGGTCAGTCCTGATGGATTTCCGGCAGAGCTCGAGATCACGGCGAGAGATGCTTCCGGACAGATCATGGCGCTTCGACACAGAAAATATGATGTACGTGGCATACAGTTTCATCCCGAATCGGTATTAACACCTGAAGGGCATACGATTATTCGCAATTTTCTTTATCATTAAAATAAAAACGGAAATGAAGCAAATTCTATATAAGTTGTTCGAACATCGGTATCTTGGGAGAACCGAAGCTCGGGATATACTTCAAAATATCGTACAGGGTAAGTACAATGATGCGCAGATAGCCTCTTTAATTACAGTATTCTTAATGCGGAACATCTCAGTCGAGGAACTGACAGGATTTCGGGATGCTTTACTCGAAATGCGTATTCCGGTCGATCTTTCCGAATATGCTCCTATCGATATAGTCGGTACTGGAGGTGACGGAAAAAATACGTTCAATATTTCTACTGCGGCATGTTTTGTCGTAGCAGGAGCAGGTTATCCCGTTGTGAAACATGGAAACTACGGAGCTACTTCGGTAAGCGGGGCAAGTAATGTTATGGAGCAGCACGGTGTACAATTTACTTCTGATATGAGTCGTCTTCGTAAGAGTATGGATATGTGTAATATTGCCTATTTGCATGCACCTCTTTTCAATTCGGCCATGAAAGCCGTTGCTCCTGTTCGTAAAGCTTTGGGGGTACGTACGTTTTTCAATATGCTCGGTCCGCTGGTCAATCCGGCCTTGCCGAAATATCAGTTGCTCGGAGTTTATAATTTGCCGCTATTGCGTCTTTACAATTATGTCTTTCAGGAGAGCGATACTCGTTTTGCCGTAGTGCATGGTCTCGATGGATACGATGAAATTTCATTAACGGGAGAGTTTAAGGTTGCGACTTCTACTACTGAGACGATCTATACTCCTGAAAGTATAGGTTTTAACCGTTATTGTGAGCAAGATCTCGATGGGGGAAAATCTCCGGATGAAGCTGCTCGTATATTTGATCGTGTATTGCAAGGTGAAGCTACACCGGCGCAAACCGACTGTGTGATTGCTAATGCAGCGTTTGCTATTCGGGTAATTGAGCCGGAAAAATCTCTGGCAGACTGTATCGCCTTAGCTCGTGAATCTATGGAAAGTGGAAGAGCATTAAAGACATTGAAAATGTTTGTCGAACTTAATTCTTGATTCGAAGATGAATATTCTGGATAAAATAGTTGCAGATAAACGAATCGAAGTGCAGCGACATAAAGAAGCCTATACTGTGGATATGCTTTTAGGAAGCGAACAAATGATGCGCAGTACTGTTTCCCTGAGCCGTGCATTGTCAGAATCTTCTTCAGGTATAATAGCTGAGTTTAAACGTCGTTCTCCTTCAAAAGGGTGGATACATCGGGATGCCGATGTCGAAAGAGTTGTGCTTGATTATCAACGGGGTGGAGCATCTGCATCTTCTATATTGACTGATTATACTTATTTTGGTGGAACGGTTGCCGATTTGTGTAAAGTCCGGAAAAGCATTGATATACCTCTTTTACGTAAAGAGTTTGTAATCGATGAATACCAGATTTATCAAGCAAAAGCGATAGGTGCGGATGCCGTGTTGCTCATCGCTGCAGTACTCGATCGGAAGACTTGTCGTCGTTTTACCGATTTGGCTCACAGCCTCGGAATGGAAGTATTGCTCGAGTTGCATGAAGAAAAAGAACTCGACTATTTGGATACCGGAGCTGATATGATAGGAGTTAACAATCGTGATTTGACGACCTTTGAAACTCGAGTGGAACACTCGTTCGATATGGTTAGGTATTTGCCTTCGGATAAAATCTGCATATCGGAAAGCGGGATTTCTTCCCCCGATACGGTTAGAGCTTTGCGTCGGGTGGGATTCAGAGGATTTTTAATGGGAGAGAATTTTATGAAAGAGGTTCGACCCGGTGCAGCTTTGAGCTGGTTTGTGAAGCAGTTAAACGGTGGAGAAGATGTTGGTTAAAGTATGCGGTATGCGTGATGGGGAGAATATTCGGTTGGTGGAGAATCTGTCGGTTGATCTCATAGGTTTTATTTTTTATCCCCGTTCTCCTCGTTATGTAAATTCCTTGCCTAAGTACCTGCCGCGATCTGCAGGACGAGTAGGGGTTTTTGTAAATGAAAAGCTGGGCGTGATCGAAGATGCGGTAATCCGATACGGACTTACACATGTGCAGTTGCATGGGAGTGAAATCCCTTCTGTGTGCGTGGCATTGAGGCAACAAGGAATACAGGTGATTAAAGCCTTTTCTGTATCTGTTCCAGATGATTTGATGGCTGTCGGGAGATATGACGGGTGTTGTGATTTTTTCTTGTTCGATACTTCTACGTCCGGTTATGGCGGTTCAGGATGTTCATTCGATTGGGGTATATTGCAACATTATACAGGGAACATTCCTTTTTTGATAGCAGGAGGTATAGGAGAGAATGATGTGGAGAGAGTTTTGAATTTTAAGCATCCACAATTTGCAGGGGTGGATTTGAACAGTTGTTTTGAAATTTCTCCCGGAATAAAAGATATAGAAAAATTAAACCGATTTATAACAAAATTAAAGAGATGAATCGAATACAACAATTGTTTGGCCGTAAAGAAAAAAATATTCTTTCGGTCTATTTTACAGCCGGATATCCGGCGTTTGATATTACTCGTGAGATTATTGGAGAATTACAACGTCAGGGAATCGATATGGTAGAAATAGGAATCCCTTTTTCAGATCCTATGGCCGATGGAATCGTGATTCAGAATGCGGCTGCAAAGGCTTTGCAGAACGGTATGTCATTGAGTAAACTCTTCGGGCAGCTTCGAAATATCCGTTCCGAAGTAGATATTCCGTTAATCTTGATGGGGTATCTTAACCCTATAATGCAATATGGTTTTGAGAACTTTTGCCGAAGTTGTCATGAAGTAGGAGTAGATGGAGTAATAATCCCGGACTTGCCGTTCAAAGATTATCTTGAAGAGTATAAGCCCGTAGCAGATCGTTATGATCTGAATGTAATAATGCTTATTACCCCTGAAACTTCCGAAGAACGTATCCGATTTATCGACCGGAATACAGAAGGATTTATCTATATGGTATCTTCTGCGGCGACGACCGGTGCGCAGCAGTCGTTCGATGAAGTTAAGCAGGAATATTTCCGTCGTATAGCTGCGATGAATCTTCGTAATCCCCGCCTGATAGGATTCGGTATATCTAACCGGGAAACATTCGATTCAGCTTGTCGGAATGCTTCCGGTGCGATTATCGGTAGTCAGTTTGTTAAGTTGCTTGCACAGGGGTCTCCTGCAAAAGCCGTTTCTCGATTATTGGAGATGATTGGGAAAAAGTAGGTTGAGAATTTATATGGATTTAAAAATCACGATAATATATTTATCGAAAAATTTAGATAGCATCTTGTAGATTGCGGATGCGGTAGAGAGTATAAAAATAACGGTTGATCAATTGATCAACCGTTATTTTTATTAAATATGTTATTTATTGCTTCGTTTACGTTCCGTCTCATCCAAAATAATTTTTCGGAGACGAATATGATGCGGAGTAACCTCTACATATTCATCTTCTTTAATGTATTCGAGAGCTTCTTCGAGGCTAAATACGACAGGAGGAATAATTTTTGCTTTATCATCAGCTCCTGAAGCACGCATATTGGTGAGTTTTTTCGATTTGGTTACATTCACTACGATATCGCCCTCTTTGGCATTTTCACCCACAACCTGCCCTGCATATACTTCTTCTTGCGGAAAGATGAAGAATTTGCCTCGATCTTGCAGTTTATCTATTGCGTAAGCATAAGCAGTTCCTGATTCCATAGCAATCAGCGATCCGTTTGTACGGCGGTCAATATCGCCTTTCCATGGTTGATATTCGAGAAAACGATGAGCCATGATCGCTTCACCGGCCGAAGCGGTCAACACATTATTCCGAAGGCCGATGATACCACGAGACGGAATTGAAAATTCCATGTGTATGCGGTCTCCTTGATTATCCATGCTTAGAAGATCTCCTTTGCGGCGTGTTACCATATCGATAATCTTGCTGGAATATTCTTCAGGTACGTTAACGGTTAATTGTTCTACCGGTTCACATTTTACACCGTCGATTTCGCGGATGATTACTTGGGGTTGACCTACTTGCAGTTCGTAACCTTCACGACGCATGGTTTCGATTAAAATAGATAAATGGAGAACTCCACGTCCATATACAGTCCATACTCCATCTTCAGGAGCTTTTTCTACACGTAAAGCAAGATTCCGGTCCAGCTCTTTTTCAAGTCGTTCGGCAATATGTCTGGATGTGACGAATTTACCGTCTTTACCGAAGAACGGAGAGTCATTATTGGTAAATGTCATCGACATGGTCGGTTCGTCGATGGCGATTCGTTTCAGCGGTTCTGGATTTTGAATATCGGCGATCGTATCTCCGATCTCGAAACCTTCGATACCGATCAGAGCGCAAATTTCACCTGATTGGGCAGATTTCACTTTGGTTCGTCCCAATCCTTCGAAAATATGTAATTCCTTAATTCGTTGCTTTGAAATAGAACCGTCTTTTTTACATAAAGCGACATCTTGTCCCTCGTGTAATTCTCCTCGGTGCACGCGTCCTATGGCAATACGACCTACATAGGACGAGTAATCTAAAGATGTTATAAGGAGTTGGGGTGTTCCTTCTAAATAAGCTGGTTCGGGAATATTCTCGATAATGGCATCTAATAAGGGTGTGATGTCTTCTGTCCGATTTTTCCAATCAGTTGACATCCAATTTTGTTTTGCAGATCCGTAAATTGTCGGGAAATCGAGCTGTTCTTCTGTTGCATCGAGACTGAACATCAGGTCAAATACCATTTCCTGCACTTCATCGGGACGGCAGTTCGGTTTATCTACCTTATTGATTACTACGATAGGTTTCAAACCCATTTGTATTGCTTTCTGCAATACGAAGCGGGTTTGAGGCATCGGGCCTTCAAAAGCGTCTACGAGCAATAGACAGCCGTCGGCCATATTCAATACCCGTTCGACTTCTCCCCCGAAATCGGCATGTCCCGGAGTATCTATAATATTTATCTTATAATCTTTATATCGTATTGATACGTTCTTGGAAAGAATTGTTATTCCTCGTTCACGTTCCAGATCGTTATTGTCGAGTATTAACTCGCCGGAGTTTTGATTCTCGCGAAATAGTTGTCCGGCCAAAAGCATTTTGTCGACCAGAGTCGTTTTCCCGTGGTCAACATGTGCAATGATAGCGATGTTTCTGATTTTTTGCATATAATCTATTTTGAGTGGCGCAAAGGTACGACAAAAATTTTTATGATGTTTCTCTTTAATTTAAGTTTTCTTCCTTTGTCATTAATATTTAATATTCTGATCCTTTTTATGAATTTTTTTTCATGTTTTTAGAACCTGTTTGGGTTTTCCGATAATATAAAAGGAATATGCGGCAAAGAGTCAAACAAGGCTAAAATGGGAAATACCAGAATCTTTTCAGAAGAAAAAGCGTTCGGATATTTAAAAAAGCTTGCAAAAATATGGTAAATCAAAAATGAATTTATACCTTTGCCCCCTCAAAGAATTTATTAACAACAAAATCGCAGAAAAATGTATTTAACTTCTGAGAAAAAAAGAGAAATCTTTGAGAAATACGGAAAGTCTAATACTGATACTGGCTCACCTGAAGCGCAGATAGCATTATTTTCATACCGTATTGCTCATTTGACTGAACATTTAAAGTCAAATCACAAAGATTATAGTACTGAAAGAGCTCTTAGAATGTTGGTTGGTAAACGTCGTCGTTTACTTGACTATTTAGTAAAAGTCGATATCGAACGATATCGTGCTATTATTAAAGAGCTTGGCATCAGAAAGTAAGGAATTGCTTCAGCCCAAAAACGGCTGTCCGTATTTACGGACAGCCGTTTTTGCATTTTTTCAAGTAAAAACTTGTTGTTTAAAGAATTTCTGATTTTTAATCTTTTGCCAGACTGAATTCTTTATCGGCAAATAATTCTGCCAGTCCCGAAATTTGCTTTAGGCGCAATAACTCGTCTTTATCCATTCCTATATTCTTTTGTATCCAGTTGTCAGACATACCGGCTTTTACGAGTTCCGATACAATATTACTCATCAATTCAATATTGTGGGTTCCTCTTGCCCGGTTGTGGCGTATTGTAGATGCCATTCGGTTAGATAGATCTTTTTCTATTACGACAACCGGTAATTTCCCTTCTTCTCGCTCATAAATTCGTTTCGAGGTTTTCATTACCTGATATCGGTGATATCCATCTACCAGTTCATAAATGTCCTGTTCGGGGATATAATAACATACACAGGGCATCGTGTACCCATCTTCCCAGATCGAAACCTCCAGAAGTTTCATTTCCGGAGGAGCGACTATATTTGGATTGTAACTATTGGCTACGATCTTTTCGATCGGAACGGGCAAAACTTTGTATACAGGACTTTGGTATTTTTCCATAATTAAAATAAGGATTGGTATTTTTTCATGACGTTTTCCCTTAATTCTTTTTCGTGTTTATTAGGGGAGAACCCCATGTATTTACAACAATGGTCGTTTTTCAAAATGCAAATGCAAATTCGTTTAAAAGTCGGGATCTCTTTAAATTCAGGAATATCGATGTCATCGAGATAATCCATTCTCACTGGTTTTTTCGAAGTTTTATAGTTACTTTTTTCTCCGACAGTGATCGAGATACCGGCATCTTCCAACTTCTTTATTGTTTCATTAGCAAGACAGCCGCCTTTATTTTTCCAAAAAGCCACGCTCACCGATAGTTTTTCAAGATAATTGTTTCTTGTCTCTTCGGGAAGTGTACTTAGTAAAAATTTCATATAATCTGCCCATGTCATATTCTTAGGCAATTTTATAGACTGCCATCCTAAAGCCGTTGTACCGCCATATATCCCGGCAAATCCGACTCCGTTTACTCGGTTTATCATACGCCCCCACATGTCAGGATCGATAGCTCGGTATAGTTTTAAGCTCCCGATTGCTTGAGAAAGAAAAGGACTGGCTACACGTTGTTTCTCCAAAGAGACGCCGGCTTGGTAATACAAATCATAGAGATGGTTATAGTCCCATTTGAATTTTCCGTTTGCAGTCCATACATCCGTTGTCTGCCAATCATAGATCGGATATGCATTGTAGATGTATTCTCCACACCGTCTTGTCCATTTCAGACCTCTATATTTCTGATAATTTTTCGAGCTGTATATCGTTCGCCAACGATTATAGCTTTCTTGAGTTCTTATCCCAACGAGACAGCAAGTTCGTTGCGCTTTTTTTTGGATGTGCAACCAGTGAGCGAATTTGTATTGGAACTCATAGTCCCACATGTCTTCTGTGTAAAATGGAAAATCTTCTTTTCGGTAACAACCTTCAGGCATCTCACGGACCCAGATGTCTTGGCATGTATCGTCCCACGGTCGCCAGAATTGTTGG
This sequence comes from Coprobacter fastidiosus, assembly GCF_030296935.1. Classification (NCBI taxonomy): domain Bacteria; kingdom Pseudomonadati; phylum Bacteroidota; class Bacteroidia; order Bacteroidales; family Barnesiellaceae; genus Coprobacter; species Coprobacter fastidiosus. Next base: position 1,577,635 of record NZ_AP028032.1, on the reverse strand, counting down.
TACATAGAGGTGCAGGTTATAACTTTGAACGGTACGCAGACCCGGTAAACATCCAGAATGTCCGCATTAGATTTGAATACTCGTTCTACGTACTCTATTGTTTCCTGATATTGTACCTCATAGTCCATATGGAAGACCGTCAGTTTCCGATCGAGCTTATGTTTCCGAATGTAATCGATGCAGAGATTCAATAATACTCCGCTATCTTTCCCGCCGGAGAAAGAGACGTAGACATTATCAAATCCGGAAAAGATCTTTTCCAGGCGGTCTTGGGTCATATCATATACATTCTTTCGGGTTGTTTTCATCTCCTTTCCATTCCATTTTTACATAAAGTTTCCATTCTTTGACTGGAGAAAAACCTTTCTCCTGAAATATATTTACGTGTCGGGTATGTGTAACGGAATATATCGGATAATCTTCTCCGAAAGTGGTTACAACTTTGTCTATCATTTGGGAAAGCAATTTTGCATTATCTCCCGAAATATAATAGTTGTCTATTGTGACGTTGTGTGCTTTGATTTCGACTGGAATGAATCCTTGAACAGTATTGTTTTCGGTCGTGACAAACCAAATGTGGTGTATTGAAGTTTTAAAAGGATAATTGTTGTTTTGTCTCAAGATTCCCGGACTCATAACCAAAGGGGCGACAAGCTTATATAACTGGGGATCGGTTCCTGAAAATTTTTCTATCTTCATAAAAACAAACTTTTAAATCCTATGTGATGCCCGATGAATTATAAAAATCATCAATACTTATTAATTTGATCTTCTCTTCTTAAAGTCTTGTTTTAACTAAAAATGTACTTGAATAAAGCATTGTATTTTTAGCGATAATACTATTTTATGACAATAAATATTAGCAATTTGTCATCTTTTGTGCATATAAAAAATAAATAAAGAAAATCATATTCACAAAATTATAAAATTAATTTCTGATTTGCACGAGATTTTAATTCATAAATGATTATTTTTAAGATAAATAAACTTTAGTAAATATGTGAATAATTATAAAATTTAAACTTTAACGAGAATCGGAATTTAATAACCTGTCTAATTTTATTCGAGCAAAGTTTTAGCGAAATCCACAAGAATAGTCAGACGCCCCGAGAGGATACTTGGTTGTGTTTTTGATTACTTTTATTATTTGATTCTTTCTTGTTTTGAAGTTGGGAATAACTGATTTGAAAATATTTGTTTCGGAAGTATTTGGATTTGTCGAATAGTTTTTTTACTTTAGATTATTAATTGGTAATACGGATGAGATTAGGAACGGAAATATTTCAGGTGAACCGTAGTTTGAAAGACCCCTATACCGGTTGTTTACTGGTTTCAGAACCATGCTTGAATGAGGTATATTTCCAGCGGTCGGTTATTCTCTTGGTTGATCATGACCCGTTAATCGGAAGTATGGGATTGGTTCTTAATAAGTCATCCAATCTAATGTTGAATACCGTAATCGAAGGTTTGGAAAATGTTCCGGAGATTCCTGTCTTTTGCGGAGGGCCTATGGAGAGCGATCATTTGTTTTATATACATACATTGGGGCGATTAGTACCCGGATCGATAGAGATAGCTGAAGGATTATATATCGGAGGTGATATAGATGTGATATTGTCTTATATAAGAAGTGGAAATACCGTAGAGGGGCATATAAAATTCTTTTTAGGGTATAGCGGTTGGGAGGCCGGGCAATTAATAGATGAGATTGCCAATATTTTTTGGATCGTATCCGAAAAAGTATCGCCTTTATTTTGTATTTGCGGTGATGGGGAACAGAGTTGGCGTAAAGCTGTCGTAGATTTAGGAGAAGATTATAAATCATGGCTCAAATATCCTCGTTTGCCTATTCTCAATTGATCCGTTGCATGACAACTACGTTTTTATATCCGTTTTCAGTTTTTACCCATTCTTTAAAAAGTCCGCAAGATATGAAACCGTTTTCAGAAAAGAGTTTCAAACTGTTTTTATTTTCTTGAAGGATGTGGGCATAAAGTTGGTGCAGATGCAAAAAACCGAAAGCGTATGAACACATTAGTTGCAAAGCTTCATTGCCGAAACCTTTCCTTTGATGATCCGGCGCTATAAGAATACCTACCGCTCCTCTTTCGTGATGTGGGTCGATCTCGAACAAATCTACCATTCCGATTGTTTCGTTCGTTTTTTTTAAAGTAATCATCATTCGTAGTTGTCGGGTCTGATAAATATCGTAACAACTGTTTTGAATATATTCACGAAGAGTGAATTTTGAGAATGGAGCTAATGTACATCCATGAACCCATAGAGAAGAGTCGTTTTCCCATTGATATAAAATGTCGAGATCTTCGGGTTCGATAGCTCGTAAATAGATATTTGTTCCGGATAGGTATGACATACTTTTTACAGTTTAAAGATAACGGTGATGTTTTTTGTAGAAATAGAGGAGTGCCTGAATATGCCGGCATGCCAATTTTGAAAAAATTTTTCGGTTGGTTACCCGTTTCCAATGATGGATAATTGAAAATTGGGGTAGATAGATGATTTTGAAGCCATTATTCCGTACTCGTATACAAAAATCTGCATCTTCCGGACCGTAAAAAATATTTTCATCCAAAAGACCTGTCAAATCAAGTACTTCACGACGGATCATTTGACAAGCTCCGATTAAATATTCCGGCTCATATTCAACTGTATGAAAAATCTCTTTATTTTTTCTTCGTATAAAAGTGTAAAAAATGTTTTTGAATTTTATACCGAGTCCCGGATATTCCTTATCGCTTTTTTGAGTTTCTTTTTGTGTATTTGTCAGTTTGCAACCGCAGATTCCTGTTTCGGGATGAAAGTCCATATAAGCAACCATGCCGTATATAGCATTCTCGTTAGCGATAGTGTCATCATCGAGGAGCAGAATATATTTGCCCGATGCTTTTTCTATTCCCCGGTTACGGGCGTATGCTACACCTTGGTTATAGGGAAGTGTGACCGTCTGTATTTGAGGATAGTTTTCCTTAACATATCGTGATGCACCGTCTGTTGATCCGTTATCTACCCAGATGATCTCGATATCTTCTTTCTGCAGTGTATATGAAAGAGATGCAAGGCACTCTTTAAGATGTACCAGAGAATTCCAAGATATGAGGATGATTGATAACCGCATAAAGACTATTATCCGAATAATTTTATTTTTAAGGCTCTTAGAGCATATGAAAATTCTTTGACCGAAGTGAAGCGTCTGAGTTGTGTCGAAATAAAATAGTATGAAAAGAAATATTTCAAATTGCTCCGGAATAATATCCTTTCCATTTCGTGAGATGAAAGATGAGGATAATTTAATATTGACTCTCGTTGAACATCGGTAGGGATATATTCTCCACCTTTAATCCATCCGTTTTCTTTTGCCATAGCATAAAATTCCGTACCGGGAAAAGGGGATACGATGTTGAACATAATCTGATCGACTTTCAGTTTTTTTGCTCGTCGTAAAGTATCTTTAAGAGTTTCTTTGGTTTCTAACGGACTTGTCCCGATTAGAATATTCAGCTTGACCGGAACATTATACTTTTTTAGATACCCGATTGCGTCATATATCTGTTTTTGTGTAATTCCTTTTTTAATGAATTTAAGAATATCTTCATTGAATGATTCTACGCCTAAATCAACATATTTACAGCCCGACATACCTAAAGCTCGAGCTATTGTGTCGGTAATCGCATCTACTCGGGCTTGACATCCCCATGAAAAGCCGTATTTATGCATAATATTACAGATTGCCAGTGTTCTTTCTTCATTCCAAATGAAGTTGTCGTCCATAAATCCAATAGCAGTATATCCTTGTTCGTGCAATATCTTCATCTCTTTTTCAATGCTCTCTATTGAGCGAAAAGAGATAAACGGCTTCTTTTTAAATTCCCGGCGGTTCTCTATTTCCCGAGCGAAAGTTAACGAGCTCGGTACGCAGTAAATGCACTGATAAGGACAGTTTCGTGAAGTGATTGCTGTCGTATAAGGTGATATTTTTAATTTGGGATTGTGATAATCCCGATCTGCAATATGATGGCGTGCAGGAAAAGGAAGAGAATCTAAGTCTTTTAATAACAAATGGAATTTGTTGTGTATGATTTTCCCGTTTTCCAAATATGAGATGCCTTCGGTCAGTTTCCAGTCTGTTCCATCTCGTAAAGCATTTGTCCATTCTTTTACAATGACTTCCGGTTCTCCTCTGACGATAACGACTTTTTCATCTGTAAAAAAGCGATCTGTAAAATAAGTAGGTCCAGGACCCATAAACACGACAAAGGCGTCCGGCCGATATTTCCGGATCAGGGATAATGCGATCAAATCGTTCTCTATTGACAGATTTACAGTCCAGATATAATAAATATCGCTGTCGTCTTCTTTAAGGAACTTTTCGAATTTTTTTCGTGAGGTTTTGTAATAGACAAAGTCTCTATATATCGGAGTATATCCTTCTTGTTCTAAGACTGCGACAACGGTCAATTCGTATATATTCGGTGCAGCATACACGATACGGGTGCACCCCGCAGTTCGTTCGGCTGGTTTATTATGGTCTAATACAGGTGGAACTAAGAATGTTAATTTCATGGACCTTAATTTAGCGATAAATTCAATATATATAAACGATCTATTGACGGTATTTCGTATATTTATATCCCGTTTTTTTATGGTTTGAATGTCTCATTAAACGGCATTCTGTTAATAATAGATCTGCCGAGAGTGATTTCATCAGTATATTCCAGTTCGTCACCGACCGATACACCCCGTGCTAAAATAGAAATTTTTATGTTGTGAGGAGCGAGTTTTCTGAAAATATAAAAATTGGTCGTGTCTCCTTCCATCGTAGCGCTGAGGGCAAGAATAATTTCCTGTATCCCTCCTTCCGATACCCGTTTTACCAGACTGTCTATTTCCAAATCTGAGGGACCGATCCCGTCCATGGGAGAAATGACACCGCCTAAAACGTGATACCGTCCTTTGAATTGATGGGTATTTTCAATTACCATCACTTCTTTGATATTCTCTACGACACAAATGATAGAATCGTCCCGGTTGGGGTCGGAGCATAATGAGCAAGTATCCGAGTCGGAAATATTATGACATACGTGACAATATTTTATCTCTTTACGAAGTTTTATAATGGCATTTCCGAAATTTTCTACTGAAAGCTCTTCCTGCCGGAGCAGGTGTAATACTAACCGCAAGGCAGTTTTTCTTCCGATACCCGGTAGTTTGGCAAACTCATTTACCGCATTTTCAAGTAATGCAGAAGAGTAAGGTTGATTCATCTGAATATTGTTTTTTGTGTTTGTCTGATTCTCTATGAATAATACTGTTTTTGTGATGACCGAAATGAAAACAGTCTTAAAAGAGACTCGATATTAAAAAATATTTTTGCTACGAAATTAAGATTTTTCTTTAATAAAGCCGTTACGGTAGGCGGTCAATAATTTTTTTAAATCTTTTATCTGAGTTTCGAGTTCTTTTCCTATATCGGTGTCGCGTACCATCATTCGTTGCGAACTGAGTTCGAGGATAAAACTGGTCGAAATAATATCGATACCTTCTTCTATTGCTTTTTGTGCTGACTGAAAAGGTTCATGTTGTGTCAGTTGTAATCCTCGCGAGTGAAAAATCAACGTATAGCCTGCGATTCCGGTTTCCGGTTGGTAAGCTTTTGAAAAGCCTCCGTCGATTACCAACAATTTTCCGCCGGCTTTTACCGGTTTTTCTCCTTTGATCGTTTTTACCGGAACATGTCCGTTGATAATATGGGAATGAATGTCATTTATTCCGAATTCTTTCAGTATCATGTCGCAGACACGCTCTTCATTCCTTAATGTATAATAATATCCCTTTTTCTCTTTCCAAAGCTCTTTATCATCGGTAAAGTAGCGTTCGAACGTCGCCATTTTGTCTTTGTCGAATGGAGGTGCATCTTCTCCGCACCAGAGATACCACATATAATCCCGTGCAAATTTTTTCTCTTCAGAACCCTCTTCATCAAAATAAGCGATTCGTATTATTTGGTCTATCCGATCGAGTAATGCTTTTCCCTTATATTTTTTGTCTCGTATCGTTATCTCTTTAAAAGATCCATCGGCATTCAACGGTATAGAGGCATGATACAGCAGATTAGAGTTGCGTACCAGATATATGCTTCCGTAAGAAAACAGGCATCGCATGTGTTTTCTCAGTTTTTCGCTATTGACAAAAGAGTAACGTAATCGACGCATCAGTTCTTGCTCTTCATCGGTAAGTTTATAAGGATCTTTAGGATTGATAGTCGGGAAATAAGTGTCCGTTAAAGGATATTCTTTTCCATACAGAATCAATTTCCCCTGTTTATAGTCGATCTTGTCGAGCAACAGTCGATTATCCATATTATATTCAGGATGAGCTTTGATGAGTTGAGCCTCCAGTTTAAACTGTATGATCGTAATTGCTTTATGCATTTGAGCGATCAGTTTTTGGGTCTTTTCGCTATGTACGTTATCTGTCCCTACTTTAGGCATGAAAAGCGAGCAAGGGTCATCTTTATAACGTTCTATGGCGAATGTCGCCAATGGCAGCAGGTTTATTCCGTACCCGTCTTCGATCGTAGTCAGGTTTCCATAACGCATTGCCATTCTTACGACGTTGGCGATACAGCACATGTTACCCGATGCAGCCCCCATCCATAATATATCGTGATTGCCCCATTGTATATCGAAATTATGATAATTACATAATGTATCCATGATAATATGAGCCCCCGGTCCTCGGTCATATATGTCGCCTACGATATGCAATGTGTCTATCGTGAGTCGTTGTATGAGGTTGCACATGGCGATGATAAAACAATCAGCTCGCCCTGTCGATATGATAGACGAGATGATACCGTTTACATAAGCCTGTTTGTTCGGGTCTATCTGCGATTCATGCAGCAATTCCTGTAAAATATAGGAAAATTCTGTAGGGAGAGCCTTCCTTACTTTCGATCGGGTATATTTCGAAGAAACATTTTGACATACTCTGATCAGTTGGTGAAGCGTGATTTTGTACCAATCTTCCATGTCCGGTTCATGGGATTTTATCAGCTCCAACTTATGATCGGGGTAATAGATGAGTGTACATAACTCTTTTTTTTCGCTCTCCCGAAGAGTTTGTCCAAAAATTTCGTCGACTTTACGACGTACTGTTCCTGATGCGTTTTTCAGAACATGTTGGAAAGCTTCATATTCTCCGTGTATGTCTGTCAAGAAATGCTCTGTTCCTTTTGGTAAATTCAGAATCGCTTCCAGATTGATGATCTCGGTACATGCGTCCGATATGGTCGGGAATTGTTTTGAAAGCAGTTGTAAATATCGCAGGTCTTGCAATGCGGTCTCTACAGATATATTGTTCATAGGATCATAATTTTCCATGTAAAGCAATAGGTTTAGTAATTCAAAAATAGCCTTTTTTTTAGATCCGGGCAAGATTATCGGCAGATAATCCTTATATTTGTCATAATAACTGTCGATTAACTAAAATGATTATGGAGATAAAAAGTGCACGTTTTATAATAAGTAATACTGATGTAACGAAGTGTCCTTCGGGAAATTTACCGGAATATGCCTTTATAGGTCGTTCTAATGTAGGAAAATCGTCGTTGATCAACATGCTTACCAATAAAAAAGGGCTGGCGATGACTTCCTCTATGCCCGGTAAAACGCAGCTTATCAACCATTTTCTGATCAACGATGCTTGGTATTTGGTCGATCTCCCGGGATACGGATATGCACAGCGCGGTAAAGAAGGACGAGAAAAAATACGCAGCATTATAGAGAGCTATATCCTGAACCGTTATGAGATGACTTGCCTGTTTGTTTTGATAGACTGCCGACATGAACCGCAGAAAATCGATGTCGAGTTTTTAGAATGGCTCGGAGAGAACGAAATACCCTTTTGCATAGTATTTACCAAAGCCGATAAATTAGGACCTGTACGTTTTAAGGAAAATGTCGAGGCTTATAAGAAACGTTTGCTTGAAGATTGGGAAAAACTTCCCCCGGTATTTTATACTTCTTCGGAGAAAAAGCAAGGAAGAACGGAATTACTCGATTATATCGGGAGTATAAACGATTCGCTGGAGAACAGTTAAGGTGTTGTCTGTAGGCTCTTAACCTGCTTCTAAATTACGTTAAATAATATATTGTCATGAAAAGAAATGATATATTTGTAAAAGCCCTTTGTTCACTGCTTGTGATCTGCGGGCTTTTTTTATCAGGTTGTAAACAAAATAACAAAGATCATAATATGGCGACAAAAGATGATTTTATGCGGGAAGCGATAGCGCTTTCTATTGAGAATGTGAAAAATGGAGGAGGTCCTTTCGGTGCGGTGATTGTAAAAGACGGAGAAATTATTGCAAGAGGAGTGAATCGAGTTACGGCATCCAATGATCCTACCGCTCATGCTGAGGTGAGTGCGATACGTGAAGCTGCCGGAAAATTGGGTCGGTTCAATTTGAGCGGCTGTGAAATATACACGTCATGCGAACCTTGTCCTATGTGTCTGGGTGCGATTTATTGGGCTCGACTCGATAAAATGTATTATGCCAATACGAAAACCGATGCTAAGGATATAGGATTTGATGATTCGTTTATTTATGATGAGCTTGAATTAAAACCTGCAGATCGTAAGCTTCCTTCTGAGACTTTGTTGCGGAATGAGGCGATAAAAGCTTTTGAAATGTGGAATATAAAAGCGGATAAAATAGAATATTGAGTCTTTTGTTTGAAGAGATTCGTGATGAAACGGGATGGCAGAGTTGTCGTTCCGTTTTTTTGTGCGATTTCGATTTTTTCAGAATTTACAAAAATAATATTGGGGTTTAGACAAGCTATTAGGCAAATTATGAAATTGTGAATATATGTTTTTAAACAGAATGAAAATTTTTGATTTAATGATATAAGTATATAATTTTATACATCTTATTTTTATTTAAGAGTGTTTTTGTTTTGAAAGAATACTGAATATGGAGAATTGTGAGAGTGAAATTTTGTTTGGTTAGGACCAATTTAGACTTTATAAAAATATTTCTTTAACTTGTTATTCTTGTTGCAATAGAAAGTTTCTTTTAGAGATAAAGATAAATTCTTATAAAATGTAGGGTGATATAGCGTAGTATAATTTTTTTTGATCTTAAATCGGTACATGAATATGAAATCTTATTTAGTGTTTTTTATTCTTTTCCTTTCCGGTAACTTTATCGGACTCAAGGCTCAGTCGTCATTATTGATGGAGACTTCTTTACCTCGAGATAGAGATACTTTAATTATGCAGCAGGTGACTTTTTGTGCTCCGGGAGACAGTGGAACTAATGTTACATGGGATTTTCGGGATTTGGAATATTTAGATGTCGAGAAACGTGTGTTTTATAAAGGAAGATTAGACTCGATTCTTTGTATGTATCGAAATAAAACAGCATATAAATATAGGTTGTCAGGGGATTCTCTTTTGTTCTTAGGTTATGAAAATCCTGTGACAAAGATGTGTTTTGTGTCACCTGTGCCTGTGCTTCGTTTTCCTTTCTATTACGGAGATACGATAGCTTCTCCCTTTATAGGAAACGGAGGATATTCCCATGTTTATTCTCTCAAATCATACGGTTATTCCGAGACGGTTGCTGATGCGTCGGGTATATTGTTTCTGCCGGGAGAAGATACGCTTCGAAATGTAATTCGATTACATAGTAAAGAGCGTGTGGGTTTGCGGTTTATCGATTTTGACATATTCGGCCGGCAAGATTCTTTATTTACGGTTTCTTCGATCGGAGATCGGTTGACTGCTGATAGTGTTATATGGCAAGTCGATACATATCGGTGGTATTTGCCGGGATATCGTTATCCGGTATTGGAAACCATTGAAAATACGATTGATTGGAAAAGTAAGTCGGTGCGACATTTTTTTATCAGTATGCTATATTCTCTTGAAGAGCAAAGGTCGCTTGACAGAGATTCGGAGAATGAGCAGGTCAGGGAGCGAATATTTTTATCAGACAAAAAATACCAAGGGTGCTCCGAACGTTCCGGAGCGTTGTCAGATATGTCTGATCTGTTTTCTCTCTCATGTAAAATAGATCCGGTCGGCAATAGGGCTACAGTTTATGCCGGCCTTAATCGATCCTCGAGGATGGAGATATTGCTTGCCAATATGTCAGGAACGGTACTTTATCATGAATCGCCGCGAACCGTAGAGCCGGGATATTATGTCTCGGATATAGATTATGACCGATATTCTGAAACGGAGTTTATCATTACCGTTATTATCGGAGATAAACGAGAAAGTTGGAAAATAAAGAAAAGATAACCTTTGCTTAGAGCCGGTCTGAATTTTTCAATAAAAAATACGATCAGGACATCTTTTCCCGGGCTGTTTTCCCGTTCTTGTTTGTCAGATAACAGGCTATCTTTCTCATAAGACAGAAAAACATCCTCGAACGAAACTCTCAAAACCGATCCGGGCAAAATTCAGACAGCATCTTGTTTGGTTATAGTGAGAATTATTGATTGAAGGATGCGTAACTATTATGATCTTTTTATATTATGAAAAACATCGATAAGTATTTGTTTTTGCCGTTTGTTTTATGCTTGTTTGTTTTTTCCGACCTTAAGGCTGACGAATCTCCTGCAGATTATAGAATAAATGTACCGTCACCGCAAGCCTACGCTTTTGCACAGTATGCCGATATGCCAGTAAGCTTATACACCGGAATACCTTCGATCGAGGTTCCGCTTTTTACAATTGAGATGGGGAATTTTACCTTTCCGATAACATTGAGTTATCATGCGTCCGGAATAAAAGTTTCACAAGAAGCCAGTTGGGTGGGGTTAGGCTGGAACCTGAATGCCGGGGGCAATATAAGTCGTACGGTCAGAGGCCTTGATGATCTTATGGGCGGTTATTATTATCAAGATGCGCAGATTCCTGATCAATTCGATAATTCAAGAGATGATATAGTGTCCTTGGTAGGGGTAGATGCTTATGATCATGTTGTTAGAATCAATGCGGATACGGAACCGGATGTGTTTTACTACAATTTTGCGGGATATAGTGGAATTTTTTATGCTAAAAATTCAGGATGTAAAGAGGAAAACGGTTTTTATCTGAGCGATCCCGAACAGAATCTGAAAATGTCGTTTACTTATAAAGATCAGTCATTCGGTATTATCTCACCGGACGGTACACGATATTTATTCAAGCCGTCCGCCTCCACCGGTTCGGCGACAGTGGTATTGGAAGGATTCAGAATGCCTTATACAGATATGACCCGGTTTCCGTTTTTTGAAGATCGTGTACAAAATATGATTACGAGTTGGGATTTGTCGGAGATTATACTTCCGAATAAGGAAAAGATAGAGTTCGAGTATATTACGGTGGCATATCCTTTTCTTCCGTCAAGTGCCAGTATCATACAGAAAAAATATTTGCCTGTATATGCGGTAAAGAATACCGGATTTCCGGTTTACGCGACAGAAAAATATGAAACCGTTTGTTCGATGAGTATGGTAAATTACCAGAAGTTTCTGAAAAAGATTACATGGAGTTCGGGATATATTATGTTTGAGACAAGTTCTCGGAAAGACTTTGCCCGCAATACATTCAAGCCGGGAGGGGAGAATCTGAAGCTCGATAAGATGTCTTTGTTCCGAACGGGCGACAGTGCGCCCTTTAAGGAGGTCGTTTTTCATGAAAGTTATTTTAGTAACCCTGACGAACCGGAAGATCAGTATAATCTTCGGCTTCGATTAGACTCTCTTTCTGTTTGTTCGGGACAGATTCGGGAAATCCATCGTTTCGGCTATGACGTCCGTCATTCGTTGCCACCCAAATACAGTTTTGCCCAAGATATGTGGGGATATTATAATGGGTTGAATAATACGATATTCTATCCCGAAATTTCTGTATCCCGCAATTATTATAAGGCTGACGGGAAGACGATTGTATATAAAAAAGGAGATATATTGCGGGGGGCGGATCGCAAACCTCGTGCCGAATATATCACCACCGGTATGTTGACTTCTATGGAGTCGCCCGAAGGTGGAGTGACGACATTCGAGTATGAGCCGAATGATGCGATAAGCGAGTATTCCGAGATTGTTTTCTTGCATAAGGACACTCTTTATAAGCCGTATAATGTCGAGGTCGATACATTTCATTTTACATTACATACTGACGGCTGGATAAAACTGGACTTTTTATATAATGAAGGAGCGATGGGTGCTGGAGGCAGTGCGTATAAAAATAATATGATCTCTATCTATAACTCTGCCGGAAAGGAGGTCAAGACATGGGGTAGTCAGAATTTTCCGGATATACCGTTTACATATACGATCAAGGATTCGAGCAAATATGATAAAGGAAACTATTATTTGGTATTCAGAACCGATAATTATCTCAACCAGAATCTGAAACTGGCTTTTTACGGACACTTTAACAGGATCGGCCTTGTACAGGGCGGAGGGGTGAGAATATTCCGGATAAAGTCTCCCGTAAATACGAGAGAGTTTACTTATACCGACGCGACAGGACATGCCTCTTCCGGGATCTTTATACGCAAACCTTTTTATGAAAGTATGCAGACTTATGCTACATATAGTACTTTCCTTGATAACGATGGAAGTATTCGGCCGGTTCGGGATGGTTTTAAGGAGTATATAGTTCAGCAGTCCGAATCGGTATATCCGCTTGCCGGTCCGTCGATAAACGCTGCGGTGGGTTATAGTCGTGTTTGTATGACGACCTGTTCTGACGATAAATTTTTCAAAGAAGATTACTTTTATCACAATGAAGAGGAGGCTGTAGATTTCAGATATGTCGGGATGCCTGGTGAATGTATATATATGAACGGGAAGTTGCTGACGCATAATATTTATGAAGACTCTCAATTGATAAAAAATATCAAGTATGAATATAAATGCGATACCATAGCCGTTTTGAACGCGTGGTTTCAGGATTATTGCAATATGGGAGATATAGGAACATATCATGTGCCGATAGGGCATTGCCGGATCGAGCGGGAGACCGAAGGCTGTTTCGATACTCGTTTTTTGACTAAATATTGGAAGACGACCCGTTATAAACAATATAATCCGCATAATTATTTGCCTTCGGAAATCTCGGTCGACGATGGGTTGAAAGAGAAAACCGTGCGCACTATTTATACGGTCGATTTGAATCATATACCGCTTTATAGCGAAATGTGCGGTAATACCGGTAACCGGATAACCGATCCGGTCGAGATTCGCACTTATGATAATAGCGGACTGATACAAAAAGAGCTGCATACTTATAAAAAAAATGAGAAAAACGGGAGTTTCGTACCTGATGCTGTGTATAACTATTACAGGGGATCTCCGAGACCGGCAAGCGATTTTGACGGGAGTAATATTTCTCAGTACGGGTTACCCGACTATATGTTCTCTTGTTATGATAAATATGATAATGTTATCGAAGTGAAGAGCCGGACGGGAGAAAGCGAAGTTTATATATACGGATACGGCGGTCGGTATGTGATTGCCCGCATTCAGAACGCTACGCTCGAAGAAGTGGAAAAAGCGGGTATAGGAGCGGTTGATTCTTTTGCGACCGGGACGGAACCGAGCGAGGAGGAATGGAACAAGCTGAATGCGCTCCGAATATTATTGCCCCGTGCGTTGGTATATGTTTATAAATATGAACCGATGGTCGGGGTGATATCGATTACCGATCCCAAAGGAATGACCTTGTATTACGAATACGATGCCAAAGGAAGGTTGGCCGTTGAACGGGATGGGGACAATAATGTGATCAGAAGTTACCGTTATACTTTAAAGAACGAAAAATGAGGACACGTGCAGTATTTTTATCGATATTGATTTTTCTGTCGGTCGTTTTTCCGGCCGGTGCTCAAGAAAACAGCGTTATGATCCGTACGTTTACAAGTGCGGTGCAAGATCCGTCGCAAGGATCAGATGAAAATACGATAACCGTCGTCGGATATTACGATACGGCGGGAAGACTTCGTCAGACTTTACGCAAGGGATTTGCTCCGGACGGTTCAGACCTCGTGGATTATATCGATTATGACGCTTTGGGCCGGAAGATCGCCGAATATGATCCTATACCCGTTACCGGTAATAATGGGAGGTTTGTAGAAAAAAGCGTATTTCAGCAGGGTTCTGCATGGAAACGGGAATATGATTATGCCTTGTCGGCACAGAATCGTATGACATCTGCGGCGGGTTTGCATTACGGAGGAGGAAACATCGCGTGCAAATACGGTCTGAATTCAGATGTTTCGACAGAATATACGCTTCATTCGCTTATCCCTGTTTCTGTCGGTTTCTGTCGTTACCGGATAAGTTGCACTTCGGCAAAAACCGGGAATTTTCATGTTACGGAGATTCGGGATGAAGATGGCAAGCGGTCGTTGCGTTTTACCGCCCCCGACGGCAAGACGGTACTCGAACGGGTTATTGCAAATGATGGTTTTCATGACACTTACTATCTTTATGACGCGCTGGAACGTCTTGTCGGAGTAATTCCTCCGGAAGCGGCATCCGTATTGTCAGACGGATCGACCTATTATTCGGATGATCAAGTCATGGCATATTATGGTTATTGGTATGCTTATGATCATAGGAATCTGAAAACCGGCGTAAAACTTCCCGGGGCGGAGATACATTATATCGTATATGACGGAGAAGGACGTCAGATACTCCGGCAGGACGGGAACCTGCGTAAACGCGGTGCATGGATGTTCTTGAAATATGACCGGTTGGGAAGGCCGGTTTTGCAAGGTATTGTCGAAGATACTCGGGACAGAGCGGCGATAGCGGCGATATGGGAAGACCGTGCGGTTACCGAGACCTTTTCTGGAGAAGATTTTTTCTGTGTGGGATATACCGATGACTGTAAGCTGGGACAAGGGGAGTATTCCGTTATTTCCGCATGGTTTTACGATACATACGATTTTACCGGTCAACTGCCTATCGGAACAGATTATTTCCCGACAGAGTTACCTGAAAACACGCGCGGGCTGCAGACCGGAATGTATGAGGCCGTGCTGAACCGTCCCGAGACAGGCCGCACGACTCTTTTTACATACGATGACAAAGGCCGCCTGAAAGAAACCTATCGGTCTGACTTTTCCAGCGGAAATAACAGCCGACACGCATTACACTATGATTTTCAGGGATTGGTAACCGGGGAGGATAACCGCTATGAGGGCATCGCCAACGTAAATTTTCGGTATATATATGACCATGCCGGCAGAAAGACGGCCACCCGTTACCAATATATAAATCCTAAACTGACCTCTCCCGACTTCTTGCCGCTATCGAGCATGCAGTATGACAGCTACGGGAGACTTCGGAGCGAACGCGCTCTTCACGACAGTATCACGGTAAACTATGATTACTATCTCGATGGTACGCTGAAACAGATAGATAATCCCGGGCGTTTCTCGGAACTGTTGTGTAAATCGTCGGCCGTGACGACACCCTATACAAAACAGCGGTGTTTAAACGGAAATATCAATGATATCCGGATCAGTCAGATGGGCAGGTCTTATTTCTGGCATTACGAATACGACCTTGCCGACAGGCTTACGCTGGGTATGATGTATGATGCCGAAGCGTTTAACCGGCAATCGGGCGAAGGTGAACGGTTCGCTTACGACAAGATGGGGAATATTACACTGCTCCTGCGAAGGCATAACGGGGCGGATGTGGATTGTCTCAATACGGTTTACCGTGGAAACCAGATACAAAGAACCGGGAACGTAGGAGGAGGCAATTATGATTACGACTTTCCCGGTTATACGGATGCCGCCGATGAAGAGACAGAAGTGGCGTACGACGCCAACGGAAACGAGATATTTAACCTCGATAAGGAAATCGTCGCGATTCGGTATAATGTACTGAATCTGCCCGACACGATACAATTCTCCAACGGAAACCGCATCGTCAATTATTATTTTGCGGGCGGGGAGAAATCGGGGAGCGTATCGCGCACATATCTTACTCCGTTGTCGGTACCGTTAGACGAAGTAACCGACAGCAAAGATCCCCACAAAGATGTTTCGGAGTCCAAGGCCGGGAACTTGGTGTGTAAAAACGGTTCGCTGAGCCATATTTTGTTCGACGGAGGATATTTCTCCCTCTCGAGAAATTACGGCGGCAGTATGACGAATCCGAAAATTTATACGTATATTCGGGATCATTTGGGCAGTATCCGTTTGGTTTGCGAGGGCAATACGGGAGAAGTGGTGCAGAGCCTCGAATATTTCCCGTCGGGTCTGATATTCCGAAGCATGTGTTTCGAATGGCAACCTTACCGTTTTACAGGAAAGGAGTTGATAACGGAACACGGTCTCAACCGGTACGACTCGAAGGCGAGAATTCAGGATTTTCAGATACCCGGATTCACGACATTAGATCCGCTATGTGAGAATTACTACGGAATATCACCGTATTCGTATTGTGCCGGGAATCCGGTAAGTCGGGTTGATCCGAACGGAATGAAGTGGGATGATCCTGAAGAAGCAAAAAAGTTAAAAAAACATATTGATGATAAAATTACGTCTCTCAATATGGACATAAATAAAAATCAAGCTAAACTAAATAAAGGAGGACTTAAAGAAAAACAAATTACAAAATTGAATAAAAAAATTTCTGAAGCACAAGATCGAATATCTAACCTTAACGTCAGTAAAGGAGATATTGACAGATTGGATGCCGATCAAAATAATATTTATTCTTTAAGTTATATATCCGGCGGATTACATACTGTCAGACAAGGTAGAGACAACAAAATATGCATTGAAACTTCCTCTGATGCTCTATCCATACATGAAATAACCCATGTACGACAATCATTGGATGCAGGGGGACTGAGGTTTTCATCAAATGGAGAACTGTTAAATGCAGGAATAGGAATAAGAGGAGTCGGAAAAATGGAAATAGAAGCATATCAAATGCAATATTCCTTTGATAAATCTTTTCCCGGCAGCACAGGAGGTAAAGGCCTTCAAGGTATCGATTTCCATTCTGTTGGAAATATCCGAAATGGGGGGACATTGGTTTATCCTATAATATACCAATACTCTCAAGACTTAATACAATTTCAAAAAGAACAAAAAAGAATATTTGGAATTCCATAAACAAAATCTTATGAAAAGAATAATTTTATTTTTAATAGTTTACGCATTCTACATTGTGGAAGTCTCGGCTCGAAACAATTTATCTGGTCGCTATTATGCAGAGTCTGGAGTTTATATAGAAATAAAAGACAAAAATTTTAAATTAATTATGCCTAATAATGCTATAAACGGATGGAACTCAGAAATAATGGCAGAAGGTACTATCAATAAAATCGGGGATTCTTTTTTAGAATTAAATACAAATAAAAATCCCATTATCGAAGCTCTTAAAAACTTAAATATCACTCAAACACAAGAATCCATTTCCATTCCAAACGACAGTATCAAAGTGAAATTCTTAATTCCTTATCAAAGAGGAAAACTTAAAATATTAGTATTTACCAATACTTCAAAAATTTTTAGCCTGAATTATTCGATGACTGTTAATGAAATAAATATCCCTAAAGATACAAAATCTATTTCATTTTATATTAGTCCTGATTTCATAAAAGCGCATACAACAGATGGGATATTTTATGGTATAGTGGGACTTGATTCTATGCAAGAATATCAAATACAAAAAAATATCAATTTCATTAAAATAGAAATACCAGACATAACTAACTCCTTTTTTGAAACTTATTACATAAGAGGCGATTATGCACGAATGACTAAAGACGGTATAATATGGAAAGGAATAATATACAGAAAATCCCTCAAATAGGATCAATATGTAGTTCGATAAATTCAGTATCCGTTTGGTTTGCGAGGGCAATACGGGAGAAGTGGTGCAGAGCCTCGAATATTTCCCGTCGGGTCTGATATTCCGAAGCATGTGTTTCGAATGGCAACCTTACCGTTTTACGGGAAAGGAGTTGATAACGGAACACGGTCTCAACCGGTACGACTCGAAGGCGAGAATTCAGGATTTTCAGATACCCGGATTCACGACATTAGATCCGCTATGTGAGAATTATTACGGAATATCGCCGTATGCGTATTGTGCCGGAAATCCGGTGAGGTATATCGATTCCACAGGTCGATGGATAGAGTCTCTATGGGATGTCGCCAGTTTGACGATCGGAGCTAAAAGTTTTGTGGAAAATGTCCGTCAGGGAAATGTTAAGGCTTCGGTAGTCGATGGTTTGGGAATGCTCGTAGATTTGGGTGCCGTCATATTGCCGGGAGTGCCAGGAGGGGCAGGTGTTGCGATCAAGACCGGACGAACGGCAGATAAGACAGCAGAAACGTTAAAAGCCATGGAACGGGGGCGGCAAAGTGAAAAGCGGGTATTGCAGGAGATGAGAGCGACAAAAAATACCAAACGGGAAATGACAACTTTGGAAACGGGAGAAGACATAACAGTAATCCTGAATATAGTAACCCCAAAAAACATAATGGAGATAAAAGATGTAAAAATAGTAAATAATACAAAACAAATTAGGGGAGAACGGCAAGTAGCAAAAGATACAGGAAAGGAGTTTAAAATCATTACGGGAGAGAAAACACATGTGTCCGGAAATATTCCGGAAAGAGAGATAATCAGGCGAAAAGATTTAGGACCACAAAAAAAATAAAATATTATGGGTAAATTTGATTACAAAAACATCTGTGTGCAGATAAAAGTACGGGAAAACCTTACGGATCAGAGATTCGTAGAGTTTATGAAAACGTGGAATTTTACGAGATTAGAATTTGCTAATTTTTTCGATTCTATTAAAGGAACGATTTGCAATGAACAAGCCAAAAGAATTGTGGAGTTTTTTGTCACATACAAGAATGAAGCTATTCTTCCAGACAAATACAATCTAGCCGAGCCAATAAAAATTGCATTTGACAAAAACGATATTTCTATTCCAGTGGCATGGTTAAGTTTTCCGGGAGGAGGAATATATTTAAAACAAAAATACAAATTCGAGGCCTATATTGAGAATGAATATTGGGGGCTTGTATGGTCTGATGGAAAAATCGTAAAACCGGTGAGGGTACTACCGGAGTATATGGGAGTTATAACCTTTTGGTTCAGTAAGCAGCGAAAGATAGATATGGAATTTCTGAAACGGCTGTTGAAAGATTTTTGCGAGTATCTGAATACCGATTACGGGGTGATATTCGATCAGGAAACGCATGAGGTATTGTTCGATCTTTTTGAAAGAAAATAAATTATGGGAAATTATGTCAGAAATGTCGGTATATTTATTAAAGTACGGGAAAATTTGACAGACCCGAAATTTGTAGAATTTATTCAAGACTGGGATTTTACGGAAGACGAGATAAGTACTTTTTTAGAATCGATATGGGAAAAGTCCCGCAATGAAAACTCATCCAAGATAGTAAAGTTTTTTATTGAGTATAAAGATGGGATTCTACATCCCGATAAGTGTGACATAGTCTGTCCGGCCAAAAAGCCATTTGATGAAAGAGGGTACACTTTGTCTGTTGCATGGCTTAGCTATCCGGGCGCGAGGCTGATTCTAGAGAAAAAATATAAGTACAAGGCTGTGTTGGAGTGTAAATATTGGGGAGCCCTGACATCAGGAGGGGAGATTCTGAATCCCAAAAAGATTTTTCCCCGATATATGGGCATTGTTACCTCTACCTGTATAACCTCGAAAGAGCAAATAACCCGTCCACTGCCCGAGTATATGGGATTTATTACTATTTGGTTCGGCAAGTATCGGAAAATAAATATTGAGTTTCTGGTGCAATTACTGGAGGATTTCTGTATGTACTTGAATACTGATTGTGGGGTGTTATTCGATCAGGAAACACATGAGGTATTGTTCGATCTTTTTGAAAAAGAGAAATAGAAAAAAGGTATTTTCCCGTATTTACCGGACGGATCGGAATTCTACGACTTCCTCTATATTGGCTACTCAAGGCGTCTCTTCCAAAACCGTAAGTACCGCTGTAAACAGCATTACAAAAGGAATGGGGACAGCCGGTGTCAATACGACGAAATCTATGGTAAAAATAGAAACCGCTGCTACAACGACGTCTGAAGTATCGATAAAAACAGCAGAAGATAAATTTAAAACAAAAAAATAAGGTTATGAAGACATTTGTAAAAATAATTTTTTATCTGAACTTTTTACTAACGGGAGGAGCGTTTATGTTCTCTTTTTGCCAATTCGTGCTTCGGGAATATGTTCGAATACAAGATTGCCGAACAATTCGTTATAAATAGGGATACAGTACCCGAACCTTCTAGATTAATTTATGAGTATGTAGCAAATGGAAAGAAATACCATAGTTTTCAATATTTTTCACCGGATATTGCAAAATCTGCTGATCTATCCTAATTTACTGTTATATATAATACCACATTCAAAAATATCAGCGTTATCAAAGAATCGAACATGCAGGGAATAAGAATACAAGGGCAAGTTCTCCTAATGGTTATCTTTGGAGCAGCTTTTCTTCTTATGTTTCTAATATATAGATTTGCAGATCTTGATAAATGGATAAGAATATATACCGGAGAGGAATATAGAAACAGAAGAAAAAAAACATAGAAAAACGATGTCTTTTCTTTCGATATCATAGCTTTGAAGGGACAAATGTAGTATCTGGTTTGCGGGGGCAATACGGGAGAAGTGTTGCAATCTCCTCCACCGGAGTCGGAGCGGTTGTAGGCACACCTGCTACAGCCGAAGGTGTTGCAATGGCGACTCACGGCACGTTGATGATGTTCAGTGCCGGCAAGGTGGATTCACAAATATTGTTGCTTTTGCTCAAAACAAAGCCGAATTTAAAAAAGAACAAAAAAGAATATTTGGAATTCCATAAACAAAATCTTATGAAAAAAATAATTTTATTTTTAATAGTTTACGCATTCTACATTGTGGAAGTCTCGGCTCGAAACAATTTATCTGGTCGCTATTATGCAGAGTCTGGAGTTTATATAGAAATAAAAGACAAAAATTTTAAATTAATTATGCCTAATAATGCTATAAACGGATGGAACTCAGAAATAATGGCAGAAGGTACTATCAATAAAATCGGGGATTCTTTTTTAGAATTAAATACAAATAAAAATCCCATTATCGAAGCTCTTAAAAACTTAAATATCACTCAAACACAAGAATCCATTTCCATTCCAAACGACAGTATCAAAGTGAAATTCTTAATTCCTTATCAAAGAGGAAAACTTAAAATATTAGTATTTACCAATACTTCAAAAATTTTTAGCCTGAATTATTCGATGACTGTTAATGAAATAAATATCCCTAAAGATACAAAATCTATTTCATTTTATATTAGTCCTGATTTCATAAAAGCGCATACAACAGATGGGATATTTTATGGTATAGTGGGACTTGATTCTATGCAAGAATATCAAATACAAAAAAATATCAATTTCATTAAAATAGAAATACCAGACATAACTAACTCCTTTTTTGAAACTTATTACATAAGAGGCGATTATGCACGAATGACTAAAGACGGTATAATATGGAAAGGAATAATATACAGAAAATCCCTCAAATAGGATCAATATGTAGTTCGATAAATTCAGTATCCGTTTGGTTTGCGAGGGCAATACGGGAGAAGTGGTGCAGAGCCTCGAATATTTCCCGTCGGGTCTGATATTCCGAAGCATGTGTTTCGAATGGCAACCTTACCGTTTTACAGGAAAGGAGTTGATAACGGAACACGGTCTCAACCGGTACGACTCGAAGGCGAGAATTCAGGATTTTCAGATACCCGGATTCACGACATTAGATCTACTATGTGAGAATTATTACGGAATATCGCCGTATGCGTATTGTTTTAATAACCCAGTTAGATTTCCTCCTGACAAAAAAAACAATAAAAGCGCAAATTCATTCACATGGAAGATTTGAAGAAGGATATGATAATAACAATTTTTCTAATGGAGATAAATGGGTATATTATAATGCAGGAATAGACGGATTTTTAACGACGCCCGATGGATCGTTAAAAAAATACAACGTAAGAACCGCTAAAGTAAATGTCATCTCGGAAGATCTGCCTAGTGATCCGAAAGATCCAGAAAGGAAAAACCAAGTTAACCCGATAGATGTCCCTAAAATAAAAGAAAAATCTTTATATACAAAAAAATATCATATGAAAAAAAATAGATTTATATTTCGGATTATTTTATGTTCAATCGGTCTTTGTTTTTGGGGGTGTTTTTCAGAAGAAAATAGAGAGAATAAAGTTACTGGACAACTTGAAACTCAACAAGACTACATCCCAAATGATTCTTTATCATTAAGCGAATATTCATCTGTTCATGGGTTTATGCCTGAAGATGGCTTGATTCCGACTGCAGAATTGGCGATTCAAGTGGCAGAGCTTGTCCTAAAAAATATATATGGATCAGAGAATATAGAAGAACAAAAACCCTTTTTTATAAATTTAAAAAATGATATCTGGATTATAGAAGGGAATTTAGATGATGGTTATTATGGAGGTGTTGCGCATATAGAAATCCGAAAAAATAATGGTGAGATATTGAAAGTTATCCATGGTAAATAATACAATAATTTATATTCATGTTAGATATAAATTATGGGATGGATTTGGATCAAATCTAATAAGAAAGATGTTATTCTGTTTTTTCTGATGAATATATTATTCGTATTATGCCGGGAATCCGGTAAGTCGGGTTGACCCGAACGGAAGAGATTTTTGGGACGTTCTAAAAGGTATCGGAGTCTCCATTAGCGACAATGCGACATTAGGAGGGGTCAATCGAAGGGGCACAATAGCTTATAAAGATGCTTCCGACTATAATTTAGGCCAGAACATCGGAGACGCGCTTAGTGTTATAATCGGAGGAGGAGAAGCTTTTACCTGAATGGGCGGGACAATATTCGGAACGGGTATATCTGCAACGGGATTCGGCGCAGTCGTAGGAGCACCGGTTATGGCAGAAGGTGCATTAATGACGGCTCATGGTACGTTGATGATGTTTAGTGCCGGCAAGAATCTGAACAGTCAGAAAGGCAGGGTGGATGAAGGTTCTGGAAAAGACAAGAGAAATGTTTCATCCGGAAATAAGAATAGTCCTCATGCAAATCAAAAAGCAAAAATATCTGCCGGTCAAAAATATGAATGAGCGAAAGAACAATTTAATCAATTAAAGAATATGCCAAATAAAACACCTGAACAGAAAAAGGAAAGAGATGCAGCAAAAAGGGAAATGGATTACTGAAAAAAAGCAGGATTTCTCCGGTGAGAATCACAGTAGAAACGCAAAAGGGAATTAAATATGGAAAGATATACGTTTATAGCGGAATATAGAGGCGGTACATATACGAGCCAATATGATGTTGAGAATTTAGAAGACGGACTGAAACTATGGGCTGAAAATCTGGATTTAAAATATTTCTCAAAATCAAAAAAAGAAAAAATCATAGCAGAAACAAAGGACAGAGACTTATTTCCTGTCGAATTGGACGGCATCAAAAATACTTGGTGTGCATCTTATCTGAGAGGGAAATTTGAATTATTATTAAATATAGTAAAAACTGCTATCGATTGACCTCTAACATTTAGCAGAATAGAAAAAGAACAAAGAAAACAGATTGAGACAGACTGTATCCGATGGCAAGGTGACGGATACTGTGACTTATAAATCTAATGAATTATCAAAAAAGATGAAAAATATGTTAGAAACAATTACGACTATATATTTTACACAGAAGGTGTAAATGTAAAAGAACCTCAATATAATGTTAATCCAAAAATAGGTGAAGTTTTCCAAAATCAACCTAAAGTAAGAGAAGCATATCCGGATGAAATTCCTAGATAAAATTAAATTATGAAAAAAAATATATTCAAATTAAACATTTCTCTTTTGTCGGATTATGATGAATTTTTAAATGCTAATCCAGACAACTGGAATATTGTGTCTTATTTAAACTTAAAATATGATACGAATGCGGCTTTAGCATTTTCCAAATTCTTTTTTCCGGATTTTGTGGAAAAAAAAGGTTGTGTAATTTTAGATTTTTTGTTCGACAAAAATATTTTTAAAGATTGGTTTAATTCATATAAGGGAGATATTTCAAGAGTTGAATATATGTGTAATATGTATGAACTGAAAGATTATTTCCATATCAATGATAATAGCGATGATGATACCGTCTATTGGGAACGGTTATTCGCTTTGGGGCGTGTAATGCAGCGGGCTTGGCAGATAAATCTGAAATTGCTTTACCCTGATCGAAAATTCAAGGTCGTACTTGTTGATGATCGAGAAATGGATATGTATTATATTACATTCTTTTCTATCTCCTCAAAAACAAATCGAGCAATAAAGTAGAAGTAAATAACTTTATCATATTTTTGATAGTTTGATATATATGGAAAATTTTAAAATTGAAGATTTTAAAAAAGAATACGGATATGATTTTCCAACTTTTTATCATTTGTCTGAAAAAGAATGTTCTGATATAAAAGAGCGTTGGACTAAAAAGTTTAACAGTAACAATAATGGTTTAGAAATTCTTTGTAAGATTAGGAAATTGTAAAAAAATAAAAAGTGTTAATGCGGAAGATGATAAGATATTCATACTAAAAAATATCTTTAATAAGTTGAATATTCATCCGGAATCGGTATTAATAAATTTTTGTCGTTTTGATGATATAGATGAAATGAAACTGGATGATTTAAATAAATATTTTTATGATATATGGTATCCAGTTGCCGAAGATATAGAAATTTTTGACCGGGAATGTAATTGGATGGTCTTAATTAGTCATGATGGTGATGTTGGATATATTTCATTCTGATAAAAAAACTAAAACTGTTCATGGAATTACCCATACACATGAAACATATACTAATAAAGATACGGGAGGCAAAAAACATACAGGAGTTTCTATAAATAACACACATATTCCTATATTTGAAGAAGTAGAAAGAGTTAAAAATAACACTGTAATAAAAAGCAAATGAAAAAAAACGTATATAAAAATGAAGAAGTAAATGACATAATACTTGACGAATGTGGTATTATTGGTTTTTCATGGATCAATGAAGAATTAGATTTTGATATACAAATAGATTGGAATGGACAATCTGATTTAGCGGATGATTTTGATTTTATGGAGACAAAAGCACATCTTGTTTTTCATTGGATCACAGAACTTAAAATTATGTTGGACTATAAAGACCAAATAAAAGCATCTAGCATAGAATCCTTTTCTTTCAAAAAAAATGAGTATGGATATAATATAAATATTAATTGTAACTTTGATTCTATAGGTTACATTAACTTCAATTGTTATGATTTTTATTTTGAGATTATTGAGAACATTTAATAAGTAAAAAATTATGAGAACACATAAGATCGGATCAATTAGATAATATTTCCAAATTATAGAGTAAGGAGTTGATAACGGAACACGGTCTCAACCGGTACGACTCGAAGGCAAGAATTCAGGATTTTCAGATACCCGGATTCGCGACATTAGATCCGCTATGTGAGAATTATTACGGAATATTGCCGTATTGCGTATTGTGCCGGGAATCCGGTGAGATATGTCGATCCGGACGGAAGAGATTTAAAAGGTATCGGAGTATTCATTAGTGACAATACGACCATGCAAATCAAAAAGCAAAAATATCTGCTGGTCAAAAATATGAACGAGCGAAAGAATGATTTAATCAATTAGATAAAATACAAAATAAAACACCTGAACAGAAAAAGGAAAGAGATGCAGCAAAAAGGGAAATGGATCACTGGAAAAAAAGTAGGATTTCTCCGGTGGGAATCACAGTAGAAACGCAAAAGGGAATTAAATATGGAAAGATATACGTTTATAGCGGAATATAGAGGCGGTACATATACGAGCCAATATGATGTTGAGAATTTAGAAGACGGACTGAAACTATGGGCTGAAAATCTGGATTTAAAATATTTCTCAAAATCAAAAAAAGAAAAAATCATAGCAGAAACAAAGGACAGAGACTTATTTCCTGTCGAATTGGACGGCATTAAAAATGCTTGGTGCAGGTCTTATTTAGGAGGTAAATTTTATTTATTATTGAATATCGTAAAAACTGCTATCGATTGATCTCTAATATTTAGCAGAATAGAAAACAAAGAAAACAGATTGAGACAGACTGTATCCGATGGCAAGGTGACGGATACTGTGACTTATAAATCTAATGAATTATCAAAAAAGATGAAAAATATGCCAGAAACAATAGAATTCAATAATCTTAACGTTCGTAATTTTTCATTATATACATGGGAAACCATACCTAAAAATATTCGTTATTGATGGATATGGATTGGATAAATATTATGGGTAAATTTGATTACAAAAACATTTGTGTGCAGATAAAAGTACGGGAAAACCTTACGGATCAGAGATTTGTTGAATTTACGAAAGAGTGGGGTTTTACAGAAAAGGATTTCGATGCGTTTTTAGATACAATCGAAGGAGGGGCTTGTAATGAGCGCGCAAGAAAAATAATAGAGTTTTTTGTCGAATATGAAGGCGGGTTTATACTCCCGGATAAATATAACGGATACGAGCCTATAAAAAAGATATTTAACAAAGACGATATATCGGATCCCGTTGCATGGCTAAGTTTTCCTGCGGGGAGTCTATATCTGAGGAAGAGATATAAGTTCGATGTGGAAATAGTGAATGAGTACTGGGCGATTATATTCTCGGAAGGAATAGCAGAAAAACCGGTGAGGGTACTACCGGAGTATATGGGAGTTATAACCTTTTGGTTCAGTAAGCAGCGAAAGATAGATATGGAATTTTTGAAACGGCTGTTGAAAGATTTTTGTGAGTATCTGAATACCGATTACGGGGTGATATTCGATCAGGAAACGCATGAGGTATTGTTCGATCTTTTTGAAAAAGAGAAATAGAAAAAAGGTATTTTTCCGTATTTACCGGGCGGATCGGAATTTGAGTATTTGATTTATCAACTCGGTACAAATTTGTTAAACGCAGTACACAAAAGTCTGCCAAAGATGCCGCCAGAAATGAAGGGAAAAATGCGCCTATAAAACATCTTAATCCTGAAAAAGGAAATAGCCATTATCATTCAACGGATATACATAAGGAAAAAAACTAATAGTACACTTCATGAATATTAATCAGCAATTATGGATAGGCTTAGTTGGTGTCCATCCCCATTCTGAAAACTCAATATTAGGAAGTTATTCGGGTGGATTCACAAATATTGTTGTTTTTGCTCAAAACAAAGCCGAATTTAAAAAAGAGGTATCAAAATTTTGTTTAGAAAATAATTTAGATGTTTTTGAAATTGAGGATATTGAACGAGTTAGTAAACGAATGAAAAAACATAAATTAGGAACATCTGTTTTGAAAATTATAGAGTATGTAAGGGTAACAGGATTACCATGTATGAGTGATTTACACGTTATATGAGTCTGATGATTGGGACAATTGCATAAAATATTTGCAATAGAAGCATATCACATGCAATATTCCTTTGATAAATCTTTTCCCGGCAGTAAGGAGGTAAAGGTCTTCAAGGTATCGATTTCCATTCTGTTGGAAATATCCGAAATGGGGGGACATTGGTTTATCCTATCATAGTATATCAATATTGAGATTGATGCTAAGGATGTAGGTTTTGATGATTCGTTTATTTATGATGAGCTTGAATTAAAACCTGCAGATCGTAAGCTTCCTTCTAACTTTGTTGAGGAATGAAGCGATAAAAGCTTTTGAAATGTGGGATACCAAAGCGGATAAAATAGAATATTGAATTAAAATATTGTGAAGAAGTGGAATAGTTAGATTATGATTTCACTCCTTTTTTATTTTTATAATTATAATGGAAAACGTAGATGAGACATTTTAATAAAAGAGAAAAGGATGTAATAAAGATTCTTGTCAGCAAGGATTTTACGAATGTGAGCAGTTTTTCTGTAGAGTTAAATAAGATGTTTTTTAATGAGGAAAACGGAGCGGCTTTGGCCGTTGATCGTTCGGAAAAAGTTTTTTATTTATTTATTCGGAATTTTGAAGACCAAAAGCGTGTGAAGATTTGTATCGGAGAGTTTTTGGAACTGGTAAATTTACTTCTTTATTTGAGTGATAACAATTTGGTGAATATTTTGCCATATTCAAATTTACCGTCGTTTTTCCTTTTGCATGATACATTCAGGCAGGTAGATTCTGATTATGATGGAGGATGTATTTTGGATGGTAAGGGGCATTATTTTAATATTCGGGATTTGCTTTATATTTATAATAGAGAAGGTGTCCCGGAATACAAATCTTTTCGGTTTAACGGAAAATACTATGATTTGGTATTGAGTCTATTATTTGGAGTAATATACCCTACGGCAGAATTGTACGCTTTTGTAGAACGAGGCAATATGACGGAGGAAGAGTTGCGATTTAAAGTTCAGTTCGAGGAGTCAGTCAAACAACACCGATCCGCAATGAAAAATGCAGAGGAACAGTTAGAGAAAACCAAGCGATCGTTAAATATGTCTTATATTGCATTGTTTATATCTTTTGTCGCTTTGATTGCTACCTTATGTTCCAATTTATGGATGAAGACTTCTATTGAACCTTACCAATTTCAAAGTGTTAAAAATCTTTTGGAGAAAATTGAAAAAAATACTAAAATCGAGAGTTTGAAAGATAATGATAATCTGGAGATAAACCCCTCAATTATTGATATGCAAATGAAAGATGACTCATTAAATTTTAAAATAGATAAATAAAACTATTTGATCAATGGTGCGAACAGTTGTAGCGGAATATCTCTTCGTATCTACTTTGTTGTTTTGAATTTCTCATTAATCGGGATATTTCTGTAAAGCAACGCAATTGGGGTTTTATCGTTTTATTAAGGACTGCATCTCTGACTTTGCTGAGATCGGTAATAGGTGCGGTAAAGATATTATCTGTTTCTATGACAATTGTAGATGTGCAGGAAGTGTTGTGTTGACAATTTGAAGCGTACAGGTCATTTGATATTTCGATAAGACTTTCCATTGCTATTTCATCGCACTGTCCTGTACTGAAAGAAAGTTTTTGGCTGTTGTTTTTTATGTATTCGCGTACGGGTTTGAATAACTCCCTTAATAGCATTGTTTCGTCGAGTAATCTTTGGGGATTACCTTTGCTTTTATATACAAGGTATTCACATATTGATGGTAATTTGATTGCCGGTCCTTGATTGATATACAATTTGTTGGATTTTTCTATAACTTGATTGATCGCTTTATAAATCTTTTGGTTAATGAACGCCTCTTCTCTTGCTCGTTTTATTGATGCAGAATAGAGTAGATGTTTGTTTTGGGCAGTTATGCTATTTTGCAAAACACGAGAATCGCTGATCAGTTTTAAAGTAAGATTTTCATTCCATTCATTTTCTTTTTGGAATTCCAGTATCTTTTGAAGTAACGTTTTATTTCGGGTTATGATATCGACAAATGCTCCATCCATTTTATCGTTAAGGGAAATTTCCAATAGTTCACCTGTTAATAAATCTATATTGTTGTCTTTTATAGCATTAGTTATGGTTGTCACTACGGACAAAATATTATCTGACAAATGAGGCAGATATTGTAGAGGATTTTGTGTCATCTTGCAGCTTTCAAGAGTCCAATTGATATTATTTAGTAGATCTTTTGAAACTTCATTGCAAACATTGTTATAGAAGCGAGAAGAGTTGTCGTTAAGAACGGAAATATTATCGAAACCATATCTTGCTATTTTGTCAATGATGTGTATACTGTTGTCTTTGACATAGTCTGGAACGAAATTTGATAATTGCAATTGGTCACAAAAAATTTGCTGTATGCAAATTTGAAGAAAGTCATCAATATCGTCATTGTTTCGGGCTTTTCCATTAAGACATTTATCAATGCATTGGAATGCGTTATGTTCTATTAATAAATCCATGCGGTCGAGATTAAGGTACATTTACAAATATAAGAGATTCTGTATTAAAAAATCTTACTTGATACTTTAATTTTTGTATCTGTCTGTAAATTCAATCGAAAATCGTATCTTTGCTATACGATACAGAAGATTTTGATATTTTCTCGTATTTGCGATAATAATTAATGAACGAGGTAAATAAAATGAGTACTTGGTTTGAATGTAAAGTAAAATACGATAAAATGATGGAGAACGGCATGCAGAAGAAAGTTACCGAACCTTATATGGTCGATGCTCTTTCTTTTACCGAAGCCGAAGCTCGCATTATAAAGGAAATGACACCTTTTATTTCGGGCGATTTTTCTGTCGCTAATATTAAAAGAGCCAATATCAGCGAGTTATTTTTTGATGAGACGGGCGATAAGTGGTTTAAATGCAAAGTCAATTTTATTACGCTCGACGAAAAGAGCGGTGCGGAGAAGCGGACCGCAAGTTATATGCTCGTGCAGGCACAAGACTTGCAGAAAGCTTTGGAAAACCTGTTGGAAGGGATGAAAGGTACTATGGCCGACTTCGAAATAGCTGCTATTAACGAAACGCCTATTATGGATATATATCCCTATGCGGCTGAAGATGAAGACCTTCCTCCTGTTGCAGAATCTTAGATATGAATATTGTTGCAGAAAATATAGAGCGGGTAAAGCAAACTCTTCCTTCGGGAGTGAGATTGGTTGCTGTCTCCAAATTTCATCCGGTAGAGATGATACGGGAGGCATATGATGCCGGTCAACGACTTTTCGGAGAGAGTAAAGTGCAAGAATTGCTTTCTAAAAAGCCTGTTCTGCCGGAGGATATAGAGTGGCATTTCATAGGACATTTGCAAACGAATAAGGTGAAGCAGATCGTACCGTTTGTTTCTATGATACATAGTGCTGATAGTCCTAAATTGCTGCAAGAAATAAATAAGGCGGCGGAAAATGTCGGGCGTGTGGTTTCGTGTTTGTTGCAAATACACATTGCCCGAGAAGAAAGTAAATTCGGTTTTTCTTTTGAGGAGTGCCGTGACTATCTCCGGTCGGGAGCATGGAAAGATCTTCGCCATGTGCGGTTTTGCGGAGTAATGGGAATGGCTACATTTACAAATGATTGTAAACAAATAGAATCGGAGTTTCTATCACTCCGTAGTTTTTTTGATGAAATAAAGAAAGACTATTTTCCCGAAGATAGTTCGTTTTGTGAAATCTCTATGGGGATGTCCGATGACTATCTTTTGGCGGTAAAAGCCGGAAGTACGCTGGTACGCGTGGGAAGTCGTATTTTCGGGGAAAGAGTATATTAAAAATCTAAACTTACCATTATATGGAAACACTACAGACTGCATATGCCGGACTTACATTGCGTAATCCTCTCATTGTCGCAAGTTCAGGGTTAACAAATAATATAGATAAAATTAAGGATCTTGAAAAGGCCGGAGCAGGAGCTGTTGTCTTGAAGTCTCTTTTTGAGGAGCAGATACTTGATCAGGCAGATCATGTTTTGTATCATTCGGCGGATTATCCCGAAGCGTATGATTATGTGCAAAATTATGTGCGGTCGCATAGGATAGAGGAGTACCTGACGTTGATACGTGAAGCCAAAGCTTCGTGTTCGATACCGATTATTGCCAGTATTAATTGTTATGATAATGGGAGTTGGGTATCTTTTGCACGTGATATGGAGGCAGCCGGAGCAGATGCGATAGAGATTAATATTTTAAAAATAGCGACGGTATTAGACGAGAAACCCGGTGAATATGAAAAGCTGCATACCGATATTTTGAAAGCGATTAAAAATGCGGTGAAAATTCCGGTTACGGTAAAAATGGGACAACGTTTCAGCAATATTGTAGCGGTCGTCAACCAACTGAAAGCAAATAATGCAGATGGTGTGGTATTGTTCAATCGCTTCTATCAGCCTGATATTGATATACATAAAATGCAATTTACCTCTGGAACGGTATTCAGCAGTTCTTCTGATTTTAGCAATACGATGCGATGGATCGGAATCGTGTCGGGACAAATTCCGAATTTGTCTTTGGCGGCTTCTACCGGAGTTCATGAGCCGGAAGCGGTAATTAAAGCTTTGCTGGCAGGGGCTTCGGCTGTAGAACTTTGTTCTGTCTTATATCAGCATGGAAACGGTATTATTATGCAGATGCTTACTATTCTTGAAGAGTGGATGCAAAGTCAGGGGTTTAAGACGATAGGAGAATTTAAAGGATTGCTTAATTTTAAGAATGTTCCCGACCAATCGTATTATGAGCGGGTACAATTTATGAAATATTTTTCTAATCGGGATTGATTGTTCATCATGTTAGAGTTGAGGTATGAAAGAAGTCCTTGATCGATAAGTAAGATATGAAGGTGAAAAACCGGAAGTTAGTAACTGTTTATCATTTATTAGCTTCCGGTTTTTTTGTTCCTGTTATCGGTGAAGTCGGTTATATATTGTTCTCTCGGCCGGAAAATTCGATATGTTTTATCGTGTCGATCCATATAGAAGCTGTCTAAGTTTTACTCGGGTCAGTTTTGAAAGTTTTTTTCGAGGTTATTTTTCTGTTTTCCCTTGTCAGATAGTTTGCTATCTGACAAGGGAAAACGGGAAAAAGACCGGAAGAAAACGCAAAGATGAGCTGATCATATTTTTGTTGGAGAATTTAGATAGGTTCTAAATCTGACCCGATAATATTTTCTTATCGGAAAATTTAAACGGGCTTTTATTCAAATGATGTTTTAGGAACAATATTGTATTGTCCTTTTATCGGCTTCCAACGATACTCTCCATTCTCGTCCAGCACTGCTTTTTCAAATCCGTCGAGTTTTCCGTTTCGGTAACAACGACGATATATTCCGAAAACTCCTTTTAAGCCTTCATTTTTTAAATAGCGTTGTATAAAATTCTGTTCTTGAGATTTGCGTTTCTTTTGGTCTATATGAAAGTCTCTGTTGGCATATGTAAATACTCCATCATTCAAGGCTTTCTTCATTTTCTCCTGATCTTCTATCGTTATGTAATATTCGGTATCGGGAGTAAAAGTGGCCATCAATGAATTATTTGTATTTTTGCGGTCTTTTTGAGACTCTGCGAATACCCACATATCTCCCGGAGAAGGAGAGGATGGCCGGGGACCGGGATGCGTATGGATAAAGCCCGTTGTTTCCGTATCCGGTAGGTTATCCATGTCACCGTTCCACGGATGATAAAGGAATCCGTTTTTTACGTATGGCGCTTGTCCTTTCGTGATCGGATCGGCTTTCAATTCGAGTGAGTGGCCGTTGCCGGATGTATTGTATTGTCGGACAACAGTTCCGTATTCTATATCTTTATCTGACCGGGATATCGATCGGAGAGTATCCGCACTTAATCCTGTCGGGTTTGAAGTCAGATATGGTTCGATAATGCGAAGGAAATCGGGGTCGGAAATTTTTTTAGGAATAAGTTCGCCTGTGAGTAGTGAAGGAACCCATGTAATACGATCTTTCATAAACTGATTATTTTTTTAGTTAAGTGAATTATGAAAGCAAATGTAAATACGCTGTTTTATGATATGATGCGATAAATATAAAAAATGAATCGGTTATTTGATTCTGATGCTTTTTACAATGTCGTCCATTACTGTTTTAGCCCGCTCGGTCATAAGGCTGTCATGAGGGAAGCACATAAAAATATCGAATGTCTGTTTTTGTAGGTGAAGGTCTGCCGAATGGCTGTCCGGAGGGAAATCATCGCCTCCGGACAAATATAAACTGTAAGGGTCGTTAAAATATTCGATTCGAGCTACACAAATGAAATTACTGTCGGGATACTCTATATAGTCGTACAGCTCTCGATTCTCCGGTTTTCTCCGCCACTTTTTTGCAGTGCCCGGATCTTTTTTTAAAGAAAAATATAATTCAATAATTTCATTCGTATCTTTACCTTGATAAATATAAGAGGCTATATAATGTTCTTCTCCGATAAGGTCTCTTTCTGAGAATATTTTTTTTCACGGGTTTGCGGTGCGCTGGTCTTCAAATCCCGGAGGAATTATGAGACTGACCTCTTCTCCTTCGGGCGTAGTGAACGAAAACGGAGTTCCTTTTTCCCGACAACCGATAAGAGATAAAAGAAATAAACCTATAACGATGGATAAGGTAGGATAATAATGCTTCATTTCTTTTTGATTTTGATGCTTTTTACGATGTCGTCCATTACAGTTTTAGCCCGTTCGGTCATAAGGCTGTCATGAGGAAAATAAAGTTGAATATCCAAGGAGTTTTTTTGAAGATACATGATTGCATAATGAATATCTACACCATTATTTATCCCTAAAGAAAGTATATACGGGTCGGATATATATTCGACTTGTAATACGCAAATAAAATTACTGTCGGGATATTCTATATAATCATATAGTTCCCGATTTTCCGGTTTTCTCTGCCATTTTTTTGTGTTAATGTCGGAATATTCTCTTAAGTTGAGATACAATTCCATAATTTCCTCGGGATTATCGGCATTGCAAACGTATGCTGAAAAATAGTTTTTAAGATCTTTATCCAATTTCTTCCACGGGCTTGCGGTGCGCTGGTCTTCAAATCCCGGAGGAATTACAAGACTGACCTCTTCTCCTTCGGGCGTAGTGAACGAAAACGGAGTTCCTTTTTCCCGACAACCGATAAGAGATAAAAGAAATAAACCTATAACGATGGATAAGGTAGGATAATAATGCTTCATTTCTTTTTGATTTTGATGCTTTTTACAATGTCGTCCATTACTGTTTTAGCCCGCTCGGTCATAAGGCTGTCATGAGGGAAGCACATAAAAATATCGAATGTCTGTTTTTGTAGGTGAAGGTCTGCCGAATGGCTGTCCGGAGGGAAATCATCGCCTCCGGACAAATATAAACTGTACGGGTCGTTAAAATATTCGATCCGTGCCACACAAATGAAATTACTGTCGGGATACTCTATATAGTCGTACAGCTCTCGATTCTCCGGTTTTCTCCGCCACTTTTTTGTACTGTTATTGATATCTTCTTCTAAATAAAAATACAACTCTATAATTTCATCCGGATTGTCGGCATTGCAAACGTATGCTGAAAAATAGTTTTTGAGATCTTTATCCAATTTCTTCCATGGGCTTGCGGTGCGCTGGTCTTCAAACCCCGGAGGAATTACAAGACTGACCTCTTCTCCTTCGGGCGTAGTGAACGAAAACGGAGTTCCTTTTTCCCGACAACCGATAAGAGATAAAAGAAATATGCCTATAACGATGGATAAGGTAGGATAATAATGCTTCATTTCTTTTTGATTTTGATGCTTTTTACAATGTCGTCCATTACAGTTTTAGCCCGTTCGGTCATAAGGCTGTCATGAGGGAAGTAAAGTAGAATATCCAAAATATTTTTCTGAAGATACAGATCGGCATAATGAATATCTACACCATTATTTATCCCTAAAGAAAGTATATACGGGTCGGATATATATTCGACTTGTAGTACGCAAATAAAATTACTGTCGGGATATTCTATATAATCATATAGTTCCCGATTCTCCGGTTTTCTCTGCCATTTTTTTGTGTTAATATCGGAATATCCTCTTAAGTTGAAATACAATTCCATAATTTCCTCGGGATTATCGGCATTGCAAACGTATGCTGAAAAATAGTTTTTAAGATCTTTATCCAATTTCTTCCACGGGCTTGCGGTGCGCTGCTCTTCAAATCCCGGAGGAATTATGAGACTGACCTCTTCCTCTTCGGGTGTAGTGAACGAAAACGGAGTTCCTTTTTGTACGCAACAGTAAAAGATGGACAAAAAAATAAAAAAAGAGATGATCAACCTAATGTCTGGTAGTTTCATATACAGATGGTTTGGTATATCCAAATATAGCTAAAAAAAATAATTTATGCAAAGTAATATTATTAACGTCTCTCTTTTTCTTATTTAATGAAAGATTCCTTGCTACTTGTTATTTGGAGAGGATCATTTATTATAGAATCAAAACAGATTCGTAATCTGAAACGGGAAAATAGATTTTTATGTTATAAAACATACGCTTTTGAATGACAACATTAGTGAATAAGCGTTATTTTTACACCAAATATACAATATAAAAATAATTATCATGGCAAACACCGATTCTCAAAAAGGAAAGACTCTTTCCGGGCTTCTCAAAGAGAAGTTTGATACTCAGATAGCCGGGAAACCGGTAGCGCTTTATACTCTTACCAATAAAAACGGAGCAGAGATTTGTATTACCAATTTTGGAGGTATTGTGGTTTCTCTTATGATACCCGATGTTTCCGGAAAGATGACCGATGTGGTTTTAGGGCATGAATCGATAGAGGAATATCTGAATACTCCGGAGAAATTTCTCGGAGCTTTGATCGGCCGCTACGGAAATCGTATAAAAAAAGGTTCGTTTGTTTTGGATGGAACACGTTATAATATTCGTTCCAATAATCCGGACTGTGTATTGCATGGCGGTATAGTAGGTTATAACAACGTTGTGTGGGATGCCCGTCAACAAGATGACCAGACATTAGAACTGACTTACCTTTCGAAAGACGGAGAAGAGGGTTTCCCGGGCAACCTTTTCGTGAAAGTGATTTATCAGCTTACTGATAATAATGCGATGAAAATCGATTATGAGGCATTTACCGATAAACCGACCGTAGTAAATCTTACTCATCATTCGTTTTTTAATTTGAATGGAGACGGAGGTGGAGAGGTTACCAACCATAAAGTGATGATCAATGCCGATTATTTTACACCAATGGATGATAAATCTGTACCGACAGGAGAAATACGTCCGGTGAAAGATTCTCCTATGGATTTTACTGAACCTCACGAAGTGGGAGAACGAATTGATAGTAATTATGAACAACTTATTTTCGGAAAAGGGTATGATCATAATTATGTGTTGAATAAGAATTATCCCGGTGAAATGACTTTAGCGGCTAAAGCCGTCTCTCCTAAAACCGGAATTTCTATGGAGGTGTATACGACCGAGCCGGGAGTACAGCTTTATACCGGAAATTGGTTAAATGGATTTATAGGGAAAAAGGGACGCAGTTATTCTGAACGTACGGCAATTTGTTTTGAAACGCAGCATTTCCCCGACAGCCCGAATAAACCGCATTTCCCATCAACGGTATTGCGTCCCGGTGAGATATATGCTCAGACTTGTATATACACGTTCGGCATAGAAAAATGATGAAGTGAAACAGCACAGAAAAATTTTGCGAATATTCGATTACATAGGTATTATGCATTTTAATCTGTACGAAAAAATCAAAATAACTAAATAATTTATCAACAGTAAAAAAACTATGAGTGACACAACTAACAAGAAGAATTATGCATTGCCTATTGCAATGATGTTCGCCCTGTTTGCAATGATTTCGTTTGTAACAGGACTTACCAATCCGCTGGGTGTAATTGTAAAGAATCAGTTCGATGTTCCGAACTGGATGACTCAGTTGGGTAATGCCGCCAATTTTATCGCTTATGCTTTTATGGGTATTCCGGCGGGTATGATGCTTAAAAAAATAGGATATAAAAAAACGGCTCTTGCAGCTATTGCCGTTGGTTTTATCGGTGTAGGTATTCAGTTTTTTTCGGGACAACTCGATAACTCCAGTAGTTTCGGAGTTTATCTTGCAGGTGCATTTGTTTCCGGTTTTTCTATGTGTATGCTGAATACGGTCGTGAACCCGATGTTGAATACATTGGGCGGTGGTGGAAAAAGAGGAAATCAACTGATTCAGTTCGGTGGTTCTTTGAATTCCATTTCGGCAACGATCGTTCCTATTCTCGTAGGTTATTTGATCGGTAACGCAGCTAATGCGAAGATCAGCGATGCTTCTCCGGCATTGTTTATTGCTATGGGTATCTTTGCCGTAGCCTTTATTGTGTTGTCGATAATGAGCATTCCGGAGCCTCACATGGAGCCGGCTAAGGCTAAGACTGAAAAAGATACGCACAGTGCGCTTTCTTTCCGTCATTTTATATTGGGGGCTGTAGCGATTTTCTTATATGTGGGAGTTGAAGTGGGAATCCCGAATTTCTTGAATTTGTTTTTGACGACGTCGCCCGATGCTTCCGGTGCTACCGGCATGGGAATCGATGCTGCTATGGCAGGATCGATTTGCGGTACTTACTGGTTCTTGATGATGGTTGGACGTTTATTCGGAGGTATTCTCGGCGGTAAATATTCAAGTAGAACCCAGATGATTTTTGTGTGTACATTGGCTTTGATATTTTTGTTGATCGGAATATTCGCTCCGACGACCAGTCAAATATCCATGCCGGTATTCAAGTCCGATATCAGTTTCGGTATGACAACAGTTCCCGTAGGAGTAATGTTCTTTGTTCTTTGCGGACTCTGTACGTCGATTATGTGGGGTGGAATCTTTAACCTTGCAGTCGAAGGATTAGGTAAATATACTGCTATGGGATCGGGTATATTTATGGTAATGGTTTGCGGTGGAGGTATTTTGCCGTTGTTACAAGGCGGTGTAGCCGATATCTTCAGCAACTATATTGTCAGCTTCTGGGTAGTATTTGCAGCAGTTTGCTATATGCTGTATTATGCCTTGATCGGTAGTAAAAACGTAAATACCGATATTCCTGTAGAATAAACATTTTTATTTTTTTCCGAATTATTCGGTTTGGAGGTAATATTTAAAAAAGATAATAATTATGGATAATAAAATAGTCAGAGAAAAATTTGCAGAATTATTTGGAACAGCCGGAGATCTTTATTTTTCACCGGGGCGGGTAAATTTAATTGGAGAACATACCGATTATAATGGAGGTTTTGTTTTACCGGGAGCTATTGATAAAGGTATGTTGGCTGAGATAAAACCGAATGGAAAGAATATAATCCGGGCTTTTGCTGTCGATCTTAATGAATATTCGGAGTTCGGTATGAACGAGGAAGACGCTCCGAAAGAAAGCTGGGCTCGTTATATTTTTGGTGTCGTGCGCGAAATAATTAAACGCGGAGGAAAAGTCGAAGGTTTTGATACAGCATTCTCGGGAGATGTTCCTCTGGGGGCGGGTTTGTCTTCTTCTGCAGCGTTGGAAAGTACGTTTGCTTTTGCTCTGAATGAGATATTTAATCTGGGTATCGATAAGTTCGAACTGGCAAAAATAGGACAAGCTACCGAACATAATTATTGCGGTGTGAAATGCGGTATTATGGACCAATTTGCTTCGGTATTTGGTAAGGAAGGTCACTTGATCCGTCTGGATTGTCGTTCTTTGGAATACGAATATGTTCCTTTTGATCCGAAAGGATATAAGGTCGTGCTGATAGACTCTGTGGTGAAACATGAATTGGCTTCATCAGCTTATAACAAACGGAGAGAGTCTT
The DNA here is from genome assembly GCF_030296935.1 of Coprobacter fastidiosus. Taxonomy (NCBI): domain Bacteria; kingdom Pseudomonadati; phylum Bacteroidota; class Bacteroidia; order Bacteroidales; family Barnesiellaceae; genus Coprobacter; species Coprobacter fastidiosus. The sequence continues at coordinate 1,538,221 of NZ_AP028032.1, read as the reverse complement.
GCGAAGCTGTTGTTGCGGCAATTAAGAAAAGACATCCTGAAGTGGAACTGTTACGTGACGCAGATATGAAAATGCTCGATGAGGTGAAGAATGAAGTGTCGGCAGAAGATTACCGTCGTGCGGAATATGTAATTGAGGAGATACAACGGTTGCTCGATGCTTGTGATGCTCTTGAAAAAGGCGATTATAAAACTGTAGGAGAGAAAATGTATGGTACACATTACGGCATGAGTAAACTTTATGAGGTAAGTTGTGAAGAGCTCGATTACTTGAATGATGTAGCCCGTGAATGCGGAGTTACAGGCTCTCGGGTAATGGGAGGCGGATTTGGCGGTTGTACGATAAATCTTGTGCCTGAAGATAAATATGATAATTTTATCACGACTGCTGTTAAAGGATTTACTCAAAAGTTCGGAAAAGAACCCAAGGTATATCCGGTGAAGATCGGAGCAGGATCACGTAAATTATAATACATAGTCTGATATGGCGGGTATCCGGAATCAAATGTAACATCATTTCGGATACCCGCATTTTATTTTTAACTTATGCATGAAGACAGTTTTTATGGAGTCCAGGCACGTTTCCTGATAGCAGTAGATTGTACTATACTCGGATTTATCGACAATGAGATCAAGCTGCTTACGTTTCGAAGAAAAATCGAACCTAAAAAAGGCGGACTTTCTTTATTGGGAGGTTTTATGAATGAAAATGAAAATATCGATCAGGCGGCGAGTCGGGTGTTGAAGACTTTGACAGGGCTTGACAATATTTATATGCAGCAGGTAAAAGCTTACGGAAATGTAGATCGTGATCCCGGAGAACGAGTGATATCTGTGACCTATTATGCTCTGATTAATGTGACCGATTATGCTAATAGTTTGTTGCCGGAAAGTGATTTGGAATGGATTTCGTTGGACAGGAAAAGAGAACTTATTTTCGACCATGAACAGATGCTTGATGATGCTATATTACTATTGAGGCGTCATGCGGCACTGCATCCGATAGGATTTAATCTGTTGCCTGAGAAGTTTACATTGACGCAATTGCAGTCGCTTTATGAATCGATTTATGGTGAAACGATGGATAAGCGTAACTTCCGTAAAAAAATTTTAGGGATGGACATTCTTGAACGGCTTGATGAAAAAGATAAAAAAAGCTCTAAACGTGGAGCTTATTATTATGTGTTTAATCGTCAACGATATGAATCGATGCTCGATAAAGGATTTGTATTCACTATGTAAGAGGTTGATGTGATCGGGGTGGAGTTTGCTATGAGTGCCATGCGTAAATTTGAAAAATAGTTTTGTAAGTTTTGAGCAGGTTTGTAAATTTGAATTTGTTTACGACTTTTGTTAATGTCGGTGGATTGTAAATTTAAAATGCGATGATTATGAAGAAATTGATTTTTGTTGTTCTTTTGTGTATCACGTCTTTAAGTTTTGCGAATGCGCAAAAAAATGCAGTAGGGTTTCGTTTCGGAGGAGGTGCTGAGTTTCTTTATCAGAGAGATTTGAGTACTAAAAATTTTCTTCAGTTTACATTAGCTATTCCCAATTACGAGGGATTGTCGTTGACTGGTATATATAATTGGCGGTGCTGTCAGTGGGATTGGACACCCCGAACTTGTGATTGGTATTTGAATGCTGGAGTCGGTGGAGCATTAGGATTTTATGATTTCGATGATTCGGGGCTTTTGTTCGGAGTAGCCGGTTCTTGTGCTTTCGGCTGCCAATTTAAAAAAGTGCCCATTTCTCTCGAAGTCGATTATCGTCCGGTTATTGGTACGGTTATCGGAGGATATAGCGAAGGTTTCTTTACTCCCGGTTTTTGGAATTTCGGACTGGCTGTGGCATTTCATTTTTAATGGCGGTTCTATTTTTTTTAAAACATTTATTTAATACCGAACCGGGCGATCATCGAATAGCGTAGTTTGATGGTGCGAAACGAGCCGAAGGATTGGGCTTGAGATGAAATCATATTGCTTTGTACAGAAAGAGTATAGTCGTTTATACTTTCTCGCGGTTCTACAATGCGTATGACATCTCCTAATTGTTTACCGAGAGATTCAGTGAGATAGGCTGCTTTTTTTGCCGCTCTCAATGCCTTTATCTTTCCTCGTTTTCGATATGTCTGCATTTCTTTGTTCTTCAATTCACCTATATACATATTATTGATACCTTTTGTGTCGATATTTTGTACGATTTTGTCGATCAGTTTAAGGGCCTATCTCAATTTTCCGACAAAAAATATTATCAGGTCATCTTTGCGTTTTCTTTCGGTCTTTTTCCCCGTTTTCTCTCGTCAGATACTCGCTATCCTCCTCATAAAAACATACTTGCAAGAAATTCTCAACCCTGATCCGAGTAAAATTTAGACGACAGGCTCTTAGAGTTTTGTTTAAATTTTATCCATTAAGTATATAAACATATTTTATAAGGCGATCTGTTTTTTTTTGTAAGAATTGATGACTGCAATACGACTAACTTTTCAAAACATCTTAAAAAATGGAAAAAATGGAAGAGGACTTCGTAAAGCTGATTAACCAGAATCAAGGAATTTTGCAGAGAATATGCAATATTTATTTTTATCAGCATCCGTACCGTGAGGATTATTATCAGGAGATATTGATTCGATTATGGAAAGCATATCCGAAGTTCAAACAAAAGTGTGCTTTCTCGACTTGGTTGTATCGGGTTGCTTTAAATGCAGCCATTGATCTTGTACGGAAAGAATCGATACTGCCTGTTTGTAAAGGATTGTCGGCACAGGAAGACAGTATATGTGATAGTTGTTTGGAAGAAAATTATGTGGTAGACGAAAGAGAAAGATTATATCAAGCCATTAATCAGTTGCCAGATGTAGAAAAAGCAATTATAATTCTTTATCTCGAAGGTTATGAATACAAAGAAATCTCTGCTATTATAGGAATTTCTGATACGAATGTTGGAGTGAAAATTAATAGAATCAAAAAACAACTTATTAAACGAATACAAAATGGAAGACAATGATTTGAAAAAAATTTGGAAAGAGATGTATACTGGAATGGAATGTAAATCTATTGATATCAAGGAAATAATACATAAAAAGCATTCTGTTGTAATTTCTCGTGTTTTACACCGTCAGAAAAGTCTGATATGTTTATTTGCTTTCTTTTTTATTTTATCGGTAACAAGTAATATTTGGCATTCAGTTTTAATGGGAAGGGCGTCTTTCCCTTTGTGGGTCGTAAATATTTTTTTATTATTTATACTCTTTTCTGTTATTTGGGGGTATCGACTGTTTATAAAATCTGCAGATTTATGTTCTGTTAAAGAGTCGGGAATAATCCTTAAAAAGCAGTTAGAACGGAAGATGCATTTTGATTTTATTATTTGTTTAGTGTTTTTTTACGGTATGGCGATTAGATTTATTATTATGTATTTGAACCAATTTGATGAATTAAAAGAAATGAGTTATATCTTAGTCTTTTTTATAGTCCTTTTTTTAGCTATTCCGTGGTTGATGAGATATTATCAAAAGTGCCGTTACAAGTCTTATTTATTTTCCCTTGAACGGGGTTGGAAACTGTTGGAAGAGATTGAATAGTATATGGAATTTAATCTTTATTTACGATATAAAAATGTCAGATATAATACTTTACCCATAAGTCAGTATCTATATCTACAATAAGATATTGCTTTTATATCTATTTAGTAAATAGACTATGTGAAATTATATAATTGTTATAAATACAGTAAGTACTTTTGGCAGATTACAAATACTTTTTTATAGGCTTTTCATTTCGGTTTTTAACCTTTGGAGAACTCTTTTTTAAATAGAGAATAATCCTTATCTTTGTAAAAAATACATTATCCCATGACAAATACGACTGTACTTAACAAAGCAGCTGATAATATCCGTATCTTGGCTGCATCGATGGTTGAAAAAGCGAAGTCGGGTCATCCCGGTGGAGCGATGGGGGGTGCTGATTTCGTAAACACCCTTTTTGCCGAATTTTTAGTGTATGATCCTTCTGATCCTAAATGGATTAATCGTGACCGCTTTTTTCTTGATCCCGGCCACATGTCTCCGATGCTTTATTCGGTATTGGCATTAACCGGAAAATTTACGCTTGATGAACTGAAACAATTCCGTCAGTGGGGAAGTCCTACACCGGGACATCCCGAAGTCGATGTGATGAGAGGTATCGAGAATACTTCAGGTCCTTTGGGACAAGGTCATGCGATGGCAGTCGGGGCGGCAATAGCCGAACGTTTTTTAGTTGCCCGTTTCGGTGATTGGATGGCTCATAAAACGTATGCATTTATTTCGGACGGAGGTATTCAGGAAGAGATTTCTCAAGGGGCTGGACGCATTGCCGGTTATTTAGGTTTGAACAATCTGATCATGTTCTATGACAGTAATGACATACAATTATCTACCGATACCGATGCCGTAACTAAGGAAGATACTGCCGCCAAATACCGGGCATGGGGATGGAATGTCCTTGAAATAAACGGTAATGATGCAGATGCAATCAGAGGTGCTCTTATCGAGGCCGGGCAGGAGCAGAGCCGTCCGACTTTGATCATCGGTAAAACGATTATGGGTAAGGGTGTTGTGACCGAAGAAGGACAATCTTATGAAGGGAAATGTTCTACGCATGGGCAACCTTTGAGTGCTGCCGGTGCTTCTTTTGCGAAGACCATTGCTCATTTGGGGGGAAATCCGGACGAGCCGTTCGCTATCTTTCCAGAAGTGGAAAAATTGTATGCCGACCGTAAAGCCGAATTGTTGAAAGTTGCTGCTGATCGCAAGGCTAAACAAGCAGCTTGGGAGAAAGAAAATCCTGAGCTTGCAGTGAAATTGCATCAGTTCTTTTCCGGAAAAGCTCCTGAAATCGATTATAAAGCTATTGCTCAGAAACCGGGAATTGCTACTCGTGCTGCATCGGCAAACGTATTGGCTGTTTTTGCGGAGCAGATCGAGAATATGATTGTTTCATCTGCCGATTTAGCTAATTCGGATAAAACCGACGGATTCTTGAAAAAGACGCATGCTTTCAAGAGTGGGGATTTTACCGGAGCTTTTTTACAGGCTGGAGTGAGCGAACTTACTATGGCTGCCATTATGAATGGGATGATGCTGCATGGCGGTGTTATAGGAGCATGCGGAACATTCTTCGTATTTTCCGATTATATGAAACCCGCAGCACGTATGGCGGCACTGATGGAAGTTCCTGTAAAATATATCTGGACGCACGATGCTTTCCGTGTAGGAGAAGATGGCCCTACACATCAACCGGTAGAACAGGAAGCTCAGATTCGTTTATTGGAACAGCTTAAAAATCATCATGGTAAAAACAGTATGTTGGTGTTGCGTCCCGCTGATGGTCCGGAAACTAGTGTGGCATGGAAATTGGCAATGGAAAATACCGAAACTCCTACTGCTTTGATTCTTTCCCGTCAGAATATCAAAGATCTGCCTGCTGCTTCGGGAGATCGTTTCGAAGAAGCTTTGCAAGCGGCTAAAGGAGCTTATGTCGTGATTAAGGATGAAAATCCGGATGTCGTGTTGGTCGCTAACGGATCGGAGGTTTCTACTCTTGCAGAAGCTGCTCCGTTGTTGAATGAAGCAGGAATAAAAGTTCAAGTAGTTTCTGCTCCGTCCGAAGGACTTTTCTTCAATCAGTCGAAAGAATATCAGGAATCTGTAATTCCTTCAAACCTTCCGGTATTCGGACTTACGGCCGGTTTGCCTTCGACTTTGGCTCGTTTGGTAGGAAAGAACGGTGTCGTTTGGGGACTCGAACATTTCGGATATTCTGCTTCTTATCAGGTACTTGATGAGAAACTCGGATTCACGACCGAAAATGTCTTGAAACAGGTGAAGGCTTTGCTGAAGAAATAATTTATCTTTCATTTATCGGGATACGATAATTGACATAAAACAGAATACCCTCGAAATATGAAGATTCGAGGGTATTCTGTTTTTATTTAGTGGGATGGAATTTTTAAGAAACAAAATGTCGATCATTTTTGAGAAAATGGATGGGTAGTATTCTCGGATATTTTTTATGTATTTTATTGAAACGAGGGAATACTGGCAAAGTTTGATTACTTATTTTTTACTTAGGGAGAAAAGTATCCTGTTCGGTCTTATATAGGTAAATAAAGGCCGAATAGGATATTTATTTTATAGAGATAACCCTTTTTACATCTATTTTAATAAAAATGTAATAAATATTATCTCTGTTTTTTAATACTGTATTTTCTAAGTTTGAAATATAAAACAGTAACCAAATTATCTTATCCGATCATGAAAAAACTATATTCTTTGTGTCTCGTTTGTTGTTTTGCAGGGATTTTGCAGGCGCAGACTAAAATTCGCTATTCTTATGATGTTTCGGGAAATCGTGTTAGGAGAGAGATTGTATTAAGTCGGGTTCAAAACCGGGCATTGGCCGATCCGGAAGATGAGAAACCTTTATCTGAAAAATTTGCCGGGCAGACCGTTCGTTTTTACCCTAATCCGACCAAGGGACAAATAACGATTGCCATTTCCGGTAATACGGAAGAACTATCGGGAGATGTGAAAATTTTTACCATGAACGGAAAATGTATTGCCACCCGAAAAATCGTTTCGTCAAAAGTCTCTTTTGACCTTAGCAATCAGCCGGCCGGAAATTACATCCTGAAAATGACATTAAATGGAAAATCTGCAACCTGGAAAATAATAAAGGAATAACTTGCTATCATTGTCATATGCGCACATCGTTAACCTTATTTTTGTTGTGTCTTGCATTCGGAGTTTATGCACAGACTTTAGGAGGATCATATCCTCAACCGATTCGAAATTCGGATACGGCAGTGATAAAACATGTCGATTGGGTACAAAATCCGGAGATTTTGCCGGACTCGACGTTAGAACAATTGATGCGGGATATTCAGGCTTACAAAGAGCCGGAAATGAAAAACGTGTCGACAGCCATAAGTCCTTTATATACCCCCGGAGAGATCACCGTTCATACTTCGGTCAGTCCTTTAGGCTCGACGATCTGCGAGGTCCCTATCGAATTGCCGAAAGGACGAGGAGAATGCGCTCCGGAAATTTCATTATGTTATACACAATTCAGCGGTGACGGAGTTTTGGGATGGGGATGGCGATTACAAGGATTCTCATCCATAAACAGTGTCGATTTCAATGGATATTACAATGATAAGACCGCCCCTGCTGTAACCGATGCTTCGGCTGCATTTCAACTTGACGGATCTCAGCTTGTCGAACAGTCGTCCGGGTGGTATCGTACCGAAAAAGGAAATATCAAGGTAAAATGTCTTACGCAAGGGGACAAAATCGTGTCGTTTACCGTATTTCGTCCTGACGGTTCGCAATCGCTTTATAAGCCGGTTGTTAATGACGGATTGGAGTATCCTTTATCGAGAGTGACCGATGTTGCCGGCAATCATATCGATTATACTTACGAGTATAAATACGGGCATCATTACTTGCTTTCCGTTTCGTATGGAGGTAGAGGTCCGGTCGATAATCCCGGACATTTTGTCCATGTAGATTTTATTTATGGGGAGCATCGACAAGATATTCCTTTATCTTATACGGCAGGCATTGAAAAGAAAGAACCTCGTTTATTGCAGGGAATCATGATAAAACTCGACACCAATATCGTGAAGATTTATTCAATGTCCTACAAAAATACGACACCCTCTTTGTTAAGCGAAATTAATTGCTTGGTCGGTTCGAAAACTCGCCTTGCCCCCTTGCGTTTTGCCTATGCTTCCGGTAATCAGGGAGGTATTAGACAATATACGTCGAGTATTTCTTTATACTATCCCGATATGGAAGAGTTAGTCGTCCGTTCCGGAAAGTTGTCATACGGCAGTGATGATGACGGGATTATCTCATATCCTGATCCCGGACTATACCGAAATCCGCAAGAAGAATATTATTATGTCGCGCTTGATCCGAGTCATAAATTGAACCTTTATCCGGGCATCGGATCGAATTCGGCTTATGCTCTTGAGCTTCAAGTTGAAGCAGGATTTAATTCTGCTTTTTGCGCCAATATCGACTATGTCCCGGGTGACGAGATCGTACGTATCAATAGCGGAGTGATGTCGGGAAAGGATGTGGTTTGCATCGCAGCCTATGCTCCGGCCTATATGAATACCGGAGTGGATCTGAAAGAAGATGTTTATTATTTTACGGGAGATGCGATAAAAAAGAAAGATACCTATTCATTCTGTCCTAAAACCTATTTGAGCGGAGATTTTACAGGGGACGGAAAGGATGAGATATTTGCGGTTTCGATGAATGCCCCGTTAGATATGGCTCAGCATAAATCCGTATGTTATCTGTTCGATTTGGATCAGATATTATCACCTGTGTTTCAAAGACCCGTGTTTAATTACAATATGGGCGCTGATATGGTGACGGTAGTTGATTTCGATGGAGATGGCAAAGCCGATATTTGTCATATTCATCCCGCAGGTTTCGATATCTATACATTTGTTTCTGTAAATGGAGATTGGCAATTAAACAAGATATACTCCGATAACCGGATATCGAATTCTTTTTTGTCGGATAAGCGAATGCTGCTGTCCGATGTAAACGGTGATGCTAAAACCGATTTTATCATTTCCCCGGAATTCGTTCGTACCCGGACCGAATACGTCCCTGTCTATTCTCCGAGAGAATGTCCTGTATGTCATGGGCATGATTTCGGATATGAAGGATTTAATTCCATGACCGGTTTGCCGGATGTATGGTGTTATACCTGTGAACAATATATACAGCCCGGTTATACCTGTGTGGAATGCGGGGCTGGATTAACATCCGATTTTACTTGCCCGGATCATGGCAGTCATGTAAATTATACGTGGCGGACCGAGGATACTCAGTGGCAGGTGTTGTTTTCTACCGGTACGGAGTATAAGTTGGAATCCATACCGGGTTTCCCCGTAGAGAAAAGCGATAATCTGCTTATGCAAGATATGGACAATGACGGGATTCTCGATATTGTGTGTCAAAAGGAGAATAAAGAGGTCAAAATATATCCGGTAAGAAATAACGTCATTGTTTATGAACCGAATAATATCGTCACCGCGACCTTATCCAATCCGGCGATATTAGTCCCCGCTACCGTGATGCAGGCTACTAATCATTTGTTTTTGTACGGGTTGTATAAGAATGAAGTGTATAAGATCAATTACGGAATAGATCAGTCACAATCCCGTTTACTTTCTGCCGCTTATACCAGTACCGGCAACGAGATTCGTTTTTCTTATCAAAAAATGAATAGCGGTTACAATTATAAGATTGGGCAAGGAGCGGTTTTCCCTTATATCGATTTTACTGCGCCGATATGGATAACCACGGCAAAAGACGGTTATAGCGGAGGAACGCTTTTCGAATCGTTGCAATTCAGTTATGAAGGAGGTATATCTCATGTGCAGGGGCTGGGTTTCAGAGGATTTAAAACCGTCAATACGATTGACGGGCTGCGGTTCTGGTATGGTAAAAAGATTTTCGATCCAACCCGTTACGGTATCTTGCTGAAAGAAGAGACCGAGCAGACCGTATCCGATTTTGAATATGATTTTGTGTTGCATGACGATAAGACCGTGAAATCGTTATTGTTGAGGAAAACAGAAAAAGATCTTTTAAACGATAATACTCATATTACGACATATACCTATGACGATAAGGAAAATCCGATAAAAGAGGTGGTCGATTACGGGGACGATCTGAAAACCACGATCGAAAATACTTATCAGAATATCGATACGGAGAGTAAATATTATACCGGATTGTTGAAAACCCGTACTACAACATATTCAGCTTCCGGTCAAACGGATTTACGAACATCGGAAAGTTATGAATATGATGATTATCAAAATCTCATGTATAAATCGGTAGTTAAAGGAGAGTCGTCTCTTGTATCGGAAGAAAATTATACGTATGATGAGGATCAGAATATGATAGCGTACGACATACAAAGTTATGGCTCTATGTATCAAATAACTTTCTATGAATACGATGCTTATGGAAGACCTGTTAAAAAGACCGATCCTATGAATTTGGTTACACAGTGGCAGTATGATATTTACGGTAATATGGTTCGGGAAACCAATCCCGAAGGGTTGCATACATATTATGAATATGACGGTTTGGGACGTACCTTAAGAACTGTTTATCCCGACAGTACCGAGACGGTCGTTACTTATGCGTGGGCTTCGGGACCGGAGTCGGCATTGACCGAGATAACGACAACCCATACGGGTAAACCGACGGAGAAACTGTTTCAGGACGCTTTAGGCCGGGAAGTCCGCAAAGGAGCGCAACGTTTTGACGGACACTATCTCTTTACCGATAAAGTGTATAATCAGCACGGTTTGCTCGAAAAGGAATCGTTGCCTTTTCGTTCTCAGAGTCCCTCGGCGTGGAATCAGATGACGTATGACTTTCATGATCGGCTTGTCCGTACCGATTATGCTTCGGGACGTACCGATGTGTATGATTACGGGCAGAATACCGTTACCGAGACCAAAAAGGGAATAACAGTTTCAAAGACGTTCGATGCAGTCGGTAGGGTGATTCGGGTTTCAGATATGGCGGGAGATATACAATATACATTGCGTCCTGATGGTCAGCCCGAATCGATTACAGCGCCGGGTAACATACACATTCACCTATAATGTGTACGGACAGAAAATCGGAATGTCCGATCCGAGTGCCGGTACGATCGAGTGGAGATACGGTCCTTTTGGAAATCAGACTTATAAAAAAGATGCGAATGGGGTCGAGACCCGAACTTTGTATGATTCTTACGGGCGAAAAGACTCGATTCATATCTCCAAAGACAATAAAGAGTTGCGTACTGTCAAGTTCGGTTATGACAATTATAACCGTTTATTGCAAGTTGTCGAAAATACCGGTTCGCGTTTTTATAAGTACGACCGGTATGGCCGCTTATCGGAAGATATACAGTATATCGATGATTATTTTAGTTTAGAACGCAAGTATGCTTATAATGAGTTGGGGCAGATAAGTTGGATAAATTATTACGGTTATTTGCCGTGTACGATAGGGAGAGTGCATTACACGTATGCCAATGGGCATAAGACCGAGATCAAAGTCGATGCTTCTGCTCCGGCATGGAAGCTTGTTGCCGAGAATGATATGGGATTGCCCGTATCGATAGAGACGGGACCGCTGACCCGGACTTTTGAATACGACCGGTACGGATTTCCGTTAAAACGTACCGTAACCTGCGGTGATCGGATTATTCAGGATATGAGTACCCGATTCGATTCTCATACCGGAAATCTGACCTGGCGGCAAGATAATACGCGGAATATCCGGGAAGATTTTTCTTATGATGCCTTGAACCGTCTCACAGGATTTAACGGCAAGACGATAACTTATGACGGAAAGGGAAACATCACCGACCATTCCGGAGTCGGGTCTTTCGAATATGCCGAAGACCGTCCTTATGCGATAGAGTATATTACACCTTACGGAGATTATGTTCCGGAGGCTGCACAAGAAATTACCTATAATGAATTGTTGCGCCCTCAGAAGATAGTTGAGGGGGATATAGAAACTTCGTTCCAGTATGATTATGACGGAAACTTTAATTATGAGAGGATCGAAGGAACAGATTCTCTCGGAAAAGAATTTTTTAGAGAGCATTTTTCATGGGATAATAAATATGAGGAGCTGAACGGTTATCATTTCGGCGGAGTGTTGTATCTCGACGGAGATGTCTTTTCGGCGACCACCGCTTGGTGTACGTCACCGATAGGGGGAGAAAATGAGTGGGAATACCTCTATATATGTCGTGATTATATGGGTAGCATTACCCATGTTATAGACAAATCCGGAAATGTATTGCAAGAATTGAGTTACGATCCGTGGGGACGTTTCCGCGATCCCGATACGCAGGAACTGTATGCTCCGGGAGAGACGCCCGAATTGCTTTTGTTGCGGGGGTATTGCGGACATAAACATGTTGAGTATCACGGATTGATACACATGAATGCCCGGCTGTATGATCCTGTAATAGGACGCTTTCTCAGCCCCGATCCCTATGTGCAGATGCCGGATTTCAGCCAAAATTTTAACCGTTACACCTATTGCTTGAATAATCCGTTGGTTTATAAAGATGAGAATGGAGAGTTTATTATAGCATTTTTTTCTCATTTTATAAAAGGTTTAGTCAAAAAACAGAATCCTTTTAAAACAGGTTGGCAGGGAGTTAAGAATGAATATATGCTTCTAAAGGGTTTGTTTTCCGGAGGAAGTCAACGGACAAAGAGTCGTTTCACTCGGGAACTTCCGCAAACAGCTGCCGGTTTTTGGGCATCTTATTTTAGTAATTTATTTGGTTTTACTCGTAAAGTAAGCAGTTGGGGCGGGGCGACTGTTTCGCAATTAGAACCGGCATTCTTGAAAGGAAGCAAAGCATTTACATTGGGTTCGTATATTATGGGAGGCAGTAGTATTGAAGCCGATCCCAATAACGTCATCTTTCAGCATGAGTACGGGCACTATTTGCAGAGCCAGGAGATGGGATGGAGTTACCTGTTCAAGGTCGCTATTCCGAGTTTGAAAAGTGCTGCGGGAGATGGGATGCATTGTTTTTTTAAGACGGAGCAAGATGCCAATATGCGGGCGTTAATTTATCTGAGTGAAAATGTTGAGGGATTTTATCGAAGTGAAGATGTAGATTATAATAATTAAAGGATGGGACTTTTGGAAAAATTCATTAGATCCAGAGCAAAAGCAGGTAAGAGGTCGTTATTATGATGTAAGAGATGCTTCCGTTCGTTCTGATTTGATAAAGAGTTTGAGTTTGACAGGAGGTTTATGGTATATAAAATAAAGTTGTTATGAGAAAATTAATTTATGTGGTATCGATAATATTTCTATTCGGGAATTTTTCATGTGGGAAGGTTTTAACACGAGAAGTGACGATTTATAATGACATAGATACAACGATTTTATTTAGTTGTATTGGAGATGTTACTCATATATATGATAATTCTCCTAATCCGAGTCGTTGTTTTACATCCCAAATGCATAAGATAGAACCAAGTGGGACTACTCTATGTACAGTGGAATTAGATTTTTATACCGAAGATATATATGTATATATATATAAAGATTTATCAGGAAAAGATTATGATTTAAATATGGTAAAAGATTGTGAGGAAATAAGTATAAAATATGTTAATAGTATGAATTATACGTTGCAAGATCTTGAAAATATGAAATATACAATTGTTCTGGATAGTCTTACGTTAGGTTTGAAGTCTCCGGAATGATTCAAAGTAAATATTGAGCAAGGTCGTAACACGTTTCACAGCTTTTTATCCTTTCCTAAGAGCAGCATTTGGTATTTAATTTCCCTTTTGAGAGGAGACACAGAGATGTTTGAGGTATGAGTAACGGGTGCTATTCGGAAATTCCGATATGAATACCGGACTAAGAACAATCCGGTATTCATATCGAATAGTAACACGCTATGGAGTCATATCTATAATATATAAAGCTCTTGGAGCAAACTCCATTCGAGGGGAGCATATAAAAGGTTCTCCGCTGATTATATCTATACCTCCCTCACCCGGTTTCAGTATCTCTTTATAGCGACTCATATCGATGCTTTTTGCAGTATCGTTACCGTTCATAATAACGATGATGCGTTTATCTTTAAATTTTCTTTGGTAGAGGTAAATGCCGTTTGTCGGCATGAAATGTGTCATATTGCCTTTACTGATCACTTCATTACCTTTGCGCCATTTCAAGATTTTTTGAATGAAATCGAAAGCTTCATTTTGTAAGGGAGTCCGGTCGGCAGCGATAAAATCATTCACTTTGTCTCCCGGAAAGCCACCCGGAAAGTCGAGCCGTACCAGTCCGTCGCTTTCCTTTTTGTTTCCGTGCATCAGTATTTCCGTTCCATAATAAATTTGCGGGATGCCCCGTGTCGTCAGTAAAAATGCAATGGCTTGTTTGAAGAAACCCAGATTATCGGGCTCTTCCGATAAAAATCGGTCGGTGTCATGATTATCGAGGAATGTAAGTACAGCCATAGGATCGCTATACATAAAATCCAGAGCAAGACGGTCGTATATTTTGTTCAATCCGGTCCAACTGTCGGTTTGGGACATAAAAGCCTCCCGTACGATTCCCTGAAGCGGGAAGTCCATAACCGTTTTCAGATGCGAATTTCGGGTTTTGTCCAATATGCTGTTTTCCTGCCAGTAAGCCGATCCCGCTTCTGTATTGTACCAGCATTCTCCTACGATGTTGAAGTCGGGATATTCGTTCTGAATCTCTTTGCACCACTCCGCCATCGAATCGAAAAATACATACGGATGAGTATCCATTCTTATGCCGTCGATACCGGAGTATTCGATCCACCAGATGCTGTTTTGCGTAAGGTATTTCATCAAGTGCGGATTATGTTGGTTCAGGTCGGGCATCGACTCCACAAACCATCCCATATCCATAATATTTTTATCGTAAGTTGAAACGTAAGGATCGAAATGAGGCGTCAACCGATAAGAAGTCTGTACATATCCGTCCGGAAAGTTGAACCAATCTTTCGAAGGGCGGTCGAGAAACCATATATGTTCACTCCCGCAGTGGTTGAAGATCATGTCCATTACCACTTTCATATTTCGTTCGTGACATTTTTCAATCAGCCCTTTGTAATATTCATTCGTCCCGAAGCGCGGATCTACTTTGTAGTAATCCGTCGTAGCGTATCCGTGATAAGATCCTCCCGGCATGTCGTTCTCCAGTACCGGATTCAGCCAGATAGCTGTCACTCCCAGATTTTGTATATAATCCAGATGTTGTTCTATGCCTTGCAGATCGCCTCCATGACGGGCATTGGGATCATTACGATTTACAGGAGCAGGAAACCGCATGGACGGTATTACATTTGTTTTCGGGTCTCCATCGGCAAATCGGTCGGGCATGATCAAATACAGTACGTCCGATGCATCGAATCCCGTATAGTCCCGGTCGGGTCCGTTCCGTTGTAGTAATTCGAAAGTGCGGGATGTGTGTTCTTTTCCCTGATCGAATCGGATGGTCATCTTACCCGGTTTTGCATTATCCGATATATTCAGATATAAAAATAGGTAATTGGGACTGTCGAGGCGTACGGTTTTTTCTAAGGTGACACCCGGATATTTGAGAGATGCTTTCGCGTCACCGATTTTATCGCCGTATACCATGATTTGCAATTCTTTGTTTTTCATACCGCACCACCAGAAAGCCGGATCTATACGTTTAATATTGATTGCAGCCTGCAACCCGGCTATGCAGAAAAAGAATAAACAAAAGGAAATTAATTTTCTCATATCGTAATTTTAATCAGTGTTTTTATTCTTTAGGTAACCAGATTGGACGTGCTTCCGGAGTTTTATTTATGTCTCCGATGCGTCTTAATCGAATGAAATCGATCAATGCGCTGTTTATCTCTCCGTTCATGTTTTCATCTTGTGGAGAGATAAACCGAATCGAAATTTTATTCCCGCCTCGATTCAGGTTAACGATTACCGGGTTAGAATATCCCCAGTTCGCCCATTCGTTTTCTCCCCGTTGAGGCATTACCAATGCTCCTTTAAATTGTCCGTTTGCAAAAAGCGAGCGTATTGCACATTTGTTTTGTGTGTTGATAGGTCCGTTTCCATTTGCGTATCGTACGTCTATTGCATATTGCCCCGGAATGTTTATCGGAATCATTAAATCTATTTTTCGATTTTTCGTCTTGCTGATTTCGATGAATCCCTTACCCGAATATTCTGATCCTTTTATTGGTGATTTGGGAATTACCGACTCTGCTTCTATCCGTATTTCGCTGTGTGGAGGTAACCACGTAAAAGGTTTGCCGGTAAAACCTGCAACTCCGCTCCGGTTTACCGGGACGGCAGCGACCCGGGTGAAACGATCCAACACCGGAAGACCGTAATAACGCTGCATGATAATGCGCTCGCCTTTACCGTTAAGATAAACGATATATCGGTTGTCGGGGCTATAGTTTAATATTTCGAGGGTATTGTTGTCTTTTTGATAACCCAGTCGACTGGTTTCGGGCATGTCGGTTATAGGACGCACCGTGATGCTGTCCCGTGTCCGGAAATCCGTTTCCAACTCTATTTTGATCGTGTGCATTCCTGTCAGTGTTGCAGGGAAAAAAGCCTCTGCCTGTTCCTCATTGTCGATCGTAAATTTTTTTATGCGGTTTCCCGTACCCGAAAGGTCTATTTGAAGCACGGCTTTCCGGTAGTTGAAGTTCGATATCCTTTTATTGCCTGCAATACTTTGGGGAACAAAAGGAGTAAAACGTATTCCGTCCGTCTCGAATTTCATTCCGTAAAACAGTCGGTATATCATGGCGATATTACCTGACAGACTCCATAACATTTTATCCGAATTTACTGCCGTACCGCTGTAATCACCTGTCGATGCGACGAATAATTCTTTATTCGTGGTAAATAAAGCTGCTGCACGATATAATGCGCCCAAACCTCGAGTTACCGAAGCTTCGTTTTCTGCTTTAGCTGAAGCCAGATTCCAAAACGCTTGTACGAACGGCCACACGGCATTATTATGATACGGCTTTATTTCGCCTATTTGTGGGTAAATGCTCGTTGCACCGTATTCAGCGACCGGTATGCGGGCTATCATGCGGCGTGCCTGTTCGTTGGAGGCTATATCGAACAAAATACTTAGCGATTCGCCGAGATTATCGATGCCCGGTGACAATATGGGATAGATACCTCCGTATAAATATTGTCCGTAATATTCTTTCGTCTCTATCCATAAATGACGGTTTATCGCTGTTTTCAGAGAATCGGCCTGCTGTTGGAATATTGACGCATCTTTCCCCAATTCGGCGGCCATTTCAGCCAAAATGCCGTATGTTCGACAATGTACGGCATTTGTTCCCAGACAAAGCGACTGATAAATATCTGCCGGCTGCATCCAACGAGGATAAGATTGTTCTCTCCAATCGAGATAACTTTGCTCTCCCCTGAATAATCCCGTCGTAGGGTCTTTTAATGTAAATTGATCATCTTGAGCCGAGTTGCGGATTACTTCAAAAGCATATTGCAGCCACTCTTTATCTCCGGTGTATTTATAAAGTTCCCATGCCGCTACGCTCCAGATCATCCGGTCGCTCGATACAGGCCATGCTCCCCCTGTTCCCGTATCTTGAATGATCCGATTATTGTTGACTTTTGCGACAAGACTTTTTTGCGCAGCATCCGGATAAATATAGGCGAGTGCCAGATAAATGGAGTAACTGATGTCGCGAGTCCACACTCCATCCCATGCTGCACCGGCACGGAGAGTTCCGTCCGGACGAATATTGTCTAATAGTTCATTCAAAGACATGCGGTATAAGGCATCTATCAGGAGTTGCTGTGAACCATATTGAGGAAATGCGTCGATGTCGGCAGATAAGCTCCATACAGAATAGTTTTCTTTGCGTGGTTCTTTGGTGTTCATCGTAAGAGAAATCTCATATATACCGTTTTTGTCCGGATCAGAAAGTTCCGTGCCCTCCCGACTATACAGGTTTTCAAAGTCCCATGTCATCGGTTCGCTGCCACCGGCGATATATACTCCTTTGAAATCGGATTCCGAAATGATGTCTCCTGTCGGAGTTTTGTAAAATCCTTGTTTTTTAAAAGCTTCGAACATGGGAGACATATCGACTTTGACTGTCCATACCGTACGATGAGGCAACGGAATAGACTCGGCATTCGTATCGATGGCCGTGTATCTTTCGCCGAACAGAATTACCGGAGAAACACATGTATCGTTCTGGGGTTTTAAAGTGATGATATGTTCTTCACCTGCCGGGAGTTCGTTATCACGGCTATTGATACTGAATTTGAAATGTATGGTAGGAGAGTAACCTTTGTCCGCAGGGCTTTCATAATCAGATCGTATTTCGTCTTTTGAAATGGCAACTGCTCTGAATTTACCTTGTTCTACCCGGTTGTCATATACCGTGTAAGTATTTCCTTTGTATATCACGGTGTTTTCCTTTTGAGTGCATGCTGTCGTAAGAAAGACTCCTGAAATTAGAATCGCAGAAAATATTTTCATGACTTTTACTGTTTATCGTTGCCTAAGAGCCGGTTTAAATTTCCCGATAGAGATTCAATTAGAGCATTCTTTCTATTTTCTTTCGGTCTGTTCGCGGTTATTCTTATAAAAACAAAAAGCGATCACAAAACCGATCCGATCAAAATTTAAACAAGCTTTTAATTAAACAAACTGTTCCGGTGAATAGTTGAATGTTATTCGTTAATTTTCTTACCGGTACGGGAAAAGTCGATTGTCGAAAGAATAGGTGGTGTATGTTATGAGGTTTGTGGATCACATCGGATAAGTGGGTTGGAACGATACAGGAGGTCTCCGGATTACGATCCGATTAAGGACTGTCGTTTTTTTGATCGGGTTATTCGGTTACTTCTATTGCTTCTGTGAATTTCAACAGAGACGTAGCGTCCGGGTCGTGAAATGAGAGTTGATTGAATAGTTTGTGTGTTTTTAGTATTTCTATGGTAGCATTGGCAGTAATTAAGTGAAAAAAAGCATGACATTTGTTTGTTCGATTCGGTTATGCTTGGCTCGGTTCGATTTATGGTTTTATACCTTTTTTAATTGGTGGGATATCCTGTAATTCTCGGTAGAACGGATATCTTATCGTTTATCGGGACGGATAATATTGGGAATATGGCAGGAATTTGATACTTTTGTTTCATTGTTAAACGAAATACTATGTCCGATCATATTGTATTATTGATTACGCCGCCTTTTACGCAGTTAAATACACCTTATCCGGCAACCGCTTGTTTGAAAGGGTATCTTAATACATTAGGAATAAAGTCCGATCAGATGGATCTTGGTTTGGAAGTAATCTTGCGGATTTTTTCAAAAGAAGGGCTTCGTCGGATGTTTCGTGAGGCAGAATTATATTATTCATCGCATATTACTCCGGAATTTCGTAGAACATTTGTCCTCCGGGAAGAATATGTTCTGACAGTAGATAGGGCAATAGCTTATTTGCAAGGAAGAGAGCAAACTTTGGCTCATACGATTTGCGAAAGATCTTTTCTCCCCGCAGGTAATCGAAAACCTGAGGAAGAAGATATGGAGTGGGCATTCGGTACGATGGGATTACAAGATAAGGCCAGGCATCTTGTAACGCTTTATCTCGAGGATATTGCCGACTTTATCACGGGAGTTATCGATCCTCATTTCGGTTTTAGCCGTTATGCCGAGAGACTGGGCCGTTCGGCTTCATCTTTTGACGAGTTGTATAAGGAATTGCATAAATCCCTTACTTATATAGATCGGTTGATGTTTTCTGTTTTGCGGGAAAAAATAGAAAGTTGCAATCCGGATTGGGTGATGCTGTCCGTTCCTTTTCCGGGAAATCTGTACAGTGCATTACGTTGCGGTAAATTTATAAAAGATAATTATCCTGATATTCGGGTGGAGATGGGTGGAGGATTTGCCTCTACCGAATTACGGCAATTGTCCGATGTTCGGGTATTTGAATATGTCGATTTTATTACGTTGGATGACGGTGAAACGCCTTTACGTCAGCTATTGGTCGGGAATGAAGCGAATTATGTCCGCACTTATTTATGTCGGGACGGAGAAGTTCGTTATTTGAACAATCCTGAAATTCCGGATGTTCCGATGCGGGAAAGGGGTGTTCCCGATTATGCAGGACTGCCGTTGGATAAATATCTTTCGGTTATCGAGGTCACTAATCCGATGCATGCCCTGTGGAGTAACGGACGATGGAACAAATTGATTCTGGCGCATGGCTGTTACTGGGGGAAATGTGCTTTTTGCGATGGGTCTCTTGATTATATAGGTCGATATGAGCCTTTGACGGCAGTCGAAATTGCCGATCGAATGGAGGAGATGATACGTCTTACAGGAGAAAGAGGCTTTCATTTTGTAGATGAGGCAGCGCCTCCTATGCTGTTGAAAGAGTTGGCGTTGGAAATATTGAAACGTCGTATGTCTGTTGTGTGGTGGACGAACGTACGGTTTGAAAAGAGTTATACACGAGATCTCTGCCGTTTGTTGAAGCAGTCCGGGTGCATAGCCGTCTCAGGAGGTTTGGAGGTTGCCTCTGACCGTTTGTTGAAATTGATCAATAAAGGTGTCTCTTTGGAGCAGGTTTCTCGAGTGACCGATCATTTTACTGCTGCCGGAATTATGGTGCATGCTTATTTGATGTATGGGTTTCCTTCTGAAACAGCTCAGGAAACGATCGATTCGTTAGAAGTCGTACGGCAACTTTTTTTGAACGGACTGGTGCAATCTGCTTTTTGGCATCGGTTTGCCTTGACAGCTCATAGTCCGGTAGGATGCCATCCCGAGAAATATACGGTGCGAATTACCGAAAAACCGTTCGGAGGGTTTGCACGAAATGATGTTGATTTTGAAGATACTGCCGGAGCTGATCATGATATTTTCGGAGAGGGATTGCGGAAATCTCTATATAATTATATGCGTGGAGCTGGTTTTGAGCTGCCTTTGCATAAATGGTTTGATGATCCGGTTCCCAAGACACAAATTCCGCCAACTTATGTCGCTCGTTTTCTTGTTGATGAACAAGATTGTGTGCAGCGTGATGGGCATAAGAAAGTATATTGTTTGTTAGCGCTACTACCGGAAGTGCGTTATTATGACCGGAATAAGAAAGGAAAAAATGTCCGTACTGCCGAGTTCTTGTTCCGTTTTCGTGATGGAGATGCCCGTTTTCAGTTAAAAGCCGATTGGGGAAAGTGGCTGGAAAATTTGTTAATCCGGTTATCGGATAAAAATGAGAAAACGGTAACTTTGAAAGATTTGGAGATTGAATTCAAAGCCTGTCATTTCGGAAGTTTTGATCAGTTTATCACTACTCCGCTTTGGCAGTCGTTAAGGGAACATGGTTTGTATCTGTTATAATAAATGAAGTATAAGGTTTTCATATCGCTATTATTGTCGCTTTTGTTGTTTTCTTGTGACAAAGAGGAGGAGATTTATACTCCTGTGTATCCCCAGAAAATATATGCAGTTTATCATGAGGGCGAAGAACCTTATCCCGATCTGCCCGTACTGTATCTCGATCACATGTTTTACCTGAAGAAACGAGCTCCGCTTTTTTTTCAGGCTACCGGTAACGATCAGTTGCCGTTCGGGAGCGATCAATCTGTTCAAAATTCGGATGTCCAGGAGACTGATATTTCGGTTGGGATAAATAAATGCGATGTTCCGGTTATGATTACTCGGGTTTCGACAAAATCAACGGTAGGTAAAGGTCGGCAGATACGCTTGCTTCCGATAGGAGATAGTGTGGGTGCCGGATATGGAGGACAGTGGAATTGCCCCGAAGGAAGAGCGTCGGTTTCTTGGTCGATTGCCCGGCAGTTTTTTATGCAGGATAGATATTCTGATGGTACAATGCCGACAGTGTCGGATTTTATAACCATCGGTACGACAAATAAAAATACCTTTAGTGTCCTTACGGACGAGGGAATTGTGACTTGTACCGGATATGGCGAATGCCGGGGCGGTTGGAGGCTTTCGGATTATCTCTATTCTCGTGTTGTAGAAAAAGCCGAAAATCCTTTTTATGATGAAAATCGGCCGGGGGAGAATAAATTCTCATTAGCAGCCTATTTGAAACGTTTTAGAACGCATACCGATAACGGAAAACCTTTGTCGGCAGAAACTGTAACCGATGCGTATGTGTGTACTCCCACACATGTTATTATTCAGTTAGGATTAAATGACCTTTATAATCAGGAATATAAAGACCAGATCGCTTCTTTGGTTTCCCGTATTAAAGAAGAGTTTCCCGATATGATTGTCGGATTGTCACTGACCGATGCGTTCGGTACGGCTTTTTCGAAATATTATCCGGATTATGATTTTTCTTCCAATGCCATGACTTTACTTAAAAATAATCTGCATTATAAATGCTGGTCTTGGAATCCTGTTTTGCAACAGTTGGAAAATCCTGCCGAAAAGATTTTTTATATTCCTAATTATTATGTTCAGCCGTCGGCAGAGTCAGTACCTTATGAAATCTCGAGCTCCGGATTAAGGACACCGGCTTATGATACCTCCCATTATCACCCGAATAGCAATGCCCATTATGCTTGGGGATATCAAATTTATGCGTGGTTGAAATATACATTGACATTAATTTAGGAACTTGGATATCGATGTCTTTTAGTCCGATATCGGCTACGTATAAAAGACATTCTCGAAAGAAACCTTCCAATCTGACCCGTACAAAATTTAGAAAGGCTATAAAACTGAAAAGAGAGTGTGCATAAAATGAAGTGCCCTTTGAATGTTTAGCTTGGAGTCTATTTAATTGAAAATTATGTATAAGTTATTGTACCGTGGAAAATTTATCCTATATATATTTAACTAAAAAAGACTATTTCAAAGAATGTCTGAAATAGTCTTATACATCACCTTTTAAGTCCCCTATTCCCTTTTTTATAAAGTAACATAACAACACTTATTTACTATATGGTTTTGTCTAATTAAATGTTCGTTTGATTGGACAAAAGTAATGCTTTTTTCTCATACTTTATAATAAATATAGAACAATTTGTCTTTCAAACGTTTATAAGATTATATATATAAACATATTTTTCGATTTAAGCTAAAACCCTTTTGTATAATAAAACGAACATTTTTTTGTTCTGTTTTTTTATGATTATTATATTAAGTTGTTGTTTTACAATTTAATATATGAGTGGTTTTTAGTTGACGAAATAGTATTGAAAGTTTTTAGATATATTCAACATACTAAAAATGCGTATAAAAAATATAGTTTATATATTAATTTTGTTATTTATTCCTGTACAGATAAGCCAGGGGCAGGATTGGGAGAAAGGAAAAAATGTCCCTTTTTGTTCGGATACGGCTATTCTATTTCGCTTTGTGCCTAAGCAACTGATGTTTTATTCTCCTTATAATGGTAATGAAAAAGCAATTTCTCAAGCTATGAAATTGCTCAGGATGCATCGTAAAGCGATTGTTAGCGGTGATGCGGTTATTCGCATTCAGGGTTTTTGCCAGTCTTATCCTACAGAAAAGGAAAATATGGCGGCAGCTAAAAATCGCAGTAATCAGGTAAAATCTTATTTTATTACCCATTTGGGAATGAAAGAGGCTTATTATCGTACATCTAATAAAGCCGTACCCTATAAAGGAATGAGGGATATTGTGGCATTAGTGGATGTTGAGTATTTGAATGTCCCTTCCGTAGCACAGAATTCTATTCCGGAAGTAGAAGAAAAATCTGATACGGTATATTCAAGGAAAATATCGACACAATTAGATACGATCCCTTTTGAAGCGGTTATAGAGTTCGACACGATTTTCAAAAAAGAACTTGAAGGAATACCGGAAGTAGAGTCGGTTTCTATAATGAACCGTGAGTCGAAATATTCTCATCGTAACATTCCTTTGTCTATCAAAACCAATCTCCTTTATGATGTATTGCTTATGCCTTCGTTAGAATTGGAATACCGTTTCAACAAACATTGGTCGGTCAATTTAGAAGGTACTATGGCGTGGTGGCATAAAGATACGAAGCATAAATATTACCAGTTGGCACAGATTAGTCCCGAAGTGCGGTATTGGTTCAAATCCGAAGGAACTCGTAAAGGACATTATTTCGGACTGTTCATCGGTGGAGGCTGGTATGATCTGGAGAACGGAAATCGAGGTTATAAAGGTGAAGGCGAGTATGCCGGTATCAGTTACGGATATATGTTTCCTATCGGAAAATATTTTGCTTTAGAAGCCGGTATCGGTGCGGGTTTTCTGCATGCAAATTCTGAAGATTATTTACCTATTGACGAACATTATGTGTATCAACAGTCGATACGTACCAATTATTTCGGTCCATTAAAACTGAAGTTGGCTTTTGTCTGGAATATCGGTTGTTGGATGGAAAGGAAAGGAGGTAGAAGATGAAACACTGTCTCTCTGCGATGATAAGGTACGGAGTGTTTCTGATACTGCTTCTATTGACTTTCGGATGCCGGAAAGATTTATGTTATGACCATGAGCTACATAGTGCTTCGGTAAAAACGATGGTGGCCGCCGATTGGGAACAGGAGTGGGAACGTACTTATGATTTTGATTGGGAACAAAATTGGAACGTTTTGTGGGGACGTGAATATGATGAATTGCGTCCGGATATTGCTGAGGGCATCCGGGCTCTTGTCTATTCTGCCGGTGGCGGTTTCTCCGAAAATAATTTGTCGGCAGAGGGTGGCCGTTTGCCCATGAAAGAGGGTGTCCATTCATTGCTGTTTTATAATAATGATACCGAATACATTCTTTTTAATGATCTTACCACTTCGGCATCTGCTTCGGCTACGACCCGTACTCGTACGCGCAGTAGTTTTAAAGAGTTGCATGCCGGAGAACGCACGGTAAGTCCGCCGGATATGCTTTATGGTGCTTATGTGAAAGAGCATTTTGCAGAACGTACGTTAGAGTCGATAGAGTTACCTGTTATTATGCGTCCGTTGACTTATACCTATCTGATACGTTACGAATTTAAAAAGGGTGCGCAATATGTGGCATTGGCACGAGGTGCATTGGCGGGTATGGCAGAAAGCGTTTACCTCGAAGACGGACATACGGGTGCGGATGCCGTAACGGTGATGTTCGATTGCACGGTAGAAGATTTCGGTGCAGAAGCTCTTGTTTATTCGTTCGGAGTGCCGGATTATCCGGGAGATCATTATGTTACGGGTAGACAGGGAAAGCACTATGCCTTGAACTTGGAGGTACGAATGTTGAACGGAAAATTCAAGACTTTTGAGTTTGATGTGACAGATCAGGTTACAGGGCAGCCTCGCGGTGGCGTTATTGTCGTGAAAGATATTGAAATATCGGATGAAGAAGGAACAGAAGGAAGCGGCAGTTTTGACGTGACAGTGGATGGTTGGGGAGAATATATCGATGTAGAACTTCCGTTAAACTAAAAGATATAAAAAACAATAAGTAATTTATTTAATTTTTAATTGTAGAAGTTATGAAAAAAAGTTTATGGATTCTTGGAGCGGCTGTTATAGCCTTAACCGGTTGTACGAACAATGAAGTGGTAGATATACCTCAGTCTCGTGCAATCAATTTTTCGAATGCTTTTGTAAACAATACCACAAGAGCAGATGTGACGAATGCCGATTTCAAGCAGTTTTGGGTGTATGGTGATTATCAAAATGAATCGTCATGGGTTGATGTGTTCAACAATGTAAAGGTTTCGGGTGCTTCTGTGGGTAGCGGTGCTGTTTGGACTCCTGATGAGACCGCTTATTGGCAAGTAGATAAAACTTATAATTTCGGTGCTTATGCCGACGGAACATCTCAGTTGACTACAGGTATATCATATAATCCTACATCTAAGACTTTGACGTTTTCAGATTATTCCGCTGGAGCAAATGACTTGATTGCTGCTACTTCAGACGATGCATCATGGAATGGTTCTGGAGATCCTTCAAAGGTGCAACTTTCTTTTAAGCACATGCTTTCTAAAGTTAAATTTACGTTCAAAACCGATGCTGCCGAAACCTATACGATGAAAGTTTCAGAATTGAAGATTTCTCAAGCTATTCAGACAGCAACCGGTACAATGGTAGATAAAGTTGTCGGTACGTGGTTAGGAGAAAGTACAGGAGAATATTCTTTTGCCGATATCGACGATTACGCGACAGCTGAAGGTCAGGCAGAGTCAGAAGTAAAATATGTGATTCCTCAAGAAAACACGAATTCTATTGCGGTTTCTTTCAGAGTAACAGTAACTGATGGCGGTGGTTATAGTAAGGAAGGAACTTTTACGGGAACTATGGCTATTGCTGAATCAAATAAGTGGGATGCCGGGTTAGCATATAATTATACGGTTACGATCAATCCAGATAAAGTGGATGATACATTGAAACCTATATTGTTTGATGTAACGACAGTAGAAGAGTGGGACGAATTTACCAATCCTGATCTTGACCTCAATTAAAATATACTTTTAGTTATATATAGGCTATAAGGGGTTGAATGTCCCCTTGTAGTCACTCAAAACAACACTTCAGAGATGTTTTTATCTAAGAAATAAGCTGGTATATATGGGGAGAATCGAAAGAATGGTGAAAAAGTTTTTTTATTTCCCGATGATAACGGTTACGTTACTGTTAACATCATGTACAAACGTTCTCGTACATGATATGGAGAAAGGCGGAGTCGATGGCATGGCGATTGATTTCCGTACTCCGGCATTAACTCGGGTTGCAGTAGAGAGTTTTACTGCGGGTAGTTCTTTTTCTGTTTGGGGATGGTATCTGCCGAAAGATGCTGCCAGTGAGGTTTTTAATGCTACTACGGTATCGACACCGAACGGTTCTGTTTGGACCTATGAGGGATTACGCTATTGGAAAGCGGACAAAACATATTCATTTTACGCTTTATATCCGTCGGTAACCGATCTAATGGCAAATGCAGCGACTGCTGCCCATTATGATGAAGACGGAGATATTTCTGTTACGGCTTTCGACGCTTCTAAAGGATATGATCTCATGGCAGCTTCTGCCTTGAATATTTCCGGCAGTAATACCGGTAAAGTGGCTTTCACGTTCGGTCATTTATTAGCACGTGTGGAGTTTGTGGTAAAACGTAATGCGGCCGCAGACGGTATCGAAGGTTTTAATCCGGTTATCCATTCCGCTAAGCTTTACGGTATGCATAAGACGGCTGATTTTTTAGCCTCGGCAGCCGATTTAACCGATAAAGAAGCTATATCTGCCGGATGGGCTATTTCTACCGATGAGAGCGACCGTACTACAAAGAACGAACCCTTTGCTGTGTTAAGCGAGGAGATTTCGGTAAATGCAGATGGAACGACCTTGATAGACGCTTTACTGTTTCCGCAAGATCTTACTATCGAATATTATTTTGAAGTGACTTATTCTTCGGCGTCGGATAGAGAACCCTGCACATCTACGGTTCCGTTGGTTTCTCTGCCGTTGACGACATGGGAAGCGGGTAAGCATTATCGTTACACGTTTACTGTTTCGGATGAAGACCGGATATTGTTCGATACGCCTACTGTAAATGCGTGGGGTGAAGCTACGGGTGGAATTATTATTGTCGAGTGATAAAATAAAAGGATAGTCTGATATGATAAGCTTGAGACATCTGTTATATGGAGGTGCGTTTTTGGTTGCTTGTGTTGCTTGCAGGGAGGAAAATCTTGTCGGTTCCGTTCCGAAAATGTCCGATCTTATTTTGTTCGATACACCCTCTTTATCGGTAGAAACAGTTTCCCGCAGTACATTGATAAATGCTCTTGTCCCGGGTGATGCGTTCGGTGTACTGGGGTATTGTGTCCCATATACCGTAGGAACTTCTGATCCGAATTATCTTTCCGCTTCCAGTGTTTGGTCATTAAAACGAAACCAATGTCCACCGGATGTATTCTTTAAACAAAAAGTAGTCGTGGGAGTTAACGGATGCACTTATGATAGAGATGGCGGTATGGATAATAATCCGAAATTTTGGTATCGCGACGGTTATGATACGAATAATAATCCGGTTGGAGCTATTACGGGAGCAGATCAATACCGTTATTCATTTATAGCTTATTATCCTTATGAGGGAGCATTTACGATCGATCAGCCTTTAACTGAGACTACGGCAGGAGCTCCTAAATTGACATTTACTATGCCGCAAAGCGGTTCTGCTCTGACTCATCCGCTTTCTCTTTCTGCGACTCCTGATGCAATGCTTGCCGTCTTATATAATAGTAGAAAATCTGATGGTAATTTACATTTCAATTTTAATCACATACTGACAGGTCTTGGTTTCGAGGTGAATAATTTCAGTGAATTCGATTTGACCGTGCATTCCGTTACTTTGAGCGGATCATTCTATAAAACGGTAAAGATAGACTTGACAAAAGATGTGGTGTCTTATACATTTCCGGAAAACGATCGTTATGTAGGAACTTATACGATATTTGACGAAGACTTGCCGTTGCCGCCTCCCGATGTGGAGAAGAATGAAACCGTGACCTCTTCCGGTTTATTGGGAGGAGAGCATTTGTTGTTGATATCGGGGACGGGAACGAGTTTCGGAGAAGATGTAAAAGTCCGGATCGATTATACTTTCAACGGGAGAACGACTTTTTACGAGACACAGCGTCCCGGCACATTTACTCCTCGTCCCGGTATTAAATATACGGCTCAGCTCAATTTTGTAGGAGATGCTTTCATATTGGAGTTTGTCGTCGACAATCAAGGACAGTGGGAAGATGGAGAAGCTGATGATGGTGATGAAACGAATGATGATGTAGTATTCGAGTAACAATTCGTAAAGACGAGGAAAAGATGATAAAGGTAAAGATCAATAAAATTTTAAGTATAGCTTTTCTGTTCCTTATAATAGTTTTTTCAGCTTGTAGGGAAGAAGAATTATTCGATCAGTCCACTGTTTCGACGGGAAATATAACTACTCTTAGTTTCTCCGGTAATCCGATGGATTTGCTGAAGGTGACGACTCGTGCAAGCGATATAAAGGATGAGAACGAGAAAAAAATAAATCAGCTTTATATATTCTTTTTCGGCTCTGATGGTGAATATCTGAAGGGCGGTTATCTTACCGGATATCGGGATGCACCCGATGATGGAGGATATTATGCACCCGGGCAAGGAGTGAGCCTTCTTAAGATAGATAATCAGGCATTTGCGAATAAGGACCTTGCCAGTAAAGCCACTGTGTATGCCATTGCGAACGTAGATCCTGTTATTTTCGGAAGAGACAGGAATGGAGACGGACGGCCTGATGGCATTACGAATCTGTCGGATTTGAAAAATCTTGTTTATGCTCCGGAAAATGTTTCGCTCGGTTTACCTTCCGGAGGAATGCCGATGGTAGGATATAAAGTGATCGATCTTACCAAAACGGAGACTTCGACGGATGATGAGCGACGTATCGATCTGACAGCTTTGATGGTACGTATAGATGTCAATATCCAGCTCGATAGTGAGGTAGAAGAGAATAATTTACCTGCTCTTACTCTTGTAGAATGGACGGCAAAAAATCTTTCTACGAAAGTACCTTTTTCTACTCTCGCAGTAAATACCGAAACAGGAGTCGATTGGGAAGATAGTTGGACAAAGAGCATAACGACATCGATGCAACGTACGATTTTTAATAAGAACGGACAAATTGCTTTTACTTTCTATATGTATGAGAATATGCAGAATGCAGAATGGAAAGTAGATGAGGGAGAGAAATGGGCAGATCCTTCTTTGGCAGGAGAAAAAGGGCTTTATCCCGATAGTATTAAGGATTATCAGAAACAACGTTATAAGCCTTATCTCGCTAATAAAAATGCTGCGGCAGTAGAATTGCATGGTTTTTATACTACCTATAACGGAGCAACTTATGAGGTACGCTATACGCTTTATTTGGGAGCGAATCATACCGATAATTTTCAGGTAAAACGTAATCATCAATATAAAAATAATATTACGATTAAAGGTTTGACTTCTCAAAATATAGAGACAGGAGAGTATACTCTTGATGCCCGGGTGAATATTGAGGAGGATGACAATGAATTTTATATTGCCATGTTGCGTGAACGTAACCATGACGCTCATTTTTGTGTAACGCCGATGGATGTCTATATGTTTGCCGATAAATCGACAAAAAATCCGACTATGGAAGTGATTTTGGGAGAAGTGCCGGATAATAGTGAGACTCCGGTAACTGTTCCCGACTGGATTCGGATGGAGAAAATCAAGGCTTCCGATATGGAGAAGGGGACTGTAACAGAATCGGGTTTTACTGCTTATGATGAGGGTTCTAATACAGGAACTCATTTGGCTACCGGAACGGCGTGGACAGCCGGTAATGGTAAGCGGGCATTCTTTACAAAAGGATTGGTTACAAGAACGTTGAGTGAGACGGGTAAGAGAGTTACGGTCGATAATTCTCGGGATAGGGTTTATTTCTATATTGATGAGAATCTGTCGACAACAGAAAATCGGCGAGTGACAGTTACTTTAATTTATAAGGAGAATAGAAAGGAAATAAAACGTCGTACGGTAGTGTTGGAACAGGTTCATTTATTGCCGGTAAATATGCGTGACGGCGGCACTTTATATATGGAGCAATATGAAGAATACTTGGATCATTATGACCCGTTGGATGAATATTTTACTGAACAAGTTTATACAGGATTGCCTTGGGCCGAACAGAATTCAGACCTTCATGACTTCACAATAGAGGAGTTGTATAGGTATAGTGTTTTAGGTATACCGGGAGGCCCGTATGATCCTCCGGGGCAAATTTTTAATGATGGACATCCTTATACAAGTTTTATCATTTTTAGGTCGGGACAAGTGCTTATGACCTTGAATGATAAGCCTCGGTCTGCTTTTGAATATTGTTATAACAGGAATAAGCGGAGTGATAACGGAACAATCGTGTCGTCATATATACCTCGTAGAACTGCTGGTTTAGTGGGCGATAGAGTTTATGAGGAGGAAAGTAATGAAAGCAAATGGTTCTTGCCCGGTATTCGTCAGATGGAAGATGCGTTAACACAGTATTATACTGTTTTTGGAGAGTTTCAGGACAATTATTATTGGAGTGCTTCAGCGGGGGAAAGAGAGAACGGTTCAAGTGGGCAAAGTAGTGTCCGTGCCCGGGCTACGAAAGTATTGCCAGATGGTAGTTATGCAAATAGTGGAGGCGGTGATGGAGAAGGAGCAGATCATTATGCTTATGAGTTAGGCAATGGTGGTTATGCTTTACGTACGACATCTTTACGTATTCGGGCTTTCCGGGTGGATACTGAGCCTATGGACGATTAACGGAAGTGAATTTTTAATGCATAAGATAAGGATACTACGTATTTATGCGGTATCCTTATTTTTTAATTCTATGTTATAATCAATTTCCTTTGTAATGCTTATATTTGAAATTCTGAAAAGTAATACATGAATATGCGATACGGTGAGATAAAGATTCTTTGTTGGGCTGTTTTGTCTTTTTTTCTCTTTTCCTGTGAGAAAGATGAGCCTGATATAGTGACGACAAGTCGGAAAACACTATTTATGTATTTGCCGTGGTCTTCTAATCTGACGACGAATTTTTATACGAATATTTCGGATATGGAAGAGTGTATAAAAAAGCGGGGATTAAAAGATGAAAAAGTTGTCGTGTTTATGTCTTCCAGCAGCACCGAGGCTTCTATGTTCGAAATTGTTTATAAAAATGGTAAATGCGAACGCAAAACGTTGAAGAGTTATACGAATCCGTCATTTACGACGGCAGAGGGCATTACCTCTATATTGAATGATATGAAGACATTTGCTCCGGCATCTATATATGCCATGACGATCGGGTGTCATGGTATGGGGTGGCTTCCGGTAGATCGAATGAAGACGATGTCTGTATCTTCTGTAAAAATGCATTGGGACTATGAGGGAAAACCGTTGACCCGTTATTTCGGAGGTTTGACAAGCGAATATCAGACAGATATAAGTACCCTTGCTAAAGGTATTGCGGATGCAGGCATAAAAATGGAATATATTTTGTTCGACGATTGCTATATGTCTTCGATCGAGGTTGCTTATGAGTTGAGAAATGTTACTGATTATTTGATTGCTTCTGCCAGTGAGATAATGGCATACGGGATGCCTTATGCCGTGATTGGTGAATATTTATTAGATGATTCTGATTTTCAGGCTGTCTGTGATGGCTTTTACGACTTTTATTCGGCTTATAGTATGCCTTATGGAACGTTGGCGGTAACGGTTTGTGCCGAACTGGAAGATCTTGCGACGATTATGAAAAAAATTAATACGGAATATATTTTCGATGAATCTTCCGAAAATGCTTTGCAACGAATGGATGGCTATACTCCGATAATATTTTACGATTACGGTGATTATGTAGAAAAGTTATGTAAAGATCCCGTTTTGTTGGAACGGTTTGAGCAGCAGTTGTCTCGGGCTGTGCCGTATAAAGTGCATACGGACTATTTTTATTCTGTGACCAAAGGTAGAGTTCCGATTTATACTTTCTCTGGAATAACGACATCAGATCCGAGTAAACATTCCCTTACCGTGTCAAAAACCGATACGGAGTGGTATAAGGCTACGCATTAATTGCTAAGAGCCTGCCTAAATTTTGTTCGGGTCGAACTTGAAAGTTTCTTTTAAGGGTATTTTGTGGTTTTTACGGAGATGGTGGCGGGCTACCAGACAAATGAAAATGGGGAAAAAGACCGGAAGAAGACGTAAAAATGATCTGATAACATTTTCTTATCGGAGAATTAAAACTGGCTCTGAATATGACTTCGATTTATTTGTGGAAGGAAAAAGCCGACCTACATTTTATGATTTCCTTTAAAAGATATATCTTTGTGAAAGAAAGACCGTGCAAACCGAATGTAAAATAAAAATATATTCGATTATTTTGCTGGGATGCAGTCTGTCTTTGTGAAACAAAAATGACGATATGAATTCTTTCAACGCTTTAAAAAAGATATATTCCAGACGGGCTGAGATCAAAAATTTACCGCATATTAAAGTTGCAGTTGTCGGTGATACAGCCACGCAGTTTCTCGCTATGGCAATTTACGGTACTGGCGTGGAGCGAGGTTTTGATATAGAGCTTTTTGAAGCAGAATATAATCAGGTAGAACGACAGTTTCTGGATAAAGCATCTGATCTATATCGGTTTGATGCAGATTATATCGTTGTTTTCCAGTCAACGCATAAATTACTTACTCGGTATGGGAAATGTGGGGATGCAGACCGGTTACGGTTGGCTGATGAACGTTTGGATTTTGTGAGGACAATTTGTGAGACTACCGATGCGAAAATTATTTATTGTAATTATCCGGAAATAGACGATGCCGTTTTCGGTAATTTTGCCAATCAGGTAGAATTTTCTTTCCTTTATCAATTGCGTAAACTTAATTACAAATTGATGGAGGTAGCTCGGGAATGTCCTAATCTTTATATCTGCGATCTAGCGACGATACAGAATAAACTGGGGCGGGATGCCGTATTTCAGCCGTCGATTTATGTCAGTACCGAAATGGTATTGTCTATCGAAGCTTTACCTTGGGTTGCATCCCGAATACTCGATATTATTTGTGCGCTGAAAGGAAAGATAAAGAAATGTCTTGTATTGGATCTCGATAATACGCTTTGGGGAGGGGTTATCGGAGATGACGGTATAGAAAATATTCAGATCGGTCATGGTTTGGGTATCGGCAAAGCTTTTTCAGAGTTCCAATTATGGATTAAAAAACTGAAAGAGAGAGGGGTAATTCTTGCAGTATGCAGTAAGAATACCGAGTCTGTAGCGAAAGAGCCGTTTGTCAAACATCCCGATATGATATTGAAATTGGATGATATCGCGGTGTTTGTCGCTAATTGGGAAAATAAAGCGGATAATATACGTCGAATACAGCAAATTCTGAATATAGGATTTGATTCTATGGTATTTTTGGATGATAATCCTTTTGAACGCAATATGGTGCGTGTGAATATTCCGGATATAGTCGTTCCTGAATTGCCAGAAGATCCCGGTGAATATCTTGAATATTTGTATGGACTGAATCTTTTTGAAACAGTTTCATATTCTGCTGCAGATTCGGAACGTACCCGACAGTATCAAGTAGAAGCCCGGCGAGTATCGGAGAGAATGAGTTTTGCAAATGAAGATGAATTTCTTGCAAGTCTGGAAATGGTTTCCGATATACAAGCGTTTACGCCTTTTAATATTCCCCGTGTCGCACAGCTTTCGCAACGTTCTAATCAATTTAATTTGCGTACGGTACGTTATACTGAAGGAGATATCGAGCGCATGGGTAAAGACCCGGAACGTTATGCTCCTTTTACATTTACGCTTGCAGATAAGTTCGGGGATAACGGACTTATTTGTGTGGTTATACTTGAGAAAGACAACCGTGCTAAGACTCTTTTTATCGATACGTGGTTTATGAGTTGCAGGGTATTGAAACGAGGAATGGAACGGTTTACTCTGAATGTCTTAGTGAGATATGCCAGAGAAAACGGGTTTAAGAAGATTATCGGAGAGTATATCCCGACCGTTAAAAATAAGATGGTGGAGGATCATTATGCACAATTAGGGTTTGTAAAGTTACCGGAAATGGAGAAAAACCTTTATATGCTTGATGTAGATTCTTATATAGATAAAACTTGTTATATATTGTCTAAATAATTTATGATATGACTCAAGAAGATATTTTAAGTAAAGTTCAAAATATTTTTAGGGATGTATTGGATGAAGAAAACATTTCATTGACATCTCAGACAACGGCAAATGATATAGAAGAATGGGACTCCTTAACTCATATTCAGCTCGTTGTGGCAATCGAAAAATCGTTTAAGATAAAATTTACTTCAAAAGAAATTTTATCTTGGAAAAATGTCGGAGAAATGGTTGAAACGATTCATGCTAAATTGTAGTGGTGACCTGTCTGAATTTTTCGGTAAGAAAATTATATCAGGTCATTTTTGCGTTTTTCCGGTCTGTTTCTTGTTTTTGCACGTCATATAGCTTGTTATGCTCTTTTATCGGAAATAGAGAAACACTCTCAAACGCAACTCTCGAAAAAGGACTGTGCAAAATTAAAACAGGTTCTGAACGATTTTGTCGAAGTGTTCAGGAGAGAATATCGAAAGAGAAGGGAATATTTGTAAAATAAACCGATATATAAAGTTATGATTATCAATTCATTTGAATTTTTGCTGTTTTTTATAATTTTCTTCGTTATATATTATATTCCCCGCTTAAATACAAGATATCAGAATCTTTTATTACTTGTCGGAAGTTATTTCTTTTATGGGTATGCAAGTCTGAGAATGTTGCCTTTGCTTATTGCGGTTACGATCATTTTTTATTATTTGGGTTTAGCGATACAAAAAAGCGGAGATACTAAAAAAGCATCGATTCTGACAGCTTTAGGTGTGTGGTCGGGAGTCGGTATTTTATTGTATTTTAAGTATTTCAATTTTTTTATTACTTCTTTTTCTGAATTGTTTGAATCATTCGGTTTACAGACTAATTGGCATACTTTCAATATTATAATGCCTTTGGGCATAAGTTTTTTCACTTTTAAATTAATTAGTTATATTATAGAGATACATCGTGGTCATATAGAAGCAGACCGGGATTTTATCTCTTTTGCAGCTTATGTCTCTTTTTTTCCGTGTATTCTTTCAGGACCGATAGACCGTCCTAATTCGTTTATTCCGCAGTTGTCTCAAACTCGTCGTTTTGATTATGATATGGCATCGGACGGCTTGCGTCAAATATTGTGGGGAATGTTTAAAAAGATGGTATTGGCTGATAATATTGCGGTTGTCGTAGATCAAGTTTGGAGTAGTTATACTGCATTTCCGAGCAGTACGTTGATATTGGCTGCCGTCTTATATTCATTTCAGATGTATACGGACTTTTCAGGTTATTCCGATATGGCAATCGGAGTCGGCAAAATTTTAGGAGTTAAGGTTACTCCCAATTTCAATTATCCGTTTTTTGCGTTGAATATTGCCGATTATTGGCGTCGTTGGCACATGTCTTTGACTTCGTGGTTGACCGATTATATATTTATGCCATTGAATGTACGGTTTCGTGATTGGGGCAATTGGGGTATGATCGTTGCTATTATCATCAATCTTGTGGCAGTAGGTATGTGGCATGGAGATAATTGGACATTTGCCGCATTCGGTTTGTATCATGGTTTGTTGTTTGTTCCGTTAATTCTTACAGGGGCTTTTTTTAAAAAGAACAAGATGAAAACCACTTATTGGGGATTGCCGACATTTCGCATGGTTTTGAAAATGTTGTTTACATTTATGCTGGTCACAATAGGATTGGTCATTTTTAAGGCGCATGATGTGACGCAAGCTTTTGACTACTTGTTATCTTGTTTTGGTACGGGCATATTGTCTTTGCCGAAAGTTCAGGGCGACACGAACGGAACGCTTTTATTCTCGTTGCTGTTTATTATTATGTTGCTTGTTATAGAATGGAAACAAAGAAGCAAGGAGTATGGATTGTCTATTGACAATTTGAGCCGTGTAAAGAGGTTAGGAGCTTATTCGTTTTTTTTGTTGGTGATTTATTTCTTCGGAACAGATACTTCTTCGTTTATATATTTTCAGTTCTAAATTATTTTTGTGTGATGAGATTATGAAACTTACAAAAAAGCAAATTGAAAATGTGGCGCTATTCGGAGGAGTATTTATCGTGTTGTTGATAATACTTAATGTAACAGCTCCCTATGTATATAAATTGTTTCCGAATGATTACTCCCGGATAGGGATTATATTGGATGCTCTGAAAACTCGTACTGTAACTCCGGAAATCGTTGTTTTCGGAAATAGTAAAGCTATGAGCGGAGTAGATGCCAATATGATACAAGAACATTTGTCCGGAAATCCTGAAACATATAACTTCTCATCGGTAGGGCAATCGATCGGGGAGAGCTTATTGTTCTATCCGATGCTACCTGATGATACAAAAGCGGTAATACAATGTTTTAAATTAGAGGAGTTTACGCAACCGCTTGTCTTTAATGAACCCGCGATTATCGCTTTGAAAATGGGGAAATATCCGATGAATGAAGATATAAAGCAATTGCTCCCAAAGGCGTTTTGGGAAAAGTTAGATAGGCCGGATGTTTATTATAATTTCAAGTCCCGCCAAACCGTGAGTTCGGGGTTGATACGTTTTTTACGTCTTCATTTGGATGAGGATGCTCCTGACAGCGGTATTCTCGATGATTTGAAGTTCCCTTATTTATTCCCGTCCGAGATAGATAAAGCTCCGAATTATCAGACCGTAATACAGATGTTGGAGAAGGAAGATTATTCTTGGGCTGATGATTTTTCTATTTCGGAAGAATGTAAAGATTTGCTTATTAAAGCAAATGATTATTTAGAACGAAAGAATGTGAAGTTGTATATAGCAATTATTTCTCATGCTCCGGATGTGAAAGGTCTGTCATCTGAAAAACAAGAAAAGATTATCGGAAAATTGCAGGGAGAACTGCCGCAATTGAAATTCATAGATTGTCGGAAATCTCTTACTTCAGATGATTTTTATGACCCGTTACATCCTAATAAAAAGGGAGCTGAAAAAATTTCGACTATAATCTCGACAGCGGTGAACGCTGATTTTTAGCTGTTTTAAAAGAAAATTGAGGGGAAAATTTTATATTTTTTGATTAACGGTCGTTTTATTTGTATTTGCAGACTTTTTTTCAGGGAATAACTGATCTTGAGGAACTCCCAATTCCTCAGCTATGACTTTTTGAGTCAGAGCATCCGGAGTTTGTACTCCGGCAATCCACATTCGTACAGTTTTTTCCGATTTCAATGTTTTATGTGCGATATATTCCACAAAAGCACTTTTGGGTGCTTTTACTACCCGACGGTCGGGAAGAGATTTGTAATATTCGACAAAGGATGCATTGCCGACAGGAAAATCTTTAAATGTCATTTTTCTGTATCAAAGTTGTTTATTCACTGTAATATTTATATTTTTGTTTCGTAATATATATTATTACGATGCAAATATATAACAATGTTCGTTAAAATCCAAACAAATAATGAATTTTGTTCGTTATATAATTAAAAATACCTGATATGGATTCAGTAAAAGAGAGGCTCAAAGCATTTATAGAATATAAAAAAATTTCGATAAGAAGTTTTGAGAATCGGTGTGGCTTATCATATGGGTATGTAAACAATATGCGGGTTTCTATACAGCCGGCAAAATTGAAAAGCATATCTCTGCAATTTCCTGATCTGAACAAAAGTTGGTTGTTGACAGGAGAGGGGGAGATGCTTGTTCCCACAGAAGGGAAAACCGTAGCGACCGAATCTATCGGTAATTATGGTAGTGTATTTAAGTCTTCGGGAATCGTTTCTATTCCGGCTAAAGTTTGGGATGTTATTGAAAAGCAGGCAGACAGTTTAAAAAGTAAAGATAAGCAGATCGATGATCTTATTTCATTACTGAAAGGTTTGATTCAAAAATAATTTTTGTGGTTGTAAGTATTAGAAGGTGCTTTTATTGAAGAGCACCTTTTTTATATAAATGGATATGCTCATAATTTATTGCTATAATTTGTTTTTATAGATTTGCCCGTCTTTTATAATCAATAGAATATTGTCATCGGGGTTTTCCAGTAATTGAATATTTTCCAGAACATTTTCGTTTATAAGTAACATGTCGGCAAAAGCACCTTCCTTGATTACTCCTAAATCTCCGGGATAGGGTTCCTCGATCCCGAAAGAGACAATAGCCGGGCATTATCATAGGTGACCATTCTCAGTATTTCGAAATTATTGAACCAGTTTTTAAGTTTCCCTATATCTTTATTTTGGTTTTTCGTATTAGCAGGATTGAATAACAGGTCTGTTCCCCATCCGAGTTTTACCTGATATTTCTTTGCCAATCTGTAAGCATTATCTGTATTTTGAACAATCATCTTATGTTTTTCCTGTTGTTCTTGAGTGGGATATTGATTGTCATCGAGGGTAAAAGGTTGCATACAGAGCCATACTTCTTTTCGAGCGATCAATTCCATTGTCGCTTCATCGATCAAGTGTCCGTGTTCTATGCTTTTTACACCGGCTTGTATTGCTCGGGTGATTGCTTGCGGTACATAGACATGTACCATTACATAAGTACCTGCATTTTCAGCCGCTTTTACAGCGGCATGAATCTCTTCTTCAAAATATTGGGAATCTTGCAGGCGATCATAAAGTGAGGCGACTCCGCCTCCGGTCATCAATTTTATTTGGCTAGCACCCAACCTCAGATTATTCCGTGCTGCGATGGTAACGGCATCCACTCCGTCTGCGATAATAGCCGCACCTATTTTTTCGGTGTGAGTCAGACAACAACAGCCGAAAGGTCGGGGATCGTCATATACAGCCCTGAAATCACCATGTCCTCCGGTTTGAGAAATGAGGGATCCGCTCGGATAAATTCTGGGACCCGGAATTATCCCTTCATCGATGGCGCGTTTTAGTCCGAACACCGGACCTCCGGCATCCCGTATCGTAGTGAAACCGCGCATTAGGGTTTTCCCTGCTTCGACACCGGCTTTTAATTGTGTGTAGTCCGTTTCTGCAGTAAGCAAGTCTATCATTGTGTTGCAACACATGTAGGAGTGCCAGTGTGCATCGATGAGTCCGGGCATCAGAAATTTACCTTTTCCGTCGATTATCGTTCCTTCTGCCGATATCGTTCCGGGTTCAGCTATTTTATTTATTCGGTTGTTCAGGATCAGAATATCTCCCATAACCGTTTTTTCGTCTGTTCCGTTGAATATCCGGACGTTTTTTATTAAAATAGTTTGTTCCATATCGAAAGATGCTATTTTGTCGATAAAACGGAATTACGTGAAAAAAGTTTGTCTTTTTACGGATAATTGGATAACGATCTTTGTTCAGTCTGACTGTCGTTTGAATTTTTATATCCGAAGAGAGAAGGGGAGGGGTGATTGAAAAAATGAGTGAGCCGGCAATCATTCAAATGTAAAGAGACTCCTAAAAGTCACGTAAAAACGACTTTTAGGAGTCTCTTCAGATCCGATTTTCAAGAAATATGTCTTTATGTCTGAATTTAGATAATACCTTGAGCCATCATGGCTTTTGCAACTTTCATAAATCCGGCTATATTAGCCCCTTTCATATAATTGATATATCCGTCTTTTTCAGTACCGTATTTTACACATTGGTGATGAATATCGCTCATGATCTGATGCAGTTTGGCATCAACCTCTTCGGCAGACCAACTGATATGCATGGCATTTTGAGTCATTTCGAGTCCGGATGTCGCAACTCCTCCTGCATTTACTGCTTTTCCCGGACCATACATGATACGGTGTTTGATAAACAAATCTATTGCTTCGGGGCGACAACCCATATTCGAAATTTCTCCTACACAGATGACTCCGTTAGCGATTAGTTGCTTGGCGTCGTCTTCGTCCAGTTCGTTTTGTGTAGCGCAAGGAAGGGCTATGTCGACTTTTTGCTCCCAAGGTCGTTTCCCCGGGAAAAACTCTACTCCGAATTTCTCGGCATACGGGGCAACGATATCATTGCCCGAGCTGCGGAGTTCGAGCATGTAATCGATTTTTTCGCCGGAGACTCCGTCTGGATCATAAATGTAACCGTCAGGTCCTGACAAGGTAACGACTTTAGCTCCTAATTCGGTCGCTTTGGTTACTGCTCCCCATGCTACATTTCCAAAACCGCTTACGGCAATTGTTTTTCCTTTGATTTCTATCCCTTTGGTCGATAACATCTGTTTTACGAAGTATAATCCTCCGAATCCTGTGGCTTCGGGGCGGATTAAAGAACCTCCGAATTCCAGTCCTTTACCTGTAAATGTGCCTGTATTTTCTCGTTTCAGTTTTTTATACATTCCGTACATATAACCCACTTCACGGCCGCCTACGCCTATATCGCCGGCAGGGACATCAGTGTCAGGACCTATATGCCGCCATAATTCGAGCATGAAGGCTTGGCAGAAACGCATTATTTCACCATCGGACTTTCCTCGCGGACTGAAGTCCGATCCGCCTTTAGCTCCGCCCATAGGCAGGGTTGTCAATGCATTCTTAAATGTCTGTTCGAATCCTAAAAATTTCAGAATAGACAGGTTTACGGAAGCGTGGAATCTTATGCCGCCTTTATACGGGCCTATCGCATTATTAAACTGTATACGGTATCCGAGATTTACTTGGACATTGCCTTTGTCGTCTACCCAAGGTACTTTAAATGTAAATATCCGGTCAGGTTCGACAAGTCGTTCTATGATTTTAGCTTTTTCAAATTCGGGGTGTTCATTATAGGTTTCCTCGATCGATAGAAGTACCTCGTG
Organism: Coprobacter fastidiosus; assembly: GCF_030296935.1. Lineage (NCBI taxonomy): Bacteria > Pseudomonadati > Bacteroidota > Bacteroidia > Bacteroidales > Barnesiellaceae > Coprobacter > Coprobacter fastidiosus. The sequence continues at coordinate 1,497,199 of NZ_AP028032.1, read as the reverse complement.
GACAGCTTGAAGATACTCCGGTTCGCCCGGGTGTTTAGCCTCGAGCGATGCCATGATGTCTTTTATGTTCATAGCGATGTGTTTTTATAAGGTTACTTATTTATTTTTAAGAGCTTTGGATAGTACCTTTAGCCCTTATTGCAAATTTAATCATTTATGCGGATAAAAAAATTATTTTTGCTAAATTTGAACATCAAAGAGCTAAAATAAATTTTAGCATTTTGTAATCTGAATATACCGAAATTGATTATGGAAACTCAAAATATAAAGCAATTATATTTGAAAGACACCTCTTTTGCTAACTTAATGCAAAAACGAATCTTTAATGTGTTGCTTATTGCCAGTCGTTATGACGCTTTTATTCTTGAAGAGGACGGGCGCGTGGACGAACAGATTTTTTTCGAATATACGTCTTTGAACTTGAGTTCGCCTCCTCGAGTTACTCAGGCAAATAGTTTTGACGAAGCTTTTCGGGAACTATCCGGAAAACGTTATGACCTGATAATTGCTATGCCGGGAATTGAAAATAGTGATACGTTCGAGAAAGCGAAAGAGATAAAAAGCATTTATCCCGATATCCCTATCGTAGTGTTGACCCCGTTCTCTCAAGAAGTATCGCGGCGGATCAGTAACGAGGATCTCAGTGGTGTCGATTATGTGTTCAGTTGGCTTGGTAATGCCGACCTTTTGCTGGCTATCATCAAACTGATAGAAGATAAAATGAATGCTGAGGAGGATATAAACTCCGTAGGGGTACAAGTAATTTTGTTGGTAGAAGATTCGATTCGTTTCTATTCTTCTATTTTGCCGCACCTTTATAAATTTGTATTGAAACAGTCGCAAATATTCTCGACCGAAGCTCTGAATCAGCATGAGCAGATGCTTAGAATGCGTGGACGTCCTAAAATAAAACTTGCCCGTACCTATGAAGAGGCGGTAGCGATTTATAACAAATATCCTAATAACATGTTGGGAATTGTTACTGACGTGTCTTTCAAAAGGGCTGGAGAAAAAGATAAGAAAGCCGGTTTGAAATTTTGTTCTTATATACGAGAGAAAGATGAATTTCTGCCGATTATAATCGAGTCTTCAGAGGTGGAGAATCAAAAAGACGCGATGTTTCTGAATGCTTGTTTTTTGGATAAGAACTCTAAAAAGTTGCCTGTCGATTTGCGTAAAACTATTCTCCGAAATTTTGGTTTCGGGGATTTCGAGTTTATTAATCCTCATACGGGTGAGGTTATTGCAACGGTACGTAATCTGAAGGATTTGCAAAATACGATAATGTCTATTCCCGATGAGTCGCTATATTATCATGGTTCTCGTAATCATATTTCTCGCTGGCTTTATTCCCGGGCGATGTTTCCGATAGCCGAATTGCTTCGCCAGAAACAATTTACCGACATTAGCGAATCGCAAGAAATGCGACAGCTTATTTTTGATGCTATCGTACAGTATCGTAAAATGAAAAATCGGGGAGTCGTTGCTATCTTTCAGCGGGAGAGATTTGATAAATATTCTAATTTTGCCCGTATAGGACAGGGATCTTTAGGGGGAAAGGGACGTGGACTTGCGTTTATCGATTCTATGATCAAGCGGCATCCGATACTTGAGAATTATGAGGGCGTGAGTGTCTCGATTCCTAAAACGGTGGTTCTTTGCACCGATATTTTCGATGAGTTTATGGAGACGAACAATCTTTATCAGATTGCATTATCCGATCTGCCGGATGAGGATATTTTGGAATATTTTTTGAAAGCTAAATTACCGGATAAATTGGTCGATGATTTTATGGCATTCTTCGAGGTAGTAGGGCGTCCGATTGCTGTTCGTTCATCCAGTCTGCTCGAAGATTCTCATTACCAGCCTTTTGCAGGAATATATTCGACTTATATGATTCCGTTTCTTGAAGATAAAGATGAAATGCTCCGGCTGTTGAGCGACGCTATTAAAGGGGTATATGCTTCTGTTTTTTATGCCGACAGCAAAGCATATATGACCGCAACATCTAATGTAATCGATCAGGAAAAGATGGCGATTATTTTACAGGAAGTGGTGGGCTCACAATATGGAGATCGTTATTATCCATCTTTTGCCGGAGTAGGAAGATCTTTGAATTATTATCCGATCAATGATGAGAAAGCGGAAGACGGAGTCGTTGATGTTGCCGTGGGATTAGGGAAATATATTGTCGATGGAGGACGGAGTTTACGTTTTTCGCCTAAACATCCATGTAATGTATTGCAGACCAGTACGCTCGATTTGGCGCTTAGCGATACTCAAACGCGTTTTTATGCTCTTGATTTGAAAAGCATGGGAAAAACTTTTTCGATCGATGATAGTTTTAATTTGTTGAAACTATCTATCCGAGATGCAGAAAAAGATAATTCGTTACGAGGGATGGTTTCGACTTTTGATCCGTATGATCAGATAATCCGTGACGGATATTATGAAGGAGGAAGAAAAGTCGTTACCTTTGCAAATATCTTGCAACATGGGGTATTCCCTTTAGCTGAATTATTAAAAATGATGCTGGAGTTCGGGTCTCAGGAGATGGGACGTCCTGTAGAGATAGAATTTGCAGCGAATTTACCTAATCAGGAACACAAACAGGGGATGCTGTATTGGTTGCAGATACGCCCTATCGTAGATACGAAAGAAATGCGAGATGACGAAATCGGAGAGGTGAGGGATGAGGACCTGCTTTTAAAGACCGACTCGGCATTGGGACATGGCATTATGGATAATATATGTCATGTGGTATATGTAAAAAGCGATAATTTCAGGTCTTCGAACAATTCTTTGATAGCAAGAGAAATAGAGAAGATCAACCGTATGTTTACCGAACGGGGTGAAAATTATATATTGGTAGGACCGGGACGTTGGGGATCGAGTGATACGGCTCTCGGAATACCTGTTAAATGGCCTCATATTTCTAATTCGAAGTTGATTGTCGAGACGGCGTTGGCCGGTTATCATATAGAGCCGAGTCAAGGGACTCATTTTTTTCAGAATCTAACCTCTTTCGGGGTGGGATATTTTACCATCAACCCTTCTTCAAAAGGATGTTTGTTCGATGAAGAGTATTTAAACCGCCTGAATGCGGAACAGGAAACCGATTTTCTTCGGGTCGTACGGTTCGAACGTCCGGTGATAGTAAAGATAAACGGGAAAAAGAGCATAGGTATTGTTATAAAACCGGATGCCGGAAATGTAAAAGAAAAGTAAAATAATTTATATAAAACGGGAATGAAATCAAAATTTATGAAATCGATGCAATTGCTGTGGCAAGCTTCTTCGGTTACAAATGAAGAAGATGAAGTGCTTCAAGAGAAAGAGAGTGCCCGGCAGGATTGCTCTATTGACCCGGCTTTGGCAAAAGAATATGTCCGGGCTCTTACCGAAGAACAGATACCACAACCGTTATTGGATAAAATGGCTGATCTTATCAACGAGTCTATTCCCGAGTTGGTTCGTCAGTCGATAGATAAAGAAGCTGAGAAACGGAATATATATAATCATTTGTTATCTCCGTTTACCGATTATATACGGTTTATATATGAGAAGATACAAACAGAAGGCTCTTCACAGTGGAAACAAGATGAAATCCGGTTGAAAGAGCAGGTAAAAGAGTTGAATGACTATATACATGAGCTTTCTTCGAAACAAGAGGAGTTTCAAAGTCAGTATTTAAGCGCCGAACGGCAAAAAAGGGCATTAGGCGAGCGGGTTCATGAATTGGAAATGCGCATTGTGACTTTTGAGGCTGACAAAGAGCAAAGCGATATGGAAAAAAGTGCACTGAACAATAAGCTTAAAGTTGCGGCTGTGCAGGAAAAAAATAAGGCGGATGAGTTGGCTGCTTTGCAGGAAGAAAAATCTCGTCTTGAGCAGGAGTTGGCGAAAGTGCAACAAGTAGATTTGTCCCTTCCTGATAAATTGCAGAAAGCTACAGAAAAGGCGGAGAATTTGCAGAAACATCTGGATTCTGTTATTGCGAAACAACAAGATGCCGATAATGCCTTTGTTACTTTGCAGACTGAAAATGCCGGATTGCAGGATGAGCTCGATCAGATGATAGCTGAAAATAAGGAATTGCATGAATCTCTGACGAAAGTATTGCACGCCAAAGATGATGCAGTAAGGCAGGCTGTAGAGCGAGAAGAAATGTTGAAACGTAAAGTTGATTCTCTGTTGCTGGAGAAACAACAACTTTTCGACTTGTCGGTTTCTAAAGAGAATGAAATAGAATCTGCTCGAAATGAACTGCGTATATTAACTGAAGAGTTGGAAAAACAGAAAAATGCCGATAAGATGTTGACAGAAACTCTTGATGCAAAAGCTCGTTTGGAAGCGGCTCTTTCAGAATCGGAAGATCAAGTGCGTTCTTTAAAACAGAATATCGGAAATGAAGAGCGTAGGAGTGGAGAATTGCAGTCTTCTGTGAAATTATTGGAAAGTCGGATTGATCTTTTGGAAAAAGAAAAAAAAGATGTATCGGCATTATTGGAAAAAAAGTCTGCTGAATTGGACGCTCAGCGAAAGCAGACTGAGGAAACAGAGGCAAATCTTCGGGATATGATAGATATTAAACACCAATTGTTGGTTGCTAATGATATGTTGGCCGCGGTGAAAGCGCAACGGCAGGATTTGTTTGCAGAAGTAGAAAAAGAGAAGTCGGAACGAACGGAATTGCAACAGAAATTGTTAATATCTGAAGAGACGCTTCGGCAATTTGAAAACGATCAGCAGATCGACAGAAAAAATATCCGGGCATTGATGGCTGAAATAGATGTTTTGAAAGATGAACTGAAGAAAAACAGTCGGGATAGCCGATTTTTAGATGAACCTGAAGAACTTGATTGGTTAGTTCCTACACGTCCTGATACACCGGAAGAAATAGCTCGTAAAAAAGCGGAAAAGAAACTGCAGGAGAAAGAATTGATGGCAGAGGAAGAAAAGACGGAGGTAAAACCGGATCCGTCACAAATGAGTTTATGGTAATTTAAATATAATAAAAATATGCGCAAGATTGATATTTCTGTATTGAAAGATAATGTTATAGATCTTATCGGAAAACAATGGATGTTGATTACGGCTGGAAATATAGATCATTATAATATGATGACGGCCAGTTGGGGGACAATTGGATTTTTATGGGGTAAACCGGTAGCTTGTGTCGTTATACGCCCTCAGAGATATACGCTTGAATTTGTCGAAGAAGAAGAATGTTTTACTCTCTCTTTCTTTAATGAGCAGTATCGGAGTGCCCTTAAATTGTGCGGTACGAAATCGGGAAAGGAAATAGATAAAGCGAAAGCGGCAGGTATAACGCCTTTTGAGCCTTCCCGGGGATGCGTTGCTTTTAAAGAAGCACGATTAATTTTTAAATGTCGGAAGTTATATTGTGATCAATTACGAGAAAATTCTTTTATTGATAAATCTATTTTGGAAACTTGGTATCCTTCCCGAGACCTGCATAAAATATTTATTGGAGAAATAGAAGAGGTCTGGGAAGAATGATCTTAATTCGTTAATTGTTGTGCAGTTGCTGAAGGGTCTTCGTTTTTTTCTTCAATAACCATAGACAGTACTGTTTGTAGGAATTTTATTTGTTCTACAGGCAAATTTCTGGCTATGGTTTCTATCATTATAGCAATTTCTTCAAGTGTGAAAGTTGCGCCCCCTGTAATCGTATGCGATACTTCACTGAAGAAGATACCATAATTGACATGTTCTTCTTCACACTTTTGTTGTAAAGCGATGGCCAGCTTTTTTATCTCATTCATAATGCCGGTTTTTGTGGTTAAAATTTTTTTATCTGTTTATATCGGGTGATGATAAATCTTTAAAATTTTGTATATTAGTTATTGCAAAACTAACAAAATAGTTCTCTGCTTTTGCACAAATAAGTACAAATTTATCGATTAAATATTATTTTAACATGGCTGTGACGAAAAAAATTGTCTATTCCGGAGATAAATTCAGGGAATATTTAAACCGGCATAAGATAACTTATCAAGAAGCTTCGCTACAATTAGGTATAGATAAGAATACGATCGGAAAAGCAGTCAGAGGTGGTAACCTGAATTTGAATGTTTTATTGACGATTTGTAATTTCTACGGTTTAGATATTTCGGAATTTTTTAAATCAGAAACTCTTTCCGACAAAAATAGCGGAGGATATCCTGCTTCGGTATCGTTGTCCGATCTTTCCAAGACTGTTCCTTTTGTTGCGGAAGAGGTTGCCGGATATATTGTCAAGAATGGAGTTACTCCGGAAATAGAAGAACTGATTCTTTCGAAAGATAAAGAAATATCGTTGTTGAAGGAAATGAACAACTTGTATAAAGAGCGACTTGATCTCTATCAAAAGAAATTATTTTCTATCTGATCCTATTTTTGTAGTTTAAAAATTCGGATAGACAGAGGAGTTTTCTCTTGTTTTTGTTCGGTATATTCTGCGAAATCTAAATATTATATCCTAAATAATAGAAATTATAAGTTAATTAATATTAAATAATTTATTTGCAAGAGGTTCTTTGAAGTCTCGTTGGAAATAGAATAAAAAGGTTTTCAAGATAGTTTTAGGAAGACATTTTATTTTTCTCCTATATAGATAGAACATATTCCGAAAGTCAGTTTTTTGCAGTAGGTTTTGGAAAACCCGGCTTTATGAAATATTTTCAGCATTTCTTCTCCTTGCGGAACGGCAGCGATCGATCGGGGTAGGTATGTATAGGCTTGGCTGTCTTTGGTAAACAGTTTTCCCATTAATGGGATAATATGGAATGTATATAATCGGTAAAGTTGTTTGAATGGAAAATGTTCGGGGGTCGAAAATTCGATCACTACCAATGTACCTCCGGGTTTCAATACCCGATACATCTCGGAATATCCTTTTTCCAAATGTTCAAAATTGCGAACGCCGAAAGATACCGTAATCGCATCGAATGTATTGTCTGCAAATGACAGTGAGAGACAGTTCTCGCAGAAGAACTTTATTTTGTCATTGAGATGGTATTCATCTATTTTTTTGCGGGCTATATTTAGCATTCCTTCCGACAGGTCTATTCCCGTAATACTTTCGGGAGAAAACATTTTTTCCATGAGCAGAGGCAAGTCTCCCGTGCCGGTAGCAATGTCGAGTATTGTTTTGGGGCGATATGCTGCGAGCCGTTTCATCGCCGCACGTCTCCATTGTTTGTCTATACCGAAAGTCATCATTCTGTTCAGCATGTCGTATGTCGGGGCAATTGTGTCGAACATTTGCCGGACTTGAGAACTTTTTGACTCTTTTTTATTATAGGGAAGTATCGATTCTGCTTTGTATTTATCCATAAAAAGGATTATTTGAAAAAATAATATTGAAAAGCAAAAGCCGAAGAACGTGTTTATCGGCAATTGCTTTTCATTGTATGATTTATTCCGGCATTTATTGTTTGTTTAAAAATTCCGTGACATTATGCTCTATACGGGCGGCGACATTCTCGGTGTCAGCTTTGATAAATTTTTCACCGACGATATGTTCATAAAGTTCTATATACCGTTCTGAGACGCTTTCGCAATATGCAGGAGTCATTTCCGGCACTTTTTGACCTTCTTTCCCTTGAAAACCATTTTGAATAAGCCATTGACGGACGAATTCTTTAGAAAGCTGTCGTTGTTCTTCGCCTTTGGCAAGACGTTCGGCATAACCATCTGCATAAAAGTAACGAGAAGAGTCCGGAGTATGTATCTCATCAATCAGGATGATTTTACCGTCTTTTTTTCCGAATTCATATTTTGTATCGACAAGAATCAATCCTTTCTCGGCTGCCATTTCAGTACCTCTCTTAAATAATGCCTGTGTATATTTTTCGAGTTGTTCGTAATCTTCTTTTGACACAATACCCTGAGCAATGATCTCTTCTTTCGAAATATTTTCATCATGGCCTTCATCAGCCTTGGTTGTCGGAGTGATGATCGGAGTTTCAAATTTTTGATTTTCTATCATTCCTTCAGGTAAAGTAATACCGCATAATGTTCGATCTCCGGCTTTATAAGCTCGCCATGCGCTACCGGTCAGATAACCTCGAATGACCATTTCTACTTTAAACGGTTCACAGCGAACGCCGACAGTAACCATCGGATCGGGAGTTGCGATTTTCCAGTTCGGGACAATGTCTGAAGTCGCATCAAGAAATTTTGCGGCAATTTGATTCAATACTTGTCCTTTGTAGGGAATCCCTTCTGGAAGTATTACGTCGAAAGCGGAAATTCGGTCACTGGCGACCATTACCAACAGTTCGTCGTTGATATTGTACACATCGCGTACTTTCCCGTGATATACACTTTTCTGACCCGGAAAGTTGAAGTCTGTTTTTACCAAAGCATTTTTCATTTCTGTAATACTTATTATGTTGTTATAGTTCTTTTTTTTCTATATTTATTTCGGGTATCGTTGCAGTTTTTGTTTCTTTTTTTTGTTTTTCTTCAAACTTTTCATAAGCCTCGACAATTCGTTGTACTAGTTTATGTCGTACGATATCTTTCTTCCCGAATTCTACTTTTCCGATTCCCGCCACACCTTTCAATATTTTTATAGCTTGAACCAAACCGGATGTCTGAGAGGAGGGGAGATCGATTTGGCTCATATCTCCGGTAACTATCATTTTTGCATTCATGCCTAATCGTGTAAGGAACATTTTGATCTGGTGCGTCGTAGTATTTTGAGCTTCATCGAGGATGATGACGGCATCGCTCAAAGTTCGTCCCCTCATAAATGCCAGCGGGGCTATTTGTATGACGTTGTTTTCCATTAGGTCTTTCAATTTGGCTGCGGGAATCATATCTTGTAGAGCGTCATAAAGAGGTTGTAGATAAGGGTCGATTTTATCTTTCATATCTCCCGGAAGAAATCCCAGTTTTTCTCCTGCTTCTACTGCGGGACGACTTAGAATAATTTTTTTTACTTCTTTATTTTTTAATGCCCGAACCGCCAAAGCTATAGCTACGTACGTTTTTCCAGATCCGGCAGGGCCTAAAGCAAATACAAGATCGTTCGTTTCGAAGGTTTTTACCAGTTTTTGTTGGTTTTCGGTACGTCCTATGATCGGTTTTCCGTTTACTCCATGTATAATGAGATGTTCCTGTTTTACCTCAGTAGGAGTTTGTCCTTTTATAATGTCGATAATAATTTCTTCATTGAGGATATTGTATTCTGCACAATATTTTTCAAGCTGTTTTATTTTACTTTCGAAAATCGCCGTTTCATTTTCATCTCCGATTACCTTGATAACCATTCCTCGTGCGGTAAAACGTAGTTTCGGAAATAAAGTTTTTATCAATTGTATGTTGCAGTTGTTGATTCCGTAGAATACAATCGGGTCGATGTTTTCCAAAATTATTATTCTCTCGATCATCCGGTAAGTTTATCTTCTCTATTAAAATTGTAATTTATTGTATATAAATGGTTTTGTGATATACGACGATTGTTTCGAATAACACGGGCAAAGGTAATAAATAAAGCATATATTTCCGCATCTGTAAAAGTAAAAGATGAGTAACAGAACATATTATTATCTTTGTATTGTTATAGTAACAATTAATCGAGGAAATATGGCATGGATTTATCTTTTTTTAGGAGGTTTGTTTGAGATAGGGTGGCCGCTCGGATTTAAATTGGCTCATGGTTCGTCAGGTAAAATCTTATGGATAACATTCTCGGTGTTGTCTATGGCTTTGAGCGGTTTGTTTCTTTTTATGGCTCAGAAAACAATTCCGATCGGTACGGCTTATGTCGTTTGGACAGGAATCGGTGCTGTCGGAACTTTATTGATTGGCATATTCTTTTTCAATGATCCGGCTTCGTTTTGGCGGTTATTTTCTGCATTTCTTGTGGTTGCCGGAATAATCGGCATAAAAATAGCCTCTTGATAGTTTGTGCCTGTCGGAATTTTGCTTGATTCAGGTTTGAGGGGGGCTTTTGGGTGTTTTTCTGAGAGAGAAACAGGTTATCGAGTAAAAACGCAAAATAACCTAGTGATATTTTTTATTGGAAAACTCAGACAGGTCTTATATAATTTTATTTCGTTTTGGAGCAAAATTGAATTTGTATTCAAATTTTAGGAAATGTTTGTATGTTAGGAGTGTTGGGTTTAAGTACCGCGGCTGCTGGGATAAACTATCCCAGCAGCCGCGGTACTTAATTTTTTATATTCTTAAAATAAACTCCAGGCGACAGTAAGCCCTGCCATGACAATTGCGACCATACTCATGAGTTTGATCAGAATATTTAAGCTTGGGCCTGAAGTATCTTTAAACGGATCTCCTACGGTGTCGCCTACGACGGTAGCCTTGTGAACCTCACCGCCTTTGCCTCCGAAATTGCCTTCTTCAACATATTTTTTTGCATTATCCCACGCTCCTCCGGCATTTGCCATAAAGATAGCAAGAACAAAACCTGAACTGAGTCCTCCGATTAATAGTCCGATGACTCCCGGAACTCCGAAAATAAGTCCGGTCGCAATGGGTGCGATAATTGCCAATAATGAAGGAAATACCATTTCTCGTTGAGCACCTTTGGTAGAAATTGCCACACAACGGGCATAATCCGGTTCAGCTTCTCCGGTAAGGATACCTTTTATTTCTCTAAATTGTCTGCGAACTTCTTCCACCATGTGTGCTGCAGCTCGCCCCACAGCATTCATTGTAAATCCACAGAAAAGAAATGCCATCATAGAACCGATAAAGATTCCCGACAACACTTTGGGATTCATTAAAGTTACGTCATAGTAATACATAAAATCTACGAATGTAGCTTTATGCGTTTCTATCATACTTCCGTCTGCAAATATAAGAATCTCTTCTCCGATGCGAGTCAGACCGATGCGTATTTCCTCGATATAGGAAGCCAGTAACGCTAATCCGGTCAGTGCTGCCGATCCGATGGCAAAACCTTTTCCTGTGGCGGCAGTGGTATTTCCCAATGAGTCGAGAGCATCGGTACGTTTCCGCACTTCTTGACCTAATTCGCTCATCTCTGCATTTCCTCCTGCATTATCGGCGATAGGTCCGTAAGCATCGGTCGCTAAAGTGATACCTAATGTCGAGAGCATTCCTACTGCAGCAATTCCGATTCCGTAAAGTCCCATAGAGATATTTGCAAAGTCGAATCCTGAAGCGAACCAATAGGAAAGAATGATGCCGAGAACTACGGCCAATACCGGTATGGTTGTGGATACCATACCTAAACCTATTCCTGAAATAATTACGGTAGCAGGTCCGGTTTTACCGCTTTCCGAAAGTTTTTGTGTCGGTTTATAAGATTGAGATGTGTAATATTCTGTAGAACGCCCTATTATGACGCCGACTAATAGTCCTATCACTACGGCGCAAGATATGTATATCCAGTTTTCAAGTTGTAAAGCCCATAAAATCAGAAATGTAGCTGCGATTATCAATATTGAACTGAGGTTTGTCCCCAAAGAAAGAGCTTTGAGAAGGTCCTTCATTTTTGCATTTTCTTTTGTTCTTACGGAAAAGATTCCGATAATAGACAGAACGATACCTACTGCGGCGATCAACATCGGTGCAATAACGGCTTTAAATTGCATATCTATATCTCCGCTACCGATAAATGCCGCCGCACCGAGTGCTGAAGTTGCCAGTATCGAACCGCAATAAGATTCGTACAGGTCAGCTCCCATACCGGCAACATCGCCCACATTATCACCTACGTTGTCAGCAATAGTCGCCGGATTACGCGGATCATCTTCAGGAATTCCTGCTTCCACTTTTCCCACGAGATCTGCACCTACGTCAGCAGCCTTAGTATAAATACCTCCACCGACACGAGCAAATAGAGCTTGGGTAGAAGCACCCATTCCGAATGTCAGCATTGTCGTGGTTATGATACATAATTTATTTGCCGGATTTATTGCGTCAGCCGGAATACAATAGTCGAGAAGAATATACCAGAAAGAAATATCGAAAAGACCTAAGCCTACAACGACAAGTCCCATGACAGCTCCGCTACGAAAAGCAACGGTCAATCCTCCGTTCAGAGAAGTGCGTGCTGCATTTGCCGTTCTTGCAGAAGCATAAGTTGCTGTTTTCATGCCTAAAAAGCCTGATAATCCGGAAAAGAAACCTCCGGTCAGAAAAGCTACGGGCACCCAAGGATTTTGCAAATTAAATCCGTATGCCATAATAGAAAAAAGGATTACTAGTCCCAGAAATACCAGTCCTACAACTTTATATTGCTGTTTGAGATAGGACATAGCGCCTTTGCGGACATGTGAAGCAATTTTTTGCATTGTTTCCGTACCTTCGCTTACGTGCATCATTTGTTTGTAGAAATACCACGCTAAAATCAGGGCGAGGATCGAAGAGGCTGGGATCAGCCAGAATAGTGAACTCTCCATTGTGCTTTCAGATTTAAAGATTATTTTCTAAAAATATGAATTTCAGCTAATAAAACAAACTGAAATCTACTAAATTATTTTAAAGGAAAGAATGTTACAATGGAAATGTTGGAATTGTAGTGTTTGTGTTTTCAGAGCCTGCCTAAATTTTTCTATGAGAATACATATCTTCTATCTTCCTGAATCATTCTTCGATCTGTTTTTTTCTGTTTTTATTCATCAGATAGTTCGCTATCTGATGAATAAAAACGAAGAAAAGGACCGAAAAAACACAAAGATGATCTGATAGTATTTTTTTATTGGGAAATTTAAACAGATTCTTAGTAAAAGATTATTTATTCAATATATCTTTTTTCATTCGGGCAATATCATCCAGATAATCTTGAAGATCTTGTTCATGATCTTCTTCTTCCGCTAAGATAAATTTTGCCATGTTACAGGTAGTAAAGTCTATTCCTTCGGTAAATGAGGCTATATCTTCGTAACGTTTTATGGCGCATCGTTCGGCAATTACGTTTTGAAATAGAATTTTCTGAACATCGAAATCATCGGGAGCGCTGTATTGACAGCGTGCCAGTTCAAACCATTTTTTTGGATTTAATACCGGAACGCCTTCCAGTTCTATAATTCGGTCTGCTACGAGTTTAGCGTGTTTATATTCTGCTTCGGCATGTTTTTGCAGCTCTTTTTGAATTTCGGCTCGCATAGCGCCTTCTGCCACAAGAGCTCCGATCCAGTATTGATAAAAAGATAGCCATTCTTCAGATAGCGCAGCATTCAGTTGTTCCAATACTTTGGAAACATCGATTTTATTCTTTAAAATTTCAAGACTTCCTTTTGCCATAATTTTTTTACATTAAGTTTGTTTGTCTGCTACGTAAAACAATCGATGGCAAGCATCGTTTATAGAATAAGGAATTCTTAACAGTAAAAAATAGCTCTCCTGAGTATCTGAAGTTCGGGAGAGCTATTTGGAGGACTTTATCTTATTGATATCTTATTTCTTCTTTTTCCCGAATAAACGGAAAATTTCACCGATCCATAAGACTAATGATGTAGAGCCGATGATCAGTAACCAATCTTGCCATGAGAGAGGAACTGTACGAAATACGTCCCCTCCGAATGTGACGATAAAAAACTGTCCTATGATAATCAATAATGCAACAGTAATAAATCCTGTATCATGCAGTAATCCGTTAAAGGCCGATTTCCCGGTTGCAAAGGCTTTAGCATTAAATAAATTCCAGAATTGCAGCATTACAAAAATAGTGAAGAAGCAAGCGAGGTCGTGACGGTTTATTTCTCCTTCTGCATTGGTGAAATAGTAGAGTAGTCCCATTAAAAATGCCACGAATGCCAATCCTATCCATAATATTTGATTTCTCATAGGAGGGGTAACGATAAATGCCTCGTTTTTGCGGGGTTTGTCTTTCATTACTTCTTTATTCGGCGGTAATGAAGCCAGGGCTCCGGCGGCAAAAGTGTCCATAATGAGGTTGACCCATAGCATCTGAGTCACCGTGAGAGGCAATTCGTGACCGAAGATCGAACCTAAGAATACGATTACCAGTGCAACGACATTAATTGTAAGCTGGAATAAAAGAAAACGCTGGATATTTTGGTATAAAGAACGTCCCCACATGACTGCTGTCGCAATACTTTTGAATGAGTCGTCCAGTAATGTTATATCACTGGCTTCTTTTGCGACAGAAGTACCAGTTCCCATAGATAATCCTACATTGGCATGGTTCAGAGCCGGAGCATCATTCGTTCCATCTCCGGTTACGGCGACAATTTGTCCGTCTTTTTGAAGCAGTTCTACTAATCGTTGTTTGTCCGTCGGACGTGCCCGGCACATGACTTTCAGTTTCTTTACCCGTTCAAAAGCTTCATCATCCGGCAGTGCCTCGAAATCTGTACCGGTAATGATATTCTCATCCGTATCTTCCGGTTTCCAGATTCCGATCTGACGGGCAATTTCCCGTGCTGTCGCAGTAGTGTCTCCTGTGACGATTTTGACCTGAATACCAGCATTTAAGCATTCGGCTACGGCAGCCGGAACATCTTCTCGAACAGGATCTGAAATTGCAACAAATCCGAGAAATATGAGTCCGGTATCGGCTAATTCAGGAATAGGTTGGTCGTTGTCCTCATTTATAATTTTATATGCAAACCCGAGAGTTCGCATAGCTTGATTTTGGTAAGCAAGCAGTTGCTCCTCTATCTGTCCTTTATATTCCGATACGGGTTTTTCTCCTTCCGGAGTTTCTACGGTCTTGCATTTTGAAAGTACGATTTCAGGTGCACCTTTCATATATAGCACTTTTTTACCGACAAGAGGTGAGTTTACAAGAGTTGCCATATATTTGCGCTCGGTAGAAAATGTCAGTTGTTTATCGACGTGGGCATTTTCACGCAAAGGAGCATACTCTATACCTTTATTGTGCAACCAGAGCAGTAAAGCTGCTTCGGTGGGGTTACCCATTGTCGATATTTTTTGAGGATCGGAGTAATCTAAAAATGCTGTGGAGTTGGCGGCAATACCTTCTTTAATAAGATTGCTGGCAGTGTTGTCTGTCAATTTTTGATTTTTCAAGGCGAAGAAATTGCTTTGGAAGACTCGCATTTGGTTTTGGGTGAGAGTTCCGGTTTTATCGGTACAAATAACGGTTGTTGCTCCCATTGTTTCACAAGCGTGCATTTTGCGTACCAAATTATTGGTTTGCAACATTCGTCTCATACTGAGAGCCAGACTCAGTGTTACACTCATCGGTAATCCTTCAGGGACAGCTACGACAATTAATGTTACTGCAATCATAAAATATTGTAGTATTCTGTTAGCTTCTTCAATATCGATCCATGAAGATGAGTTCAGCGGATTTACACCGAATAATACACCTATGCTACAGAAGATGGCGAAGATTATTATACCGAATATAAGCCATGTTAGCCATCCGAAGCGGTTAATGCAGCGGGGAAGAGGTTTTTCTTTTCCTGCGAGAGAAAATGCATCGTACAGAATCGGTACCCAAACTTTGGATAAAGCAATGATTCCCCCTGCCATAACAGCGCCCAATAGCCCGAATTGTCCCCATGTGATGGGGTGAGTTATCAGATCTTTAATAAATAGAGTTCCGAAAGTAAGGATAGCTAAAGCAAAACCTGCGACACCGATAAATTTTGCCAGCCCGTTTAATTGACGGTTTAGCGGAGTTTCTTCTCCGCTGATTTCTGTCGCTTTTTCGGCTACTTGTCCGTATTGAGTGGCATCGCCTACTTGCTTTACCTCCATAATGCCATGTCCGTCAAGTACTTTTGTTCCCCTCATCACCCAGTTAGAGGGATAGGTTGCTTCTGAATCGAAATCTTCGGGATTCGTGGTTTTGTCGATCATCAATTCTCCGGTAAGGCAAGACTCATCTATTTGGAGAGAGATAGCTTCGAGTAATTCTCCGTCTGCAGGGACTTCTTCTCCTGTTTCGAGTAAAACTATGTCTCCGACGACAATATCTTTTTTAGGAACTTCTTGAAGATTTCCGTTCCTGATTACTTTTATCATAATATCGTCGTTTACTTGATTCAGAATATCAAATTTTTTGTTTGCATCCATTTCAAACCAAAACGCAACGCCGGTTGCTAAAAATATAGCACAAAATATTCCGATTGTTTCAGCATATTCGTTATGAATGAACGAAATACATAATGATAATAATGCTGCGATGAGTAAAATACGGATAATAGGATCTTGAAATTTTTCGAAAAAAAGTTTCCAAAGAGGAGTTTTTTGAGGTGGAGTAAGCAGATTGCTTCCGAATTTTTCCCGACTTTCCTTCACTTGTGCATCGGTAAGTCCGGAATAGTGTTGTTTAACGTCCATTGTTTGATAGTTTAATATAAATAATTTATCGGGTACGAATATAACATTTTAAAATGGAATAGAGTTAGAGCCAGTTTAAATTTTACTCGGGGCAGATTTGAAAGTTTCTTTCGGAAATGTTTTGTCGCTTTTAACGAGGATAATAGCGAGTATCTGACAAGTGAAAATGGGAAAACAGACTGGAAGGAATCACAAAAATAACCTGATAATATATTTTTATCGGAAAATTTAAAATAGCTTCTTATCGTATTATTTTCAGTCGTCTATTTCGGATATAATAAAAAATTTCTACTTCTTTTATCTCTTTTGAGATTTTAGGTAAACTTACTATTACGGTATTCTTAAACGATTCGGAAGATTTTTTATTCTGTTTCGAATGAAATTTCAAATAAATTCTATATCGAAAGATTTTCATTATGACAGTGCATAATAATGGATGCTGAAAGGGTAATGTAATTATTAATTTAGATCAAATGTAATAGTGTATTAATAGCAAATTAAATATTAAACAGATTGATTACTATGCTATTATAAATAAAAAAAGAGGCTTTTTCTCAAAAGTCCCTTTTTAAAGGTTTTCAATAGGTATTAATTTTTTAAGGTAAAAAAGATTGTTCTAGGTTAATGCATGCAAAGATGTACTTTTTCCTGAATCTCGCAAAAAAAATATATATGTTATATAACCTATTTTTAAGTGTCTTTTATACAATTATATATAATTAATTTTCTGTATTTTAGTGCTATATATATAAAAAAATGTATCCTTATGGTGATTAAAAATTTGCTTAAAAACGAATTATTTTCTCTTTTGGAGCTTTAAAACTTGTGCAGATCGAGCCGGCAGATACAATCTCAGCCACTCTTTCTTTTCTTTTTTATATAGAGGATCTGGAATCGTGAAATGCTCGATTGATTCGTCAATCAATCCGTATCCTCCGAATGTATAAGAATCGGTATTTAATACGGTTTTATAGCTGCCTTTGGGTGCTAATATACCGTAATCGGTAAAGGATTTGAACGGATGGAAGTTGAATATGAATAATAGATCTTTTCGCATAAATGCTAAAATCTGGTCTCCTCCGTTGTCCCATAATTTGATGATGGGACTTTGTTCAAAATGTTTTACATCTTTTACCAATTTGATCATTGCCTCGTCAAAGTTTCCTAAATATTCGTATTTAAGATCTTTTCTATCAACAAGACTCCATTGTCTGCGGGCATATTTATAAGACCAACCGTTACCTTCTCTCGGAAAATCGATCCATTCGGGATGACCGAATTCGTTTCCCATAAAATTCAGATAACCTCCATTGATAGTCGATAAAGTGACTAATCGTATCATTTTGTGCAGAGACATGCCCCTGTCAACGGCCATATTGGTGTCGTTTTTCATCATGTGCCAATACATTTGATCGTCGATAAGTCTGAAAATTATTGTCTTATCCCCGACAAGAGCTTGATCGTGACTTTCTGCATAATTGATGGTTTTTTCGTCAGATCGTCGGTTGGTCAGCTCCCAAAAAATTGCAGAAGGATTCCATTCCTCATCTTTCTTTTCTTTGATTATCTTAATCCAGAAATCGGGGATACCCATAGCCATACGGTAATCAAACCCGATACCTCCGTCTTCTGTTTTCGCAGCAAGACCCGGCATTCCGCTCATCTCTTCGGCAATCGTTATTGCATGAGGATTAACTTCATGAATTAATTTATTTGCCAAAGTAAGATACGTGATCGCATTTTCGTCTTGTCCTCCGTCGTAATAATCATTATAACTGCCAAAAGCTTTTCCTAATCCATGATCGTAATAAAGCATCGAGGTGACGCCGTCGAAACGGAAACCGTCGAATTTGAATTCTTCAAGCCAATATTTGCAGTTGGATAATAAAAAATGAATTACCTCATTTTTTCCATAGTCAAAACAAAGAGAGTCCCATGCAGGGTGCTCTCTTCTGTGATCTCCGTAAAAAAATTGGTTGTAAGAACCATCGAAACGCCCTAATCCTTCGACTTCATTTTTTACCGCGTGAGAATGTACTATATCCATGATTACGGCTATGCCCGAAGCATGAGCTTCGTCTATCAGCTGTTTCAGTTCGTCAGGTGTGCCGAAACGGGAAGAGGGTGCGAAAAAACTTGAAACGTGATACCCGAATGATCCGTAATAAGGATGTTCCTGAATAGCCATAATTTGTATAGCATTGTATCCGTCTTTTGCGATGCGTGGGAGAATTTTTTCTCGGAATTCGTTGTAGCTGCCTATTCGTTCTTCTTCTTGTGCCATACCTATATGACACTCGTAAATCAGTAAAGGGGAGATTTGAGGCTTAAATTTTTTTTTCTTGAATTTATAAGGCCTCGAAGGTGACCATACTTGAGCAGAAAATATGTAAGTCTTTTTATCTTGGACAACTCGAGTTGCCCATGCAGGTATGCGTTCACCATGACCGCCATTCCAATGCATCGATAATTTATATAAATCGAGGTGCTTTATTTCTCCGGTTTTTAGTTTAAGCTCCCATACGCCGTTTTTTAGTTTTGAAAAGCGATATTTAGTATTCTCTTTCCATTCCGAGAAATTTCCGATCAGGAAAATATCTGTTGCATTAGGAGCCCATTCTCGTATGACCCAACCTTGCTCTGTTTTGTGAAGCCCGAAATATAAGTATCCGTCTGCGAAATCAGATAAAGATTTGCCTTTTCCGGCCAGTTCTTTTTCTTTGGAAACCGAAAGTTGAAATCGATGTTCGATATCCGTTTTATAAGGTTCGAGCCAAGGATCGTTTTTTATTAAATTGAGAGAATCCATAATATCTTGTATCTTACTTAAAGTGGTAGATAGAATAAAGTTGCAGGAGAATCGTAAAATATCGGTATTACAAAGGGCAGATAAAACGTAATGTCGACTTTTTTATAATTAACTATGTCCAGATTCGGACATAGTTAATTATAAAAAGTGTTTCTATGTTTCGGTATTTATATACGTACTTTAACGATAACTTTTTTGAAGTTTCCTTCAGCGATACCGGGAGCATGTCCGTCTTCAGGAAAGAATATGGCAAATTCTCCGGGTTGCACTTGTATGTAGGTTGTCGGGGTATCAGCAAAGAATGTTATGTCTTTTTCCTCATTATAAGGTTGTGTTATCTTTTTCAATTCTTTTGTCGCTTTCCAGCCCATTGTTTCAGTTGTGGTCAAAGGCATCTGTATGTCGATATATTTATTGTGAGTTTCCATTTTAGCAGCATCTTTACTTTTTCCCACAGGTTCTGCTATGGAAACATATAAATCATCTCCGTCGAGAACTATTTTCCCGGCTTCTTTGGTAGAGAAATCGGTCGATTTTAGAAAATCGAATGCTTTTTTAAATAATGGGTGCAACTGTTCGATCGAAGCTGAGTTGCTGAGAGAATCTAAGATCATGATGTTTGTTTTTTAGTATCTTAATTTAGCAATCGGACATCTTGTTTTTTGTCCGGAACTATGCAAATTTATAAAAATATTTGAGATAAGCCTTGTTTTTCCTGATCTTTTATTATCTACTTGCATGTTATTAATTTTTCATTTAAAAGCGATCGGTAAGGGTTGGGTAGGGGTGTATCCGCTTCGGATACGCCACTCTTGTGGATATAAATTGTTTGCTCTGTTTCCGAGATTTTTTGCCCACCCTAATGGCATTCCCTCGAATGTCAGTAGAAAATAATCACGTTCATTGCTTTGCAGTTGAAAAGACTCTCTACGCAAATAGGATAGAGCCGTGTTTAAAGGTAGCTCTTCTTCCGGAAAAATGTTTCGATTCAGGAATGTTGATAAAGCTAATGCATGTTCGGGAATATAGTCTTTTCCTTTGGCGTAAGCCAGAGGAATTCCTGCATGTATAACGTTTGTCCGGGACTCGAACAGGGGCAGGTCTTCTGAATATTCTGACGGAAATGCGAATATCGAATTTGCGTTAGAACTGAAAAAGAACTTTTCATTGTTTCTGATCCATGATCTGATATTATCGGGAATAGAACATCCATTCCGATTCTTGTTCTTTTTTGCTGATATTCTATTCTGTAGCCTCTCTCTTGGAATAATATCTTCGCTCTCTGATTTGCGGAATACGGTCATGAAAAGACCTTCTCCCTTAGTAACATGCGGCATAAACCGGTAGCAAGGAACAGTACCGGTCAACTCTTTATGGATACCCCATTCCGGATCTGTTTTTACCGGTAGAGGTGTAGCTCCCAATCTATTTTGTATATAATCGGCTATGAGTTCGTTCTCATCGGTGTTGTAGGTGCAAGTACTGTATATCAGTATACCACCGGGACGTAAAGCATCCCAGATATTGTGCAGTATTTCTTTTTGACGTTCCGAACATAGTCCGACATTCGATGCAGACCACTCTTGTACAGCCACCGGATCTTTGCGAAACATGCCTTCTCCGGAACAAGGAACATCGGTGAGAATAACGTCGAAATAGTGTTTCAGTGAATTGAACGTCGCCGAGTCGTTATTCGTGACGATACAGTACGGATTCCCCCACTTGATAATGTTCTCTGCAAGAACATGCGCACGATTGCGGACTATTTCATTGCAGACGACCAGACTGCCTGCGGGCAGAGCTGATAAGGCCAATGTCGTTTTTCCACCGGGTGCGGCACATAAGTCGAGATAACGAACTGGTCGGGTAATATGCTGCCTGATGACGTGATCGAGAAACATGGACGAAGCTTCTTGCACATAATAAGCTCCGGCATGGAATCGAGGGTCGAATGTGAATGCGGGACGATCTTGCAGGTAATAACCGTTTTTGCACCAAGGGACTTGCTCTTGTCCGGATAATCCGGAATTGGTTTTTAAAGGATTTAGCCGGATACTTATCGGAGATTCTTCTCGCAGAGCTTTTTCAAAAGCCGGATATTCGTCTTTCAATAAATTTTTTGTTCGGTCGGTAAAAGCAAGAGGTAATTCCATGTCGTGTTTCTGTTATTTGTACAAAATTACATACTTTTCGGATATAAAGAAACGGTTTTGCATTTATGATAAGTGCCGGGAAATCTTTACCTTTGTCGCAAAGAGTATTGTATCTATGCATTCAGCAGCACTTTATCTGATCCCTGTAACATTGGGAGACACGCCGGTAGATCGAGTATTGCCGGTTTATAATAATACGATAATATCCGGTATCTCTCATTTTATAGTGGAGAATATCCGTACGGCACGTCGTTTTCTAAAAAAGTCGAATCCGGAAATCAATATAGATTCCTTGACATTTTATACATTGAACGGACATACACGTCCTGAAGAGGTTTCGGATTATCTGACGCCATTAGCGGCAGGTTTTTCCGTCGGAATTATTTCGGAGGCCGGATGTCCGGCAATTGCCGATCCCGGTGCGGATGTCGTGGCGATTGCCCAGCGAGCCGGATATAAGGTAGTTCCTTTAGTCGGTCCGTCATCTATTTTGATGTCGTTGATGGCTTCAGGATTTAACGGTCAAAGTTTCGCTTTTCACGGCTATTTGCCGATAGATGCGGGAGAACGGGCTCGGATGCTTAAGAATCTGGAACATCGTATCTATGCCGAGAATGAGACGCAGATATTCATAGAGACACCTTATCGGAACAGTCGCATTATAGATGATTTTATAAAGACATGTAATCCTCTCACTAAATTGTGTATTGCAGCGAATATTACGTGTGAAGATGAGTATATCCGTACCTTGACATTAAAGGAATGGAATAAGGTAAAGCCTGATTTGGGTAAAAAGCCGTGTATCTTTTTACTTTATAAATAGTTTGGCAATCCTCTTTTTTTGACGCAAAAGAATTATCTTTGTAGACTTCAAAGACAAAAAGAGAGTTTGTAGATGAATTTACGTTTTTTGAGCCTTGCCAGCGGAAGCAGTGGAAATTGTTATTATCTTGGAAATGACGAATATGGAATTCTGATCGATGCAGGTATAGGCATACGCACTATAAAGAAGCACTTAAAAGAACATAATATCCCGTTTGAAAATATTGTCGGTCTGTGTATCACTCATGATCATGCCGACCATATAAAGTCTGCAGGTTGTTTGGGTGAAAAATATTTTATTCCGGTATATACGACAAAGGAAATTCTTGCCGGAATGAATCGCAGCTATTGTATGACCGAAAAGATTTATACGGCATGTCATCCTATCTGTAAGGAAGTTCCTTTTGAGATTCGGGATTTTAAGATTACTTCGTTCGAAGTTCCCCATGACGGTACGGATAATGTCGGTTATTTTATAGAATACGGAGACCGAAAATTTGCTTTTGCCACAGATCTCGGACATATTCCTCCGGGTGTGGCACACTATCTCCGCAAAGCGAATTATTTGGTTATAGAGGCGAATTACGATATTGAGATGTTGACCCATGGGACATACCCTCCGCATTTGAAACAAAGAATTATTAACCCGAACGGTCACATGAGCAATGCCGATACGGCCGAGTTTTTGGCTCGGAATTTTACGGAAGATATGCGATATATTTTTCTTTGTCATTTGAGCCGGGAAAATAATCATCCCGAATTGGCCTATAAAACAGTGGAATATCGTCTTTATCAGGAAGGAATACGTGTGGGAAAAGATGTTCAGTTAGTTGCTCTCAAAAGAAATCATCCTTCAGAATATTACAATTTCGAATAAAATTTTATTGAAAACGTTTTGTTGTTTTTTTGAAAAGCATTACTTTTGCAACCGCAACCAGCAAAAGAAATGACTCCGTAGCTCAGTTGGTAGAGCAAATGACTCTTAATCATTGGGTCGAGAGTTCGAGCCTCTCCGGGGTCACAGAAAAAAGTCTTTAGATACAATTTCTAAAGGCTTTTTTGTTTTTAATATGTTTTTAGTGTATGTCTGAATTTTCCGATGCAGAAAATATTATCAAGATATTTTTATAGTTTTTTTCAATACTATAAAAAGCTATTGTTTCTTTTATCTTGATTTCGTTATCACATCCTGTTCATTTGATTATTGTTTTTTACTTTTGCTGACTTATTTACAAAGTGTAGCAGTTTTTCAAAAATGCCTCTTTATAATATTTATTTGTTAAATAGATATTATTGATTACATTTGTTTTTATTATTAATTTTGAAAAAATAAGAGATTGTTATCTAATATCTATGGGCATGAAAAGATTAATATTTGTCATTTGTGCAATTTTATGTAGCAGTTTATTTGTCTCGGCTAAGGATTTTCGAGAAGTCGTTTATTTGAAAAATGGGAGTATAATTAAAGGTATTATTCTTGAGCAGATACCAAATGAAACTATTAAAATAGAAACAAGTGATGGTAGTGTATGGGTTTTCCAAATGTCAGAAGTATTGAAAATCACGAAGGAATTTTCTTCTCGAAATTCTACAATGAGGATGAAGAATAGGCATGGTGAAAGAGATGAGTTTAAAACAAATGGCTATAAAGGATTTGTGGATGTAGGTGGTGCTTTTGGCGTGGGTACTTATGGTGACGGACTTGTTTCCGTGTCTTCTACTCATGGTTATCAGTTTAATCCATATTTCTTTTTAGGTGCTGGAGTGGGAGTGAACTATCATTTTAATTGGTCTACAGTTTTTATTCCGGTATATGCCGATGCGAGGGGGTATTTTATGAATAATGATATTGCTCCTTTTATTGGATTGAAAGTCGGTTATTCTGTTTTTGACGGTATGGGGTTCTATTTTAATCCGAGTGTCGGTGTGCGTTTTATCGCTGCACCTAAATTGGGTTTGAATTTATCTATTGGATATAATATGCAGAGAACAGATATTACATTCCGTCAATATTATTACAATCCACGCACCCATGATAGTTATGTGAATTCGTATGACGAAAGAAATACAATTGGAGGAGTTATGTTCAAATTGGGTTTTGAATTCTAATTTTGATTTATAAAACGATTCCGCTGGCGGATTATCCGCCAGCGGAATCGTTTTATATAGTTTGATAATCAATTATTTGCTTGTATTCCTTCTGCTACGATACGGAAACTCTTTTTTAGTTTTATATCTTCGGATGAAGCTCCGATGCGAACTTCAAATTCTCCCGGTTCTACGTTCCAATTCATATTAATATCCAGTATTTCGAGATCTTCGGGATGCAGAGTGAATTGTATGTTTTTCGTTTCTCCCGGTTGCAGAGAAACACGTTTGAAGCCTCGTAACAGAGATTCGTAAGAGATTACACTGCTCACTTTATCTTTTACATATAACTGTACGATTTCGTCTCCGGCTCTTTTCCCTGTATTCGTGATATCGAACGATACCTGAATATCGCCTTTAGGACCTTGTTTCTCAGGAGAAACTTTCAGATTGGAATATTCGAATGTTGTATAACTGAGTCCGAATCCGAAAGGATACAAAGCCCCGTTGACCCGTGTTTTTCCGTATCCATTCGGTCCGGCTTCGGGCTGTTTCGACTGAGAGGCCGGTTTGAAAGGGAAGTTCAATTCGATCTGTCCCAATGTTTTGGGGAATGTGACCGGAAGTTTCCCCCCCGGATTATAATCTCCGAAAAGAGTTTCTGCAATGGCAGTTCCTCCCATTTGTCCGGGAAACCAAGCTTCCAGAATTGCCGGAATATAACGGTCTGCCCAATTGATAGTAAGCGGTTGTCCATTGATAAGAACCAGTACGATCGGTTTTCCTGTAGCATATAACGCTTCGAGAAGCTGTTGCTGGCGTCCCGGTAAATCGAGTCCTGAACGAGATTTGCTTTCGCCGGTACTTTCTTCATCTTCACCGAGTACGGCAATAACAATATCGCTTAGTTTTGCTTTTTCAACGGCATTTTGTATTTCTTGCTGTTCTTCTGTCGTCAGCGGAGAATGTATTATTTCGCTTTCCGGCCATTTGGCATCTTTAACCTTACAGCCTAAAGCGTAATCGACAGCAACTTTATTTCCGAGATAGTTTTTAATACCTTCATATACCGTGATATTTTCCAGTTCTTGAGGTCCGTAACGGCTTACCATATAATTTTCTTCTTTGGCAAGCGGTCCGGTGATCAGTATTCGGGACAACTTGTTTTTATCGAGAGGCAATAAATTATTTTCGTTTTTTAGAAGAACCAAAGATTGACGTTGTATATCGAGCACAAAGTCTTTGTTCTTGTCTGCTCCGACGATTTTATCTGCAGCTTTAGGATCTGCGACAAAGGGTTGGTCGAAAAGTCCGAGACGGAATTTTACCCGTAAGACGTCAGCGACACGTTCGTCTATGACTTTCATCGATAATCGTCCCTCTTTTACCAATTTTCGGGCAGGCAGAATGAAAATATCTGGTGCGGCAAAAGTCGTTCTTACGTTGAGACCGGCTTCAAGAACCATTCTCACGGCTTCTTCATAAGTTTCGGCGACATGATGTTTGTTATATACATACTCTACCGCATCGCTGTCACTGACTACATAACCGTCGAATCCGAATTCTTGACGAAGTAACTGGGTCAAGAAGTAATAACTTGCGGTAACCGGAACGCCGTCCCAGTCGTTATAACTGCTCATGACTCCCATCGGGTTGGCGTCTTGGATTACTTTTTTGAACGGGTACAGATGCATTTGGTGCATTTCCCGGGGCGCAACATGAGGATCGGTGCGTACACTGCCGTCCCGCCCACCTTTGGGAACGCTATATACGGCAAAGTGTTTTAGAGTTGCTGCCACACCTTGTTCTTGAATACCTTTAACCATCTGTGTTCCGAGTGTAGCGACAAGAAAGGGATCTTCTCCATAACATTCAAGAACACGTCCCCAGCGGGGATCTCTGGCAAGATCTAATATTGGTGCATATATGTTGGTATATCCGAGGGCTTTGGCTTCTTTTCCCGCAATTGATCCGGCTTTGTAGACCAAAGGTGCGTTCCATGTACTTCCTATGCCGATAGGTGCGGGCAGGGGAGTCGCTTTTGTATGATTGAGTCCGTGGATTGTTTCGTTGGAAAAATCTACCGGAATACCCAGACGAGTCTCTTCGATAAACCATTTTTGGGTTTTGTTGATTGCCTCGGCATGTTTGCTGAAAGGATAGATCAGGTCTTGGGCGATTTTCGCTCCACGACCGACTCCGTTCAATTGTTCATCGATATTGGCGATTCCGTCTTTCCAAATTTTATTTTTCCATTCCGGAGTCGGTAACGAGTCGCTCATTACCCTTTTATATCCATATAAAGTTGCCAGTTGACAGGTCTTTTCGTCCAGATTCATTTGGGATAATAAATCTTGCACTCTTTTTTCGATCGGTTGCTTAGGATTTTCGAATATATCCATTTCCCCATTTTTGTTGAAATCGATCCAACCGTCATGATAAATAGAACCTTTGTTCCCTTTGGCAAAAGCCATTTGCCCTGCCAGAAAAACGCTTCCGGCGATTAGCATACATTTTTTCAGCATAGTGTTTTTGTCGCGTGTTTTCATAAAATTCGATTATGCGCAAGTTATTTTTCCACAAAGAAAAGTGCATTCTCTTAATTTTTTTATAATATCGGGTTAACGGGAATCTTAAAAACAGATTAATTCTTTTTTTATACCGATGATTCCGTTTTTCGAGGTTTTATTCTCTGAATTTAGCTGTTCTGTACCTTGTATCTCTAAGAGATAACTTTTACCTTTGTCAGATAAATGCAGCGAAAATGAAAAAAGTTTTATGTCCCAAATGCGATAATGATATAACGTTTAATGAAGATCGTTATGAAAAAAATGTCTCTTTGTTTTTCGTTTGTCCTTATTGCGGGAAACAATTCAATGTGTCGGTTGCCGATTTGACTGATAATCAAGAGATTTCTGATTGCGGTTTTATTGTCGTATTGGAAAATTCATACGGATACCGTCAAGAACTTCCTCTTTTTATGGGAGATAATATAATCGGACGTCGCTCTAAAGGAACGGAAATTCATGTACCGATAGAGACTACGGATGTTACCCTTGCACGTCAGCATTGTGTTATTAATGTAAAGAAAAATAAGGCTGGGGGTTTTATATATACATTACGCGATTTTCCGAGTGTATCCGGAACATATTTACGGCACGAGCGTCTGGGGAAAAAAGACCGTGTGGTTTTGGAAAACGGGGCTATAATAACGGTGGGCTCAACGACATTTATCGTGCATTTTGCAGGAGTACAGGATAATGAAGATTAAAAACAGCATATATGCAGAACATTATTCTTTTTGATACGACGGGAATTCATCAGGAGTTTCTGCCATTGACATTTACAAGGCCGGTTTCGGACATACGTATCGGTATCTTTACGATACGGGAAAAATGGGAATCTCGGTTGCCGGGAATTTATTCTTATGATACGGCTGATTATTTGACAGTGAAATATCCGATGAATATTGCTTCTAATAGCTTTTTCATTGCCGGGAATGTATGTCCGGATGAGAAACTGGTCGCAGCCATTTCTTCTTTGTCGGAGTGTGAATCTCTTTTTTACGGAGATGAGCTGATTGCTTTTTACGGTTCGTTGGATGCTTTCCGTAAGAAAGATTTCGGTGTAAAGCATACTTTGAATGAAGAACCTTTTATGATTCGGAAATTGTATGATATATTTCTGAAGAACGGAGAGGCTTTAGAAGCAGATTATCGATATATCGTCTCTTCCGGGAAATCCGAACCGTTATCCGCATCGAACAGGGTAATCGGTGATCCTTGTTTTCCAGACGGTACACCTAAAATATTTATAGAGCCAGGTGCGGTTGTCGAATGTTCGGTATTGAACGTGACAAAAGGTCCGGTTTATATCGGGAAAGATGCCGAAATCATGGAAGGAGTATGTATTCGTGCTCCTTTTGCGGCTTGTGAGCATGTGGTCGTGAATATGGGAACAAAAATTTATGGAGCGACGACATTAGGTCCTTATTGTAAAGTAGGGGGCGAGTTGAATAATGTGGTGATGCTTGCCTATTCAAATAAAGGACATGATGGATTTCTCGGAAATTCGGTTATCGGAGAGTGGTGCAACTTGGGAGCAGGAACTAATGCATCGAATTTAAAAAATGATTATAGCGAGATAAAACTATGGAATTATCCTACTGGACGTTTTTTGCGTACCGGCTTGCAATTTTGCGGGTTGATGATGGGTGATCATTCTAAGGCAGGAATAAATAGCATGTTCAATACCGCTACGGTTGTTGGAGTGGGAGTGAACATACACGGTTCGGGTTTTCCTCGGAATTTTGTAGCTTCTTTTAGCGAGGGCGGTGCTGCCGGTTTTTCTGATGTGCAGTTGCCCAAGTTTTATTCGATTGCTGAACGGATGATGGCACGGCGCGGAAAAACGCTTACCGATGTCGATAAGGATATTTTGGAAGCGATTTATAATCAGACCGAAAGTTTGAGGTAAAGATCGAAACAGCGGGGAGATTTTTTTCACTAAATTTCCCCGTTGTTCTGGTCTTTGATTATTTTACAATTTTTTTGATTTCTTCTTTTACCAGTTTCTCCATGATCTTGTAACCCTCTCCGTTCGGATGTACGCCGTCTTTGCTCAACTTTTCAGGAAGACCGTTCTTTTCATCTTTCATAGCGGAGAAATAATCTACATATCCGTATTTGTTTGCTTTGGCATAAGCTTCTATTTCTTTGTTTAAGGCTATAATTTTTTGAGGGGCATCTTTGATGTCGAGCCGCCATTTTATTTGTGATGCGGGAAGTACCGATGTAAGAATCACCTTGATTCCGTTTGCTTCGGCGATGGAAGCCATAGCTTTGATATTGTTGAGTGTAAACTCAGGATGATAAGCACCAGTATTTTCTGCGACGTCGTTTGTTCCGGCGTTAATGACTACTGCTTTCGGCTTGAGGGCGACAACATCCCCGTAAAAACGCATAAGCATTTGCGGACTTGTTTGCCCGCTGATTCCACGGCCGATATAATTGTTTTCTGTGAAAAATTCAGGATGTGTACCGACCCAACCTTCGGTTATGGAGTTACCCATAAATACCACGCGTTTTTCTTTTTTTGTGGTAGCCGGAAGTTCTTGATTTGCTTTTTCATATTTCCGGATGTTTGCTTTTTCGTATAAATCTTGAGATTTAACGGAGGAGATGAACGGGAACGAAAATAAGACAGTCCCACAGACGATTAAGATTAACTTTTTCATTTTCATATTATTAATTATGTGTATTTAGATAATCAGAACAGAGTGAATAGGTAATTCCGTCAGCAATACCTATGGTAGGTACCCATATAGATTTACAGTTGAGGTGTCGTGTTATTTGTATGAATAATTCTGCGGCGGGTACGATAACGTCTGCTCTATCAGGTTTCAGATCGTACTGCTTCATTCGTTCTTTTATGGGGAGTGCCTGAAGCATGTTCGATACTTGATACAAGGATTCGAGCGATAACGGTTCTCCTTTTGTCGTACCCGACAGTTTATATATTTTATTGATATTTCCGCCAGATCCTATGATAGAAATATCTGGATATTCCAATGCTAATGATTTCAAGTCGGAGTATAGCTTGAGAAGCTCTTCTTTTTTGACTTTGTTATTGAGAATACGTACGGTTCCTATATTATAGGAACGAGAATCCTTAAGTTTGCAATCTTGGATCAGGCTCGTTTCGGTACTTCCTCCTCCGATATCTACATATAAATAGTCTCCCGGACGGTTTAATATATCGACGATGTGGCTGTCATATACGATTCTCGCTTCTTCTTTTCCGTCTATAATATCAATTTTTATACCGGTTTGTTCGGATATGTAACGGACAACTTCTGATCCGTTCGAAGCATCTCGCATGGCGGAAGTTGCACAAGCTCTGTAACTGATGACTCTATATACTTGCATCATTTGTTTGAATGCGGCAATGAGCCGTAACAGTCGTTCAGTTTTGTCGTTCGATATTCTGCCTAATGTGAAAGCGTCTTGCCCTAATCGCAAGGGAACTCTGACAATAAAAGTCTTTTTTAGTTGGTTTGCCGTCTCCCCTTTGTATATTCCCTTTATGAGCAGGCGCACGGCATTTGATCCTATATCGATTGCTGCAAAATTTATTTGCTCCATAAATTTTTTCGTTTTCTTTTGCGAATATAATGAGAAAAATTTTGTTTTTATCCCGGATGATTCTGAAAATCGTTTTAGTACTTGTTTTAGTTTTTACTCAGTCTCTTTCAGAGAGGGGAATCGTACCGATATATTGTTAACAATGTTATAGTCCGGAAAAAAACACAAAGATGACCTGATCGTACTTTTATTGTAAAATTTAGAAAAGAATTTAATAGCTCTTACCGGGCAAGATCAAGGCGGATCGATACACCGAAACTGCTGTCAGAGATGGGATATGAAGTCGATGATACCAACGGAGTATTGATTTGGTGATCATAGAAAGCCCGTAGTGTAATGAGTTTGCTTAAAGCATAATCGGCAGAGAAATTGAGCATCATTACTTTTGTACCGGAAGTAGCCTGAGTGAAATTCTGTTCAATACGGCGTATTAAGGATTGATCTCTTTTGAAAGAGAAGTTTGCTCGTAATTTCAGATCATTGTTAAATGTCCCTTGTTTACCGCCTTTTCCTCTCCAAATGGCGTTGAAATCGGTAATTGTATAGCCTGCACCGACAGTAACGCCTTGACTTGTATATTCGACAATTTGTCCTGCTGAAGAATTCAGGCTTAATGTACGGGAATTTTGATACTCTACTTTAGCTGTGATACTGTTTTTAAAGGTCATATCTAATCCGAGTAAAGGTGCAAAACTTTCATTAATGCTTACAGAAGAGATATCGTATGGAGAGGACGGTATCGGATTCCCTGTGAGTTCGTCTTTCGCAAAACCGAAATCTTTTTCTTCAGCTTCAGCCCAGTTCAGGAAAGAGGAAAAAGACCCCACGGTATAAGTACATCGGTAGGCATGACTCAGGACGATACTTTTGAAGTATTTCTTTAATGCCTTTATCTTAGATAGACCATCATAGGTTATTTTCCAGTTAGGTAATAAACTTCTGATCGACGGAAAAGCCGTTAATCCGATTTTTCCCGCGTCTTTGCCACTGTAAGCGGCGATAAATGCAGGTATCATGACATCGGGAGAATTACGGTTAACCCCTCCGTTTTCTGAATTATATCGTTGCCCGACTAATCCTTTTTCACTGATAAATCCTGCTGAAGGATATGTCATTTGACTATACTTGGCTTCTAATCGTTGAGCAATAATCTCACGATTTTGCAAAAAGTTCTCAAAAGCTTTGGAATAATATCCGTTCGATGCCTTTGCACTTTTCAGAGATGAGGCAATCGCAACGTGAGTCATTGTGAAACTTCCTCCTCGTATGGTGGGCATTCCGTCATACATAAATTGTATTTGGTTGTTGTTGCTCACGGTGCGGTTGGCATTTAACGTGATTTTGAATCCTTTAAACGGTTCTAAGGTGGCATCTATGCTGAATTCTTCTGTACGATTCATAATAGCAGGGCTTACTAATGAGTCGTTGACAATAAGCCAACCTCGGTCCTTGATTTTTTCGATATAGCTTTCGTCTGTCAATCCGAAAGCGAAATCAAGTCCCGGAGCTAAGGTACTGGTTGCTGTGGATTGTCCGAACATGTCCCCGACATTAGGCAAGAAAGACGGAATATACATTGAGTTACTGTTTTTGTAATGGACGTTCACATTTCTTACCATCATGGCAAACCGTGTTGTGTATTCTGCTGCTTTATACCAGAAAGAATCTTCAGGACGTTTGCCGGGCAGTACGGTTAGTGTTATTTGGGCCGTATCTCTGTTTTCAATAAGAATTGTGTTTTTATCCACAACTTTATATTTGACGGAATAATATATTCCGTCTTTGGTTTTTGCGGAAACTTTTACTTTTTTATTGTCCAAATTGTGTTTCACCGTAGTTGTCGTGTCGCTTTTTAACGAGATATTGCGCTGGAATCTCTTTTTCTGGGTACTGCTACGGGAAGATGACCGAGAGGTATTGGCGAATTTCCGATTTACTTTTTTCAGAAAATCCGATTTATTGTAGAGAGTTTCCAGATTGAAACGACCGTCGATTCCGAATTGACCTTGATTATTCAGATTATTACCCATTGTCGTTTCACTATCAATATAAACCCCTCTGTCCCAAGAATATGTCGAGTTGTATTTCGCCGATAGGGTCATCCAATTCAGCATGGGAATTTTAGATAACGGAACGTCGAAAGAGGCGTTGAATGTTTGGTTATAATTCCAGGGTGTTCCTAAGTGCCATATACTTTGCATGACCGTGTCTTTCCATGCTTTATATTCATCGGGGAAAAGCTTTTTATTTACTACACCCGAAGGTTCGTCGATACGGGCATTTGTCATGGTAGCTAAAGACATGTTTAAGGATTTCAACAGATTCCATTGAATAGAGAACTGCCGATCCCATAAGAAGTTCTTACTTACCGAAATAGGAAGTTGCGTGCTTGTGCCGTCTTCTCCTAACTCTCGCAATTGTTGCTCGTAGTAGTAACGAGACATATTAGTATAGAACGAAATATTATTCGGTACATAGTTAATACTCATGTCTTTGATAACCTTCAAATGTTTCGATCTGCTTTTTAGTGATTTAAAGGGTTGAAGGGGTTTCACATACGGTGTATAACTGTAACTGAAATTTCCTCTTCTGTCCAGTGTATTTTCGAATAGAATTGTCGGGTCTTGCTTATTTTGGATGTTTGACGAGTAGCTAAAAGTAAAGTTTGCCGGATCATAAGGCATCGGATTTTTACTTTGTATGTCGAATCTCAATCCGGAAATACTGAAACTCTTAACTGTCGATATATCGATAGATGCATTTTTGATCGAATCTCTTTCAGCGTCAGAACCGGCAGCGTCTAAAGCATCTGAAAGTAAAATATCCTGATCGAGCGGGTTGTATTTCGGCAACGTCCGTTCTTCAGATAATGAGTAAAATATCGGTGCTTTGAGTTTCAATTTTTCAGGTAAAAAACGACCGACATCTACCATTGTAGCTATATTGTATTGATAATAATCGTCAAGTCGACGTTCATTCAGGCTTTGATCTATCCCTCCGAAGCCGCAAGTTTCGATGTGTCCCCCGAAATTTACGGTGGCTATATCGGATATCGCCAGATTTACATTAGCTCGGGCAGCCCAACCTCCGCTCTCATTAAAACCGGATAGTCTGAGTTCGTTAACCCATACCACAATATCTTTATTCGTCCCCGCATTATTCCGGACACCGATCATAATTGTCGATATGTCGGACAGGCTCGGATTTCCGATTACCGAGACTTTATTTCTTGGATGATCAGGATCGTATATCGAATAAACGTCTTGATAGCTCGAACCTTCATCCCCTCTTCGTTTTGCCGCATTCCGTTTTAATTTCAATTCTGTTACCAGAGATAAGGGAACGTTGATCATGTTTTGTGTAGGCCAAACAGTCTCTTGGTCTTGTGAATTGTATGTGTTATAAGTTCCCGGAGGAGTAAGTGCCAAAGGCACTTCATATTCATAATAATTGTTTCGGTAATCAGACCCGAAACGAATGAATACAGAAGTTTCTCCGTTCCTTAAGTCTGTGTTATCATCAATTAGTTTTTCGGCATGAGTAAACATTTGCAAATATTTGTAATTACGCATGTCAAGACTCGTATTTTTATATACGGCACGAGCATTTTTAGGAGGTAAATCTCTTATTTTTAAAGATAAAGATTGCTCGTTTAATTGAGTGATCTGGGATTGGTCGGGAGAAATTATCCGGCTGACTCCAGGAGGCAGTACATAGTTTACAGGAGTTTGTCCTGCATTTTCTTCTATATTGACAACCGATACATCCAATTCCCCTTCTGCCGGCAGTGATGTGTTGGGTGATTCTCCGGTTTGTAGACGAAGAGAGTAACTTCTCCAGTCTCCCCGTACAAGTTCGAGTGAAGCAAAACGCAGGTGTGTTTCTTTTTCGAATCCGGTCATGAACATCCGTGCAAAACGGATTGTCTTGAAATCTTGTATAGAACCGTATTTTTTTCGTGGAATATGGGTTTCATCGTCGCTGTCGTCTTTCAAAGGTATTTTAAATTGATACCATGTAACTTCTGATTCCTGACCATTTCTCAGACGAACGACAGTCGTGCGTTTATCAGTGATGTAATTTCTTCCTACTTGAAGATTCTGAGGAGATATTTTTATACCGTATTCATAGTATCTTTCGTATTCGTTCAACGTGTTGTCTTGATTGATATCTTCGACGTCCGGAACGCTTTTGGAGGATTGGTAGTACTTGTCTGCTGCATCATCCGGAGAACTTGAGTTCCCTTCTACTCCGTTATAATGTTTATATCGGCTGAGAATATCGAGCTGCATGTCATCGTAGTCTACACCTCTGTAAAAATGATAATTATCTCCTGCAGGGTCGTTCAAAGGAGAAAAAGGATCTTCCAACATTTTGGCTTGAGCTTCTGCCGTCGTATTTTGTTTCAATTTCTCTAAAAAGTCGGAATAGGTGGAAAAAGTAAATTCTTCATTGTTTGTAAGCCCGTCGAGTCCTACGTCTTGTTTTTCACGAGCACCGTCTGCGTTCTCGAAAGCATAGGTCATAGATTGGCGTTTCGAAACTTTTCCCCATACGGTGGTTGTCAGATTCGATTCATCTCCATCGACAGGAAGACCGTTTTCGAACGATTTCATACCATCTTTCAGTATATCTTCCGATATTTCTCCAAAATTGAAATACAGGTATCCGACCTGACTTTCATTCCCCGGATTGTCCGGATCGAGGAACGGGTCCATCATCCAAAATTGTAAATATTCGATGTTTGCAGCTTCAAAGTCGGTATTATCCATTTTTCTCATAATCCCTCCCCAGCGTTGTTCCGGGAATTTGAGAGAACCGTCATTGTTTATTTTATCCGCATCTACATTGTACGGTCCTCTTTCTGTCGGATAATACGATAGGTTCAGAACTTGTAGGACAGAAGATTCGCCGTAACCGAGTTCTTTGTTCGGGAATACCTCGCTGACATCGATTTCCCGTACATAATGATTGGATAATTGATCTAAATCGTTTTTAATATGGGCAGGAGTTAACGAGGAATTTTTTTGAGTAAACATCCGGTCTATATAATACCAAGATATTAAAGCCCGATTCTTTCCGTAATCAGCATTGTTGGAATATTTTGATTCGGGAAACATAGACGGAGTCGAGGCGAGTGACCATGAATATGGTGTCCTCAGATCATAACCCGATTGAGAAGACTCGAAGTCATCGATATAGGAGAGCGAGTTGTTTTTCCCTTTTCCCGGTATTAACTGTGCAAATTCTGCATTTAGCGATAATCGGGACGGGGCTGTTGCATTCACGGTCGGTATTTTGTTGATCAAAGATGTTAGCCATTGGAATTCTGTATTGTAAGAAGTATTTAATCCCCACAGAGTATTATTCAGCACTTCATCTCCGATGTTCACTTTCTCGGTCAGAGACTTTTCTCCCAAGTGCATAATTGTAGCTCCGACATTAAAATCTTTAGAGAAAGCATAGTTAAGATCTAATCCGACCATTGTTTTTCGTTGCATGTTGAATAATGACTGGTCTTCAAGACTGACGCTGATCGGAGTTCCGGAGTCGATATAACTTTGATTTAAAATAGTTACAGTTCCCATTGTGTAATCGACCGAATAATCTACATTCTCGGTCAGGGTCATACCTCCGGCCGTGACTCGTACCGATCCTCGGGGCACGTGCGTGGCGTTAAGTTGTATTTCTGCTCCTGATGATGCTTTATATTCACCTTTGATTACGAACTTGTTCTTATCGGCATACTGTCTGGCTGCTGTTAATGTAGTGTCGTACAGTTCTTGATAGACATATTGGTCAACATTCGGTATGTTTCCGATTTTCTTTTTTAAGTGTGAGCCAAAAGGTTCTACTACCGGGAAAAATACTCGACCTTTGGATGCAAGAATCGTGTACCCTTCTACAAAGTCGAAAAATCCGTCGGGATTTGTCTCTTGGTTGTTATCTAATCGGTCAAGGTTCATAACCTTCAATAAGGTTTCGTTCTTGATGTTTCCGATAGGCATATATGTCAATTGTGTCCCGGCCGTGTCGCTTTTATAGTAAATATTTAACCGGAACTTTTCTTTTTGTATCTGAGTAGCGTTAAGGGAATATACATTTTTCATCATCAACTTCCATGCCGGAACGCTTGTCGAGATTGTTGTCCCTTTTAATAGCTTTACATACAGGCTCTTGTCTGTATCTGTAATATTCCCTGAAAATTCTCCAACCTGATATGTCTGCCCGTTTTTCGTATATTCGAATGCTACTGCCAGTACTTCATCCGGATTGAGCTGACTATTTAAAGAAATATATCCGAGTTGACTGTTCAGTGTATATTCCGAACTGGTGAGCAGTCGGGCACTTTCGACTTTGACATATTCTTGTCCGCCATTGAATCCTTGAGCTTCAAGAGGCTCTAATACCTGAGTCACCTGGTTAATGTTTCTGGCATCGGGATAGTTGGTTTGAATGTATTCATATAAACTATTTGCATTGTTTGCCGGACATGTATAGCTTCCGTTTGTATGCCATAGATCCGGATTTGCTAAATTATTTCTGTTTTGTTCTCCAAGGTCCATAAACCCGACGATGTTACGCGCCTGGTCATAATTTCCTCTTTTATTGGTCACCCATACTTCTATACGGTTAATAGTCACTCCCGAAGATATATAAGGGAGTTTTGACATAGAATTATCATAATTATCTCTAAAATAGTGGGCTAAAAAATAGTGACGATTTTCATCATACTGGTCGGCGCTGAAAGAAAATTCCGTAGTTTGAGCACCGCCTTTTGAGTTGACAGTTTTAGACTCTGATTCTTGTTGGGAGACTAAAGCGGTAACAGTCAGTTTACCGAATTGCATCTTAGTTTTTATCCCGAATAAAGCTGATCCTCCACGTATTAAGGAAGATCCTGTGGTCATACTAACATTACCGGCTTCGATACTTTTGATGATTTCGTCTTCTTTCCCTTCATAATTCAAATTCAGTTTTTGGGAATCGAAATCGAATGTTGCTCCGGTATTATAGTTCATGTTAAAATTGAGCTTGTCTCCTACTTTTGCTGTAATATCCGCTTGGATTTGTTCCTCGAAATCGAAGTAGGTCTTTTTCCTTGCACTCAATGCCAATGCCGGGTTATCGATTTTATTTGTCTTTATACTCATGGTCAGTTCTGCCGACCCTTGAGTTTTAATTTGCACACCACCCGGACCGAAAACTTTTTCTAACGGACCGAGATTGAATTTCATATCGAGAATATCGAAAGGGTCTTTTCCCTTACCTGCATTTTCTTTGTTTTTTTCCCGATAGTAGGCTTCTATGGATTTTCGTAAGGAATAATCTTTGTATTCTTCAGGGGTCAGCATAAAAGGCGTAGACACTTCCATATCTCCGACTTTTGTACGCACAACGTAACATTGAGTTACCGGATCATATTCGAACACTGAGCGTACGTTCTCAGGAGTTTTTAGATCTGCCGGACTGTTTTTATAAAGATCTTCATAAGTCTCTATCGAAGTTTTAGCTACCGGGAAACGGCTTTTTTTTGTAGTATCTTCAGGTGCTGGAATGGATGAGACGGATGCTTCCGGAAGGTTTAGTGAGGAAAAGGTACGGTTATAAGCCGCAAAGGCAGAGTAGATTCCTATCCCGCTGATACATAGAAAAATATATAAAAGATAATAGAGCCTTTTATTCATTGATCCGTGAATCCTTTTCCCTTCTCCCGTATGTGTGTTTTACAGCATTTTAAGTGCAGCTTTGATAATAGCTTCTACTTTTAATGTGGGAGATTCGTTCAATAATTTTTGTACGACCTTCATTGAAGCGGTTTGCGGAAATCCTAACATGACCAAAGCGGCCACAGCCTCATCCTGTACCTCTTGATTTTGGGGCATACTTATATTTAACGTATTGTCCCCCGGTTTTATTTTATCTTTAAGGTCAACAATTATGCGTTGGGCGGTTTTTGCACCGATCCCTTTAACGCTTTTCAATATGTTTACGTTTTCAGAAACGATAACTTGCTC
This sequence comes from Coprobacter fastidiosus, assembly GCF_030296935.1. NCBI lineage: Bacteria > Pseudomonadati > Bacteroidota > Bacteroidia > Bacteroidales > Barnesiellaceae > Coprobacter > Coprobacter fastidiosus. Next base: position 1,458,882 of record NZ_AP028032.1, on the reverse strand, counting down.
CAGTTCAGGAGCAGAGAGAGAAGAAAGAATCATTCGTGCGGTATTCGGTCCGACTCCGGAAACGGAAATTAACAACAAAAACAAGTCTCTTTCGCGACGGCTGATAAATCCGAAAAGTACGTGAGCATCTTCGCGTATAGATTCATATACAAATAGCTTGGTTGCAGTATTCTGGGATAGTGCACTGTAAGTCGTTAAAGATATATTGAGGAAATAGCCTATTCCATTACATTCTATTACTGCCGATGCCGGAGTTAATTCGGAAATTTTACCTGTGATATATTCTATCATTCTGCTGTTATTTTTCTTGCCTTCAAAGGTAAGAATTATCTATTAATCGTGAAAGAACTGTAAAAAGAAACGCTTTTATATTTTGAATAATCTGTCTTGGTTATTAATAGGAAAATTCAGACAGGCTTTTATTGTATCTTGAATAAAATTAGTCTATTAAATTATTGAAGCGTCGAATGAATTTTAAAATTCATTCGACGCTTCAATAATTTAAGTTAGTCGTGTTATTTTTCTGATTCTTTTACGACAGAAAACTTTTCCATAGCTTGTTTAAACAATTTGCTTCCTGTTGCGGCATCTACATGTGCTGAAGGACCTGTTACACATCCACCCTCACAAGCCATTACTTCGATAAAGTTAACCGGTGCTTTACCTTTGGAGAATGCCCGAAGTAGGCCGATGTTCTTTTTATTAAGATTCGATACTTGCAAAGCTTTCAGATCGGGGATTAGGTTTTGCGCTTTTACAGCTCCGATAACTCCTCCCGACATGCCAAAACCTTTTCCTTCTTTAGGTGCTGAACAATGGAAAGATTCATTATTTTTGGGGGTTATATCAATAGATAATCCGTCGAATATGGCGTTAATTTCTTCAAACGTCATTACATAATCTACAGCTTCGTCCCTGCGGGCTTCTGAACGTTTAGCAACGCAAGGGCCTATGAATACGACAAGACTTTCGGGGTATTTTTCTTTTGCCATTCGTGCTGTGTAGTACATAGGACTTCCGGTAGTTGATACATACGGTTTCATATCTTTGATATGTTTGTTTACCAGCTCTATGTAAGATGGACAGCATGATGTTGTCATAAACGGTTGTCCTTCTTCCAGTTTTTCTTTCAGTTCTTCGGCTTCTCTTCGGGTTGTCTCCATCGCTCCGTCGGCTACTTCGAGAACATCATGAAAACCGATTTCACGTATCGCTTCGAATATGGTTTCCATTTTTTCGGAATATTGTCCCATGATAGAAGGCGCGACGATTGCAATAACTTGTTTTCCTTCTTTTATTTTAGAGAGAACATCGAATACTTCAGATATTTCAAAAATAGATCCGAAAGGACAAGCGTTGATGCATTTGCCGCAATAGATACATTTCGATTCATCGATATGTTCGATGCCGTTCTCGTCTTTAGAAATGGCTTTTACCGGACAGGCTTCTTCACAAGGTACTGGAATATATACGATGGCATGATAAGGACAGGCTTCTTTGCAAATTCCGCAACTGACGCATTTGCTGTGATCGATTCGGGCTTGGCCATTTTCTCCGAAAGAGATTGCTTTTCGAGAACAATTCATATAACAAGCTCTTGCTACACATCCTCGGCAGAGATTGGTTACTTCGTAATTTACCTGAACACATGCAGAGCAAGCTTCATCAATGACACATAAAATATTTTCTTTATTGTTTTTCCCTCTTTTTAAAGCTTTTTCTGCATAATAAGAGAGGGGAATCAGTTCGTCTTGTTCGTCATTCATATCAAAGCCCAGCAACGGAAAAGATTTATATTTCCAGACAGCTCTTTCTTTGTGAATGCAACAGCGTCCCATAATTTTCGCATTACGCGGACTGAGTTCGATAGGTAAACGATCAATGTGTTCTACCAAACGGTCTTGTTTCCATAATTCAACAAGTTTTGCCATTAATACCCGGCGGACAATGAGTACATTATTCGCAAAAGCCATAAATATAATTTTGTATTTGTGATTTTTTAAACGGCTGCAAAGGTACTGCTATTTTCTCAAACAACTGTATGAATGTTATATAAAAATAAGAGAGGTTATAGATATTTTCTATTGCTGGAAAGTCCGCATCGAACATTGCCCGTTTAAATGTGCATTAGGCTCTATTACTAAGGTCGTAACCGTAATATTCCCTTCCAGAAAAGAACTTGACTTTAAAACCAAAGTATCTGCTACAACTATATTACCGCATACAGTTCCCATAATCTCGGCATTGACAGCTTTTATGTCTCCCTGTACACGTCCTTGCTCTCCGATAATGACTTTTCCCTGACAATCAAGATTTCCTTGAAGAATTCCGTCTATACGAATATCCGTAGAGGCCGAAATGTTTCCGGTAACGGTCGTCTCTACAGTCAGTGCGCTATGCGCCATCCCGGTAGGTTGGTTTTCCTTTGCCATATTATTATTTCTCCTATGGTTGCAAAATTACGATTTCTAATGAAAAAACAATTCATGCCGGATAAAAACTTTTATAAGTTCAGTGCTTGGCTGAGTTTAGCTCGGGGTTGATTTGAGAATTTTTTATTGTAAAATTTAGACAGGTTCTTAGTTGGAATTGATATGTCGATGTATGGAAATAGATAGAAAAATGTACTTTTGCGGTAGTCTTTAAATAAAAGCAGATATGAATACGTTTGTAGAGTTGAGAAAAATTCGTTTTTATGCTTATCATGGTGTTGCTGAACAAGAACGATGTGTAGGAAATGATTATGAAATATATGTTAAAGTAAAATATCCTTTCAAGGATGCTATGGAGACGGATAATTTGGACGCTACGCTTAACTATGCGCAGTTGTATGAAATTATTTGTCGGGAAATGAAGATTCCTTCTCATTTGTTAGAGCATGTTGCGGGGAGAATCATACGTGCGATACAAACAGAGTTTCCTCTTTCTGAGGGGGGAATATTGAGTATTTCGAAACAAAAACCCCCTATATCCGGAGATATAGAGGGTGCATCTGTTATTGTTGAATGGTAAGCTATTAGAATAAGATACCGTATTCTGATATAAATAGATCGAGTTTAAGGTTTTTGTTCTCGACCTGCAGTTTATTTTAAATTTAGTTTTTTAGCGATGTCTTTGGGTATGGCTTTTTTGTTAACTACCATATTCATAGTTTTATAAAGAACATACGGCTCTGATGCGTAAAAAAATCCTTTATATACACCGCCATCGCCCCATGAGTTTTTTACTTTATAATAAGTCGTTCCGTTTTGATCGATGGCTTTTCCTACAATTTGCATGCCGTGGTCATCGGTCGTTTCAAACTTGTCGTATGCAGCTTGACGGAGCTCTTGAGTAATTTCTTGCTCTTTTCCCGGACCTTTCTGTTTTGCTGCTTTTCTTTCCTCTGGAGATAGTGTTGTCCAGCGGGCTTTTTCTGTTCCGGCTTCACTTTCGATCTTCTTTTCTTCAGGAATTACAGCATAACCTTTGTTGTAGTTGAATCCTTTTTCACTGACATCGGCTGCCCAGAAAATAGTATATCCATTATCTATGGCGTTATTTAAAATGCGGTCAAAGTCATTTAACGGGACATTGTACGATTCTCCCCATGCCCAGTTGTCAGGAACTTCTATTGCAAATGTCTCGTAGAACGGATGATGAGTGAAAGAGGTGACTGATACGTAATCGTCTATATTCAGACCGAGAGATTCTGCAAAAGATTTGGGTGTGTATTCTTTCCCTTGATAAGTGAACTTTTCTGGGAATTTACCCAGATAAGCATCAAGAATTCCGTTAAATCCTTCTTTCCATGCTGGCGTAATTTGTGATTTGCGATCAACGATAGTCTTAATATATGCAGAAAGTACGGCATCCAATTCTCCGTGGTTGTGTTTTGTCGAACCGTAATTAAGTCCCGAGTATGCTTCTTCAGGAACTATTCCGTACTTTTTGATAATATTCATGACATCATGAGTCGCTCCTCCTGCACTGAAGTTTCCGGTTCCGTGCATACGTACATATTTTTCGGCTTTTTCTAAATATGTCATTCTGACTATAAACATTTCTGAAAGATCGACTTCAGGCTTACCTTGTCGCAACATTTCGCTTTCTAAAAATGCCAAACCGGAAAAACTCCAGCATGTACCTGAGCGGCTCTGATCTTTTACAGGCGTGTATTTGGCAATCTTAGTATCGGTGAATTCGTACCCGTCGGTTTTTGCTTTTTCTTTGTCGTTTTTCGGTTCTTGTGCCCAGCTATAAGATATAAATAGCAGACAAAGGGAAATCGATATTAAATTTTTTATCATAACATATATTGGTTTTAGGTAAGCATAATATAAAAAGTGGGTCAAAGATAACATTTCATTTTTGTATAAGAGGTTAAAATTGGCTGATTTTTCAGGAATATTCTTTTTATCTCTCTAAATATGACTATTTTTGTTTTATAACTTATTGTACGATTATGATGCGATTATGTCTGTTGTTATTATGTTTTTGGATGGTTGTTCCGGTTAAAGGACAAAAAAAGATATATAGAACCGAAGCTCTTGATCCGTTGATCCAGACTTTGCAAGTACGTGTAGAGAATGCTCCTTTATACCCTCCGATAATTTCTTTACGAGGTGATGACCGAATTATCGTTTCATTTGATCAGTTTGTCGATGATCCGCAATATTTGAGTTATAGTGTAATTCATTGTAATGCGGATTGGACTCGTTCGGGCTTATCTGAATTGGAATATTTAGATGGTTTTAACAACCGTCCGGTAGAATATTCAGAAATGTCTCTCAGTACATATAGAAACTATATTCATTATAAAATTGTACTGCCGAATGAATCGATGAGGTTCAAAGTTTCCGGGAATTATGTGGTAATCGTATATCCCGAAGATGAGCCAGATAAAGTACTGTTGCATGCTTGTTTTTCTATTTCTTCAGATCAAGTGTCGGTGCCTTGTCGCATCTTGACAAAAACAGATATCGATTATAATAAGGCTCATCAACAAATAGAGTTTAATGTACAATATCCTCATTATGATATTCGTAGTCCGCAAACTGAATTGAAGATTTATGTCTCGCAGAATAATCGTCGTGATAATGAAGTGCTTATAACACATCCGCTCTATGTCAAATCCAGAGAGTTGGTCTATGCTCATAATAAGGACCTTATTTTTGAAGCAGGAAATGAATACCGCCGTTTTGAGATGGTAACGACGAAGTATAAAGGAATGAGAGTAGCCGAACTGCGTTATTATGATCCGTATTTTAATGTGACGCTTTTTCCGGATTTCCCGAGGGCTGGAAAAAATTATCTCTATGACCAAACTCAAAATGGGCGGTTTACGATCCGCGAGAGCGATGCGGTTGATAGTGACCTTGAAGCAGATTATTTTATAGTTCACTTTTCTTTGGATTACGATAAACCGTTATTGGATGGCAATATTTATTTGGAGGGAGAGTTTACACATGACTTGTTTAATGATCGGAGTCAAATGATATATAATCCGGATACTCGCCGGTATGAAAAAACTCTGTTTTTAAAACAAGGAGCATATAATTATCAATACCTCTATTTACCTTTCGGACAGATGAAGGCGACTCCTTCTCTTATTGAAGGGAATTATGTGGATACTAAAAATGAATATTTGATTAAGGTTTATCATCGAGTACAAGGAGAACGGTATGACCGTTTGATCGGGATAGGACGTTGTATTCTTTAATGGCGTTTAAAGTTCGGTTATGTGTTTATTGCATAGAATATTTAAAGAAAGATATCAATTGTCTGGAGATAATGTTTCTCTTCTTTTTGAGAATATGGAGCAAATTACATTTTCTAAAAGAGATATTATACAGAAAGAGGGACGGCTGAGCTTCTATCTTTATTTTGTGGAAAGAGGTATTGTGCGCAGTTTTATATCAAGAGAAAACAAAGATGTGACGATATATATAGTTGCGGAAGGAGATACTCCTCTGGATTCGGTGGGACTGACTGAAATTTTGAACTCCAAATTCTCGATAGAGGCTATTGAAGATGTTGTTCTTTGGAGAATACATAAAAAACAATTAAAAAGTTTGTGTAGCAATTCTGTAGTTTTTGCTAATTTTTGTAGGCAATTATTGGAGACTCAGATGAGGGAAATCGAAGTTTATTGGACTGAATATTACTGGATGGACAAGAAGGAACAGTATAAGCTTATGCTGAAACGGCAACCTGAAATTTTTCAACGGATTTCACTGAAAGATATAGCTTCTTATTTAAATGTTACTCCACAATCGTTGAGTAGAATTAGAACCTTGATCGATTAATTATCTTATGGTAAATACTTCATATTAGATACTTGTTATTTTTGTCTCCGAAAATTTAAATTTGGAGAATAAGATGATGAAAGGTTATTTATTTTTAATTATTGCGATTATTTTAGAAACGATAGGAACATCTTTACTTAAAGCATCCGACCAATTTACAAAATTGTTTCCATCTCTCGGTGCGATAATAGCTTATATCGGGTGTTTTTATATTTTGAGTTTATCCCTTAAAACGATTCCGATAGGTATTGCTTATGGAATTTGGGCAGGGGCAGGTATCGTGTTGGTTATGCTTGTCGGTTTTTGTTTTTTTAAACAGATTCCGGATTTTGTGGCAGTATTGGGAACGATACTTATTATTTCCGGAATAGTAGTTATTAATGTTTTTTCAAAAATGGGGATTCATTAAATTTGTTTTGAATCTGTTTAGACTAGTTCTTAGCTATAATATTATTGCTAAATTGTTTTTTTGACATAATAAACCATTTTAGCCTTTTTTAGTCTGTATTTAATATAAATGTAATTCGTTGATTAACCTGTTTCGAATTATTTTGAAACAGTTCTTATTATTCTGCGAAAGTATAGAAAGGTGCTATATTTCATTGTGGCTATTATTTTGTCTAACTATTAAATATAAATTTATGGGTTCATCAAAACTTTCTTCGGAGACAGAAAGAATTGTCTTTCTCGATTATTTACGAGTATTTGCCATGTTTTTGGTATTTGGCGTTCATGCATCGGAAAGTGTTTATTCCGATGGTACGTTAAATTTTTTATTTAAAAATGAAACTGACAGACTCAGTGTTTCATTTATGAGTAGTTTTTCTCGTTATGGAGTAGATTTGTATGTAATGGCATCAGCATTCCTTTTATTACCGCTTAAAACAGACAGTAAAACGTTTTTTAGACGGCGTTTTACTCGGGTTGTCATCCCTTTTATTTTTTGGTTATTGATGTATGCGTTTTTGCCCTGTTTATGGGGTGCATGTGATGTTGCGCAATTGAAGGATTATCTCGTACAATTATGTGTAAACACGATTCCGCCAGCTAACCATTTGTGGTTTATATATATGCTTATCGGTCTTTACATGTTAATGCCAATCTTGTCTCCGTGGCTTAAACAGGTGAGCCGTAGAGGAGAAGAATGTTTTCTGTTAGTATGGTTATTAACGACGGTGATTTCTTTTATTCATGACCGTTTTGGCTATATGTATGGAGAGATGCCCGGATATCCTTACGGAATGTTCTATTACTTTTCCGGATTTATCGGATTTTTGGTATTAGCTCATTATATCCGTAATTATGTGAACTGGTCGATGAAAAAGACTCTGATTATTTCTATCCCGTTATTTTTAGCCGGTTATGCTATGTGTGTATATTCTTTTTATAACCGTTCGTTTTATGTCGATTGTGTCGAAGATTTGGAACATGGCTGGGATAATACCGGTATGGCAACAGTTATGATGGCTATCGGGGCATTTATGTTAATTAAAAAGATTACATATTCCAAAGGATTTCTTTATAAGTTGGTAAAAGATATTTCTCTTAAAAGTTACGGTATGTATTTGGTGCATATGATGTTTCTTCCGTTTATATATGCTTATTTAAGTTCTGTGTTACCAACTCCTTGGACGATATTTCTGTCGGTTTTAATTACTTATGTTGTAAGTTATTTAGCTGTAAAAATAATTTCATTTATTCCAAATAGTAAATATATTATTGGGTAAACGAGAAATGGGAGGGACAAGATCGTTCCTCTCTCTTTTTTTATGATAATCATTTTTGCTTTTTTTGATATAAAAAATAATGTTTTTTGTAATAATAGGTATAATAGATAATTTGGGTATAGATAAAAGAAAGATAATCAAAAGAGTGACATAATTTGCTAAAACCTGAGGACGAGTAAATTAATTACGGAAAAAATTCTTTATATTATATATGTTTTATAACAGAATTGTTATCTTTGCACACAAATTAAAAAATCTATTTATTACAACATGGCGAATGTGATAAAGTTAAAAAAAGGCTTGGATATACCTTTGGAAGGAAAGCCGGTCAAAGAGGTCGTTGATGCTCCGAGAAGCGAGTATTATGCTCTTATTCCGGATGACTTTCACGGGGTAATTCCTAAGGTAATTGTGAAAGCCGGTGATCATGTAGATGCGGGAACACCGTTGATGTATGATAAAAATCGCCCGGAAGTGAAGTTTGTTTCTCCAGTAAGCGGAGAAGTCGTAGCAGTAAACCGGGGAGAACGACGTAAAGTGCTGGATATAACGATAAAGTCTGATAATGAACAGACTTATGTCGATTTTGGAAAAGTTGATTTGACGAAACTCTCGGGAGAACAAGTGAAAGAATTTGTTCTCAATGCCGGATTGTTTCCGTTCATTAAGCAGCGTCCTTATGATATAATCGCCAATCCGGAAGTATCTCCTCGTGATATTTTTGTTTCGGCTTGGGATTCTGCCCCTTTAGCCCCTGACTTTGCTTTTGTATCGAAGGGTGAAGAGAAAAATTTTCAAGCAGGATTGGACGCATTGAAGAAGATGACGGCAGGAAAGGTTTATGTAGGTATGTCAGTTCAAAATACGGTTGATATATCTGGGGTAGAAACTGTTCTCTTTGAAGGACCGCATCCTGCCGGGAATGTTGGAGTACAGATTCAGCATATTGCACCTATCAACAAAGGTGAAGTCGTTTGGACACTAAGTGCTTTTGACGTATTGTTGATAGGTCGGTTTTTTAATACCGGGAAAGTCGATTTTTCCCGAATCGTTGCCGTGACGGGATCGGAGATTGTTAAACCGATATATGTGCGTACTGTTGCCGGAGCTCGCTTAGACAGTATATTGGGAAATAACGTCAAAAAAAGTAATTATAATCAACGTTTTATAAGCGGGAATGTCCTTACGGGAGTAAAGGTCGATCCAATGGGGTATTTACGAATGCCTCATAGCCAGTTGACCGTTATACCTGAAGGCGATGATTGTAATGAATTTTTCGGATGGGCGACTCCCGGACTTGATAAATATAGTGTAAGCCACAGTTATTTTACATGGTTGTTGGGACGAAAAAAAGAGTATGCTTTGGATGCTCGTCTGCATGGTGGTGAACGGGCTATTATTATGTCGGGGGAGTATGATAAGGTGTTCCCGATGGATATTTTACCGGAGTTTCTGATTAAAGCGGTTATTGCTTTTGATATTGATAAAATGGAAAATCTTGGTATTTATGAGGTTGCTCCCGAAGATTTTGCATTATGTGAATTTGTTGACACATCGAAACTCGAAATTCAGAAAATTATCCGTAACGGACTCGATCAGTTAATGAAAGAGATGAATTAAGCAGACATAAACCTATTTAAATAAAACTCACATTGAAAGCTTTAAGAAATTATATCAATAGAATTAAACCTAATTTTGAACCGGGCGGGAAGTTTTCGATGTTTCAATCTGTCTTTGAAGGGTTTGAAACATTCCTTTTTGTCCCGAATACAACGTCAAAATCAGGTGTGCATATTCATGACAGCATCGATACGAAACGTACCATGACTGTAGTGATTATTGCTTTACTTCCGGCTCTGTTATTCGGAATGTATAATGTCGGTTATCAACATTATTTGGCGATAGGAGAGTTAGCTCAGACCGGATTTTGGATGACTTTCCTTTTCGGATTTTTAGCCGTACTTCCTAAGATTATCGTTTCTTATGTCGTCGGATTAGGAATCGAATTTGCGGTAGCACAAATGCGAGGACATGAAATTCAGGAAGGTTTTTTGGTTTCGGGGATTCTTATTCCGATGATTGTTCCTATCGACACTCCATTATGGATGATTGCAGTCGCTACGGCTTTTGCAGTTATTTTTGCTAAGGAAGTGTTCGGCGGAACAGGAATGAATGTATTTAATGTTGCTTTGATTACCCGGGCATTCCTTTTCTTCGCTTATCCTTCCAAGATGTCAGGTGATTCTGTTTTTGTTCGTACTTCCGATACATTCGGTTTAGGAGCTGGTCAAGTTGTAGAGGGTTTTTCCGGAGCAACTCCGTTGGGGCAGGTTGCAACATATACGGCGGCCAATGGTGATCTTACGTTAGTGAATATTTTGGGAGAAAAAATTTCTACTTTAGATTCTTTTTTAGGCCTTATTCCCGGTTCTATCGGAGAGACTTCTACGTTGGCTATTTTGATCGGTGCGGCGATTCTTCTTTTTACAGGAATAGCCAATTGGCGGATCATGTTTTCTGTTTTTGTAGGAGGCTTGTTTATGGGATATATTGCGAATCTTTTTGCTTCACCGACATATCCCGGCTCATTCCTTTCTCCATTGGATCAGATTTGTCTCGGCGGATTTGCTTTTGCTGCTGTGTTTATGGCTACCGATCCGGTAACAGGAGCACGTACGACATTAGGAAAATATATATACGGTTTTTTGATCGGGGTTATTGCTATAATTATTCGTGTATATAATAACGGTTATCCAGAAGGAGCTATGTTGGCAGTATTGCTGATGAATGTTTTCGCTCCTTTGATTGATTATTTCGTTGTGGAAGCGAATATGAAAAAGAGATTGAAAAGAGCTAAAACTAACGCATAAAAAAGAGAATCATGAACAAGCAGAGTAATGTATATACAATAATATATGCTTCGGTGATGGTGATCGTTGTTGCCGCCGTATTAGCTTATACAGCTTTATTGCTGAAAGAACCGCAGACTAAAAATGTGGAAATTGATAAAATGAAACAGATCTTGAGTTCGGTGAATATTGCATCCGATGCGACAAATGCTCAGGAACTGTATAAAAAATATATAGTAAATACGTATGTCATCAATGCCGATGGAGAAAAAATCGATGGAGTAAATGCATTTGACGTAAATACGGCTAATCAGGTGAAAAAAGCCTCATCGGATAGAGAGTTGCCGGTTTTTGTCTGTAGATTGGAAGATGGTTCTGAAAAATATGTTATTCCGATGAATGGCGCTGGATTGTGGGGGCCTATCTGGGGATATGTTTCTGTCGATAAAGATGGAAATACCATTTATGGAGCTTATTTTGCACATCAGGGCGAAACTCCGGGATTAGGAGCTGAGATTGAGAAACCTATGTTTTCAGATCAGTATAAAGGTAAGCATTTATTTATTGACGGTGAATTTAAGTCGATTGCTGTAGAGAAAAAAGGACAGAAACCTGTCGATGGGGCTGAATATGTAGATGCTATCTCCGGGGGAACGATTACGAGTAAAGGTGTACAAGATATGATGAAAAATAGTCTTGAACCATATCAGAATTTTTTTAAGTCATTAAAATAAGTGGAGAAATAGATATGTTATCCAAGAAAAATAAAGAAATCCTTTTAGGTCCGCTCTCCAAAAATAACCCGGTCATAGTACAGATATTGGGTATCTGTTCGGCTTTGGCTGTAACGGCAAAATTGGAGCCGGCTTTTGTTATGGCAATTTCTGTAACGGCTGTTGTCGCTTTTGCTAATGTGATAATCTCGTTGTTACGCAATACGATTCCTAACAGCATTCGTATTATTGTTCAATTGGTTGTTGTCGCTGCGTTGGTGATCATTGTCGATCAGGTGTTGAAAGCTTATGCTTATGATGTAAGCAAGCAGCTTTCGGTGTTTGTAGGATTAATTATAACCAACTGTATATTGATGGGACGTCTTGAGGCATTTGCGTTGGGGCATGGCCCGTGGGAATCTTTTCTTGACGGAATAGGCAATGGTATCGGTTACGGACTGATCCTTGTTATTGTGGCTTTTTTTCGTGAGTTGTTAGGTTCTGGAACTCTCTGGGGCTATCAAGTCGTTCCTGACATATTTTATAAATGGGGTTATGAAAATAACGGGTTGATGATATTACCTCCGATGGCATTGATTACGGTAGCATGTATTATTTGGATACATCGTTCCCGAAATAAAGATTTGCAGGAGAAGTAACACATAATTAATGCAGTAGAAAATGGAAAATTTGAATTTATTTATTCGGTCTATATTCATAGACAATATGATATTCGCCTACTTTTTAGGTATGTGTTCTTATCTGGCAGTTTCTAAAAATGTGAAAACGGCGATAGGTTTGGGTATTGCGGTGACATTTGTTTTGGCAATTACCCTTCCTGTGAATTATTTGCTTGAAAATTATATATTGAAATCGGGTGCTCTTTCTTGGTTGGGAGAGGAGTATAAAGGTGTTGATCTGAGTTTCTTAAGCTTAATTTTGTTTATTGCTGTTATTGCCTCTATGGTACAGTTGGTAGAAATGGTAGTTGAGAAATACTCTCCCTCTCTATATGCTTCGCTAGGTATATTTTTACCTTTAATTGCCGTAAATTGCGCGATTCTTGGAGGATCGTTATTTATGCAACAGCGAGAATTCCCGAATGTCGGTACGGCTACCGTGTATGGCATCGGTTCTGGTATCGGGTGGATGCTTGCAATTGTGGGCATTGCTGCAATTCGTGAAAAACTGGCATACTCGAATGTTCCGGCTCCTCTTCGGGGTATTGGCATTACTTTTATTATAACCGGACTAATGGGGATTGCTTTCATGAGTTTTCTGGGGATTAAACTTTAATTGTATTCTAAAATTATAAACGATGATCGAATTAATGATGAGTAATCTCACTATATTGGCAGCAGTTGTAATCTTTTTAATATTGACTCTTTTGCTTGTTGCAATATTATTGCTTGCCAAAGCTAAGTTGACTCCTTCCGGAGAATTGAAGATACGTATTAACGGGGAGCGGGAGGTGATTACTTCTGCCGGTTCTACGCTGTTATCTTCTTTGGCTGCGAATAAGATATTTTTACCTTCTGCTTGCGGCGGTGGTGGAAGTTGTGGCATGTGTCGCTGTCAGGTAGAAGAAGGCGGTGGCGAAATTCTTCCTACAGAGGTGGGCTTTTTTACCCGAAAACAGATTAAAGATCATTATCGCTTGGCATGTCAAGTAAAAGTGAAAAATGATTTGGAAATAAAAATACCGCAATCAATATTGGGTATTAAGAAATGGGAATGTGAAGTCGTTTCGAATAACAATGTGGCATCCTTTATTAAGGAGTTTGTCGTTCGTCTGCCTGAAGGAGAAACATTGAATTTTCAGCCCGGTAGTTATATTCAGATTGATGTTCCTAAATACGATATTAAGTTTGCGGATATGGATATTGATGACAAATATCGTGATGAATGGGATAAATTTAAGATGTGGGGATTAGTTTGTAAAAATGATGAGGAAACTTATCGGGCTTATTCTATGGCGAATCATCCGGCAGAAGGAAATATCGTTATGCTGAATATTCGTATTGCGACACCGCCGTTCGATCGAAATACCGGGACATGGGCGGCTGGTATTAAACCGGGTATCTGTTCTTCTTACATCTTTTCGCGTAAACCCGGAGATAAAGTTACGGTTTCAGGACCTTATGGCGAATTTCATATTTTGAATACAAAGAGAGAAATGTTGTATATAGGTGGAGGAGCTGGTATGGCGCCATTGCGTTCGCATTTGCTGCATCTGTTTAAGACATTGAAGACAACGGATCGTAAGATATCATATTGGTATGGAGCTCGTTCTCGCCGTGAGATTTTCTATGAAGAAGATTTTAGAGCTATCGAACGCGATTTCCCGAACTTCTCTTTCCATATCGCTTTGTCCGACCCTCAGCCTGAAGACAATTGGACAGGGTATACCGGTTTTATTCATCAGGTTATTTATGATCATTATTTGAAAGATCATGATGCTCCTGAAGATATTGAATATTACATGTGTGGTCCTGGACCTATGGCTAATGCTGTGAAAAAAATGTTATGGGACTTAGGAGTTCCTCGAGAAATGTTGATGTATGATGATTTTGGTGCGTAATTGTAAATGAAATATATCAGATACCCGGAGGTTTGCTTCGGGTATTTTTTTGTGTTTGTTTTATGGTTGTTAAATTCGAATTTTGACCGAATAGGGGAATAATAAATATGATAGACAAAAGAATTATTTAAAAAGTCGGAAAGCCCCTTTTTGTTATTTATAGTTTAAAAGTAAAAGGTGTGAAATTATCCTTATGCTTTGATAGAAAAAAGAAATAACCTCAGGTTTATTGAATGATATTTTATTAAAGACTTGCAAATTGTATGTTAAGAAACAAAGAGCAGAGGGAATGGCCTCTTATTAAGGGCAGTTTAAGAGCTACACGGACAAAGTTTGAGAAAAATCCATGTGAATACTCAGTTCTCTTTTCGATAAGGGATAAAAAGGGAGTGTTGATGGTATTGAACTTATGCCAATAGATTCGAAAATTGTATTAACAGTATTGCAACTAAATGACACTCCTGCCCCTTTCAATAAGAGAACTTACTGATAACCGTCAACAACATTGTTATAGGCTGTAAGAAAACGCAAGAATAATCCAATAACGTTTTTCTTATTAAAAAATTTAAATTGACTTTAAGAAGATATGCCTTGTCGAAGACTATTTTTTCACTTGTAATGCAGATAATATTTTAGAAAAAATCTCAGTATTGTCCTGTACTCCTCTGAATAATTGAGCTTGTGGCCCGTATGCATATACCGGAACCATAATAGGACTATGTCCGCTGGTTGCGAAGTGAGCTTTAATATATCCTTTTTCTATGTTTCCATTACTTAAAGACATGCCACCGGTTTCATGATCTGCTGTAATGATAACTAAAGTTTCTCCATTTTTATCGGCGAACTTTAAAGCTTCTTCTACAGCTTTATCAAAATCTAGAACTTCTCGAACCACATTTTCAATAACATTATTATGACTTGCCCAATCGATTTGTGCTCCCTCTACCATCAGAAAAAATCCCTTTTTTGATTTGTTAGATAAAAATTTGATGGCTTGGGCCGTTGTTTCTTTAAGATAGTTCGGGTCACGGCCTTCGCTGATAAATTTGGCATTCATCTCATCACATATCAAGGCAATTTTTTCTGCCTCCATCGATAAGGGTAGATTTTTGTAATCATGCAACACCTTAAAATTTTTCTTTTTTAGTGCGTCTAATTTCTCTGGATTGTTTTTTTCAAAATCTTTTACACTGCTTCCGGCAATAAATAATGCTTTAGTATTGACCAAATCTTCTAATATCTCTTTAGTCATATTTCGCTTGATCTGATGTGCGTAAAATGCCGATGGCGTAGCACCTGTTATTTTATCGGTAGTTACGATTCCTGTTGCGTATCCGAGAGGGGACAAAATTTCTGTCATGTTCGGTAACTTATTGCCTAAAGAATCTACACCTATACATCCATTTTTAGTTTTTTTGCCTGTTGCGTATGCTGTTCCTGCAGCTGCAGAATCGGTAATGAAATCATTGAGAGAGAATGTTTTTATTAAACCGATGTTTTTTAAATTAGAGATTGTCAATGTATTGTGATTTGCATACATTCCGGCCGAGGTTTGAGCTAATCCCATACCGTCTCCTATCAGTAAAATTACATTTTTAACAGGTTTATTTAAACCGTCATTTTTATAATTGGGTTTATAATCTGTGTGAAATTCCGTATTTTGGTATGAAGAAGGAGCTTTTGTCTTTTCTTTATTTTGTGAGAAAGCTACGGTTACACAAAAAAAGACAAATAAAAAAGAGAAAATTTTGTTTTTCATAATGGATTAACTAAAAGTGTTTATTTTAATTTTGATGTAAGCAAAGTTAATAAGTAAAAACCAAGTTTGTTATTAACGCGCTGTTAATTATTTACTACAAATGGATTAAATTATACATTCACAACGTTGGAGAATCGTTGGTTATGTGTTAGAAAAAAGAATATAATATCTTATCTTTTGTTATATTTGTGTACTTATTTAAAAGATTGGTAAATTAAGATAGATTCATGAACCGAAAAATATTCTTTTCTCTATTAGTCGGTGTTTCGGTAATAGCCGAGACCGCTTTTGCTCAGATTTCCGGAGGTATAGATGATGCAATGATGCAAGGAATAAAAAACGCTTATAAAAATACATCGGCAGACAAGGCTATACGTAATGCATTAAATGCTAATAGCATACAGAAGTTGGCTGTAAGTGCGGATCAGAAGGATGTTATAGATGGATATTTTTCTGATCGGGTATATTCCCGTGGAGTTACTGATCAAAAAGCATCGGGGCGGTGTTGGCTATTTACCGGATTGAATGTATTTCGGGCGAAGATGATAGATAAATATAAATTACCGGAATTTGAGTTTTCCCAGAATTATAATTTTTTTTACGATCAGTTGGAGAAGGCTAATTTGTTTCTTCAAGGAGTTATCGATACACGTCAGAAGCCGATGTCTGATCAAATGGTCGAATGGTTGTTTAAGAATCCGTTGAGTGATGGAGGACAGTTTACCGGAATATCTGATATTATAGGTAAATATGGAGTTGTTCCGAAAGAAGTTATGAATGAAACATTTGCCAGCAATAATACTTCGCAAATGGCTTCTCTGCTGAAACTTAAATTACGGGAATATGGTTTGCAACTTCGTGAATTACCTGTTCAGACAGATATGGAGGATATAAAAAGAATAAAAACTGAGATGTTGGGCACTATGTATCGAATGTTAGTGTTAAATCTCGGAGAACCGCCGCTTGAGTTTACTTGGACAAGAAAAGATATAAATGGAAAACCGGTGGAGACTAAACAATATACGCCGAAGTCATTTTATAATGAATATATAGGAAAAGATTTGACAAACGGTTATGTTATGTTAATGAATGACCCGACACGGGAATATTATAAGTTGTATGAAATAGATTATGACCGTCACATGTATGA
Organism: Coprobacter fastidiosus; assembly: GCF_030296935.1. Classification (NCBI taxonomy): domain Bacteria; kingdom Pseudomonadati; phylum Bacteroidota; class Bacteroidia; order Bacteroidales; family Barnesiellaceae; genus Coprobacter; species Coprobacter fastidiosus. The sequence goes on along the minus strand of NZ_AP028032.1, from coordinate 1,441,816 downwards.
TGGTTATAATTGGAGATATGTAAATCTTCCAGTAGAAGATATAAAGAAAATGGCGATAGCATCTATAAAAGATAGTACGGCAATGTATTTTTCTTGTGATGTGACAAAGTTTTTAAATCGGGATAAAGGAACTTTGGATTTGAATAATTATGATTATGAATCATTGATGGGTACTACTTTCGGAATGAATAAAAAACAGCGTGTGCAATCTTTTGCGAGCGGCTCTTCACATGCGATGACTTTAGTTGCCGTAGATCTGGATGATTCGGGGAACCCGATAAAATGGTTATTGGAAAATAGTTGGGGGGCAACTAATGGATATAAAGGACATTTGATAATGACTGATCGTTGGTTTGATGAGTATATGTTCCGCCTTGTTGTAGAAAAAAAATATGTTCCTAAGAAAATATTGAATATTTTGAGTCAAACTCCGGTACGTTTACCGGCTTGGGATCCGATGTTTGCTCCAGAAAAGTAATGAACTGTGTGAATATGGATACGATTCGTTGGGGAATTATAGGTTGTGGAGATGTCTGTGAAAAGAAAAGCGGACCGGCATTTTATAAAATAGAGCATTCTGAGCTGAACGCTGTAATGAGGCGGGATGCTGTAAAGGTCAAGGATTTTGCTCTCAGGCATCATGTTCAGAAATATTATACCGATGTTCAGGATATAATTTCTGATCCGGATATAGATGCGATATATGTCGCTACACCGCCGAATACGCATAAAGAATATTCTATAAAGGCAATGCGTGCAGGCAAGCCCGTGTATGTGGAGAAACCGATGGCGATGAGTTATGAAGAATGCCGTGAAATGATCGTGGTCGCTCGAGAAACCGGACAAAAGCTTTTTCCTGCGTTTTATCGTCGTGCATTACCATATTTTATTCAAATAAAGTCTTTATTAGAAAAGCAAGCTATCGGGGATATTCTTTTGGTTACAGTTTCTCTTAATAAGACTCCGTTAGAGTCGGATCTCATTCCGGATAAACACTCTTGGCGAGTAGATCGGCAAATTGCAGGTGAAGGATATTTTTATGATCTGGCTCCTCATACGTTCGATATTCTCGATTTTCTTTTGGGGGAGATTGTGGATGCAAAAGGTTTCTCCGCTAATCTTGCCGGTTTTTATGATGTGAAAGATACTTTTTCTGCTTCTTTTTATTTTAAGTCGGGAATAATAGGTTCAGGGCATTGGTGCTTTGCCGTTGCCTCGAATATGGAACGGGATATAGTAGAAATCATCGGTACGAAAGGGAAAATTGTTTTTGCAACATTTTCTTTTGCACCTATACGGTTAGAAACAGATTCTGGTGCCAAAGTTTTTGAGTTTATTCTTCCGGAGCATATCGAACAACCTTTGATTCAGAAAGTTGTAGATGAATTAAGGGGAGTCGGTAGTTCTCCTTCGACAGATGAAAGCGGAGCACGTACCGCTAGGGTGATGGATTGGATTTTAAAAGGAAAATGATGTCCTGATTAAAAGATCGGGACTATTGTTTTTTCTGTACTATTATCGTTTGACAATAAGTATAAATACGGTTGAGAAGTTGCTGAAAGATATATGCGATTAAAATACTTGTCAACAAATATAAGATTCCGATTGGTACTCCTAGATTTTGTTCTACGATTTTTTCTTCACCAATTAGGCCGAAAAAAGCTCCTCGTATAAACGAATGGATAGCAAACAGGTAAAAAGATATTTTACCCATAAATTCCCAAAATGATTTGATCGGAAAGTTTCGGAAAAGGGGAATGAATGCTAAAGGGAACAAAAGAGATGAAAATAACCAAAAATACGCATTGACATTACTACATAAAAATAGTATCATTAATATAATGGGAATTGAAGGTTTGCATGTAGTAACGGGTTTTTTAGCATAATAAATGCCTAAACAGAATATCGGTAACCATCCTATGCTATTGTATCGTAAGCGGAATAAAATATTTTCCCATCCCCAAAATATAGTTATTGCTTGTATAAACAATGCCGATAAACTTATTATAAGCAGAAACCGGTTACTTTTTTTATGTAATAAGAAAATATATATAATATATAATTGGAGTATAGCTCCGAAAAACCACCATGGACCGCTAACGACAAATTCTTTACCGGGAATCAATGTTTGTGTGAATGTTATAATGGATAAATATTCTCCGATGTGATCGGTCAGCGTTTCCCATAGGCCATTCCCATATTTTATCATTTTGACGAGTACAGAGAGCGGTATTAGCGGTATTATGACCTTCCAGAAACGTAATATTCTTTTCCAGATGAAATGTATTTTCTCTATATTGGAAAATTCTTTAGACGAATATTTTATCGTTAATCCATATCCGCTGAGAAATATAAATAAAGCGACTCCGTAATGTCCGAAAAAAGAAAAAAAGTCGGTGAAAAGGGAAGTGATGTTTATCGGTGAAAAGGAATCTATAACGGATTTAAGGTAATAATTGGTATTTTCGATGTTGAAAAAAAATTCATTTTCAATAGGGGCTTGGGGTAATACATGATAAAAGTTATGTAAAACAATCAAAAGAATAGCCATTCCTTTGAATCGATTCGTGTCGTTGTATGATATAGGAGAAATAAGCATTTGTAATTTGTTATAAAGGCTAAGAAAAGAAAAGCATGAAAAACTGTTTTTTCATGCTTTTAATAGAAGTGACCCCGACAGGACTCAAACCTGTGACCTTCAGAACCGGAATCTGACGTTCTATTCACTAAACTACGGGGCCAAATGCGTGGCAAAAGTAAGAAATATTTGTAGCTTTGCAAAAAGTTTTCACGAAAAGTTTTTAATGCCTATGGATGTTCGTATAGAGAAAAGTTGGAAAGACCGGTTACAGAATGAATTTGATAAACCGTACTTCGAGCAACTTACTGATTTTGTTCGTCGCGAGTATAGAACTTCAACTGTATATCCTCCTGGAAATCAAATGTTCAGAGCTTTTGATATCTGTCCTTTTGATAAGGTAAAAGTTGTTATTTTAGGGCAAGATCCTTATCATGAACCGCGTCAGGCGCATGGGTTATGTTTTTCGGTGAACGATGGTATTCCTTTTCCGCCTTCTCTTCTCAATATTTTTAAAGAGATTGAGTCTGATCTTGGTATTCCTATGCCCAAAAGCGGAGATTTGACTCGTTGGGCTGATCAAGGTGTTTTGCTTTTAAATGCAACGTTAACAGTGAGAGCACATCAAGCAGGCTCTCATCAGAATAAGGGTTGGGAGCAGTTTACGGATGCCGTTATTCATCGATTGGCAGAAGAGCGAGAACACCTTGTCTTTATTTTGTGGGGATCATATGCACAACGTAAAGGGGATTTTATCGATCGTTCGAAGCATTTGGTTTTAAAATCTCCTCACCCGTCTCCTTTGTCTGCGCATAGAGGCTTTTTCGGTAATGGGCATTTTAGTAAGGCAAATGCATACCTAAAAGAGCATGGAATAGAGCCTATTCAATGGTAATAAAAATGGGAGAGATGGATATAAATATAGAAGAAAGGGTGCAGAAGGCCGTAGATCTTTTTAAGAGCGGGTATAATTGTTCTCAATCGGTTTTTCTCGCTTACAATGATCTTTTTGCTATCGAAGATACTTTGGCTGCTACATTGTTAGCTCCATTGGGTGGAGGTATGGGACGTCTGAGAGAGGTTTGCGGTGCTGTTTCGGCATCTTTTATGATAATCGGTCTTAAATATCCTGCGAATGATCCGAATGATAAGCCTGCAAAGACCCGTAATTATACTGCAGTTCAGGAACTGGCTGCTGAGTTCAGGAAGAAAAACGGATCGATTGTTTGTCGGGAGTTGTTGGGTTTAGTTCAAAAACAGGATGATCCTGAGCCTTCAGATCGCACGGAAGCGTATTATAAGCGTCGTCCTTGTGCCGATTATGTGGCAGTTGCAGCGCGTATTGTCGGGGAAAAATTGAAGAGTGAATAGTAGATATAATTAGAGAATAAATGCACCAGGAGTTATAAAGTTACATTATTGCCCTTGGTGCATTTTTATTATTATAGATTATTATGATGCTTATAGTCTTGTATTGATTTTTGATACTCTTTCCATGTATTATATTGTTCTTCGGTTAGTATCTTTTTAAGCTTTTTCTCTCTTTTCCGAGTCTCTTTTTTCAGTTTCTCAGGATTCTGTAGCGGTTGGGGATGGGGTCGCATCGGTACTTCATTAAAAAAATTTCTCATAGGGGGACGATCGGGAAATTTATCCTGATTTCTGTCAGGCATAGGAGGAGGCATTATTCCTTGTCTGTTTTTTCGTTGGACATCGATCGATTTTGCCTCTTTCAAATTTAGTTTGAATATTTTTTTGAATTGTTTTTCCGACAGTTGCAGAAGTTTGTCCATCTGTTCAGTCTTTTTCCTGGCTGTTAATTCAGGTGATAGTCGTTCTTGTGGAAAGCCTCTTTTTTCAAATGTTTGAGCTGCAATATCGGTTATGATATTACAGCAAAACAATCCGAATAAGGTAAATAGAATTTTGTGGTTCATCTTATTATATGTTTTGTGTTCGTCCGTGAAAATATTTCTCTTTAAGTGTTTCGACAACATAAATAGATGTAGACAGCTTTTTTATAGATAAAATGCTTGTTTGTTTTTTATATGATAAAGAAAAGCGGAGAATAAATTTTATTCTCCGCTTTTCCTTTATCACTTGTTTTTAACAGAATCAAATTGTGATACCGATAATTCCTTTATCGGAACTTTCAATGAAATTGATCAAATATTTGATTGCCGGACTTTCAGGAATCAATTCCTTGATTCTGAGAAGTGCATTCTCGAGGCTTGTGCCGCATTGGTATATTTGACGATATGCTTTCGCAATATCATCTACTATATTGTCCTTAAATCCTCCGGCTTTAGACATCAATACCGCATTGATTCCATAATAAGTAATCGGATTGTGAGCAGCGACAATAAAAGGAGGTACATCTTTGTTGGCACGGCAACCGTCCCGTAAAAGTGACCAGCTACCTACATGGCATCCGTGTTTCAGAATAACACCGCTTCCTAATATTGCTTTATCATCGAGTTTGCAATTTCCTGCGGTTTTAGTACCATTTCCTAAGATACAGTCATTCCCGATATAGGTATCATGGGCGATATGTACACCTTCTAGTAGGAAGTTTCCATTACCAATAACAGTACTATCTCCTTTATTTGTTGCACGGTTGATAATGACTTTTTCCCGAATTGTATTATTGTCTCCGATGATCAAAAGAGTTTCATCACCTTTAAATTTGAAATCTTGTGGTGCAGCTCCGACGATTGCAGCTTGGTAAACGATATTGTTATTTCCCATACGAGTCCCGTCCAGAATGCTGGCATAAGGCATAATCGTACAATTGTCACCGATTTCTACATTTTTATCGATGTACGCAAACGGATGAATAGTGACATTTTTCCCGATTTTTGCGCTTGAATCGATATAAGCTAATGGACTAATCATATTACATGGAATTTAGGGTTAATTTATTCTGTTCGTCCTCCACCTAAGGCGTGGTATAAATTTACGACAGCTTGTATGCGTTGGAACTCATCCGATATTCCGGATAATTGGGCGCTTAACAATGATTGCTGTGCCGTAAGAACTTCTAGATAAGTAGAAGTCCCTAAAGTTAGCAATTGTTGTGTATATTCGACCGATTTTTCTAAGGAATTTATCTGTTTTTCCCGTTGGATGGTCTTCTCGTTAGCTGCTTGATATTGATAAAGGGCATTGCTGACTTCACTTCCTGCATTTAGTATGGATTGCTGGAAATTGAGAGCAGCTATCTCTTGTTGCGCTTTAGCTGTTTTCAGTTTTGCTAAGTTAGCGCCCCGATAAAATAAAGGTTGAGTCAAAGTTCCAAGAGCAGACATGATCATTTTGGGGACATCGAAAATCGGCATCCCTGTGACACTATTTGTCCATCCTAACGTTCCTGTTATAGATATTTGTGGATAGAAAGCCGATCGCGCTTGATTTGTACTGTAATAAGCTCCGGCCAAAGACATTTCTGCAGCTTTTACGTCTGGACGATTAGCTAATAATTGTATAGGAACTCCGGAATTAAGTACTTCGGGAAGTTTTTGTTCTTCTAATGTCCCTCTTTTGATTTTTTGCGGAGCTTCTTTAAGAACGAGAGAAAGGGAATTTTCTGTTTCTCTGATTTGTTGTTTCAAATCAGGTATTGAGGCTTTAATCATATAACTGTTAGCTTCGCTCTGTACGATTGCCGCCTCATTGACCATTCCGGCTTCTTTCATCGACCGCATGGTCTCGATACTTTTATCCCAGATGATAGAAGTTTCTTCAGTTATAGCCAATTGTTTGTCCAACATCAGTAATGTGTAGTAGCAGTTTGCGATTGTTGCTATTACCTGCGTTTGTACAGCCTGTTTGTAAGCTTTACTTTGTAATAAAGCTACTTTGGCACCTCGCTTTGAATTAAGAAGTTTCCCGAACAAGTCGACCTCCCAGCTTGCAGATATAGGGAGCGTATAAGTCCAGCTTCTTTTAGATCCTTCTAAATGGCTGACTCCTCCTTGTGGTGCAATTGCAAGAGAAGGAGCATAAGCCAGCCGTGCCGACATAAGTCCGGCTTCGGCTGCTTTTACATTTTGTATTGCACTTTGTAGATCAGTATTTTGCTCTAAACCTAATCGGATGAGAGCTTGTAATTGGGGATCGGTGAAGACTTGTTCCCAAGGTAAGTTGCCCATGTTGGTCGTATCCGAAGCGAGAGTATCGTTATCTGATACCGGATCTCGATACAACCCTTGTGTGTCCACTTCAGGACGATCATAGGATTTATATATGTGACAGCTACTCATCATGGCTGCCAGACATACAGTATATAAAATTATTTGTTTCTTCATTTTCTTTTCTTTAATGTGAAAACCTTTATTTGGTATATTGTTCAATCTCTGCCTCGATCTCGCTGTTATCCGTATCGTGCCATTCGATAGGTTTGAATTTTTCCTGTATTATTTCAAATATAACGAAAAGAGCAGGTACGATAAAGATCTGACAAACCATACCGATGAACATACCGCCTACAGCTCCTGTTCCCAGCGTACTGTTTCCATTTGCACCTACACCGTGAGCGAACATCATAGGAAGAAGCCCTATAACCATTGCCAAGGAGGTCATAAGAATAGGACGTAAACGGGCTGCTGCTCCTTGTATCGCAGAATCGACGATACTCATACCTGTTTTTCTACGGTCAAGAGCAAATTCAACGATAAGAATAGCATTCTTTGCCAACAATCCGACCAACATGATTAAAGCGATTTGCAGATAAATATTGTTTTCTACACTCATTATTTGGGCGAAAATAAAACTTCCCGCTAAACCGAACGGTATGGAAAGTATTACTGCCAACGGAAGAATATAACTTTCATATTGGGCACTCAATAGCAGATATACGAAAACAAGACATAAAGCAAAGATTATTACAGTCGTATTGGCTCCTGTGCTTTGTTCTTCCCTCGTTATACCAGAGAATTCGTATCCGTATCCGACAGGCAATGTTTCTGCGGCTACTTCTTCTATAACTTTGATTGCATCTCCTGAGCTGACTCCGGGAACAGGAGACCCGTTTACTTTCATAGAAGTGTACATGTTGAAACGTGTGATATTATCCGGACCGTATACTTTCTTTAATGTTACGAATTGAGTGATCGGAGCCATCTCATTACCATTGCGTACTTTAATACTGTTTAGTGTTTCCGGGCTGATGCGGCTTTGCGGATCGGCTTGGATCATAACACGGTATAGTTTACCGAAACGGTTGAAGTTTGAAGAATACAAACCTCCATAATATCCTTGTAATGTAGTGAGAATATCTCTCGGACTGATGCCGGCTTGCTTACATTTTGCCGCATCAATATCGATCATGTATTGGGGGAATACCGGACTAAATGCTGTTTGTGCTGCCGCAATTTCCGGACGGGCATTCAGCTTTGCTAAGAAATTTTGAGCGACTTCAAAGAAATCGTTCAAATCTCCTCCGGTTTTATCCTGTAAGTTGAGTTCGAAACCGCTACTTACTCCGTAACCCGGAATCATAGGAGGTGCGAAGAAAAGAATCTGTCCTTCATTAAATATTTGGGCAGACTTCCCATATAGCATTTTAATGATATTGTCCGAACTTTCTTCCGAGCTACGCTCTTTCCAATCTTTTAGTTTGACGATGATAGATCCGTAAGAATTACCTTGTCCAGCAACAAAGTTATATCCCGTAATTTGAGTTCGTCCTTTTACGGCCGGGATAGCAGCGATCATGCTGTCAACTTTTTGCATCATGGCATCAGTACGTTCCATAGATGTTCCGGGAGGCATAGATACCATAGCAAAGATTGTTCCTGTATCTTCGTTGGGTACTAGTCCTGTCGGGGTTGATCTCATCAAGAAAACTAATACTATAACGCTAAGGACTACCGTCCCTATAGATAGCCATTTATGATTTATAAAGAACGATGTCTGGCGTTTGTATTTTTTGAGTACGATGTCATATGCCGTGTTGAAAGAAGTGTGAAAACGGTCTATTAAACTCATTTTCTTTTCTCCTTCTTTCTGATGAGGTTTCAAAAACAAAGCACATAATGCCGGACTAAGAGTCAATGCATTGATAGCTGAGAACCCAATGGCTATAGCCATAGTCAATCCGAATTGGCGATAGAATGTACCGGATGTACCTCCCATGAAACTTACAGGGATAAATACGGACATCATTACCAATGTAATAGAAACGATAGCACCACCTAATTCACTCATGGCATCGATGGAAGCTTTACGGGATGATTTATATCCCTGGTCAAGTTTCGCATGGACGCCCTCGACGACGACTATTGCATCATCGACGACTATCGCAATGGCAAGTACCATAGCACATAGAGTCAACAAGTTCAAACTAAATCCGATCAGGTACAAAGCAAAGAATGTACCGATGAGGGCTACCGGGATAGCGATAGCTGGGATCAATGTAGAACGGAAGTCTTGTAAGAATATATATACTACGAAGAATACGAGAATAAATGCTTCGACTAATGTTTTGATAACCTCCTCGATAGAGGCGAAAAGGAAGTCATTGGCATTTAATAAGACTTCAGTTTTTATTCCTGACGGGAATTGTTTTTCCGCTTGAGCAAGATATGCTTCTATATCTTTGATGATTTGGGTTGCATTCGATCCTGCTGTTTGGAATATGATGGTGGTAACACCATTATGTCCGTTGACTTTGTTGTCAAACCCGTATGTTAATCGTCCAAGTTCAATTGTAGCAATGTCCTTTAATCGTAGAATTTCTCCGTTTTCAGTAGCTTTGATAACAATGTCTCCAAACTCTTCTTCGGTTTGTAAACGTCCTTTATATCGCATGACATATTGGAACGACTGATTTCCGTTTTCGCCGAATTGACCTGGTGCAGCTTCGATATTTTGTTCTGCTAAAGCAGCGGATACGTCGGTAGGCATCAATTTATATTGTGCCATAACATCTGGTTTCAACCAGATACGCATGGAATAGTCTGCACCCATCACCATTGCATCTCCGACACCGGGAATACGTTTTACTTCAGGTATGATATTAATGTTTGCATAGTTTTCGAGAAATTTTATATCATATCGATCATCTGTACTATAAATAGCAAATCCCAATAACATACTGGTTTGGCGTTTCTGTGTCGTCACACCGATTTGGGTAACTTCTGACGGCAAGAACCCTTGAGCTTTAGTAACGCGGTTTTGTACGTTTACGGCAGCCATATCCGGATCTGTTCCCTGATTGAAATAGACCTCGATGCTTGCTTCTCCGTTATTAGATGCCGTTGAGGTCATATACATCATATTCTCTACCCCGTTTATCTGTTCTTCCAGAGGTGCGATTACACTATTCAATACAGTTTGGGCATTAGCTCCGGTATAAGTTGCAGATACACGTACGGTAGGGGGGGCGATATCCGGATACTGTGTAATAGGTAAGGATACCAACCCTAATATTCCCAAAATGACTATCAAAATGGAAATAACCGTCGAAAGCACAGGGCGGTTTATAAATCTATCTAGCTTCATATCTTTATTATACTGTTTATGAATTTATTATTTATTTTTTCCGGCAGCTTGTGTTTGTGTCATCGCTTTCAGTTTGGCTGCAGCTTCTTCAGGTGAGATCGGTTTTATTTGAGCACCGTCTTTCAGGGTACCTGCACCTTCAAGAACAATTCTGTCTCCAGCTTTTAGTCCTGACGTTACTACAAAGTTTTTCCCGTCATCTACATTTAGGATTTTTATTTCCGTATTTTTTACGGTAGAATCATCTTGTACGATATATACAAATCGTTTATCTTGCATTTCGTATGTCGCGGCTTGAGGAACTAAAATGGCTGAATCAAGCTTTATCGGAACAAGTATATCTCCTGTATTTCCGCTACGAAGTAACTGGTCGGGGTTTGGGAATGCTGCACGCAAGTTGGAAGTCCCTGTTGACTGATCTATAATTCCGCTGATTGTGGCGATTTTTCCTTTTTTATTATATAAAGTTCCATCTGATAATTTTAGTTGAACTTCCGGAAGATTTTGTACCAGATTGTTTGCTCCATGTTCGCGTGCCAATTCGAGAATCTGCTTTTCGTTTAATGAGAAATAGGCAAACATCTCAGAGTTATCGGAAACGGTTGTTAATGGAGTTGCCGAACTGGGGCTTACCAAACTTCCTACACGTAGGGGAATTGTGCCGACAACACCGTTGGACGGACTGATTACCTTAGTATATGATAAATTTTGTTTGGCATTGATTAATTGGGCTTTTGCTTGTGCCAATGCTGCTTTTTGAGTAGCCAAAGTATTGAATGCCATCTGTTTGTCATAATCGCTGATAATGTTCTTTTTTGCCAGTTCCGCTTTGTTGTCTGCTGTTAGTTGGGCCGTGGCTACATTAGCTTCAGCAACTTTAACTGCTGCTTCGGCAACTTTAACTGCTTCTTCATATTGGACAGGATCTATAACGAATAGAAGTTGTCCTTTGTGAACAGTTGCACCTTCATCTACACAAAGTTGTGTAATGAATCCGCTGACATTAGGTCTGATTTCTATATCTTGACGACCTTTGATTGTTGCCGGATAGGAAGTATTCAGTTCTACTGATTCCGGTTGTAAAGTGGTGACTGGGTATTCTTTTACCATGTTAAACCCACTTTGTTGTTGTTTACCGCATGAAAAAAGTGACAAGCATATTGCTGTCGATAAAATTACTCGTTGTGATTGAATAATCATAGCTTTCCGAATTTTCATATTTGTCTTAATATTGATATATCTAATACCTATTTTTTAAAGAAGGAATAGAATGTATCTTGCCGTTACGGAATCGACTTCCCTACGAAAATTTACCAATCTTCTATACCTTAGAAATTCAAACAATCTAAATTTGGGTACAAATGTACCGTGATAAAAGGAATTGTGTTTTGATATATGTCAAAAATAATTCTTTTGAGATTGTAAATCTCGTTAAATGCTGTGTTAAATTAACAATTTTATCCTTTGGAAATTAACATATCAACTAAGTTTGATCAAAGCGGGTATTTTTCAGAACGTATTCTACTGATCGTTTCTTGGGTGATTCCTAAGAACGAGGCAATTTGTCCTAATGTAGCTCGTTGTAATAAACGAGGGTAACGCGTCACGACCCATTCATACCTTTCGCGGGCGCTTCTGCATTGTAAATTAATGATTCTTTCTTCCAGGAAATAGCTGTAATCGAGCAGAATGCGGTTTATACGTTGTGCTGTTGTAATATCTCTTATTTTTAAGGGCTGTGAAAATAAATTGATATTTATGGTTATTACATGAGAATCTTCGAGGAACTCGATGATTTTAGGCAGTTCGGGCTTATTGATTTGCGAATTGAGACAAAGGACCAAGTCTTGATCAAAAGCGAATGAAAAAGTAATTTCTTTCCCGTCTTTAAGATAAAAAACTCTAGCGCCGCCTTGAGAGATAATATATATATGCTCTTCGATCTCTTTTACACTGCTGATAATTTCTCCTTTTTTGTAGAAATTTTCCGATAATATAGATTTTAATTTCTCTTTGTCTTCTTGGGGTAAAACTGAAATCGATTTATTTAGATAATCGATGTTGTTGTATTTTAACTCCATGTGCTGTATTTATTAATTGTCCGCAAATATAAAGAATATAAACGGTAAAGAATGTAAGTTCTTCTTAAAAACGTATATAATATAAAAATCTGTAATACTTTAATTTTCGGCGATAAAGACCGGTACATGAGTTTGTGTTTCAAGTTCGAATCCGAACCAATAATTACCCGTTTTGTGAGGTAAGCGGCAAAGTTTTAGGGAATCTTTATATTTCCCTTGTAAAATATTCCATGAAGACGGGGGATTTTGATGTTTTGTCATGACTTTTTCCGCAGGAGCTTTTTTTAAGGAAAGTCCGGCAATAATCCATGCAACAGATACGTGGACGGTATATTCGGGATATACCTGTTTACAGAAATCGTAAAGGAGCAGACCTCTTTTCTCTATACTTAAAGGCTTGTCTATTACATCGGAAGCGATAAGAAAGTTCAAAAAGCTTTTTAAAAATCCGGATTCTGATAATATTAATTGGCGTGTGATCTTTTGCCAGACAGGAGTGTTGTAGTAACCGTCGAGTAACCGGGATAATTGTCTTGCGTATTGTAATTCTTCGGCGGTTATTTCATTCGTTTCCAATACTTCGTATGGAGGATAAGGAGAATAGCGGATACCCCATTCTTCAGCTCTTTTTCGCATTTCTGTCCCGGGTAGGACTTTTAATGATTCGAGTTGAATTTCTCCGGCTCCGAAATGGGCGAGGACATGGATATCCTCGAATATTTGTTCTAATTTATATAGCGGAAGTCCGGCTATTAGATCGGCATGTGTTTCCATGTTGGTTAAAGAACATAAATATCTCAATCCTTCGAGAGAGCGTTGTAAATCTCCTGATCGTCGGCTTTGCATAAGTACATTTTCATGTAAACTCTGTATTCCGGCTTCAAGGTGTAAACAACCTGTCGGCATATCTGCTAATGCGGTTTTCAGTTCGTTGGTCAGTAATGCCGGATGAATTTCGAGGTGGAATCGAATTCCCGAAAATTCCCGGAAAAGCTTCAATAATTCCAAAGCACGTTTGTTGTTATAATTAAAAGTCCTGTCCAGTATCCTGACGTTTTTTATTTTATGCTGTTGTATTATTTGCAATCTCTTTCGGATTTGTTCTGTATTGATAGTGCGTACGGGTTTTTCCCCTCCGCTTACGCAGAAGGCGCAAGTGTTGAAACAGCCTCGGGTAGTTTCTAATTGTACGAACGGTTTTTCCCAATTAAAGAATTTACTTTCTTCGGGGGGAATCAGTTTTTCGAAATATTGTACGCGGGCTATTCCCTTATCTATATACTGTTTTTGAGAATCGAGAAAACAAATCCCCTCTATCATATTCCATTTTTCAGGTTTATCCCATATTTGTAGCCAAAGTGGGACGTTTTCTTCTCCTTCACCTCGAAATACACAATCGACAAATGGTGTTGAAAGTAAAAAATCTTTGTTATTTCCTAAAAATTCAGGTCCGCCCAATATGACTTTGCTATCAGGCAGTAAAGCTTTAAGTCTGCAAATAATATGCAATAATATTTCTTTGTTAAATAACCATGCGGTCGCTGCAATAATATCGGGTTTGCATTTTGCAGCGTTCTTTACGATCATGCCTATATTCTCATTGATAGTGCAAGATACGATTTCCCATTCGATATCCGGGTTACCCTTTATTTGTGCATGAATTGCTGGTAATGCCAGAGAAGCATGAGCGTAAGAACTGTTTAAATCTATCCAGAGAATTTTCATATTGCATGATAATTTTTTAATAGATTGCAAAGATATAAATAGCTAAACTATTTCATTGGATAATATGTTATAACGTTAAAGATTTTATAGATAAAAGTATGGATCTGTGTTCTTAAATTAATTGGTAGGTCAATGAAGTGGTTCACGTTTTCTTTATTTGCGATTTTTATGTTCGTAATTAGCAGTTGTAATCACCGACAATCTGCTTATAAGAGTTATGAAGATTATCCGGCTTATGTGGGGGATGATTTGGGGGTAACCGTAGCAGATGGCAAAACATGTTTTGTATTATGGACTCCTACAGCAGAAGCTGTCCAGATTAGGATATATGATAATGGAGAGAATGGAGATCCTGAGAGAATAATCACTATGGATAAAGATGTTGATACAGGAGTGTTTAGAGCGGTTGTCTCTGAGGAGCTTTATGGCAAATATTATACTTACCGGATATTAAAAGATGAAAAATGGCTTTCCGAGACTCCCGGAATTTGGGCAAAGGCTGTCGGGGTGAATGGCAACAGAGGGGCAATTATACGCATGCAAGATACAAATCCTGAAGGTTGGGATAAAGATATACGGCCACCGTTAAAAAACTTCACGGATATTATTTTATATGAGATGCATTATCGGGATTTCTCGATCGATTCGACATCCGGTATTAAAAATAAGGGTAAGTTTCTTGCTCTCACCGAGCGGGGAACTGTGAACCCTGAAGGTTTGAAAACGGGAATAGATCATTTAAAAGAACTGGGTATTACACATGTTCACCTTTTACCCTCTTTTGATTTCGGTTCTATCGATGAAACAAAGTTATATGAAAATAAATATAATTGGGGGTATGATCCTAAAAATTATAATGTGCCTGAAGGATCTTATTCGACAGATCCTTATAAGCCCGAAACCCGTATCCGTGAGATGAAGCAGATGATACAGGTTTTACATAAAAATGGTATTCGGGTAATTATGGATGTAGTATATAATCATACTTACGTGACTGACGGTTCGAATTTTAACTTGACGGTCCCCGGTTATTATTACCGGCATAATCCTGACGGCACTTATTCGGATGCTTCGTATTGTGGAAACGAAACGGCATCAGAAAGAGAAATGGTACGCCGATATATCGTTCAATCTGCTCTGTATTGGGTAAAAGAGTACCATATCGATGGTTTCCGTTTTGATCTGATGGGAATTCATGATCTGGAAACGATGAACATGCTCAGGGATTCTTTAAATCGAATTGATCCTTCCATTTTTGTTTACGGTGAAGGTTGGACTGCCGGACCATCTCCTTATCCTCAGGAGCTACGGGCAATGAAGACAAATGCACCTCAAATGCCGGGCATTGCTGTGTTTAATGATGATGTGCGTGATGCAGTGAAAGGTAGTTTTAAGAAAGATGAAAATCGAGGGTTTGCTACGGGAAAATCAGGGTTGGAAGAAAGTGTAAAATTCGGTATTGTTGCTGCTACTCAGCATCCCCAAATCGATTATAGTCAGATAAATTATTCTACATCGCCGTATGCTTTGTATCCGTCGCAATCTATAAATTATGTGTCGAGTCATGATGATCTGTGTCTGGTCGATAAACTTATTGTTTCTGTACCGAAAAATACTTCCGAGTCTGATTTGCTTCGATATGATAAATTAGCGCAGACTATTATATTTACGTCTCAAGGGATTCCGTTTATGTTTAACGGGGAAGAGGTTTTTAGAAGTAAAAAACTGGTACATAATTCTTTTGAATCTCCAGATTCTATCAACCAAATTAATTGGGCAAATAAATCGATATATTATGATTTGTTCGATTATTATAAAAAATTGATCGCTCTTCGAAAAAAACATTCTGCATTTCGTATGGTTACGACAACCGATATACAGTCAAATTTACATTTTGAAGAACATTTGCCGGAAAATGTTATAGCTTATCGGTTGAATGGGAAAGCTGCAGGGGATATTTGGAGCGAAATATTTGTCGCTTTTAATGGCAATAATTCTCTTCAAGAAATTTCTATTCCGGACGGGAATTGGACAATTGTTTGTTTAGATGGAAAGATCGATGAGGCCGGAATATCCTCAATCTCCGGAAATAAAATAAATTTGCCTCGTTCTTCGGCAGTTATATTAAAAAGATAAATGCTTGAATTATAATCTATTAATTGTTTTATTCCGATCCAAAAAATAAAATCGGATCGGAATAAAATCATATATATCATTAAAAATAACTACGGATATATTTCAATATTCGATCAGAATCTCTATATTTGTATAGAATTTGATATAAAATGGCGGACAATCCGAAGCGGGTACTGGATACTTTGCGGGCTCATATACAAGAGTTGATGAGACGTTGTAATGTTCTGAAGCGCGAAAAAGAGGAATTGGAAAAACGCATTGAAGAACAGAAAAGCACAATTGCAACCTTGCAGAGGGATTTGGATGAGATGAGTATCAAATATCAGGATTTACTGACTGCAAGAGGGCTGGCTCTCGGTGAGAGCGATATTAAAGCAGCACGGAACAGGTTTGGTAAATTGGTGCGGGAAATCGATAAATGCATCTCTTTATTAAATGAATAGATGCTATGAACGATAAATTTAAAATTCACTTAGAAATAGCCGGGCGCAAGTACCCTCTGAATATTAGGAGAGAAGATGAGGAGATTGTGAGACAAGCGGCTGCATTGGTAAATAAAAAGCTGGCTACTTATAGAGAGCAGTTTGGCAAAGATAAATCGAAATCGATATATGATTTTTTAGCGATGACGGCTATTGATTTATCTCATGCATATCTAAGGCTGAGGGAGACACGGGATGTTGAGATTTTTACCGGAATTGTTCGGGAAATAGATGAAGAGTTGGATAGCTATTTGAACCAGAAGTAGATTTTATTTTTTAAGAGACATATATTCCTGCACTGCAACAGGGCATTTTTTGCCTTTGATGTGGTGCATTTTTTTAATAATTAAATAAGAACAAATGGAAATTATATCATTGGTGATTACGGGACTCGTTTGTTTGCTGGTAGGTGCGACAGTGGTTTTTGTAATAGGAAAGACCTTGTTGAAGACACGAGCACAATCGATTATAGAAGAAGCCGCAAAGGAAGCTGAAGTAATTAAAAAGAATAAATTGCTTGAAGTAAAAGAAAAGTTTCTGCATCTGAAGGCAGATATGGAAAAACAGGCAAATGCACGTAATGCGAAATTGCAGTCTGCAGAAGCCAAAGCAAAGCAACGGGAGCTGCAACTTAATCAACAACAGCAGGAGTTGCAACGAAAGAAAGCTGAGTCTGATGCAATACGTGCCAATCTGGACACACAAATAGAAATTGTAGAGAAGAAAAAAGCCGAATTGGAACGTTTGCATAAGGCCGAGGTTGAACGTTTGGAACATCTTTCGGGACTTTCGGCAGAAGAAGCGAAAGAAAAGCTTATCGAATCGTTAAAAGAAGAGGCGAAGACGCAGGCGGCATCTTATATTAATGATATTATGGATGAAGCCAAACTGACTGCAAATAAAGAGGCGAAACGAATTGTAATACAAAGCATTCAGAGAGTGGCGACAGAGACGGCGATAGAAAATTCGGTGACGGTGTTCCATATCGATTCAGATGAAATAAAGGGCCGTATTATCGGTCGTGAAGGCCGTAATATTCGGGCATTAGAGGCCGCAACAGGTGTAGAAATAATTGTGGATGATACTCCCGAGGCGATTGTTTTGTCAGCGTTCGACCCTGTTCGTCGTGAGATTGCTCGTTTGGCATTGCATCAGTTGGTAACGGACGGACGCATTCATCCTGCCCGTATCGAAGAAGTAGTTGCGAAAGTAAGAAAGCAAATCGAGGAGGAAATTATCGAGACCGGAAAACGTACGGCTATAGATTTAGGTATTCACGGGTTACATCCCGAATTGATCAGATTAGTGGGGAAAATGAAATATCGTTCTTCTTACGGACAAAATCTGTTGCAACACTCTCGGGAAACAGCAAATCTTTGTGCTATAATGGCTTCGGAATTAGGGTTAAATCCTAAGAAGGCGAAACGTGCAGGCCTTTTGCACGACATCGGAAAAGTACCCGATGAAGAACCGGAATTACCGCATGCTTTATTGGGTATGAAATTAGCGGAAAAATATAAAGAGAAGTCCGATATTTGCAATGCGATAGGAGCTCATCATGATGAAACGGAAATGGCAAGCTTGCTTGCTCCGATCGTTCAGGTTTGTGATGCGATATCGGGAGCACGTCCGGGAGCACGTCGGGAGATTGTAGAAGCATATATTAAACGTCTTAATGATTTGGAACAGTTAGCCCTTTCATATCCGGGAGTTCTGAAAACATATGCGATACAGGCCGGGCGTGAGTTGCGTGTAATTGTCGGAGCTGATAAGATCGATGATACTGAAACGGAAAACCTGTCGACCGAAATCGCAAAGCGCATTCAAGATGAAATGACCTATCCGGGACAGGTGAAGATTACGGTTATCCGTGAAACCCGTGCGGTAAGCTTTGCCAAATAGGACGAGAGATCGGCTTATCTGCGACAAATAAATATTTAGGGCTGCAGGCTTCACCAAAATCTATGATTCTGAGTGCTGACTGTAGCTTTTTTTGATAAAACAGATTATATGAATAACACGTCAGATAATAATAACGAGAATACCCCGATATCGAAAAAAAGATGTAGGGCGAATAAGCTTGAGTGCTATGATTGGCTGTCTGATCTGCCGGAGTCTCATAGTGAGACGGAGATGGTGGAGGTACAGTTTAAGAATACGCGTAAAGGATATTATAAAAATTCCACCCATATTCATCTTGAAAAAGGAGATATGGTGGCTGTCGAGGGGAATCCGGGTCATGATATCGGAGAGGTGACTTTAACCGGGCGTCTTGTTTTGTTACAGATGAAAAAAAATGGGGTAAAATTGGATAATCCCGATTTGAAAAGGGTTTATCGTAAGGCCAAACCGAACGATTTGGAAAAATATGAAGAGGCCAAATCCCGAGAACATGACACGATGTTGCGTGCCCGTAAGATTGCTGAAGACTTGAATCTGGATATGAAAATTGGTGATGTAGAATATCAGGGAGATGGGAATAAGGCTATTTTCTATTACATTGCAGATGATCGTGTCGATTTCCGTCAATTGATAAAAGTGTTGGCCGAGGCTTTTCGGGTACGTATCGAGATGAAACAGATAGGAGCTCGGCAAGAAGCCGGACGCATCGGGGGAATAGGTCCTTGCGGACGCCAACTTTGTTGTTCTTCTTGGATGACTAATTTTGTATCGGTGGCGACAAGTGCGGCCCGCTATCAGGATATATCGTTGAATCCTCAAAAATTGGCGGGACAGTGTGCCAAGCTGAAATGTTGTTTGAATTTTGAGGTCGATGCTTATGTCGAAGGACAAAAAAAATTACCGTCCCGGGAAGTTGCTCTCGAAACGAAGGACAATACCTATTATCATTTTAAAACCGATATATTCAAACGGCAAATGACCTATTCGACAAGTAAGGAGATAGCCGCAAATCTGGTAACTGTAGATGCTTCCCGGGTTTTTGAGGTCATTGCGTTGAATAAAAAAGGTATAAAGCC
Organism: Coprobacter fastidiosus; assembly: GCF_030296935.1. NCBI lineage: Bacteria > Pseudomonadati > Bacteroidota > Bacteroidia > Bacteroidales > Barnesiellaceae > Coprobacter > Coprobacter fastidiosus. Next base: position 1,422,333 of record NZ_AP028032.1, on the reverse strand, counting down.
CGATAAACTTGAAGTTCTGGACGACCAAGAACCGGTAAAAAAAGATTTTGAGGATGTAGTGGGGCAAGATAGTCTGACCCGTTTTGACAAGAGTAAAAAGCGGTCGGGTAATAATGGCGGAAACGGGCAGAATCGCCGTCGAAAGAAACCGGGTTTTAAGAGGAATAACGGAAACGAGGCTTCCGGAGCGACAACCGGACAGGAGACTGCTTCTTCTCAAAACGGAGTTCGTGGAAATAATAACCGAAATGGGAACAACAATAATGGAAAAAACAATAGCAACAACCGGACGGGAAGTACACCTGAGTAAGGTGATACTGTTATTCTGTCTGCCGATACTGTTTTTTTCTTGTAACACAAAGGACGTGTATCATACGTTTAATCACATTCCCGAACGGGGATGGGATAAGCGTGTGATAGAGCGTTTTTCTCCGGTAATTGAAGATACGATAAGTACCTATGACATAGATTTGTCTTTGCGTTATACCAGCGATTACAATTATAGAAACTTGTGGCTTTTTATTACCTGTGAAGCTGAAACAGGAGAGGAGTTTACCGATACGTTGAATTGTGTCTTGGCCGATGAGTATGGGAAATGGTTTGGTTCGGGTTGGGGAGCTTCCTACCAGCAGACGATTTCTTATAAGACCGATTTTAATTTCCCCCGTAAGGGAAGGTATTCTATTTCTGTTCAACAGGGAATGCGTGATGATGTAATTCCCGGAATTACGGAAGTCGGCATAAAAATAACTCCCGCAACATCCGTTGCTGGAGAATGAACTTAATAAGTCCGGACATAGTCGGTCTCGATATCGCAGGCATAAGCATAACGGGTTAACAAATCTGTCGTTAGCTTTATAGCGTTTTCTACACCGTTTTCTCCTGAATATCCGTTGATAATGATTAGTATTTGTGTCGTATCGGGAGAAAGTTTTGTCCTTTCTTCGTCACTTGTCGGTGTCCCGATAGGACCTGTTGCATCTCTATATACCGGAAGATTTTCTATGTTCAATATACCCCGTCCTATAGCATGGAATAATTCGTTTTCTTTACCGACGCCTAAAGTCAGAAAGTCCCCCTCTATTTTTCCGGCATCAAAACCTCCTATAGAATATCCGGTACGAATAGACACCAAATTGATAAGATCCACTAATGTCGAGATATGATATAATTCCATCCCCTTTGTCAACCGACGGCATAAAGCTTCGGCTGAAGGACGATAGCGATTCGGGTCTTTCCCTAAGTTTTTATATACTTTCCGTGTTGCCAGTATCGTTTCCCGTTTATTGATTGTTTCTAAAGGGTATTCTTGTCGGATTTGAGTTATTTCCTCTTCAATCTCTTTCCAAAGAGATTCGTTATATAAACTGTTTTTTACTTGAGCACAGACAAGTCCAGCAGTAAATTCGGGGCATGTTTGTTTGATTGTATCCGAGATAGAAAGTCGTATTTTCATTTGTTTGTATTGAAAATTGCAAGACAAAAATACGAATTCGCATTCTTAATATATAAGAATCGTCTTAAATTTTATGGAAATGTTTTTTAACTTATTGTTTTTTGTTAACTTTATCGTCATATAGATAAATCTTTATTCGATTTCAATTTTACAATACATACATAATTATTATGAAAGCACCTCGTACAATAAGTTTATTAGTGTTCTTCTGTTGTTGCGTTTTATTACGAGCCGAAGATAACTCTCCGCTGAGGCTGGGTATTGCCGGTCTTTCTCATTCCCATTTACATGAAGTGTTGGTCAGGCTCGATAGAGGCGATTTTCAGATTGTCGGAGTCGCAGAAAGAGATGCAGCTCTTAGAGAAAAAACTCCGTTACGGAAAAAGGTCGACCCTTCTCTTTTTTATGAGAATTTAGAGGAAATGCTCGATAAATCGCAACCTGAAGCTGTTATTGTATATGAGCCTATTTATGATCATTTGCGGGTTGTTGAAGCGTGTGCTCCGAGGGGGATACATGTTATGGTGGAAAAACCTCTTGCCGTAAGTATGAAACATGCCAACCGTATGGCAGAACTTGCGCGGAAGAATGGTATATTGTTGTTGACCAATTATGAAACCACGTGGTATGATACTAATCATGAAGCTTATCGTTTGATAAAGGACAAGGAGAGTATTGGTGACATAACCCGTATGGAGGTTTATGACGGACACCAAGGTCCGGTCGAGATTAAATGCAGCGAAGAGTTTCTCCGGTGGTTGACAGATCCGGTATTGAACGGAGGAGGTGCGGTGACTGATTTCGGGTGTTACGGGGCGAATTTAGCTACATGGTTTTTTGACAATCAAAAACCTGTCAGTGTATATGCGGTCTTGAAACATCAGAAGCCGCATGTATATCCTAAAGTTGATGATGATGCAACGATTATACTTGAGTATCCTTCGGCGACTGTTCAGATTATGGGTTCATGGAATTGGCCGATGAATAGGAAAGATATGCACATTTACGGTTCACAAGGGTATATTTATCAAGATACGCCTGTCAAGATGCGGGTTTATACAGATAGGAAGGAAAATTCTGTCGTTGCTCCTCGATTAAAGACTCCGTATAATGATCCGTTCTATTTTCTGAAAGCTGCGGTACGGAAAGAAATACAAATTTCTCCGCAAGACTTATCTTCATTAGAGAACAATCTGATCGTTGTGGAAATACTTGAGTCTGCCGTGAAAAGTGCGGAAAGAGGCAAGGTGATTCGTCTGAAAAAATAAATTTTTTGAGAGGAATATTATTAAATTATACAATAGAGCTTAGCCGAGATTAGACGACGGGCTCTGAAATTATTATTAATCATAAAAATTTTGAACTATGGAAAATGTTTCTTTTTCCCAAAGTATGATGTTTCGTAAATCTTGGGATTTTATGAAAAAACAAGGAGTTACTATGGTTGGCTTGTATTTAGCCTTTATGGTCGTGTCTCTGTTTTTGAGTCTTATCTCGGGAGAGAATGTTACTTCGGGGCGTTATATCTTGGGAAATTTGCTGGCTGCGATATTGTCTTGGGGATTTGGAATGGGGTTCGGCAAATTGATTTTGAATATTCTTGACGGGATGGAACCGAAAATGAGTGTATTCCTCTCTATTTGGTCTCGGGCATGGACTTATTTGAAGTTAGAGATCTTGATTTTATCGGTTATTGTCGTTTTGGGACTGATTGCTTTTATTGCGGCTGATTTTGCCATAAAAACTCCGCCGGCAATTTCAGTCTTCATACCTTTACTCGGTTATCTTATTTTGGCGGGTTTATCTATCTTGTTATGTTGGATTATGATTCGCATCTCTTTTGCGGGGATAATTATACTCGATACGGAGTTAGGATGCAGGGCGGCGTTAAAAAGGAGTTGGTACATAACAAAAGGTTATGAATGGAAACTCATATTATTGTATTTGTCGATATTGTTGTTGAATGTATTGGGGTTGCTTGCACTGGTCATAGGTGTATTTTTTACTATAGTCATGAGTTCGTTTATAAGTACGATTGCTTATAGAGTGCTTTGGGCGCTTTACCGGGAAAACGAAAATATTACGGACGGGGTCTCTGCAGTAGATTATGATAATGAAGAATTCGATGAATAAATGAGTGTTTAGTTTTTGAGGCATAAAAAGCATTGCCCGACAGATTCAGTTTTTAGGATCTGCCGGGCAATGTTTTTTGTTTTGGAACAACTCTCTTTTTAGTATATCTCGATTTTTTAATGCCGACAGTAAAAATCTTTCTTTTTTTATTGTTAAATATATATTATTGTATGGTATTGATTTTTAGATATTTGTTTTTGCTTTAAATGATATTTCCTGTTTTTTTCAATAAAGTTGACATAAAAAAATTGAAAGTAGCTGACGTTTTTTAAGTCACCTATTTGTCTATTAAATGTTTTTGGAAATATAATAATAGTTTTAAATCTGAATGCCGAAAATATTTATGAAAAAATAATTACTAAAAAACTTTTTGTATTGATCGTAGTGTGTAATAAACTTCTAATGCCAGTCTTTTAATCTTGATGAAAAAACTAAAATCAATCAAACTATATTTATGAGAAAAAACTATTTTGCTAAACTAAGAGCTGCTTTGCTGATCTCTGTTGCTATGTTGCAGGGAATGTCCTTGTATGCAGGTACGGGAGACGCAAGAACTGAAACAAAAAGTTCTGCCGAGAGCGGAGTTGCTCAGAAGAAGATCACCGTAAAGGGGGTCGTAACAGATGAAAAAGGAGAACCGCTGATCGGTGTTAGTATTGCTTTGAAAAATTCTACTCAGGGAACGATGTCTGATATGGATGGGAAATACAGCATTTCTACAGACATTGAGAATCCGACCTTGATTTTCTCTTATGTAGGTTATACTTCGCAAACTATTGTTGTCGGTGGAAAGAAAGAGATAAATGTCGTTCTTAAAGAAGAGAGCCATGCTCTTAATGAAGTTGTAGTAACAGCTATGGGTATCTTGCGTAAAGAGAAATCATTGACTTACGCTACACAACAGATTAAAAGTGACGACCTGAACAGAGTACAAGATCCGAATGTCGCAAACTCTATCGAAGGAAAAGTTTCGGGAGTCGTTATTACTCCGAGTGCCGGTGGCGCCGGAGGAGCTTCGAAAATTATTCTTCGCGGTAACAAGTCGGTTTTCGGTTCTAGTACCCCGTTGATTGTTGTCGATGGTGTTCCCATGACCAATAATATTCGTGGTCAGATGACCGATCTCACGACCATGACGAGTTCTGGCGTAGGTGAAGGATCCGATCCGCTATCTATGATCAATCCCGATGATATAGAATCTATCAATGTGTTGAAGGGGGCTAATGCAGCCGCACTTTACGGATCGGCTGCCGCTAATGGAGTCGTGATGATAACGACAAAGAGAGGAAAGGAAGGCAAGTTAGCCATCAATTTCTCTTCAAATCTTACTTTCGACACACCGCTTTTGACACCGAAAATTCAAAATATTTATGGTGCGGAGGTCACATCCTCGAGTATCGGAGATCAGTTATCTGTAGATAGCTGGGGCGATAAAGTTTCGGCACGCAGTGCAGATAATTTGGTGATCAATGTTCCATTGGATGGAGACCAGTTCGGAGCAGACCGAACACATGAAGTATATCTGCGTAATAGTGCAGGTAACGACCTTGACGATTTTTACCGTACTGGTCTTACTGCCAACAACTCGATTGCATTGTCAGGTGGTACGGATAAGATTCAAACCTATTTTTCTTTTGGTAATTCTCACTCTAAAGGAATGCTAGAAAGTAACTCTTACAATCGTAACTCTTTTGCATTCCGTCAAAGTTATGAATTTTTTAAACGCCTCCATTTCGACATGTCTATGAATTATGTACAAACTGTGACCCGTAATCGTCCCGGTGGCGGTACGACCGGAAACCCGATTTATCACATGTACATGATGCCGCGCAATATCGATATCGGTTATTATCGTAATAATTATGCCATAGACGGAACATGGAACAGTAACGTAAGATCTATTTATGTACTTGACCAGGGTCAGTATGTGTTGACTCCGACTCGTGTAGCGCTTTCCGGTCCTATGCAAAACTGGGCGTATATGGAAGCTAGACAAAATAATCCTTATTGGTTGATGAATCAGAATCGAAACAAAGTGAACGAAGACCGTTTCTATGGTACGATAACCGGTCGTGCCGATATTTATGACGGATTGAGTTTTCAGGCGCGTGTCAGCATCGATCACACTAAATATAAGAAAGATAGTCGTCGTTATGCAACGACATTCCTTCCTTCAAACATGGATGATTACGGAAATTATTGGAAAGACATTGAAACGGCCAATGAAATCTATACCGACTATTTGTTGAGTTACAATAAGACTTTCGGAGATTTTTCCGTGTCGGCTACAGCCGGTTGGGTAGGCCACTTGCGAGAAACGGAGACTCAAAAGACCGATGTGGTGGCTACTTATATAGATCCGAATAATCAAATGCTTTCGACACGTGTCAATTTGTTCCAGACAAATGCCGGAGGAACATCTGCTACCAAGACTACTAAGTTGACAGATTGGGATAAAGCCGCACTTATTACGGCTCAATTGGGTTGGCAGGAAAAAGTATATATCGACGGGTCTTATCGTCGTGACTGGTATCGTGCATATAAGCAATTTTCCGACCGTGGTACTCCAGATAACTATGGTTATTTCGGAGTCGGTGCCAATGCCATTGTCAGCTCTCTTGTTGAATTACCTGATTGGTTCAGTTATTTAAAGTATCGCCTTTCTTATTCAGAAGTAGGAAACTCTATTCCTAATCAGGTTTATGCAAAAGGGACAGAAGATCTTAAAACCGGAGTTATTTCACCGAGTGCATATGCTCGTTTTGCTAATCCGTTACCCGAAAAGACAAAGTCCGTTGAGACCGGTGTCGAAATGATGTTTTTAGATAATCGACTCAATTTAGACCTTACCTATTATAACTCTAAGATGCAAGATCTTTATATGATAGCGACGAATGCATCCGGCTTGTCAGAACCAGTAAACTCTGGCAAGGTTCGCAATCAGGGAATCGAAGCTACAGTCGGGTATAATTTCCGTTTCGGGAAGAACTGGTCTTGGAAAACTTCTTATAACGTATCATTCAATGATAATAAGATACTCGAGACTTCATACGAAGAGGATGGTAGTGAAAAACTCATTTATAACGATTTGATGGGAGTTCGTGTACGTTACCGTAAAGGCGGCTCTATCGGAGATATGTATGTGACGGATTTCAAGCGCGATGAAAAGGGGTATTATGTTCTCGATTCCGAAGGTAAACCTCAATTAGAAACTGAGGCGAACAAGCAGTATGGCGTTTATGCCGGCAATATGAATTCGAAATGGCAAATGGGTTGGAGCAATACCATTCGCTATAAAGATTTTTCTTTGTTCTTCCTGATCAACGGTCGCATTGGCGGTAAAGTAATTTCGTTTACCGAAGCCTATCTCGACGGTTCAGGTTTGTCGGAACGTACGGCCGAAGCCCGTCAATATGCAGAGCAACACAATCTCATAGCTTCTGATTATGGCTCGCAGCCGGGAATGTATCTACCCGATGGCAGTAATCGAGTCGTGCCGATCTCGTCTTATTATAAAGGTATCGGAGGAGCATCGCCGGCTTCTTCGCAATATATCTATAACGGTACCAATTTCCGTTTGCGAGAGCTTTCTTTGGGTTACACGTTCCGTAATCTGATTGGAGAAAATAAGAATTTGACTCTTTCGTTCATTGCCCGCAACCTGTTTTTTATTTACAAGGACAGTCCGGTCGATCCCGATGTATCGCTTTCTACAGCTAACGGAGCCGGAGCATTTGAGATGTTCAACATGCCTTCATCACGATCATTCGGATTCTCTTTGAATGTTAATTTCTAATCATAAAGCAGTATATCTTATGAAAAAAAACAAAATATTTTTCACGCTTTTGGGATCGGTTGCACTACTTGTCTTTCAATCATGTCTGGATTATGATATCCCGACAGACGATTTCGACCAGACAGAAATAAAGGTAGATGATACGATCTACCATGGAGCAGCAGACAGTATCGATTATATGAAATCTATTTCGGAAGAGGGATTAGATGCTGCTATTCAGGCGTTGAACACCTCTTTTAGACAGGCTCGCGGTGGAATATACGCTATGCGAGGTGGAAAAGAAGGCCAGATGCCTGGAGCACACTCCTATCAACGTCAATTTTCTTTAGGACCCGATAACTATGCACAATTCTCGGTTGTTCCGCATTCCGATTTTATGTACGGGGAGCTGAGACATATCTATGCCGTAAGTCCCGATTTCAATCCGGGACCATTCTCCTGCTATGAGATTTCCAAAAATGTATTTGTACCACTGTTAAACCGTCCGGAAATAGACTCTATTCCCGAAATGAAAGCGATTTTCCTGCTTTTATTCAATTATGCCTCTCAGGAAATCGCCGATTTGTACGGACCGTTTCCGTATGTCGATTTCAAGGCGAACAAACAAAGCTCGCCGTTTACGTATAATGATTTGCGAACTATTTATGTGAATATTAAGGCAAATGTAGATACCGTTCTCAAATGTCTTCACTATTTCGATCAGAAACCGGAATGGTATAAATCGAAAGTTAAAGGCCAGATGAGTCAGCATTTGTCCGACTTATCTATGATGAAAGCGACCAATGTCGAGACATGGATTCGTTTTGCCAATTCGTTTAAGTTGCGTATGGCGATGCACATTGTCAAGGTCGATAACCCAATGGCAAAAGAATGGGCGGAAGAAGCTGTTCGTGATGGTGTTATCGAGAGTACGGATGATGAGATCGGTTTGCGTCCTATGTATTTAGGAATGACTCATCCGCTTTTGGAGATAACCAATACTTGGGGAGATTCCCGCTTGAGCGCATCATTCGAAAGTTTGCTTAAAAGTCTGAATCACCCTTACGCCGATTATGTGTTCGAAAAGAATGGAAATGCTTTTGTAAATAAGACGACAGGAGAAGCGACTCCGGCTAATACACGTATTATCGGTATGCGGGAAGGTGTTACTCCGGGAACCGGTCAGGCGTCAGGCTCTAATCCTTATGCCGGATGCAGTAAATTGAGCGCGCAAGTATTTGCAGGATATGCACCGCCTCTTTATTTGATGAAAATGTCGGAAGTGGACTTCTTGCGTGCAGAAGGCCGTCTTTATGGTTGGGATATGGGAGGATCGGAATCGTTTTTCTATAATCGAGGACTTGACAATGCCTATCTCGAAGACCGGGATATGAAAATGGCATCGACTTATGTTACTCGTCTCGATGAATATAAAAATCTCGAAACTCCTGTTGCCTATACTTATGTCGATCCGCAAGGTATTGTAAATAATGAACCGAGCGTTACCCAAATCGGAGTAAAGTGGAACGATGGAGATACTCGTGAGATTAAACTCGAAAAAATCATTACCCAGAAATATATCGCAGCGTATCCGTATAGTTATGAACCGTGGGTAGATATGCGCCGTACGGGCTATCCGAAGGTGTTCCCGGTGATAAATCCGGGTAACGGAGACGGTTCTTTGTCTGAAGGAGATTTGATCCGCCGTATGCCTTTCCCGAATACCGATGATGCTTCTATCCGGGATATTCAGGCTACCGGTCTTAAAGCGCTGGGAGGAGCAGATCTCCAGGCTACGCGCTTGTGGTGGGATGTAGACCAGCCTAACTTTTAATATATGAGAAAACAAGAATAGTATTTCGGCACAATGTCGAAATACTATTCATTAACTAAACAACCTAAATTAAAATTATTTGCTTATGAAAAAAAGACACTTGATTATCAGTGCTATGGTATGTTGTTCGGTAATGGGTACACCGGGCACAGCGATGTCACAGATGTCGGAAACTGCAACGAAAGAGGTGTATGATTTTTCCGGTTTTGTGGATGTAGATTTGATGGAATTGTTCTATAATGCATTGCAGAAGGGACGTAATTACCCGACAGAAGAAGAGTTTGCTGCCAAAGGTATTCTTCCTTCTGACATTGCATTTATTCGTTCGCATGTGCGTAAAGCTCAAATTATAGATCGAGCCAATCGTCTTCTTCCCGATACGTATGAAAAACGGGATCTTTGGATGAATATTCCGATGAGTACGGGTAAAGATGGGGCTGTAGGGCAACCTACGACTAATTTTGCAGATGATGTATTCTCTATGTGGAACTACACTAATCTGTTCGGGTCATGGAATCATGGTTTTTTCTCTGCTCCAGGTGCGTGGGTTGATGCTGCACACAAGAACGGAACCAATATTATGAGCGGTATCAAATTTTTTGAAAGTTGGGGAGTTGATTCCGGAGAGTGGAATAGAATAATCAGCGAGAAGAATACTGACGGTACGTTCAAGTATGTAAAACCGATGATTAATTGCTTGATGTATTTCGGTGCAGATGGTATTAACTATAACTGGGAAGATACCGGATATACCAATGAAACTACGATTGCCTTCAATAAGGCATTGTATAAAGAAGCCGCTGCTTGTGGTTTTGATAATTTCCATTTGGGATTATATACGGCAATGTCATCTATCGTAGGTAATCCGAATGCCTTGTTTGGTGATGAAACCGGACGTACTGCTCATACGATGTTGAATTATGCAGCTTCGGATTTTTCTTATAATATGGGAGCTTCTGTCCGTAAGGCGGAAGAAGTTATGGGTACGTCTGAGGGACTTTATGCAGGCGTATGGATCGTAAGTATGGATCGTGGCTGGTCTCGATTAAATGCTACTGACGATGACAAGAGGTGCGGTATTTGTCTTTGGGGCGAGCATAATGCGAGTCGTTTTTGGACTTATAATTCGGGAGCGGATGCTTATGAAGCACAAAGCAATTATCAATCTTTGCTCGAACGGGCTTTTTCGGGAGGTAACCGCAATCCGTTGAATCGTCCAGAAATAAGTAATACAGGAAACAATTGGGAAAAAGAGGGGGATAAATTACCTCTTTCTACATTTGCCGGTTTGGCAACGTGGATTCCCGAACGTTCGGCTATTCAAGGTAATCTGCCTTTTGCTACCTATTTTAACTTAGGTAACGGTGACCGTTATAATTATAAAGGAAAGAAAACGGCCGGTGCATGGTATAATATGGCTAATCAAGATCGTGTGCCGACCTACCGTTGGTTGGTAACAGAGCCGGAAACTCTGACGGCAAGTGATAAAATTCAACCGGAATTTTCTCATGACGATGCTTATACCGGAGGTTCTTGCTTGAAGTTGACAGGAGAAGCTACTTCTACAGGTACAGATATCGTTCTTTTCCAGACTGCGCTTACATCGAGTGCATCGGGAGCTTATGCCAATATTGCCGTAAAAAGCGGTAAAGAAGGTAATAATGCAACCAATTTGTATGTTATTTTGAAAAAGCAAGACGGTACTTGGTTAGAATTTCCCGTAGGTGAGACAACAGGTACTACCTGGCAGGAAAAGAAAATTATGCTTTCCGGAATTAATCAGGGTGATGTGATCGAACGTATCGGTTTGCGAGTAAAAGGTTCGGACGATAATTATAAACTTTATGTCGGAAAATTGGAGATCAACGACAATGTTAAGACCGTACCGGCTAATGTACAGGATGTGGTTGTAGAAGTAAAAGAAGAAACCAAGACTTCTCTTTCTATTAAAGCAAACTGGAAGTTGGATAAAGCTGCCGAAGATCGTGCTGATTGGGATTTATTATTCAATGACGAGGCTAATGTCGATCATTTCGAAATTCTTTATAAGAACGGTGAAGAGGGGCGTATTTCTGAAATAGCTCGTACTACGCAATGGGCTGTTTATGTTGGTGATATTATTTTTGAAAATGCCGATGATCAACCGTTTATCGGGGTGCGTGCGGTTTCTACCGATTTGAAAACGTATTCTCCGATAGAGTGGGTAGAAGTTGCTCGTGCAGATCAAGATGCTTTGCCTGTTAGAGATGATAATTCTTATGGTATCAGTCAGATGGACCCGAATTGTGAGGGAGCTGATATTGCACGCGAACAACGTTATGTAACTGATTTCACTACAGTCGGAGCTACTCAGAATATTGATTACCATGCTGATGGTCCTCAGACTGACGGAACACAATATGTGAATGCTACTGATAAAGTTTTGAAGGTAGAACAAGGTCAAGAAGTTACTCTTACAATCAAATGTGCAGATTTTTCTGACGGTTTGAAATATTGCTTTGCCGGTGGTTGGATGGATTTGGATGGAAGCGGAACTTTCAATCCTGATCCGATCGATGAAAATCCTGCTCAAGGTGAACGATTGTTCCGTGTAGGTAATATTCGAGCTGCAACTCCTGAATTCCAGACAACGGGTATTACTCATACATTTACTATACCGGAAGATGCTCGTCCGGGTAATAGCCGTTTGCGTATCGTATTCTCAGATGCATGGTTCGAAGGTTCGTTCTTGCCTACAGGGCTTCATGCGAAGGGATTCTCAATCGATTTTGGAGTAGAAATTTCAGGTGACAATGAACCTCGCCCGGCTCCGGCAGATACTCATGATCAAGGTATTGCAGAAGAGCCGGAAGGTCTCGATCAGACTCCGGAAGGTATCAACAACGTTAATAGCGAAGTGTCGAGCTTCTATGTTGCCGACAATGTGATTAACTTTATAAATGTTGATAAGGCTTGGATTTACAGTGTCGACGGTGGTTTGGTTAAATATCTGACTAATCCTGATAAATATAGTGTAGCAGATTTTGCAAACGGAGCTTATATTGTTCGTATGCAATACGGAAAAGTTATTCGTTCCGGTAAATTCGTGAAGTAAGTAAGATTTGCGAAAAGTTGGAATGCCTTTCCGAAACTAAATTTCGGAAGGGCATTTTTTTTGTAAAAGCGGAGTCGATACGTTCTCCTCCTGAGAGAGCAACAGACTATTTGTATGAATTTCTCTACAACTTTGTTCAAGTAAAATTTAGACACTCCTTTATAAACGAACCTACATTAAATATAAAAAAAATAACGACCGTTATTCCCGGATTCCGGAAATAACGGTCTGTTATGTATAAAAGAAAAAATGTCTTATTTAATTAAATAGAGATTTCGCGATGCCGATTTCCAATCCGCGTAATTCGGCCAAACCACGCATCCGACCCAAACAAGAATATCCGGGATTGGTTTTTTTGTGGAGATCATCGATCATTTGGTGTCCGTGGTCGGGACGCATCGGTATGGAGACACCTCTGCGTTGTTGCAACAGCAGGAAGTTTTTCATTACGTTATACATATCGACATTTCCTTCGAGATGATTGGCTTCGTAGAAATTTCCCTCTTCATCCCGTTGCGTACTTCTCAAATGTACAAAATTGATGCGGTCGCCGAAACGTTCCATCATTCCGGCAAGATCATTGTCTCCCCGTACACCGAATGATCCGGTACACAGACAAAGTCCGTTCGATTCGTTCGGAACAGCTTCGATCAGTTTTCTGAAATCTTCTTCGGTACTCAATATTCTTGGCAATCCCAAAATCGGGTAGGGGGGATCATCCGGATGAATGACTAATTTTACGCCGACTTCGTCAGCTATCGGAGTGATTTCTTTTAAGAAATAGATCAAATTGGCACGTAGTTTTTCCGCATCTATGTCTTTATACCGATCGAGGGCTTCCTGAAATTGTTCTACGGTAAAGCTCTCTTCCGATCCCGGTAACCCGGCAATCATGTTGCGTATAAGTAATTGCTTGTCGGCTTCGCTCATTTGATCATAACGGGCTTTTGCCTTGGCCTTTTCTTCATCGGAATATTCTTTTTCAGCACCCGGTCTTTTCAGTATAAAAAGGTCGAAGGCAAGAAAAGCCGCCCGTTCGAAACGCAAGGCTTTCGATCCGTCGGGCATGGTATAGGCGAGATCGGTACGGGTCCAGTCGAGTACCGGCATGAAGTTATAAGTCACGATATATATGCCGCATTGGGCTAGATTCCGTAAACTTTCTTTATAATTATCGATATATTTCTGGAAATCCCCGGTCTGGGTTTTTATATGCTCATGTACCGGAACACTCTCTACGACCGACCATTTGAGTCCGGCATTTTCGATCATTTTTTTGCGTTTCATGATCTCTTCAACAGTCCATACCTCTCCGTTGGGAATTTGATGCAGGGCATTTACGATTCCGGTAGCTCCGGCTTGTTTTATATCTTGCAGGCTGACAGGGTCATTCGGTCCGTACCAGCGCCATGTTTGTTCGCATAAAATCATATCTGTAATTTTCTAAATTGGTTATTAAATCGAGAATGCGTCGAATCCTCCGTCGACGATAGCCACTGTTCCGCTTACGAATTTCGAGGCGTCGCTGATCAGGTATTGGATCGTTCCGACAAGTTCTTCAGGTTCACCGAAACGTCCGAACGGTGTGTGAGCGAGGATAACACGTGAGCGATCGGTCAGTGAACCGTCGGGATTAGTTAATAAAGTGCGGTTTTGTTCGGTCAGGAAAAATCCCGGAGCAATGGCGTTGACACGCAATCCCGGTCCGAATTTCAGAGCCAGTTCGCCGGCCATATATTTTGTAAAGTTCGATATTGCGGCTTTTGCTGCACCATAGCCTACGACACGGGTTAGTGGACGTAGAGCCGATTCGGAGCTGAAATTTACGATAGCCCCTTCTTTTTGTTTCGCCATCTCTTCTGCAAATACCATTGTGGGCAATACCGTACCGAAAAGATTCAAATCGACAACTTTTCGGAAAGCCTCCACGTCAAGATCGAAAATCGTCTTTTCGGGAGGAATCGTAGCACCCGCCATATTACCTCCTGCTGCGTTAAGCAATACATCTATACGACCGTATCTGGCGATAATATCTTTTTTGTTTTGCAATAAGACTTCTTTGTTCAGCACGTCGGTATATAGAAATATGGCTTCGTTTCCGGCAGCTTTAATGTTATTTACCAGTTCGTTTCCCGCTTCTTCATTACGATCGAGGATAACCATTTTTGCACCTTCTCCGGCAAGATATGAAGATATCGTACGTCCGAGAATACCGGCAGCTCCGGTCATTACCACTACTTTGTCTTTTACACTGAATAGATTTGCCATAATTGTAATATTAAGTTTTAAAGATTATTGTTTTGATAATAGCCGATATTTTCTTTAATAAGAATATCTATCGGCATAAAGTTGATTCGAGGCGCTTTTTTACCGTATGTCAGAAAATTCCCCAATGCTTTTATTCCGTTGTATCCTTGTATCTCGGGGCGTTGGGCGATAAGCCATGTAATCGTCCCTTCTGACAGATGTCGTATATTTCTTTCGATAAGGTCATATCCCACCAGCTTTATCTCTCTTTTACCGTTGTTCTCCAAGTAATCTGCCAATACGCAACATACCGAATTAAATACGACAGCTCCTTTTATGCCGGGATTGGCTTTGAATATCCGGTTTAGGATTTTTTCATTATATTCGGGTTCGTCGATATGCAGTTCGCACGAGAAGACATGACCGGAGAAACCAGTTTTATGGAGATATTCCATAAAACCCTTTTCTCTGTTTTTTACCTGAGTAGAACTGTTGTTTCGTTCTCGAATTATTTTTCCGATGAGAATATCGCTTCCTTGTGCTATTTTCCCCGTAAGCAATTTTGCGGCAATATATCCTCCGTCATAAGAATTGGTCCCGAAATATGCCAATTGATTGTTTTCGGGGATGTTGGAATCGATATATACGTATGGTATCTGTTTTTCATCGAGGCGGGCAGAGAGTTCGGTTACCGAGTCTGAAAATAATGTTCCGATCAATACTCCGTTAAATTCATCAGAAAGAACCATTTCACAAACGTGCTTGAATGAGGTTTGGTCATATTGGTCGAAGAATATTTTTTGAACGACAATGTTGTAGTCGTTCAGCTCTCCGGCAGCTTTGTCTATCCCTTCCGCAGCCTTTTCCCAATATTCTCCCGGCCGGAAAGCCGGAATCAAAGCTGCAATATTGAATTGCTTTTTCAATGCCAGCGACCGAGCCATGAGATTGGGTCGGTATTCAACTTCTTGCAATACTCGGTTTACTTTTTCTTGGGCTGTTTTAGACACTTTTCCTCTGTTATGCAGAATCCGATCGACTGTTCCGACGGATACTCCTGCCATACGGGCAATATCTGAAATGCGAACATTTTTTGTTTTATCGGTCATGAGCAATTTTATGCTATGTGTGTGCGTACACATTTATGATTCGCAAATGTAGCGAAAAATATCGGGTATTTATAATATTTTTTATTGTGTGTGCGTGCACATTTTAATTTGGTTATATTTAATATGTTGATTATTACCATTTTATATGTTGTGGTATGTAGATTGACTATGCTGTAAAACATAAAAAGAGTCTGTTTGTATGGTAAACCTATTTTTTCTACTTTCGTTCCATAAAAAACAGATGAAGATGATAAAGTTGGTAATATTTGATTTGGACGGTACTTTGCTGAATACGATCAGTGATTTGGCGGGGAGTACCAATTATGCATTGAAACAATGTGGTTTTCCTGAACATGAAACTGATGCTTATAATTATTTTGTCGGGAACGGAATAAATAAACTTTTTGAAAGGGCTCTTCCCGAGAGTGAGTGTACGCCGGAAAATATAGGAAGGATGAGAGGTTTCTTTTTGGAGCATTATACCCAAAACAATACATGCTTGACAGTTCCTTATCCGGGCATTTCAGAATTATTAAGAGAATTGCAACATAAAGGCATTGCTTTGGCTGTTGCTTCGAATAAGTATCAAGAAGGTACGGAGAAGTTGGTGCGCTACTATTTTAAAGACATCGTTTTTTCCGCGGTACTCGGCCAGCGTGAGGGAATTCCGGTAAAACCTGATCCGGTCATTGTAAAAGAAATCCTACAGGTGAATGGTGTATCGGTGAATGAGGCGCTATATATCGGAGATTCGGGGGTAGATATGCAGACGGCTGCAGCGGCGACAGTTACTTCTGTGGGTGTGACATGGGGTTTCCGCACTCGTGAAGAGCTGGTCGAAAACGGTGCTTGTTATGTCGTGGATTCTCCTGCCGAGATATTGGAACTGTCGGGCCGTCTTTAATTTTTTTATTGCTGCGAAGTTGTTGAGCCGGAATATAAAAAACAACGACAGCCTTTCCTCACGGAATGGCTGCCGAGTAACCAAAATATATAGAATAGTTTAATCAAAAAATCATTCTGTACAGGTAGTATATGCTTTTTTGATCATTACAAAAATAAAATAGAAAAATTATTATGCAAAAAAAAATCGATAAAATCCGTATTGTTATCGCTGAATAGTGAAAAATATCGGTTAAAAATCGTTTTTTCTTATATTTTTATTATGTATGAATGCTTATTTGTTTCGATTTGTATTTTGCTACATGGAATTTGAAAATAAAAAAAGGTCTTGTAATAGAGGCTTCAGTTTTGATTTTAAAGTTTAAATAAAGTTAATGCAAAATATTTTGTTTGATTATTAATATGTTTTATAGCATGTTTTCTCTATATTTGCACAGTGTTTTTCATAGTATTAGATTTAAGGTTAACGAAGATTGGTTGTCGTGAGACAACCATTTTTTGTTTATATGCCACTTATTATTTTGTTGAAATACTGGTTTTATTTTTCTTTTGAAGACTATATAGTACTGCGATTATTTGAGTTTTTGTTGATCGGTATATAAAGAAGACCTGTCCGGCATTCCCCATTTGTCGGGCAGGTCTTTTCATTGATAGAGTTTTAAGACCTGTCTAAACTCCATTTTATTGGAAAATTTAGACAGATTTTTAGTTCAGTCCCGGCCAGTCATTGATGTTTACTCGATTTTTAACTTCGGCAGGAGCTGTCGGGAAAAATTCGAATTCGTTGCCGATCTTTTGTTCTATTTCAGATACCGAGTATATATAGTCGCTTAACGGAGGTGTCGTACTCGGATTTTCGTTGTTAAGATTCTGCGGAAACCAGAATCCGATTGCCATAACTTCGTCCGGTGAACATTCGGCGATCGGTTTACCTGAACTTCCGTTTTTGGTACGAAGTATTACTTTGTATCGAGCTGTTGGAATTACGCATTCTTTGGATAAAGTCGACAGGGTATTCCAATTACTTGCATCATAAGTTTTGTAACCATCATTTGCATAATAACATCCTGCAACGACATATGTCGTATCGGAACATTCCCATGTATCGGATAACAACTCTTCCACTTTGCTCCAATGATCTCCGTATAGATATGCTTCGGGAGCGATATTGGTAGGATAGAAAGTCTGTATGTTCATTTCGCTTCCAGCGCCGCCTCGATCGGCCGAGCGCAGTAAATGTCCTTTGGTAAAGTTTTTGTTATTATAAGGCCTCCAATAATAGTATAAGTCGGTAGGTTCATTACCGTTCATTGACCAAGGCCAATCGTTCCAGTCACTCGGGTAGATAACAGATTGCTGGCTTGCCGAAAATTTCGGGTCGGGACGCCAAGGATCGGGATTTGTACGTCCGAACCCTTTTTCATGGTAACATTGGTGTACAGGATAGGCCACCCACATGGGATTGTGTCGGTATGTGTCGTAACATGCCGTGTAATTGCGTACATGCTTTTGGCTTATCAATGTTTCGGCAAAATGTGTAACATATTTGTAATTACTATTGGTTTTGATAGTTTTGGGTGTCTCTACACATGAATAGTTCGTTGTGGAGAAATCGAATATTTGCTCTGTCGACTGATTGCTCGTTACCAGTTTGATGTCATCCATTCTGATATTGTAGTCGTCGGCTACGAACATGATGGATAGTGTTTGGGGAACTGTGTTATGTATACTGAACAGAGCGGTTGCCAGCGCCCAAGAGTTTGTTGTAGACCGGTTGTAGGCAAGAGGTTTCATCGAACTTCCGTTTCCGCTGATATATACTTTGATATTGGAAGATGTATCGAAGTCGCCTTCGAATTTACAACATCCGAAAGAGAGCTGAAAAGACGTTTGCCCGGGTTGAAGTTGTATATTATTGACCGTCACATAAGCATCTTTTCCTCCGAAATAGAATGCATTTTTGCGAGATGCTCCTGCATATCCCGAAGATTGAAAACTGTTTCGAACAGAAACGGTTCGTCCCGTATATTCGATGTTTTCAGCACCCGTTCCCGTCGCATTTATATAACCGTCCCATTGGTCTATAAATGGGTTTCCGCTTCCGCTCCAAATTGCTTTGTCGAGATTATCGTAATAGACTGTTTCGCTGGTGAAGCCTTTCGGTTGACGAGTTACGGCGATACTTTTTGATATTGTTTTATCTGTCTCGTTTCTTTTTACGGTAGAGATCGTAAGCATATAGGTTTCGCCTGCGGGGATATCGGTTACAGAAACTTTGTTTTCTCCGGGCCCGCCTTCGCTTTTGTCGACTTTCAAAGCGTTGTTGCTGACATTTATACTCCATGAGACATTGGAGATAATGGTAATTTGATTGTTTGACGGATTGTTTTCGTCGAAATTCAGATTTTCGGGAGAAACGGATAATGTCGCTTCTTCAAGTTCTGTTATGGTCTCATCTTTTTCACATCCGGTGAAGTAAACGGATAGGAAAATAAGTAGTAGATAACTATACTTCTTCATACGATAGGTGAGGATTATTGATGAATTTGTAAAAATATTTTGGAATTAAGTTGAAAGCAAATATGAGAATAACCCGAAATATTCAGGGAATCAATCGATAAAAAGAATATTCAATAAATAAATTATCGTGTCATTAAAACAAAAAAAGGAGTCATTCGATAAAAATGACATAGAATATTAGGGACAGCTTGAGTTTTCCGATAAAAAATGTTATCCGGCCTGTTTTCTCGTTTTCATTTGTCAGAAAGCTGCTGTCATTCTTATAAAAACAAGAATATATACTCAAATGGAACTCTCAAAGCCAATCTTGGCAAAATTTGGACAGACTCAAATCTTCAAACCGAATTTTCACTATAATATGTTCACAATAAAATGATTGTAATATTAATATATGCAATAATCATTAAACTACATGTGTTGTATAAATTTTATAATTCTTATATCTTTGTAAATAAAGCCCTATTTGTCAGAATAGATTAACGAGATGAACAATGAATCCATTTTATGAGAACTTAGCACATTTTATACATGGTGCAGCATTTATGTTCTTTATACTTGCCAGTATTCAGTTATATCCTTTAAGACACCGCAGCAATATGATGAGGTTGCTTTTCTGTAGCATGATTTTTCTTGCATTCCTCGAATTCAAGGATATGGGATTTTTGATAAAAGGCGTATGGTACAACCCGTATATAACGAGTATAACAATGAGTACCGATATGTTATATGTTCCGTTAATGGCTCTTTTTTTCTTCGAAGTTATCTCTCCCGGATGGGTCACATTACGCAGAATCATAGGAATGTCTATGCCTTCGGTATTATTTATAGTCGCATACATCATATACCCGTCTTCTGTTATTTTTAAGGCGGCAATGTTATATGCCCTTGTTTTCGGAACAATAATTACTGTTATTGTTTTCATGGCAAGTTCCCGTCGTGACAATTATATAAAAAACAATTTCTCGGATATCGAGAACTTGAGTATTTCATGGGTACGCAAGGCTATAACAGCATTATATATATGTCTTGTACTCTGGACCATTCTCCTTTGGGAAGAAAATTGGTTGAACGATGCCGCTTATTATGCAATATCTATTATCGTTTGGACTTATATTTATCGATTATCCCAAAAACATTCGGTTATAGAAATGCCGAGTACGTCCAGATTATTTATGCCGAAACCTGAACAGAAAGGGTCTCATGAGATACAAAATTTTCCCTTTAAAAAATTGCAAGAATATATGGAAAATGAACGAATGTTTCTAAATCCTAAACTGACTCTTACCGAAGTGGCGACGGCAATAGGGACAAACCGTACTTATCTGTCGGAATATTTAAATAACGATCTCGACACGACTTTCTATGAATATGTAAACGGATTCAGAATAAAGGAGGCTTGTGCTCTGCTCTCATCGGATGAACGCAGGACTTTAATGGAAATAGCCGAATTAAGCGGTTTCAACTCTCTATCTACATTTAATCGTGCTTTTGTTAAAAGCATCGGAGAAACCCCGGCCCGATACCTGAAAAAACGTCAAATCAAATGTTAGAACTGTCTGAATTTTGCTCGGGCCGGGTTTGAGAGAAATTTTATTGTCAATGATTCATTTCCGCAAGAATTTGTATGATCATTACGATAATCATAATAGAGATGTAGTCTTGCAAATTTTCACGGAGTTTCATCTCTGTGCGCATTTTATAACGTTCTACCGACTTTACCGATATACCCAAAGTTTCAGCAATTTCGCGGTAATTTTTGTTTTCGAACCGGCTCATAATGAATACCTGTTGGTATTCAAAAGGTAGTGTTTTCAGAGTTTCTATCATCAAAGATTTAAGTTCGGAGAAAAGAACGACTTCTTCCAGATCGTTACTGCCGATCTCGAACGGGTTTGTCATTTTCCCTTGTATGTAATTTTGTTCTATCCGGTTTCTTTGTAAGTAATTCAGACAGAAATTTCGGGTCATGGTAATCAAATAGTTCTTTGCAGAAGTTTCGATATTTATTCTATGGCGGTTTTCCCATAAGGATGTAAAAACGTCTTGAACCACGTCTTCAACGACCTCTTCTGATTCGATATAACGGCGGCCGAATATACATAAAGATGGATAATAGGATTCAAACAGTAATTTGAAAGCTTTTTGACTATTATTCTCTGATATTTCTATTAATAATTCATCAGCCTGCATATCCCTTTGTAAACTTAATTTGAATTATGCCGTTATTTTGTAAAAGCATTTCTAAAAATTGAGGTATCTGTTTATTTTCTGCATAGAGTTTGTCTACAAAATCAACTGTCTTTATCGTTTGTAAAAAGTGTATAGTTCAGTCAGATTAAATTTAAGATTTACAATTATAAGGTCTAAGATGTTTGGATTAAACTACTCATTTCTGCAATTTTAAATAGAATAACTTCAAATCGTTGGTTTTATTTCCGATCGATTATGATTAATCTCCGACTGAAATACAAAAGATAAATTTTACAAAGAACTTTTGGGATTTTAACTCCGTTTTTTGTGTCGCATATAGAAAAAGTATGATGCCAATCAATTTTATATTATATCCAAAAGTAATAAATCATTGTAACCCGATTTGTAAACACTAAAATGATTTTGTCAAATTAAAAAATCAAAGGCTAAATAAGTAGAAAAAAATGGAATATACAAGGATTAACCTGTTTTTATTTTTTTGAAAAACACTTTTGTATTTAATATTTTAATATTTCTCGCTTCACTCTTTTTATCCAAAAATCGCACGGATTTATTTATAATATTTTTAAAATGTACAAAATCAGATTTTTATAAAAAACTTATGTTGTAACTGTCTGTTTTTGCTGAGGCTGTTTGTCTATTAAACGAATATGCAAAAACAGATATGGAAAAGATTTCAGAAAATATAAAACCCCAACCTCAAAAAGTCTTCGATTATTATAGCGGGAAGCTCGACCCCGAGGAGGGGAAAAAAATAGAAGAGCAGCTTTCGGAAGAAGATGCTGCGTTGTTAGCTTCCGTAAAGAGGTTGTTGTATTTGGACAAACAGATGAGCGAGTTGTCGGAGATTGATACTCGTAAAGCATATAAAAAGGTGGCGTCTCGTATAAATGCCAATAGACGTTCTCGTATATTCGAGATATTCAGCCGTGTAGCCGCAATTATTGTTTTTCCGCTTATCGGATTGACCGGAATCTTAGGTTATCTGCAGGTAAAAGACTCGTTTGCAGATATTACTTATGTCGAAGTGAATGCTGCTCCGGGAACGATTTCTAAGTATCAGTTGCCTGATAAATCGTATGTTTGGCTTAATTCGGGAAGCTGGTTACGTTATCCGACCCGTTTTAGTGAAGAATCCCGGAGAGTAGAAATACGGGGAGAGGCTTATTTTGAGGTGGAGTCGGATAAGAAACATCCTTTTTATGTAAATACTCCCGGAGGATTAAGTGTCCGGGTTACGGGGACGAAATTTAATGTAAGCGCTTATGATGATGAGCGTACGATTGAGGTAGTATTGGAAGAAGGAAGGGTGAATGTTGAAAATGCAGCCGGAAATATTAATATGGCTCTTAGACCCGGGGAGTGTTTCTATTATGATCGCCAAGATAAAAATACATATGTAAAATCGATCGAAACTTATGAAAAAACTGCGTGGAAAGATGGGAAGGTTGTCTTCAGGAATGCCTCGTTGGATAAAATATTCAAGTTCCTGTCTCGTCGTTATAATGTAGACATTCATTTCGTGAATAAAAAGAATACCGAATATAATTACCGTGCAACATTTACCGGAGAAGATATTTTTCAAATCTTGGATTATTTGAGCATGACTGCTCCTATAAAATGGGAGGTTGCTGCTCCTGCCCAGAATTGCGATACGACACTTTCTCGAAAACGAATCAATATATACCTTGAATAAAGTGATGAATAATAATAGAAATTGAAAAATTAAAATTTGTATGCCTATGGAATTTTGAAAAACACGACAGTGAAGCTCTTGAAAATCAGAGCGGTCTGTTATTATGTAAAATTAGAGATTAATTTAAGTTATAAAGAGTATCATGAAAAAAAGGAAAAAGTGTGAATATCATACAGTTACTTCTTGTATGTTTCGAAAAATGAAGATCGGGTTGTTTCTCTCCCTGTTTGCTTTCTCTCAAATTCAAGCTGAGAATCTTTATGCTCAGAGCGGAACAATATCTATTTCAGTGAATAATGAACCGGTAGAACAAGTGATCGAAAAGATCGAAAAGAATTCAGATTATGTCTTTTTGTATAATGACAAATCTATCGATTTGAACCGTAGAGTGTCTGTTAAAGTAAATGGTGGTACTATTAATGCTGTTCTTGATGAAATGTTCAAAGGAACAGGTATTAAATATACTATTTCGAACCGTCAAATTATACTTTCTCGAGAAACAGTTGCTCATGCAGGAAAAATGACCGGATCGGTATCTGAGCCGGTTGCGCAGAATGGGAAAATCTCGGTATCGGGAACTATTGTAGACGAAAAGGGTGAGCCTGTTATTGGTGCTAATATCGCACAAAAGGGAACGACCAATGGTACGATTTCTGATTTTGACGGAAATTTTACAATTAAAGTACCGAAAAATAGCGAATTGCTTATTTCTTATGTAGGTTATGTTCCTCAAACGGTAAAAGCGACCGAAGGTACACTGAAAATCGTTTTAAAAGAGGATGCTAAAGTCTTGGGAGAAGTTGTCGTTACGGCTATGGGTATCGCTCGTAAAGAAGAGACATTGACTTATTCTACTCAGACGGTAGGAGGCGATGAACTTACTCGGGCTAAAGAGACGAATCTTATCAATTCTCTACAGGGGAAAAGTGCGGGACTTGTGATTACGCCTAATTCGGGAGGTGCTGGGGGAGCATCGAAGATATTGCTTCGCGGTAATGCCTCGATAAAGGGAAATAACAGTCCGTTGATTGTTATCGATGGTGTGCCGATGAGAAATGAGGTATCCGGTGAGATGAATATGGATTCCGGAGGTGCTAATTTGATGGTCGATGGATCGACAGAAGGAAGCGATGCGCTTTCCCAACTTAATCCGGACGATATAGAAAGCATTACGGTATTGAAAGGTGCTAATGCGGCTGCCTTATACGGTAGTGCTGCATCTAACGGGGTGTTGATGATTACTACGAAAAAAGGGCGTGAGGGGGCTTTGCGCATCGATGTGTCGAGCAGTACGACATTTGAGACGCCCTTGGTATTGCCTAAAGTGCAGAATACTTATGGAGCGTTGATGGCAGGTTCTGCCGAAAACGGTTTTACGATGGGATCTAACAGTTGGGGACAACGGATGTCCGATCTTTCCGATGATTATTTTAATTCGCAGTATTCACCGTACCATTTGAGCCGGAATCCTTATGACCCGAGCGATTTTTTCAAGGTGGGTTCTAATTTCAATAATACTGTCGCATTAAGCGGTGGCAATAAAACGATACATACTTATTTTTCTTATGGAAATACGACTGCGAACGGCATCGTTGAAACGAATAAATTTCATCGTCATAATCTGGCCTTGCGCGAAAATTTTTCTTTCTTCGATGATAAGTTGAAAATCGATATTTCGGTTAACTACATCAATCAAAAAACCATAAATCGTCCTTCGGGGGGAACATTCTTCAATCCGATTTATCAGTTATATACTGCCCCTCGCAATCTGGATATGAACTATTACCGTAAGAATTATTATGATTTGAACGGTACTTGGACATCTAATCCTTATAGTGTGATCGAGCAACAGACCGGTAAAGACGGACTTCCTATCTCGGTAATTAAATCGGGATATACTTCGCAGCTTTCTGATGCCAATTATGGAAAACAAGTATGGTTTACCGATGCTATCAATCTGAACAACCCTTGGTGGCTACTCAACCGCATGACCAGCGAGGATGTCATAAACCGTACGTTCGGTAGCGTGTCTGCTAATTATCAAATTTTAGACGGGCTTAATTTGCAGGCTCGTGTTAAATATGATTATAACGAGATGAACAGCGAGAACCGCCAATATGCGACTACTTGGGGAAATGCCGAGATGATAGACCGTGGACGTCTTATACTCGATCACACTAAGTATTATGATTTCTACGGAGATTTTATGTTGAGTTATAATAAAAATATAGGAGATTTTACATTAGGCGTAAATGCGGGTGGTTCTATGTTTAATTCTTTTTCCAACCGATGGAAGATTACCCCGATTGCCAAATCTGGAGCTCCTTATATTGTCGATCTTTCTTGTAATCAGTTTGTGTTGGAAGATATTTATTTGAATAGCAGCGAAAATTTTGGAGGATTAGTCGATAAGGATTGGGAGCGTTCTATATTCGCTACTGCGCAATTAACGTATAAAGATAAAGTTACGGTTGAGGGTAGTTATCGAGATGACTGGTATCGTGCTTTCACGCAGTTCCCGGATATGTCTCCGCACTTTGCCTATTACTCTGCCGGTGCTAATGCTCGACTTTCCAATATATTCGAATTGCCTCGTCAGATCAATGAGTTAAAAGTTCGGGCTTCTTATTCTGAGGTAGGTAACTCCGTGCCTAATTTGCTGTTATTGGCTTCTTCAAACCGTAATCCTGTGACCGGAGCCTATATCAATAACGGTGTTGTATCTTTTAAAAATCCGAAACCTGAAACGACGCAATCGGTTGAAGTCGGTTTCGATGTCAGTTTATTGGACCGTACGATCAATTTAGAGGCTACTTATTACAATGCGCTTATGAAAAATCAATATATGACATATCCGGGTGCCGGTAATAAGACGATTTTTATCAATGGTGGAAAAGTCCGCAACCAAGGTATTGAGTTGACCGCTTCTTATGTCTTGGCTCCTAACCGTAATTTCAGTTGGGTAACCAATGTGAACTATGCGTTTAATGATAATAAAATTATTACGGTGGCACGTAAACAAAATGGGCAGCCATATAAATATGAAGTGGATATGGGAAACCTCAGTGGTTTGAAAGTGAAATTTGAGGAAGGCGGCTCTTACGGGGATCTGTATGCGGTAGGGTTTATGACCGATGAGATTACCGGAGAGGTGATTGTTGATGAAGAAGGCAAACCTTTTAAGAAAAACGGACAAGCCAATGAATATTTAGGAAATATGAACGCCAAGCATACGCTTGGGTGGTCGAATACCTTCACATATAAAGATTTTCAATTTTATTTTCTGATCGATGGTAAAATAGGGGGTAAGGTGATTTCGTTTACCGAAGCTTACCTTGATTATTTCGGGACTTCGGAAAGAACCGGTCAGGCTCGGGATAATGCTATAGCGAATAATCTTTATTGGACTTCTGAAGACGGAACTGTTTCCAAACCGGGAATGTATATCCCCGGTACGACACAGATTGTTCCTGTCGAGTCATATTATACTACTATTGGGGGAGGTGCTCCGGTAGGCCGCAATTATGTATATAATGCTACCAATTTCCGGTTACGTGAAGTTTCTATCGGATACACGTTCCGCAACCTTTTCGGAGCAAGCAAAAATTTGACCCTTTCGGCAAATGCCCGGAATCTGTTTTTCCTCTATAAAGATGCACCTATCGATCCCGAAACATCGCTCAGTACACAGAATGCATTAGGTAATGTCGATATTTTCAGTATGCCGACAACGCGCTCTTTTGGTTTAACAGTTAAAGCAACATTCTAAACGAATAAAGTTATGAAGAAAAAATATTTTTCCGTAATGATATTAGCGGCAACGATGTCTTTGGTCGGTTGTGGAGACCCTCTATTGGATGATCTCAGCCTGAATACACAAGTCTCTTCGAGTGATCTTTCTATTGCAGAGAATTATGATCAGGCAGTCGGTTTTTTTCTGACTGCCCAACAGAAAATGCATGATATAGGAACTTCTGGAGGTGCGCATGTTTATCAGGTTCAGTTCAATATCCATATTGACAACTATGCCGGTTATATGGCGGGTACCCAAAATTTTAGCGGTAATTTGCCTTCTACGTACCGTTATTTCCCGGAGTATGCCGATGGTCCTAAGGCCAGTTTCTTTAATGTGGCTCATGCAGCATTGCCTGTTATGCGGTCTGCCGATCAGCTCGATCTGAAAGAGATCGGTGCGATGTGTAATATTATGTACTGTTTCTCGGCATTGGAACTGTCCGATATTTATGGACCGTTTCCTTGGACCGATTACAAAAATGATGTTCAAGAGCCGCCTGTTACTTACGAACCGATGGATGTGATTTACGACTCATTGTTTTACAATTTGAAAAAATCTGCCGAAATATTGAAGGATTTTTCAAATACATCGCAAGAACATCAGGAAAAGATCAATAATGTTCTTGCCCAATATGACCGTATTTGCGGATCGGTGGATGTATGGCGAAGATTCGCCAATTCTATACGTATGCGTATGGCGTTGAGAATGAGTAATGTTAATCCTACAAAAGCGCAAGAAGAGGCTCGTTTGGCATTTAATGACGGACTAATTGAAAAATCGATAGCATATAATCAGAA
Source organism: Coprobacter fastidiosus (assembly GCF_030296935.1). Lineage (NCBI taxonomy): Bacteria > Pseudomonadati > Bacteroidota > Bacteroidia > Bacteroidales > Barnesiellaceae > Coprobacter > Coprobacter fastidiosus. Next base: position 1,394,762 of record NZ_AP028032.1, on the reverse strand, counting down.
TGTACATGACGGACTGTCTCATCCTATTGTATTTATTTCGACACTTTGGAATGACACCCGTTTGAACGCTTCGATGGAGAATATAATGAAGCGGTTGAATTATCCTTTTATGGAGACAATTTTCTTGAAAAACGGCGGAGCAATAAAAAACACCTCCACAGGAGAGAAGGCTTGGGATGAGAATACGGATATTGTAGGTGTTCGGACGGGTATTTCATTGACTGCTCGTGATGATAACAATCCGTATATTAATTTCTCTATGGTAAATAGTGCCTATAATACTACACCGGTTGCCCTTTTTAAGCTGTCGGAACGTTATTTCCTTGAAGCTGAAGCAGCCCTTCGTTGGAATATCGGTTCTTTGACTTCCAGTTATCTGAGGGGGATCGTGGCGAGTTTTGCAGACTTCGATGTAGCTCAGACTGATGAAAAGTTCCGAAATTATTGGGCTCAAAAAGATGAGGATATCGATACATCTATCGATTATGTAGATCCGAGTAATCCGAGAAATAATATTAAAGGGCTGTTAACTGTCGGTGTTACTATAAATTCGACAGATGCTCCTGCTATAAAACTGGAAAAGATCATTACTCAAAAGTGGTTGGCGAATTTCCCGATGGGGCTTGAGGCTTGGAATGACCTGCGCCGCACTGGTTATCCCCGTATTTTCCCGACAAATGATATTGGTGACGGTACTTTGGGTAGAGGACGCATGATACGCCGTATTCCGTGGAATGAAACTGATGGTTCGGCTGCGCAGGATATTGCCAATAGTGGATTGGCTGCACTTGGTGGCGGTAATTATGAGCGTACGACTCTTTGGTGGGATGTTGAAGACCCTGCCGGTTTGGGAGATAATCGTTGGTGGGAACGGACGGCTGCCGGACAATAGAAGTTATCCTTAAACTTGGGAGGTGATATTAGAAATTTCACCTCCCGGATACTAAATTACATAGTTATTAATTTAAAAATGGAAAAAACATGAAAACAAAGACGTGGTTATTTTCATTGCTTTCGTGTATTGCGGTTTCTTCTGTTTCAGCGCAGAATATTCCGTCGCACGATGCGTATGTGAAGCTTTATGATGATGACGTTTCGCAAAACTTTTGGGAGTATTTTAGGACTTGGGAACCCGGACAGGCATTGTCGGAGGATGAGAATTTCTTTATTTCCCGTGTGCCGTTAAAAAAGCGCTTTGAAAATGCGAATACACAGGTTGATCCTACATTGACGACAGATCGTAAATTTTCGATGTGGACTCCGATGGGAGTTGCCGATACTTATTGGCAGTCGTTGCCTCGTTATGTTTTTGATGGCGATAATTTCAGTATGTGGTCTTATGTCGATTCGCAAGGAGGATGGTCTTTGCCTTGGATTCGTGTTCCGGGTGCATATTTGGATGTAACACATCGGAATGGTGTAGCGAATAGTGGCGGTTTGATCTTTTTCGATTCTTGGGGAGGAGATAATACCAATGCTAACGAGTGTGTGCACATGCTGGTTGAGAAAGAGAACGGTAAATTTAAATATGCCGAAAAGCTTGTGAAATTTATGCGTTATTATGGAGTTGACGGTTTGGGGATCAATCCTGAAGGTACAGTTCCGGATGCATCAGATTTTCAAGATTTTATTATTGAATGCCGTAAAATTGCAAAAGATTTGAATTGGCAGTTCCATATTTATTGGTACGGTACCAGTGCAAATAACGGTGATATGGATTTGGGTTCTGATTTTAATTTCGGTAAACAAGACTGGTTGTGGAAAAATGGCAATCAAGTGACCGACATGTATATGTTGAATTATAGTTGGACTTCTGGTGCTTCAAGTTCTGTGAAGCATGCAAAATCGATCGGAGCAGATCCGTTTACTCTGTATGCCGGTTATGATATTCAGGGAAGTTGGCTCGGCCGTGGATCTTGGAGTGTATTGAAAAATACGGATATGTCGATAGCGTTTTGGGGTAATCATACGACGAATATGATTTATCAGAACTCTTCTGAATTCGGATCGGGAGATGAAGCTGTTCAATATTGTTATTTGGATAAGCAAGAACAAGTATTTTCGGGCGGGTTACGCAATCCGGCCAATCGTCCGAAAATAAAAGATGGAATTTCCAGTGCCAGTGAGGCTGCGATGGAAAGTTTTTGTGGTATTGCCGAATATTTACCTGCTCGCAGCGTATTATCGGAATTGCCTTTTGTGACACGCTTCGGTTTAGGTAATGGTAAGGTTTTCAGAAATGAGGGTAAGGTGACTTTCAATAACAAGTGGTTCAATATCGGTGTGCAGGATTATTTGCCGACATGGCGTTGGTGGATTACCGATGCGAATGGCGATGTTCCGTCAGATGCTATTGATTGCGGGTTTACGTTTGAGGACTCTTGGTATGCCGGTTCTGCATTGAAATTGTCAGGAGCGACTAAAGTTTCTAATATCAGATTGTTCAAAACCAATTTCAATATTGCTAAAGGAGACAAGATATCTATGCGGTATAAGGTAAATAGCGGTACGGAATCTCATTTGAAGCTGATTTGGTCTAAAGTAGGCTCTGAGACTGACTTCCAAACTGCAGAGATTCCGGCTGCTGCAGTGAAAGGAGAATGGACGGAATTCTCAAAAACAGCTAATGCGCTGGGTATGACAGGTAATGTCGCTTGCATTGGTTTGGCTGTTGAAAACACCTCTGCCGATTATGAATTGTTAGTAGGAGAGTTTGCTATTGTCAACAATAATGTAACTCCCCATCCGGTAAAACCGACAATCATTACAGATGAAGATAAGATACTGAAGAAACGCACTTATAATGCGCTTGATTTTAAATTTAGTTGGAAATGTGCAGACCCTAATCCGAGTGATCCGTCTTTGCCTATCTATAATGAAGATGTAGATACGTGGTATTTCGAAGTGTATAGTCAGGCAAAAGGTGAGGAGCCTATTCTTTGCGGAACTACTTCATCTTGGGCTCATTATGTAGTCGGTGCTCCGGTATCTTCGGATAATGCCATATCGGAGTACCGTGTCGGTGTACGGGCTGTTGCGCCTGATGGAAAGACAGCCAGTGATATTGCATGGACTGATTATTTGAATATTCCGGTTACGATGGTTGACGGTATCGAATGCAACAAGGCTGTGATCAAAGCAGGAGAGGAATTTACCGTATCATTGCTCGATCCTAATCAAGAAGAACCGATGTTCTGGGAACTTATCAGTTCGACTACCGGTGAAAATAAAGGAACTTTTGATATGGGGCGCTCATTTACGACATCTCTTTCGGAAGAGGGGTATTATGATGTGAAAATAACAAAACAAGACTTGACCGAATTGACTTATCGGGGATATGTACAAGTATCGCCTGCCGCTACTGGTGCTTTACCGTTGATCGACGATATTACGGCTTCGAAAACAGAGGTAGATCTGAGTCAATCGGATGATCCTGTTACGCTTACATTTACCGGACGTAAAGGTGAAGGTACGGTATCCCGAGGTTTGAAGATAGACGATCCGTATATGTTCCGTATTCCGTCAGAATTCCTTCCTGATAATCAAGGAGCTTATTCTATCGGATTCTGGCTTAAACCCGATAAGTTTTCTCATGCGCAATATGGAACTAATTTAGTAAATCAGAGATCTACATCTCTTAGCTGGCCTAATAATAACTGGGGAGCTTTTTGGGTACATATCTGGCCGAAAACCACAGATAAAAATGATCCTGATGAGGTTTTAATAGAGGACAATATCGTATCGTTTACGATGTATAACAATGAATCTACGATTCCATTTAACGGGAATACCAATAAGCATGAAATACCCAACCTTGCTTGTTGTACTGACGGTACATGGTATAAAACAGAATCTTATAGTCTGACTGCGGGTCAATGGACTCACATCATGATTATGTTCAACGGATCACAACAAAGTATCTATTTTAACGGTAAAAAGGTAGGTTCTTGTGCCGCAAGAGATATCAGTTATGGAGAGGCTCCTATTTATTTCGGCGGATCGAATGTTTATCATTCCGGTTTTACGGGTGTTATAGATGATGTACAGATTTGGCATAAGGCTCTTTCTGACAGTGAAGTGATAGAGGCTATGGGCGGATATGAAAATAAAGATATACCTGCCGGTTTGCAAGGTTATTGGACATTTGAATCGGATACTTATAATGAAGGTGATAAAACTTTTGAAAATAAGGGATTGCTTGCTGCTAAAACAAAAGCTTCTTATATAGAATTTAAAGGTTCGGCCGGTGAAAATACTTCGCTTACCGAGGAAGTTATAATTCCTGCTTCGATTAATATTGAAGGTAATCCGGCACTTTCCGGCTCGATGCCGATTACAACGACCGCCACTTATGAAGTAGAAAATGCTGAAGTCACAAATAATGGTGACGATGCAACTGTTGCTTTTGATACCGATGGTACTTATGATGTTACTCTTACGTTGCAAAATGGTTGGGGTACGGCGACAAAGACAAAAGAGCAATATATCGTAGTTGTAGGTGGTGCTATGGGCGTTGATGAAAATAATGTCGTAGGATCCTTGTCGGTATATCCGAATCCGTTTATTGACAATATAAACTTGCAGTTTGCTGTCGACGGTAATTATCAAGTAGATGTTTTCGATGCGCAGGGTCGTCAGGTAGCGTCTAAAAAATATCAGGCAAGAGCCGGAGAAATCTGTACGATGTCGATGGACAATGCCGCAAAGGGTATTTATTCGGTTGTGATTTCTCAGGATGGGAAACGAGTAAAAGCCTTAAAATTAGTAAAGTAATCTGATCTATAGTTTATTACCTGTGTGTGCATATATGCAGGTAATAAACTCGTATTCATAAGCGGAATAAAATAATTAGATTAAAAAGGAGAGTTGTCCGGTTGTTTTTCGGATGATCGGACAACATCTTCTTATTAAAACTGGATTTGTAAGTTTTGTAAATTAAATCAATAGTGTGGCGGAGGCATTCGTGTTCCGATATGACGAAAATGGAATAATTAAAATCTATAAAATAATAGTATGAAGAAACATTTGTTTGTATTAGGAGTATGTCTCCTGTCATTGTCTATAATTTCGTGCAAACAGCAAAATGCACCGAATACTTATTCTGTTATTCCTTATCCGAACTCATTAGTTCCGGAAGAAGGTTCGTTCGTTTTTAATAAAAAGACAAAAATGATATGCACTTTATCGCTCGATTCGGCATCTCAGGAAGTCGTTCGTAACTTCAGTGCGCTGCTTAACAATGTGGCAGGTCTGAAAACCGAGTGCATAGTTGAAGAAGAGAAAGGTGAAAAGAATATCGTCTTTTTCGATTTAGATACGTCTATTGCTAATGAAGGTTACTCTTTAGATATAGACCCTTCGAAAATTATTATTAAGGCAAGTTCGGCTGCCGGATTCTATTATGCCGTTCAATCATTAAAACAACTGCTTCCCATAGCTGTGTATGGAGATAAAGAGAGTGATTCGGTAGAGAAGTGGGAAGTTCCGTGTGTCCATATCGATGATGCCCCGCGTTTTTCTTACCGGGGAATGCATCTTGATGTAGCACGTCATTTTTTCTCTGTGGATGAAGTAAAAAGATATATAGATTTGCTGGCCATGCATAAGTTGAATGTGTTTCATTGGCATCTTACCGATGATCAGGGCTGGCGTATAGAGATTAAGAAATATCCCAAGCTGACTGAAGTCGGCAGTATTCGCAAACATACGATGGTTGAGAAAAATTTCGATCAATATGATAATACTCCGTATGGGGGATATTATACGCAAGATCAGATTCGGGATATTGTCAATTATGCAAAAGAACGTTTTATTACTATAATTCCGGAAGTCGATCTTCCCGGTCACATGGTGGCTGCTTTGGCTTCTTATCCTTCTTTGGGTTGTACGGGAGGACCGTATGAAGTGCAAGGAATGTGGGGAGTACATCCGGATGTTTTATGTGCCGGAAAAGAAGAGACTTATGAGTTTGTTACGGATGTATTGTCTGAAGTTATAGAATTATTCCCTTCTCGTTATATTCATATAGGGGGAGATGAATGCCCTAAAGACCGTTGGAAAAAGTGTCCGCTTTGTCAGGCGCGCATTCGGAAGTTGGGTTTGAAAACAGATAAGGAACACACGGCTGAAGAACGGTTGCAAAGCTATTTTATGACTCGTGTCGAGAAATTTCTGAATGAAAACGATCGTCAGATCATCGGTTGGGATGAAATTCTTGAAGGGGGTGCTGCTCCTAATGCGACAGTCATGTCGTGGAGAGGTACTGATGGTGGTGTGCAGGCTGCGAAATTGCGTCATAATGTTGTTATGACTCCCAATACTTATCTCTATTTTGATTATTATCAAAGTGAAGATACTCAGGCCGAACCGCTTGCAATAGGCAGTTATGTACCTCTTGAAAGAGTATATGATTTTGAGCCTGTTCCGGATACGTTGGATAATGATTCTAAAAAATATATTCTGGGAGCACAGGCTAATCTTTGGACTGAATATATCTCTGATTTTAAACAGGTCGAGTATATGTTGCTTCCGCGTTTAGATGCTTTGAGTGAGGTACAATGGACTCGGCCGGAGAATAAAAATTGGGTGAATTTTCTCGATCGTCTTCAGCATAATATACAGGTGTATGACTTGAAAGGATATAATTATGGCAAACATATATTCGGTATCAATCCTGAATATAGGATTATTCCGGAAAAGCATTGCATAGAGGTGACTTTGAGAACACAAGGCGATGCTCCGGTTTATTATACACTTGACGGAACGGTGCCGACAGAAAAAAGCACGAGATATACTCAGCCGATCGAGTTGACGGAAAATACCGATCTGAAAGCGATTGTAGTACGTCCGGGAATGAAGACCAATATGTTTGAGAAAGAATATGTATTCAATAAGGCTACGGCACGCAAGATAACGTTGAACAGCGCACCGAATGACCGTTATACGTTTAAGGGAGGTCAGACTCTTGTAGACGGAATGATCGGAGATATGGGTTTTGCTACCGGTCGCTGGATCGGGTTTAGTCCCGGAGATTTGGATGCCGTGATCGATTTAGGTGAGACAACATTTATTTCTAAAGTCGAATTGGGTATTCTATTCGATAAAGATAATTGGATATTCCCTTCCGACCATATTTCGGTATTGGTTTCTCAAGATGGTGTGAAATATAACAGTGTGGCAGATACGGTATTGGTGTTGCCGGATCAGAGTGTGAAGAATGACCGCATGATTCAAGGTGTAGCTTTTGATCCTGTAAATACCCGCTATGTAAAAATTAAGGCTAATAGTGTAAAATCTTTACCTGCATGGCATGGTGCGAAAGGTAAGCCCGGATTTTTATTTGTAGATGAAATAAATATATATTAAGTATTTTATTGAGACGGGTTCTTAGACAAGCTTTTAGAGCTTATTTTAATAATGTTCATAGTTTATGAAACAAATTCTTAATCCGGAAAGTGAGATTTTTCTGAGCAAATAAATTTTCCTCCGGAGAATATTTGGAATTTTCGGTATCTGTCCGAGGTAAACAGGTATAAATGCAAATTGAAATATTCTCCGGAAAAAACAATTCTGGTATGGCGAAAAAGCTGGTATTATTATTTTTTTTATCTCTGTTCTTGTCGCTGCCTTTGAAAGGTCAACGGCAAGAACAGATAACGCTTCAACTTATTCCTTATCCGCAGAAGTTGGTATTCGGTGAGGGGACATTCTTTTCTAAAAATCCGGATGTCGTATTTTCAGGAACATCTTCTGAGGAAGAGAAAATTTTAATGAATGAGTTGCGTTCTTTGTGGAGTACGATTGACCGGAAGAAAAAAGTATCCGGGAAAGATATTATTTATATTCAGAAGATACGAGATGGAGAAGAATCTGTATCCGGCAGTTATAATTTAGAAATCTATCCCGAAAAAATCATTATTTCGGCAAATAATGATGAAGGCTTGTTTTATGGGGTTCAGACTTTGAATCAGATTATGGTGTCTTGTGCCGGTAGTGCGCTCCCTTGTCTGAAAATCGAGGATTATCCCCGATTTCCTTATAGAGGCATGCATCTGGATGTTTCTCGTCATTTTTTCGATACCGAATTTATAAAAAAGCAGTTAGATGTTATTGCCTCATATAAACTCAATCGGTTCCATTGGCACTTGACCGACGGTGCAGGATGGCGGATTCAGATAAAGGAATATCCGCTTTTGACTGAGGTGGCGGCATGGAGACTAGCTCCTACGTGGAAAGAGTGGTGGAACGGAAATCGGCATTATTGTCGGCAGGATGTTCCCGGAGCTTATGGGGGATTTTACACTCGTGAGGATATAAAGGACGTGTTGGAATATGCTCGTTCGAAACACATTACGGTAATACCCGAGATAGAAATGCCGGGACATAGTGAAGAGGTTTTGGCCGTTTATCCCGATTTATCTTGCTCGGGAAAACCATATAAAAACGGAGAGCTTTGTATCGGTAATGAAAATACGTTTAAATTTCTTGAAACCGTATTGGATGAAGTTATTTCGCTTTTTCCTTCGAAATATATTCATATAGGAGGGGACGAGGCAAACAAGGAAGCTTGGAAGAAATGTCCTAAATGTCAGCAAAGAATGAAAGATGAAGGACTGAAGTCTGTCGATGAATTACAGAGTTATCTGGTGCATCGTATAGAAAAGTATCTTAATAGCAAAGGCCGGGAGTTGTTAGGATGGGATGAGATTCTGGACGGCGGACTTTCACCGAATGCTACGGTTATGTCGTGGCGAGGTGAGAAAGGGGGGATTCAGGCTGTAAGAATGGGGCACGATGCGATCATGACCCCTGGAGAATATTGCTATTTCGATGCGTATCAAGATAATCCGTCAGGAGAACCGGAAGCTATCGGCGGATATTTGCCTTTAAAGAAAGTGTATTCTTATAATCCTGTGCCTGATTCTTTAACTTTAGAGGAGAGTAAGCGCATATTGGGTGTACAGGCCAATCTTTGGGTAGAATATATCTCTACGCAAAAACATGTCGAATATATGCTTTATCCTCGTTTGCTCGCACTTTCCGAGGTAGCTTGGAGTAATCTCGAAAATAAATCGTGGACGCGTTTCCGTCTGGCGGCCAATAGACATGTTGCGTGGTTGTGGGACAAGGGGATAAATGCTCATCCTATTGCCAATGGAGTAGTTATGTCTCAGATTGTAGATACTTTGAAGCGTGAAATCCGTGTTTCTTTCGAATGTGACCGTATCCCGTCCGAAATTCGTTATACACTCGACGGGTCAGAACCGACGTTACATTCGACATTATATTCTGTTCCTGTTTCTGTAAAAGATTCGGCCGAGATAACCGTTGCGCTTTTCGGGGAGGGGAAACAGTTGACCCGTTCACAAAAATATAAAGTTTATTATCATAAAGGAATCGGTGCGAAAGTAACTTATAAGTTGCCTTATAGCGATCATTATAAGGCTGCTTGTGAACATACATTAACCGATGGTCATACAGGAGGAAACAGTTACGGAGACGGCAAATGGCAAGGTTTCTCCGGAGATATGGATTGTATCATAGACTTGGGTAAAATTACCGATATTCATACTATCGAAGTTAACTTCATGCAACAGCCCGGTCCTTGGATTTGGTTTCCCGAATGGACCGAAATATGGATCTCTGATGACGGAAAAGAGTATTCTTGTCTGAATCGTATCGATAATCCGGTCGGGCGTGATACGGAAGGCATGATGATCCGAAACTTCGGTTATAACGGATATGCAAAGGCTCGTTATATTCGTTATAAAGCTCATCAAATACCTAAAGAAGGTGCTTATATGTTTATCGATGAAATAAATATACGTTGATAATTCAGGATACTACGATCGATCTTTTCTATGAAAAAACATTTTATGTAGTATGTGTAGTGTTGAACTCCCGGGGCTTGTGAGAATAATTCCCGGGAGTAATTTTTTCTTTATCCCTGTTTTCAAAAATGTACTTACGATTTCTGCAAAAATTTTGAGGAACGGTTTTCGAGAAAGAGTCTCAAAAAGCCCGGATATATGTTTTTTGTGGAAAATTCAGATGGTTTCTAAATAAAAATTTTAGGTTTTGGTGAAAAAAATAAAAAAAGGTGACGTTTTTATGTCCGTTTGTTTGTCTATATATACAAAATAGGAAAATATTTTTCCATTAACCTTGAAGATTTTGACCATGATGGAAGATTTTTTGAAATATCGTATTTTTTTCGTTCCTTATGTCGTCTGCTTATATTTGGGCAGTAGTTTTCGGGTATCGATAAACTTTACCAATCTCTATTTTGCTAAATCTTTTGATATTGATAAACTATGCTATTCTATTGCTTATAGGGTAATAGAAGTAAAAGAATGTTCTTTTTCTTATAATATGTCTTTTTTAAGTAGGGACATTGAAATGAGAGAGAATAAAAGTGCTTTGAAAATATTGCAAAGTCGAAGTTTCCTTAAAAATTAGGACTATTTGATTAATAAATCAATATATCAATGTCTAACTTAAATTTGTTTGAAATGAAAAAACTAAACTTTTTTTTCTTTTTTAGCCTTTTTGCGTTGACGGGGTATTTTGTTCCGGGAATTGCCCAGGATAAAGCTGTTACGAAACAAAGCTCTCCGGTAGCGGTCAGTTCTGCAATTCGTATTCCTCAAATGAGTGGAAATTATCATTACCGTTTCCAGTTTGATGATATGTTGTGTGGAGAACATACGATAGGTACTACGGATAATGATGAGCGGATACGGACATTTACCATGTCAGCGTGGATTAAACCGTCTGTAACTGATGGGGATATAATGGGACATGTTCAGAAAGCATTTTATGTAAATTCTGGTTCGTTTGCGGTAAGATTGACGGGTGGTAAATTAGGCTTATTTAGCCGTTGTTGGAACAATTCGGGATTTGGAGATGATATAAATGTGATGACAGATGTTGCATTGCCGGTCGGAGAATGGGCGTTTGTCAGTGTGGTAGTAGATAATGAAAATAAAACAATGACTTTGTATAAAAACGGGGAGGAAGTGATATCAAAGTCTTTGAACAGAGATGGTTTCCATTTATTGCCCGATGAATCGGTATTTTTTATCGGTTGTATGGATTTTGCAGGAGATATTGAAGATGTACAATTGTGGAATAAGGCATTAGATTCTCAACAGATCAAAGCGTCTCAAACCGGATATACTCAGGCTCCGGAAAATTTGTTATATTATTATAGATTCAATGCGGAAGATACCGATGTGAAACAATTCCCGAATAAGGGAACTGGTGGAGAGTGTTCTTCTGAATTGGTATATGGCAGCCTTAAATATCAGGGAGATCCGTATTGGGCGGATGTATATACTCAAACTCCTCAAGTACCCGAATATGTCCAAGGACATGTTAAGACTCAACATACAGTTACTTATACGGGGATATCCGAAGGTGGAAGTTTTGTTGTTAAGAACGGAGATGCCATAGTAGAAAGTGGCAGTAGCGTAGATGAGGGAGCTTGGCTGACGATAGAAGCTACTCCGGAAGAGAACTATTTGGTTAAAGCAATCAAAGTAAACGGATTAACGATAGAAGGTCAAGGTTTCAATTTGTCGGAAGCCAGCGAGATCACGGTCGAATTTACCAATAAGTTGGTTTACAGGTATTCGTCGGTTGAAGGCGGAACTGTGTCGGCAAGTATAGGGGAGGTATCGTTGGACAATGAAGGTGAGTTCGATAGAGGTAGCGATGTCGTACTGACGGTATTGGCGAATGAACATTACGAGTTATCATCTCTGTTGGTCAACGGAGACGAAAAGAAAGAGTCTTTAGAATCCGGAAAGCTGACGCTAAGCAATGTTCAGGAAAATATAACAGTGTCTGCGGTCTTCACGAAGAAAAAATATTCGGTTACGTTCACGAGTACGGGAGACGGACAATTGGTGTTGAAGAACGGTAGCAGCAGTCTTTCGAGCGGAGCATTGGTTGAATACGGGACAGAGTTGACGGGTAGTTTGGTTTACAGTGATCCGACCCGATTATCGAAATTAACTAACAATGGAGAAAGCATATTGGAGACGGTAGTTAACAAAATGTTTACGATTACGGTAGAAGGACCTGTGGAACTTGTTGCGGAGTTTAAAGGTGCGACCTATAGGGTAACATATCCGACCGAATTGACGGGCGGGAAATTGAAAATCACGAATGATTCTGACGGTAGCGATATTCCTTCGGGAACAGAGTTGCAGAAAAACACTGCCATTACAATTGTAGCGGAAGCTGAATCGGGCTATGAAGTCGGAAGTTTCATGGTTAACGGAGTAGATCGATTGGCCGAATTGTTGGAAAATGGCGGAGAATACTGGATTACGATAGCAGAGGATGTTGAACTGGCTGTGACTTTTACACCGTTGACAGGCATATCCGGAGTTAAATTAACGGAAGTTTATTTTGACCGTGCGACTTCGATACTGCATGCACCGGAAGGGGCAATGTTGCGAGTATATAACATAACAGGGTCTGCAGTATTCGAAGGTCAAGGAACACAGAACTTGCAGAATCTGTCTGTCGGTACTTATATAGCTAAAGTGAAAACGGATAATGTTGTCCGCACGATCAAGTTTATTAAAAAATAAGTTTTAGAGTTTCTCTTTTGTCAGGGGGGAGTGATATCGGATTTCCCGGTTGTCTTCCCCCTTTATTTTTACTCTTAAAGCCTGTCTGGGTTTTACTTGGGTCAGGTTTGGGAATATCTTTCGAGGATATTTTATCGTTTTGCGAGGAGGATAGCGGGCTATTCGGTGAGGATAATATTTTTATCGGAAAATTCAGACCGGATCTTGAATATTTATTTAAAAACTGTTTGATTTTTATGAAAAGAATTTTTACAATTCTTTTTTATTTCATCTCGGATAAAATTTAAAACAGGTTTTTAATCTGTCAATATTTTGTTGTTTTATTGAATAACCTCTTTATTATGAAAAAAACAAAACATCTCATTTTATTTATTTTCTTGTTGTTTGTTCTTCGGTCGTATAGCCAGTCTTATACTGTTTATCCTATACCGCAGAAGATGACTATGGGAAATCAAACTGTAGAATTATCTCCCGTTTTTAATGTAATTATTGAAGACGATATACATACGACGACAATAGACCGGTTGAGAGAAGTAGTTGAGAATGCCGGTTTTACCATGTCGGTCAATGAAGCGGGAACAGCTTCGTCTGTTCAAACCAATATTTGGCTTGGAGTGAATGGTTCGGGAAAGGCTGCGGATCGGGCTTCATCTGTTTCTCGTTCGGTATTTGCCGACGGAAGTAATAAATTCGATCCTTATATATTGGAGGTCAATAAAAACCATCCTTTTGGAGATATCGTTATTTTGGGTAATGATAAAGAATCGGCCTATTACGGTATGGCGACATTGGAGCAGATGTTTGAACAGATGGAGGAAAATAAGTTGACTACCGTTGTTTTCGAAGATTATGCTTATATGGAGTACAGAGGTATTGTAGAGGGTTTTTACGGTTATCCGTACTCTGTGGAAAATCGTTTGAGTTTGTTGGAATATTGTAAACGCTATAAAATGAACCTTTTCGTTTACGGACCTAAGGCCGATCCTTATCATTTGGGATATTGGCGTAGAGATTATCCTACATCGCTTACTCAGGCCGAACAAGAACAAGGAATGATTACTCAAGACGATTTGAGAACGATAGCTGCTAAGGCACAAGCCTGTAACGTTAATTTTGTTTGGGCAGCTCATCCGGCGATGCAGGACGGCATAAGTTTTTCCAGTGAATCGGCAATGGATCCCGGGATAGAGGCGATCATGAATAAATTCGATCATCTCTACGGGTTAGGAGTTCGAGGTTTCGGTGTTTTTATCGATGACATTACTTATACACCGAGTGGAAATATGCAGGCATATTTGGCAGATCAGGTACAAAAGAAATTGAAAGAAAAATATAATACCGTTTCGGCGACAAAAGATGAGATGGTTTGTCCTCTGTTTTTTGTCCCGACAGCTTATGCGCTCAACTATGGCGGCTCTTATTCGTTGAATTCTTTGAAAAGCGTCGATTCGGATGTGGTAATTGCCTTTACAGGATATGATTGTTTTTCGAATATTCGAGGCAGTTCGTGTGCCGATATGGCGGGACGTGTTGGCCGGAATCCGGTAATGTGGTGGAATAATCCGGTGAATGACGATCATGATGAACGAATTTATATGCGTGGAGTGACAGCCCACTGGACTATTGAAGATTCTGAGCCGATACCCTCTTTAAGAGGTTTGATGCTTAATCCGATGGGACAAGCTCAAGCTTCGAAAGTCGCTCTTTTCGGAGGCGCTGATTATGCATGGAATCCGGCTCGTTTTGAAAAAGTTTCTAATTGGGAAGCTTCTATCCGGAGTTTGGTCAAAGACGATGAAGAGTTGAGGAACGCTATGCGGACTTTTGCCATTCATTCTGAATCGGGTATAGAATTGAAAGAAACGGATGAGCTTAAGCCGTTATTCGATACGTTTAAATCATCTTATTCTGCAAGCGGGGAATTGCCTTCTGTTACAGGTCAATTGGTTACTGAAATGCAAAAAATTTATGATGCGTGCGTTCTTTTGCGAACAATGGAGCATAGTGGTGATTCTGATCATGTGTTGTTTTATAAAGAAACGAAATATTGGATAGCTAAATTACAGTCGATGAGTAATATAATATTAAAATCACTCACATTGCTTCAATCAGGGGAGAATAGTCAATGGACTGATTTTTTAGTGGCAAAAGAAGAATATGCCAAGATACATACCGATCCGGATTTTTTTGTCCCTGCATTGGAAGGTTCGGGCACATCGACAGAAAAAAAATCGTATGAGGTAACTCCCTCCGATGTCAATATGATGCCTTTTGCAGACTGGATTATCGGCAAAATTGCAGATAAAGCTCCGGTTTTGCCTGAACGGTCGCGAGATATAGTTATCATTACTAATGTGAAGAATCTTAACGGACCGCAGATAAGCTTAGGAGAATCAAGTGTCGTTTTAGGAAATTTATCCGGAGTTTCTTTAAAAGATGGGGAATATGTAGGAATTTATTTTAATGCGATAAAAAGTGTATCGGTGAACACGCTTCCTGTTTCTATGGCGGAGAAGTTTGCATTCGAATATTCTATTAACGGTAAGGAATGGACTGTGTTTACACCGGATGGTTCTGTTATGGATATGGCATATATTCGGATTCATAATAATAGCGGGAAAGTGCAGGAAATTCCGGAGAATGAATTTACGATGTCCGTGTCCGGGACGACTCCGGGGACTGTAACCGCAACAACCAACATGAGTGTCTATAGCACATATTCTGTAACGAATGTGATCGATGGTGATGTCGATACTTATTTTTGGAAAGACGGCGCTCAAGCTGTCGGTGATTATATTACACTCGATTACGGAGGAACAGTTCCGTTTTTCGATATAACATTGACATTTACTTCGAATGATCGTCCGACAGGCAGCGGTGTGGTAGAAATATCCGGTGATGGGCAGAGCTGGACGGAAGTGTCGACTTTTACTGCATCGGAAATAGAAGCTAATAATTCGGTGTTCTCTTGTAATGCCGACGGGAAGTACGGACGTTATGTCAGGATGCGGTTGACTTCTGTTTCTTTGAATAATTGGTTGCAGGTTGCTGAGTTTTCTGCATCTGTCTCAGGAACTACGCCGGTTGCAAGTGATCAAGATGGGAATCCGATATCCGTATTGGATGATCGTTCGCTGATGAACGGATATAAGTCGGATAAAGCAGGACACTTGATTTATCGTTTTACTGAGAATATATTGATCCAAAAGGTAAAGATTTACCATTATACTCAATTTACAACCGCAGCGGATAAGCCGTCGATTCAAGTCCTGGCAGATGGTGAATGGGTGGATAAAGGATTTTTGGATGATTATTGTACGGAGGTAGATGTAAGCGATTTGGATAATATATCTCAGCTTAAAATTATTTGGAACGAATCGAATATACCGACTTTATATGAAGTATTGCCGGAAGGACTTCCTTATAATGAAGGAGGTGAAGTTGTTACCCATTTTGTCGTTTCTTTTGAACAACCTGCGCATGGAAAAATTTCAGTAATGGCAGGTGATATGCCAATAGATTCGGGAAGCAGTGTAGAACACGACACAGAAATAACTATTTCGGTAAGTGCTGATGAAAACTATGAATTAACTGCATTTACGGTTAATGGAGAAAATCGGATGGGAAGTCTTCATGAAGGAGTTTATACGATGACAGTGACAGAAGCTGTAACTATTGCGGCTGAGTGTAGCGAAAGAATACCGGTTATTGCTGGTTCTGCAATCCGTATTCCTCAGACAGACGGAAATAATCATTATCGCTTCCAGTTTGACGATAAATTATGTGGAAACCATACGGTAGATTCTCAAGTCGGAGATGAGCGCATACGCACTTTTACGATGTCCGTATGGGTAAACCCGTCGGTAAGCAACGGAGATATAATGGGTGCCGTACAGTCGGCATTTTATGTTGGATCAGGTTCTTTTGCCGTGCGTTTGACTAATGGTAAATTAGGCTTTTTTACACGTTGTTACGGTAATGGCGGCTACGGTGATGATGTAACGGTTACGACAGATGTGGCACTGCCGATCGGAGAATGGGCATTTGTAAGTTTAGTAATAGATAGTGAAAATAAAACCATAACCTTGTATAAGAATGGAGAAGAAGTGGCATCCGAAATATTGAATCGAGAAGGATTCCGTCTGTTACCCGATGAGACTGTATTTTTTGTCGGATGTATGGATTTTGCCGGAGATATCGAGGATGTTCAACTATGGAATGTTGCTTTAACACCTGAGCAGATCAAGTCTTCTCAAGCAGGATATGCCCGAATTCCCGAAAACTTGTTGTATTATTATAAATTCAGTTCTTCGGATGTCGGTTTGACAGAATTTCAAAACAAAGGTGCGGGAGGCGATTGTGCTGCTTATTTGATGAAAGGGACGATTCAGGAATTGAGTTGGGTAACTTATTATCAGAATACGACTTCTCAAGTGCCGGAATATGTTCAGGGTCATAATCAAAATTTGTATAAAGTAACTTATCCGGAAAGTTTAACCGGAGGGTATCTTGATGTCAGAAACGAAAGAGATGATTGTAGTGTCATTTCCGGAACGGAATTATCAGAGAATACGGTTATAATAATCGAACCGATAGCTGACCCGGGATATGAAGTAGGCTCATTTACTGTTAATGATGAAGATTGCCTTTCTGATCTATTAAATAACGGGGGCAAATATCAGATTACGGTTACTGAAGATGTAAACATAGCGATAACCTTTACATATTTAGACGGAGTTCGGGATGAAAAGACCCCGATATCTTACTTTAACCGTTCTACTTCGGTTTTGCATGTTCCGTTAGAAGCAAAAGTAAAAGTTTATGATATTACCGGCTCGTTGGTGTTTGAAGGAATGGGAACACAAAATCTGGTAGAGCTTTTAGCCGGTAGTTATATCGCAAAAATAGAAACTGATAAAGGTTTTTGTACGATCAAGTTTATCAAAAAGTAAAGAGATTTGAGGTTTGTTTTTTCATTTAGAAAGATACCCCTTATAGAGAAAAGAGTTTTTATAAGGGGTATTTTTCAATAAAAAATAAGAAAATGGGAAAAAACTTATTGATATTTTTTTTGTTATTTCTGGGTACTCTGTTTACCGGGTTGAAAGCTCAAGAGTATATAACAGATAATCCTTTTGAGACGATGATTAGGCTGGGTTCTATGAATGTTAAGAACCCGATTTATCAAATGCCTTCTGGTCAGGCCGGGAGTGCATATATCGTTTCTGCTATTACATCCGGAAATGCCGTTCGTTATCCTTTAGGCTATACCGTTACCTCTGCACCTGATAGACATTTTATAATTGTTTCTAAAGCTACTACTTTGGTGGAGAAAGAGCGCCAGTTCGATTTAATTATTGAGGAAAATGTATCTATCTCCGGACAATTTGTTACTATTTATACAGATTGGGATCGTGACGGTGTCTTTGTTAGTCAAGATCACTCCTCTTTAAGTATGAGAGATAAGGGGTTTACTGTTTCTTTTCAAGTTCCTGCTGATGCAGAATTGGGAAAAGCCCGGATACGTGTAAGATTAGACTCGTCCCGGCCTTCAGGATCGGATGTTGCAGTTTCTGGAGGACGTGTGTATGATTTTGTCGTTTATGTTATGGATAAGACTGACCGAGAAGATTGTTATATAAGTGTTTCTTCCAGTGATGAGAAATTAGGTACGGCGGTTATTGAGACAGTTGCTAATATAGATGGCAGGTATGATAAAGGCTCTTCAGTCACGGTGAAGGCCGGACACTCTTCTTCTTCTGCAAATTTTGAAGGGTGGAAAGTTGGACAAGATATTATAAGCCGAGATCAGACATACACCTTTACGGTAAATGAGAGCATGCATATTATTGCTGTTTTTTCTACCATAGAGCCCGAATTATCGGCTACTCAAACAAATACCGAAGCAGATCCGGTATGGTATCAGATCAAAAATGCTTATACGGCTACGGAGCGGGCAGACCCTTATATCGCTTATGATGAAAATCTTACGGGCGAATGTACCTCTAATTTATGTGCCGAACGTCCGGCTGATATAAGCAATAAATTTTTATGGAGGTTAGAATCTGTTCCTGAAAATAAGGTCAAGATTATTAATAAAATCAGTATGAAACAGATTTACGGTTTTGGGGGGGAAAACGCAAGAATTGACTGCTTTTTCATTGAAGCTTTATGATGGATATTGATTTTTTTAATTTCATAAAACGAAGAGATACCGATGAATTCAAAGTGTTTTTTATATCTGTCCGGCAGTTTGTTATTTCCGTCTTCTTTATGTAAAGCACAAGTGAAAGATGCCGTTGCGACTACTGACCGTCCTAATGTGATTTACTTATTATGCGACGATATGGGTTACAGCGATATAGAGGCCTACGGGCAGCAAATGATTTCAACTCCGAATCTGACGAGACTCGTACAGCAGGGAATGAGTTTCACTCAATTTTATGCAAGTACGGCTGTAAGTGCTCCTTCCCGGGCATCTTTAATGACGGGACAGCATACAGGACATACCAAAATTCGTGGAAATAGAGAGATACAACCTGAAGGTCAGGAGCCTCTTGATCCGAAAGTGAAAACATTAGGAAATCTTTTTCAAGAAAACGGATATGTCACAGGTTGTTTCGGTAAGTGGGGAATGGGATATCCCGGATCGGGAGGAGAAGCAAATGATATGGGATTTGATGTTTTTTACGGGTATAACTGTCAACGTAAAGCTCATAAATATTATCCTGATTATTTGTGGAATAATAAAACGAAGGAATACCAAGAAGGACGTTATTCGCAGGATGCGATTCACGAGCATGCACTTAAATTTATCAGAGATAATAAGGACAAGGCATTTTTCGGATATTTTACTTATACGATACCTCATGCTGAGTTGACACAGCCTCAGGACAGTATTGTGGAAATGTATAGAAATAAGTTTTATGAGCCTAAGCCTTTTTATTCTGATGGCGATTACGGTACGGCTTTAAATCCCCGCACACAATTTGCCGCGATGATTACCCGTTTGGATACTTATGTTGGGCAGATAATCAAAGAACTTGAACGACAAGGTATTGCCGATAGAACTTTATTCATTTTCACTAGTGATAACGGTCCTCATCAGGAGGGTGGTGCCGATCCTTATTTCTTTAATACAGAAGCACGTTTGAAAGGGCTTAAAAGAGCTCTTTACGAAGGAGGTATGCGAGTACCTTATATTGCTTATTGGCCTGGGAAAATTCAACCCGGTAGTATAAGTCATATTCAGGCTGCCGGATGGGATATGATGCCTACTTTTGTAGATTTGTTAGGTGTTGATTCGAATTGGAGAGCAGAAACAATGGATGGTATTTCTATTTTGCCTACTTTATTGAGTAGAGGGGAGCAGCCGTTACACGAATTTCTGTATTGGGAATTCCATGAAGAAGGTGGGCGTCAGGCCGTACGTGCCGGAGATTGGAAACTTATTCGCCAACAGATCAGTTCGGGAAATCCGACACATGAGTTGTATAATATAGCTGAAGATCCTCATGAAGATAATAATATTGCTGCTCAATATCCTGAAAAAGTGGAAGAGTTGAAAGCAATTATGGATCGTGAGCACGAGCCTTCTTCGTTATTTAATTTCGGTATAGATGCGGATATATAATTTTTTATCGGAAAATTTAGACAGACCTTGAGTCGATAACATGATTCGCAAAGTTTGGGCAGTGACAGCCAATAGAGGGTAAAATGTATCGACAGTATAGATATTAAAGAAAACTCCTGATAAGTTTACTTATCAGGAGTTTTTGATTTACGATTAAAATAAAAAATGGTTGTCTCACGACAACCAATCTTTGTAAACCTTAAATCTAATACTATGAAAAAACATATCGCAAATATAGTTATAGAAAATGTATCTTACAAATACTGTTATAATAAAAAATTGCATATTAACAAAATTTATACATATATCCTTGCTATCAGTGAATACAAGTATCGTTTTTGAATTTATTTTGGTAATCTTTTTTGAAAGAACTTCTTAAAAAACAATATTTGATAGTCAATGGAATTCCCCCAATATTGAGAATTATGTTCACCGGGACGGACAATATAGTCATGTGCGATACCCTGTTTTAATAGGGTATTATGGAGATTATTATTTACTTCAAAAAAGAAATCTTTAAATCCGCAATCAAAAATAATGGCGAGTTTTCCGTCTTGTAATTTATTTATTTGATTGATGACCGTGTGATTGTCCCATATTTCTTTGTTATTTATATATTCACCTAACTGTTTTTTCATATCCCAATTGTCAGGAAAAGGGCGAATATCTACTCCCCCGCTGGTGCTTCCGGCAGCTCCGAATATATCTTGATGACGAATAGCCAACCATAAAGCTCCGTGTCCTCCCATACTTAAGCCAGTGATCGCCCTGCCTGTTCTATCGTTGCGAGTAGAAAAATTTTTATCGACATAAGAGACCAGTTCTTTTGATATGAATGTTTCGAATTGCGACTCTTTATTAAACGGGCTATCCCAGTACCAACTGTTTTCTCCGTTAGGACAGACAAAAATTATGCTGTCTTGCGTAGCTGTTTGCGAAAGATCTTTCTTTATATCTGGCCATGTGTTTTGATTTCCTCCATATCCGTGCAATAAGTAAATGACCGGATAAGTTGCAGACGGATTATAGTTTGTAGGGGTAATGATTACGCAAGGGATGTCCTTATTCATCGCATCGCTTTTTACCTTTGTTTTGATTATTTCTGCCTGTGATGAGAATACACAAAAAATAAAGAGCAAGAAACTTAAAGTCTTTTTCATAATCATATCGGAAAAATAAATTAGAGACGTTATTAACGTTTAATATAACGAAGTATAAAATCTAAGTTATCATGTAATAGTTCGTAGCCTTTTTCTCCGTTGAATCTTAATTCGGGGACTTTACCTTTTTGCACGGCATTTTCCATAAAGGAGACCCCTAATTCATCGCTCAATACGGCTATCCATGCGGTTTCTTCAGGAGTTAACGGCATTTCACCCTCTCCGAGGTTGGTATCTTCCAGTATATCTTTCAAGATAATTTCTTGTTCATTCTCGGGTAAGTCTGTTTTTTCTTCGAAGATGTGCGATTCTTCTTCTGCCCTTTTATCGATTTCTTCTGTTAAATCTTCCGATTTGGGATAAGTATTTACCAATCCCATAATCCACCATTCATTTTGCCAACGTACAAATCCTGCATACAGACTTGTTTTGTCGCTTTTCATGTCTTCGGGAAATCCTTTTAAAGATTTTTGTGTGACTTCGATAATTTCGCCGGTAATGATATGCCGGAAACGAGCATTATATTTGTCTTCGTCGACAAAATCGAAATAACCTGAATATTTACGGGATAAATTTTTTAAAGCTTCATGTGCTGGGTGTTCTTCTCCTAAAAGAATAGCAAGCCATTGAGCAGGAGAGTGTTGCATAAATTCTGTGATCAGGTTATATGCAAAATCATTACACAAGACATTTACCATATCCGGAAGATATTCTTCTGTCCCGTCTTCCTTTGCTGTTGTTACCATGTCGTCTATTTCTTCCTGCATCTGTCTGCCATTGAATTGGAAAAGATAGGATTCGGTTGCTAACCATGCGAAACGTGCTTGTAAAGAATATAAGTTGGTACACTCTTTTGGAGATAGGTCAAAAAATCCTTTTAATTTTTCGTTTGCCGGAGCAGATTCGTATTCTTCGTCCAGAATTTCCATGACCTTTTCTGCTATCCGGGAAAAAAGAGGAGTTTCGGGAGAATAGGGGATTTCTCCTCTGTTTAATTGCATGAAATAGTGCCATGTCAGAAATTGTATATCCTCTGTGTTGATCTCTTCATTTGCATAATCGTTGCATGGAAAAAACGGAAGGGGAGAATTGTATTTCCGGTAATGTTCTTTGGTAAATGCTCTGAAGATACCGGTTTCTGAAATAATATCTTCGAAATATGAGGTAAGGGTACAAGCCAGTTGCTTTTTTTCTTCTTCTTCCAGATAAAAAAGATTTTCATCTGATATTTCGTTTTCCAGTAGATTATCAAGTACGGTATAGATTTTATTTGCAATTGTCGTATAATAAAAATCTGTACGGGCTGATCCTTGATAAGGATGTAAGGATGCCCAGTCTTTACTGTATATTGTTTGTTTTTTCTTTGCCATGAAGTTTGTTTTTGATTTACAAACTTACGGATTAATAGTTAATTCGGCAATGATTCGGGGTATGTTCTATCTGTTTTCATCACATTTTCTTTACTTTTGTCGTCAGGTTTAAAAGTTTTTGAAAAATATGTCCGGTATGGAAAATATGGAATTTATCGTTCCGTTAGAAAAATGGTATTTAGAGAATAAAAGAGATTTGCCTTGGCGGAATACTACCGATCCGTATGTTATCTGGATATCGGAGGTAATTCTTCAGCAAACCCGAGTTATACAAGGACTTGATTATTTTAACCGCTTTATGACTCGTTTCCCGGATGTAGCCTCTTTGGCGGAAGCTGAAGAGGATGAGGTTTTGAAGTATTGGCAGGGACTCGGGTATTATAGTCGTGCTCGTAATTTACATACTGCCGCTCGGCAAATTATGGACGATTTTGGAGGGCTTTTTCCGAAAAATTATAGGGATGTGCTCTCTTTAAAAGGTATAGGAGAATATACGGCAGCGGCAATTTGTTCGTTTGCATATCGTCAACCTTATGCTGTTGTCGATGGAAATGTATATCGGGTTTTGGCTCGTCTTTTCGATATAGATGTCCCTATCGATTCGACTCCGGGGAAAAAACTTTTTGTAAAACTGGCTTCAGATCTTTTGGACAAGAAACGTCCCGATGTGTATAATCAGGCGATTATGGAGTTGGGTGCATTGCAGTGTGTACCTCGTTCACCTCATTGTGAGTTGTGTCCTTTATCGGACAAGTGCCTTTCTCTTATTTCGGGACGTGTAGAAAAACTTCCGGTAAAACAAGGTAAAACGGTTGTGAAGCCGCGTTTTTTTAATTATCTCTGTATTTCCTATCAGGGAGATACATGGATACGACAACGCAAAGGAAAAGATATATGGGAGAATTTGTATGAATTTGTGTTGATCGAAACAGATAAAGAGTATTCATTTGAAGAGTTGCAACATACCGAAGAGTACTGTCGGATATTCAACGGTTTAGGAAAAGTAAAAGTGACGGCCTTACCTTTGCAGAAACGTCATGTTTTGTCGCATCGTATTATAAATGCCTATTTTTATTCTATTGAAATAGAGTCCGTTCCGGAAGGACTTTCCGGATATATCCGTATTCCCTATACCGAATTGGAGAATTATGCTGTTTCCCGGTTGACACATATTTATTTGGAACAGCGCAAGTAAATAAATTGAGCTATTTTACTGTTTTATGAATGTTTCTGAAGAAGCTGAAATTTACACTTCCGTATGTTCGTTTTTGATCAAATCCTGGTAGTGTCGAAAAGTCGTATGATTTCGAATGTTCTATTATGAAAATTCCTTCAGGTTTTAGTAATTCCGAATTGAGTACAAGTTCCGGAATTGTGCCGAATTTGGGTAAATCATAAGGTGGATCGGCAAATATAAGATCGAAATTTTCTTTACATGCCGGAATAAATTTGAACACGTCTCCTTTTATCGGGACTAAATTATCTGCGTGCAGTTGTTGCATGACTTTGCGGATAAAGTTATACTGTACCGGATAATTTTCTACACATACTACTTTGGTACATTCTCGTGATAGTAATTCAAAACTGATAGCTCCGGTTCCTGCAAAAAGATCGAGGGCTGTCATACCACTGAAATCGATCAGATTGTTTAATACGTTGAATAAATTTTCCCGGGCAAAATCTGTCGTGGGACGGGCTTTTATATTGGACGGAACGTCAAATCTTCTTTTTCCGTATTTTCCGCTTATAATTCGCATAGAGGTATAACTGTTAAATCGAAAGGAGCTTCGAGGGTTTCTTTTCCTAATTTAAAAAGTTGAGGAGGAAAAATCGACGGCATTACCTGGCGGATATATTCTTGAGCAATGCGAGTTATGATTTGTCGAGGTTCTTTGTCTCCGGTAAGTTGAAGCTCGTCTTTTTCCTGGTCAAATCCTTGTTGCTCCCAAACATTGAGTATATAATAAGCCGCATCATGAATGTCTCCATATTCGAATGAATTGGCGAATAGTAATCCTTTTTTGTTAAAACACGCTATATCTATCCATTTTTTTTGCAGGTGAATATACATTTTAGAATTATTTCCGACTTTACTTCGCTTATAGAAGTATTCGCATAAAGGAGTCAGTTGATGCAAAAACAGAGGATTGTCGAAAGTCCTTTTTAGAAAAGCATAAATGTCTTTGTTTACACCGAACAGATTATATAACTGATTCCTTTGCCATTCATTGCAAAGGATTTTGTCTGTATGGTCGGGAAAACAAAAATCGTAATATATATTCAGTTTATCAGCTTCCGGTTCAATGGATTGGGGAATGAGCGTGAATCGGGAAGATTGTAGTATTATATATGTTTTACGAAAAGTTTTTAATAAAACGGGTTGATTATACACTGCTTCTTCAATAGATTGAAGAGGGGTATTTCCGGTCGGCGGAAATACGATATTTTGTCCTTTGTAAGAGTTGTTGGTTGTCGGATCGGATATGGCAAAATAACATCCGTCGTTTCTCAAACGAATCGATAAAATGTAATTCTCCGTTTTTTCAGGAGGTGTTATTTTGTATATTTGTTCTCCCATAATTCTTTTTCTGGATATTGCCAGTTTAGACAGACTCTTAAAGCCAGATTCTTATTGCAAAAATAGCAAAAGAAAACGGTATGACCTATTTTTGTATTCTACTTTATTTTTAAATAAGATGATAAACGAATTTTTTATTCGAAAATTTGCAGATAATTTGTCATATGCTCCTACGGAGGAGCAGGCCGAACTGATTGCGCGACTTGCCATGTTTCTTTTCGATCGGGATTCCCGATCTTTGTTTTTAATTAACGGATATGCAGGTACGGGTAAAACTTCTTTGATCGGAGCATTGGTACGGACTTTGTCCGGGTTTCAACGGAAGACCGTTCTGTTAGCACCTACGGGTAGAGCTGCAAAAGTTTTTGCAGGCTATGCAGTTCATCCGGCTTATACGATTCATAAAAAGATATATCGGCAAAAAGTTTTTTCGGCAGATTATGAGGGTTTTCAGATAACCGACAATCTGCATAAAGATACATTGTTTATTGTCGATGAGGCTTCTATGATTGCCAATGGTGGCGGTGAACAGATGATATATGGTTCAGGCCGGTTATTAGATGATTTGGTAGAATATGTTTATGCGGGAGAAGGTTGTCGCTTGATTTTATTGGGTGATTCGGCTCAGTTGCCTCCGGTAGGACAGACTCGAAGCCCTGCACTTGAGAAAAGTAGTCTGATGAAATACGGGTTGTCTGTTATAGATTTTGAATTACGTCAGGTTGCTCGTCAGTCAGATGATTCAGGAATTCTTTTTAATGCTACCCGCTTGCGTATGTTGATGGGCGAAAATCCGTTACCGCTTCCGAAAATACGTTTGCAAGGTTACACTGATGTGCAGCGGGTCGGGGGTGAGGATTTGATCGAAACTTTATCTTCTGCGTATAGTCGGGACGGTATGGATGACACAATTGTAATAACACGTTCCAATAAACGTGCCGGGATTTTTAATCAAGGAATTCGCAATCAGATACTTTATCGGGAAGAAGAGCTTACTTCGGGAGACTTGCTTTTGGTTGCGAAGAATAACTATTTTTGGAGTCGGGAGTATAAAGATCTCGATTTTATAGCCAATGGAGATGTCGCCCGTGTTGTGAAGGTGAGGAATACTCGTGAAATGTACGGATTTCGTTTTGCTGATGTTGCACTTTATTTTCCTGATTATGATGTGGAAATAGAATCTAAAATTATCCTGGATACATTGATGTCCGATGCTCCTTCCTTAACTATGGAAATGAATAATCGTCTTTTTATGAATGTTTTTGAGGATTATTATGATATTCCTAATAAACGAGAGAAGATGAAAAAAATAAAAGTTGATCCTTGGTTTAATGCTTTACAAGTAAAATATGCATACGCTGTTACTTGTCATAAAGCTCAAGGAGGACAATGGAAGAATGTATTTGTGGATATGGGGTATATACGTGCCGAAGGGCTTGAACTGGATTTCCTTCGATGGCTTTATACAGCGTTTACCAGGGCTACGGAGCATCTTTATTTAATAAATTTGGAACAAAATCTCGCAGAAGATAAATTAGAGTTATAATACAGGGCTTAATAATCGTACTACCGATTCGCATATTTTATGCCAAAGGGGTCTTTTTTTCCATAAATTCAGAGTGATGCGTCTGCATTTTTTTTGATCGTCCAAAAAGATATTTTTCATTTGTGTGGTGAGCTCCTTACTATACATGAACGCATTTATTTCAAAATTGTGGTCGAAACTTCTGAAATCCAGATTTGTTGATCCTATCGTTGAAAATTCATTGTCGATCGTGATGCTTTTGGCATGAAGAAAACCGTTCTGATAAAAATATATTTTAATGCCGGCTTTTAGCATAGAGGTCAGGTATGAGTGAGATGCTAATTGCAGGATGGGAGAATCAGACTTTTCTGGCAACATTAATCTTACATCTACTTTAGAAAGTGCTGCGACCTGCAAAGCTTTCATCAGACTTTCAGTAGGCAGAAAATACGGAGTCTGTATGTATATATGCTGTTTGGCGTTTGAAATGGCTTTCAGGAATGAAAGCGAAATACCTTTCCATTCACCTATCGGGCCGCTGGTGAGAATTTGAACATTTATGTTTCCGGTACGTGGTACGGGCGGAAAGTAGATGTTGTCGGACAGCAACTCTCTTGTCGTAAAACTCCAGTCGATAGAAAATGCAGTTTGTAATCCGTACACGGCAGGGCCGGTAATCCGTATGTGCGTATCTCTCCATATTCCCCATGCCACACCATCTTGATATCTGTCGGCGATATTCATTCCTCCGACATATCCTATTTTCCCGTCTATGATGACTATTTTTCGGTGGTTTCGGTAATTCAGTTTATTGGCTAATTGAGGAAAAGTGACTTTTAGAAATGGGCGTACATCGACACCCGCTGCCTCCATTTCGTCAAAAAAATGCTGTTTCACTTTCCAGCAACCCACATCATCATAAATAACTCGTACGATTACTCCTTCCTTAACTTTATCGATTAAAAGTTGTTTAATCGTATTTCCGAGTCGGTCGTTGGCAAAAATATAATATTGCAGGTGAATGAATGTTTGGGCATTTTTAATATCTTCTATCAAAGAGGCGAATTTATCTTTTCCGTTGGTAAAAACTGTTACTTCATTACCGGGATGCAGTCCTGATTTCCCGAGTGTGTATGCCAATCGTATTTGTTGTTTACTTTCTTCGGATAAAGGCATTTCTTGTAGATCTACATCGGGGTCTTCTGTAAGTTGTTGAAGTTTTCTTTTCCCTTTTCGTGAAATCATGTGCTGTCTTCTATATTCCTGACCGAAGAAGAAGTAAAAGACGATGCCGACAATGGGTAGGAAGAGAAGAACGACTATCCACGCAATACTTTTTACCGGATTGCGGTTTTCCGATATAATAACCAAAATTGTACCTATAATAGTGATCAGATATATTACGTACAGACTATTATATACCCACTGATCGATGTTTTGAATTATATTCAGATAAAGCATGGAATCGGTTATTTTGGATATTTTTTGAAAAGCTAAATTAAGTATAAAAAATGAATTTATCAATATTTATGTCGATAAGAACCTATCTAAATTTTGTGTGGGGGAGGTTTTGAGAATTTTTTAGAGGCTATTTTGTTTTTTTATAAGGATGATAACGGGCTATCTGATGAATAAAAGCGGGGAAACCGATTGGAAAAATATAGAGATAACCCGATATAATTTCCTGCATCGGAAAATTTAAGCAGGTTCTAAAGAAAATATACATGATAATGAATTAAAAAATAATACTTTTGCACTCGTTTTAATACAATAGGCAATACTCTATTGTTTTCTTGATAAATTTCAGGTAGAGATATTTTTGAGGAGAATGAAGAAAGATTATTTGAATGATGTGTTTAAAACACTCTTGTGGACATTGTTGTTCCTCGTGTTGTTTTCATTCGTTCCCGAGATAAAAGTAGGTTCGTTTACTTCCCGCAAAGTAGATATGCTTTCCGATATTCGTCTGGTGAAACCGCAGTCGCATGCGAAAGGACCGGATCGGCCTGTTATTGCCGATTCCGATACGCTTGTTGTAAAGAGAGATACGGTCGTTCGGCAAAAAAAGCCTGTACACAAACCTAGTGGAGTCGTTTTATTTGAAGATTATTCTGAAGACGGATCGGGATTGAATCGCTTTTGTCATGCGCTGGATGAAGTGAAAAAACGTCCGGTGAGAATAGCTTTTCTGGGAGATTCTTTTATAGAGGCCGATATTTTGACTCAGAATATTCGAGAAGAATTGCAAGAACGTTTTGGTGGGAGAGGAGTCGGGTATGTTCCTATGGCTTCGATGACAGCGGGTTTTCGACGGACGGTCAGACATCAGTTCGATCATTGGTCGACCGTGTCGACTGTGAGTCATACAAAGCTGGATAAAAATAGTATTTTTATAGCCGGTCAATATTTTATACCTGAAGACGGAGTATCTGCAACTTTTAAAGGTACTTCGTCATTGAAAGGGCTGAGTGCTTTTGGTTCAGCGAAATTTTTGTTTGTAAATCGGGAGAATACGGAGATTCGTTTAGCGATCAATAAGGAGGATGCTCGTGTGTATAAACCGCTTTCGGCAGATAGTTTGCAATGTATCGAAATAGAAGGTGAAATTTCTTCGTTGGATATTAAGTTATCTCATCCGTCGGGATTTACGGCCTTTGGAGTGTATTTAAATGACAAAATCGGGATATGTGTCGATAACTACTCTTTGAGAGGTACTTCCGGAACAAATTTGTCTCAGGTAAATGTTTCTCTTAGCCGTGAAATGTCCCGATATGTAGATTATGATTTGATCGTATTGGAATACGGGCAAAATGTCGTTTCTAAAGATGTTTATGATTATCGTGCATATACCAACCGAATGATAAAAGTCGTTCGACATTTAAAAGAGTGCTATCCCGATTCGGATATTCTCATTATGGGAATCGGTGATCGGAGCAGGCGGGGAACAAACGGATTTGAAACGATGCCCGAGATATACGAAATGATTGCAGCCCAGCGAAAAATCGCACGAGATACGAAATCTGTTTTTTGGGATACTTTTATGGCGATGGGAGGGGAGAACAGTATGGTCTCTTATGTAGAGCATAAACCGGTTTGGGCAAATAAAGATTATACCCATATTACACATGCCGGAGGACGTCCGATAGCAAAAAAATTTGTTGAAGCATTGATGTATCGTTATAATCAGGAGTCTGGATTATGAGATATTTTACCGTTATTTCCATACTTGTATTTTCTTTGTGCTTTTTTCGTGTAACGAATGCACAAACGAATATATCCGTTACTGTCAAGGATAGTTTGACGGAATATCCTTTTATTCGTGTGAAAGAAAATATTTTGTCCGATTCTTTAAATACGATGGCTTTGTTTTATGAAAAATTGAAGATTTTGAAGTCGGATACAGATACGGTTCGGAAAGTAGTTAATATTCTTCATCTTGGGGATTCCCATATTCAGGCCGGTTTCTTGAGCGGACAAATGATGAGCCGTTTTCACTCCGATTTTGGAAATGCGGGTAGAGGACTGATCGTCCCTTTGAAATTGATCAAGAGTAATGAGCCTCGTGACTATGCAATCCGTTCGACAGCATCGTGGTTCGGGAGTCGGTGCGTTGATCGCAAAAATTATCCGTGTCCGGGACTCGGAGGAATGGCTGTCGCAACTCGGGATACATCTTTCTTTTTTGATATTGCAACTTTGAGTAAGACCGATTCTTGCAATGCTTTTTGTTCGGTAACGGTTTTTCATCATCCGAGGACATCGCCTTTATCTGTCATTTCGCAAAAAAAAGGAGTGAATTATTATCCTACTCGGTGGCCGTTTGCTTCTCGTATCGAATTAGATACATTAGTATGTAACCTGCATTTGAAGGGGCAGTCTATGTTCGGCGATACGAGTATTTATTATGCTATGAGTCTTGAAAACCGAAATTCGGGTATATTATATCACTCATCGGGTATTAACGGGAGTTGTTATTCTCATTATGTCGAGGCCGGACAAGTTTTGAATCAGACTGCGGCGTTGACTCCGGATCTTATCATTTTATCATTGGGAACGAATGAAGCTTTCGGAAAATGTGACCAAAAAGATATTTATGACCAGATAGATCGGGTAGTGTCTATGTTGCGGGATATTCATCCCGGAGCAGTATTTCTGTTGACTACACCTCCTGAATGTCATCGGCGAGTCCGGCGAAAGGGGAAAAAGAAGTATTATTATACCTATGTTACTAATACAAAAGTCGAGAAGGTTGCTGAAACAATCCGTAGGTATGCCGTCGATAAAGGCCTCGCCTGTTGGGACCTTTTCTCTATATCCGGAGGTCGGGGATCAGCTAAATCATGGGTGAAATATCAGCTTTCGGCGCGAGACAGGATACATTTTAATATAAAGGGATATGAATTGCAGGGAAACTTGCTGTATGATGCGATTATAAAAGGTTATAACGATTATGTTGGAAAATAATAATTGGTTGGGTGAGATATTTGAAAAGCTTGGATTGGATATTCATAAATTGGGTGTTCAGTTTCTATATGATCCGAATAACCCGATGTTGTTCAATAGCGGTTTTTTCTTTTTCTTGTTCCTTGCATTTTTGTTTTTATACCGCTATTGCCGCAAAAATGAACTGTTGCGGAATCTATATGTAATGTTGTTTTCATTCTATTTCTATTATAAATCGAGCGGTATTTATTTATTGGTGCTTATATTTGTCTGTACATTCGATTTTTTTATAGGCAGACTTTTGTATCGTACAGAACGAAAAGTATCACGCAAATGGTTAGTTACATTAAGCCTTATCGTTAATATTTGCATGTTAGGGTATTTTAAATATACCAATTTTATTTTCGATCTGTTTTATAGTGCTGTCAACAGACAATTCGAACCATTCGATATTGTTTTGCCCGTAGGGATTTCGTTTTTTACTTTTCAGTCGATGAGCTATATCATCGATATTTACCGCAAACAGATAGAACCTTTGCAAAGATGGCGGGATTATGCTTTTTATGTTTCCTTTTTCCCCCAATTAGTTGCCGGGCCTATTGTCAGGGCACGAGATTTTATTCCACAGATGAAACAGCCGGTTTTTGTTTCCGGAGAAATGTTCGGTCGGGGTATGTTTCTTATCATGGCTGGTCTGTTTAAAAAGGTCATTATATCCGACTATATCAGTCTTAATTTCGTAGATCGCATTTTTGATAATCCGACATTATATACCGGTTTTGAAAATTTGATGGGAGTATATGCTTACGCTTTACAGATATATTGTGATTTTTCAGGTTATTCCGATATGGCGATAGGAATAGCGTTGTTGTTAGGCTTTCGTTTTAACATCAATTTTGATTCTCCATATAAATCGACATCGATTACCGAGTTTTGGAGACGGTGGCATATTTCTTTGTCTTCATGGTTAAGAGACTATCTGTATATATCTATGGGGGGCAATCGTAAAGGTAAAGTCCGTACCTATATCAATCTGATGCTGACTATGTTGATCGGCGGATTCTGGCATGGAGCTTCTTTGCTGTTCGTTTTGTGGGGTGCTTGGCACGGATTGTTATTGGTACTTCATAAATGGTTCAGAAGCATATTTCCTGCATCTAAAGAAGTGCGCAGCCGTTGGTATTGGACTAATGTTTTAAGCATAATCCTCACATTTAATTTGGTCTGTATTGGTTGGGTATTTTTCAGGTCTCCCTCTATGGAGGTGGCAAAGTCTGTATTTTCCCGTATTTTCACCGAATTTCATCCGGAGATTGTTTGGGATTTTATATCGGGATATGCCAATGTCTTGTTTTTTATCTGTTTAGGATTTTTGTTGCATTTTCTTCCACATCGTTATTCTGAGGGAATGGCAAGGAAAATAGAAATGTCTCCGGTTTCCGTTAAGGCATTTGCGTTTGCATTGTTGATTGTGTTGGTAATACAGATAAAATCGAGTGAGTTGCAGCCGTTCATTTATTTTCAGTTTTAGAGCTTATTGTCTAAATTTTGCTTGAAATTTGATTGAGAGTTGTTTTTATTATGTCGGATGGTGTGAGACTATTGCTATTCTGCATGGTTTGTCGAAGCCTTGAAAAAGGTAGTGATAAATAGATTTTTACGCCTATTTTGTATTTGGGGAAATGAAAAAAGAATAAATATTTATGATAAATTGTTATAGAAAGTGATAGGATAATGTAAAAAACGTATATTTGCAAAAAGAGGTTCTTTTTCGGAAGAAAAAAGAATTTGGTTGTAATAACAAAATGCGTTTGTCCAAGTGAGATGTAGGAAATTTTACAAAAGTAAACAAACGCGGAGTAGGCGCAGCAATTCCCTTTGGTGTAATTATACGGAACTTTTAAACGTATTCTTTACAGTATTGGGGGTATGCCTGCTGACTTTACTGCCTTTTGGGCTTCCTACAGCCTCACTTGGGTAAAGTTCAGTGGTGTATATCCCCCTTTTTATATTTTCTAATATAGAAAACGACAAAATACCCTCTGAAAACAATTAACATCCGACCTCTTTCCTTGTAGATTTTATTTAGTAAAATTAGTCATTCACACGAAAATATAGAATATGGATAGTGATCGGCCAACTTAAAAACGTATATTTGCAGTAAACAGATTTCTTTTCGGATGAAAAGAGATTGCGATTGCGACGATAAAATGCACTTGTTCAAGTGAAATGTAGGAAATTTTGCAGGGCGACGAGTGCAGAGTAGGCGAAGCAATCCCCCACGATGTAATTATACGTTGTCATGCTTTCTTAGAAGTATGGTATTTGTTCGTATATAAAAATCGGGGGGATATGCCCGCTGACTTTACCGCTTTAAGGCCTCCTACAGCCTCACTTGAGTAATGTTCAGCGTGGTGTATCTCCCTTTCTTTGTGTCCCCGCTAACACAAAAAAACAGGAAAAACACATATACCTGACCGCTTATCGTACCTCAATCGCACACATTCGTAAATTCAGATTATTTTCGGCTAAGACCCGACAATAGAAAAATCTGTCGATATTGCGATGATGAGTAATAATGACCCTTTTATTCGTACAGAGGTTATTATTACCTGTAAAAATTTTCAACGAAAATAAAATTGGAAAGGCACACGAGTACAACTCCATGAGTGCTTGGACTGGAAATCCAGTCCAATGTCCCTCTTCCTCCGGGAAGAGGGATTTCAAACAAGGACTATGTAAAAAACAATTTCCCCTATGTATGAAAGACTCTGTATCTTATAATTTGATAATGGTATTGACCAATGAAGCCATGCCGGACTATATTCTCGTCGTATATTCGGACAGCGATAAAATACATACTGGAGTTATGCGGGGAGGAAACTGACAGACATTTATAATGAAGTTTACGCAAATAATAATAGTACACCTTAAAAATTGTCGTACATTTGTATAGATATTTTTGACGGATTTTTAAATCGTTTTTTGTAGTAGCTTTGTTAATAATTCATTTTAAAAAGGATTTATTTAAGAAAAAGATTATCTTTGTATAATAACTTGAAAAATGATTGTTATGAAGAGGTATTTAAGTCAGATTATATTATTGATGATGTTCGTCCCTGTTTTTGCTCAGGAAAAAAGTAATTCAGGCAGTGGCGATGTAAAAGTGTTGAACGCTTCGATTTTTACTGCCGAAACGGCAAAAGGTGTTGTTTTGGTGGATTTTTGGGCAACATGGTGTCCTCCATGTCGGCAGATGTCTCCGATTGTCGATGAAATAGCTAAAGAATTGAAAGGAAAGGTCAAATTTGGAAAAGTAGATGTCGATTCGAATAAAGATTTGGCTACAAAATATCAAATAAGATCGATTCCGACATTTATTCTTTTTAAGAACGGGAAAAAAGTAGATCAGATTGTCGGAGCTGTGGAGAAAAAAGATCTGAAAGATTTTGTATTGAAGCATGTCGATAAGAAGTAAAAGAAGATCGAATAATATTTAGCGGGAATCTGTCCGAATTGATAAGTTCGGACAGATTTTGTTTTATGGAGTAGTTTTATTTTATGTTAATTGTAATGCGAGGTTTATTTATTGCGTTTGTAGCTTTTTTGTATTCAGGTTTACTATATGCCGGTGACGGTTCTGTTTCTTCCCCTTTTACGGTAGAAGAAGCATTGTCGAAGAAAAACAACAATATGTTGTGTTATGTGAGCGGTTATATTGTAGGAGAATATGTTAATTATAGTAATAATAAGCATTTTTATAATATGGCTCCTCCATTTGAAGGGACATCTACTTATCTAATTGCGGATATGCCTTTTGAATACAGGCTCGAAAAATGTATGACTGTGCAGTTAGGAGCGGCTAATACGGATATTTGTAATTTAGATGAATATCCTGTGTATTGGAATAAGAAGTTGCTTTTGCAAGGTAATTTGTCTTTATTTCAGACATTACCGGGGATTAAGAATCTCAAGAATTTTGTTTTACCCGAACAACCGTTAGAAGATGAAACGGTATATTGGAATATTTTTGAAGATTTTGAAACAAAGAATGGATATAAGCCTGTTTCTGGAGATATGTATGGAGGAGGAGTTTTTTATGGAGAGGATAATGCGATTCCTTGGGTATTCGAAGGTGCTACTTTAGGTGAAACAGGAAAAGATGCCAAATGGGACGGAGCTTCGGCTCATTTGCGGTTGACGGAGAGTACGTCTGGTAATCCCGGAGCTATTTATATGAAAGAGGATAAGTCGAATGGGATCGGTTACATTCGTTTTTGGGCTGCGTTTTATGATACCGATAAAAAAGGACGGATTGCGGTTTATATTTCAGGTGATCAGGGTGAATCTTGGGAGAGCGTGGCTTCTGGACTTACTCCTGAAAAGACTCTGAAAGAGTTTCAGGTATTGGTGAATCGGCCTGGAAACTATCGGGTGAAAATCGCTAAATCTGAAAATTCTTCTGATGGTGTTAACATCGATAATATTCGTATTAGCGATTATTTGCAACCGTCTGCTGTTATTCGTTCAGAGAAGGATGATACTTTTAGCGTATCGGCAAATAACGGAATATTATCTTTGAGTTTTACAGATGAAGTTGATGGCGTCGATATATATACGATAAACGGCTCTTTAGCCTTTTCGATAAAAGATCGTATAGAACATATTTCTATACCTCTATTGCCGGGAGTGTATATTATACGATGTGGATCGTATATTCGGAAAATTGTATTATAGTCTTGATAAAGCCGTTTAAGAGTCGGAACTTGTGAATAGCACATTGTTTACATTGGGTAGAGGAATCGGGCAAGTAATGTTTCAGAACAATGCTTTGTCCGGAATAATAATGCTATTGGGGATATTTCTCAATTCATGGCAGATAGGATTATTGGCTTTAGCCGGTAATGGTGCAGGTACACTGACAGCATACTTGTCGGGATATAAGCAGGAAGATATAAGAGCCGGGTTGTATGGTTTTAACGGTACGTTAGTGGGAATAGCAATAGGCGTATTTATGCAAATTTCGTTGGTATCTTTATTATTGATGATTATCGCATCTGCTTTTTCTACATGGGTTACCCGATTATTCGGTAGTCAAAGATGGTTGCCGGGATTTACAGCCCCGTTTATTATAACAGTATGGTTGTTATTGGGTATATGTTCATTTTTTTTCCCTTCATTATTATTGCCGACATGTTCTTCTGTTATAGAGTGTAAGCCGGACTTGTTTCGTGCGTTCAGTCTGAATATCGGTCAGGTAATGTTTCAGGGTGAGACAATCGTTTCCGGCTTGTTTTTTTTAGCGGCAATTTTTATAAATTCCCGTTTGAATGCTTTTTATGCAGTAATGGCCTCTTTGCTTTCTGTTGTCGTTTCATTATTTTGGGGAGTCGAATATTCGATGTTGAATATGGGGCTGATGGGATATAATGGTGTGTTATGCGCAATTGCTTTAGGAGATAAAACATGGAAAGGCGCATTTTATGCAGTGTTATCTGTCTTGATATCGATATTATTACAGTTTACCGGGATGAAATTTGGAATGGTTACATTAACTGCGCCGTTTGTTTTGTCTGTATGGTGTATAATGGGAATCAATAAATTGGCATCCGGGAAAAAGAGGTTGAACATTCTTGGTTGATAATGTAGCGTCTTTAACTGCCGGAATTTAAACAGGGCTTTTAATGAATGGCTTTCTTTTTAATCGGAAGTTTAGGAAACATTTTCCTGAAACGAACCATATAAGTAGTTATATTTCCTCCTGCGATAATAAGGGTTACAGCCAAAATAATCATTAATATTCCGCAGCATAATCTTGGAGTCAGAACCTCCCCGAAAACGGTTACTCCGAAAAAAACGGCGGTCAGGGGTTCTAATGCTCCGAGAATTGCAGTCGGAGTAGATCCTATATATTGAACAGCCTGAGTAGTACAGAGGAAGGATATGGCTGTCG
Organism: Coprobacter fastidiosus; assembly: GCF_030296935.1. Taxonomy (NCBI): domain Bacteria; kingdom Pseudomonadati; phylum Bacteroidota; class Bacteroidia; order Bacteroidales; family Barnesiellaceae; genus Coprobacter; species Coprobacter fastidiosus. The sequence continues at coordinate 1,357,498 of NZ_AP028032.1, read as the reverse complement.
GGAAAATAGCCAAAGCTATTAAATTTCCCCAAAGATACCATGTATCGACAGTGAGTAAGCTTTTCCCGAAATCGACACGTACCAAAAATAGAGTCATTCCGAATAATAAAATGTAGAAAGTAAGTTTGAGTGTTGCAATTTCTTTTAATATCGACCTGTTGACACCGACTATATAAATTGCATAAGAGAGGGCGGAGACCATTACTAAAATTATTCCGGTCGTGCTAAGAGTTGAACCGCTACTTGTTTTATAGAGTAATCCGATGCCGACTAATGCCAACAAAATACAAGAAATCGTTAGCAGAGTCAGCTTTTCTTTAAAAACGAAAGCCATGATCAGGGCTACCATAATCGGGTAAACAAATAGCAATGTTGATGCAATGCCGGCTTCCATATAATTATAGCTTAAAAATAGCGCTAATGAGGAGAGAGCTACTAATAGCCCCATGATGACCAATGGCAATACTTCTTTTCGTTGTAGTTTGAAGTTACGTCCTCTTGCCTTGATCATGATTCCTAATACCGGAATAGCGAACAGATATCTGAAAAAAAGAACAGAATCCGGATTCATTCCTGCTTTATATAGAGGGAGAGCGAACAGAGGATTCATTCCGTAAGCTGCAGCTGCGATAATACCTAAGATATAACCTTTGGTTTTTGTGTTCATGTTTTTATAATTGAATAATAGATCAACCGTTTGCGTTCTTTTTTCCGTTAAGTATAATTTATCGGAAAAACGACAGCAAAGATACGCTATTGTTTTTGGAAAATATTCTTGTTCGCTATGCATCTTTCTTTTAATTTTGTATTTAACATAGTAGAATTGAATATTCCTTGGAAGATGATGAAAGTAGCTCTATTTATCCCTTGCTATATCAATGCGGTATATCCTCAAGTAGGCATTGCTTCATATAAGTTGCTGAAAAGTTTGGGCGTAGATATTGATTATCCGATAGACCAGACTTGTTGCGGTCAACCGATGGCGAATGCCGGGTTTGAAAATGAAGCAGTTGATTTAGCCCGTCGTTTTGATGAACGTTTTAAAGATTACGATTATATAGTAGGACCTTCGGCAAGTTGTGTCGTATTTGTTCGGGATAATTATGGACGGCTGTTGCAAAAAGATAAGCACCATTGCGCCAGTGAAGGTAAAATATATGATATTTGTGAGTTTATTCATGATGTGATTAAACCGACTTCTCTGAAAGCGAGGTTTCCTCATAAAGTAAGTATCCAGAATAGCTGTCATGGGGTTCGTTTGATGAATTTGTCGTCTCCGAGTGAATTGAATATCCCATATTTCAGTAAATTGCGGGATTTATTGTCTTTGGTGGAAGGAATAGAAATCGTAGAACCGGAACGAAGAGACGAATGTTGTGGTTTCGGCGGTATGTTCGCCATAGAAGAAGATGCCGTATCTGTACAGATGGGACATGATAAAGTAATGCGGCATATAGCTACCGGAGCAGAATATATTGTGGGAGCAGACAGTTCGTGTTTAATGCATCAGAACGGTATTATTCTCCGAGAGAAATTACCGATAAAGACATTGCACATAGTTGAAGTTTTAGCAGCAGGATTATGAGTACGAAGCATTCTAAAGCGGCAGCAGAGTTTTTGAAAAACAAAAAACAGGCTGCATGGCATGATGAAACTCTTTGGTTGGTAAGAGAAAAACGGGATAAATTGAGTAAGGAAGTTCCTGAATGGGAAGAGCTGCGTGATATGGTCTGTGCTACCAAATTATATAGTAACAGCCATTTGGATGAGCTTTTAGTGGAGTTTGAGGCAAATGCGCAGGCAAATGGCGCTCATGTACATTGGGCGAAGGATGGTGAGGAGTATTGTAACATCGTTTATCGCATCTTGGAACAGCATGGTGTCAGGCATTTTATTAAGAGCAAGTCGATGTTGGCGGAGGAGTGTGAATTGAATCCTTTTCTTGAAAGTAAAGGGATTGAGGTAGTGGAGAGTGACTTGGGTGAACGTATTTTGCAATTGATGCATCTTAAACCCAGCCATATTGTTCTTCCTGCTATTCATATAAAGAGAGAACAGGTCGGGAAATTATTCGAAAAAGAGATGGGTACGGAAAAAGGAAATTTTGACCCTACTTATTTAACTCATGCTGCCCGGAAGAATCTTCGCCAAAAATTTATTCATGCAGAAGCCGCAATGACCGGATGCAACTTTGCCGTGGCATCTACGGGTGAAGTTGTCGTGTGTACTAATGAAGGAAATGCCGATATGGGAGTTTCTCAGCCTAAATTGCAGATTGCGGCTTTCGGAATAGAGAAAATTGTTCCGGACCGTAAATCTTTAAGCATATTTACCCGGCTATTGGCGCGTTCGGCAACAGGACAACCTATAACGACATATACCTCTCATTATCGTAAGCCGAGAGCAGGAGGTGAGTTTCATATTATATTGGTCGATAACGGGCGCAGTAAAATTCTTGCAGATCAAAATCACATAAAAGCATTGAATTGCATACGTTGTGGAGCTTGTATGAATACGTGTCCCGTATATCGTAGAAGCGGAGGTTATTCATATACCTATTTTATTCCCGGACCTATAGGTGTCAATTTGGGAATGTTGAAAGCTCCGTTGCAGTATTCAGATAATGTTTCTGCTTGTTCGTTGTGTTATTCATGCTCGAATGTTTGCCCCGCTAAGGTAGATTTGGCAGAACAAATTTATTTGTGGAGACAAGATTTGGATAAATTTAATAAAGCTGATCGAATGAAAAAAATGATGTCCGGAGGTATGAAATTTATAATGAAACGTCCTCCGGTTTTTAATACAGCATTGAGATTAGCCCCGTTATCTAATCACATGCCCCGTTATCTTATTTATAATAAATTGAATACTTGGGGGAATGGTCGTGAGATGCCGCAATTCTCAGGAAAGAGTTTTAATGAAATGTGGAAAAATGGAGATGTGAAGTGAATATGAGCAGTAGAGAAAATATATTGCAGAATATCCGGAATGCTGTGCATAAAAAATATGAAAAACCGGAATTGGAAACTTTGAAAAAGCATGCTTTAGTCTATCCGGATGTGATAATGCAATTTCAAAGTATGGTAAAACAAGTCGGTGGAGAATCGCATCTGTTGAATAAGGGTGAGGATATTAACGATATAATCATAAAAGCATATCCCGAAGCAAAGCGTATAGCTTCTAATATCAGTGAAATTTCTTGTGCGACATTTAATCCGGATGATGTCGCTGACCCGGCGGATTTGGACGGTACGGATCTTGCAATTGTTTCAGGTAAGATCGGTGTAGCGGAAAATGGGGCTGTCTGGATAGAGCAAGATGTAAAGTTGCGAGCTGTTTATTTTATTGCGGAAAAACTCGTTATTTTATTAGATAAGGAGAATATCGTAAATAATATGCACGAGGCATACGAGGAAATCGATACGGGAGAATACGGTTTTGGCGTGTTTATTTCCGGACCGTCTAAAACTGCTGATATAGAGCAAGCATTGGTTATGGGGGCTCATGGTGCGAGAGATGTGATGGTGATATTGAAGTGATGCTGTTAATTTAACTTTTTTGTAAGTAAAAAATCTTTGATCCCTATTGTTATAAAATTTAGAGCGAGAATTTTACGAAATCCAGGCTCTAAATTACCTATATTTGTTTATACGTCTTGCGATAGATTTGTAAAAAAGTCTTCATTATATCTGCTTTTTTATTTGTATTGTTATTTCAGTTCAATATAAATAGTAATTGTGATTCGTTATATAGACGATCTTATAAATTGTTTATACTCATTTTTGATATGGAAATTTGTTTTTCTAAATAAATTGAGTTATCTTGAGACATGAACTTTAAAAATAAAAATGCTATGGAAATGATACCTATCGGAAAAAATGCGGGAATGTTATGGAATCTTTTGGAAAGCGGTTCTGAATTTTCTGTCAGTCAGCTTGTTTCTAAATTAGATATGACACGAGACGATCTTTTTTCTGCTATCGGCTGGTTAGCTCGTGAAGGGAAAATATATTGTCGGAAACAGGATAATGAACTTTTTTTCAGTAATAAATGTATTCAAGGTTATTTTCATTTCGGGTAGTTTTAGAGCCTATAGTCTAAATTTTCCGTCAAAAAATATTATCAAGCCGTCTTTACGTTTTTTTCTAATCTGTTTTTTTAGTTTTCATTTGTGGTAATCCGATATCCTCTTTATAGAAACGGCAAAACATTCTCAAAAGAATTTCTCAAAGCTGACCCGAGTGAAATTAAACAGGCTTTTAAAGATTCTATATTTAGTATAGTATTTTGTTATCTTAAAATAAAAGAGTCCGCTCATTTAATGTCCGGACTCTTTTTATAAATCGTTTAAGAATTATTCTTCTACTTGAAATTTTCGGCTGACTTTCAGTAAATTGCTGGTGTAAGCTACGACATTTTGAGCTTCTTGTATCATTGTAAGATATACCATGCTCACCTTCAGACTTCCGGTTTGTCCTTGTATCCGTTTCAGCTCGGCACGTTTTAATTGGGCAAGACTGTTGATCAGATGATTTGCAGTAGATATGGCCTCTTCAAAATTTGTGTAATCATTTTGAAGAATAATATTCCGTGCTTGTTCCAGAAAATCGGTAATACCTTCTGAAATGTGTTTGAATTCTTCTTTTTGAGCTTCCTGCAAAGGGTTGAAGTTATTGTCGGTATGTTCCAGACAAGGTTCGCATATGCGTCCTATACTATATATGACTTCACTGATAAAATCATTTCCTTGATAATAATACAATCCTTTCTCAATAGCGGTATTATTATCGAGATGAGCAACTCCTAACGTACCTATACGTTTTACTTTTTTGATATGGTCTTTTTCATCGTCGATAAGATTCATTGCCTTGCGTAATCCTCGGTAACTTTCGGACATAAACGAGTTGACTGTTTTGTCAAAAGTTTGTGAGGCAACTTCCAGTATAGCTCCAAGTTCATCTCTGGTATGTTTTCGGAGTAAGGATAGGGCTTCTTGTGTATCGTGACTGCTCATCAATTTTTGTACGGTCGGATCTCCTTTCTGTTTTGTAAGAGCTTTTTTATAGACTAATTGGCTACGAATAAGACTGAATATAGCCAACCCGATAAAAGCTATGATAGCGATTGTTCCTCCAAAATGTATAATAGTAGTAACAAAGAAGCAGATAAAAAATGCTGCTCCGGCAGTAATAAACCAACCGCCTATTACAGATAATACTCCGGTAATACGATATACTGCACTTTCGCGACTCCAAGCTCTGTCTGCAAGAGAACTTCCCATAGCTACCATAAATGCCACATAGGTAGTGGAGAGTGGCAATTTAAGAGCTGTTCCCATTGCTATCAAGAACCCTGCTAATACCAAGTTTACAGAGGCTCTGATTAAGTCGAATGCCGCCCCTTCAGCTAAAATTGCATCATCTGTATTGAATCGTGCATCGATCCAGCGTTTTGTTTTGTCTGGGACAATATTGGATAGGCTTGAACTGATAGAACTTGACAACCGCACGATAACTCGAGCAACGGGTGAAGTTCCGAAAGCTTCTTCTCCTTCTTCCTGACGTGAGAGATCTACTGAAGTTTTTACTACATTATGAGCTTTTTTAGAAGTAAACAGTGCTATAACCATAATGAGTCCGGCAGATACGAGAAAGTACCATGGAGTATGTGCTGATCCCATAAGAGAAGTCATTAAATATGTGTCGGGATCAGCTCCTGATTGAGAGCTGAAATCGATAAATGATGAATAACCGGCAAGAGGAACTCCGATAAAGTTTACAAGGTCGTTTCCTGCAAATGCTAAAGCTAATGCAAATGTTCCCATTAGAACAATAACTTTAAATACATTGATATGTATCCATTGGAATATTTGCATCAATATGGTAGAGCCGATAAAACAATATAAGATCAGAGGTCCTGTATTTTCTTTTATCCATAGTTTGTTTTCTGGGGTCATAAACGATGATTCTTTTAGCCCGCTGATCAGTACGAAATAGATAATTGTCGTTATTGCTATTCCACCGAAGATTGCAGCGAAATATTTCATCTGTTTTTTATAATTGAATGTAAATATGAGGCGGGCGATATATTGTACCACAGTACCGAAAAAGAAAGCAATAGCTACGGAGACGAAAATAGCCAGAATCACGGATAAAGCCTTGTCTGTATTTAGCAATTGTCCGAATTCTAAAGAATGGTCACCGGCGATTTTTATGATAGATAATGCGAATGTTCCGCCTAAAAGTTCAAATACCAAAGAGACTGTAGTCGATGTCGGCATTCCCAATGAATTGAACATGTCGAGAAGTACGACATCTGTAAGCATGACAGCAATGAGAATACACATAATCTCGGTAAAATAGAAATGTTCCGGTTGGTAAATTCCGTGACGTGCTATATCCATCATTCCGTTGGAGAGGGATGCCCCGACAAAAATCCCGATTGCAGCAATACACATGATTGCTTTGAATGGTGCGGCTTTTGCCCCGATTGCCGAATTTAGGAAATTGACGGCATCGTTACTTACTCCGACTACTAAGTCGAATATGGCTAATAGGAAAAGAAAAATAACGATTCCTAAGTAGAATGTTTCCATATAAGTTCCTTTTTGTACTTTTAACGGACGCAAAGGAATGAAAAAGATGTTACAATAAAGTTACAAAATGGGAAATGTTGACTTTTTGAGGAATTATCTTTGTTTAGGGCCTATCTAAATTTTCCAATCTAAACTTTTTCTGGTTTTAGAAGTGCTTTAGACCATTCTTCTTCATTAAAACCGGTAAGAACTGTATTTCCGGATATTAGTACCGGACGTTTGACCAACATTCCTTCAGAAGCAAGTATTCGTAAAAGTTCTTCTTGCTGCGTATTTTTAATTTTGTCTTTAAGATTCAGTTCTTTATAGCGTAATCCGTTTGTATTGAAGAATTTTTGTATAGGCTTCCCGCTTTTCTCAATCCATACCGATAATTCTTGTTGTGTCGGATTATCTGAAACAATATCACGAATTGTTACATCTATATGGTTATTTTTTAGCCATTGAGCAGCTTTCCTGCATGTTCCGCATTTAGGATATTGTATAAAAAGAGGTTTCATAATCATTTTTGTAATAAAAAATTGTACATTGTATTTGAAGCAAATTTATGAAAATCTTTTTAACCCATACCGAGAGAAAAAGATGTTTTTTGTTGGGGGAGTATACGAATAAAGATTTTAAATAAATTTGTTTTTATCATAAAAGCTTGTGTCTTTTTGATAATTAATATTTACATTCGCAAGAGTGAACAAGTGTAAAAAATATTCTGTGAATACACATATAGAAAAAGAAAATGATCAATATAGGAAACTACTGTCTTTGGCACGTATAGGATGGTGGGAAGCTAATTTTAAAAATAGGACGTATCGCTGTTCTGATTTTTTGATAGATTTGTTAAACCTTCAATCCGATACGATCGGTTTTGAAGATTTTAAACTTTTAATAAGGGAAGATTTTCGGGAACGCATTAAGAATGAATTTTCTTCTATTTTATTGCAAGATGTGTATGAGCAGTCTTTCCCTGTTTATTCTAAGTATGGAGTTATATGGGTGCATTCAAAATTAGGAGAAAAGAGTTTGAATGAAGACGGACATTTGTGTGCTTTCGGTTTTTTGCAATGTATTGATAATCCTGAGGATATAAAAGATCGGGGATTGTCATTGGAACGTGTGAATAATCTATTATATCAGCAAAATTCAATTTCCCGTTTATTGTTGCAATTTTTTAGATCAGATAATGTAACGGGGGCTATTGATAAGATATTAGAAGATATTTTGTATCAATTTAAGGGAGGATATGTGTATATAGCCTCATATGATTGGGAAAATGGAGTATTGGATATTCTTTCGGAGTCGGTTAGGGAAAGTATGGAAGGAAAAAATCGGAGTATACGTAAGCTTCCTGTTGATAGTATGCCTTGGTGGACTCAGCAGATTATGAGTATGAAGCCTATCGTATTATTCAATTTAGATGAACTTCCCGAAGAAGCTGTTTTGGAAAAAAAGAGACTTGGGGCTCGAAATATAAAGTCGTTGATGGCTGTTCCGATGGTTACTGATGATAGTGTGTGGGGATTTATGGAAATCGATATGATCGATGTTTATCGGGATTGGAGTAATGAAGATTATCAATGGTTTACCTCGATTGCAAATATTGTCAGTTTATGTTTGGCGTTTCGGATATCAGAAAAGAAAGCGGATATGGAACGACTTTATTTGAAAAACTTGTATAAGCACATGCCAATAGGTTATGTCAGAATGGAGTTGATAAATGACGATCAGAAGAATGTTGTAGATTATAGGCTCGTTGATGCAAATGAGGCGGCACTTGAAATTTCCGGATTGAAAAAGGAAGAGATAGGAATGTTAGCTTCAGAGCTTGATGTTATTTCGTTTTCTCGTTTAGTAAAAAAATTGTCGAGTTTTGATAATTTGAATGAGCATGCAGAGATAGATATAACATTTCCCCGAACAGGGAAAATAGGACATAATATTTTGTATTCTCCTGAACCGGGTGTTGCAGTAGTTTTGTTTAGCGATATTACCGAAAGTGTAAAAGCACATGAAGCGCTTGATCGGAGTGCGAAAATTCTGCATAATATTTATATGAATATTCCTGTGGGAATAGAATTGTATGACGAGAACGGTTATTTAATCGATATGAATAACACGGATATCAATATTTTCGGGTTAAAAAGTAAACAGTCGGCTTTGGGAATCAATATTTTTGAAAATCCGAATATTTCTGATGCGATTAAAAATAAACTAAAACATCAAGAATCGGTTTCTTTTCGCTTTAATTATCCGTTTAAAGCTGTTGAGAATTATTATCCGACAAATAAAAAAGGATACATTGATCTTTATACGAAAGTGAGTATTTTGTATGATAATCGGGGAAATTTTTCTAATTACTTATTTATTAATATCGATAATACCGAGATAAATAAGGCTTATAGCCGTATTGCGGAATTTGAATCGTCGTTTTCGTTGATCAGCAGGTTTGGGAAAATAGGATATTGTAAATTTGACGTGATTTCCCGTACAGGTTATGGAATTACTCAATGGTTTAATAATTTGGGAGAAGAAGACTCTACACCTTTGGATCAGATAATTGGTGTTTATCGTCATGTTCATGAGGAAGATCGTCAGGCATTGTTTGATTATACCGTACAATTGAAGAATAATGAGATAGACAGTTTTAGTAAAGAACTTCGTATTCGTAACGGGAACGGATGGAAGTGGACACGGGTAAATGTTATTCGTGATGTAATGAATAATACTCCCGGTAAGTTGGAGCTTATCTGTGTTAATTACGATATTACGGAGCTTAAGGAAACTGAGCGTAAACTGATAGAAGCCCGGGATAAGGCAGAAGAAAGTGGCCGTCTGAAATCTGCTTTTTTGGCAAATATGAGTCACGAGATACGAACTCCACTTAATGCGATAGTCGGTTTCTCGGAGCTATTGATGAATACTAATTCTTCGGAAGAAAAACAGGAGTTTATGAATATCGTGAAAGAGAATAGAGAATAATGAATTGTTACTGCAATTAATTTCTGATATTCTTGATATATCGAAGATCGAGGCCGGTACATTCGATTTTGTTATAGGGCAGGTAAATGTCAATCTTTTATGCGAGGAAATTGTTCGTTCATTGCAAATGAAAGTTTCTCCTGATGTGCATCTTCTTTTTGAAAAACCGTCTGTCAATCCTATAATTCCCGGAGATAAAAATCGTATAAATCAGATTATTACTAACTTTGTGAATAATGCGATCAAATTTACCAAAAAAGGGTTTATACGTGTGGGCTATAGGGTGCATGATAAAGAATTGGAATTTTATGTCAGTGATACGGGAGTTGGAATCGAACCTGATAAACTCGGTACTATTTTTGATCGTTTTATAAAACTTGATAATTTTGTTCATGGGACGGGACTCGGTCTTTCTATCTGTAAAAGTTTGGTCGAGCAAATGGGCGGAAGAATAGGGGTAGAGTCGAATCCAGGAATCGGTTCTCGATTTTGGTTTACTTATCCGCTGAATGAAAATTTTATTTCTGGTGATATGTGTGAAGAATCGAAACATGCTCTGTCGGAAGGAGTGTTACAGAAAGAAAATAGAAAACCTTTAATTTTGGTTGCAGAAGATACGGATAGTAATTTTTTATTGATTTCCGTTATTTTGAAGAAAGAATATGAGATTATCCGAGCTACAAGTGGAATTGAGGTGATAAAACTTGAAGAGGTATATAATCCGGATGTAATTCTTATGGATATACGTATGCCGGAAATGGATGGTATAGAAGCTACATTTAGATTGCGCGATAAAGGAGTAAAGACTCCGATAATTGCAGTTACGGCTTTTGCTTTTGATCAGGACAGAAACCGGATTCTCGAAGCCGGATGTGATGATTATATCAGCAAGCCTATTTTTTCAGCGATATTAAAAGAACGAATACGATATTGGTTGAATGAGAAAAGAAAATTATAGAAAAAGTATATGTCCTGGAAACTAATGATAATTTCCGGAATATTTTGTTTGGTAAATCCCTTGGTTTCTTTTTGACAAAACTTTTATTTTTTTGCCCATTCTAAAATTATCGGGCTATTAATTGTTACTCCGAATTGTTCGGCTTTAAGTAAAATATTTCGTGCAAGTTCCGCTTTTTCCGTGTCGGGAGCATATCTAAAATAAGCTTCAGCTGCTCTTACGTGAACAGCATCGGGCATAGGGAAGGCTCGTTGTTGCGGGAGGCCGAACTCTGAATTGTTGAGTTCCCTTCGTTCGGTAGTATCGAGTTTGTCAGATGCAGTCATTTTTTATTATTTGTTTTGTTCTACCTTCAATTAAAAACTCTGTTTTTTCTTTAGCTTCTTCCGGAGTCAAGAATCCCGGGATAAAGAGCGGTTTCCCGGTTAGGGGGATGAACATGGTTGTCGGAGATGTTTGAATATCGTATATTTGTGCTATTTGAGGGTCTCGGTCGATCAATACTTGATAGAAATTAACTTGAGGAAATAGTTTTTTTAAGGGATCGTAAACGTCCCGAATACCTTTTTCGTATAGATGAACCGAGTCGTGGAAAACAATGACGGCAGGATTTATACCTCTGTATATCCATTCTGAGCCGTGAGTAAAATCAGCTATTTCTTTTATAAAACGAGCTTTCGATAAATGTTCTAACATATTTGTTGAGTTCTAAGTTTATAGGAGTAGAACACTTGTAGCATCCTGAAAGATTTTTATTTCTCTTTTTTTTAACGTATCATTCAGAAATATGTGTATATATATTTATATTTGTGGCAAATTCTATATTCCAATTCCCGAATTTATTATGCAAAATTTGATCAGAAAGTTCAATATATTTATTCGTAAGCCTTTTTTTAGTGATTACCGGACAGTTTTCGGATTGTGGATGTTGTTGGCGGTGATAGCATGGGTGATGAAATATTTCCATCATTCATACAATAATTTTATGATTTTCCGGCAAACATTTTGGCATGCTCTTTCACGTTTGTCTTTGTATGCAGAATATCCTGCAGAATATTTCGATCACAATCATTATGGTCCTTTTTTTACATTATTTGTCGCTCCGTTCGCATTTACACCAGTATGGTTAGGTTTACTCAGTTGGTTATTGTTTTTGTCATTTTCGTTATATGTTGCGACTCGTACTTTACCGCTTGAAAAGAAAAAATTGATATTTATATATTGGTTTTGTGCTCATGAGCTGTTGACGGCATTGTTTATGTCTCAGTTTAATATCGGCATTGCCGCTATTATTATATTATCGTTTGCTTTGATAGAAAAAGAGAAAGATATTTGGGCGACTTTGCTTATCGTTATCGGATTATTCATAAAGCTGTACGGAGTCGTCGGGTTGGCGTTTTTCTTTTTCTCCCGTCATAAGTTTAAGTTTATCATTTCTTTTATCGGTTGGTCCGTTTTTCTTTTGATATTGCCGATGTGGGTATGGGGCACTGATTATGTATTGAATCAATATGTAGAATGGTTTGTCAGATTATCTGCTAAAAATCAAGATAATCAGTTCGCTTTGATGCAGAATATATCATTATTGGGAATGATCCGAAAAATATCCGGTATAGCGACATATTCCGATTTATATCCGATATGCACAGGTTTGTTGTTATTCGGATTACCTTATTTGCGGATAAAACAATACCAAAATCCAGCTTTTCGATTGACTTTATTGGCATCAGTTCTGATGTTTGTTGTTCTTTTTAGCACGGGTAGCGAGTCTAGTACTTATATTATAGCGTTTATGGGGGTAGCTATTTGGTATGTAGCAGCGCCTTGGAAGAGAAGTCGAACAGATGTTGTTTTGATGGTTTTTGCATTTATTCTGACCAGTATGTCTCCTTCAGATCTTTTTCCGGCTTATTTACGCAAACATTATATAACGCCTTATGCGTTAAAAGCATTACCTTGTGTTGTAATCTGGCTCAAATTGGTATATGAAATGTGCTTTAAAGATTATGCCTTTCCTAATTATAAAATAATGAATATGGTTAAAGAGTAAAAAATTATTCAGATTACCGTTCAAATATTCTCAACCGTTAAAAGTAACCATGAACACTCCTATTCTTAAACCCTCTGAGCGATTGAAAGTAGTAGATTCTCTGCGGGGATTTGCATTGTTGGCAATTGTATTGTTACATAATCTGGAACATTATAATTTATATTTTATTCCAGATTTTTATCCCGAATGGTTGCAATCTATAGATAAGTTTTTCTGGGATATGATTTTTTTCTTGTTTGCGGGGAAGGCGTATGCTACATTTTCGTTATTATTCGGTTTTAGTTTCTATATTCAGTTTAGTAACGCCCGGAAAAAGGGAATTGATTTTCGGGGGCGTTTTGCATGGAGAATGTTCCTTTTATTCTTGTTTTCACAATTTCATGCATTGTTTTATAATGGCGATATTCTTTTGCTTTATGCAGTAGTCGGTCTTGTATTGATACCTGTGTGTAAATTGAGCGATAAGAATGTTTTAGTTATTGCGGTATTTCTTCTTTTACAACCTTATGAGTGGGGACGTTTGTTGTATGCCGCATTTAATCCTGATTATGCAATTACGAATAGATATGTTCCTTATGCTATCTTATCGGGACAAGTTACAAGTCAGGGAACTTTTTGGGAAGTCCTTTGTTCGAATATCTGGACAGGACAACTGTACAGTAATATCTGGCAGGTAGAAGCCGGTCGATTGTTCCAAACTGCAGGATTATTCATGCTCGGGATGCTGTTGGGGCGCAGACGATATTTCGAGAAAAGCGATGTTTCTTGTCGTGTATGGCATCGGATTTTGAAGTCGGGAATTGTTATGTTTATTCCATTATATTGTCTAAGAATTTTTGTTCCGGATTATATAGAGAATTCTTCAGGGAAGATTCCTTATACTATTATAATTCAGTCTTTGTCAAATTTCGTTTTTATGGCAATTCTTATATCGGCATTTACATTGTTATGGTTTAAGAAAGAATCGGGCTATAAATGGCAAAATTTTATAATACCCTATGGCCGAATGAGCCTGACAAATTATATTACGCAGTCTATTATTGGGGTAGCGATTTATTATGGTTATGGATTATGTTTGTATAGAAGTACTGGAGCTGTTGCAACATTATTGATAGGTGCCGCTATTTTTATATTTCAATTATTGTTTAGTCGTTGGTGGTTGAGTAAGCATAAACAAGGTCCGTTTGAGTATTTGTGGCGTAAAGCGACTTGGATGGGATATAAACGAATTTAGGGTTAATAAAGTGTATATAATGAAATGATATATTCAATGTCCTTTGTGATATTTTATGTTAAAGAATAAGGAGGTAGTATAAATAGTTGTCTTTACCGACTATTTATAATAAAAATATGCTTCTTCTTTCAAAATAAATGCCGTTCTTTGACGCATCAATGAAATAAGTTTATTTTAATCTTCATTTTCTGAGTGAGTTCTCATTATACTACATATTGAGCTTTTCTGGCAAACGTAGGCTACATAAACTTTTCTTGTTTTAAACATAGTATTATCAAAAGAAAGTATTTATTATGAAATCTTTTTATATGGGAAATCTAAAGATAGATTTACCTGTAATTCAAGGGGGTATGGGAGTAGGAATTTCCTTATCCGGTTTAGCCTCAGCAGTAGCTAATGAAGGTGGAGTAGGCGTAATCTCTTGTGCCGGGCTCGGTTTGTTATATCCTAAATTGTCGACTGATTATTTAAAAAACAGTATTTTAGGGTTAAGAGAAGAGCTTCGTAAAGCTAAAGAAAAGACTAATGGAGTGATAGGTGTCAATATTATGGTAGCATTAAGTAATTTTTCGGATATGGTGAAGACTGCTATTTCTGAAAAGGCCGACATCATATTTTCCGGTGCTGGTTTGCCGTTAGATTTGCCTTCTTATTTGGAAAAAGAAAGTAAAACAAAGTTGGTACCTATTGTTTCTTCGTCACGAGCTGCGAAACTGATTTGTGAGAAGTGGAGAAATAATTATGATTATCTGCCGGATGCAATTGTTGTAGAAGGTCCTAAGGCCGGGGGACATTTGGGATATAAAAACGATCAAATTGAAGATGAACATTTTTCGCTGGAACATATTGTTCCGGAAGTTATCGAGGTGATAAAAGCCTATGAAAAATCCGGACACTGTAAAATTCCGGTTATTGCTGCCGGAGGGCTTTACACGGGAGAGGATATTTATCGCCTTATGCAGTTGGGAGCTACCGGAGTTCAGTTGGGGAGTAAATTCGTGACGACAGAAGAGTGCGATGCTTCTCCAGTTTTCAAACAAGCATATATCGATGCCGGACAAAGTGATATTGAAATTATTACCAGCCCGGTAGGAATGCCGGGGCGTGCAATATCGGGAGAGTTCACTCGAAAAGTAAAATCAGGAAGTGAAAAGCCTCGACGTTGTGCGTTTCATTGTATCAAAACATGTGACTATACTAAAAGTCCTTATTGTATAATAAAAGCACTTTATAATGCAGCAAAGGGGAATATGCAAAAAGGATATGCTTTTGCTGGGGCAAACGCATATCTGTCGCAGAAGATTGTGAGTGTACGAGAAACTATCGATATCCTTAAAAAAGAGTTTATGCAGGCAAAGGAGTCTGTTAAGTAAGGGGAAGGCTGATATGTAAAATTTTTGTGACCGTTCAGGGTAATATTGATATATTATTTTTGAACGGTTTTTTGTAAAACGAGGTAGATGGTTGTACGGGAAAATCCTAATAAAATGTTAAACGGATTCTAAATTTTTATTCAGATAATTACTAAAGAACATATCCTTTCTCGAAAAATTATTATCTTTGGAAATATTAAAAGGTGTCATGTAAATAGAATTTCCGGTAAATGAGAAACACAGCATTTAAAATAGCATAAAGTTAAAAGTGTAACTTTACCAGAAAATAAAATTATTATAATATTTTGATCGAACATTTCTCACAATAAAACACACGATGTCTATGAAAACAAAAAATTGGGGTAAGGTTTACCTGATAATGTTACTTGTATGGATTCCGTTTTTCGGGAGTGCAAAGAAGAATAATGTTACCATTTATCCGATGCCGAGAGGAGAAAAAATCAGTACAGAATATGCTGTTTCTGTTGCCGGGCGAGATGTCCCGGTTTATATCGCTAAAGTCGCACCTTTGGATAAACGGAAAAGATGGGATGCAATGGATAAGCGTCAATGCGGAGAGGGATATTATGATATTGCGTCTTTTGCTTATTTTGATTTGAACGAAGGGAAGGCTAAAATAACAGTTACAGTTCCGGAACAGATAGATTCAGTGAAAGTATTGCCCTCTTCTTATGGCATAAAACCGGATATTAAAGGGAATAAACTTTCTTTTACGGTGTCTTCACCGCAGAATCTGACGATAGAGGTAAATGGAGAGTGGATTCGATCTTTACATTTGTTTGTAAACGGACCTGAACAGAATATCCCAGACCCGAACGATCCGAATGTTGTTTTTTATGGACCGGGAATTCATGAAATTACTCATGTTGAGGTAGGAGATAATAAGACGGTATATGTTGCCGGAGGTGCGGTTGTCCGTTTGACGATAGGGGCGGATGAGCCTTTCCATGTTTCAAAGTTTGGATTAAAAGGGTATTCGAAGGCTTTTTGGCTGAAGGGAAATAATATAACTTTTCGGGGACGTGGTATTTTAGATGCGAGTGCATGTACTGTGCATTCCCGTCATATGATCGGAGTACGCGGTGAAAATATACGTCTTGAAGGGGTTATTCTCAGAGATGCGCCATTGTGGACAGTTCCGGTCGATTGTTCTAAAAATGTAGTGATAGATAATATTAAGTTATTGGGGCGGCGGGCAAATTCAGATGGTATAGATATTTGTAGCAGTGAAAATGTCTTAATTAAAAATTGCTTTATCCGTACTTTGGATGATTTGATTGTTTTGAAAACACCGAGAGGCATGAAAGATATGAAACATATAAGAGTTGAGAAATGTGTGTTATGGAATCAAATGGCTCATTCTCTGAGTATCGGGGCTGAAATTACACAGCCGATAGATGATGTTTTGTTTACCGATTGCGATATAATTCATGATATCGGAAGGGAGTGGGCTTTGCGTGTGTACCATACAGATAAGGCATTGGTGACGAACGTACGTTTTGAGAATATTCGCATTGAAGAGTGCAATAGGTTGATGTCTGTTTGGATTGGAAAAGATGTGTGGACGACAGATCCTGAACCGGGTAGAATCGATGGCGTTACTTTTCGTAATATAACGGCTTTTGGTAAAACTCCGAATGTGGAGGTTGTCGGTTTTGATGAGATGCATAAGGCAAAGAATATTCTTTTTGAAAATATTCGTGTAAATGGTCGATCGTTGATTAAGGACGATGTATCGGTTAATAAATATTCTGATAATGTTATGGTTAAATAGTGTAGAAAGAATTTTTTCTGATTGAAGAATCCGAATTTTTTAGATACAGTAGTTTGATGTTAATGATTATGCGGACTTTTGGAGGAGACCGTTAGAATGTGATTCGGAAATTTTTTGAAGAATCCGATTCCGGAAATATAGAATTGTCCATTTCCTTAATGTTATAGTTAATGCTTGTGGGTCATGATATCGAGAACTATTTTATCGGTTTCATTCATCCCTTGAGAACCGATAAGAGTAAGATTTCGAATGCATTGATCTACATCATTTTCAATAATGCCTTCTACGGATGTTACACATTTTTGTTCCATTGCCAATATTGCTGATAATACTGCTGTTGATACGCCGCTGGTTAATTTTAATGCACAACTCGGTTTAGCTCCGTCACAAATCATTCCTGTAAGATTTGCGATCATATTTTTTACTGCTGCTGTGATTTGAGGGTATTTACCTCCCATAAGATAAGTTATTCCGCAACTCGATCCGGTAGCTGCAACAACGCAACCGCATAAAGCGGATAATCTTCCGAGACTTTGTTTTATGTAGATTACGGTAAGGTGACTTAATATCAAAGCCCGGATCAATTCTTCCTCTGTTTTTCCATTTTCTTCAGCATAAATGACAATAGGTAATGTTGCCGCTATACCTTGGTTACCGCTACCTGAATTACTCATTATTGGGATCATAGCTCCCGCCATGCGGGCATCACATGCAGCAGAAGTGTAAGATAGTATATGAGAAAATATGCTGTCACCCATAATTTTGTGTTCAAATTTCCCGCGTAAAGTTTTTCCGAGACTATGGCCGAAGTCGTATTTAAAAGACTGTTCTGCAGCGTATTTGTTGGTACGGGCACTTTCGAGAATAAATCGTATCTCGTTTATTGGAGAGGTTGTAGCAAAGTCATAAACTTTTTGTAGATTCAGTTCAAGGACTTGTTTTTCATGATTGTTGTTTTCATCAAGTTTCTTGTCTAATAATACATCATTATTTTTGGATATGTAAATAAAATGAGTATGTTCCCCCGCAATTATTGCGGTAGAATGATTCTGAGATGTCTGACAACAGACTTCGATATAAAGTTTTTCTTGAATATTTTCTTTTAGAGAAATGCTGATCGATTTTTGATCAATCATTTTTTTCCCTCTTTTTACAGCTTCATGTGTACATTCTTTTAGAACCTCCAATTGATATTCAGATTTTCCGATCAAAGCACCTAACGCTATGGCGATAGGTAGTCCGATCATTCCAGTACCCGGTATACCGACACCCATAGCATTTTTTAATATATTGGCACTTAAATATACAGTTATTTTTTCTGGTATTGTCCCTAGAATTTCCTTGGCTTTGGCTGTGCATAGGGCAACAGAAATAGGTTCGGTGCATCCGATTGCCGGAATGACTTCTTGCTGTATCAGTTTAAGAATTTTTGTTCTTTCTAAAGTATCCATCAACCTTATTTTATGCTTCAAAGATAGCGAAATTTAATGGCTTGTATAGGTTTTCTGATAAGAGAATATTATCTGGCCATTTTTGTAAGTTACATCGTCTTCTGCTATTTGAATTTATCGAAACGAAAAAATATTCTTGGAAGTAATTTTTGAAAAATGTTCATGTAAAATTTCGGCAGACTATGGAGCTTGTTTTTATAGGGTATATTTCTCATATATTTTGTAATAGAGTTCTCTGGAATCTTATTTTTCTAATGATAATTTGATACATTTGCAAAATATTTGGGATAAGTATATTTATGGGTAAGATAATGGAAGAAAAAAACAAGGGAACTAAAAAACCGAAAAGGAATGGTACTCGACCAGCTAAGAACAGTGGAAAAAGGATTGGAAAATCTCGTCCGGAAAAAGCAGATAATGCACGTAACCGTATATTAAAACAGGTTTGAATTTTCAAACCTGTTTTATACGGTTATTATTCGTTTGCATGAATAATTTGTGAGAAAGGAATATTATATTCTACTCCTAATAATGTATGATATTCTTTGCAGAAATTATCGTATGTGTTTTTTGCTATTCCTTTTTTCCCGCTGTTATATAATAGAGTACATTTGACTTGTAACGCTTCTTCGTTTAGTATATCGTGAGAAAATATGGTCTCTGCAATTTGTAACCGGAATTTATCATTGTGCAAGAACTCTTCTTTTTTTAAGAGTTCATTTAATAAATCGATAGTTGCACAAGAATAATCGCTTTTAAAATTATCTAACCAGACAAATTGGGTATTAGGAAGTAGTGGCCCGTAAAATAGTAATTCGAGTAAATCATAGAAAAAAGATTCTTCTTTGTGCTGACTGTTAGTAGCTTCTTGAATGTATTGAAGAGCCATTTGATAATCACAGTATGCAGGATTATCGCTTTCTATTTTCCAGAAATTATTATCTTGCACGATACGGACATTTCCGATCTTTTCTAATAATGACCTTAATTTACTTAGTGAGACGTTTCGGTTGTTTTGTGCAGATTTTTCGCTTTTGTCCCCCCATAAAGTCTCGTCTATTTTTTTATTGGTAATACCTCGTTCATCTTTTTGGCTATGCAATAAAATTAATAGCAATAGAGATTTTAGAATAGGTGTGAAACTGCCTGATATATCATTACCTTCTTTATCTTTAACTTGGAATTTTCCCAATAGACGAATACAAGAGTGGGTTGAATCGAAGATAGGCTTGCGTTTAACTTCTTCTTGATCGGTAGAACCTGAAGGTAAAGAGGTTTCTGGTTTGATAATCGGGGCTTTAGTTTCCGAAGAATTATTTTTTCTTTTGAAGAAAATAAAAGC
Organism: Coprobacter fastidiosus; assembly: GCF_030296935.1. Lineage (NCBI taxonomy): Bacteria > Pseudomonadati > Bacteroidota > Bacteroidia > Bacteroidales > Barnesiellaceae > Coprobacter > Coprobacter fastidiosus. Next base: position 1,337,727 of record NZ_AP028032.1, on the reverse strand, counting down.
AATACTTGCCAATACAATTGCAATACCGAGAAGGGTGTAAAATATTTTCGGTTCAGATTTTTCTTGTAAAGTATTGACATAAGATAATGTTGGATAATGGATAGAATAAATATCGAATAGTGATGTCGAATCTTTATATTGTTTACAGAATAATGCGTATATTTTTTGTTTTTCAGGGAATTGATACAGAGTGTAATTGATTCGTTCGTCAGATTTTAAATCTACATTGATATCATCTGAAACTCGTTCTAATCCGGGTTTGTCTATTCTTATTTTTACAAGATAGGGTTTAGGATTGATAATAAGAACATAGAAACTATTATCAGACGAATTGTAAATCATGTTTCTTCCCGGGAAAATATTTACGGTGTCGGGCATTTCTATATTCCATAATTTCTCTGTTTTAAAAGTTTGCAAATTGATTTTATACAGATCATAATAATTGTGCGGAGACATTTCTTGGCGACCTGATTTGCACCCTCTTCCTCCAAATATGTATAGATTATTATCGACTACGGCCGATGTTGCAAAGAAACGAGGATCGATGTCTTCGATTTTAATTTTTTCCCATTTCCCGGTATATGGTTTTATTTTGAATAAATCGTTTTTATATATATAATGTCCATATCCTCCGAAGGTAATTATAGAAGTATCCGTCGGATTATAAGTTTGAGTATGATCATAATATTGCATATCTACTTCGGGGACAGATTTGTTTTCCCATTCGTTAGTTGCCGGCATATATCGGGATAATGTTTTGTTATTGAGATCGAAAGATATAAGTTCTTGAGTATCGGGAATATAGAATAATCCGTCATTCTTGTCTCCGGCAGGATATCCCGATATATCTTTTATAATTCTTTCTGTTCTCGTAACTACATTATAAGTATAAAGGGTCTGTAAGTCTTGATTAGACAAAAAATAGAATATTCCGTGAATTGGATCGAAATCGAATTGAGGTTCGTCTTTTTGTTTGATACTGAATACTTTTTCCCATTTACTATGAGTATTGATAAGCCAAATAGGATTATCTGCATGAGCAGGTATATGTCTTATTGAATCTAAACAAAAGCTTTCTTGGTGTTTTCCTAATTGCCAATAACGAATTAGTTTATTTCCTTCATATACTCGTATGTTTTTTATATTTATAGGTGCAGCTTCCGGAGATTTATATTTGGGAATTCTGCAAGCTCCGAAGCTAACTTGAAAATTATGTACATTGGAAAAAGAGTGTTCAAAACTTTTCTTTTGAGAACCGAAAGTAAGTTCTATTTGTTTGTTCTCCGGTAATAATGAAATTTTTACAGGTATCCATCTGTTATGTTCTATTGTGGCGATGTTATATCTTTTTTCATTGACTAATAATGAAACATATACATGTTCTCCATTATTGGGGGAGATTAGAAGATCAATATTCTCTCCGGTATTGGTAATAATCCGGTTTATGAAACCAAAAAGAATGGGTTCTTTACGAATATAAAGATCAAAAGATAAAGAAACCCCTTTAGAGGATAATTGGAAAGGCTTTCTGTCATTCAGAATGAGTCCGGTTCGTTGTGCTCCGGTATATTGGTTTGATTTAATATATAGACCCAAATTCAGATCTTCTGCATGGAGCGATACTGCAATAAGAAAAAAGAAGAATAAAAATAAACGCTTCATTTATTATTTTTTATGCACTTCAAGTTTTAGACAGACTAACTATCATGCAAAGAAACGAAAAAAAAACGGCATTTTTATTTATTTGATGTAAATAATGCTTTTTTTTGTATTTCTACTTGCTTTCTGTTTTAAAATCAGGTATATATAATATAATTGATGGCAGCCTATTAAAAGATAGTTTAGCATTGATTTTAAGGTGAGCAAATTATAGTGAAAACTCGGACAGGCTTTAAGTAGATTATAAAATCTTTTATTCAAGAATATTGAAAATATTTAATTACGTTTTAAGGTTTTTGTAATTTGTATGAGAAGGGCACATTTTGTCGAGAAAGTGTATATTAATGAACAATTAATATTTTATTTGGATGATCGAAAATAAAAATGGACGTATTGTCTTTTTGTATGTTTTTAGACAATCATAAAAAAATGAAAAAACAAAAAAATTCTTTCGTTTAATTTGAATTTTAGGTTCAAATTAATCTGTTATTACTCAAATTTTAAGACAGATATTTTATTTTTGTCTTGAATTTAGAATTGTTTAGATCTTTGTTCAGAATTATTCTGAAAATATTTTTCTGATTTTATGAGATAATAGGCTGAAAGACGAAGTAGGGTTGAGGAAAACATCCCCGAAAGAGGTTCGAAAAATTTGAATATATAATTTTATTATCATTTTATTATCGGAAAATTTAGATAGATTCTTGAAATCGTTTTTATTGTAATTCGAAAAAGTCAGTTGAATCTAAATAAGCTTTTAAGATAGGTTTTAAAGAAGTACTTTAAATATATACAAACACAAAAAAATAATTTATGAGAAACATCCAGAATTTTTTGCTTGGTGCGTTAGCCTTGTTGGTTTCCTGTAGCACACCGAATGTTACAGAAAAAACTCCGGTAGATTACGTAAATCCTTACATGGGAAATATCAGCCATTTGCTGGTTCCGACATTTCCTACTATTCATCTTCCGAACTCTATGTTAAGAGTTTATCCTGAACGTCCTGATTACACGTCCGACCAAATTAAAGGATTACCCTTAATTGTAACCAGCCATCGTGGAAGTAGTGCATTTAATCTGAGTCCTTATCAAGGTCGTGAAGAAACTCTACGTCCTGTCGTGAATTATACTTATGATAATGAGGTTATAAAACCTTATTATTATAGGGTATATCTTGATGAACAAAATACAGATATAAAGTATGCTCCGAGTTATCAATCGGCTCAATATGAAATTTCGTATGAAAAAGATGCTCCGGTTTATTTGATTTTGAATAGTAAAAACGGAGCGATGCGAGTAAATGATAATACGGTAAGCGGATATCAGCAGCTTGAGAATAACACTCGGGTATATCTTTATCTCGAAACGGAAAATAAACCCGAAAAGACCGGTGTATTGCAAGATAATAAGTTAAATACTGAATTGGACACTATTCGCGGAAATAACGCATGTGTTGCATTATATTTCGGAGATAAAGCTCAAGTGCAGAAAATTCGTTATGGCATTTCTTTTATTAGCGAAGAACAAGCTAAGAGCAATATGGAACGTGAACAAAAATTCTATGATGTGAATGCTTTGGCGGAAGCCGGGAAAAAAGTTTGGAATGATGCTTTAGGTAAAATAGAGGTTCAGAGTCCTGATGAAAATGAAAAGACTATATTCTATACTTCTTTATATCGGTGTTATGAGCGTCCCGTCAATATCAGTGAAGATGGAAGATATTTTAGTGCATTTGACGGGAAAGTACATGAAGATGGTGGAAATGCATTTTATACGGACGATTGGATTTGGGATACATATCGGGCGACACATCCTTTGCGCGTATTGATAGACACGTTGACCGAAACGAATGTAATTCGGTCTTATATATTGATGGCAGAACAGATGGGTGATATGTGGATGCCAACCTTCCCTGAAATCACTGGCGATTCTCGTCGGATGAATTCGAATCATGCCGTTGCGACAGTTGCGGATGCATACGCTAAAGGATTGAGAGGTTTTGATTTGGAAAAAGCTTATTTGGTATGTAAAAAAGGAATAGAAGAAAAAACTTTAGCTCCGTGGAGCGGAAAACCTGCAGGTTGGTTAGATGATTTTTATAAAAAGAACGGTTACATTCCGGCTTTAGCACCGGGAGAAAAGGAAACAGTTCCTGAAGTTCATCATTTTGAGAAGCGGCAACCTATAGCGGTTACTTTAGGTACAAGTTATGATCAATGGTGTCTTTCCCAGATTGCTGAAGATTTAGGGAAGAAAGATGATGCGGAACATTATTTAAAGTGCTCGTACAATTATCGAAATGTGTATAACCCTGAGACTCAATTCTTTCATCCGAAAGATAAGAATGGTAAATTTATAGAACCATTTGATTATCGTTTTTCAGGAGGACAAGGTGCTCGCGAATATTATGGTGAAAATAATGCTTGGGTATATCGTTGGGATGTACCTCATAATGTCGGAGATCTGATCGCTATAATGGGAGGAGTTGATCGTTTTATAGAAAATTTGAACCAAACTTTCCGTGAACCGTTGGGACGGGGAAAATATTCTTTCTATGCACAGTTACCGGATCATACGGGTAATGTAGGACAATTTTCTATGGCGAATGAACCCAGTCTTCATATTCCGTATCTTTATAATTATGCCGGTCAACCTTGGATGACACAGAAACGTATTCGCACGTTATTGAAAGAATGGTTTCGCAATGATCTTATGGGAGTTCCGGGAGATGAAGACGGAGGCGGTATGTCTGCTTTTGTTGCATTCAGCTCGATGGGCTTTTATCCGGTGACTCCGGGTAGTCCTACCTATAATATCGGTAGTCCGATGTTTCCGTATGTAAAAATGACTTTAAGCAATGGAAAAATATTTGAAATTATTGCCGAGAATTGTAGCGATGAAAATAAATATATTCAGAGTGCAACCTTAAATGGAAAAGAGTTGAACCAACCGTGGTTTAATCATAGTGATATTGCCAATGGAGGAAAACTTGTGTTAAAAATGGGTGATAAGGCGAATAAAGCATGGGGCAGTGATTTGAAGAATGTCCCTCCATCAGCTAAATCACTGTAATATTATAGTTGATTCGAAATACACACATAATTAAGAAAGCCCCGAGGAAAATTTTCCTCGGGGCTTTTTGTGGTTTTATCCTTTATATTGATATGAGTCATGGGTGTTGTGTATTTATTATTTAATAGAATTTAAGCATGGTAGAAAAAATTGTAAGTACAAGAAAGAATATTTAGATATAGTGTTTGTTAAGTAACAAACAGAAGTCTTGGAATCATTTTTATGATTCCTGATCTGTTAACATTTTCTGAGAGGACGTCTGTAGAGAAGATATATAAAAGAGAATACTTCCTATTTAATTGAAATTAATGTCTTGGGTTAATTCTGAATTAAGAAGTTTTTTAAGGTATCCCGTTTATTTTTGTACCATAATTCAACTATAACACAACATGAAAAACAGAGTATTGATAACATTTGTATTACTCTTATCTGTTATCGGGGTAAATAGAGTTTTCGCGCAAAAATATGAAAATAACCGTTATGGATTGACATTAGAAAAGAAAGAAAACGGTTATGTTTTGAAAGATGCTAAAACAATTGAACGTTTAGAAGTATTCGATATTGAAAAAGCTCCGGCAGATATGTTTGTACCTTATAAGCATAAAATGCGAAAACTTAAATCCGAAGATTTTAATCAGTGTACGACTCTCCATTATGTATTTAAAGAATATCCTAATCACAAATTAGTAATAGAAGTCGATTTACCAAAGAATAATAAGGATAAAAAAATACCGTATATGGTATGGATTCATGGTGGAGGATGGCATGGTGGAGATTGTATGGGACATAAGGGAATTTCTACTTATTTGGCGTCTCATGGTATTGCAGGTATAAGGGTTTCGTATTCTTTTCCGTCTGACGGTTCTAATTTTAAAGACTCTTATCAGGATTTAAAGGATGCATTGAAGTTTATCCATAAACATGCTAAGGAATGGAATCTCGATGAGAAGAATTTCGGTTTCGGAGGGCATTCCGCAGGCGGGCATCTTTCTTCTTATATGGCAATGACGACTAAAGGAACGAAATTTCTGGTTGCATTTAATGGAATATACGATATAGAACATGTCAAACCGGGATTTGTACCTGGAAAAGATTTTACCTATTTCGGAACAACGGATTCCCAACGTGCGGATGCATCTCCGGTTAATAAAGTGCCGAAAAATCCTCCGTATGTGATACTTACATATAGCGGGGGCGATTATTTGGTAGATCAGGACCAGATGCTTCGTTTTGAAAAAGCGCTAAAAGTGCGTAATGCTCGAGTAGAAACTCATTATAAAAATTATTATTCACATGCAGGGTTTATAGGAGGGTCTGATATTTATGAAGACATGATGATTTATGTACTGAAAAAAGCGCAGGAGATTTTACAATAGGAGAAAAAGAGAGGATAGAAATGGAACATGGAATAACATATAAAAGAGAGAAACATTATGAACAAACGATTATCTTCTTATTTTGCTGCCGGGTTGATGGCCTGTTTGGTAGGCTTTTCGGGGAATAAGGCAGAGGCTCAGGAAGTATTTTCCAATAACTGGTATGTCGGAAATACCGAAGCCGGTGAATGGATACGTTACAAACAAGTTTATTTGGCTGAAGGTGACTACCGTTTCACTACCAGAGTCGCTGCTCGTAGGGATAACTGTAAGTTACACCTTGAGTTGAATAACGAAACTTTGGTAAGCGGTGTTAAAGTGCCTGCTACTCAAAACGGAGAATTTACTTTGGTGCATTTAGGCCATAAGCATTTAAAAAAAGGCTATTATGACATAAAACTTGTTTTTGATACGGATGATATCAACTGTGACATGATTTTTATTCGTAAGAGCTCTGCAACATCAAATAATGTATTAGATGATGATATTCAATACAGCTTGAATTGGGATGATCCGATGCCTATTTTTGCGATTACCGCTACGAATTTTACCAGTGCGGCTTTGGCAAAGTGTGGAGATAAAGGCGATAATGGGAGCTGGACGGATAAAAATAATAACTATTTTACTGCCGAGCAAATGCTGAGATGGTATAAGCAGCAATTATATACTTATACGCCAGAAAATACTGAGGAAGCAATGGACCAATTGGTTTCGGAACTGGTCGAAGCTAAAGTGGAAGTAGCTTATATGCATGGACGAGGAGATCATGATAAGGTGCATAATGTCGATGACCGTCTTTATACAGGAGGTCCTGGAGCTTTCGGTCCGCGTCTGATCAAACGATTTGTAGACGCGGTAAAACGTTCACCTTATGCTAAGGACCATTTAAAAATGGCCTATTTTGTAGATAATGCTGTATTTCCACGTGCTTATGATGATCCGAAGTATGGCAATACGACCGGGAAGACAATGGAATGGGGTGATCCTGATTTTCAGGAATATATTTGGAACTATATGTTTAAACCTTGGTATGAGGTCGTTCCGAAAGATATGTTATATATACGTCCTTCTTCCGGAGCTGTACCTATTCAGTTGTGGACGGCTAATTTTTCGGAATACGACTACAATAAAAAGGATAATAAAATATTAGAGTTTTTAGAATATATCGAAGGTAAAATGGATGAAACTTTCGGATTGAAGGTCGATTGGATTTTACCGGATAATTTCTGGAAAAGAGATCCGCGTACTGAAGAGAAAGCTGCAGGTATTCAGGGATGGTTTACTTGGGGAGCTAATATAACACCGACACCATGGGAGTTTAAGGGAAAGTATTATAGTTTTGCTTTTAATGGAGGACGATTGCCCCTGAATAATGTATGGTATAACGATTGGGTATATGATAAAGACCCGATACTTGAGACCGGAACTCCTGTTTTGGATAACAGTGGAAAGCCCAAGGATGATGCTCATTTTTCTTCATTGGCAAAAGATGGAAAAACGCCGGTTATTCGTGAAATTTTCGAAAATGGCAAAAAAGTCAAATCAGAGTGGATTGTATTGGAATCTTGGGTAGACTGGGCCGAGGGGTCAACGTGGTATCGGAGCGATCATCCGGAATATTTATATCCTAATCAATATATATCATTGGTTCGAGAATTTGCCGATGAAGAATCTCAATGTATTCTTCTTGAGGCGGAAGGCTGTGACGATTATTATGATAAAACTCCGGGAAACTCGGGCGGCGCTTATCGGTATGAATGGCATCACGGTAAAGAATCCGATTTGGATATCTATCGTCCTCTGCACAATATCTTAGATTTGTGCAAACAAGGAACTGCTTCTTGGCCGTCAACTGCACACGTAACGAATTTTACGGCAGGATTTAATGATGTATGGCAGAGTACATCGGTAGGAAATATTGTTTGTAAACCGATTCATGGAGAAGATCCGTCCTCATCTTTTCTTCCTATCGATAAAAAGCCGAGTGGATCTTTGAAAAAATTAGCATTGGGAAAATATTATGCTTGGGCTATAACGGATGTAAGCGGAAATAATAAAGTTTATCGTACGGAATTACAGCCGGGGGCGGCTTGCAATCAGGCTTATGGTTGGGTAGATGTGACGAATGGTCAGCCGATGGCGGATCTTGATCTGAATATGCGAGAGGTTTGGGGTATCGATGCCGAAGGTGCTGTATATTATCGCAATTTACACGGGGAAGTTCGTCTTGATGGAGGTACGAAGCAACAGACAAATTGGATCAAAGTGGGAGATGATAATATCCGGTTAAAGTCGATTACGGCCGATGATAAATTCGTATGGGGATTTACTACTGACGGGAAATTAGTTCGGATGTCTTCTGAAAGTAAGAAAGGTTTTCTTGAAGTCGGAAATCCGTATAATCTGACTAAAATTGATGCCGGTGGCGGTGAAGTATGGGGTGTTAATGAAGACAAAGAAATTTATCGAATTAATTCATCCGGAGCAGGAGAATGGGAACGTATTTTGACAAATGGTATTATTCCTGACGATAAGGCAGAAAATGTCAGTGTCGGATATGAATATGTTTGGATACAAGGAGTACCTGTTACTACCGGACGATCGAAATCTTCTACATATTATCGGGCGATTTTGGATGGATTCCAAGGTAAAAGTGTTTATGCTTTGGCGGGCAGTTCTACGGGAACGGGTGTGGATATTACAAATGCAGAAACTAAAGTATCTGCTTTCCCGAATCCGTTTACAGATTTTGTTCGGGTAGATGTTTCTGCATTTATAGCAGAGCCTGCACAGGTTGCATTATATGATATGAAAGGTAATTTGGTTATGTCCAGAATGGAACAGTTGCAGGAGGGACAAAATCGTATTACATTGAATACTTCGAGTCTGAATAATGGTGTCTATATTCTGAAAGTGATTTCAGAACACAGTAAAGCAATAATAAAGCTGGTAAAATAAAAGATTGTTTTAGGTTGATTTAGTTTGGTAAAAAAGAGAGAAAAGGCAAATGTTTTTGGGCATCTGCCTTTTCTCTCTTTAATTAATATCCATTTTTAGTTGTCATTTAACCGTAAAGTAAGTCTTTGGTTAATTTGCTCGAACTATTTTTGAAATTAGAAAACTTTTATTTTGTAATACACATGAAAACAAAAACTCTTTTTTTAGGGATGTGTCTGTTAATAACATCGGGGATAACGGCACAACAACGTACTTCGTTTCAGATTGGAGATGATGGTTGGGCGCTTTGGCTAGACCGAGATGCTTCGTGGAAAAATGATTCGTTGTATTTGCCTCCAGCGGATATTTCGAAAATAACTGTTGCAGAACCGACTTGCGGATGGAATAATCTTTTTTCGTCGCTTCGCCCTGAATCGGAAGCAAGGGAAGTTGTTAAAAATAAGACTTTATCTTTGAAAGTCAGAGTTCCCGGAACGGTAGAAGAATACTATTGGGATGCTCTTTCGAATAATAAAGGTTTAGGAAATACAGGAGATTATAAGGGTGTCAGTTGGTGGGGAACTGATTTTACAGTTTCTCGGGAGATGAAGGGAAAACGTATAAAGATATTTTTCTCAGAAGGTATTCGTCAAAGAGCAGAGGTATTTGTGAACCGTAAGCTGGTAGGTTATGAATTGGTGCATCAGACTCCTTTTGAGATTGATGTGACCGATGTTGTAAATTACGGAAGTAATAATGAATTGGCAGTTCGAATAACCGATCCTTCCGGGAATTTCAGTTGGGGAGATTATACCGGAGATAAATGGGGAGATTACTTGTTTCCCCAGTCCCACGGTTTTGGTGGAATTTTGGGGGCTGTCGAGCTTCGCTCCGTATCACCTCTATATGTATCGGATGTATTTGTTAAAAATAAACCATCTTTAAAGGACATAGATGTCGATATTGAAATTATTAATGAGGCGTCGTCTAAAGTTTTAAAAGGAAGTGTCGATGTGGCTATTGTAGAGGCTTGGAAAAGTAATGCTCCGGTAACTGATCCGAAGACTTTGTTTACGAAGAATTTGGGCAAAGTGAATGTAAAGACCGGAGAAACAATAAAGTTGACTTTTTCGGCCTCAGTACCCGAAGCTCGTTTGTGGGAGTTGAAAAATTCGAATTTGTATAATGTCGTAACAACGATTAAGGATAGTAAAGGTAAGGTTGTAGATCAGCATAAACAGCGTTTCGGATTTCGTTTTTTAAGTGTAGAGGGATATGGTAAGAATGCTACGCTTAATTTTAACGGTAAACGAACATTGCTTATTTCGTCTATTAGTTGGGGGTATTGGCCTACGAACGGGATGTATCCGACTCGGGAACTGGCTCGTAAACATATAGAATCGGCATTTATATTGGGACAGAATATGTTGAATTTTCACCGTTGTCAGGGAAATACGCAGGTACTTGACTTGGCCGATGAAATGGGGATGTTGTATTACGAAGAACCCGGAGGATATAGTAGTTCGAGAGTAAAAGAAGGAAGTGAGCAGAGTAAAATGAAAAATCGACTGCTCGCTAATCAATTGAATTCTCAGCGTTTTTTGAGAATGGTGAAACGAGACCGTAATCATCCGTCTTTAGTCATGTATAATATGATTAACGAGCCGGGATGGATTCCAGATGAAAGGGCGAAGAAAGATATGGCGGATGCCCATTTGCTGGATCCGACTCGTTTGGTTACATACGGTTCTGGATTTATGAATGTCGGAAATGATGAGCCTCGAAAATTGCACATGATCCCGTATGACCAGACTCAACGCACGACAGGATATTGTGATATCCATAATGCCGGAAATTCGGCCGGAGTTTATGTTGATGCTATCTATAATTCTCCTGAGAGTTTTTTGCGAAATGAACGGGCTGAGTCTGAAATTTTTGTTTGGGGAGAAGAAGCTGCTTTGGCATCTCCTCCGCAGTTAGAAAAAGTTGTTGCAGCAATAGAGGAAAACGGTAATCGCAACGGATGGGATGGTGCTGATTATAAAGATTGGTTAAATTCTTATAGAAGTTATATTAAAAATAAAGGACTTGAGAAATATTATCCCTCGATAACAAAACTCATTACTTCACTGGGCGATATAATGTACTATGAACACGGACGTTTTCTTGAAAATGTGCGGATCGCCGACGGTGCGGATATCTATGTTTTCAATGGGTATGAAGATATGAAAAACGATAATTTTTCGGGTGCTGTCGATGTTTTTCGTAATATAAAGGGTACTCCTGAATTGATTAATCATTATGCTCAGCCTGCGTTTGTTGCTGTGAAAGTCCGGGAAAAAATCGGTCATGTAGGAGATACGAATCTGTTCGACATGTTTGTTGTCAATGAACATGCTGTTCCAGGGGGAGATTATAATATAAAAGCTTGGGTTGTCAATCCGAAAGGAGATTCAGACGTATTGTATGACGGAATTGTGAAAGTCTCTGGCGGTGATACGTTCAGCAATTTGGCTGCAGCGAAAATTCCTGTGAAATTAAATAAAGGTATAGGTTATTATAAAATAAATGCAGAATTATCAGATATGTCGGGTAAAAAAGTCGCATCCGGTTATGACGATATTTTTGCAGTAGACTGGAAATCTGACAAGATAAACGGTTATGGTGCTGTGATAGGCGGTGGAATGGAACTTACTAATTTTTTGAAAGATCAGAAAAAAGCGAATGTTGTTGCTTATGACGAGTCTCTCGGAAAATTAGATTATATTTTGGTGGGTTCTATCGATCAGGGTACGGCATTTAATACTATATCGTCATTTTGTTTCAAGGCGAAAGACGGAAAAACAATGGGATTGAATCTGGATTATTTTCGAGGTAAAAATTTTGATATGCAAGTTGACCGTCGTATTTCTGCCGCACCGATAGATTTTAATGTCGGCAGTAAACTCATTCCCGGATATGATATATTGGGCGATACAAAATTCTCACTCCGCTGGGAAGGTTATATTGTAGCACCATATAGCGGAGAAACGGAATTTGAACTTTCGTATGATGATGGAGCGAATCTTTGGTTCGACGGAGAACAGGTTGTCGACAATTTTAGGAACGGGCCTAAAAGAGTTGTGACGTTTAAACGTAATTTGGTAGCCGGAAAATCATATCCTTTAAAGATCGAGGCTTATCAAGACGGAGGAACTTGGGAGTTTGCTTTGAAATGGAAATTACCGGTAAAGATTCAAGAACCTGATATGTCGGCATTATTGAAAAGAGTGCGGGATGATGGAACTAAATTGATGTTGATTGATAATGCAGAATCGTGGATGAGTAAATTAAGGGCTGTCGGCGCAGTTCCCGGTTATAAAGTATTTCATCCTTCAAAAGCTTGGGTGGGAAGTAGTTTTATGGTAAGGGAACATCCTTTTTTCAATGAGTTGCCCGTAAATAAAGGCATGAATTGGGAGTACCAACGACTGGTAGTTTATGATGGACCGAAGCATTTCGGGTTATATGAAATGCAAGGGGAAGAACCTGTGGTATCTTTGGTCGGATCTCCTTTTCACCAGATAACGACATCTGTCGGGGTATTGCCTTATGGAAAGGGGAAAATTGTATTCTCTTCGTTAGATCTGTTGCCGAATTTGAGTTTAGATAGTAAACCGGCGAATGTCCCGAAAAAGATTTTATGTAATTATTTGAAATGGGCTACAGATGTACCGATGACTGAGACCTATTTTAAGTAGTTTATAACTTTGGTGAAAAAGATACTTTTGTTGAAAAATTAAGCGAGAAAAGTCTCTTAAATTAATTAAGAGATTTTTCTTTTGCAGCATAATTTAAAACTTAAGAGAGATGAAAAACATGAAAAGTCGATTGTTGACATGTATTTGTTCGACACTGTTTTTGTTACCTTTTGATTTAATGGCGAAACACCTTGATCGAGATCGTATTGTCGCGAATCCCATAGATCTGAATTATCGGTTTCGTCCGGAGAAACCGAGTCGAAGAGAAGCTGCCGATCCGGTTGTTGTCTTATATAAAGACAAGTATTATATGTTTGCATCCAAGTCAGAAGGATATTGGAGTTCGGCCGATCTGGTGAAGTGGAATTATATCCCTTGTAAATCTATTCCGATTATAGAAGATTATGCTCCTATGGTTATAGAATTGGGCGGTGAGTTATATTATACGGCCGGATGTACCCGTTTCTTTAAAACATCCGATCCGGAAAAAGACGATTGGAAAGAGATAAAAGTCAACAATAAAAATCGGCATGACGATATTACTATTTTTCAGGATGATGACGGCAAAGTTTACTTTTATTGGGGATGTCATGATAAAAAACCGATACAGGGAGTACAGGTAGATCCAGAAAACGGTTTCAAAGAGATCGGTGAGGTAAAAGACTTGATTTTGCATAATTCAGTAAAATATGGAATTGAATCGAACGGAGACAGGAATGAAATGAATAAGGACGGCTATAATGAAGGTGCTACCATGACGAAATATAAAGGGTTGTATTATTTGCAGTATTCTACTCCGGGAACACAATTTATAACGTATGCTGATGCGGTATATGTATCGGAAAATCCGTTAGGTCCTTTTACTTACATGGAGGATAATCCTTATTCGATCAAACCCGGAGGGTTTATTTCCGGAGCAGGTCATGGACATACATTTCAGGATAAATACGGTAATTATTGGCATGTTTCTACAATGGTGATAGCGGTAAAAAATTGGTTTGAACGTCGTTTAGGATTATTTCCGGTCTATTTCGGAGATGAGGGGCACATGTATTGCCACACGGTATTCACCGATTATCCGATGCAGATACCCGATAGAAAGGTCAATTTCAAGAAAGATGATTTATCCGTGGGGTGGAATTTGTTGTCTTATAAAAAGGAAGTTTCGGCATCATCGTTCCAACCGGGATATGAAGCAGTAAATGCCGTGGATGAAAATATCAAGACATGGTGGGCGTCTCAGAGCGGCAGGTCAGGCGAATGGCTTCAGATCGATTTAGGACGGACGATGCAGGTCGAAGCCGTTCAGGTAAATATCAGCGACCAGGATTTCGAAACATTGCGGAGAGATGCAGCACCCGTATACCGTTATGTTTTGGAATCGTCTTGTGACGGAAAGAATTGGCAGATGATAGGCGACCGGAGAAAGAATGATCGGGACGCCGTACATGAATTGCTTGTTTTGGATCGTTCGGTATCAGCCCGTTATATTCGGATAAAGAACATGGAAGATCTCAATGGGGGAGTTTTTTCTCTGTCCGGACTGCGAGTTTTCGGGACGGGAAAGGGAAAAGCTCCGTCTGCAGTTACCGGATTTAAGGTTGTCCGTAATGCAAACGACCGACGTCGAGCCAGTTTCAGATGGAATAGTCAGGGTGAAACGACAGGTTATGTGATCCGTTGGGGAACTTCACCGAAGGTACAGAACAATGCCGTCATGGTTTATGGAGACGAGGCAGAATACGGCTTTTTCAATCGGGATTCTCGATATTATTTTACGATACAGCCGTTCAATGAAAATGGGAAAGGCAAGATAAGCAAAGTTATTTCTGTAGAATGAGTAAGAACCATTATTGAGGAGCATTTGGTATAAGTGAAAATTTTTTAAGAGCTTGTCTAAATTTTTTTGAGAAATTTATGCAGGCTCTTTTAAATTATGTATATAAAAATTTTAATAAGAAATTAATTCAAATACGGTTGAATATTTAATAGAACAAGGCTTTCTTTGTTAAAAATATTTGATTTGCGATACACACATATATTATTTTACAACCATGAAGAATTTCAATTTTTCTCTTTTTCTGTCTTTATTTTTTTTGATAATATTGTTGCCGGAATCGGTTGATGCAAAAAGGATTAATAAAAAGGTCGACGAGCAGGGTGTAGATATGCCGAAAGTTCGTATTGCTCCTTTTAAAGGAGATAAGGCATGCGCTATCAGTTATACTTTTGACGATGCGTTGAGAGATCAAAGTATATTGGCTGCTCCTATGCTTGAAAAATACGGTTTCCGAGGAACTTTTTGGGCAATACCTTCGATGGTTCCTGAGACAGAAGAAGAAATTCTTACAAATTCGAAGAAGAAGTGGGGTGGGATTACATGGAAAAGATTAAAAGAGATGTCGGATAACGGACATGAAATCTCGAATCACGGTTGGTCTCATAAGAATCTTGTAAATCTGAAATCAGAACAGGAGATTCGTGCGGAGATAGAGAAAGCCGATAGTCTTATTCTGTTGAAAATAGGAAAGAAGCCCCGGACATTCTGTTATCCTTATAATGCATTTAATGATCAAGTTCTTGCTATTGCAATGGAGAATCGTGTGGATACTCGTACACGCTGTTCGGGCTGGGGATATAGAACAACGACTCAGTGGATGAATAATTGGGCTGACGGATTAATTAAAAAAGGAGAGTGGGGCATACCGATGATACATGCTATTATTGATGGTTTTGATGCGTTTCCATCAGCGGATGTTTTGGATAATCATATGGCTTATGTGAAATCTAAAGAAAACCAAATATGGGTCGGTACATTTCTCGAAATTGCCAGTTATGTGAAGGAATCTGAAAATGTTCGTTTATCAGTGACTCCCCAAAAGAACGGTTTGATTTGTAAAACGGAGATGACTTTAGATAAAAAGCTTTTTACCGAACCTCTTACGTTGGTTATAGAAATAACAGGAGTAACATCAGTTAAAGCAATACAGAAAGGAAAGAAGCTTCCTGTAACAATTGCTTCAGATAAAATTTGTATTGATTTTATGCCCGGAGATTCTCCGGTTAAAATACGTTGGAAAAAGTAATAGATTAACGATAAGTATTTTTTTGATATTATGAAGAGCGGAAAGAATAGTAAGTTAAAAACTCAGTATTTAAAATTTTTCTGTTTGTTATTTTGTCTTGTATCATTTTCCTCAGGGTATGGACAAGGAGAGCGAGGATGGAAGTCGGATTGGAAAGGTGACCGTTCAGAAGTAAAGATTTTAGAACCAGGTTTAGATGTGACTGGTGTCGCTGTCTTTAAAAACAGATTGTTTTTAGATGCAAAAAAAGATAATATAAAACTTTTCCGTGAATTGTCTGATGAATATCGAAATACTAAAACTTTATGGATAAGTTTTTCAGTTCGGAAGATTGCCGGAAACGGACGTTTCGGATTATCTTTATTAGAAAATTCTCAAGAAAAGTTATTTGTGGGAGCTGTCGGTCAGGATAAAACGATTTGTTTCGGTTCGAAAAAATGCCGTGAAAAAATGGAAAGTGCCGTACAACTTATTTTAAGGGTTGAAAAAAATAAGGCTTATTTATTCATAAATCCTCCCTTAGCATCAGTTCCTGATGTTGAAGGAGCGTCTATGACTTTATCCGGAGATTTTTCTTTTGACCGGATTACCTTTTTATGCGAAAAAGGCAATGCCGGAGAATTTAGTAGGGTTGTTGCGGGAGAACAGTTTGCAGATGTCGTTTTTCCTCGCAAATCGAATGATGATTTAAGAAGTATGGGAAAGCAACCGGTTATTTCATGGAAAAAGGCGGAAGGGGCTTTATGGATAAATACGGAGTCTGGAGTGTTACAGTTGAAACCTTATGAATTCGGAGCTCTTGCGGTTCATTCAGGATCATTGAGTGCGATCGAATCGCAGAAAAATTATGCAGTTTCTCAAGAACCTGCCGGAGCAAAGTTTTCGGTAAAAGAAGACTCCGAGCGGATTTTATTAAAAACAGATCGCTTTTCTGCTACCGTAGAAAAACGTACGGGGCAAATCTGTTTGTATGATCGTTTGGGCAAATTGTTGATACAAGAATATCCGGGTGGAGGCCGTTCTGAAACCGGATATGGAGAAAAAGTGGCTTGTCGCTTTAGTTTATCTCCGGAAGAAGCTCTTTACGGGTTAGGACAATTTAGAGATAATTCGTTGAATTTGAGAGGTAAAAGAAGAGAGTTGGTGCAATTTAATACTCAGGCCGCTGTTCCTGTTATTTATTCGACAAAAGGTTGGGGAATATTATGGAATAATCCGTCTCGAACTATTTTTCAAGATAACAAAATGGGGATGAGTTTTCAGTCTGATATAGGAGATATAATCAGCTATTATTATTTTGTGGGAGATAAATTAGATGATTTGATTGCTTCTTATCGTTCGCTTACCGGTAAAGCTCCTATGATTCCTTATTGGTCTTTGGGGTATCATCAAAGTCGGAATAAATATGCAACGCAAAAAGAAGTTATGGATATTGCAGAACGGATGCACAAGGAAAATATCCCGATGAGCACAATTTTTATCGATTATTTTTATTGGCAGAAGTATGGTACGGGTTCTCATCGATTTGATGAAAATCTTTTCCCTGATGTTCCGGGAATGTTAAGTTCTTTACATAAAAATTATAATACTCGTGCCGTAATTACGATATGGCCGACGTTCCGCCCTGGAATTCCTAATTATGAAGAGTTTAATAGAGCTGGTTTACTACTCGACGGAGCAAAAGCTTTGGATGGCATTATTTATGATGCATTTAGTCCTAAAGCTGCCGAGATTTACTGGAAACAGGTAATGCCGTTAGTCGATTTGGGAATTGACGGCTGGTTCTTGGATGGTTGTGAACCGGATCAGGTAAACTCTTTTTTACCGACTGTAACTCACGACGGACCGGCATTGAAAGTTCGTAATCTTTATCCGTTAGTACACGCTACGACGTTTTATAACGGGTTACTGAAAGCTCGTCCGAATCAGCGGCCTTATATATTGACACGTTGTGCATGGGCTTCTCAGCAAAAAGTGGGTACGGCTGTTTGGTCGGGAGATATACCCACTACTTTTGATGAGTTGCGTAAACAAGTAACGGCCGGGTTAAATTTTGTAGCGTGCGGGATTCCTTATTGGACTACCGATATTGGTGGTTATTCAGGTGGCGATCCTGCTGATAAAAACTATCGGGAGGTGTTCACTCGTTGGTTTCAATATGGCACTTTCTGTCCTGTATTTCGAGCACATGGAAGACGTTATCCGGGTAATACGAAAGTTCCGAATGAATTGTGGGCATATGGTGCTGAAGCGCAAAAAATTTGTACGGAATTTATCAATTTACGCTATGCTTTGTTCCCTTATATTTATACTTTGTCTGGTCAGATAACTCGCAATCATTATACACCGATGCGGCTGTTGGCTTTTGATTTTCCGGAAGATAAAAAAATTCTCGATTGTAAAAATCAGTTTATGTATGGTCCTTCTCTTCTAATTTGTCCGGTTTTGAATGCGGGAGACCGCAAACGTGAGGTATATCTTCCTTCAGGGAAGCGTTGGATTGATTTTTGGACGGGAGAGAACTACGAAAGTGGGCAAACAATCGTAGCAGATGCTCCGATAGAGCGTATTCCTGTATACGTTCCGGCCGGATCGATTATCCCTATGAACGTATCATTATTAATGAATCCTGATTCAAGTGCTCCGGTTGAAGTACGTGTATATCAAGGTGCGGACGGTCGGTTCGAATTGTATGAAGATGACGGGGAAACATTTGATTGTGAGCGAGGAGAATATAGTTTGATTCCTTTTATGTGGAATGAAAAAAAGAGGACGTTAACCATTGGGAAACGGCAGGGTGCGTATAAAGGCATGTCGAAAGAAAGAGAGTTTCGTATTGTTTTAGTTTCTTCCGAGAAGGGAAGAGGTGTAGAAAAAAACTCACCTGATAAAGTTGTTAAATATGTAGGAAAGAAGGTAGATATTAAACTATAAAGCGTTACACGTGATTCAAAAAATAAAAAGATCTTCTCTCACCGGATTTTTGAGATATTGGGGTATATTATTCTTTTGTGTGGGAGGAACTTTGCAAGGTCAAAATATAGTTTCCCCTATATCGTTTGTCCCGGATAATTCTGTGCAAGTCCGTAATTTAGCATTGAATAGGGCTGCTTATCATTCTTCATGTTCGAATTTTGATTATACGGCTCATTTAATTACTGATGGAAATACGGATGTTCAGGGAGATTCGAAAATTACGGTACAATATTCAGATTTTCCATCTGGAGAATCTCCTGAAAATCTGTTTGACGGATCACCGAATTCAAAATATTTGACATTCCATTCGGAGGGTTGGATTCAGTATGAATTTGCAAATGAAGCGTCTTATATAATAGATCGTTATGTCTTGACTTCTGCCAATGATGATGAAAAAAGAGATCCGAAAAATTGGACATTTTCGGGATCGAATGATGGTAAGAATTGGACTTTGTTAGATATGCGTTCCGATATTCGTTTTAACAAACGGAAAGAGTCTCTTTCTTTTACAGTAAAGAACACGAGTGCGTATAGAATGTATAGGCTCGATATTACAGAAAATAGAGGGGACAACCGTACTCAATTGTCTGAGATAGACTTGTTCGAGAAAAATGTCAGTCGAATCGATCGGTCTGTTTTTTCGAGTAAATGGGAGAGTGCCGGAAAGGAGGATCAATGGGTTTATATTGATTTGGGGACGATTTGTCGGATCAATAAAGTAAAGTTGTTTTGGGGAGAAGAGTTTGCACGGTCATATCAAATTCAATTTTCTACTGATAAACGCAATTGGCGTTCGCTGTATTCAACGAATGAGGGAAAAGGAGGGATAGAAGAAATAAAACTGACTACGGCAACTGCGAAATATGTGAGGCTATATATGACAGACGGTATTTCGGAGCATTATTCTTTGGCAGAGATGGAAGTTTATGGGACGGGAGGAGTAATCCCGAAACAAATGGCTGTTCCGTATATGGGAAAAGAAGGGGCTTATTATTTGACCGGAGGAAATTGGAAAGTGCAGCGTGCAAGTTTGGTGAAATTAGATGGTCTTGAGGTTTCTGATCCGGTATTTGATGACCGGGATTGGATCATCGCTACAGTTCCGGGAACGGTGTTGACCAGTTATTTGAATATAGGAGCTATTCCCGATCCTAATTTTGGAGATCAACAACTGCAAATATCAGATGCTTTTTTTACTGCAGATTTTTGGTATCGTACAACTTTTATTGTTCCTAATAAGTATAAAGGGAAAAGAATCTGGCTTAATTTTAACGGAATTAATTGGAAAGCCGATGTTTTTGTAAACGGACATCGTGTTGGAGATATAAAGGGTGCTTTTATTCGTGGAAAATTCGATATAACTCCTTATGTCGTTTCAGGTGAAAAGGCGTGTATTGCAGTATATATTCATAAAAATGATACTCCGGGACAGATAACTGTACAAAGTTTAAATAGTGCCGGGAAAAATGGAGGAGTGCTGGGAGCTGATAATCCGACGATTCACGCCAGTGTGGGCTGGGATTGGTTACCGACGATGCGAGGTAGAAATATAGGAATACAGGATGATGTGTTTATTTCGGCTACCAACGATGTTTCTTTGATTGATCCTTTTATTATATCGGATTTGCCTTTGCCAGATTTGTCCTCTGCTGATTTGACTTTAAGAGTCGAATTACAAAATCATTCGGACAGGGCTTGTAAGGGAAAATTGATGGGAATAATCAATCCGGGAAATATCCGTTTTAGCCGGAGCGTGTCATTGAATGCTTTTGAACATAAAGATTTGGTCTTGGATAAAAATACCTTGCCTCAGTTATGTATCGAAAATCCCGATTTGTGGTGGCCTAACGGTTATGGTGAACAGAATATGTACTCGCTCGAATTATCTTTTGTGGCGAACGGAGGTGTATCCGATAAGAAAACTATACCTTTCGGAATACGGGAGATGAGTTATGATGATAGTGACGGTGTCTTGAAAACGTATGTAAACGGTACTCGTATATTTTTCAGAGGGGGCAATTGGGGACTTAGCGAGTCTATGCTTCGATTGGATAAAGAGGGATATGATGTTCGGGTTCGTTTACATAAGGAAGAAAATTTCAATATGATCCGTAATTGGGTAGGAATGACTGGAGATGAGGATTTTTATCGGGCTTGTGATAAATATGGAGTTATGGTTTGGGATGATTTTTGGTTAGCTAATCCGGGAGATGGCCCTAATCCGAATGATGAAAAGATGTTTATGAAGAATGCTGTCGATAAAATAAAACATTTTAGAAATCATCCTTCGATAGCTTTGTATTGCGGACGCAATGAGGGTAATCCTCCGGAAACATTAAATAAGGCGTTGCGAGAGCAGACATCTTTGTTGGACGGAACTCGTTTGTATATACCTCATTCTGCGACCGGTACGGTTTCTGGATTTGGACCTTACAGCGTTCAGAATCCGAGGCATTATTTTAAGATAAGAACGCATAGGAAACTTCACTCGGAGATGGGAATGCCTAATATCCCCTCAATAGAAAGTATGAAGAAGATGTTGCCGGAAGATAAATATTGGCCGGTGAATGATGTCTGGGGGCTACATGATTTTTGTATTCATTCGGCGCAAGGTGCATCCGGTTTTATGAATGCAGTGAACCGTTATGGCAAGGCCTCAGATTTGCAGGATTTTTGCAAGAAAGCGCAGATGGTCAATATGGAAAATCATAAGGCTATGTTCGAATCTTTTGTCGGTGCTCAGAGTAATGGTATGTTAATGTGGATGAGTCAGTCTGCATGGCCGAGCACTGTATGGCAGACTTATGATTATTACCTTGATCAGACAGCCGGTTATTATGGTTGTAAAAAAGCTTTAGAACCGTTACATATTCTGTGGGATAGTCAGCTTGATAAAGTCAAAGTTGCGAATAATACTCGCCAAGGATATAAAAATTTGATTGCAGAAGTGCTTATCTATAATATGGACGGTACTTTGATGTTGCGAGATTCTGTACGACTGGATTCCGGATCTGATACCGTTACGGATTGCATGTCTATCGTTTATCCGAAAAAACTTTCTCCGGTTCATTTTATAAAATTGGAACTGAAAGACGGAAATAAAATTATTGCCGATAATTTTTACTGGAGGGGAAATGAGTATCAAGAGTATTCCGATTTGTCGAATATGTTTCCGGCCGACCTGCAATATAGTCTTTATTGGGAAAAAAGTGGAGGAAAGGTATTTTTGACGGTCGATATTAAAAATGTAGGAAAGAATATTGCGTTGATGACTCGTTTGAAAGTTTTGCGTGATAGATCAAAAGAACGGGTGCTTCCGGTTTATTATAGTGATAATTATTTTTCTTTATTACCGGGAGAGACCAAGCAAGTGATTCTTGAGTTTAATGCAAAAGATTTACAAGGAGAGAATCCTGTCTTAGGTATAGAAGGTTGGAATATCGATTATATGGAAATTGTAGAATTTTAGGTGTTAAGGGTTAGGCTGGTTATTCTGAATAATACAAATAAAGTATTATTCAGAATAATTTTTTCTCCGTAGTTAGTTTATAATCAAATTACTGATTTGTTTTGTTACTTGAAATGGAAGTTCCGGATATTCATAGAGTTTGAAACGGGGTTCTGTTTCTCCTTGATAATATTTCCAGATTGTTGCATAATCTTCGGCATCTTCTCCTATTTTTATGAGCTGGCGCAAATATTCTGCAATAGATTTGTTTTCTTTGATATAGACATATTCCATTTTATCGATAATCGGACTGTGTTTACGGGTATGATCGTGATCGAAGCGTAATATTCGTTTCCCATCTTCAGTAATTCCGATCGTTTGGAATGTCATGCTTTTACCTATTCCCGGGAGATTTAACACATTTCTGTCTGTAGCGGCAAAAGGTAGATGATATTTGCTCAAGAAAGAACGGAGACTATTCGCTGTATTTTCTCCGGATTCGAGGATAGAACACAATTCTTTTGCTTGCTCGGCAGAAAGGTTGCCATAAATTTTTTCTTCGTGTTGTTCTTGCAAGGAACGGCTGTTAGGAGTAAATACGGCATGATTCTCGTTAAATCCTTTTACCGAAAAGGTATAGTAACAGACTACTCCTAAATGATTAAGAATCTGGCGAAGACGAGTTGTGTGTCCTCGGCGGGAAGCAGCCACTGTATATACGAGCTGGTTAGTAATCAACCATCCGGCGGATAGTATTTTTCGGATAGCATTTTTAGCTTCGGGAGTGACTTCAAGCGGTGTTTGAAAATGTGTTTGTATAATAAATTGCTTGACACCGATTGCGGAAGCTTTTTCTTTGAACTCTTTAAGTATGTCGATCAATTCTTGGTCGATGCGCATCGGCAAATAAGCCAGAAGACGTGATCCTAACCGGATGCGTTGCAGCTCTGCATATTTTTCTCCTTCAGGACGATTTTTGTTTGCTTTACGTTTACGGACAGCCATTCGGTAAACCGCTTCTAATATATTGCGTAAAGTTTTGTTCTGACTCATTAATGCATCGCCTCCGGTAATGAGTATATCGCGTAATTGAGTATCCGTTTCGAAATAGTCCATTAGTCGTTTGAGTTTTTTCTCCCAGCTTTCTTTCGGGCGTAAATTTTCGAATTCGAAGTTTAGCCGTTCACTTTGAAAATCATACATTCTTTGACAAGACGCACATAAACCTCCACAGGCTCGTCCCATTGTATCAGGTATGAGAATTGCCACTTCCGGATAACGTCTGTGAATATTATGACCTTCAGGAAGCAACCACCCGGCAGCATTTGGCCTTCCGTCTTTTACAATATCTTCTTTTTCCCAAGCTTTTATATGGCCGTATGTTTCGACTAGTTCGGGAGAATATAAGATATAACTACGTATAGAAATATCATTATATCCTTCTTCATTTATATTTAATAGTGAAAGATAATACGGAGTGACAAAGAATGGCATTCCGATTTTTTTTGCCCGTTGCAATAGATACATGGTTTCGTCAGAGAGAGAATTTCCTAAAAATCTATTCAGTTCTTTGGGACTTTTTACGGCTGTCGAAAGATGAAATCTGAAGTCGTTCCACCATTCTTTGACAAGTTCGTATTTTTCATTATAGTTTAGGTCAGATTCGAAATGATAACGAGACGCAGTTTTCCTATTTTCGATTTTTTGTATCAGAATATGTAAAATTCGTTCTTTGTTTTGTTCCCGAATTTCTATTACTTTCTTATCCAGACCGCTTTCCCATCGGTGTGTACGTTTTTTGATTTGTTGTAAAGATGGGGAGGTATAATTGTTTTCTGATCCTTTAAATAGAAAATATAGATCGATGAATAAATCTGTTGGAGTTTCTTCGTCGTTTAAATTTTCTGTGAGAAATCGATATAAGAGAGAGATTGTTTTTATTTGGATGTTTTGTCCCGTAGAGAGTTCGAAGATAGATTTTCCATCGTAGTCTATCAACATTTTGATCGTTTCTTGAGTATTGTTTGTCGGTATAGTATCTATAAATGCATTTAATTGTATCTTGAATTTTTCTTCATTGGGACTATTTTGCACGATTGATATAAGTGCAGGAAGTTCTTGTTTATATAGTTGCTTTAGTTGAGAGAGTGTGAGAGTTAGTATTTTTTTCTGTTTCATAGGCTATTTTATTTATATAGTTATTAAAAGTATTTTACCGGCTGATTAATAATAACAAACAAGTTTTTTATTAGTTGTTTGTTTTCTATGATTAAGATACGCTGAAAATTATTGGATCTATGTATGCGTATGATTATGAATGATCCGGAACAATCCGTTTTGAATTTTTTAAGTCTGTCTGAATTTTTCGATAAGGACCTCTTTGCATTTTTTTCCAGTCTTTCTTTCCGTTTTCACTTGTCTTGCTATTTGACAAGTGAAAACAATAAAATATCCTTGAAAGAAACTTTTAAACTTGACCCGGGTAAAATTTAGACAAACTCATATATTTTGAGTAGAATAAACTCCAATATTTCAAATATACAAAAAAAATTCGGATATTGATTTGAAGTGATTTTTCTTTAACGTTGTTTATCTTCAGTATAAAAATGCAAAAGAGGAGAATAATTAATTATTCTCCTCTTTTGCATTTTTATTAATTAAGGAATTAATAAGCGAAGATGGGATATGATTTCATTGTTTGGTTCACTTTTTCACGAACGGCTTTAATAATGTTTCCATCTTCAGGATGAGCTAAAACAGTATCTATCATTTCAACGATTTCGAGCATGAGATCTTCTTTTGCTCCTCGTGTCGTAATCGCCGGAGTTCCTATACGAATACCGGATGTCTGGAATGGTGAACGGCTGTCGAAAGGAACCATATTTTTATTTACGGTAATATCTGCTTCGACCAGAACTTTCTCGGCAACTTTACCGGTAAGTTCAGGGAATTTTGTACGGAGATCAATCAGCATGCAATGATTATCCGTTCCGTTTGAAATAATCTTGTATCCCTTATCCATAAACGCTTGAGCCATAACTGCGGCATTTTTCTTGACTTGCATCTGATAAGCTTTATATTCTGGTTGCAATGCTTCTCCGAATGAAACGGCTTTAGCTGCAATAACGTGTTCCAACGGTCCACCTTGCACTCCGGGGAATACTGCAGAATCAAGAAGCGCTGACATTTTCTTGATTTCTCCTTTAGGAGTTGTTTTTCCCCAAGGATTGTCAAAATCTTTTCCTAATAAAATGATTCCGCCACGAGGTCCACGCAAGGTTTTATGAGTCGTAGAGGTTACTATGTGTGCATATTTTAACGGATTATCCAATAATCCGGCAGCAATAAGTCCTGCAGGATGAGCCATGTCTATCATGAAAATAGCTCCTATTTCATCTGCGATTTTGCGCATGCGAGCATAATCCCATTCGCGAGAATAAGCCGAAGCTCCACCGATGATTAATTTCGGACGTTCACGAAGGGCGACTTCTTCCATCATATCGTAATCCACATATCCGGTATCTTCTTTTACACCGTATTCCAGTGGCTGGAACATCAGCCCTGAAAAGTTAACAGGTGAACCATGAGATAAATGCCCTCCGTGAGATAAATTTAACCCGAGGAACTTATCTCCGGGATTCAACACTGCCATGAAAACAGCCATATTGGCCTGTGCTCCGGAATGCGGTTGCACATTAGCCCATTCTGCTCCGAAAATTTCTTTGATTCTGTCTATTGCGATTTGTTCACTTTGGTCTATTACCTCACATCCGCCGTAATATCTCTTTCCGGGATATCCTTCTGCATATTTGTTGGTTAGGCAAGATCCCATAGCTTGCATTACTTGATCACTTACAAAATTCTCTGAAGCGATGAGTTCTATTCCCTTCAGTTGCCTTTGATGTTCTTGTTCGATAATGTCGAAAATAGCATTGTCTCTTTTCATTGTTGTGCTTTATATAAGATGGTGTTTATGTTTTCGTTGTGCAAAGATACCTTTTTCGTTGTTCTTATAAAATAATACCGACCGAAAAACTGAGAAGATTAATACCTCTTTTTAAATAAATGTTTCCTTCTGATATATTTATTCCGTCTTTATAGAGGACGTATGTCGTAGGATGTGTGAGGTTTGTAATTCCGAATTCATAGCGAAAATCGATAAAAAAGCGAGAGATGGATGTTCCAAGTCCCAAAACGAAATTTGCAGTTAACGGACGGATGTGTTCATCCATGACAAATTCATACGTTTCCGGTGCGGAGAGTTCGCTCTTTTTCTTATATAGATATTTAAGTTTTGGACCAGCAAAAAAAGACAACTCGTACGGACCTTGTTTGATGAAGTTATATCCGTATAATAAAGGTATGTCTAAAGAATAAATTCTATTACCGACCGTTATTCCTTCCATGTACCCGATAGATCCGTCGGTAATGACCGATTCGGGTCTCGGACTCATCCGATAACGCATATAATGCGTTTCTGCTTCGAGTTGAAGATAATGTTTATTGAAATTGGTTCGGGCAAACAGGGATATGAGAATCCCCATTTTTGAATTTGTTGACGGTTCTTCTATTTTTATACCGTTGATTTGACTTTTTCGCATATCGACGAAAGGGGCGTTTACTCCGATACGGACTCCCCAATTGAATAATTTTTTTGGGGACATACCGGACTGTGCCGATACCGTACCGGTAAAAAATAAATATGTACAGAATAAAAATAGAATGTACAGTCTCATTTCTTCTTTTTCTTTTTTTGTACCGACCAACCGAACTTACCTATTTCTTTGCCGATCCCGTAATAATGACCGTGCGAATAAACCAATAATCGAGCTTTTTCGAGATCGAAAGCTCCGTTTTCGGGATTAATGAATTGCTCGTCGGCAATAACGTTGACAACCTCTGATATAAACATATCATGAGAACCTAAGTTCACGATTTCCTTAACTTTACATTCTATGCATAAAGGCGATTCTTCAATATAGGGAGCAGCTATTTTTTCTGAAGGAACGGGAGTCAGCTCGCTTTCTGCAAATTTATTATAATCTTTTCCAGATCGAATACCGCACCAGTCGGTTGCTCTTGCCATATTTTCTGTTGTCAGATTAATGACAAATTCCTTGTTCTCCTTTAAAATAGAGTATGAATGTCGTTCGGGACGTACGGATATATAACACATTGGCGGATTGGTGCAGATAGTTCCTACCCAGCTTACGGTAAATAAATTATACTGTTCCGGACGGTTCCCGCAACTGACCAATACCGCAGGTAACGGATAAATCATCGTACCCGGTTTCCAATTCTGTTTTTTCCTGTTTGCCATTAACGAATTTCTATATCTTTTTGAGAAATAGCCCGTTCGCAATATTTGCATTTTACTTCAACGGTTTCTTTATTAATGACACGAAAGACCGTATTCATCGGTTCGTTGTTGGTGATGCATTTAGGGTTATTGCAACGGATAATGCCTGTTAATTCATCAGGTAGGGTAACGACTCTTTTTTCGGTTACCTGATAGTCTCTGATGATATTGATCTTTGCATTCGGAGCTATTAATGCGATTTTATTGATCTCTTCTTCTTTGAAGAACGTATCAGCGATTTTGATAATTCCTTTATGTCCTATTTTTTTACTTATCAGATTATTTCCGATAGTAATACTTTTGTTTAGATGTTCTAATCCGAGGAGTGAAACGACTTTGAACAGTTGGTTTGAAGGAATATGATCGATAACCGTTCCGTTTTCCAATGCAGCTACTTCGAGCTCTTTTTTATGTATAGCCATGATTCTATTTTCTTTTCTTAAAATTAAATTTCGATACCTAATACTTTGCATATAATAGCTTGACGGGCATATAATCCGTTTTTAGCTTGCTCGAAATAATAGGCTTTCGGATTATCATCTACGTCGTATGCTATTTCGTTTACACGAGGAAGCGGGTGCAGTATTCGTAAGTTCGGTTTGCTGTTTTCCAACATTTGATTATGTAGTGTATATACATTTTTTACTTTTTCATATTCCATGAGATCGGTAAAACGTTCTCGTTGCACACGTGTCATGTATAATATATCCGCTTGATTGATGACTTCTTCTGTGAAATCTTGGTGCTCTTGATAAGGTATTCCTAATTTATCGCAATATATTTTATATTCTTCCGGCATTTTCAGTTCCTCAGGGGCTACGAAGTGAAACGTAGGTTTGAAGTGTGACATTGCCATAAGTAAAGAGTGTACGGTTCTTCCGTATTTTAGATCTCCCACCATTGTAATGTTTAGATTCTCTAATGTCCCTTGAGTCTTATATATAGAGTAAAGATCGAGCATTGTTTGCGACGGATGCTGATTAGCTCCATCTCCAGCATTTATAATAGGAATTGAAGAAACCTCAGATGCATATCGAGCGGCTCCGTCTAAATAATGACGCATAATGATGAGATCTACATAATTACTAACCATCATTATCGTATCTTTAAGGGTTTCGCCCTTGGTCGAACTCGTAGTAGATGCATCGGAAAAACCGATAATTCTCCCTCCCAATCGGTTTACTGCCGTTTCGAAACTAAGTCGGGTACGTGTAGATGGTTCAAAAAATAGGGTTGCAATCACTTTTCCTTCCAATACTTTTCTGTTTGGGTTTTCTTCAAATTTTCTTGCTTGTTCCAGCAGATCCAGAATTTCTTCCTTAGAGTAGTCGGTGATAGATACTAAACTCTCTTTTCTCATATTGCGGTATGTTTTAAGAATATAGATTTATATGACAAATAGACCGGTTTGGCATGAAGAGTCAAATCGGTCTATTTACAATTTCTGATCGAGTGTTTATATTCCCTACACTTCTGTAAGTGTATGAAATCGAAATGTTTATATTTCTTTGTATTTTGTTTCATCTACACTACAAAAATAGTAAAAAAAGTCTATATCAAAGCTTTTCTGCTTAAATTTTCTTGTTCTGTATTTCAATCAATTTATAAATGAAATATTTATATTACCTTTGGCGAAAAATATGAGAATTCATAATTTGTATGTCCGGAAACCGTACGGATATAATTTGAGATATTGCTAAACGAATATGTTTCAAAACAAAATTTGAAATGCCAGAACTGCCTAAGAAAAAATCCGGATCTATTTCCAGAATTATAATTAAATGTCTTTGGATATTTTTTTGTGTAGGAATTGTTTCGATAACCCTCTTATTCTTTTTTATAGCAAAAGGGTTTATCGGTTATATGCCTCCGATCGAAGAGTTGCAAAATCCGAAAGATAAATTCGCCTCCGAGATATATTCTTCCGATATGGAAGTGATCGGGCGATATTATCAGAGTAAAGGAAACCGGGTGTATGTGGGATATAATGAAATTTCTCCTTATCTGGTTAATGCCCTTATTGCGACCGAAGACGCCCGTTTTGAAGATCACTCGGGAATCGATGTGAAAGCCTTGGCGAGGGCAGTGATAAAAAGAGGTTTGTTTTTTCAAAAAAGTGCAGGGGGGGGGAGTACAATTTCTCAGCAGTTAGCCAAGCAGTTGTTTTCTCCAAGTGCCGAAAATGTAATGGAACGGCTTTTTCAAAAGCCGATAGAATGGGTAATTGCCGTTCAGTTAGAACGTTTTTATACAAAAGAGGAAATTGTAAATATGTACTTAAATAAATTTGATTTTCTCTATAATGCCGTTGGAATACAGTCGGCAGCACAAATTTATTTTAATACGACTCCCGATAAACTATCGATAGAACAAGCGGCTACATTGATCGGAATGTGCAAAAATCCATCGTATTTTAATCCTGTTCGTCAACCCGAAAGAACGAGAGGTCGTCGTAATACGGTTTTAGAACAAATGTATAAATCGGATTATATTACTCGGGAGGAGAGAGATTCATTGCAAGCTCTTCCGTTGAAGCTCTACTTTAACCGTGTAGATCATAAAGAAGGGTTAGCTCCTTATTTTAGGGAACATCTGCGTTTGATGATGACTGCCAAAAAACCGGATCGAAGAGATTACAGAGGATGGCAGGGACAAAAATTTGTCGATGATTCTATCGCTTGGGAAACAAATCCTCTTTTCGGATGGTGTGAAAAAAATCGGAAAGCAGACGGTTCAAAATATAATATCTATACAGATGGGTTGAAAATATATACGTCATTAGATTCTCGGATGCAAAAATATGCAGAAGAGGCTGTTGAAGAGCATATCGGAGGTTTTCTGCAGCCTAAATTCTTTAATGAGAAGAAGGGGCGCAGTTACGCTCCGTTTGCAAGGAATTTATCTAAATCGGATATCGAAACTATTCTTAATAAGGCGATGAAACAGAGTGATCGGTACAGATATATGTCGGAAGCGGGTGCATCTGAAAAGGAAATCAGGAAAGCTTTCGATACACCTGTGGATATGCAAGTTTTTTCTTGGCATGGAATGATCGATACGGTTATGACTCCTATGGATTCTATTCGATATAATAAATCGTTTCTCCGTACTGGCTTTATGGTAATGGATTCTAAAACAGGGCATGTGAAAGCGTACGTCGGAGGAATTGATTTTCGCAATTTCCAGTATGACATGGTTTCAGATGGTAGGCGTCAAGTAGGTTCTACCATAAAACCGTTTTTATATACGTTGGCTATGGAAGAAGGTTTCAGTCCATGTGACGAAGCTCCGAATGTACAACCTCATATTCTTGATCCGGCTACAGGAAAGGTTTGGTCTCCGAGAAACTCTTCCAAGGCCCGGATTGGAGAGAATGTGACTTTACGTTGGGGATTGGCTAATTCTAATAACTGGATTTCAGCTTATTTAATGGAACGGTTATCTCCAAGTTCTTTAGTGCGTTTGATGCATTCGTTCGGTATTCGCAATTATATCGATCCGGTTATTTCTCTTTGTTTAGGACCGGCAGAAGTCTCTGTTGAAGAGATGGTGACAGCTTATACAGCCTTTTCGAATAAAGGTATTCGAGTTGATCCGTTATATGTTACCCGAATAGAGGATAATTTTGGAAATGTAATTGCCGAGTTTACTCCGAAAGTAACCGAAGTATTCAGTGAGGCTGCATATTATAAAATACTTCCGATGCTTAGAGATGTTATAGATCATGGTACAGGAGGGCGCATTCGGTATCGTCATAAAATAACAGCCCCGATGGGAGGAAAAACCGGGACTACCAATAATAACTCGGATGGTTGGTTTATGGGATTTACACCGAGTTTGGCTGCCGGTGTATGGGTTGGAGGAGAGGAGCGTTCTATCCATTTTGATGGTATGGCAAACGGTCAGGGAGCAACGATGGCATTGCCTATCTATGGTATCTTTATGAAAAAAGTTTATGGCGATAAATCTTTGGGATATTCTGAAACGGAAGATTTTGTAATACCTGAACAATATAAAGATCCGTGTACGACCGGACCATATTCTGAAGAGGAATTTTCATCAGAGCCTGCTGAAGCTATAGAAGGTATTTTTGATTAGTTGATTCTATATTGAAATGAAATAGGTGTATCAAATTTTGATACACCTATACACACCCATTCAAGCTCCTACTCATCTTTTTTGATGAAATTTTTATAACAACACCTATGCTTTGAATGTATGAATTATAAGTTTGTCTAATTAAATGTTCGTTTAATTGGACAAATCCATAGGAGTTTTTCATAATGGAATATGCTGAGATCACATATTATAAAGAATTGTTTTATAATATATTTAAATAATAGTTTGTTTGATGTGAATAAATTGTATATTTGTCCGATCAAACGAAGGTTTTTTTGGAGCTATTTATATAATTATTCCTGAATTTTAGTTGCTATTTTCTACTTTTGGGTAAGAGGTAATTCCTTTTCTATTTTTTTTGTTTTCAGCAGATATGGAAGGCTATTTATAAAGAATAAAGGTTAATATATTATTAGGTGGGGTGATTGGGTAGTATTGATATTGTGAAATTAAAATTATAAAACGGGCAGTTTTAACTTATAAAATAAAAACTGCCCGTATCTATTGTTTACAGTTTACTAGATAAGCATAAAAGTTTATAATCCGGGTTTATTACTGGTGATATAACTGTCTTTGCTACCTTCGATAAAAACTTGTTTTGTGTACCATTGGGGAGCATAATGGTAATTTGAAGTATATGTTCGTACGTAAAAATTATAATATCCTCCGGTACGAGGCCATTGTTTTATGACATTTGTTCCGTTACTATTAAAAAACGATGCGTCACTACCGGAATATTTTACTCCATCGATAGGATTTTTCGGATTATTTATCACGACTACAATCCCTGCGGCATCCGGATCATCGCAAGCCCAAGAATAAGTTACTTGTGAAAACGTGCGTACAAGTAGTCTCCATTTATTGTTTCCCATATAAGTAGAATTGAGTAATTGTTGTATCGGTTGTACAGATACATTGAAATAATTTACATTATCCGGTGTTGAAGTTGAAGGAGTATTACCGCCTCCTTCTCCGCTTGTGCCACTATCATTATCGCTTGGCGGGGTTATTTCCCAACTCATACCGTCATAAGTCCATACTTTTCCATATACTCTGCCAATAGTCGGTCCCATAACATAAGGCCGGAAGTATTGCTTTTTCATGTGGGAAACAGTTAATTTAAAATCTGCACAATTATTTTCATCCAGGTCTTTTTCTGAACGTGCCCAATCACTGAAATCTTGAACGAAACTACATTCATATCCTCCTTTGAGAATTGTCAGATTGTCAGGATTATTGACTTTTACAGTCATTTGGATAGCATTGTCTTTATGTTCGAATTTAGAGAATATTACCCAGAATTTTGCCGGGTCATTTCTGTCCGTTTTCTTTTTACCACCGCCTCCGCCAGAAAAATCATCATCTCCACAGGCTGTTGAAATTATAAGAGGAATTGCTAATAGTAAGGATAGAGCGTGTTTTGGGAGTTTCATAATCATGATTATTTTAAACTTATAAACTATTCTAATATGCAAAGGAAAAGCTAATTTTTATAATTGAGTATACTTGTTGTATATTTAACATAAGAAAAACTGAATATTTGCTAAATAATTGTTGGTGTAGAATAGTGAAAAGAGCGATATCAACCGATACCGCTCTTTTTGAAAAATAAAAATTCAGGTAATTAATAATTTTTTGATATTGAAATTATTAATTTTAGATTTTTGTAATAGTAACAGCTCTGTCAAGTGCATATGCTCCGAACTGATTTAATGTTTGGTCACTTGTTTTCTTAACCAATTGATCTTTATCAACTCCTAAACGAATTAAGGTATTAATAACATTATTTGCGCGTTTTTCTCTTAATGCAGAATTATATTCAGGAGTTCCGGTTTTACTGTCTGTATATCCGCATATTTCGTATTTGCTATCAGTATTTTTCTTCATTTCTTTAGCAAGAGCTTTTAATAAGATCATATCTTTATCTTTGATCGAATAAGAATCTGCTGTATAATAAATAATAAGCTGTGGTTTTACAGGTTCTTTTACAACTTCTTTGACCGGAGTCTCAGTATTCTTAGCATTTTTCAAAGCTTCTTTTAAATCGTTATTTTCTGCTTGCAAACGACCGGCTTTGTTATTGGCAGCATCATATTTTGCTTTCCATTCGTTGGCAGCTTTAGTGTCTTTGATATATTTGGGCTGATAAGGTACGAATTTGCGGGTCTTAAACCGGTAAGTTGCGCTTAAACCCACAGAGAATAATCCATCACCTCTTGATCCACCTTCTGCATCAAAGTCATTTCCGATCCAAGCTCCTTTTATGTCCAAGTTGATATCCCAAGCTTTACTTACTCTGAATTTATTGATAAATGCAAATTGTACGGCTTGGCTGTAATTACCACCTTTAGAGTCTGCTATGAATCCCGCACCTCCCGTAATAATAGGGTTATATACTCGGTTTTCTTTATATTTTCCGAATAAATTTGCCATGTTTACCATTAAATCCGCATGGGGCATAAATGAGAACCATTTTTGTTTGTAATAGCCATTAGAAAGAAGTTCGTCATTTTTTACATACGTCATTCCCATAGCAGGAGCTGCACCTTTTAATTGCATTCCGTCTAATCCTAATTGTACACCTAACCATGGTGTTACCCACTTTCCTGCAGAAATTGTGAATCCGGGTGCTATGCGTTTCCCAAAATCCAATTTACTGTCATTTTGTCCTAAATAAACATTTGCATTAGCCCCGAAATTAAGAAACCAATTACTTTTAAAACGAGTAACAACGAAACTGTTTTTGGTTGTAATTGAATCTTCTGAAGCATTTTGAGCATTAATATCGAATGATAATAATGCTAAAAGAGAGAAAAATACAATCTTTTTCATAAGTTACATTTGTTATACAAGCTGTTTTTTTAATTCAGCCTTAATTTTCACCTAAATACTGTTCAAAGGTACTATAAAATCAAAAAGCATCAACATTTTTCAGTAATAAATTGTTTGTAAAGTGTTAAAATGTTTGTATTTTAATAAGAATGGTATCTTTGTGAATTAATTTTTAGGGAGATAAAATGGAGAAGGTAGGAAAGATTATAAAGTAAAAAAGAGTATTTCTAATCATTTTAAGCGATGAAATCGCTGGTATATTTAAGTTTTTGAAGACTCTATACTCGATTTTGCTAAAACCGGAATAAAATGCAAAAATTGATGGTATTTTTTATTGAAAAATATAGATGGACTCTAAATCGTAAAAAATATTCCTGTAAAATTCAGAGCGGGTCATTTTGCTTAAAAATAGTATAATAGACTTATAATAATAGGGACAGAGATATCGACAAGGATACCATGAAATATAGAAATGACGATAAATTGTTCTCCGCAACTTTTTGCAATAATAGGCAATGTCGTGTCGATAGATGTGGCCCCTGCCGCAGAGATAGGAGATAGTTTCCCGCAATAACGAGCTAAAATGGGTATAAAAAGGAGTGCTGTTATCTCACGGGTCATATTACTGATAAGAGCCATCATTCCTATTTCATATCCGGCTAATTTATTTAAGAATATAGCAGATAAACTGTAATAACCAAAACCAGACCCGATGGCAATTGTTTCTTTTGTTGTAATATCGAATAGCGGAGAGATAAGTGCTGTAATGATGATTGAACCGAAAATAGTTGCCAAGGGGATTAGTATGATTTTTAGTTTATATTTCTTGATAGGGACATATAAACTTTTAATGTCGCCGCCTATTCCTATGCCAACAAAGAACATCATGACCGGTAATATGTAGTTGCTGTAGTCATATGTCAGGAATATGTCCGGAACGTATCGATAATATGCTAATAAGATGCCGGTAATAAAACAGCATAAAATGATGAAACTGCTTTTCATTTATCAGATTGTCTTTTAAATAGAAATTTATAAAGAGGTATAGATAACAATACACTGCCGGCAGTGGCTGCAAGTCCTATTATTATTGCTGTTATGCCAAAATGATCGAGACTTTCTATGATGCTTTTGTTGTTGCCTATGGAAAGCCCCATACTGAATAAAAGAAGGAAGATAATCCACATATTCAGTTTCCCGATAATTTTGAATAGCTTTTTTTGCTGTTTTAGAAAATAGCCGATAAAAATACCGGCTAACATGAATCCCATTACGCTGAACATTATGCAAGAGTATTTTATTTAAGCATATCGTTTTTGATGTTGATTTTACTTATCAATTTGGTATAGTCTTTTGTCGTCAAAAAACTACTGATTGCCTGGACATGGTTCATATTATGTAAATCTGTTCCTAAAAAGTCGATATAGCCTTGCTCTGCGAGCCAAAAAGCTGCTTCTTTTACACTTTTTCCGTAATATCCGGAAAAAGATAAAAGGTTTACTTGAAATGCACAACCATTGTTGTGCATTGTCGTATATATGTTTTTTTGATTATGATAGTAGGCATATCTTTCGGGATGTGCAAGAATGGGTTTGAATTCTTTCAATTGCAGTTGAAAAAGCAGTTCATCTAAATTCCAGAAAGCTTGTATAAAAGAATTTTCAACTAATAGATAGTTATCGGGAAGAGGGATTAGCTGATTCGATTCAAACATTCGTATGAAACCGTCATCGATGCGATATTCGGCAGAATAACAAATTTCTTGTTCGATCCCTTCAGTCTTGAGTGTGGCCTTCAATAAATCCCATGCATTTTTTATAGTTTCTGGAGTATTTTCGAAAGTTTCTTCTGCAATATGAGGAGTTGCGATAATTTTTCTAATTCCCCAATTTTGCATTTCGCGGATTAAGCCGATCGATTTTTCTGTATTCGGTGATCCATCATCTATTCCCGGAAGGATGTGAGAATGAAGATCTACTTCGTAGCAAAGTTTATGTGTTTGGCTATTTTTTTTCTTGAAAAAACTGAACATTTTGTATGAATATATCTTAATTAATTAGTTACAAAAATACAAGATTAAATTTTAAAAAAGCAGTAGCCCTTTATATTTTATAATTTCTCTATTCATGATAAGAGATATTAAGAGCCTGTTTAAAGTTTACTCAAAAATAGTTTTATGTAAAAATTAGATGGGTTTCTATTATTCCTTGTTTATGTAAAAAGAATTGGAAAAATTTTCGTGTATAAGAATTTCTTTATACATTTGCGAGCCATTACAAAAAAGTCACGCTTACCAACGTGGATTTATATTATTTGAAATAATTAAAAAGATATAATAATGAAAAAAGGTCTTCATCCTGAGAATTATCGTCCGGTAGTATTTAAAGATATGTCTAATGATGACATATTTATTACTCGTTCTACTGTAGCTGCTAAAGAAACTATTGAGATAGACGGGGTAACATATCCGTTGGTAAAACTTGAAATCACGAATACTTCACATCCGTTCTTTACCGGAAAACAGAAATTGGTGGATACTGCAGGACGTGTTGATAAGTTTATGAGCCGTTATTCTAAACATATGCAGAATAAGCAGAAATAATTTATATTATAGATATTTCAAACAAAAAGGAGTGATATTATCACTCCTTTTTGTTTATATTCGTTTATTCATTATATCTTCTATCTACAATACTCCAGTCTATGATATTCCAAAGTCCGTCGATGTGTTCTGCTCTTCGGTTTTGGTAATCTAAATAATAAGCATGTTCCCAAATATCGACGCCTAATAGAGGTTTTCCATTTCCTTTTAAAACATTACCTGCGTTACTTTCTCCAATAATATCCAGTGTTCCGTTTTTATTTTTGATTAACCATACCCATCCTGAGCCAAATAAATTATTTGCCGTATTGGTGAATGCTGTTTTAAAATTTTCGAAGTTTCCCCACTGTTTATTTATTTGTTTTTCTAAGTTGCCAGATGGTAAATGTTGTGCATGCGGAGAAAAAGCGTCAAAATAAAAAATATGATTCCATGCTTGGGCGGCATTATTATAGAGAGAGCCTTCCGATTGTTTGACAATTGTTTCCAAGTCTTTTCCTTCCAGATTAGATATTTCTTTTATTAAACGATTTACATTATCAATATAGCCTTTTAGGTGCTTACCATAATGAAGCATTACTGTCTGTGCACTGATGTACGGTTCTAATTCGTTTTCGGCATAAGGAAGAGGAGGAAGAACAATTTCTCTATTTTCGGATTTTGTTTTTACTATATTATTTTGGGCGTATGGATTTTGAGTGAAAATAAATCCTGATAAAACCAGTACTATTGTTATCTGCTTTAGTCTTTTCATTTGGTAATTTATTTTTATAGGAACATTTTATTATAATAACCATAGAAAGCGAGAATGGTTCTTTTTTAGAACCAATTTAAATTTTCCGATGCAGAAAATCAGTTAGTTCGTTTTTATTTTTTTCGATCTGTTTTTTACATTTTTATTCTTTAGGTAACCTGTTGTTATTCTTG
Source organism: Coprobacter fastidiosus (assembly GCF_030296935.1). Taxonomy (NCBI): domain Bacteria; kingdom Pseudomonadati; phylum Bacteroidota; class Bacteroidia; order Bacteroidales; family Barnesiellaceae; genus Coprobacter; species Coprobacter fastidiosus. Next base: position 1,299,594 of record NZ_AP028032.1, on the reverse strand, counting down.
TGAAGACAAGAAAAATGTTTTTAAAGTCGACTCGAGCAAGGTCTAAACAAACTCGTATAGATTTTATTGGAGAAAATTGCAAATATTTTAATAGTTAAGATAGAACTTTCTATAACCTTTTACTGTTTTATTGAAAACAAAAGTTTGAAAATGATGAATAGATATGGTAAACAGTTCCGTTATGGAATAATTATAATATTGTGTATCAGCTTATTGACAGAAACAGGATGTTCTGCATGGCAAGGTATGTCTAAAACCGGTCAAGGTGCTACTATCGGTGCTGGTTCTGGTGCTGCAGCAGGTGCAGGGATCGGGGCATTGGTAGGAGGTGGCAAAGGTGCATGGATAGGTTCTTTGATCGGTGCTGCTGTAGGTTCTGGTACAGGAGCTTTGATCGGTCGGAAAATGGATAAGCAGCAGCAGGAACTTGAAGCTCAGCTAAAAAATGCACAGATCGAGAAAGTAAAAGACAGTAATAATTTGCAGGCGATAAAGGTTACTTTTGAGAATGGAATTTTATTTGCGATTAATTCTTCTCAGTTAAATGCTTCTTCTAAAGCCGATTTAAATAAACTCGCTCAAAATTTGGTACAGAACCCTGAGACGAATGTACAAGTTTTCGGTTATACAGACAATACTGGAAGTCAACAACTCAATGAACGTTTGTCTCTGCAACGTGCAGAGTCGGTCGTCAATTACTTGGTCAGTGACGGAGTCCGTTCGAGTCGTGTTTCTGCAAAAGGATTCGGATGGAATGATCCGGTGGCATCGAATGCGACTCCGGAAGGGCGTGCGCAAAATAGGAGAGTGGAAATATATATTACGGCAGCTCCGGAAATGATTCAGAATGCTCAATAAATAGATTTTTTTGATGTGTGTGTTGGTGAAAAGGTGTAGAAAAGCAATATTGCTTTCTGCACCTTTTTGGTTTTTCAAATGAAAAGTCTTTCTTTGTAAGAACCTGTTAAATGTTGTGCGGATGTTTTTGGGTTGATATTTTCGGAAAAACAGGCTAAGCAAAACACAAAGGTGATCTGATTGATTTTTTGCATCGGAAAATAAAAATTAAAATGGTTATAAAAATGAGTTTTGTAATAGAAGAATCCTTTGTAAAAGGTAAGTCTTTAACCGGATTATGTGAAGACGGATGGGTTGCAACACCAGATTATGTTGTGGTGATTGATGGGGCGACTTCCAAGTCTGATTATAGGATAGATGGTATTACTACCGGAAGGAAGGCAATGGAAATTATTTCGGATGAGGTTCAGAGGTTACCTTCGGGAATTTCGGCATCAGAGTTTGTGAATATTATAAATGAACGCATTATTCGGTATTATAAAACAAATCATATTTTAGATCTTGTAGAGCAATTCCCTGAAACAAGATTAACTGCGAGTGTTGCTGTTTATTGTCATTCTCGAAATGAAGTTTGGCTTATCGGTGACTGCCAGTGTAAAATAGGGGAATGCTGTTTTAAGAATAATAAAAAGATAGATTCTATACTTTCTGAGCTAAGATCTTTTGTTTTGTGTTCGGCTTTGCGGGACGGATCTTCGATAAAGGAGTTACAGAAACGGGATATAGGCCGGGAGTTTATATATCCTATGTTGAAGAGACAGTATTTGTGGCAAAATAATTTAGATGATAATTCTGAGTATCGTTATATTGTATTAGACGGTTTTCCAGTCGATTATGCTTTAATCCGGATTATTCCGGTTGGTGACCGTTCTATTGTTTTGGCAACCGACGGTTATTTTGATCTGTATGGGACATTGCAGGAAACAGAACAGGCTCTTTGTCATCAAATAGAAACAGACCCTTTGTGTATAGGAATGGGCTGTGATAAAAATAACAAAAGTACGAAAGGCGTTCTTCCCGGAAATTGTTCTTTTGATGACCGGACTTATGTTCGTATTTCTTGTTTTTAAGAATCGTTTAACTTGTTATGGATAAATTTTTCTGCGGTTTTATTTCTTTGTGCTGAACAAAAGACCTTCTTTCCGTATACCTATTTGTATTCCCCAATTGTCTCCGAACAGAGTACCTTTATCAAATGCTCCCGATAATCGAAATGTCCAACCTTTAATTTTTTCAGGTCGGTAATTTATTTCTGCTAAAGCTGAAAATTCGTGTGTGATATGGGTAAAAGGTAAATATCCAGTACCCCAGCCTTGTTGATGCCCTGCTAAAATTTTGTATGAGAGCTCTGAAAATATGTATCCGTCTATCCCGGCGTGAAAAGCAAGACTTCTGGAACTTTTAAATCCGAGAAATCCGTCGGTATTATAACCGGGCGAAGCGATAAACGGTGTTCCCATCGTATGTCCTCTATGTGTCCACCCGTTGTATGCCATGTGTCCGTAATAAAAATCAGCTCCGCTTGTTTTTAGAGGCAATTCTTCTGTTTTATCGAATAAGAACGGACCGCTTTGATCTTTTGAATTCATTATTTCGAATACTGCACCGGTTATTAGTTTTTTCTTGATAGTTCTATATTCTATTCCCCATAATCCGTCCCATTTGTTTTTAAAGATCATGCCTGAATGATCATCAAAATAACGTTCATGATATAATTTTGCATGCCAGTTTTTTTTACGATAACCTATTTCTAAGAGATAACTGCCTAAGTGATTGCCTGTAACGTTTACCTGATCTATTAGTGGGGAATCATTACCTCCGGATAATGGTACGAATACTTTAAAAAAGCTTTTGATTCCTGATGGAAATTTGGTTACGGAAGTTTTGAAATTGGGGTTATCATATATTGTACCTCCAAATTGTGCTGCCATGTCTATTCCGATCGAACCGTAAAAAGGTTTTTCTTTTTCAAATTTTAATATTAGATATTTACGGTGATACAAAACATGTTTGCTGTAGGGTTTCCCTTCTCCTTTATGCTCTTTTTGATAAGCATCATCAACAAATATACCGTAAGAAATTTCTCCTTTAATTTGCATCCATCCATTTGTTCCCGGAAAATTGACAAAATGAGGTATTCCTACCGATACTTGTGGTATCGGACGGCTGTTCCCGGACCAAACCATACTTCCGCTACTCAGTTCTCTGTCACGCATCAGGGAGTATTGTTCTTTACTACCTATCATAAGTCCGAGACAACGATATTTTATTTCACCGTATAATTGTTGTAAATAGATTGTTGCATCGTTATTGTATGATCCGATAAGATCGATACCGAATCCGTATGAAAAACGTTTGTCATTATCGATTTTTTTGCTCACACCTGCTCTTAGATAACCGTTATTCGGGGTGAATGAAATTACACCTCCGCGATTATTCATTAAATAAAAAGGAGTAAATTCTCCATTTCCTGTAATTATATTTGTCTCTGCACTGTATTGGAGGGTGAATTGTGCATGAATAATGCTGTATATAGAGCCGAAGAAAACAAGGAGGAATAGTATAATTATTTTTTTTAGCATAAAGATCAGAATTTACGAAATGTGTAGATGGTGTCATTACAGGATAATATTAGTGCCGAATGATCTAATTTTTTGATTGCAAAGTTTTTTTCAGCGGTATGCCATCCATAATAAGGACTTTTTAGTGCATTTCCCATGTAAGATGGTGTTACTGTCATAAAAATAGAGTCTGTTTTTATGGTATAGATACCGTTTGTTTTTTCGGCACTAAAGTCATTTCCCTGTACTAATGTCGCCAATTCGAATATATTCAACTGAAAACTGTAAAATACCGAATCTGTCGATATTTGGCTGTTGTTGGGCATGTCGATGTGTCTTAATTGCCATTTTCCTCTGATAAGATTTTCGTTATCCTTATTGCAGCCGGAAAATAGTAATGTTAGAATAATGGTCGATAATGGCAGAAATTTTTTTATCATTATATTTCAAATTATTTTTTGTTTAGGATAAGCTGATATACCGAATCGACTTGTTCGGCGATATTATCCCAGTTATAAGAAGACAAATCGTACTTTCGGTCAAGCTGTATGTTCTCGATTTTATATTGTAACTTATTTTTTAAATCGGGAATCGAGCCGGTTTTGAAATAATCATCAAGAGTTAGTTCCGGTAACCGATTTGCCGGAATATCACTGACAAGCACATCTAAATCATAACTCATCGCCTCGAGAAGAGATATAGGCAAGCCCTCATGGAAAGAAGGAAGTATGAACAATGCTGCATTAGACATTATCTCATTCAGTTTTTCCCCTTTTATAAAACCTGTTAATATAACATGTTCTTCCAGAGCTTGTCGTTTCAGATTTTCTGAATATGCCGAAGGGTGGTCGGCATCTCCGGCGATTACCAGCTTATATTTATTTTGTTTCAATGCAGAGAATGCTCTTATTAGTAAATCGAAACCCTTTTCTTCGACAAATCTTCCCATTGCTAATATATATTTATGGGTAGTTAATCCTAACTGATCGATATAACAGGTTGATTGGGATTTTTTAGGGAGAGTTACACCGTTAAAAATCAAGTGAGTATCATTTCTACCATATTTCTCGCGAAGAATATTGTCGATTACACTGGAAATAACGATAATTTCATTTGCATATTTTGCACTCATTCGTTCTCCGGTGCGAAGCATCCATTTAGCTAGATGTCCCCATTTCTGGCGGTCATAGTCAGGACCATGGTGAGTCATGACTACTTTTAAACCTAATACTCGGGCAAAAGGTATTAACAATGAAGGCCCTATCGCATGAATGTGTAAGATGTCGGCATGTGATTTTTTTGCATATAGGATAGCCAAAAAGGTGTGAACGATGGCTTCCAGACTTTTTTTACGGGGAGCGTAAATGTCTTTTAAAGAGATTCCTTTATAATTATCTATTCGAATATTATCAGTAATATAACAGCTACGTCGTACAATAGTGATTGTATATTTGTTATTAGCAAGACGAGGATATAATTCTTCACAATGCGTCTCTACTCCCCCTAAAATATCAGGAATGCCTCTTGTCCCGGTAACAATGATTTTTATTTTTCTTTCAGATTTCATGGAAATATGCAGATAGACACACTAATATATAACGGAGAGAGGATCTATTTTCGTATATAATTTGTCGAATTTAAAGGAAGACCGATTATTTGCTTTTCTCCTTTAAATTCCCCTGTTCGGGATCTTGTCCTACATCATACCATTTTTTATCGATACATACGGGCTTTCCGGTCATAGATCTCCATTTATTTTTTAATACCCAGTGTATAGGATGTTGAATATATTTTTTCATTACAGGAGATGCAGTTCCCACCATCCAGCAATTTTTTGGACATTTGCGTACTAATTCTCTTACCCGTGCAGCCTGTTCGCTTTCCCAAATTTCTTTAAAATCGGTTACATTTCGAATGTTACCCATACTTTCCTGCCAATATTTTTCTTCAAGTCCATTACATGGATAAACTTCTCCATAGGGATCAACGAAAAAGTTTACTAATCCGGCTTCACAAGGTAACATACGGCGGTTTCCTTCAATGTAGTTGATAAGCCCCATATTGAAGAATGCTCTGAACCAAGATTTGGGGTGGGTTTCTTTCATTTGCATTTCAATTAAACGGGTAAAGTTGTCGATAACCTCGTTTGTATTGGTTATCACATTGTCGTGTTTGTGGAAATAATAAGAATTATGAAATGCCGCAGTGGCGAACTCCATTCCCAAATTTTTTGAGAGGCGGTATAAAGAGAGCATATCTTCGGAATTATTATTGGAAACAGTAATGCCGAAACCAATATCTTTTACTCCCATTTCTTTGAGGAGCATGAGTGTCCGTAATCCTTTATCGAAACCTCCGGCTCTTCCTCTTAATTCGTCATTTTTACATGATAGCCCCTCTATACTGATTCTGATACCTATGTTCGGGAATTTCTCGGCCAGTTTTATGACTCTATCTTCAAACCATCCGGATGTGGAAATCACTACCCGTGGAGATTTCCGAAACATTACCTCGACAATTTCTTCAAGATCTTCCCGTACAAATGGTTCACCTCCGGTGAGATTCACAAATTTTACTTTGGGGAGTTTTTCGAGCTCCTTTACTTGTATTTCTTTGCTTTTTTCTGTTGGATTCTGCCATATACTGCACATTTTACATTGCATCGGACACCTGTAAGTAGTGATGATGCACATATCTGTAGGGGATGAAATTGCCATATCGTCTGATTGTAAATCGTAATAAGGCACAAAAATAATAAAATAAGCGTTCTTTACAGAATGATTTGTGATGTTATTTTATTCCTTGCGATTTTTGATAAGTTTTGCAGGAACACCTCCGACAATGCTATATGCAGGAACATCTTTTGTTACGACACTACCGGCCGCGACGATCGCATGCTTGCCGATAGTAACACCGTCTAAAATCGTGCATTTAGCTCCTAACCATACTCCATCTTCAATAGTTATGCCCTTTCGGGTCGCACCTTGGTTCATAATATATTCGTCAGTATTGTCTGCATTATGATTTTCTGAAAATATAGATACTCCGGGACCCATGATAACGTAAGAGCCTATTCTTACATTCCCTCGTACTTGAATAAAACATGATTGAGAAATACCGACATTGTCACCTATTTCTATACCTTCTCCCAATTCTCTGATTACTCCGGTACATTCGATAATAGAATTTTTTAGAATAGTGACATTATTCCCTATTTTTACCCCGTTTTTTGATAGTGCATTAATCTCGACATTATCGCCTAAAGTCAGTGTTTTCCCAATAGTAATCAGATATTTATGGCGGAGTTTACAATGGCGTCCGGCAAATAATATTCCGGAAGATTTTTTTAGTCCGATTTTTTTTATCGATCCCCGTATAATGCAGGGTATTTTAGATAGCACCTCGATTATTAAACCTTTGCTGGTAAGATTCTTATCAAGTTTATAATCTTTTTTCCCGAGTTTATGGATTATATTTTCTATAAAGTGTTTCATTTATCCTATATATCTAAATGCAAAGATGGAGATATTCGTTATTTTTTCCAAAATTGCTATTCAGAATTTTTAGAAGAGAAATTATTTATCTAAAAATTTGAAAAATGTAATCTCTACTATAACGGTATGAATAAAAATTTATTTTATAGAAGGATGATTTTATATCGATATTATGTAGAGATATGTTCTTTAAATGCTCTGTCGGTATATATTGCAAAGATGAGTATAATAATTTTCTTCTGAGAATTGGGTTATAGCAGTTTGAGATATTTGTTCATAATCAAATTTTTTATTCTCGAATAGTTCGATAATACTTTTTCTCAATTCTTCTTTGTCAAATGGTTCGAATAGTATTCCGTTATTTTCCGTGATAAGTTCGGGAATTCCTCCGATTCGTGAGCCGATAACGGGAGTTCCCATACATAGCGATTCTATTATGCTTAGGGGATTATTCTCATACCATTCGGACGGAATTATTGAGGCTTTGGCCTTTCCTAATAGATCTGCTACTTCTTGAGTAGATAAGTGTCCTGTAAATGTTATTTTTTCTGAAGCATATTCTTTTTTTAGTGTTTCTAATAATGGGCCGTTTCCTGCAATTATGAGTTTATAAGGAAGATTATCGGCTATTTCGAGTAAAGTTTTGATTCCTTTTTCCTGTGAAATTCTTCCGATAAAGCAGTAGTGATTACTTCTTTCATTGGAGAAATTTTGTTTTATGAAATCGATTTTTTCTTTCTCGATAAAGTTGCATCGTGTTTTTATTTTGTTAGGAGAATAACCTCCTTTTATCATCATATCGGCCATAAATTGGCTAGGACAGATGAATGCTTCTATCCATTGTTCTAATTTTTCTTTTGACCAATATATAGATTCAATATATCCGAGTAAACTCGCTGTTAAGCTGTTTTTTAGACATCTGTTTATGACGACTTGTTTTTTGTCAGATAAACATTGTTGGCATATTTGATTTTTATTTAAACAAGCAGACGCTGGACATAATAGTTTATAATCATGCATAGTCCAGAATACTTTACAACCGTATGCCTTTGCTTGTTTGGCAACTATGGGAGACAGGTAAGAGTGAATATTATGTAGGTGAACAATATCCGGCTGAAAATCGAATAATAATTGATTGAATTTTGTTTTTATAGTATCTATACCAAATATCCGTTTTGCTGCATTTACTTTATTTTTAATGTTGCCTGAAAAGGATATTTCGTTAGGAAAATAAGGAGAATATTGAGACTCTATATTTTGTGAATGCTGCATACTGAATGTTGCGACATCATGTCCTTTGCTTTTCAGTAATTTTTCAAGGTTTAGGGTAACCATACAATCTCCACCACGAGGATAATAGAATTTATTAACTAAAAGTATGCGTTCTTTTTTTATCATATACCAGAAAACTATATTAAAATGGTTTGATTCTAGCAATAACGAAGATAGTATTTTTTTTGTAATGTATGTAATATGTTGGTAAGACTTTTTCCATATACTGATTAAAAATGTTTTTAAGAATAATAAGTGTTAAGAGTCTGTCGTCTAAATTTTGCTTAGGTTAGATTTGAGAGTTTCTTTCGTGGATATTTTTTGTTCTTATGAGGAGGATAGAGGGGGATTGGACGAGTGCAAATGGGAAAACAGACCGAGAGAAAATGCAAAAATGATCTGATAATATTTTCTTATCGGAAAATTTAGACAGATACTTGACAAGCTTTACAAATTTTTCTACTCTCATTAATTGAAAAGTTTGTAGATGACATTGTATATCTTAAATAAAAAAGGTATTTTTGTTTATACTTATAGTGAGTTCGGACGATTTTAAGCAAGTTTATTATACATGAAAGTTCTTATATTAAATTCAATTTTGTTTACGGCTGAAAATAATATTATTCCTAAAGTCAAGAGCATTAAAGATACGATGATTTATAATCTGTGTGTCGGATTCAAAAATTTAGGTCATGAGGTAACTCTTGCAGCAGCAGCAGATTACAAACCATCCGTTTTGGAGGAATATGAGTTTGATATATTGTTTTTTGAATCTGAATTGAAACAGATATTTTTACCAAGTGTATTACCTTTTTCTCTATCTTTGTATAAGTTTTTGAAGAATAATGCTAAAAATTTTGATTTTATTATTTCGAGTGAAATATTTGCCTTCCCTTCTCTCTTTGCATGTATGATTTGTCCTTCAAAAGTTTTTGTTTGGCAAGAACTTGGAGTACATAATCGAAAAATGAAAAAAATACCCTCTAAGGTTTGGTATAACATTATTGGACGGTTTTTTATGCGCAGATGTTTTGTCGTGCCTCGCTCTTATGCGGCTCGTTCTTTTATTTTAAATTATCATCGCAATACGTCAAATGAAATAATTGTGCATGGTATGAATTTTGATAATTTGAAATATAGTACGGATAAAGTTGATTATTTTATAACAGTAGGACAATTAATTTATAGAAAAAATATTGAGAGCATAATTCGAAAATTTGACCTCTTTTTAAAAAAATATAATCTTTTGCATTATCGCTTATATATAGCGGGGACAGGCATATTATATGAGGATCTTCGAGTTTTGGTAAAACAGTTGAATTTAGAAAATAGTGTAATTTTTTTAGGTCATTTGTCGCATGTAGAGCTAAATGAGTATCTTTCTCATGCGAAAGCAATATTATTAAATTCAAGGATGGAGTTGAATATGATAAGCTTGTCCGAATCGATTGCTGTTGCAACACCTGTGATTACCAATTTAGTACCTTATAGCAGCTATGATGTGATTCAGAATAAATTAGGTATAGCAAAGGATAATTGGAATGAACATGATATGATGGAGATCATTCGAAATAATAAGTACTATGTAGATAATTGTTTAATTTATAGAGAGCAATTATCGGTAGAAGCCGTAGCTGGTAAATTTATCGCTCTTTTCAATAAAAAGATGTCTGATAGAAATAATTAATTATAGATAGATTTTTATGTAATTTATGCGTTTTGAGGAGATTCTTCTATAAATGCACTTTTTATTATTAAAGCTAATATTATCATAGCGCATATACCACCTCCTTGTAAAAATACAGATCCGGCTACTGATTCGATCATAATAAAACCTATCATTAACAAACCGATTTTTAGGAATTGTACTTTCCCGTTTTCATTGTATGCTTGATATAATTTTTTAATGATAAATCTCCATAAAACGATGTATAGAATAATTCCTATAATACCGAACTGAACTAATTCGGGAAAGAATGTATCGGATATGAACCGGCAGTCTCCTTCAATAAGCCCGTAAACGTTATCGAGTCCGTATTTGCTGTATATATCGGAATATCCGATTTCTCCTGAAGCGTGAGTTGCATAGGAAGCTAATCCTGTCCCTAAAAAAGGATAATCTGATATTATAGAAGGTGTTACTGCATATAAAGCTGCTCTTGCTGCGGTTTCGGTAAATTCTTCTGTTTGGTCAATATCTGCTCCTATAAAATAATAATTGATTTTTCTCCATGCAACTAATATGATTACGGCAAATATAATTATACATAACAAGATATATTTTAGACGAATTTTTTTTAGCATTTCCGGCTTGAACCAGAAAAAAACAAAAATTGCTAAAACAAAGAATCCATAAAACTTTGAGCGAGTGCCGAATAGACCTATTGATAATAATAGTATGGTGAAAATCCTGTTTCTGGATGTGTCTTCGCTACATAGATAAAAGAGGGAGGCAATAATAGTCATGTTAATACCGGCATATGCTACGTGAAAGAATACGGTTTTAAGTTGTCCGAGAAGACAAACGGTTAACATAACGAAACTCAAAAACAGACAAATATTTCGTAGTATTTTTTTTTGCTTGACAGAAAATTTAGGTGCAATTGCGTATGTACAAAAAAATGCAATGAGAGGCTTTAACTGAATGACAAAGTCTGTAACTACGGCTTTAGGAGTATTAACTTTTAAGTTAAACAAACTGTGAAACAAGTATACGAAGAGAATTCCCAAGACAAGAAACAGACCCTTATAATTAGAGATTTTCTTAGTCGTGAGAATATGTATTCCGCTAAAGCATAGTAATAGAAATATTAGTAATTCATCTACAATTTCTATACCGAAAGTATTGTAGAAGTAAAAACCGAAAAGTAATGTAAATAGAAAAAAAACGTAATATGTCCTTGTAAGCGAAATCATATTTTTTGTGATTTCTGTGTCTGTCCGTAACCGTAGCCATAGCCTTGTTTTGCCGGAGTTCCATTAATGATTAATGCAACGTTTTTCAACTTATGTTCTGCTACAAGGTTATTTACATATTTGATATTGTCTTTGTGTGTGTAATTAGCTCTGCAAATGTAAACTGTTGCATCTGCTATCCGGGTAAGACTGAATGTGTCGGATACCATTCCTACCGGAGCTGAATCGACAACGATATAGTCATATTCTTTTTTTAATTCGGAGAATAATTCTTCAATCCGGTTACCTAATAATAATTCTGCTGGATTGGGGGGAATCGGGCCAGCAAGAATTACATCCATATTTTTTTGAATGGCATTTGGTATAATAATTTCTTGTAAAGAAAGATTATTGGAAGCTAAAAAGTTCGTTACGCCCTTTTTGTCGGTTTGTTGTATGTTTAAATATTCTTTTAATTTGGGGCTTCGTATATCCATTCCGATTAAAATTACTTTTTTCCCCAATAAAGCCAATGATGCTGCAAAGTTACTGCATATAAATGATTTGCCTTCACCGCTTACACTTGATGTAACTAAAATGACTTTTTCGTTTTGGTTGGTTAGTAAAAATTGTATATTGGTACGTATTAATCTGAATAATTCTGCTCCGGAACTGTATTGACCTTCTTTGACTATAATATGATCTTTAGACGTGTTGGTACACATTTCTCCAAGTATTGGTAAATTGGTTAATTTTTGGAGTTCTTCTTTTGTCGAGAATTTGGTTCGTGTTATATCTTTGAGATAGAGATATATGATAGGTAATATTAGTCCCAATGCAAGACCTATCAAAAGTAACATGGATTTGGATAGACTTACAGGTCTGTTTTGATTATAAGCCTGGTCGATGATTTGTCCTTTAGGAGTCTGGCTTGCCAAAGTCAATGCATTCTCTTCTTTTTTTTGTAATAAGAAGAGGAAAAGATTTTCTTTTATTACTTGTTGTCTTTTTATTGATATGAACTCTCTTTCTTGAGTCGGCATATTTTTAATTCTCGAAACAAAAGCATTTTCTTGTTTTTGCAAGTCATTCAATGTTATATTTATGCTGGATTTAGTCTCCTTAATAGAGTTTATAACATTATTTCTTGTTGCATCGATAACTTCATTCAGACTTTGTAAGGCAGGACTGTTTTCTTTTACCGAACGAAGTAGTTTTATTCGTTTTAATATCAATTCATTATAATCTTCAATCGGTGAAGAATTTTCTGATAATTTCGTATTAAAAGGAATTAATGAATACTTGTTGTCAGGGTTGTGCAAAAAAGATTCGATTAATTCTATAATTTGATATTGAGTCTCTGTCTCAATCAACTTTGACCTGAATTCTCCGGATTGTTCAAGAATGATTTTCACTTCCGATCCAATATCCGTGAGATTATTGGCTTTTTTATATGTTTCTATTTCTTCTTCTGCATTAGATAGTTCTTTTGTAAGAATATTGATTCTTTCGTCAAGAAAATTTGCCGTGTTAAGGGCTTCCTGTTTTTTTTCGATAAGGCCCTTGCTATTATATAAATTTATGATAGTATTGAGAAGGTCTTTTCCTTTTTGAATATTTGTTTCTTTTGTACTTAATCCTATAACATTCGCTTTTTTATCCGGTAAATATATATCTATATTTTGCTTTACATTTTCTGCAGCTTCATCGAATGGGGCTAAAGTAATTTCCATATTTAAACTTTTTCCTTCTTTAAAGTATTGAGTTTTATTGAAAATAAAATTCCCGTATACTGTAGATAAGGAAACCGGAAACTTGTCTGTTTTTTTGTATCCTATTTTTTTACGGCCTCTTTTGGCATCTACTGTTATAATCCCGTTTTTAGAGGCTTTTATTTTAAAGGTCAAACTTTTACTTAGTGTATCTTCTAATGTAGACGGCATATAAATATCAACAGGTTGGGTCTGATATATATTTACGGATCTTATAAAATCCCTATGAATTGTGTAAGTTTTATTCAATCCGAGTTTTTTTACTGCGTCATATAGCATTGAATGAGAAGATACGATAAATATTTCGTCTTCGACAATTCCCCCTCCGAGAGCACTTCCGAAAGAAAAACTTTTTAGAAGAGATGCTTGGGGATTTGATCCTTTTTCGTTGTCTTGACTAACCAAAAAGTTTGCATTTATTTGATATACGGGTTTATTGAGCTTGTAATATAAAAACGCTCCACCGGTACACGCTATTATACATATAGCAAAGATGTACCAATGTTTTATATAATTCTTAAAAAGAGAAACAACATCTATCTGATCATTGTTGTTTGAAGAATTTATATTTTCCATAATATGTAATGAAGCCTTTCAGGTTGATAACTTATTTAAATATTGCAATAAATAAGGCTGCAATTGTAGATACAGCACTGATGATAGTTGATGTGATTGTTATATTAAACTGTTTGTCTGATCCGTATTTTGCCGTAGCTTTTTTGGCTTTGTTAGGTTCTACGTATATGACATCATTTTTTTGTAAATAGTAATATGGGGATGAAAAAATTGCTGGATCGGTCAGGTCGAACCGGCAAAATTCCTTTTTTCCGTTTTTTTCTCTGACTAATAATACATTTTTTCTTTCTCCGTATATGGTTAAATCTTCAGCCATACCGATTGCATCCAGGATGGATACACGTTCACTTTCTATTTTTAATACTCCGGGTTTGTTTACCTCTCCTAAGACGACGATTTTAGAGTTAAGAGTGTTTACTGTTACTAAAGGACTTTTGACGTATGCCTCGATCTCTTTTTTTATTGTTGTTTCGAGTTGTCTCGTTGTCAATCCGGCAACTTGAATTTTACCGAGTTGCGGATAATTGATATATCCGTATTTATCGACAAGATATGTTTGAAGTTTCGGCGTTCCGCTGATTTCAGTGTCACCGGCTTGTAAATAGCTGATAGCTGGAAGATTGAACATTGCTACCGCATTAGGATCTTCTGCCGATACATAGATAGATAATATGTCGTCCGGGATAATTTTAGATTCGTAGTTTAATAAAGTATCGATTGCTATACCTTGGTCGTATTTATTTTCTAAGTCTTGAAAATAAGCAATATCTGATTGTGTTTTACAAGAGAAAAAGGCGACGGAAATAAGGAATAAGTAAAATATATTTGTTTTCATTAAAAATAATTTTTGCAGATAAACATAATTCAATGGGACAAATATAGCCTTTTTATCGTATGTTCCCAATAAAATTTGCTCACTTAATTATGTAACGGTTCTTTCTGTTTTTTATTGTCGTTGTAGAATAAAAATTTTTGTAAAATGTAGCGTGTTTTATATCTGCTTTATTACCAAATATTTATTTTGATATAAAATTATTCTGATAATTTATTGCCATTTGCTTTAGAGTATTTTTTATTTCAAAAATAGGTTTTGTTTCATAAAAAAAGATTGTGTACGTTTGCATAAAATATTACGAAATATGCAGGTCAGTTTTGATTTTAATGGTATAGAGATCATTTTTTTTATTGTAATGTTTATTCTTTTTTCGATTCAGATATTCTATTATCTATATTTTTACCGAAAACCCTTGAAATATCTGGAATCGGAAGAAAAAGGAGATGTCCCATATACCGATAAACAGCCGGGAGTATCTGTCATCGTGTATGCTAAAAATGACGCTGAGCATTTAGAGGTTTTTTTACCTTCGATTTTGTCACAAAACTATCCCGATTTTGATGTGATTGTTGTAAATGACGGTTCTACAGACGAGACTCGTGATGTTGTGACCCGTTTAGAATCTGAATATGACAATTTATATCAAACTTATATTCCGGATGAAGCCCGAAGCCTTAGCCGGAAAAAATTGGCCTTAACGGTTGGAATTAAGGCGGCAAAGCATGATATTGTAATGTTGACAAATGCCAATTGTGCACCTGAAGGAAGTGATTGGCTTACTTATATGATGCGGAATTTTGTTGAAGGAGTGGATATCGTAGCAGGATACGCATATATAGACGGGGAGGGGCAACGGAAAAGAAGATACGTCGCTTATGATCGGTTAATGTTTACTTTGCGTTATATCTCTTATATTCTATTGCATAAGACTTATATGGCCGAAGGATATAATCTTGCCTATCGGAAAGATCTGTTTTTCAGAAATAAAGGTTTTTCCAAACATTTAAATCTCCATTATGGAGACGATGATTTATTTATTAATGAGGTTGCGACGGCAGATAATACCCGTATCGAACTTTCTCCTGAAAGTAGAATGGTAATTCATTATGAAAATAATTTTAAGGCTTGGAGAGAATTAAAGTTAAGGTATGATTTTACTGCTGCCTATTTAAAGACCGATTCGAAGTTTGTATTTGGCTTTGAGCGAATGACCGTGTATTTATTTTATATTTCGATCGTTTTATTTTTTGTTTACGGACTTTATTATAATCTGTTGTTTTCGGCTGTATCGTTTTTGTTTTGGTTATTACGGTTTATTGTACAAGTAACCATATATCGTAAATCTGCAAAAAGATTATCATCCAATAAATTATTCTTTTTACTTCCAGTTTTTGATCTTTTACAGTCTGTAATTAATCTATATTATAAGATTATCGGGATTTGTAGTAAAAGTAAAAATTTTACATGGCAGAATTTGTAAAAGTCTGTTTAATTTTGCTCGAGTCGGTTTCGTGAATTTCTGTATCGGAAAATTAGAACAAGTTTTTAGATAGATTGAATAGACTTTTGGAAGTATTTTTTAAGTCTTTCGATTTTATATAAAGAATTATTTTTCTTGTTCTGTGATAGTTTGTGTGTTATCTTTGATTTTCGGGTTTCTCTTTTTTTTGAAAAGACGATGTATCGATTCTCCTATGCGCTGGAATAGTTCCTGAAATTTTGTAAAATCACGTTTATACATGATTCCTACGCCTTGAGTTGTCAGGGCCGATTTTATGTAGTAGTTTTTATCATTGTAGTGATTATATGCTTTTAAGCGTAAATTTCCGCTTTTGCTGAGTAAATATTCTAAGTCGAAATCACCGATAAATGTATTGCTGTTTACGGCGTCATCTCGATATCCGAAATTTCCGTTAAATATTAATCGATTGTTGAGCAGTTGACTTGATAAAGCAAGTTCGAATTCTACATCAGAGAAATCCCCTTTATCACTTCGGATATTTGTACCGATATTCCATTTGTCGCTAATTTGCCCGAGCATATTGCTTAACTGTGAGGATAAGGTCGATGAGGCTACCGAAACGAGTTCGTTATTTCGGGCCTGTCCCACGTTCATATAATCCGGAGTATAGAATTTGTTTAGTGCCAGCAAATATATGATTTGCCGGTTCATCATCTCGTCAGTGCTGACAATGCTGCGTATCCGTCGGTCAACATCCTGACTTAAAGTCGGAAAATTCAAATCGAATTTAAAATCGGGACGTTGTAAATCTCCGGTAAGACGTAAAACCGTTTGAACAGGAACGTTCGTTCTTGCCAGTTCCTTATCATCGGCAAAACTTTCATCCAGATCTTGTAGATTTGCTGTCAGTGCGTAATAAGCCTCGATGTTGAGCTCGGCATTCAGAGGTGTACCTCTGAACGAGATACTGCTTCCTGAACGTATGGCAAAATCTCTTGTGATAAGATCTTGCAAATTAAAGTTATAATTTCCTTTTTCCAAGGTATATGTACCATACATTTTCATGTCGGATAACGTATTATATTCTATACGCATTGCCCCAGTTCCGTTTGCCTTGATTATATCTCCTGTGGCCGGGTCCATGACCAGTTGCATCGTTATATCGGGAGTAGCATCGATTTGAAGATTTATATTTAATAAATGATTCTTTTTTTCAATAACCGGAGTAGAAATCGGAGTATCGATGCTATCCTGTTGTAATTTCTGCTTTTCAAAATTCAATGCACGTCTATTTATGAAAGTAATGAACGGGTAATCGCTTGCTGTTTCGTTTCCCGTAAGAACATAGGTAAATTTAGAGTTCGGTCCGGTACTCATATTGACATCTATATTCGTTTTTACAAGATCCCCGTTGATAGTTGCAGCTCCGCTTCCATATATTGTGCCGTAATAAATAGGGCTGAGTTTTTCTGTCATATTATATACCAGAAAATTCTGTAATCCTGAAATCCCGATATCATAGCTGAGATTCTTGAAGTTTTTATGATGCAATATACCTTTGACCTTAGCGAGTTTCCCATTTCGATCGCGCAACGAGGCATCATTAAAATATATCGAAGTAGGAGTCATGTGTACGGTATCAGTAACGGAAAATGACGTGTTCAAATATCCGATGTCGAAAGTAAAATTATCGACAAAAGCATCTCCTGTTACGTTTAAGGCTTTGAATTTCCCGTAAAAATCCAGTTTTCCGGTGGCCCGTCCTGTCGCATTGCTTAAAATATTATCCATAAACGGACGGAGAAATTCAAGGTTCAGCCGATTTGCATCGAATGACAGATGTAGCGAATCTCTGGTCGGAAATATATATCCCTCGATCCGGGTATCATCTGTATTCGATTGAGATATTTTACCTTGTAGTAAAATACCTTTTGTTTCTCGCTCCCATTGGCTGAATAGATGAAGATTTCCCAATAAAGAGTGATTGTATGCAAAATTAATTACATCAAACTGTTTTGTACTCAGGCGGATTTCTTTATTCAGTAATCCGGCGATGCTGAATATACCCGTGGCTTGACCTCCGAAAACGACATGTTTGATATTCAGTGATCCGAAAATATAATCAAGGTTGATGTCATTCAATTGCAAAGTCAATTCATCTTCAGGAAGTTTTGATATGTTACCGTCAAGACGTAAAAATTGAGAATCATGTCTTACTTCGAAATGGCTGATTTGTATTTTACCATCGTTAATGTTGATTTGGGACGGGGAGACTTGCCATATTGTGTCATTCAGTATCAGTTGGGTCGGGTTGATATGTATGTCGGCATCGGCAGATTTTTCGGTTTTGATAAATTTACTTTGGGATGATAATTCTCCACAAAACGTTGCCGTACCGGAGTTGCTCCAGTTGATTTTTGTGTCAAGATAGTCGTCATGAGCTTTTGCAGCTACATTCCAATGAATCTGTTTGTCCTGCTTGTTAAGTAGCATAGCTCCAAGCTGGAAAGAAATATTTTCTTTTTGTTTTTCTGCGTAGATTCCCGCCGAAGCAAAGCGCATGTTTTTTATTTGAAATTCGGGCAAATTTCCTTCTATCCTGAAATTGCGGTTTTCATCACTGAAAAATCCTGATATTTTTGCCGGATTTTTTAAAATAAAAGGCAGTTCGAGAACATCCGATAAATGATTGCTGTTCTGAATCTCGAAGTTAAAAGTGAAGTTGTTTTGTGCTACTTGTTTAGAGGTAGGTGGCTGAATGAGTGAAGGTAGCGCAGATGCTAACATTCGAGTGAAAGAGTCCTTTAGTGTATTAAAAGAATATCGGCCGGATATTCTTCCTGATATTAAGTCCGATTCGATGCTTACTGACTGAGGAGTTTGTTCATTGTGAGCTTCGATATGAAAATTTCGAGTTGAGAATATTTTTCCGTTATTGTTAAAAGAGAGGGTGTCTATCGATAAGACTCCTTCTGCATTATCCAGATTATTTCCTTCGAAATTGGCACTGAGAATGAATCCTAAAGTCGAGTTTGAGTATTGAGGGGCTAATTGTAGTTCCTGTAAACGTATATTTTCACCTCGTGCTACTAATTGAAATATCGGACGCTTATCTAATAGATCGATAGTTCCGTTCATTTGCAAGTTCCCGTTCGGATCGTCTATATTGAGAGTGCCGTCATATTTCGAACCTTTGTAGTTCCCGTTCAGGCTGATGTTCTCGTATGTGTATCCTTTAAAGTCGATATGGCCTATATCTCCAATGACTTTACCTTCGGGCATTTCATTATGCGGGTGGTGTCCATCGAGATCAAATTTAAAACTGATTTCTCCCAAGGGATTCCCTTGGGGCAGAAGCTCCCTGATTTGAAGCCCTGAAGTTTCTACAGTTCCTTTATATGCCAGATTTTCTTTTGCATTCCGGGAGATCATCATGTCCGCCCGTAACTTTCCGATATTGCTGTCAAATTCTCCGAAGGTGATCAATTGAGTTATAAATCCCGATATTTCACCGTGAAAACTAACTGTTCCTAAATGAGCAAGAATCGGGTTCACATCTTTGCGGACCGAAGATAAATCGTTGATTAAAGATTGTATTCCTTTGGGAGATGCATTCAATTCTTGTATTTCACCGAATATGAACGCATTTTGTGGTGATGTAACGCCATCGAGACTACCTTTGCTTTTCAAATGGATACTTTTCTCTCCATAAGATAAATTCATGTGTTCGAGTCGTAGGTTGTTTATAGTTCCGCCGATATTACATGTCAAATCTATCGGGGTAGAAAAGTTCCGTAAGATCGGAGCAAAAGGAGCAATGTCTTTTAATACGACATGAGCTTCATCAATATTGAAATTCAAATCCGTACTGTCACAGAATTGTTTCAGCGTATTTGTCTTTGACAAGTCGATGTCTGTTTTTCGGATACTCAGGTGTGAATTTGCAAGATTGAGCCGAAAATTAGACAATGTCGCTTTATCTTCGTTCCCTTGTAACTTAAATGCCAATTTTGATAATGAAAAGCCCGATTTTTCTTCAAAACTGATGCGCCTGACATTGATGTTTATAGAGTCTTTCCGTAAAGCTTTTAGTGATACGGTAGATACTACTTTGTCCAAAAGGATATGGTTCTTGTCAAAAGTTCCCGGATCTTTGTACGGTTCGGATAAAATATCATAACGGATACTTCCCCGGCGAATCAGGATAGTATTAAGCTGTATATCGAACGGTTTATAACGATTCTTTTTTCGAGGAGTAAAAGCATCTATTAAAAATTGGAGATTGGTTTGTGAATTTGAAGAATCCCGTTGTATTTCGATTTTGAAATCGAAAAGTTGGGCCGTTGTAAATATCAATTGATGTTCCAATAAAGCAAAAGGGGAAAATCCGGCAGTTAGTTTTTGAGCATAAAGCAATGTATCGTTTTTCTGGTCATATAGACAAAGCCCTTCCAATACTGCTTTATTGAACGGGAAAAGCTGTACCTGTTTTATAGTTAATTTCGTTTCTAATACTTGAGATAGTTCACGTTCGCTTATATTCTTGATTTCCTGTTGAACAGCGGGTATGCTCAACAATAAATAAAGTCCGGCATATACGATAATTAAAATCGTTAATATGCTGATTGTTATGTATTTGAAAATCTTGAATATCTGTTTCATGACAATGTGGTACAAATTTATCATTTTTCGGAGAATAAATCTTTGACGTTGTCGAATTTTTCGATCATGCAACATTTATTCTTGATTTGTGATTATAATATTGTTAAAAGAATTATGCAAAATATAACATTTTGCGTAAAAAGTTGTGTTTTGGGTAAACAAAAATCGGATGCTTTTCCTAATAATTCCCTTTTAATGATTAATTTCGTCCGCAGAAATATTGTGAGAAAATCAATTATATGAACCATATAACTATTTTAGGAATAGAGTCATCATGCGACGATACGTCGGCAGCTGTAATTCGAGATGGCGTTATGTTGTCTAACGTTATAGCCAGCCAGGCTGTGCATGAGGCTTTCGGAGGAGTTGTTCCCGAACTGGCATCTCGTGCACATCAGCAGAATATTATACCGGTAGTGTCCGAAGCATTGAAACGTGCAGGAATCGATAAGAGCGAATTGAGTGCATTGGCGTTTACTCGCGGACCGGGATTGATGGGGTCTTTACTTGTCGGTACGTCTTTTGCCAAAGGTTTTGTAACCGCTTTGGACATTCCTCTGATCGATGTAAATCATTTGCAGGCACATGTCATGGCGCATTTTATCAAGGAGAGCGAAGATGACCATAATCAACCGTCGTTTCCGTTTATCTGTTTATTGGTGTCCGGAGGAAATTCCCAGATTATTCGGGTAAATTCGTATAAGGATATGGAGGTGATCGGGCAGACGATAGATGATGCTGCCGGAGAGGCTTTCGATAAGTGCGCTAAAGTCATGGATTTGGGCTATCCCGGCGGACCGGTAGTGGATCGTTTGGCTAAAGAAGGGAATCCGAAGGCCTTTACCTTGAATAAACCGCACATTCCCGGGTATAATTACAGTTTTAGCGGATTGAAGACTTCTTTCCTTTATTTACTCCGTGACCGCATTAAAGAAGATCCTGATTTTATAGAAAAAAATAAACAAGATCTGTGCGCTTCTTTACAGTTTACTATTGTGGATATATTAATGGATAAATTGCGTAAAGCGGTAAAGGATACCGGTATTACCGAAGTGGCGGTAGCCGGGGGAGTGTCGGCTAATTCGGGAGTGCGAAACGCTTTTGAAGATCATGCCCGTCGGTATGGCTGGAAGATTCATTTGCCGAAATTTTCTTTTACGACCGATAATGCAGCTATGGTGGCGATAACGGGATATTACAAATATTTGGACAAAGATTTTTGTTCGATCGACGAAGCTCCTTTTTCTCGAGTAGTATTGTAAGCTGTTTATAAAATGTATAATTGGGTATTTTATATCATTGTGTTTTTTGTCGTGGGAGAATATATTTTTTCCCAATGGTTGGCATCGAGAAACCGTCGTGCTGCATCTCCGGTTTTGCCGGAAATGTTGCGGGGACTTTACGATGAGCGGAAATATGCCGATCAGCAAAATTATTTCAAAGTCAACAATCGTTTCGGTCTTATAACTTCTACATATACGACTTTGCTCGTCTTGTTGATGCTGTTTTTGGGCGGATTCGGATGGCTCGATACATGGGCTTTTTCATTGTTTGAAAAGTTGATTCCGGCTACATTATTCTTTTTTTTCGTTCTTTTTTTGGTGAATGATCTGTTGACTATACCTTTTGATTGGTACGATACATTTGTTATAGAGGATCGTTTCGGATTTAATAAAACAACTCGTAAAACGTTCGTTGCCGATAAGTTGAAATCTTGGCTGTTCGGTATAGTTATAGGTGGATTACTTTTGGCTGCGATTCTTTGGTTATATCTGTGGTTGGGAACTTCTTTTTGGTGGGTTGCCTGTATTGTGGTCGTGGCTTTCAGTATGTTGATGAATATGTTCTATTCGGAATGGATCGTTCCGTTATTTAATAAACAGACGCCATTAGAAGAGGGCGAATTGAGAAATGCGATAGAGAAGTTCGCTAATCGTGCCGGTTTCAAACTGAATAATATTTATGTGATAGACGGTTCTAAACGTTCTACAAAAGCAAATGCCTATTTTAGCGGATTAGGACCTAAAAAACGGATCGTACTTTATGATACGTTGATAGATGATTTGAGCACGGAAGAAATTGTTGCAGTTCTTGCTCATGAGATAGGCCATTATAAACATAAACATACATGGCAAATGATGGGAGTATCGGTAATGAATACGGTTCTGATGTTTTTTTTGTTGTCTTTGGTGTTGGACAGTTCGGTGTTGGCTGAGGCGATGGGGGGAAGTACGCCTTCTTTTCCGTTAGCTTTGGTCGCATTCGGTTTGTTATATACTCCTTTGGAGCTGTTGACAGGGATCGGGATAAATGCTCTTTCTCGTCGAAATGAATATCAGGCAGATGCTTTTGCCGCATCTTTTGGCTTAGCGAATGCTTTGATAGGTGGTCTGAAAAAACTTTCCGTGAAATCGTTAAGTAACTTGACTCCCGATTCTCTATATGTAAAAGTATATTATTCTCACCCTACGTTATTGCAACGCATGGCGGCTTTGCAAAAATATAAATGATATGAATGTTGAGATTATAGTAATCGGAGATGAATTGCTGATCGGGCAGGTAACCGATACGAATTCGTCTTGGATAGCCCGTAACTTGAATAAAATCGGTTGGGAGGTAATGGAAATTACGACGGTGCGTGATCGTCGTGCTGAAATTATATCCGCTATCCGCCAGTCGTTCGATCGAGTGGATGTCGTATTAATGACAGGTGGACTCGGGCCTACGAAAGATGATATTACTAAACAGACGCTTTGTGAATATTTTGGTGGAAAATTGATCTTTGATGCTGAAGTTCAGAAAAATAATGATCTTTTTTTTGAACGAAGGGGATTGCAAATGAATGACTCCACTCGTACACAGGCGATGGTGCCGGACAGTTGTACCGTAATACAGAATCCGGTAGGAACAGCTCCTATTATGTGGTTTGAAAAGGATGGAAAAGTATTAGTGTCGATGCCCGGAGTTCCGGCAGAGATGCAGCGAGCCATGACAGCGGAGGTGCTACCCAGATTGAGAAAGCGTTACCCTGATCATACGGCAATTTTGCATAAAACTTGCCTTGTGAAAGATTTCTCAGAATCGGCTTTGTCTGAATTTCTCTCGGATTTTGAAGCCGGATTACCGGCATCAATTAAATTAGCTTATTTGCCCGTTCCGGGAGTTATCCGGTTGAGGCTGACGGCACGGGGAGAGAACGAGGAAATTTTATCTCGGCAGTTGGACGACTCTTTCTCCCGTTTAGAAGATTTGTTGGGAAAACATATATTCTGTCATCGAGATGCTACTATGGCGGAGGCGTTAGGGTTGCTGTTATCCTATAAAGGATTGACAATTGCTACGGCAGAAAGTTGTACCGGAGGAAATATCGCACATGAAATTACATTGATACCCGGCAGTTCGGCCTATTATAAAGGGAGTGTGGTATCTTATGCCAATGAAGTGAAGGTGCAGGTTCTGGATGTCGATCCTTCGACAATAGAAAAACACGGAGTCGTGAGTTGTGAAGTTGTGGAACAGATGGCTAAGGGGGTACGACGTTTATTGAAAACCGATTGTGCTATTGCTACATCGGGTATTGCCGGACCGGACGGGGCAGTACCCGGTAAGCCTGTCGGTACGGTTTGTATTGCTGTAGCTGTCGGAGATCGGATAGTCAGTCGTAAATATTGTTTTGAAAATTCACGGGCGATAAACATAAATCGTTTTACGCATACGGCACTGTTGCAGATGATCTCTGTTTTAAGTGAATGATCAGGAATAGAGAGTTCTAAAAAAAAGAGTATTTAATAGAAAAAAATTTGGAAGGTATTCTTAAAAACGTTTACTTTGCACTCTGTTTGTGAAAGCAGTAGAAAATCAATAAAAAAATAGATAAAGCGATGTCGAAGATTTGTCAAATTACCGGAAAAAAAGCATTGGTTGGCAATAACGTATCTCACTCAAAGAGACGCACAAAAAGAAGATTTAATGTCAACTTGTTTACCAAAAAGTTCTATTGGGTAGAACAAGATTGTTGGATCAGCCTGAAAATATCAGCTGCCGGTCTCCGTACCATTAATAAAATGGGATTGGATGCAGCTTTGAAACAAGCTGCGGAAAAAGGTTATTTAAACGCATAATTAGAAGGAAGTTAAGAAGATGGCAAAGAAAGCTAAAGGTAATAGAGTACAAGTTATTCTTGAATGTACGGAGCACAAAGCAAGTGGTATGCCCGGTACTTCGAGATACATTACCACTAAAAACAGAAAAAATACCACAGAGAGATTGGAATTGAAAAAATACAATCCTATCTTGAAAAAAGTAACTATTCACAAAGAAATTAAATAATATTGAGCTATGGCAAAGAAAACCGTTGCGTCTCTTCAGAAAGGTGATGGACGTACTTATTCAAAGGTGATTAAAATGGTAAAATCACCGAAGACAGGAGCTTATATTTTCCAGGAAGAAATGGTTCCTAATGAAAAAGTAAATGAAGTGCTCGCTAAATAATTGAGAATATCAGATACTTAATATAAAGAGCTTCCTTACAATTCTGTAAGGAAGTTTTTTTTTGTCGCTTTATTTTGTAATTTTGTGCTTTGAAGATTGTATGATATGCTGGAAAGTACCTCGAAATCTTCATTTCATATCCGATAACCGATGGCCGGGAAAGCAGAGAGTTTGAAAGATATAATTGCAATTGTAATCAATGATAAAAAATAGATATGGGATTATTCGGTTTCTTTTCTAAAGAAAAAAAGGAGACACTTGATAAAGGTCTTTCCAAAACCAAAGAAGGGGTATTTTCGAAACTTGCCCGTGTCGTAGCGGGAAAATCGAAAGTTGATGACGATATCTTGGACGATCTGGAAGAGGTGCTTATCACATCGGATGTCGGAGTGGAGACGACTTTGCGTATTATCGAACGGATTGAAAAGCGAGTCGAACGGGACAAATATATTTCTACCGGGGAGTTGAAGGGAATGTTGCGTGAAGAGATTGCCGCTTTATTGACAGAAAACGATAATGAAACTGAGGGGGAATTTACTGTTCCGGAGAGTAAACGTCCTTATGTGATAATGGTGGTTGGTGTAAACGGTGTAGGGAAAACAACAACAATCGGAAAACTGGCCTATCAATATAAGAAGAACGGAAATAAAGTCTATTTGGGTGCAGCCGATACCTTTAGAGCAGCTGCGGTAGAACAGCTTGTAATATGGGGTGAAAGAGTAGGTGTTCCGGTTGTGAAACAAAAAATGGGAGCTGATCCAGCTTCTGTTGCTTTTGATACCCTAAGTTCGGCTAAAGCTAATGATGCGGATGTCGTAATTATCGATACGGCAGGACGCTTACATAATAAAATCAGTTTGATGAATGAGCTTTCTAAAATTAAGAAAGTAATGGACAAGGTTATTCTGGGAGCACCTCATGAAGTGTTGCTCGTATTGGATGGCTCTACCGGACAGAATGCTTTTGAACAGGCGAAACAATTTACCGCTGCGACAGAAGTAAATGCATTGGCAATTACCAAACTTGATGGTACTGCAAAGGGCGGGGTAGTGATCGGAATATCCGACCAGTTTAAAACACCGGTTAAGTATATAGGTTTGGGAGAAGGAATGGAAGATTTACAGGTATTCCACAGAAAAGAATTTGTAGATTCTCTTTTCGGAGACGAATAAGATATGTAATTTACGATATTTCGCATGAACAAGATCGCGCAGAGAAGACCTATATCGCTTTGCGCGATTTCTGTACAGTAAAGGTCGGAAGACTATTTAATTATAGAACAAATGGTAAAGAACAGAGTAGATATAATAACATTAGGATGTTCTAAAAATTTGGTGGATTCGGAACATCTTATGCGGCAGTTCGAAGCGGCCGGATATGAAGTCCGGCATGATGCAGAAAAAGTAACGGGAGAGATCGTGGTGATCAATACCTGTGGGTTTATAGGCGATGCCAAAGAAGAATCGATCAATATGATTTTGAATTTTGTTGCGGCAAAAGCAAAGAAAAAAATCAAAAAGCTTTATGTAATGGGATGCCTGTCTGAACGTTTCATGACCGAGCTTGCAGGAGAGATTCCTGAAGTCGATAAGTTTTACGGAAAGTTCGATTGGAATAAATTGCTGGATGATTTGGGAAAGGAATATGTGCCTGACCTTCGTTTGGAACGTATATTGACAACGCCTTCTCATTATGCATATATAAAAATAGCTGAAGGTTGTAACCGGATGTGTTCTTATTGTGCTATACCTATTATAACGGGACATTACCAGTCTCGTCCTATGGAAGATATCATTGAAGAGATTGAGATGTTGGTACGGAAAGGAGTAAAAGAATTTCAGATTATAGCTCAAGACCTTACCTATTATGGGATGGATATTTACAAAAAATTTTGTATTGCCGAATTGGTAGATCGCATTGCTTCTGTTCCCGGAGTAGAATGGGTGCGATTACATTATGCTTATCCGGCACGTTTCCCGTATGATCTGTTACCCGTAATGCGTAAACATGCTAACGTTTGCAAATATCTCGATATTGCATTGCAGCATATTAGCGATAATATGTTACGGATGATGCATCGACATGTGACCAAGGAAGAAACTTATGAACTGCTTTCCCGTATTCGGAAAGAAGTGCCCGGAATACATATCCGCACTACTCTGATGGTTGGGCATCCCGGAGAGGGAGAATCTGATTTTGAAGAACTGAAAGAGTTTGTCCGGAAAGCCCGGTTTGAACGTATGGGAGCATTTGCTTATTCCGAAGAAGAAGGGACTTTTTCGGCTGAACATTATTCGGATGATATACCGGAAGAAGTGAAACAGAGGCGGTTGGATGAATTGATGGCTATACAAGAAGAGATTGCTGCCGAGATAAATGTTTCCAAGGTAGGACAGGAAATGAAAGTGATTATCGATCGGGAGGAAGAAGAATATTATATAGGACGTACAGAGTTCGATTCGCCGGAAGTTGATCCTGAAGTTTTGATTGGAAAAGAAAAGCCGTTGATTATTGGAGATTTTTATAACGTTCGGATTACTGATGCCCAAACATTTGATTTGTTCGGAGAGGTTTTATAGAATATCTGTGTTTTATAATCATGTGTAAAGATGTGACAATTTCAGAAATCAAAGAGGCTCAGCGGATATGTTTGGAAAGAGGCATCCCATTTTTTGCATATCGTTTACCTGATAGTGGAAATTTCTGCTTTGGAGCACAAATATCGGGGGAGGTTGCAGGAAATTGTAGTCCCTCTGTTTTTCTCGAAGATTCCGGTTTTTTGTTTTCTCCGTTTCATGTGGCAAATAACTCTCCTGTACGTTTCCTTCGGAATGATATTGACTTGTCGAAGGCTGGAGACTTGGATATATTGAAAGTTACGCCGAAGAAAAATGTGCCGGACACTGTTCCGGTAGGTGAGATAGGAAAAGGTATTTATATAAAGCAGGCAGAGAGGGTTATTTCTGCACTGAGATCCGGGAAAATTCGAAAAGCGGTATTGTCAAGAGTAAGACAGTTTTTTTGTGATCCCTATAAAAAAGCTCCGGAATGGTTTGACGGATTGTGCGAGACTTATCCCGATGCTTTTGTCTTTTTGGTTTCGATTCCCGGAGAGACTCTATGGATGGGGGCTACCCCGGAAACTTTTCTACGTTGTTCTGCTTCCTGTATTCAAACTATGTCGTTGGCCGGAACAAAGAGAAAAGACGATTTTTCTGAATGGGGAGAAAAAGATCGGGAGGAGCAACGGATTGTAACGGAATATATAGAATCTTGTTTCCGGAATATAGTTGGAACAGAACCTCTGATATCCGGTCCGGAATTGAGGCAAGCTGGGGTTGTTTCACATTTATGTACCATGTTTACGTTGAATAAATCGCTATCTCCGGGCGAAATATCTCGGTTAATAAATGCCTTGCATCCTACGCCTGCAGTGGGAGGATTTCCATTACGGGAGGCTTTAAAAATAATCTGTGAAACCGAGAACCGAGAACGTCGGTATTATGCCGGATACTTAGGACCGGTTTATGGTAACGGACAATTTGATTTATTTGTAAATTTGCGGAGTATGGAACTTTTTCGGGATAGGGTGGAACTACATGTCGGTGGAGGTTTGACGGCTTTATCCGATGCTGATTCGGAATGGAACGAGACAGAAATAAAATCCCGTACTTTGTTGAATTTGATAGAATGATTAAATAAAAGTAGATAATCGGTTTGTCAGATAACTTAAGGGCGAATATATACCAAAATAGATGAATATGTTGGATTCGGATAAAGAATGTTGTACAATATTAGCGAATTTGCTGATTGCCAAGGGAGTGAAACGGATTGTATTGTCTCCCGGGTCTCGGAATGCACCTTTGATCGTCTCTTTTGCTCGTCGTAAGGAGTTTGAGAAATTTGTCGTTTTAGATGAACGAAGTGCAGCTTTTATGGCAATGGGGATAGCCCAGCAATCAGGAGAACCGGTTGCCGTGGTTTGTACCTCAGGAACGGCTTTGTTAAATTATGCTCCGGCTGTTGCTGAAGCATATTACCAACATATTCCTTTGATTGTCATTTCTGCCGATCGGCCTGAAGAATGGATCGACCAAGAGGATAGCCAGACGCTCCGACAGAAAAATTTGTTCGCCCCATTCGTTAAGGCATCTTACTCCTTGCCTCCTGAAATTACTTGTGATGACGAACGTTGGTGGGTAAATCGTTTGGTGAATGACGCTGTTAATTTGTCTGTTCGGTCTAAACCCGGTCCTGTGCATATTAATGTTCCCTTAAGAGAACCTCTTTATTGTTTGCGAGAAGTTCGCGACAGTCGCTCAGAGCAGGTAATTACATCTGTGAGCATTAATACTTGCCTTAATGAAGAAATCGTAAAAGAGTTGTCCGGATTAATTTCCCGAAGCAAAAAGGTGATGATTTTGGTATCATTCGGTAAGCCGGATTCGATGCTATCATCGTTGTTAAATCGATTGTCATCATTACCTCAAGTGATTGTCCTTACCGAGACGATTTCGAATTTGTGTGTAAACGATTCTATTTCGACTATCGACAGGGTTTTATCGGTAATTTCCGATGAAGAAAAATCGAAATTTACCCCCGATTTATTAATTACTTTTGGTGGGTCTCTTGTTTCACGCATGATAAAGCAGTTTTTAAGAAAATATTCTCCTTCTGAGCATTGGAGTCTGGATGAGAATACTCATGTTGCAGATACGATGCAGTGTATGACCCGGCATATACGGATGAATCCTGTTGACTTTTTCTCTCAAATTATAGATCACATACACCCTTCGGATAGTTATTATCATAATTTATGGATAGATTGCAGAGCAGAAGCGACAGATCGGCATGAGCATTATCTTGCGAATGTCGAATGGAGTGATTTAAAGGCATTCTCGCTGATATTTCCTGCTATTCCGCAAGGAAGCGCATTGCAGTTGTCGAACAGTACGCCTGTACGTTATGCTCAGTTATTTGAATATAACCAGATAGAACGCTCGGATTGTAATCGTGGGGTAAGCGGTATAGACGGAGCGACGTCTACTGCTGTAGGGGCTGCTTGCGTGAGGAGAGAACTTACGGTCTTTATTACCGGAGATATGGGATTTTTATATGATTCCAATGCCTTGTGGAACAGATATGTTCCGCCTACACTTAAAATTATCGTGATGAAAAATGGCGGAGGAGGAATATTTCGTTTTATACAAGGCCCATCTGAATTGCCGGAATTGGAAGAATACTTTGAAACAGCACAGGAAGTTGATGTCGAAGGTTTTGCTCGTTTACATGGATTTGATTACTATGTTGCAGATTCTGAAGATGAATTGAGAAAAATCCTCTCTGTTTTTTTTAGAATTTCCGACAAACCTGCTATTTTGTCGGTAGAGACTCCTCGAACTGTTAATGATCGGATTTTAAGGGGATATTTTAAGCGATAAATAATTAATGTAAAATAATATTATGGCAACAAGAGAATGGAAAACTATAAAAGAGTATGAAGATATTAAATTCGAATTCTTCGAAGGAATAGCGAAAATAACGATCAATCGTCCCGAAGTATATAATGCATTTCGTCCGCAAACCAATTTTGAAATGTTGGATGCCATGTCTATTTGTCGGGAACGGAGTGATATAGGTGTTGTGGTGTTTACTGGGGCCGGAGATAAAGCATTTTGTTCAGGAGGAGACCAAAATGTAAAAGGTATCGGTGGCTATATTGATAAAGACGGAGTTCCCCGTTTGAATGTCCTTGATCTGCACAAGGCGATACGTTCTATTCCTAAGCCTGTGATTGCGATGGTCAACGGCTATGCAATCGGAGGCGGTCATGTTTTGCATGTTGTTTGTGATTTGACCATTGCTTCGGAAAACGCACGTTTCGGGCAGACCGGACCTAAAGTAGGCAGTTTCGATGCCGGTTTCGGCTCTTCTTATTTGGCGCGTTGTGTCGGACAGAAGAAAGCTCGGGAAATTTGGTTCTTGTGTCGTCAATATACAGCGAGAGAAGCAGAAGAGATGGGTATGGTCAATAAAGTAGTTCCTTTTGAACGGCTTGAAGATGAGACGGTAGATTGGTGCAAAACTATATTAAAACGTAGCCCGATGGCGATACGCATGATCAAACGGGCGTTGAATGCCGAACTTGACGGACAGCGTGGCCTTATGGAGTTTGCCGGAGATGCAACGTTGATGTATTATTTGATGGAAGAGGCACAAGAAGGGAAAAATGCTTTTTTGGAAAAGAGAGATCCCGATTTTCAGAAATTTCCTAAATTCCCCGGATAAGAAGAAATAAATGAAAGCTGCTTATACTCGGTATATTCTTGATTTTAAAGTGCCCGGAGGTACTTCAAGAGGTATATTAACTCAGAAAGAAACATGGTTTGTCCGTATATGGCATGATGAAACACCTTGGATATTCGGAATTGGAGAGTGTGCTTTGTTTCGAGGGTTGAGTGCGGATGATCGTCCCGGATATGAAGAAAAATTAAAAGAAATTTGCGAACAGATCGATACGTTGGATACGGTTTCGTTGAGAGATTGGAGTTCGATCCGTTTCGGTGTTGAGACGGCTCTTCTCGATTTAAAAAACGGTGGTAGACGAAAAATCTGTCCGGGAGCTTTTTATGAGGGCAAGCAATCGATCGAGATCAACGGTTTGATTTGGATGGGTGATAAAGAAGCTATGTATAGCCGTATCGAAGAAAAACTGACTGCCGGATTTCGTTGTGTCAAATTGAAAATCGGGGCGATAGATTTTAATTCGGAATTAGAGTTGTTAAAGTCTATACGTTCACGTTACGGAAAGGATGAAATAGAGTTGCGGGTGGATGCGAATGGTGCGTTTTTACCGTCGGAAGCGATGTTTAAATTGGATCGGCTGTCCCGGTATGACATTCATTCTATCGAACAACCTATCCGACAAGGGCAGTGGAGGGAGATGGAGGCTTTATGCCGGAATACACCGATTCCGATTGCCTTGGATGAGGAATTGATCGGAATTAATGATCCGAAATTAAAAGAACAGATGTTGGATGTAATAAATCCTCAGTATATAATTTTAAAACCTGCATTGGCCGGAGGTTTGAGCGGATCTGCCGAATGGATCGATAAAGCCGAGAAACGAAATATCGGATGGTGGATAACTTCTGCTCTGGAATCGAATGTGGGACTGAATGCCATTGCTCAATGGACAGCAATGCTACAATCCTCTATTCCTCAGGGATTAGGTACCGGGCAATTATATAAGAATAATATTATTTCTCCTTTAGTTCAGAAAGGATCTACAATACAGTATGACCCTTCGTTGAGTTGGGATTTATCATCGTTAATATGGGAATAGTGCTGAATGATAGATGTTATTCGGATGTCGATGAGATTTCTGTAACAGAGGATAATATCGATGTCGTTTCATTTTTGACCGAATGGTTCGATGACCGTGAATATGTTGTCGGACATACGTCCGGATCGACCGGAACGCCTAAGAAAATTCATTTATTGAAATCGGATATGGAGGCTTCGGCTCGCCTGACAAACGAGTTCTTCGGAATAGATACCGATTCGGTTCTTTTACTTTGTCTGTCTCCGAATTATATCGCAGGAAAGATGATGATTGTAAGAGCTCTTCTTGCAGGTGCGAATTTATTGGTCGTAAAACCCTCTTCTTCTCCATTAAAAGAGATAAATCGTAGTGTCGATTTTGCAGCGATGGTTCCCATGCAGGTTCAAGAATCTCTTTCAGATTCGGTAACCCGGAATAAGATTTCTTATATAAAACAATTAATTATCGGAGGTGCTGCTGTGTCTTCGACTTTAGAATCTGCTTTATCAGCATTTCCAATACGTTGTTTTTCTACTTATGGCATGACGGAAACTGTTTCGCATATCGCTTTGCGGGAATTAAATACCGCTTATTCCGGATATAAGGCTTTGGGAAATATTACATTCTTACAAGATGATAGGGGGTGTCTTTGCATTCATGCTCCGCATTTGAGTAATACGTTTTTTATAACAAACGATATAGTCAGGCTTTCGGGAAAAACGAGTTTTGAATGGTTGGGGCGCTTTGATAATGTGATTAATTCGGGAGGTGTAAAACTTTTTCCTGAAGAGATCGAGAAGAAAATATCCGAATTGATACCTGATAAACGTTTTTATGTGACAGGAGTGTTGGATGAGCGGTTGGGAGAGAAAGCCGTTCTTATAATCGAGGATCAAAACTGGACGCAAGAGAAGATAGCTTCTTTTATGAAAGAGGTAAGATTTATCTTATCTCCTTATCAGATTCCTAAAGAAATACGTTTTGTATCAAATTTTCGTGAAACCTATTCCGGAAAAATAATACGTGAAAATCAAGAATAGCGACGGGGGTATCGCAATAAAATAGCTGCCAGTGCGAAAATACCCATGAGCATAGGATAATAGAGATATCGGATAATAGAAAGCGGGGAGATACTTGCAAGAGAAGCCGCTATCAGCATCTGTGCTCCATAAGGTATCAATCCTTGCACTAAACAGGAAAAAGTGTCTAAAATACTGGCAGATTTTCTTTTATCTATATGAAATCGGTTTGCTATGTCACGGGCTATTTCTCCGGTGGTAATAATAGCTATCGTGTTGTTTGCCGTACAAAGATTTGCAAAACTGACCAAACCTGCGATACTAAGTTCAGCTCCCCGTTTTGAGTTGACCTTTCGAGTCAGTTTTTCAATAATGTAATCAATTCCTCCATTAAAGCGTATCATCTCGAGCATACCTCCAGCTAATAATGTGATTATGATTAGTTCTCCCATTCCTGTTATACCTGTTCCCATAGCACCGAACCAACCGAAAAAATCAAAACCGTTTGTTGCGATTCCTATAATTCCAGATGTGATGATTCCGAGTAATAGAACCAACATGACATTAAACCCTGCAACGGCACTTCCTAAAACAATCAGATAGGGAATAACTTTTATCCATTGTACCTCTGTAAGGTGCGACGGTGAGTGAATATTTAATCCAGCGAATATATAATAAAGCAATACACAAAAAGCTGCCGGAACAACGATCATACTGTTGACCTTGAATTTATCTTTCATCAAACATCCTTGTGTTTTTGTTGCGGCGATTGTCGTATCTGATATGAAGGAGAGGTTATCCCCGAAAAATGCTCCTCCGACAACGATGGCAACCATGTAAGGTAATTCCGTATCTGTTTGATTTGCTATTCCTATGGCAACTGGGGCAAGGGCAACGATCGTTCCGACAGATGTTCCTATGGAAAGGGAGATGAAACAGGAAGCTATGAATATGCCTGCTAATAAGAGATTATCGGGTAATATCTGAAGCGTAAGATTTACGGTTGCATCGATCGCTCCCATCGATTTAGCGGATTGAGCAAATGCTCCGGCAAGTATGAATATCCAGATCATTTGTATGATATTTCCGTTTGCTGCTCCTGAGGAAAAATGTGCTATGCGCTCATTTATGCTACCTCCTCGTGATATGATGACGGCAAAAGCCGAAGATATGAGAAATGCCACAGCGATAGGAACTTTATAAAAATCGTTTACTAAAAGAGAGGTAATGAGATATATGCCCAGAAAAACAAAAAGAGGACTGAGTGCCCAAAAATTAGGTTTTCTGGTTTTATGTATGTGATAAAGTGAATCGGATGATCTCTGCATTCAGAAAATTTTAATTTGTATAATTCTGCAAATGTACTGATAATATGGCTTCGGGTAGTAAAAAGGATTTGAAAAATCCCTAATGTTATTCTTTAAACTTTTTGTTGTACCTCTCTGTTATAAATTACAGATCTGTTTACTTGAAGAGTGATATTAATTTAATAAATTATTTTTATATGAAAAAGTTTTTTTATTTTTTCTCAGCTTTGTTGGTTTCTGCAGGATGTTCGAATGACGATGATTGTTTTAATGAAAGTAACCCTAAATCCAGCAACCTAACAAGTCCGGAATTATTTGTAACCGAGTTGAGTACAAATTCTCCGTATTCTGGAATCTTGGATATTTATCCATGTGTGTCTGGAACTTCTACTTATTATGGGAATTATAGAAACGGACAATTGAGTCCTTTGAATCCTGTATATACAATTGCTTCGGGTTCTATACAAAACTATATTCGTCCGCTACTTTTGCCGGTAGGCACTTATACTTTGTTATATTGGGGTGTTGCCTCTGCAGGAGCAGACGGAACTTATGATTATCCTGCGTCAACAGAACCTGCACTTGTGTTGAATGAAGATATGAGTTCGCAATATTATGGATTACGACAATATTCTTCAGATACGATTTGTTATCCGATATACGATTATGTGTTTGCTGTAAAACAAGTTGATTTAGGAAGTGAGAATATAGCTGTTGCTTTACAACGTAAAACAGCTGGTATTAATGTGACTTTAAAAAATGAGGATAGCAGCTCTTTAGCTACTTCTATTGATTCAGTCAGAGTGTATGTCGGAAATTTGGCGGAAAAAGTAAATGTATATAATGGAAATTATGAGAATTATACAAAAACAGTAATGATTCCTTTAACAATTTCTGGAACGCAGGCTGTCAACAAAACTGCAATGGTATTGCCTTCAGATGTACCTCCTTATTTCAGGGTAGAAATTGATTTGAAAAATGGGGAAACAAAAAAATATGAGACACACCTCTCTTCGATTTTATCTCCGGGAACAAAGTTGTCGATAATAATGGTCTCGAATATAATATTTTCAGAGACAACTGAAGGATCAGGGTTTGAAGTAAGCGACTGGACAGAAACTGAAGAAACAATTACTTTACCCCCTTTAAGTTGATTTGTTTTATACAAAACGGGCTGATTCATAAAAATCAGCCCGTTTTATTTTATTTTTTATTTTGCAGAATCCGGTTGTGCAATCGGTGCTGTAGTTTGTTGTGTTTCAAATCCCGGTTGTGCAGTGGCGGGAATTTCTTTTTTTATGGCATCTTTAATTTCTGATCCGTGACTGCCTGTATTGGCAGATGGTAAGAATGCTGAAGCTACGATACTTAAGATAACGACCGTACCGGCGAGTGTCCAAGTTGCTTTTTCAACAAAATCGGTTGTCTTTCTGACTCCCATAATCTGATTAGTTGAAGAGAAGCCTGATGCAAGACCTCCTCCTTTGGAGTTTTGTACCAATACGATCAATATTAAAAATATTGATGCGATTAGAATTAAGATGGTAATGAACAAATACATTTTATTCGGTTTTTATGTTAATAATCAATTTTTCTAAAAATCTTATTTGGTCTGCAAAGTAAATATTTTTTTCTGGATATTTCAAACTTAATTTTTTAATTATTTCCAAAGCCTTGGAATATCTTCTTTGCTTAATGTATATTTTTGCCAGACTTTCAGTTAGGAAAGCTTCATCTGTAGATTCTGTTAGTGGTGTTTCGGGGATATTTTTTGTATTTCCCGGTTTTATTGTGGCATCTATGTCGGTAACCAGAGGATTCCCTTTTTCCGATTTTTCAATGAAAGAATTTAT
The DNA here is from genome assembly GCF_030296935.1 of Coprobacter fastidiosus. Classification (NCBI taxonomy): domain Bacteria; kingdom Pseudomonadati; phylum Bacteroidota; class Bacteroidia; order Bacteroidales; family Barnesiellaceae; genus Coprobacter; species Coprobacter fastidiosus. The sequence continues at coordinate 1,263,213 of NZ_AP028032.1, read as the reverse complement.
CAGGTCGATATTTTGCAATTCGTTTAAATTTGAAGTATCATTTCCACTTTCAGTTTTGGAGAGAGACAAATAATCTGTTGCTGGTATTCCTCCTGTTTGAAAAATAAGCTGTTCGATACTTTCGGAAAAATTTTCATTTTGTGCCGACAAGAAAGAATCTATTAATGAAAAAGATTCCTTACTCTTTTCTGATTCGATATTTTGTCGGTAAAGGGAAGTCCAGGATTGGCGAGCACCTTCCAGTAAAAAAAATAGAGATTTGCGATCACCTGAATAAATAGCATTTCTTTCAAGGGCCTCAGGGTAGAGAAGCGGTTCTTCTTTTTGTACTCTTTTTAAATATAAAAAACGGATAGCTTGGAAATAAGGATAATCGGATTGTAATGTACGTAAGTCTTCTAATGGTATTTGCGGAATACCTTCAGACAATTCTTTTCGTATTTTTTCTCCGTTTATCGACATAATTACCAACTTCCTACGGTTGCGTTAAATATTAGTTCCGCTAATTCATCCACAATTTGGGAGATTAACTCATCTTGGACTTGAGTCAACATCTGGCTACTGGAAAAATCTCTATAAGCTCTAAAAGTCTGATCAACGTTAAGATTAGGATTTTTCGTATTGGTATATCTTACTTTTACCGAGATGGTCAGCCTTGTTTGTGATGCATAAGCATCTTCGGTTACAGCTTGAGGACTCAGGTCATAACCCGTAATTTCTCCTTCAACTTGCAAATCTCCTCCGGTTTTGACCATGCTTAATCTGGTTTGTCGTGTGTATATATCTTTCAAGGCTTCATTAAATGCAGGACCGAGAGGAGGGTATACCAATGCTGCCCTGATCGGAAACTCGGCTACGGATATGGTTTTTGTCGTATTATAGTCGATTGCTGCTCCGTTGAATTTGTAAGATATGGTACAAGAGGTCAATATGATCAGCAATAGTATGGTTAATCGTTTCATTTGTGTGGCTTACTCCAAATTATATTCTTTAATTTTACGGTAAAGTGTACGCTCCGATATTTTCAGTTCTTCTGCAGTTTTTTTTCGTTTCCCATTATTTCTTTCCAAGGATTTTCGGATCATCTCTTTTTCTGCGTCCTCCAAAGATAGAGAAGTTTCTTCGAACACACTTTCATCGTGCACATCTTCTGTAGATTCTTTATCGATATGGAATGTCTTAACGACCGGAACGGTGGGATGGGTTATTGCTGTATTGTGTTCCGGTGTGTAAACTTTCAACCCATGTCCGTTTTCAGATGCTGCCAGATTATCCACGATACTTTTCAGCTCGTTCATCTCTTTACGCATTTCGAAGATAATCTGATACAACATTTCTCGTTCGTTTCCGAATAGAAAGCCGTCTTTCCCTTCTGAACCGCTTACGACCGGTAACCGTTCTACATTATATGACGGTAAATATGACTTTATAATATCGGCTGATACTTCACGAGAAGTCTCAAAGATAGATATTTGTTCTGTTACGTTTTTTAGTTGTCTGATGTTTCCCGGCCATCGGTAAGTCAGTAATAAATTTTTTGCATCATCGGTCAGTTGTATCGCCGGCATCCGGTATTTTTCAGCAAAATCATTTGAGAATTTTCTAAACAGAAGGAGTATATCATCCATTCTATCTCGTAACGGAGGCAATTCGATAGGTACGGTATTTAATCGATAAAATAGGTCTTCCCTGAATTTTCCTTCTGAGATCGCTTTAATCATATTGACATTTGTCGCAGCAACGATACGGACATTGGTTTTTTGAACTTTGGAAGAACCGACTTTTATGAACTCTCCGCTTTCCAAAACTCTCAATAAACGAGCTTGTGTTGTTAGGGGTAGTTCTCCGACTTCGTCTAAGAATATCGTTCCTCCATCAGCCTCTTCGAAGTATCCTTTACGATCGGCAAGAGCTCCGGTAAACGAACCTTTTTCGTGCCCGAAAAGCTCTGAGTCAATAGTACCTTCAGGTATAGCGCCGCAATTTACCGCAATATAACGTCCATGTTTACGATGACTGTTTGTGTGTATAATCTGCGGAAAAAATTCTTTACCCGTTCCGCTTTCTCCGGTTATTAGTACGGAGAGATCGGTCGGAGCGATTTGCAGAGCTCGACTGACAGCTCTTAATAATCCCGGTGTATTTCCAATGATACCGAATCTTTGTTTGGCTTGTTGTATATCTGAAAGTGCGACCATATTCCTTAATTCTCTATTGCAAAAGTAGCAAAAGAGAGATTATAAGCCAAATGTATGCAATATATTTAACGGGTCGGTAATTTAAAATTTGTATAAACGCTTTATGTTCTGTATTTTTTTAGACGTTTTTTCTAAATGGAAAATATATTCTTTATATTTTGTTGATTAGTAGGTGATTGTGTTTTGTTTGTATTTACATAATTTTTCTAAGGTCGTATAAAATCAAGCCTTTTTTCTTCTTCTGCAAAAAGAATTGCTGTATTTACTAATGCTAAATGAGAATATGCCTGAGGAAAATTACCAAGTTGCTCTTTTGTGTCGAAATTGATGTCTTCACTAAACAGGCCTAAATGATTAGAATAGGAGAGAACCTCATTAAATAGACAACGAGCTTCTTCTTTTTCACCTATGACGTATAATGCTCGGATAAGCCAGAATGTACAGATTGTGAAAGCGGAAGATGGTAGTCCGAAATCATCCTCATTGTTATATCTGTACATCAGACCTTTATGAAATAAAGCTTTTTTTACGGCTTTTACGGTTTTGTGGTAGCGTATATCGTCTGCTTGTAGAAAGCCGTATGGCTCCATCAATAATAGAGAAGAATCTAAATATAGATTTTCATAAGTTTGTGAAAAGCTCTGTATTTCTTCTTTCCAGCCATATTTTAAAACATCGGATTTTATCTTGTCCGCTTCTTTTTTCCAGCGTTCGCTATAACTGTACTTGTCGAGCATGATTGCGATGCGAGAAGCCCTGTCCAAAGCAACCCAACACATGACTTTAGAGGATACGAAATGCTGTTCTTTTCCTCGTATTTCCCAAATGCCTTTGTCCGGTTTATGCCAATCTTCGATGACTATGGCTATAATGCTTTTAACCATTTCCCAAATGTCTTCAATTTCATCGAGAGTGCCCGGCATTAATTGATAATACTGATAAATGAGGTCCATCAAATATCCGAACGAGTCGTTTTGCCGTTGATGGTAAGCATCGTTTCCTATACGTACTGGTTTTGAGTTTTTGTATCCTGAGAGATGATCGAGGATGATTTCTGTTAATTTACGTTCGCCTCGAATTCCATACATGATCTGAAATGACTCATGTTTGGCAACAAATGTTGATTGTATGAACTTCATGAATCGACGTGCTGCATCCGGATGTCCTATTTGGAATAATGTTTCGATAGACATAGATGCGTCACGTAACCAGCAGAAACGATAATCCCAGTTTCTTACTTCTCCGATAGCTTCCGGCAAGCTGGTCGTTAAAGCCGCTAATACAGCACCGTTGTAGTATGACATTAGTTTTAAGATTAATAGACTCCTTTCTATAATATCGTTATATATAGAATATTTTTTTGTTCGGTTTATCCAGTTAAGCCAGTATACTAATGTCCTGCAATATTCTAATTTTTCTCGTTCGATGTTGACGGGTATGACTTTTTCATTATAGGATAAAAGAAGAAATTCATCTTTTTCTAATATAATTTCTTGATGATTTAGGATTGTTTCTAAAGGGAGCGATGAATATAAATATTGTCGGTCTTTGTTATTTTGGGAACTATAAGTTTCTATATATTGAGGTGTCATGTTATAAATTACTTTACCTCTTGCGTAGTCTGGAGCTGGGTTATAATCGATTTTAAATCGGGGATGTCCTTTGATGCGATTAATATAACGATAAATTTCTGCAGGACGGTAATGCTCATCTTTATTTTGGGAATGATAACACGGCATAAAATCGACAACAACGAATTCTCCTTCCTCTGAAGAAAAACGAGTAGATAGGATATTGGTGTGAGGTACGTATGATTGTGAAATAGAATATTTATTCGATACCTGAAATCCGAAATTACCACCATTTTTACGGTCTAATAATGCTGCGAAAATAGAGGGTGAATCGAATTCGGGGAAACATAACCATTCGATATTTCCGGTTTCAGAGATGAGGGCTGCCGTGCGGCAGTTTCCTATAACACCATAATTCAGATTACTCATATTCGTTTTTATTATTTGTTGTTTGGAAGTAATTTTTTGAAGAAATTCATAATAGAAAAAATATTCTCCTTTCTGTCGAGATTTTTTTGTTGAAATAAATCTCGATGTATTAGAGCTTGGAGAAAAGGTATGACTTCTGATTGAGCAGTCAGATTGTATCGTGCATTTTTTGATGCAGTTCCGATTTTTACGGTAACAGATGTTGACGGAAGCGCTTGGAACATGTCGTCATCAGTCACATCGTCCCCTATGGCCAGTATAAAATCGTAGTGGTCTTTTTGAAGTAAGCGATTTACTTCAGAGCCTTTGTTACAGTGTGGAGATTTAATTTCGACTACTTTATCTCCTTGTAATATTTGTAATTTTTGCTGTAAGCATATTTTTATTAAAGAATTGGTTAATTGTTGAGCACGTAGTGCTCCTAACCAACTGTCTGTCTGTCGGTAATGAAATGCCAGTGCCGTATCTTTTACTTCGAGGTGAGAACGGGGGGTTTTAGATACAAAGAGTTTTAATGTAGAGAGTAAAGATGGACTCCATTCGGTCGATTGTATATTTTTATTCCATTTCCCGTTTTCTTTATAAAATGCCCCATGCTCAGCGGCAAAAGATATAGGCAGTTGTCCCAACCATTTTTCTAAAGTCAGATGGTCTCTTCCGCTATTGATTACGATATGATTTTTTTTATCTTCCGCTAATTGTTGCAACAATTCTATCAGTTCAGGATCGGGTTTGGCATCTTCCGGACGATTTCGTATAGCGGTCAATGTTCCGTCGTAATCAAGTAATATAAGACGTTTATGAGCATGTTTATATCTCGATCGTATGTCACTTATAACAGGACCTACAATGCGTTTTAATCTGAATCGTTGATTTTTGCTGCATATATCATTCCATTCGGTCATAAAATCTGCAGCCCATTTGTTAATAGTTTGATTAGATAAAATTGCCTGCATGTGATTAATTCTGTTTTTTTGTTCTCTTTCAGGCATTTCTAATGCTTTTACGATAGCTTGTTCTATTTCCTCAATATCGTTCGGATTAATTTGTATGGCATCTGTTAGTTCTACCGCACAACCGGCCATTTCGCTTAGTATCAGTACTCCGGGATTGTTTTGTTTTGTTGCGACATATTCCTTAGCTACTAAGTTCATCCCGTCACGCAGTGGAGTAACTAATGCTATATCTGCAACAAAGTACATAGCGGCTAATTCTTCAAAAGAAAATCCATGATAGAAATAGCATACGGGTGTCCAGTCTATTGTTGAATATTTTCCATTGATTGCTCCTATTTCTTCGTCTATTTTAGTTTTTAATTCTGCATATTGATTTACTTGATCTCTCGATGGTACGATTACCATCGCTAATGTCACTTTACCGAGGTATTCGGGATGGTGTTCTAAGAATAGAGAAAAGCCCCATAAACGATGTAAAATTCCTTTGCTGTAATCTAATCGATCGACGGATAATATCATTTTATGGTTGCCGAACAAATTTTGAAAGCGATTGATGGCCTTTTGTACTTCAGGATTTTCCGATACACTATGATAAAGATCATAATTGATACCCATAGGTAATGCTTCGACACGTATAACCCGATTTCCTATTTGAATTTCGTCTAATTGGAAGTCTATGTTGAGTACCCGTTCTGCTGCACTGATGAAATGACGCATATAATCGTGTGTATGGAATGCGATGAAATCAGCACCCAATAATCCTTGTAGAATTTCTCCTCGCTCAGGCAAAATTCTGAATAATTCGTATGAGGGAAAAGGTATATGGTGGAAATAACCGATACGCAGATGGGGCATGCGTTTTCGCAGCATGCCCGGTAGCAGCATTAACTGATAATCTTGTATCCAAACATAATCATCTGCGGATACGATACTGCAAATTTTTTCACAGAAAAGAGCATTTACTTCTTGATAAGCTTTCCAAAAACAGTTTTTATATTCTGTATATGCGAAAAAATAGTGGCATAAGGGCCAAATTGTACTATTACTATATCCTTCATAGTAATTTTTATATTGATCGCATGATAAAAAGACGGGGTGGAAATTTAATTTTTCTAATTGTTCTGAAATGATCTGTTCGTCCTCTTTTTTATCTACACAAATACCCGGCCATCCGATCCAATGTTTCTCGTCGGTGGTTTTTAGAGAATTTAACCCTGTCGCTAATCCTCCTTCACTTCGAGAAAAAATGAATGTGCCGTTTTTCTCTTTACAGGCTTTGGCCGGTAATCTATTTGATATAATATATAGTTTCATATTATAACTTGAGCAAAGGGCATGCCATATATAAATTTGTTTTATGTAAATATTTGATATTTAGTATAATATGGTTATTTATTCTATAAAAATACCTTTTCAAAATGAAAAAGTGCTTTTCTTTTTGAAAAGGTTGTAGATAGGGGAAGTAGTTGGTTTTGCCGAATTGCGACAGGATTAAATCAAATATAAAAATAGCTCTTAGGCTGTAAACGGGTGAAAGCGATTATTGATAAATACTGTTTTTGTGTTTTATAGAATTATATTTTAAATATAATTTTTGTGTACTAAAAATCGCTTTTAGATTGTTAATCAATTTTATTTATGTATTTTTGCCATGATTTTTTGACAATAAGTTACTAAAATAAAAAGATAATTTATTGTCGTGTGTATAGTTTTAGGTGTGAAATTCTTTATTTAAATTTATTTCTTTGAAAGCGAAAATTGTACATTGCCGTAAAATTTGTTTTATTTTACTTTGTTTGTTTTCAATCAATGGATATGCACAAAAATTGGCGTTGAAGACCAATTTAGTACAATGGGCGACTGTTTCTCCGAATTTAGGTGCTGAATTTGTATTAAGTAATCATTTATCGTTAGATCTTTCAGCTTCATTTAACGTTTGGTTTCCCGGTTCATCTTTAGATTTGAAGCATGTTTTAGTACAACCTGAATTAAGGTATTGGTTCGGTAGACCTATGTCCCGGCACTATTTAGGAGCTACAGCTTTTTATACCAGTTACGATGCATTGCTGAAACGTAAATACTATTACGGAGACGCTGTCGCTGCAGGTGTGACATACGGTTATGCAGTAGTGATCAATAAACATTGGAATTTTGAAGCATCGGTAGGGATAGGAGCTCTTCGTTACCGTCAATATAAATATCCTAATACAGAACCTCGACCTTTATCTGTCAATGATAGGGGATGGGCGCTTGTCCCTGTGAAGTTAGCTCTCTCTTTTGTTTATATACTGCGCTGATTTTATATATTTTGTGTTGATAATACAGTGTATTTGTGGTAAAATATAATTAAGTGTACACGATGAAAAGTTTTATACAGATATGTTTTTTATCTGCTTTGATCTTCCTACTTTCGGGAGTTGATATTATTGCTCAAAATTTACGTGTGGCAGGAGTTGTCAGGGGCAATAATGAAGAGCGTTTGGCGGGGGTTACTATTATAAATAAAGAAACGAAAAAGGTGGTCGGTTTGACGGATGAAGATGGTAAGTATTCTGTTATTGTACCGGTAAATGGCATTTTGAATTTTACATGCCTTGGATATGACGGGCAAGATATAAAGGTAAAAGGACGCCAGATAATTGATGTTGTTTTGGTTTCTACTGCGGTAAAAATACAAGAAGTTTCGGTCGTTGCAAAAATTAAGAATAAGGTTATTTTCGAGCCTTCCGAGATCGAGGTTGTCGGAAATTATTTTCATTTAAGAACTCGTTTTAAAGTACCTGCGGAGATGTTCTCCAGCAATACCCGACTTATCGTTCAACCGACATTATATAATATTACTCATAAAAAGGGTGTTTTGTTAAAACCTGTAGTGACAGATGGGCGAGAATATACGCTTACGCAGGAACGTATGTATGAGTTTGATCTGAAAAACGATCCTTTAGAGCCTTATATACGTAAGAGTGAAATGACTAAGAACGGAGAATTGGTTGCATACCATGATTCTGCCTATATCGAAAATCTTAAAGAAGATTTTCGTGCCGATATTCGATTGTCTCTTGAAAATTATAACCGGATTTTATTTACGGATAGTTTTCAGATAGCTCGGGGACTTGTTAATCCTTTACGTTTTTTTGAATATAAATTGAAAGCGAAGGACATTACGGATGAACGCTATTTCCCGAAACCCGAATTACAGTTGCGTAATGACAGAGGGGAAGTAGAACTTTCCTTTTTACCTGGTAAGGCGGATATCAATGATAGAGATCCGAAAAATGCATCGGAATTGGCAAAATTGAGGGAACGGTTGTCTTCTATAGAAACTAATCCGGATGCAAAATTGCAGACTTTTTCTATCTTGGGTGTTTCTTCTCCGGAAGGGCCTCATGATAAAAACCTTGTTTTGGCTAAAAAACGTATGGATTTGGCGGTAAATCGTATTTTATCGCATTTGAATAAAGAGACTCTGGATTTTTTGAAAATTCAGACAGGTTCGAAGGTTGAAACTTGGCAGACTGCAATCGAAATGATGAGACGAGATTCTCTTTTCGGGCAGGCTCAAGATTTACAAAATATCGTAAATAAATATCCCGATAGTCCGGATAAACAATGGCGGGCAATAATCAGACTCCCTTATTATAGAAGTGTAATCGTACCGCACTATTTGCCTTTAATGAGACGGGTAGAGTATAATTTTGATTATTCGATATATCGTTTTCTCACAGATGCAGAGATCAAAGAACTTTATCTTAAAGATTATAAGCAGTTGTCACGTCATGAATTTTGGCGGATGTTTGAAATCGCTGAGTCGGATGAAGAGAAAGAAACGATTTATAAACAAGCTCTTGAAGTTTATCCTAAATTTATGTTAGCGGCGAATAATCTTTCGGCTCTTTATATAAATCAAGGTAGACCCGATGATTCTATTTTAGAATCATTTATTAGTAAAGATGCTCCTGAAGAGGTCTTAACCAATCAGGCTGTAGCATTGTTGAGCAATTGGAAATATGAAAAAGCTGATTCTGTCGTTTCTTTGATTCCAGACGGAGTTTCTTCGGAATATTTAAAGTCTGTAACTCGTGCGTTAAACGGCAATTATGAAGAAGCACTGGCAACTTTCGGACAAGAAGGTGGCATTAACGAGGTGGTGTTGTTATTAGCATTGAAACGTAATGACGAGGCTTGGGAAAAGGCTCAGAATTTACCTGAAACAGCCCGATCAGAGTATGTTAAGGCAATAGCGGCCAATCGGTTAGATAAAGTAATGGATGCGATCAATCACATAGAAAAGGCTTTTGAATTAGATCCGTCCTTAAGAGATGTGGCCAAAGTGGATGCGGATGTGATGGATTTATTGTGATAAAGAACGTAAATAAAAGATTGAAAGTAATATTGCTATGTCATCATCGAGATATTTCTGGTTGTTTGTTCTGAGTCTGTTTTTTGTATCAGGATTTACTCAAGCTCAGATTAATGGATTGGATTATACTTTGCAGAAGCGACGTAAAGCCGAGAAGTTCGAGTCCGGACGTTTTTCTGACCATATGTTCATATCAGGAGGTTTAGGGGCTAATATGAAGCTGAGTCGTGAAGCTTCCGGTATATATGTCGGTCCTTTGGCTTCTTTTTATGTTGGCAAATGGTTTACTCCGGTTATAGGTTCTCGTGTAGGATTAGATGCCAGTTATATGTCTGTTAATAATGGATTTACTGGGAATAAAGCTGGAATTATCGGCGTTAATTGGGATTATCTTATGAATTTGAGCGCATTTGCCAATCGATATAATCCGGATCGATTATTTGAACTGGTCGGTATTTTGGGTATTAGTTACCATAATGCGTTTCGTCATGCAAGTTATCGCCATGTGTGGGGACTAAGTGGCGGGTTTCAAGGTAAGTTCAATTTATCACCTTTGGTAGATTTGTTTATCGAGCCGGAGTTGTCAATCTATCGAGATAATATTGATGATAGGTCTTCATGGCGTAAATATGATCTTTTCGGATCTGTAATGCTTGGGGTTTCATATAAGATGATCCCTGTCGAGAAACGTGTTACGACAGCATTTTTTCGTCCTTTCCGAAATAATATGTTTATATCCGGAGGGGTAGGTACTCGTGCATTGATTTCGAGACAAATGTTTTCTAATGGCGTTTTCGACTTTTTTGGCCCATCTGCGCAAGTTGCAATAGGAGGATGGATAACTCCGGTTTCCGGAATTCGTTTTTCAGCAGATGGAGGTTTCTCAGATTGGAAAGCTCCTGTGAACGGAGTGCATTATCGATTAAAGACTGTTGGACTGAGAGCTGATTATTTGTTGAATTTCAATACGGCTTTCGGGGGATACAACCGGAATCGTTTATTTGAAGTTGTCGGGGTTGCAGGAATAGAAGGGATTTATGCAAAGAAAAGCACGGATAAGGCGGCGATTGTTCCGGGTGCAGGAATTGGTTTACAAGGAAATCTTCGCCTGACAAAAGATATAGACTTTTACGTTGAGCCTCGTATGTCATTTTATACGAATCGCTTAGCCGGAGGGAAGACTGTGTCGAAATTGGATGCTTTAGGTTCTTTGAGTGTCGGTATAATATATAATACGGTTGAACGGGAAATCCGTAAAAACCAAGATAAATTTGCTGATAGAGTGTTTTCTGATAATATGTTTATTGCTCTTAGCGGAGGTTTAGGGAGAATAGTCTCCAGACCCAAGTTGGGACTTTCTGCTCGGCAAGCTTTAAGTGCCAGAGCGACAATATCTTTAGGAAAATGGTTTACTGCTATTTCCGGTTTGAGAGTTAATGGTACGGGGATGATAATCGGTTCGGCTTTTCCTGCAGGAAAGGCTACCCGTTACAATGCAATTATAGCAGGAGCTGATTATATGTTTAATATAACATCGGTTTTTGCCGGATATAAAGAAGATCGATTATTTAATTTGATCGCAGCTGCCGGTCCATCGGCTTTTTACCGGAATCAAAAAGTCTATCCGGCATTAGAAGCTGGTTTGCAGGCGCAATTTAATGTTACTTCTCATTGGAATCTTTTTCTCGAGCCTCATCTTCTTTGGGTTGCCGATCGGAATGCTCTTTCGGGATTATCGACATATAAAACGGTCCTTCCAACTGTGAATATCGGTGTCGGTTATACATTCCGTGGATATGACCGGGAGACCAGTTGTTCTCTGTTTGAGGGTGAAAAAGGCTTTTCTTATTTTGCTTCTGTTTCGGGCGGAATATCTACTTATGTTAATAATGAAATGTTTCGGAATATGAATGTCGGACCTATCGGCAGGATTTCTTTAGGACGTTGGTTTTCTCCTTTATCGGCATGGCGTTTGTCTTTATCGGGAGAACAAGTTGAAGATCAAAGCGGAGAGTTTACTGTACATGGAGGTTTGGATGCAGATTATATGCTGAATTTGAGTACTCTTGCTGCAGGATATAATCCGGATAGATTGTTTTCGTTAAGCGGTATTTTAGGTGCTAAGTTAGGATTGGGAGTAGCTTCCTCTTATAAAAAGATACGTTTTATTCCGGGAATTTCTGCCGGATTGCAGGGTGCATTTCGTGTAACTCCAGCTTTAGATATATTTTTAGAGCCTCAAATTTCGGCATATTTCAATCGATTTGATGGAATCAGGAATCAGGTGGTTGCCGGAGATTTGCTTTTGGGATTGACCTACAAGTTTAAAAATAGGTCGGAGCGATACTTAAATACGGAAAAGGTTGATAATTCAACGTTCGTTTCGGCTGGCGTTGGTACAGGTGTTTGGGGAAATACCGTTGTTTCCCGTATAGGAAAAGTAAAAGATAAGCTTTCTTTTAATGCAGATGTGTCGTTGGGTTATTGGTTTAATTCTATTTCCGGAGTTCGTTTGTCTTTCGGAACAAATACTTTCCGTCCTGCGGTATGGTATGATGCAGATAAGATGACAATTTTATCTTTACGTAGTGATTATTTAGTAAATCTGACTTCTTGTTTTTCGGGATATGATCCGGATCGATTATTTGATATGATAGGAATTGTGGGAGTCGGAGCTGCTTTCCCGACTAACGTTACAGATGCAAAAACGACATATACGGCGATCGTCGGTATGCAAGCTAAATTCAATATAAATCGTAGATTGAGTATATTTGTTGAACCGAGAGGTTCGTTTTTCGGAGATAAAGTCGATGGAAAAAAATGTTCTGCAAAGTTTGATGCGGCGGCTAATCTCTTGGTCGGTACGACATATTCTTTTTAGAACCGATTAGTAACCAGTCTAAATTTTCCAATAAGAAAATTTAGGCTGGCTAAAAACTCAGTATTTTATTTACTTTTCAAATGCTTTAAATATTCTGATGGGGATATTCCGAATTCTTCTTTGAAACATTGTCTGAAATAGACGGGACTATTCATTCCTACTCTAAAAGCTATTTCAGAAATCGTGTATCTGCCTTCCAACATTAGTTTTTCTGCATTTTGCATTTTTATCTTTCGTACATACTCATTTGTCGAGATTCCGGTTAAGGCTTTTATTTTCCGGTAAAGAGTAGATTTGCTCATGCATAGTTTATCTGCAAGGTAGGTAACATCTATTTTTTCTGATTTAAGATTGTCTTCGATGATTTGTGTGATCTTTTGTATAAATTCATTATCAAGTTGGTTTAGAGATTCGTGAAGTATTATACTTTTATCGGAATTGATGTTTAGGTTGTTACTGAACTGATTAGCCAGTTTTTTACGGGATTCTAATAAATTATGAATACGGCTTCTCAATAAACTCGCACTGAAAGGTTTTGTCAAATACGAGTCTGCACCGGCTAGATAACCTTCTTCTTTATTCTGTAAAGAGTCCTTTGCTGTGAGCATTATAACCGGAATATGGCTTGTGCGTACATCCCCTTTTATGATTTTACAAAAAGTGATTCCATCCATACCGGCCATCATAATATCTGTTACTATAATGTCGGGAATTTGAGAGATTGCCATACGATAACCAGCCTCACCTTCTTCTGCAGTAATGACTTCGAATGAATCGGAGAATGATTCAGATATATATTCGCATATATCGGGATTGTCTTCTACTACTAATAAAATGGGTTTTTCTCCGGAAATGTTATTGTTAAGCATACTATCTTCGGCAGATTCTGTATCGTGGTTACTGTTTTGTTCTTTTTCTTTGGAGTCTGTATGAAGGGCATTCGGATATATATTGTTTATGATAAGAGAAAATCTGAAACTACTACCTTTCCCGAGAATACTTTCTGCATGTATTTCTCCTTGATGTAACTTAACAAGATTTTTTACTAAAGCCAACCCTATACCGGTACCCGATACTTGACGGTCATTCTTGGCTTGATAATATCTTTCAAAGATATGAGGCAACTCTTCGGAAGGAATGCCTTGTCCTGTATCGGAAACTCTGATTTCTGCATAATCTGTATTATTTTTTCGGATAGTATAAAGAGATATGTTGATATAACCTTTCTCCGTATATTTTATGGCATTTGAAATTAAATTGTCGAGTATTATCGTTATGATCTCTTTATCGAAATATAAGGGGAGAGGATCACTTTCGATCGCAATGTTGAATTCAATATTTTTCTTAGGATTCAGTTCTTTGTATTTGAGACCGACTTCTGTAACCAATGCAGCAAGGTTATCTTTACTTACACAAAGTTTTTTGTTTTGTGTCTCTGTTTTGCGAAATTCGAGTATTTGGTTGATTAAATTTAAAAGTCGAATGGCACTATTATGAATGATTGATATCTTTTTTTGTTGATACGGGAGCAGATCTTTATCTTCTTGCAAATCTTCCAAAGGGCCTAAAATTAAAGTTAACGGTGTGCGCAATTCGTGTGTGATGTTAGTAAAGAAACGTAACCGTTCGTTATTCAGTTCTTCTTCTTGTTCGTGATTTTTCTTTTCCAACTCATACAAAAGTTGCATATCCATTTTTTTCTTATAAAGTCTGAAAAGACAGAAAAAGATGCATCCTGCAAAAATAAGATAAAGTGTTTTTGCCCACCAAGATAACCAAATCGGTGGTGTAATATGTATCGGGAGAGTATTGATTTCCTCAGTCCATTCTTGGTTACGAATCCTGGCTTTTATTTGGAATTCATATTCTCCCGGAGGAATATTACGGAATAATACTGTATTTTCATCAACAGTGTACCATGAGTCATCAAACCCTTTTAAGCGATATGCATAGTCAACTAAATTAGCTTGGGAATGATCTTGTACACTGTATGTTAGATTAAAAGTATTTTGTTTATAAGTCAATTTTATACCTTTATTATCTTGTCCATAAAAATTTATAGTATTATTATCTTTATATGTAGATTGTCCGTCAAATACTTTTATTTCGGTAATGATAATAGGTGATACTTTACGTTTGCTTAGAACTGCGCTCGGATCAAAATAACGAGCTCCATTTATAGATCCGAAATAAATAATTCCGTTTTCGTCTTTGGCTACGGCTGCACTGGCAAAATTACCCATCGGGACTTTTTCGAAATAATTGTAATTTATAAATTGTTCGGTGTCTGCCGTGTAACAGCTTATGCCGGCATTGGTGCTAAACCAGATATTTCCTTCATTGTCTTCGGTAATTGCCCGGATGTGAGCATTATGAATGCCGTCTTGCCGGTTATAAACTTTATATTTTCGGTTTTCGTTAGCAGCAAAACAAGCTAATCCGTCTCCGGTTGCTATCCAAATTCTGTTTTTTGAATCTTTGAAAATATGATTTATACAATTGGAACAAAATCCGTTATTTTCATTGAAGTGACCGATAAGATGCATATTTTTTGTGAAAACAGACAATCCTTGTCCGAAAGTGCCGACCCATATTTGACCTTTATTATCCTGAACAATACTACGTATCATATTTTCAGGAAGAGGAGAATTTATTGTAGTATAATGATGTGTATTTTCTTGAGTTTGAGTATTGACGATGAATATTCCGGAACTAGTCCCTATCCACATGTTGTGTTCCTGGTCTTCATAAAAACAACGGGCGTCATGAGTCGTAGCTTCTTTTAAGTTGATATGGGAAAAAGTATTTTTCTCGTTGTTATAGACATCTACACCTCCCATGAATGTACCTATCCATATATTATTTTGTGAATCGCAATATTCACTTGTAACAGAATTATGGCTTAAATTTTTGTTTTCTTCGGTGTAAATGGCTGTACGATTGCCTTTTTCAAAAACATTAATTCCTCCGCCGTCAGTGCCGATCCATAATTTATTATTTTTATCAATACATAGGCTCAGTACGATTCTGTTGTTGAGGTTGTTTTTATACTCTTCGATCGGAGAATAACTATAAGTTCTAAAAAATGGAGGAATATGACCGATAAAATCAACACCTCCTCCGTAAGTCCCGATCCATACATTTTTAAAAGAGTCTTGAAATAAACATCTTACTGTCGGATTGGATAAACTGTAATTATCGCTTCCTACTGTGATATGTTCGGGGTTGATCTGGTTTTGTGATAGATAATATTGGTGTTTGGTATCTATGATAAAAATTCCATTTAGCTCTGTAGCTATCCAGATTTTGTCATTATCCATTTGACGAATATCAAAAACAGCAGATATTGAAGGTATATTTGTAAATTGATTTATAGGGAAAAATTGCTCTGTTTTCGGGTCGAATAAGGCTGCACCTTTTTCAGTTCCTACCCAAATGTTATTCGAATTATCTTTGTATATGCAATTAACTCGGTTACCGGGTATGCTGTTCCTATTTTGGGGATTATGTCTGAAATTCTTTATGCTTTTGGATTTCAAAGAAATAATACTCATTCCGTGTTTTACATGCCCGATATATATATTCCCGTTTTCATCTTCTAATACAGTCCAAGTATTATTGGAGGGTAAATCGGGGAATGTGTTGGTATTGAAATGAACGAACTCTCCGGTATTTTTATTGAAATATTCTATTCCCCGATAGTAAGTACTGAGCCATAGATTCCCGTCTTTTGCAGGGGAGATGTGTGTGACATCGTTTGTAATGAGGCTGCTGGGTATCGAATCGTTATGTGAGAATACGGTTAATTCGTTTTTTTCATAATTATAAGCGTTCATTCCCGCTCGTTGAGTAGCTATCCATATAATAGGCTCTGAGGGGTCGGCATAAATACAGTTCAATTCGTTCCCACTGAGATGATTGGTATGTTTATAATAATTAATAAAACGACTGCCGTCAAATTTATTTAGACCTTCTTCGGTAGCAAACCATAAAAATCCGTCTTTATCTTGAGTAATATTTACGACATAGTTGTTTGATAGACCTTGTTCTATTCCCAATTGTTTGACATAATGGTTTTGGGAATATAAGAAAGTGGAAATAATAATACCGAGACTTATTAATAAAATTTTCATGATTGGTATGTATGTTAGAAATAGGTAATTAAGGCTGTATAAGCCGTTTGTGATGTTTCTATGTAGTTTAAAAATAAATTCGAATAGTTATAAAGCAATCATTTTCAGAATAACCGAAAAAGTTCTATGCGTTATAAAATTCCTTTTGTCTATGCTAATTTACGAATATATCATTTAATCCGTTCTATTTTTTGATGAAATAAGAATATTTTGCATGATTTACTATCTGTATTTGAATGATTTGATATATTCTGTCTTTAAAAAAGAATTCGCTGTTGGTCGTTTTTTTAAGTCAGAAAAACACATTATGCATGAATTGCTATCTGTCAATGCTTAATTTTTGTCTTGTTACTTTGTCGTTGAATCGATAAATTTGTCATAATTAAATTTTTAATAGAGATTGCAGTAATTCTCTATAAAATTGTTTCTGCTATTATAGTGATTGTTGTCCGATTAAGTTGTTTTACTATAATTTTTGTATCATGAAAAAAATGTGTGTTTGTTATGTGGAACGTATCTTCTCTGTATAATCGGTCTTGATTTTTAACTTGGTTAGATGGTGATCGATTGTCTTTGTATCGATTGATTGCATTATTAAGTATTTGGGTCTCCGCTAATGGCGATTATTTGGTAAATGAGAGTTTTTATAGAAATAGTAATTAAAAATAAAAAATATGGATGTAAAGAAACTGTTGATACTTATTGCTTTGACTTTGCCGGGTTGGCTATTGGCTCAAAATTATGCGGATTATAAATTGTATGCATCCTATAATTTTGAACAAGGTACGGCTGAGGACAACCAGTCCAATACGAGTATGGAGCTAAAAGGGGCGAGAATAGTCGATGATCCTGTTCGAGGAAAAGTGCTTTCATTCGACAGGGTTAAGTCTCAGTATGCAGTGATAACGCCTGCACCTGTCATAGGAGATACGTTGTCACTTTCTTTCTGGTATAAACGCAGCTCTTTCGATGGAGATGAGCTATGGAAACAGATTTTTGAATTTTATAGTTCCACTAATGGCAGCAATATTTATTTGATGCCGATATACGGGTATGATGATAATTCAAGTGGTATTGTTTCCTGTGCCAATAAGATCAATAATGGTATTTGGGAGCCGTTATATGGTCCTCGAATAGAAAAGGATAATACATGGCATCATATTGCGTTGGTAGTTGCCGGAGTTTCTTGGAATTATTATCTGGACGGTAAGAAAGTTGGTTCGAAAAAGATCTTAGCTCCTATATCTTTGTTGGATCTGACACATCTTTATTTCGGTGTTAATCCCGATCGTTCACCGCATCCAAGCACCGGATCGATAGATGATGTCAACATCTATCATTATCCGTTGAGTGCGAGTCAGGTAGCTCAAATATATGCGGGCGAAGCCATAACGGAGCCTCTTCCGGAAGGCCCTATAACTTTCCTTTTCGATAATGATTTGAAAGAGGAAGGCGGACGCATCACTATCGAGGGGTCAGGATATTCATTTGAAGAGGATTCACAGAGGGGTCAGGTGGTAAAGTTGGAAGCAGGCGGACAGTTGCAGTTTTCCGATAATATCATTCCCGATGAAGCTTCGACGTTGAATTTTCTGTATAAGAAAGAATCTATTGACGATGCAGATCATGGCAAATATATTTATCGGGCTTTTAAGGATGAAAACAACGGTTATGGCCTTAAGATAAAGGTTGACGGGGATGCAGCCTATGTGGTTTTGGAGACCATCGTAGAAGGGGAGAAGACCGAGACGGTGGGCAGTGAGCTTTTAGAGTCCGGGAAATGGAATGCAATAAGTGTGGTGCATGCGGTAACCCCCAGAATCATTATACGCGTTTATCAGAACGGTAAGCAGACGGCAGCGAAAGTAGCGGTAAATCCTTATAATTTAGGTCTTGATAAATGGTTTTTAGGTAGTACTGTTGCATCAGAGAGTGCCGGAGGGCTTTATGATGAGTTGATGGTCGATGATTATGCGATGGATGTCGAAGATGTTGCCTATTACTATTCATCAACGCTTATGTCTCCGGTCGAAGTAACCGTCGACTGTTCAAATAAATATCAGACAATACGGAATTTCGGATCGTCTGATGCCTGGAATGCCGATTGGTTGGGGCGGCTTTGGCCTGAAGCGAAGAAGAATCGTTTAGCTGAACTGCTGTTCAGTAAAGAGCTGGATGAAAACGGAAATCCGAAAGGGATGGGCCTCTCTTGCTGGCGGTTCAATATCGGTTCGGGTTCGGCAACGCAAGGCGATGATGCAGGAATGGGCGATTCGAAACGTACCGAATGTTTTTTGAATCCCGATGGAACTTATACATGGGAGAGACAGACCGGGCAGCTCTGGTTTCTTAGAAAGGCGGCATTGGAATATGGCGTAGAAGACCTTTTAGGATTTATGAATTCTCCTCCTATATATATGACGAAACACGGTTATGCTTATAATAAAGATAATGGATCAAACTATATTCTTGCGGAAGATAAATACGACGATTATGCGTTATTTGCAGCAGAGGTTGTCGATCATTTTGACAAGGAGGGTATTCATTTCGATTATATCAGCCCGATGAATGAGCCACAGTATGCTTGGGCAGGAGGGCAAGAAGGATCACCGGCTACCGATCAGGAGATTGCAGATGTGATAAAGGCTATGAGCAGTGCGTTTGCGGCAAAACAGTTGACGACACAGTTGACTTTCGCAGAAGCCGGTTTTCTTGGTAGTGCAGAGTCTCAGATTCCGAAATTTTGGGGGAATGAACAGCCGACGATGAAAGTAGCGGGATTGCCGAATGTTTCTAATATCGTATCTGCACATAGTTATTGGGCAGATCAGGATGCTCAGGGCATGTATGATACCCGCGTTAATTTTAGGAAAGCTATGGATGCCGTGAATCCTCCACTCGAATATTTTCAGTCGGAGTACAGTCTTTTGGACGGCGGATACAGTTGGGGGCATCCAGGTTCAGAAGGGGGATTCAGTGAAATAGAATGTGCCATCTCCCTGGCCCGTATGCTGCATGTCGATCTGGTGGTAGCTAATGCTACCGGGTGGCATTGGTGGACAACTTTTGAATCGGGTAGTCATTACGGAGAAAGCCGCTTTGCTTTAATTGAAGCTCCGACGGTAGAAGGTCTTAATGATGGCTTTATTCACGGAACAAAACTTCTTTACACATTAGGACAATATTCCCGATTCGTACGTCCTGGAATGAAGCGGGTGGAAGCGAAACGGTCAGATAATTTAAGTGTTGTCGATGCGTTGAAGAACGATATGTATTCTTCGTACATTAATGAAGCAACGCAGCAAGTCGTAATTATTGCGACAAATTCGAGAACTGTGAAAAGACCGTTTACGTTTAAGGTAGAGAATATATCCGGTAATACAGACTTGGAGTTTACTCCTTATGTGACTTCAGAGGGTGACAATATGAAAGCTTATCCTAAGATTAAAGAAGGCGATGTGTTTAAGATACCCCCTCTTTCAGTGGTGACATTTGTGTCGGGTTCAGGAGATATTTCTTCTGTTACAACGGTAAAGGAGGAAGATAAGAATAGGGATATTCATATTCAGCCGAATCCTGTTAGGGATGAAGTTACGGTTAGTAGTGGAAGTCCTATGAAAAATGTCACTTTATATGATGTTTACGGAAAACTTGTTTACCGGCAATCGGATATAAATGAAAAAATCTGTAAATTATCTTTGTCTGGCTTATTACCGGGAATGTATGTTGTAAAAGTGGAGACAGATAATGGTTGTAAAACACAAAAGATGATAAAGAAATGATTTGAAATGTGTTAGATTATGACTTGAGGAGATATGAATATTAAGAAGTTATTAGTACTTATTGCTTTGACTTTGCCGAGTTGGCTATTGGCTCAAAATTATGCGGATTATAAATTGTATGCATCCTATAATTTTGAACAAGGTACGGCCGAGGACAACCTGTCCAATACGAGCATGGAGTTAAAAGGGGCGAGGATCGTCGATGATCCTGTTCGAGGAAAGGTACTTTCATTCGACAGGGTTAAGTCCCAGTATGCGGTAATAACTCCTGCACCTGTCATAGGAGATACGTTGTCACTTTCTTTCTGGTATAAACGCAGTTCTTTCGATTCGGATGGAGCTTGGAAACAGATTTTTGAATTTTATAGTTCCACTAATGGCAGCAATATTTATTTGATGCCTATGTATGAAAATACGTCATCTTCTGCTATTGTTTGCGATGCTAAATCTTTTAATGAAGGTGTTTGGGAGACGCTGTACGGCTCTCAAATAGAAAAGAACAATACATGGCATCATATTGCGTTGGTAGTTGCCGGAGTTTCTTGGAATTATTATCTGGACGGTAAGAAAGTAGGTTCGAGAAAGATCTTGTCTCTTATATCTTTGTTGGATCTGACACATCTTTATTTCGGTGTTAATCCCGATCGTTCACCGTACCCGAGCACCGGATCGATAGATGATGTCAACATCTATCATTATCCGTTGAGTGCGAGTCAGGTAGCTCAAATATATGCGGGCGAAGCCATAACGGAGCCTCTTCCGGAAGGCCCTATAACTTTCCTTTTCGATAATGATTTGAAAGAGGAAGGCGGACGCATCACTATCGAGGGGTCAGGATATTCATTTGAAGAGGATTCACAGAGGGGTCAGGTGGTAAAGTTGGAAGCAGGCGGACAGTTGCAGTTTTCCGATAATATCATTCCCGATGAAGCTTCGACGTTGAATTTTCTGTATAAGAAAGAATCTATTGACGATGCAGATCATGGCAAATATATTTATCGGGCTTTTAAGGATGAAAACAACGGTTATGGCCTTAAGATAAAGGTTGACGGGGATGCAGCCTATGTGGTTTTGGAGACCATCGTAGAAGGGGAGAAGACCGAGACGGTGGGCAGTGAGCTTTTAGAGTCCGGGAAATGGAATGCAATAAGTGTAGTGCATGCGATAGATGATTCTGAAAGTGTTATGTATATATACCAAAATGGTAAGCAGACGGCTGTAAAGGTAGCGGTAAATCCTTATAATTTAGGTCTTGATAAATGGTTTTTAGGTAGTACTGTTGCATCAGAGAGTGCCGGAGGGCTTTATGATGAGTTGATGGTCGATGATTATGCGATGGATGTCGAAGATGTTGCCTATTACTATTCATCAACGCTTATGTCTCCGGTCGAAATAACCGTCAATTGTTCAAATAAATATCAGACAATACGGAATTTCGGATCGTCAGATGCTTGGGATACGGATTTATTGGGACGTTACTGGCCTGAAGCGAAGAAGAATCGTTTAGCTGAACTGCTGTTCAGTAAAGAGCTGGATGAAAACGGAAATCCGAAAGGGATAGGCCTCTCTTGCTGGCGGTTCAATATCGGTTCGGGTTCGGCAGAACAAGGTGAGGATAGTAAAATATCAAAACCTAGTAGGCGTACCGAATGTTTCTTGAATCCCGATGGAACTTATACATGGGAGAGACAGACCGGGCAGCTCTGGTTTCTTAGAAAGGCGGCATTGGAATATGGCGTAGAAGACCTTTTAGGATTTATGAATTCTCCTCCTATATATATGACGAAGCATGGGTATGCTTATAATGAAGAAAAAAAATGGAATTATATTCTTGCGGAAGATAAATACGACGATTATGCGTTGTTTGCAGCAGAGGTTGTCGATCATTTTGACAAGGAGGGTATTCATTTCGATTATATCAGTCCGATGAATGAACCACAATATGCTTGGAATGATGGAGAACAGGAGGGATCGCCGGCCACCGATCAGGAGATTGCAGATGTGATAAAGGCTATGAGCAGTGCGTTTGCGGCAAAACAGTTGACGACGCAGTTGACTTTTGCAGAGGCTGGTTCTCTTAGTCGTTCGATGTCCCAAATTCCGAAATTCTGGGGAAGTGAGCAGTCGGCGATGAAAGTAGCGGGATTGCCGAATGTTTCTAATATCGTATCTGCACATAGTTATTGGGATGATACTAATGCTGAAAGGATGTATAATACCCGTGTCAAATTTCGCGAAAAGTTGAATACAACAAATACTGATTTGGAATATTTTCAGTCGGAGTACAGCCTTTTGGATAATGGATATACTTGGGGACATCCCGGTAGTCATGGCGGGAATCTTCGTGAGATAGAGTGTGCTATGTCTCTTGCCCGTATGCTGCATGTCGATCTGGTGGTAGCTAATGCTACCGGGTGGCATTGGTGGACAACTTTTGCGCCAGCCAATCATTATGGAGAAAGCCGTTTCGCCCTGATCGAAGCCCAAACGACTAAAGATCTTACGGATGGTTTTTTTAGCGATACAAAGCTTCTTTACACATTAGGACAATATTCCCGATTCGTACGTCCTGGAATGAAGCGGGTGGAAGCGAAACGGTCAGATAATTTAAGTGTTGTCGATGCGTTGAAGAACGATATGTATTCTTCGTACATTAATGAAGCAACGCAGCAAGTCGTAATTATTGCGACAAATTCGAGAACTGTGAAAAGACCGTTTACGTTTAAGGTAGAGAATATATCCGGTAATACAGACTTGGAGTTTACTCCTTATGTGACTTCAGAGGGTGACAATATGAAAGCTTATCCTAAGATTAAAGAAGGCGATGTGTTTAAGATACCCCCTCTTTCAGTGGTGACATTTGTGTCGGGTTCAGGAGATATTTCTTCTGTTACAACGGTAAAGGAGGAAGATAAGAATAGGGATATTCATATTCAGCCGAATCCTGTTAGGGATGAAGTTACGGTTAGTAGTGGAAGTTCTATAAAAAATGTCACTTTATATGATGTTTACGGAAAACTTGTTTACCGGCAATCGGATATAAATGAAAAAATCTGTAAATTATCTTTGTCTGGCTTATTACCGGGAATGTATGTTGTAAAAGTGGAGACAGATAACGGTTGTAAAACACAAAAGATGATAAAAAAATGATTTATAGAAGTCCGGAATATTCCGGACTTCTTTTTTATCGGACATCATATAATTATTCCGGATTCTAAACATTTTATCTCATAGTTTGTTTTAAGTAATAAATCGACATTTATTTACATAATAAAAATAGAATTATGGGAAAAAAAGGAGTTGAAATTCTTACATTGGATGTAAAGAGTTTGATCGATGTTCTGAATCAGGCATTGGCAGAAGAATGGTTGGCATATTATCAATATTGGGTAGGAGCACGTGTAATGAAAGGTCCGATGCATGATGACATTGAAAAAGAATTATTGAAACATGCAGATGAAGAACTTGATCATGCAAAACTGTTAATTGACAGAATTATTCAGTTGGATGGTACTCCGGTTCTGTCGCCTGAAGAATGGTTTAAATTAGCTCATTGTAAATATCTTCCTCCGGTAGATCCTAATATTGAGGCTATATTGAAACAAAATCTCGGATCAGAAAGATGTGCTATTCAGAGATACGAAGATATCGCTAATTTCACTAATGGAAAAGATTTTACGACTTTCAATATCGCTACTCATATTCTTGCAGAAGAATTGGAGCATGAAGAAGATATTGAGTCATGGTTGGAAGATATGCGTATTTTCCGCCAAGAAGTTTGCAAAGCTTAATATGTTGGGGTGTTTTTGATGAAGAAAAGACTTTGTCTGAGTGATCGGGCAGAGTCTTTTTGATATTGTTTGCAGATAAAAATCCTGATTTATTTTATAAATATGAAAAATAGTTTTTAAGTTTGTATTCGTAAGCTTTCTAATACCGAATAGAGAATGACCTTGATAAATAATAAAAATGTATTTGTTCGTATATTTCGATTTTATGTAGACGGATTCAGAAATATGACTTTGGGCAAGACCTTATGGACGATTATTCTGATTAAATTATTTATTATGTTTTTCGTACTGAAACTATTTTTTTTCCCTAATATTTTAAATGCAAATTTCAATACTGATGAGGAGCGGGCCGAGCATGTAGGTATGGAACTTACGTTTCCTGTTCCTGAAAGTAGATAAATACTATAAATTATAAACGTCTGAGTTATGAATGATCTATTTTCTGTTGTGGATTGGTCGAGGGCGCAGTTTGCTTTGACGGCCATGTATCATTGGCTTTTTGTTCCGTTGACGTTGGGGCTGGGAGTTATTGTCGGGATTATGGAGACGATTTATTATCGTTCTGGAGATGAACGGTGGAAACAAATGACAAAATTCTGGATGACTCTATTCGGAATAAATTTTGCCATTGGCGTTGCAACCGGTATTATTTTGGAGTTTCAGTTCGGAACGAATTGGTCTAATTATAGTTGGTTTGTCGGTGATATATTCGGAGCTCCGTTGGCTATTGAGGGAATTATGGCCTTTTTTATGGAATCGACTTTTATTGCAATTATGTTCTTCGGATGGAATAAGGTGAGCAAAGGCATGCATTTGGCTGCTACTTGGTTGACAACTTTGGGTGCTACGATTTCGGCTTTGTGGATATTGGTGGCCAATGCTTGGATGCAGTATCCGGCAGGAATGAAATTTAATCCTGATACCGTCCGCAATGAAATGGATAGTTTTGCAGATGTCGTATTATCACCGGTTGCAATCAATAAGTTTTTTCATACCGTATCTGCAGGTTGGGTATTCGGGGCTATATTCGTTGTCAGTATTAGTGCTTGGTATTTATTAAAGAATAGAGAACGTTTTATGGCTGTCAAAAGTATGAAAGTCGCTTCATGGGTCGGGCTTATAGGAATGATTGTTGTTGCTTATACCGGAGATGGATCAGCGTATCAGGTTGCAGAAAAACAACCGATGAAACTTGCAGCTATGGAAGGGGTATATCATGGAGAAAATAGACAGGGATTGGTCGCTTTCGGCATTCTTAATCCTGAAAAAAAGAGTTATACGGACAATATCGATCCGTTTTTATTCGAGGTGAAAATTCCCGGACTTTTGTCTTTCCTTGCTACTCGCCATATTGACGGTTTTGTACCGGGAATTAATGATATTATCGATGGTGGGTATGAGATGAAAAATGCAAAGGGAGAAGTGATTATCGCCCCTTCTGCGCAAGAACGTATCGAAAGAGGGAAATTGGCTATTAAGGCATTGTCTGATTATAAAGTAGCTCAAAAAGCTGGAGATAAAGCAGCCATGGAAGAAGCGGGAAAACGATTGGAAGAAAATTATTCTGATTTCGGATATGGGTATGTGACTGATATGGAACAATTGATACCACATGTTCCTTTTGTTTTCTATTCGTTTCATGATCATGATTACATTAGCATTCTTCTTCATTGCGCTTTTTCTATTGATATTGGCTTATATCTCTAAAGATAAGTTAGATAAAGCTAAATGGGTATTATGGATCTCTCTCTTATCTCTTCCTTTGGGATATATCTGTCTGGAGTCGGGATGGATTGTTGCGGAGATGGGACGCCAGCCTTGGGTGATACAGGATATTATGCCGACGTTTGCTGCAGTATCGAAAATTCAGACATCTGCAGTACAGACGACATTTTGGATGTTTGCCGTTCTTTTTACGGTATTGCTTGTTGCCGAGATCGGGATTATGTTGAAACAAATAAAAAAAGGACCTGTTCAAAAATAGAAGATTATGGAACTGAATGAATTTTTTTACCAGCATTATTGGTGGTTTATTATTTCGCTGTTAGGGGCGTTGTTGGTGTTCTTACTTTTTGTGCAGGGTGGGCAGACTTTACTGACGACTATTGCCAAGAAGCCGATAGAGAAAACTATGCTCGTTAATTCTTTAGGTAGGAAATGGGAGTTTACGTTTACGACTTTGGTGGTGTTCGGAGGGGCTTTTTTTGCATCATTCCCATTATTTTATTCTACGAGTTTCGGAGGAGCATATTGGTTATGGATGGCTATTCTTTTTAGTTTTATCATACAAGCTGTTTCTTACGAATATCGTTCTCGTAAAGGGAATCTTTTGGGAACGAAAGTGTATGATATATTTTTATTGATTAACGGTGTTGTCGGAATCATTTTATTAGGAGTTGCTGTCGGTACTTTTTTCAGCGGAGCTGATTTCAAAGTTGATAAAGAAAATCTAATGGATATATATCAGCCTGTAATTTCTACGTGGGTAAATCCGTATCATGGATTAGAAGCGATAGCCGATTGGCGTAATCTTTTGTTAGGAGTGACTGTTTTCTTTTTGGCAAGAGTTCAGGCCTCGCTTTATTTTATGAATAATATTGCGGACGAAACGATCTTTAATCGTGCCCGTCGGCAAGTATTGATTAATGCAGTTCCTTTTGTCGTGTTGTTCCTTATATTTGTCGGTGCAACGCTTACAGCCGACGGTTATGAACTGAATCCTGTAAATGGAGAAGTGTTTGTGAGAAAATATAAATATTTCTTTAATTTGATAGAGATGCCTTGGGTTGCGGTTATGTTTCTGATTGGTGTCGTGTCGGTATTGTATGCAATTATACGAGCAGCATTTTCCAAGACATGGATTTGCGGTATTTGGTATAGCGGTATTGGGACAGTGTTAGTCGTTTTGAGCCTATTCTTCTTGGCAGGTTATAATAATACTCCGTATTATTCTTCTGCTGTTGATTTGCAAAGTTCTCTGACGATTTATAACAGTTCATCGAGTCTCTTTACCTTAGAAGTAATGACTGTCGTCTCTTTCTTAGTTCCTTTTGTTTTAGCTTATATTGTCTATGCGTGGAGAGCTATGGACAAAAAGCCTATTACCGAACAGGAGATGGAAAGTGGGGAACATACCTATTAGAAGTTTGTTGTATTAGAAAAACGGAATCGCCGAAAACTAAATGGTTTTCGGCGATTCCGTTTTTCTAATAACAAGTATTTATCCGATTTTTATACCCGAAAATCCCATGAAAGCCATAGCTAAAAGTCCTGCGACTACTAAAGCGATAGGAATTCCTTGCATGGCTTTAGGAACTTTAGTCGTACTCAATTGTTCCCGAATGCCGGCGAATAAAACCATTGCTAATGTAAAGCCGATAGCTGTCGAAATGGCAAATACGACAGATTCCATCAGATTATAATCTTTTTGTATTACCAAAATAGCAACTCCCAGAATAGCACAGTTGGTAGTAATCAAAGGAAGAAAGACTCCTAATGCCTGATAGAGTGGAGGTGATACTTTTTTCAGAATGATTTCTACCATTTGTACCAATGCCGCTATTACTAAAATAAAAATTATGGTTTGCATAAATTGCAGTCCGGCAGCATCCAGCAGATATTTTTGCAACAAGTATGTGACGATTGTTGCAATTGTCATTACAAATGTTACGGCAGCCCCCATTCCGATTGCAGTACTGACCTTTTTAGAAACCCCCAAAAAAGGGCATATCCCTAAAAATTGAGCCAATACGATATTATTGACGAATATGGCGGTAATGAATATAGATATATAGGTAATCATCTCTTATTTGGTTTTAAGTTTGTTAACAATGAGAATGAGATATCCCAGCACGATGAAAGCTCCCGGAGCAAGAACGAAGACTAAAGCTCCGTATTGTTCGGGGAAGATTGTAACGCTGAATATTTTTCCTGTACCTAAAAACTCCCGTACAGCACCTAAAAGAGTCAGTGCTCCGGTAAATCCCAAACCGATACCTACACCGTCGAGCATCGAATCGAATGCGTTGTGTTTTGCCGCAAAAGATTCGGCGCGACCTAAGACAATACAGTTTACTACAATTAGAGGAATAAACAATCCGAGACTTGCGTATAGTGCCGGTACATAAGCTTTCATGCACATTTCTAAAATAGTAACGAAAGCTGCGATTATCACAATAAATGCCGGAATACGGATTTTATCGGGAATAAAGTTTTTTACTAAAGATATAGCTACGTTCGAACAAATCAGAACAAATGTTGTCGCCAGTCCCATTCCCATTCCGTTTTCTGCGGATGAGGTCGTTCCCAAAGTAGGACACATCCCCAATAATAGGACAAATGTCGGATTCTCTTTAATAACTCCGTTTAGTATGATACTCATTTTATTCATAATATCATCTCCTGTTTATTTGGTATGCGCTTTATATGATGCACCGCTTTGAGCATCGGTACGATTCATATAAGCATTATAAGCTGTTTGTATGGCATCCAGAAATGCTCTTGAACTAATAGTTGCAGCAGTGATGGCATCTACACTTCCGCCATCTTTACTTACTGTCAGACGGTCGGTTGCCGGGTTCTTACCTAAAATATTTTGATTGTTTTTGTCTGTTCGAAACCACTCATCCATTTTAGAACCTAATCCCGGAGTCTCTGCATGTTTCAAAACTCTATAATTACGTATTGAACCGTCTGCATTAAATCCTACCATGATTTTTATTTCTCCTCCAAAACCCTTTTTTGTGATTGCTTCTACTGCCGCACCGACTTTTTGTCCTCCTTTTTTTGCCGGGAAAACGGTAACTTCCAAACTGTCTGCTCCGATTTTCAGTGAATATTTATCCTTGATCGGTGAATTGTCAAATTCCGGAGCTACCATTTGTATGGCTTCTATTTGCTGTTTCTGTTCTGCTTCGGCAATAGGTTTTTTGGTGATGTTGTACACATATCCCAATGCTGCTCCGACAATTAGAGTGGTGACCGTCAAGACGACAAGCATATTTAAAAATGTAGATTCTGTTTTAGCCATGTTTTACGACCTCCCCGAAACGTTTAGGTTTGACATACATATTAATTAACGGTGTGAAAGCGTTCATAATCAATATAGCGAACGACATTCCTTCAGGATAGGCAGCCCATTGGCGGATAATGATTGTCAAGAGACCGATGGCAACGCCATAAATAATCATTCCTTTGTGAGACATCGGTGATGTAACATAATCGGTAGCCATGAATATCGATCCTAACAACAGCCCTCCGGTAAGAAGTTGGGTCAGAGGATCTATGCCTATTAAAAGAGAGAAAATTGCGACGGTTGCCAATATTGACACCGGAATGTGCCATGTAATGATTTTTTTCCATAACATATAGGCAAAACCTAAAAGTAGGGCGATTGCCCCGATTTCACCGAGACTACCTCCGACGTTTCCGAGTAATAAATCTAAAGTTGTGTTTTCTATCGGCATACCTTGTTTTAACATACTAAGAGGTGTCGCACCTGTTGTCGCATCCAGATAATGTGAGTTGAATGCTTCCGGTTTTGGCCATGTTGTCATTTGTACGGGAAAAGAAATCAATAGAAATACCCTCCCTACTAATGCCGGATTGAAAATATTGTTTCCCAATCCTCCGAACGACATTTTCCCGATCCCGATAGCGACCAATGCTCCTATGATAATGATCCATACCGGAAGGTTTGAGGGGACATTGAATGCTAATAAGACCCCGGTAAGAATTGCTGATCCGTTAGAAATAGTTACTTTTCCTTTTAAAATGTATTTTTGAATCAGGTATTCGAATAAGACACATGCCAATACCGATGTAACAGTTACGATCAATGCTCCTAACCCGAAAAAATAGAGTGCTACAAGAAATGCCGGGATCAAAGCAATCAGAACGCCGTACATACATCCTTCTACAGAATTTCCGCTATGAATATGCGGTGAAGGTGATATTATAAATTTTTTATCCATAAATTAAAGAATTTCTTTTTGTTATTTTTTGACAACCCGGTTACGGATAATATTTCCGACTTTACTTTTGCCTAAACGAATAAAATCGAGTAAGGGACGGTGTGCCGGACATGTGTAGCTACATGAACCGCATTCGATGCAATCCATGACATGTTCTTTTTCCGATTTTTCCCAATCGGAAAAGTCCGATAATTTCGCTAAAAGATTAGGTTCGAGTCCCATCGGGCATACAGCTACACATTTTGCGCATCGAATACATGGATACATTTCTTTTCTTTCGGCTTCTCGATTTTGAATCAGGAGAATACCGGAACAGCCTTTTGTTGTCGGTATATCTGTCGATACTACCGCTTTCCCCATCATAGGACCTCCGGATACGATTTTTTCGGTGTCGTCAGGCAATCCTCCGGCAGCATCGATTAGTTGTCCGATAGGAGTTCCTATTCGTACTAGAAAATTAGACGGAGATTTTAACGATTTCCCTGTTACGGTTACTATACGTTCGAATAGCGGTTTATTCTTTTGTATCGCTTCATATACTGCAAATGCCGTTCCTACGTTTTGTACTACAGCTCCGGTAGAGATAGGCAATCCGCCACTTGGAACTTGACGGTGGATAATAGCATCAATTAGTTGTTTTTCACCTCCTTGCGGGTATCTTACTTTTAGTGGACAAATTGTAATTCCGGAATATGAAGACACCAGACTTTGCATCTTGGATATAGCGTCTTTTTTATTATTTTCTATTCCGATTACCGCATGTTCTACTCCAACCGCTTTTTTCAATATCATGATTCCGACGAGAATCTCTTCGGTTTTTTCCATCATCAATTGATGATCTGAAGTGAGATAAGGTTCACATTCTACGGCATTTATAATCAGTATCGATGCTTTCATCCCCGGAGGCGGAGACAGTTTTACTTGAGTAGGAAATGTTGCTCCTCCAAGTCCTACGATACCGCAATCACTGATTCGTTGTATTATTTCTTTTTCGCTAAGAGCACACTCTTTTTTCAGAGCTTTGCTACGGTCGATACTTTCTTCCCATTCATCACCTTCAACATCAATAAATATTGCCGGGCGTTTGTAACCTGACGTATCGGTAATCTGATCTATTTTTGCTACTGTTCCGGAAACAGAAGAGTGAATATTAGCGGAAACAAAACCTCCGGCTTTTGCCAATAACGTTCCCACTTTTACCGAATCACCTTTGTTTACGACAACTTGAGCCGGAGCTCCTATATGTTGTCCTAAAAGAATTACAGCTTGTTTGGGAAGAGTTGCCGTTTGTATGTTTTTTCCGGCAGATAATTTATTTTCCGGTGGATGTATTCCACCTATCCGAAATGATTTTAACATATATAATTATGTTTATAATTGGATTCTGATTTGATAATTCGTAATGGTTATTTTCAGGTTTATGTTTCGGCAGTTACCGTAGTTTCTGCCGGTTTTCGGAGAGGAAAGTTTATTGTATGAATTGCCCCGGTGGGACATACGGCTTCGCATTTACGGCATAAACGGCATTTGTTATCATCTATATATGCGAGATTATTTTCTACAGTAATCGCGTCGAATGGGCATTCTTTAGCACATTTCCCGCAGCCTATACATGCGGCAGTACAGGCTTTTCGTGCTATACCACCTTTGTCTTTGTTCATGCAACTGACAAATATACGGCGTGATTTAGGCCCTTTTTTCCTCAGTTCGATAATCATTTTAGGGCACGCTTTTACACATGCACCGCATCCTGTACATTTTTCGTCATCGATTTCGGGTAGCCCGGTTTCAGGGTTCATATGTATAGCCCCAAAAGCGCAGGCTTTTACACAATCTCCGTTTCCCAAGCATCCGAAAGAACATCCGGTGTCGCCTCCATAAAGAGCAGCTTCGATAGCACAACTTTTAGCCCCATCGTAAATATTCGTTTTCACTCTGTTGTTACAAGTGCCGTTACAACGGATTACAGCGACTTTGGGAGTACTTTCGATTACTTCTTTACCTAAAATTGCAGCAACTTTGGCCATAACGGGAGTACCCCCTACGGGGCATAGAAGTTCGTCCAATGACTCAGCTTTGACGCAAGCATCAGCGAAACCTTTACATCCGGGGTATCCGCATCCTCCGCAGTTAGCTCCCGGAAGCACCTCTTCTACTTGTCCGTTTCGAGGATCTTCGTACACCTTAAATTTTTGTGCGACAAAATACAGGATAACAGCACTTATTGCCCCGATTGCTCCAAGTGAAAAAGTCGCAATTAATACTAAATTCATGTGTTTGTTCTATTTAAAGTTTAAGTCGTTCTGTTTATTCTTTCTCCAATGTGAATATGAAATCTTTTCTTAGTTTGCTTTTACGAAAATATAGAACTGTGTAATAGGGTATTAGAGCTATAATGGATAAAATACCGGATAGCAATTCATTTACAGAAAAAGCGTATGCAATGCAAAGTATGCCGAAAAGACAAAAAAACGGATATATGATTGCCAGTTTTAAAGCCTTTCGGCTCATTGTTTCGTTTCCGACTATAAAAACACGCTCCCCTATTTTTATATTGCATCCCGAACAAACCGTTTCAATAATTTTTTCTTGTTGATCTGCTATCGTACAAGCTGCTTTGACATGACATCCTGAACATGCGGAATGTTGTATGATTTTTACATAAGCAATACCGTTTTCAATTCGTTCTACGATACCTTCGTGTTTTATAGTATTATCCATTTTGCTATCTCGACATTGCAATTATGGGGCAAATATAGGAAATTTTTATTTCTTTGTATCTTATATTCGTACAATAAATGTGTAAAAAATGACGATTTTTATTTGAGAAAATAATTTTAGCTTATATCTATATTATATTAAAAGCCAGTTTGAATTTTTTATCAGGTTATAAAAAAAAGAATCCGATTTAAGTTTAAATTTACGGTATTCCATGAAAAAATATTCGTATCTTGCAACGTTTTATTTTAATAAATGATTTATGAAAACATACTTGGTAACGGGAGCAGCCGGGTTTATTGGTGCAAATTTTGTAAAGTACATGCTTAAAAAATATGAAGATATTCATATTGTTATTTTAGATAAGTTGACTTATGCCGGTAATTTAGGGACGATAAAGACCGAATTGAAAGATCCTCGTGTAAAATTTGTAAAAGGAGATATCGGCAATGAAGAATTGGTTTCTTATATTTTTGCGGAAAATGATATTGATTATGTTGTCAATTTTGCTGCCGAGTCTCATGTAGACAGAAGTATTACAAACCCTCAGTTATTTTTACAGACGAATATTTTGGGAACTCAAAATTTGTTGGAATGTGCTAAAAAAGCATGGATGACAGGTAAAGATGCAGATGGTTATCCGACTTATCGCGAAGGTAAAAAATATTTGCAGGTATCTACTGATGAGGTATATGGATCATTAAATAAAGATTTTGTAGATCCTCAGCCTTTGGTTATTAAAGATGAAGCGGTGAAGTCTGTTGTGAAAGGACGTTCGGCAATACATACTTACGGTAAGTATTTTTTTACGGAAGATACACCTTTAGATCCGCGTTCTCCATATTCATCTTCAAAGACAGGTGCCGATTTGATTGTTAGAGCATATCATGAAACATATAAATTTCCTGTAAATATTACTCGTTGTTCGAACAATTACGGTCCGTATCATTTTCCGGAAAAATTGATACCTTTGATTATTAAAAATATTCTTGAAGGTAAAAAGCTGCCGGTATATGGTAAAGGTGAGAATGTTCGCGATTGGTTATATGTCGAAGATCATGCTAAAGCAATTGATATGGTATTGAATTCGGGAAGAATAGGAGAGGTGTATAATATAGGAGGATTTAATGAAGAACAAAATGTCAATATCGTAAAGCTGATTATCGATACTGTCGTGCGTTTAATGAAGGAAGAACCCCATTATCAAAAAGTTCTTAGAACCGATATTTCGAATATAAATTATGATCTGATTATTTATGTGGGAGACCGTTTGGGGCATGATATGCGTTATGCGATAGACCCTTCGAAAACAGCGAAAGAGTTAGGTTGGTATCCTGAAACTCCATTTACAGAGGGGATTGAGAAGACAATCCGTTGGTATCTTGAGAATCAGGATTGGGTTGAGGAAGTAGCCAGTGGAGACTATCAAAAGTATTATGAACAAATGTACGGACATAAAAATTAAAAAAAATGAAAGGGATTGTTTTGGCCGGAGGCTCTGGGACACGTTTGTATCCAATTACGAAGGGTGTTTCAAAACAGTTATTGCCGGTATATGATAAACCGATGATATATTATCCTATTTCGGTATTGATGTTAGCCGGCATTCGGGATATTTTGATTATTTCTACACCTTTCGATTTACCCGGATTCGAACGTTTGTTAGGTGATGGATCTCAGTTTGGCGTTCGTTTTGAATATGCCGAACAACCGACTCCAGACGGTTTGGCACAGGCATTTATTATCGGAGAAGAATTTATAGGTAATGATTCGGTCTGCTTGGTGTTAGGTGATAATATTTTTTACGGGCAGAGTTTTTCTGCGATGTTGCGTGCTGCTGTTGAAAATGTCGGGAACGGATATGCTACGGTATTCGGGTACAGAGTCAGTGATCCTGAACGATATGGAGTTGCGGCTTTTGATACAGAAGGAAATGTGACTTCTATTGAGGAAAAACCCGAAAAACCGAAATCTAACTATGCGGTAGTAGGACTTTATTTTTACCCGAATAAGGTTGTAGATATAGCTAAATCGATAAAACCTTCTGCACGTGGAGAACTTGAAATAACTTCGGTAAATCAAGCTTTTTTAGAAACTGGAGAGTTAAAAGTTCAGTTAATGGGACGAGGGTTTGCATGGCTTGATACGGGAACACATGATTCGCTGTTCGAAGCATCGGCTTTTATAGAAACTATCGAGCATCGTCAGGGACTGAAAGTTGCTTGTCTGGAGGAGATTGCATACAGAAAAGGATGGATCTCGAAAGAATCTGTGTTGCAACAAGCGAAACCTATGTTGAAGAATCAGTACGGGCAATATATGATTAATCTTATCAAAGATGAAGTCGATGGGGTTGGAGGCCGTTAAAATAGTCGATTTGCCTAAAATTGTAGATGCGCGCGGAAATCTTTCTTTCATAGAAGAATTTCGGCATATTCCTTTTCCTATAAAACGGTCTTATTGGGTGTATGACGTTCCTGGAGGTGAAAAGCGAGACGGGCATGCTTTTATAGAGCAGCAAGAGTTCATTGTGGCTTTGTCCGGTAGTTTCGATGTAATTCTGAATGATGGGCGGCAAGAAAAGGTATATCCTTTGAATCGGTCTTATTACGGAGTGTATATCCCTAATATGATTTGGCGCAGATTGGAAAATTTTTCCACCAATTCGTTAGCCTTGGTATTATCTTCTACATTGTATGATCCCGAAGATTATATTGAGGATTATGATCTATATTTAAAATGTCTTGAGCATGGATAATATATTTGTAATGAGTAGAGTCGGTGATTGTCAGGTGATAGAACTGGACAAACATTCTCGCCTCAATGGAAATATAACAGTGGTAGAAGACTGCATAACCGTACCGTTCGATATTCGTCGTATTTATTATTTATATGATGTTCCCGGAGGAGAAGAACGAGGAGGACATGCCCATCGTGTTTTATACCAGTTGATCGTTGCTGCCAGTGGAAGCTTTGATGTCATTTTGGATGATGGGAGAGAGCGTCGTATTGTATCGTTGAATCGTCCTTATTACGGATTATTAATCCGTCCCGGAATTTGGCGTGAGTTGAACAATTTTTCTTCGGGAGCGGTTTCTTTGGTATTAGCTTCCGAATTGTATGATGAAAATGATTATATTCGAGAATATTCCGATTTCTTAAAAGAGAAAGAGATTCCGTTGAGTAATGTCTAAAGGGGGCGCATCTTTTAACTTCCTTTTTTAATTGTAGTTTTTATGGTATTAGTCTGGGCTAATACTATTTTTGTCGAAATAGCTTTGAGAGTTTATACAACAAGTATCCCGATATTGCCCCTGCAATGGAATAGGACATTTTTGTCCCTTCAAAAAAATTTCGAATTAGTGAGTCGAAGTTTATATTATAGTTGATATGAAGACTTATCCACCATGGGATATGTGTAACAACGATACCTGTTAATAATGCATATAAAATTGTATTCGGTTTAAGGAATTTGTTGGTCATTGCACAAATAAGATAAGTCAAGGCAACAAATAGTAACCCCCATATAATTTTTGACTTAATTTCGAAAATCGTTAGACCATACGATATTAAGATCACAATTATCACAAGACCGACGATACTTATAACTCGCTTTTTCATAATCATGCTATTGGAGATTTGCAAATACCATTACAATCAAACTTTTACAATGTTTCGTTATTGCAAGAAATAGATATATTGATTTCAACATTCAATCTAAATGTACATAAAAAATTCAAATTTATATACAGATAATCTTATTATTTTATCTCCTTCAGGGATGATTTTGAATTGAATAAAATAATATTTGCAGTCGTTGTTGGAATAATTTAATAGAATAAAGAGGTGTGAGATTCAAGAACTTTTTGTACTAAAGTTCTTTGAACCTCTTTTTTTACTAATTTTGTGCTCCCAAAATTAGAAGTTATGCAAGAGCAATCTTTCCCGAAAGCTGCTGAGAGTACAGCTTTTCGAGTGTTATTGGCATTGGGCCTTTCTCATTTATTAAATGATACATTACAGTCTGTAATTACAGCTGTATATCCTTTGTTGAAAGAGAGTATGGCTTTGAGTTTTGTCCAGATCGGATTCATAACATTGGTTTACCAGATCTCGGCTTCGGTATTTCAACCGTTAGTCGGGTTTTATCTGGATAAAAAGCCTAATCCGTGGTTTTTGCCGATCGGGATGAGTTTTACTCTCATCGGACTTGTTGTTTTAGCTTTTTCGGGAACTTTGCATCAGGTTTTATTCTCTGTGTTTTTGGTGGGTATAGGATCTTCTATACTGCATCCGGAGGCGTCTCGTCTTACTTCTTTAGCTTCCGGTGGGAAGCGAGGACTTGCCCAATCGGTTTTTCAGGTCGGTGGGAATATGGGAAGTTCATTAGGCCCGTTACTTGCTGCGTTGTGTATAGCGCCTTATGGACAGCGTAATATCGTGTTTTTTGCCCTATTGGCTTTATGTGCCATAATTGTAATGATACCTATTTGCCGGTGGTACAAAAGAAAACTGAAGGCTTTACGGTTAAATAAGGATGGAATGAAAACTGAGGTTATGTCACCGTTATCTCGTAAAAAGACGATATTTTCGTTGTCGGTTTTGTTGATTTTGATTTTCTCCAAATATGTTTATTTAGCAAGTATAACCAGCTACTATACATTTTTTCTAATAGAGAAATTCGATGTAACTGTTCGTGATTCGCAATTCTTTCTGTTTGCTTTTCTGTTCGCTTCGGCACTTGGCATTCTGTTGGGAGGGCCGGTTGGAGATAAAGTAGGCCGGAAATATGTAATCTGGGCTTCTATTTTAGGAGTAGCACCTTTCAGTTTGATTATGCCTCATGCAAATCTTTTATGGACTTGTATTTTAAGTATCCTTATCGGATTGATTCTTTCTTCGGCTTTTTCTGCCATATTGGTTTATGCTCAAGAATTATTACCATCTAAACTCGGCCTGATTTCGGGGCTTTTTTTTGGTTTGGCTTTTGGAATTGCTGGAATTGCTTCGGCTGTTTTAGGAGGTTTGGCAGATAAGTTCGGAATAGAGTATGTATATCAATTGTGTGCTTATATGCCTTTATTGGGATTGATTGCTTGGTTTTTACCGGATATACGTAAGATAAAAAAATAGAGATGTATCTTTGGGTAATTATATTTGAATAATCCATTAAGATACATCTCCGAGCGAATTATTCTTTTTTAGCTCCGGCTTTAATCCATTCTTTCAGTAAAGTTATATCGTCATTTTTTAAAGAAGATAAGGTCGTATGGTTTGTTTTGGTAGCTTGAGCGTCTGTCAGTACCGTAATGATAAAACTGCTGTTTGGAAGTCCCGGTTCGACTAACATTTTATCCGGATGGGTTGAAGAAGCTTTATTTACCAAGGCATCGTAACTTTTATCTTCCGTAAGATACAAACCTCCGGCACCGCCATGACAGGCAGTACATTGGTTAAATACCTGTTCCTGGATGCGGTTATATTGTACAAGGTTTACATTCATATCAGATAGGGATATATTTGTTTCACTACCGGATAATTGTTGTTCATTGAGATTACATACCCATTTTCTGTTATTCATGATCGATACGGCAATATTCTTGGCTTCGAATGGCACATTGTGCATCAGGTAAGTACCTGAGCCTTCATCGTTTTTTTCCAGCAGTAGGGTAGTTAGCGGAGTATCCTCGTTATCACCGAAAGATGTGAGTTTCAGTTCATATTCTTCGGGCCATGCATTAACACCGAAGAAATGGAGAGTTACATTTACATTGCGTCCGCTGTACTCTTCTTCCTTGGGATATATGTCTCCACTGTCACAAGCTGAAAATGCAAGTAATCCTGCTATTATAATAAAAGAATATTTCATTTTTGGAATTTTTAAAAAGTATATTGCAACATTACTGTGGCGCTGTGCATTGCCATTCCGTTATCGTCCATGTCTCTGTCGAGTTGAGTTTCATGTCCCCAACGACCTATGTATTGGTACATTGCTTGCAATTTTAGATTACACCGAGAAAAGAAATAGTTGAGACCCACGGCAGGCATGTTCAAGCTTCCGTCTTTATCCGTTCCGTTTCTGTCAAAAAAGTCGTATCGTAAAGCTGTTTGTAGTTTGCTCGTAACAAAATATCCCCCTTGTATATAAGCTCCCCAAGCCGTAAAATCGGCTGCAGATTGCATCCGTTTAGTGAAATTCATACGCAACATATAAACCTCGCCCGATATATAAAATCGGTTTTTTAACCATGCGAATTCAAATCCGGCACGTAAATCATCGCTACTTTCGTCTTCGGCTTCTACATTATAATTTCCCGAAATGGCAAATAAAAGTTTGTTGTTGTGCAGATCGTCCGGATTTCCTTGATAGGTCGGCATCGGACCGAACGGCATATATGCAAAACGTGCGGCATATAAAAGAGATGGGATACCTTTATGATCATCGCTTGTCGTTTTGGTTGCAGTGTTTACGTCTATTCCTGTCCCATTAAATACGCCGACCTGATATCCCCATTTTTGTTTGATGAGTCCGTGTAATTCTATTCCTAAGTCGAAGCCTGTTGCAATATTGGGCTTTACGGCATTTAATGATTTGTCGAGATTGACTCCTGTGGTTAGCGATGACGGTAATACCGGGAAAAGTGTTTCTCCTAAAGTAACTAAGTAAGCCTGATTATAAGGCGTTTTAAATTTCCCTGCACGTAATTGCAAAGCCTCTTTCATTTTTACATCGAACCAAGCTTGTTGTAACAATGCTCCTCCGCTTTGGGATGCGTTCAGGGCAAAGTTGAATGTCAGTCTGCCAAATGCTCTGCCTGAAAAACCTATGATCGCATTTGGTATGGCAAATCCCGAATTTGCGACTTTATCCTGATCTGCAAGATTTAAACCTTCATCATCATAATAATTAAATTTTCCGGCTATTTGTATGAGGGCGTACGGTTTAAATAGAAATTTTTTATTTTTTGTTTGAAAGCTGAATCCTTGCCTTCCTGCCGAAGAGATTACCCCGTTATCGATGTCGTTATCATCATTATTTTGAGCTGTTACCGGAATTATTAAGAAAGAAAATAACAGCAGAGCTATACTTAGTTTTGAATAGATATATTTCATAATTTGTAGATCGTAATAAAATGAATGTTTTATAAACTTTCGATAAAAAGAATCAGTGCGTCCCGGTCTTCCTTGCTCATCCTTTTGAACAGTTCGCGCGACACGGCACCTTCACCTCCGTGCCACATGATCGCCTCTTTTAAGTTGCGTGCACGTCCGTCATGTAAGAATTCTGTATGTCCGTTAACCACCTCTTGCAAGCCTATACCCCATAATGGCGTTGTCCGCCATTCAGCTCCGGTTGCCAGACCTGCCGAAAGGTGGTCGTCTAATTCGGGCCCATATCGTGTAGAAGATAATCTGAATATGGGTGTATAACCTGATTGCAAAGCCAAGGCAGTCGAGTACCGTTAAGTAATAAAGGCGCATCTGCACGGGTGTGTAAAGTGGGCATATGGCACAAATCGCATTTCGCTTTATAGAAGTTTTCTTCACCTTTTTTTACTTCGGCGTTATTGACATATCTTCGGGCAGGTACACCTAAAGCGTGCAGATAGAAATCGACATATTCCATATCTTTCGTACTTATTTGTATCCCCTGTAATCCGTGAGGCGATTGGCTTTGGCCTTCGCAAACTTCTTCAGGATAACGGTCGTTTGTGACACCCAGATCCGAAGAAAAACCGAGTTCTACCGTCAAGTCCAAATGGTTGGCTTTATTTCCGGATACTCCGATTTTCCGTACCCCTTTTTCCGTTACATAATTTAGTTTTCCGCTGATTCCGTATTCCGGATAATTGCTTTGAGCTGCAATTTTTATGAGTTCCGTTTGGCTGAGTGCCATCATTTGTCCCATCCCTACATGACGCAACGGAATACGAGGACTTATATATAGGTCTTCGGGACGAATACTATCGGCATACCATTCGGTAACTCGATAATGCGGTGTTTGTAGTTCATATTCTTCTCCGTCCGGAAATTTGAACTTTTCTGTTGTATATGTTACAGAAAGTTTTCCTTCAGCTTGGCTACCCACAATGCTTTGATCATGCAGTACGCGCCCGTATTGGCGAAAATAACCGCCGTCTTTACGTGTTATGTAGATTAATATGGAGGAAAAGCCGTTTCCCGAACCTCCATGAGTAAACAAAGTTGATGAGGTTCTTCCTGCATTATTATGGCAGCTTCCGCAAGAATAGCCTCCATATACTGGTCCTAATCCTCCTGTAGAAGGATCGTTCCCGCTAACCCTGGGGTCATCATATAACATATCTCCATTGGTGAACATTGTTTCCAGATCGCCTGTTACCCAGTTAGCTTCGGTGTCGTATGCACGGCTGGAGGATGAGAATATTGTAGAAGTTCCGGCGGATAGTTCTTTATAACTGGCTACAGTTCCGTTCGGCTTCAGTATTACCGTGTCATCGAGAGCTTCGCTACAACTATAGAGAAGCATTGCCGGGACAATGGTCCGGGCAATGCTGAGTACAAGGGGAAACGAGAACAAATTTTTAAAAAATCTGTATTTTGTCATTTTAAGAATTCAAAAAATATTTTTAAAGGACACTTTTAATTTTTTCAAGTGATTTATTCAATTCGGCTAATTTATCCATTGCTGTATCTATTGTTGCAACTTTTCCTTTTGTGACTTGATCCCGGAAGGGTGCAGGAATGTCCCGAATCGCTTTTCTTGCATCAGAAATCGCTTTGGTTATTTCCGCATCCAAGTCACTATTTTTTGATGCTACGTAAGCTGACATGCTGGTTTCTGATTTCCGGGTTGCCGCCGGTCCTCCCAAATAAGAATTCTCAATACTGATTATGTTATTTTCATAATCGTCCAAAGAATTGAAACTATACCATGATTCTACGGCATATACATCTTGTTCGCGATAAGGATTTCCGATTTTTTGTGTTCCTACCTCAT
The DNA here is from genome assembly GCF_030296935.1 of Coprobacter fastidiosus. Taxonomy (NCBI): domain Bacteria; kingdom Pseudomonadati; phylum Bacteroidota; class Bacteroidia; order Bacteroidales; family Barnesiellaceae; genus Coprobacter; species Coprobacter fastidiosus. The sequence continues at coordinate 1,221,442 of NZ_AP028032.1, read as the reverse complement.
TCGCTATGTTACACAATCCGTTATCGATTATTTCTTCAAGTACTTGATTTTGAGTTTTATATTTTTGATACATGTTCGGATTTCTCAGTAATTCGGCAAATCCGTCTTCTCCTCCGGCAATTGTGATTTCATCATTTTCAATCAACTCTGCATCGCGTTGATCGCTTATTGCTTTTTCACCGTGCCATTCTGCCCAAAGACGTACGGTATCATCCAATAATTTTTTTGTTACATAATAGATGTACTCTTTTTGGCGGGAAGAAATGGATGAAATATCTCGGGGATTTCCGTTTAAGAAAATAAGATATTCAAGTGTATGAAACCCTGAATTATCTTGTGCGAAAGTTTGTTCCGCTATGTTTTGGCTACTATTTAACAACGCCTCTATATTTACTTGGTCGAGAGGCCATGAGTCTAAAGATGGGTCTATGCTGTAATTAGCTGCCGGACCATATAGAAATCCCTCGCTCAATTCCCACGGTTCACGGGCATTTCTCCATGCCGCACAAACAGCATTGAGCTGATCTTGTGTTGCTGTTTCGCTTTCGAACATAACGGTTACGGCGTCCATCAGATCCCATACTTTAGCTTTCATGTCATCGTAAGTAGGCAGTACGGTAAGATCGATATAATCATTGATAAGGGCGGTTTTAACCGGATCCATAGCCGAATCATCCACTGTGTTATCATTGTTATTATCATCGCTACATGATGATACGGCAAATGCCATAGAGCTTATGAATAAGCTCATTACTAACCAATTTTTCTTTTTCATACGTTTTGTAGATTATTTATTAATTTATTTTGTTATTTAGAAAAGAACCAACCGATATAAGCTAATCCTAATGATATAGTACTTTCATTATTGAAACGTCCTCCTCCGATCCATCTGCGTGTATAGTCTGCTTTGGCAACGAGATTGGGGAGTATATAATAGTTTAAGCCTGCAGTAATAAGATCCACTTTATAACGAGGATCGGCAGAAATATTGTTTGCTGTTTTGTGCATCGAATTATAATATTCGTAACGTACAAATGGAAATAAATTGAATTTGTGGTTAAAAAATGCACCGATGTTGTATCCTACCTCTGCACCGTATGTCAAAACATCTTTTGCAACAGGGGTCTCTGAATATCCCAGTGCTGTGGGATTTCTTAAATTTTCTTTGTAAATAAGGTCGCTTTCGGTCAGATTTCCGTATATAACGTTTGCTCGTGCAATAATATCACGGCTGTAATATTGCGCATCGGCAGACAAAATTGTGATTGCACCTTTTATCCCTTCCATTCGGCTTGGTTTAGTCGAGTTTTTGGCGGTGCTTGGGGTATAATATGCCGATATACCGAATCTCGTATTTTTAACGCCCGAATAATCTACCCGTGCTACATATGCCGGATTGGTCATATTCGGTATTTCGAATTTGTTCTGTTTTCCGTTTTTAATCCAATTAGCAGCATCGAATCCGTTGGGATCTAATCCGCTGATGACCATTGCTTGATAGTCGAAATCTCCGGCCTTTCCCAAAATGGCGATCCCGGTTTCATGCCAAGTAGACGGGATTATCTGTGTTTCGCCTTCCGGTCGTGTAGCACCGAAAAAGAATATCGGTTCGTGATGTGCATTTGTCAATCCTATAGGTACGATCATGTGTCCTGCTCGTACGGCAAATGCCGGATGAAATATTTTAGTAATGTGGAATTGTTCCAATGCAACTTCTCCACCTTTTTCTATTTCAGCTTCGTATTCGCCTCCTTCGGTGTATTCATGTTCTATACTTGCACCCGTACCTCCGTATTCGAATTCTATTTCAGCAGATAAAATGATAGATGGAGTAAATTTGTAATCGAAAGCTAATACAAAACGGGGAAGCGATATAGAAGATCGTTTATCACTCGGAGAGCCAGCTCCGCCGTTTCCAAAACGATATGGGCCATAGTCCATATGTTGGAAAAGCATTTCTCCGTAACTACCGACTCTGAATTTTTTATATTCTTCGTGATTTTTTACTTTTGTAGTATCGTTATTTTGAAAATTTCGGGCTTGTATTCCCTGACATAAAAGTAGAATAAGGAATGTTAAAGTAGTAAATCTTTTCATTTTTTTTGACGTTTTTACAGGGGCAAAGGTATAAGTGCTGTAAAGTGTTGACAATACCTAAAAATAAGTATTGTTTTGTTTATTCTCATTATAAATCGGGATTCTTGTCTGTCATTATTTATACTGAAAAAGCTTTGTTGAAATACCTATAAATGGGGATTGTATTTTTAGCTAATAATCTGTTATTTTGCGCCTGTGCTTAAACATATAAAAGAGAGAATATGAGTGACAACATTCCTAAATATAAAGCGACAGATAAGATGAGCGATCTTATTTGTGAAAACTATACTCTATTGATGGTGATGAGCCGTTTCGGTTTGCCGTTAGGGTTCGGGGATAAAAATGTAAAAGAGGTTTGCGATGCTTGTAACGTGGATTATAAAACGTTTTTGGCAGTCGTTAATTTTATGGATACCGGACAATTTGTTGTCGGAGGAGCAGATCTTTCTATCCAAGCATTAATGGAGTATTTGAAAAATTCTCATTCTTATTTTCTTGATTTTTGTCTGCCGGCGATTCGTCGTAAATTGATTGAAGCGATAGATTGTTCTCAAGATGGTGTAGCTATTCTGATTTTGAAATTTTATGATGAATATGTTAACGAAGTACGCCGGCATATGGAATATGAAGACAATATGGTTTTCGGATATGTTTCGTCTTTATTAGAGGGGAAGAAGAATTCTGATTATAATATATTGGTATTTGCCCGAAAGCATAATCAGATACAGACGAAACTTACCGAACTGAAAAATATAATTATTAAATATTATCCGGCAGAAAGAAGTAATAATAGTTTGAACTCCGTCTTGTTCGATATTTATTCTTGTGAACAAGATTTGGCATCACATTGTAATTTGGAAGATTTGTTGTTTGTTCCGGCTGTAGCCCAACTTGAAAAAAAATTCGAGGAAAATGAAAAGTAATGAAGCGATAAGAATTGTTATTGCTGAAAATTCTGTGATTATCCGGAATGGTATGACTGCGGTACTTAAACGTGTTCCGAATTTGAAGATACAGCCGATGGAGGTGTTGAGTACAGATGCTTTACAAGAGTTCATACGAATGCATACGCCGGATATACTTATTGTCAATCCCGTGTTTGACGGATATTTCGATTTGAATCGATTTAGAGAAAATCCTCGTACATCCCATATTAAATGTATTGCGTTACAAGGTGCTTTGTTGGATACGACTCTTTTGAATAAATATGATGGGGTTATTTCTATATTCGATGATATGGATACGATAACCGGGAAGATTCTTCAATTATTACAGAGAGATTCTGGAAATGAAGATATTGAAGAAGAATCTGAGTCACTCAGTTATCGGGAGAAAGAGATCGTGGTTTGTGTTGTTAAGGGAATGACTAACAAAGAAATTGCATCGAAATTGTGTTTGTCTATCCATACCGTTATTACTCATCGTCGTAATATTGTACGTAAATTGCAGATACATTCTCCTGCCGGACTGACGATTTATGCCATAGTAAATAAGTTGGTTGAGCTTGATGATGTGAAGAAATAAACAATTTTCCATGAAAATCCGTTTAATTAGGAGATGTTTCTATTTTTTGAGGAAGAGTAGTGGACTATTATCTGTCGATTGAAAACGTAAAAAAGACCTGAGAGGGTTATCTTATTGAAAAATTGTTTTTTTAGAACTGAGACATATCGTTGATTTTATTGTGACTAAACCTCTTCTTATTCAGTATTTTATGAATGAGAGATAAAATACCATAAATGTGGTATAGGATGAGTTTTTCTTAAAACCTACCTTTGCCGAATATGATATGATAATTGTTAAATGGAGAATGATATGGCAAGAATAGCTAAAAGTTTGACCGAATTGGTCGGGAATACACCATTATTGGAGTTTTCTAATTTTAATGCAAGCAAGAATTTGCGGGCGAGAGTAGTAGGTAAGCTGGAATATTTTAATCCTGCAGGTAGTGTGAAAGATCGAATTGCTTTGGCAATGATTGAGGATGCAGAGACACGTGGAGTCTTAAAACCGGGTGCTACGATTATAGAACCGACCAGTGGAAATACCGGAGTCGGATTGGCTTTTGTATCTTCTTCTAAAGGATATAACCTAATTCTCACAATGCCCGATACTATGAGTATTGAACGTAGAAATTTGCTCAAGGCATTGGGGGCTCAACTTGTACTGACTCCCGGAGCAGAAGGAATGAAGGGGGCTATTGCCAAAGCCGAATCTTTAAAGAATGAAATTCCCGGATCGATTATTCTGCAACAATTTGAGAATCCTGCTAATCCGGCTGTTCATCGAAGAACTACTGGAGAAGAAATTTGGAGGGATACTGATGGTAAAATCGATATATTCGTGGCTGGAGTAGGTACTGGAGGAACAATAAGCGGTGTCGGAGAAACATTGAAGAAGCATAATCCTGCGATAAAAATTGTTGCAGTAGAGCCTGCGGATTCTCCTGTCTTATCTGGAGGAGAACCCGGACCTCATAAAATACAGGGTATAGGAGCTGGGTTTATTCCCCGAACTTATAAAGGGGAAGTTGTTGATCAGATTATTCCAGTACAGAATGACGATGCTATACGTACCAGTAGAGAATTGGCAAAAAAAGAAGGACTTTTAGTCGGAATATCTTCCGGAGCAGCAGTTTATGCTGCATCTGAATTGGCGAAGCTTCCGGAGAATGCCGGGAAAACTATCGTTGCATTACTTCCTGATACCGGTGAACGTTATTTGTCCACAGTCCTTTATGCTTTTGAAGAATATCCTTTGGATTAAAAGGTAAATAACAGAGGCCTGCACGGGTCTGATTTGAGAATTTTTTATTGAGAAACTTAAAATGATTCTAAGGCTGTCTTTATGACAGCCTTATTTTTTATATGCAGTATTCTGCCATGTCGATTATTCCGGCACGAAAGGCATACCGGGTTGCTTCATGTATATTGTTAACGTTCAGTTTTCGGAATATATTTTTTTTGTGAGTAATAATGGTATGTACGCTTGATATGCGGATTGCCGCGATTTCTTTAACGGATTTTCCTTGTGCCACCAGTTTTAGTATTTCTATTTCCGTAGTAGTTAGTAAAGATTGTCCGATGATTCCTTGTTCTGTATTATTTTGCAGTTGATTTTTTGATTGGGCACACAAATATTGTTTATCGGAAATCGTATATTTTAAGGCATCAGAAATTTCTTGAAATGAGGAATTTTTGAATAAGACGCTGAATGCCTTGTCAGAATAAATGTTGCGGATAAATTCGGTAGTAAGTTCTTCCGAGAATAAGATCCATCGGACAGAGGGAAATCGTTCGTGTAAGTTTATCAACTCCTCGATTCTTGAAAAATCGAAAAGTGTATAATCTAAGATGATTATAGCTTGAGAATTTTTTTTAAGTAAATCGGGCAGTTCCTGTTTTGAATATATATGTATAATACGTTCGGAAAGATGTAATTCCCGTATTATGAAATTTAATCCGGCTCGTGTAATAGCCTGGTTATCGGCAAGTATATAATATTTTTGAGACATGCAGATTTAATAATGAGCATTCGGTTTATTCGAATTTTTCGTGATAAGCCTTTTCAAGTTGATTTAAAGCACGGTTGAGAATAGCTCGTGGACATGCGATATTCATACGCATAAAACCTTCTCCTTCTTTTCCGAACATGCTTCCGTCATTTAGGGCAAGATGGGCTTTGTCGACAAAAAAATCGACCAGATCTTTTTGTGACAAGCAAAGCTCTCTGCAATCTAAAAAAATTAAAAAAGAGGCTTGTGGAATTATTGCTTTTATACGGGGCATTTTTTCTTTTAGGTACTGTTCGGTATAAATTACATTCTCTTGAAGGTATTCCAATACTTGCGATAACCATTCTTCTCCGTAAGTATAGGCAGCTTCTACGCTCCTGAATGCAAATACATGTCCTTCGGTAAGATCGCTTCCTTCTGTGAATTTTTTGAATTTTTCTCGAAGGAATTCGTTTTTTATTATGCAGAATGAACTGGCGAGTCCTGCCATATTGAATGCTTTACTGGGTGACATGAAAACCAGCGAATTATCTGCGGCTTCTTTTGATACTGTAGCAAAAGGTATATGTTGATATGGCGGGAAAGTGAGATCGGCATGAATTTCATCAGAAAAAACTAATACATTGTTTTGGGCACAAATAGAAGCAATCCGTTTCAGTTCTTCCATATTCCACACTCGTCCGCCAGGATTGTGTGGGTTACAAAGAATAAAGACTTTACAGCCTTTTATCTGTTTTTCAAATTGTTCGAAATCGATTTGGTATTGTCCGTCTTTTAAGATTAACGGACAAAATACGACCTTACGGTTTTCATTTTCCGTAACTAAAAAGAACGGGTGATAAACAGGAGGCATTACCAATATTTTATCTTTCGGTGAAGTAAAACATTTTATTGCGAAAGCAAGTCCGGGGACGATACCCGGAGTATAAGAGATCGATTTGCGTTCTATACTCCAATTATATCGTTTTTTCAGCCAATTGATAATTGCCGAATAATAAGAATCGGGCTTGCTCGTATAGCCTAAAATAGGGTGTTGACACCGTTTTTGTAATACTTCCATGATAAATGGAGGTGTCGCTAAGTCCATATCGGCTACCCAAAGCGGAATAAGATCATTTCTTCCCCATCGGGTAAGCAATGCTTCTTGTTTTATAGCATCAGTGTTATTTCTGTCTATTATTGTGTCGAAATTATATTTCATAATAGGGGCGGTTTTTAATATAGAGTCTTATTGTTTTTATTATGCAGAGACTTATTTTCTTAAAAAGAACTTTTGTACAGAACGTGTCTGCATAGACGATTCTCGGAAATTATATTCGGATGATCGAATTCTCCGATTTTTTGTAATCCGATTTTTTGCATGATACGTTCAGATCGTTTATTGATAGCAGCAGTGAAAGAGTATATCTCTTTAATATTTAAATTAATAAATCCATATTGAAGGCATGCTTTGGCAGCTTCTGTTGCATAGCCTTGATTCCATACATCTTTTATGAGTCTCCATCCGATTTCGATACAAGGGGTAAAGTTTGCAGGGAAATCGGTTTTATGTAATCCTGTATATCCGATGAATTTATGATCCGATTTCTTTTCTACGGCAAACAATCCGTATTTTACTTTATCAAACTCTTTGCAGATACGTTGATAAAAATCAATAGATTCTTTACTGTCTAATATTTTAGGAAAAAACTCCATTACCTCCGGATCTTGATTCATTTTAATAAAAGTCGGTAAATCATTTGGAGTCCATTCTCGTAATAAGAGCCTCTCTGTTTCTATGTATAGTTTCATAATTAATATCCGATAATTTACAAACTTACGTTTTATTTGAAAAACAGAGAAGCTTCTTTTCCAAAAAATAAGGAGTATGTCAGAAATAGTGTTATTTCAATTTAGACATACCCTTTATTCAGGCAGATTTAAGAACCGGTTTAAATTTGCTAATGTAGAAAATCTGTCAGACCATTTTAATATTTTCTTTCGGTTTGTTTTTTCATTTTCATTCGACAGATAGTTTGTTATCATTTAAAAATAAAAAACATCCTCAAAAGAAATTTTCAAAACCGACCATAGTAAAATTTAGATAGGCTCTTAGAGTCGGTTTTTATTTACTTTTTTCATGAATAATGTCGATTCCTTGTCGAACTTTTTCTTTGACAGTGTCAGCAGCGTGTGTTGCTTTCTCTTTTACTGTATGTGCTGCATGTTGTGCTTTTTCTTTTAATTCTTGAGTCTTTTCCTGCGCTTTTTCTTTGACTTTATCAGCAGATTTTTTTGTTTTAGCTGTAGCTACATTTGCGGCGTCTTTAGCCTGTTCTTTTATTGCATAGACTTTTTGTTCTAGTTTTTCCATATTTGTTTACTATTTAGAAATTAATTGATATAAATACAATACGAAGCTTAAAAATGTTGATTTGGTTAAAGTAATTTATAGAACTTTCTGATTTACTTCGTTTATGCCGTACAGTTGTTTTTGGGAGATTTATTGGATATCTGTCTTTTGGAAGTAGTCAACAAAATATCGGTTATGCTTGTTATCTGAGAGTGAAAAGAAAATTATTTATTAAATAATCTGTGATATGGAGACAATCTTACATTTTTTTCGTACCTATCCGGAGATGGCTATATTTCTTACAATCGGCATTGGGTTCTGGTTGGGACAATTGAAATATAAATCTTTTTCTCTGGGGACGGTAACTTCTGTGCTCTTAGTAGGTGTGGTAGTAGGACAAATGGATATTCCTATACCAGGACCTGTAAAATCGGTTTTCTTTTTATTATTTCTTTTCTCTATTGGTTACAGTGTCGGTCCTCAGTTTTTTCAGTCATTAAAAAGCGATGGCATCCCGCAAGTTATATTCGCTTGTGTACTTTGTATTCTCTGTTTAGGCGTGACGGTTATTATTGCCAAGATATTGGGTTATAATCCTGGAGAAACCATTGGATTGTTTGCCGGAGCTCAGACAATCTCTGCCGTAATTGGTGTCGGGACTGATACGATCGGGACATTGGGCGTTTCAGAGTCCGAAAAACAGGCTTGGTTGAATATTATTCCTGTTTGTTATGCCGTGACCTATATTTACGGAACGATCGGTTCTGCTTATATTTTGGGGACATTAGGACCAAAAATGCTGGGTGGGTTGGAAAAAGTAAAACAGAAAACCCGGGAACTTGAAGCTCAAATGAGAAAAGGTTCTATCGAAGATGATCCGGCTTTGATCGATGCGAATCGTCCGGTTGTTTTTCGAGCCTATTGTGCTTGTAGCGATTGGTTCGATACTCAGAGAACAGTTGCCGATGTGGAGAAACAAATGCAGACTTTGGGACGGAGAATATTTGTAGAGAGAGTTCGTTCTGCAGGTAAAGTAGTAGATGCGACTCCTGATCAAATCATTCATAAAAACGACGAGCTTGTTTTGAGCGGAAGACGGGAGACTGTCATAGAAGATGAAAGCTGGATCGGTGATGAGGTAAATGATCCTGAATTGTTGACATTTCCGGTTGAAGATATTTTTGTCATGCTTACTCAGAAGACGGCAAAGGGGAAAACAATAAGAGAATTACGCCGGCAGCCGTTCATGCATGGCATTATTATTAAGAAAGTAAAAAGAACAGGAGTTGAATTACCTATTTTAGCAAATACGAAGTTGCAAGCAGGGGATCTGCTTGAAATTGTCGGTATGGCAAACGATATAAAGCAAGCTTCTCCTAAATTGGGATATGTAGATCGTCCGACTAATAAAACAGACCTTATTTTTGTCGGTTTAGGAATATTGATCGGCGGTATTGTAGGAGCATTGACTATACGTTTAGGCGGTATTCCTATTAGTCTAAGTACCAGTGGCGGGGCTTTGATATCGGGTTTGTTTTTCGGATGGCTGAGAACCAAACATCCGACCTTTGGCCGTATTCCCGATCCGGCGGTATGGATTTTTAATAATCTCGGATTGAATATGTTTATTGCAGTAATCGGAATTACTGCCGGACCTACTTTTCTATCCGGAATAAAAGAAATGGGATTCATAATTTTCTTTGCGGGTATTTTGTCCACTTCTATACCGTTGATATTAGGGATATGGATCGGTGACAAGATATTTAAGTTTCATCCAGCCATTAATTTGGGATGTAATGCCGGTTCTCGTACTACGACAGCGGCCTTAGGTGCAATACAGGAGTCGATAGAGAGCACAGTCCCTGCTCTCGGATATACGGTAACGTATGCCGTCGGGAATACTTTATTGATTCTTTGGGGAGTGGTTATCGTATTGCTGATGTCGTAAATAATAAATGTAGAATAATATCGATAATTTAAATTTGTAATATGGATTGTAAAGAAAAATTACCTTCGGCTTTAATGAAAGGATATAGCCGGAAGTTTGAAAAAGGACTTGAATTGATGAGTCCGTTCGAGATTAAGAATAAGTTAATAGAGTTTGCTGAAGAGCATACTCGAAAAGCTTTTTGTTTATTTCTGAATGCCGGACGAGGAAATCCTAACTGGATTGCAACAGTCCCTCGTGAAGCTTTCTTTTTATTGGGAAAATTCGGTCTGGAAGAGTGCCGTCGGGTATTCGATCTTTCTGAAGGAATTGCAGGTATTCCTGTAGAGAAAGGCATTGCTAAACGCTTTGAAGATTTTATTCAGCAGCACAAGACCTTACCGGGTGCTGATCTGTTGAAAGAGGCTTATCATTATTTTGTCGATAAGAAAAGAGTCGATCCGGATTCGTTGATACACGAATGGGCTGAAGCGATTATCGGAGATCAATATCCTGTACCTGATCGTATGTTGAAATATGCCGAAATGATTGTACACGATTATCTGTTACAAGAGATGTGTGATCGTCAGCCGGTAAATTTCAAGTATGATCTGTTTGCTACGGAGGGAGGCACGGCAGCTATGTGTTATATTTTCGATTCTTTGCAAGAAAATCGTTTGCTGGCCAAGGGAGATCGGGTCGCTCTTATGATACCCATATTTACCCCTTATATCGAAATTCCGGAACTTGATCGTTTTCAGTTTCAGGTGACTAAAATTCAGGCAAGTCAAATGACAGGAAAAGGACTTCATACTTGGCAGTATCCCGATTCGGAGCTCGATAAATTGAAAGATAAATCGATAAAGGTTCTTTATATCGTCAATCCGAGTAATCCACCCTCTTATACGTTAGACAAACGGTCTTTGGATAAGATCGTAGATATTGTCAAGAAAGATAATCCGCATCTGATGATTATTACGGATGATGTGTATGGGACATTTGTGCCGCATTTCAAATCTTTGATGTATGAATTACCGTTGAATACATTGTGTGTATATTCTTTCTCTAAATATTTCGGAGCTACCGGGTGGCGCTTGGCGGTAATAGCATTGAGCGAGAATAATATTTATGATGAGATGATTGCTGCGCTTCCGAAATCGGATATTGAAGATTTGCATAAACGTTATGAGTCTATAACTCTTAATCCGGAGAAGCTTAAATTTATAGACCGTATGGTAGCGGATAGTCGTATGGTGGCGTTGAATCATACGGCAGGACTTTCTACTCCGCAGCAAATGCAGATGGCTCTTTTTGCGGCTTATGCTCTTTTTGATAAGGAAGACCGATATAAGAAAAAAATGCAGAAAATGATTAAAGAGCGGCTCGATGCCATGTGGGAAAATACAGGTTTCGAGCTTGTTCCTGATCCTTTGCGTGCCGGATATTATTCAGAAATAGATATTATGGTGTGGGCAAAGAAATTATACGGAGATGAATTTGCCTGTTATCTTGAAGCTAATTATGATCCTCTTGATTTTGTAATTCATTTAGCAAAAGATACTTGTATAGTGTTGCTTAACGGTAGCGGTTTTGATGGTCCTGATTGGTCGATACGTGCATCTTTGGCCAATCTCGATAAAGATGATTATAAGAAAATCGGGAAGGGGGTACGGTTGATATTGGATGAGTATGCTTTGGCATGGAAAAAGGCGAAAGGTGAATCAAAATAGTTTTTTGTAAAACGGGAGAGAAAATTTTTGTCTCCCGTTTTTGTTATCTTTTTTTCTTATAATATTTTGTTTTCAGTTTTTGAAATTCCGGACTTTTTTTGATGTCTTTTAGCCAGATATTGAGGCTGTCGAGAAGTAAAGGCGATGTAAGTCGTAGAGCCCAAGATCGGAATTGTGTAAAACTTATATCGGTGCTGAAATCGATTTCCGGATAATGTTTACTCATTTCTCGGGCAATTGTTTCATCGCATACGGCAAAATCAATTTCACCTTTGGCTACCATAATAATTAATTGTTCGTCACCGTAGGTGTTTTCTTCATTGACATAAATCGTATCGCCTATTTCATGTGCCAAATTCATAATCCGTAAACGGGTAGGGGCGTCACTGATAATATTCAAATGTTTTTGAGCCAGATCGAGTTGATTTCGTATAGGGTCTTTCCCATTGTTATATTCGGCTTTTCTTTGCACTAATACTTGTTTGTTGAGTAAGATGGGATCGGTAAATAAAAAATTTTCTTTACTGTCCGTAGTGACAGGAATAGGACGCCCGATAATATCGTAACGATTTTTCTCGAGTCCTTCTATGCTTTTGCTTAAACTGACTTCGGGATATACTTTTACATGCAGACCGCTTCGCTTGGCAATCAGTTGTGATAATTCATAATCAAATCCCGATATGGTATCATCAGATATGTAGTAATTTATCGGAGTATAGTCCGTTACAATACGTAGTGTGTCTTGCTTGATTTCCGGAATATCTCTCGGGGTATATGACGGAACGAGTATTTGGGTACGTATCATATACATGATGAAAAGTACTATGACCAACAGAACGATATAGAGAATAAATCGCGTTTTGTATTTCATATATTCTTTCTTTATCTCTATATAGGTTTAATTTGCAAAATCGACTGAGACTCCGAATTGCAGGGTTGCAGGGTTTATTGGGTAATGCAACATAGAAAAATAGTTGTTTCCACCGAACATTCCTTGATTGAAATTCGAGTATAAAACGTAAAAACGCACCATTTTCAATTTCATGTTTGCATAAACATTCATCATTGGATAATTGCCTATTTTAAATTCCCTTTGGTTATAAAACGACAAAGTTGCCGGTTGGTATCCTTCTGCATAATATTCGGTGTGATACCGGCAATCTACGCCTATTTGAGTATTCAATACCTTCGCTATCGGAAAAGATAAATACAGATTTCCGTATGCGCTGAGGTCGGGAAGGGGAATAATAGAAGGTCTGCTCGATTTTTGATAAACTGCTTCGAGATCTAAATTAAGAATCCCGACTTTGAATGATTGGTTTAGTTTGGCACTAAAAACTTGCATGATCGAACTTTCTTGACGAGGCATGCAGTTTTCATCAAAATAGACGTAGTTTTGGACATTTTCTACACCAACGTTCAATCGAGTGCCCCAACGTTCTATTGCAAATTCTCCTCCGACTCGAAAATTCCTGATTTTATTGAAGTTATTGTTCCATATAAAATGATTGGAAACATAATGCTTATAATAAAATGCAGGTTCAAGATTTTTAAAGAAGCCATATGCACGTAATTGGACGGTATCTTTAAAAATAGGAAAGCGAGTCTGTATTTCTCCATTCACATCGAACGATCCTACTTCCGGACCGGTTAATCCCAATTTCCCGTTTACAGTATAGGTCAGTATTTTCCCTTGCCGTTTCGAAACTTCAGCACCTATCCATAGTAAATTCTCAGTATAGTATCGGCTCGATGATCGTCTTATAAATGTTACAGGCTCTCCGAGTACCGGTGTTTCAGGTGCGAAAGCGAAGGCTGAGGGAACAGTATCCGGCATTAGTTTGAATTGGCGTATTTCGTATGTCATATAGGCCGCCAATCCCATTTTTGCATATTTGTTAAAACCTTCAAGCAGAGAGATTCCCAGTGTATTTTTGAGAGACCAATAAGAGGTCGTGTCATTCGATCCGTTTTTGTTGAAATAGGTATTTTTGAAAAATTTTTGATCTTCGTCAGCCGAGAGATTGACAAAACGACGGAAATTTCGGTTGTATTCTATCGTATGAATAAAACTGGTGACAGGAACAAATGTCTCTATTGTTGTCGTGTCTTTTGTCTCTGTTTTATAAAAACCTACATTATAACGTTGTGTGGCATAATAGTTTTGTCCTCTCACACGGTTGTATGCATCGCTTAGGTTGATTGGAATACTTTGCGAATCGATACCCGTTCCTCCATCCATTTCGGTAGGATGAAGGATGTAGTTGTCGTCAGCAAGCCCTCCGTTTTCTTGACATACAAAATTATATGTGTTGAACATTACTTGTAATTGATATTTTTCTCCGATATAATTAGATGAGAGTTGCCAAGAAAGCTCATTTGTTGCCTGATGATCATAACTTCCCCGAGAATAGAGATATTGAATATTTGCCCCGAATCCCAATTTGGCATTTACATTTCCTGAAAAGACGGCTTTCAAGTCGTCTTGTTTTTTCACTTTAGAACCTCCTGTGAGGTAGGATAAAAGTGTCATGGGAATGCGGGTATTGTAAAAGTCAAAATTCTCGGGAGTTGTTATCCAAGGATGAAAAGGCGCTTTGAATATGAACTGGGGCATCTGCGGGCGATCGAAAAATATTTTTGAAAATCCCGGACCTCCTAAATTACCCGTATAACCATAAGCCGTCGAATATGAAGAGGGTTGGTCAGTTTGGTAAAAATTGAGCTGAAGTGTGTCCATCGGTACACGATACCTGTTGCCCAACGGTTGTGTATTGCGCCATGCATACGGTTCTGCAATAACCGGCTTTTTCTTGGCAAATACCGAGAAAACACAGCAGATACCGATAATAAAGAGTACCGAAATTCTTTTCATACGGCTGCAAAGATAAAATTAAAAAATCAGAATTAAAGGAGTCGGGCCTATAAAAAGGCTTTCGTAAAGAGAGGGTTGTTTGGGTTTTGATAATCTTTAACGTGTATAAATCAATCTAAACGGCCATTATTCTTGTTATACATGCAGATTAAGAGCCTATCTGAATTTTGTCGGGGCAGATTTGTGAGTTTTCTTTTAAGAACATATTTCTGTTCAGAGGAAAATGCAAAAGTAACCGGATAACATTTTCTTATCAGAGAATTTAGATAGACTTTAAACATTTCGAATTAATATGATAAATCAATAAAAGTAAAGATTATGGAACTTACGACTTTTAATTTTTGGGGAAAGACCAAATATTGGTGGGGAATAATGCTGGTAGGGATTTTGTTGATACCTGCGGGTTTATGGTTGTTGTTTCAACCGGTTATGGGATATGCTGTCATTTCGATGCTGTTAGGATGGGGATTGATACTTTTCGGAGTGGTTCAATTAACTGTTTCGGGAGATATAGAAAAACGAGGACAAGGATGGGGCTGGTGGCTTGCTGGAGGAATATTCGATATATTTATCGGATTTTTGTTGATCAGCAATTTGGCATTGAGCGAATTGACTCTTCCTTATTTTTTCGCTTTTATATTTTTGTTTAAGGGACTTAGCAATATTATTTCTGCATTTTCTATGACATCGGCTTATAAATATTGGTGGCTGTATTTGATTAACGGAATTATCATGCTTTTGATCTCATTCTTGTTTTTCTTTACACCTTTTACTGCAGCCTACAGTATCGTATTTCTCTGTTCATTTGTTTTTGTTTATTGGGGAGTGGCATTGATTATCTTCTCTTATGATGTAAAGCCAGACAAGACAATAGAACAGCCTAAGTAATCAGGCCAATTGTGTTTTATATATTTCCTATTTTCTTTATCGATAAGGCATGTTTTGCGTGAGCAAAGCATGCCTTTTAATGTATTTTATAGGGTAAATTATTCATTATTAAGTATTCTTTGACCAGTATAAATCTTATCTTTGCTTCGGGATGCAGCGAAATATCCGAATTGTTGCATCTTTACAATAAGATAATGCTTGTTCTTGTATTTATTCGTTGATGTATAGACATTTGAATAAAATATAATATATGGTAAAGAGTGACAGTATAGTTAAACTTTTGCCGGCAGGACAAGTCAAAATAGAAAATTATTATAGGGAGGACATCGCAATGAAAATAAAAAGATTATCGTCTGTCCTGATATTTTTAGGATTATCGGTTGTTGCTTTTGGGCAAAAATATATTCCCGAAGATGATTTATATTATCAGCCGAAAGATAAAAATCCGATTGTAGAAAAGAAAAAACAGGAAAAATCGACTTCGGTTTATCAACAGCCGGTAGCGACGACAACAACGACTACTACAACAGTTACGACAACTACTGCTCAATCTGATTATGATCGGGAAGTAGATGCATATAATCGCCGTTATTCTCCGGAAACTACAGATACGATTCCATCTATTACTCTTGATGAGTTTACCCGAATGGCTCAGAAGAATGAGCAGGATGCGGATGATGATAATACGGGATATTATCTTAATGGTTTTGAAGGTTCTCAAAGTGATCTTGAATATGCCGAACGGATACGCCGTTTTCACAATCCGAAATTTACCATACATATTTCCGATCCTGCTTATACGGATATATATTTCTTAGATCCTACGGATTGGAATGTATATATTGATAATTCGTATGCATTTGTGACACCGACATGGACCAATCCATGGTATTGGAATTATATGTGGGCGCCTTACAGTTATTCGAGTTTGTCTTGGCGTTGGAATTTCGGGTTCGGTTCATGGGGATTCTCATGGGGATATGGTTATCCGGGATGGGGCTACAATCCTTATTGGGGTTGGGCAGGACCATGGTATCCGCATTGGGGCTGGGGAGGTCATCACCATCACCCCGGCTATTATCCCGGACATCGTCCCGGATGGAATAACGGACGGGATATCCGTTATTCGAATGGTGGACGAACGACTTACGGAAATTACGGTTCTTCAAATCGTTATAGTGGAGGAAGAAACACTATAAATACCCGTCCGTCTTCTACGGGGAACAAATACACTTCGGGGGCTTCTTCAAGCAAGCAACCTATAATGAGAGAAACCAATTCGAATCGTGGACGTACTCGTATCGGTACATCAAGTGGTAATTCTACGTATAGCCGTCCTTCAGGAACAACCAATCGCCGATCGACTTATACTCCGGGATCTTCTTCAGGACGTACTTCCGGCTCTTCATCGCGAGTACGGAACAGTAGCGGAGGACGCAGCACATATACTCCATCAAGCAGTCAGAGGCGGGAATCGAGGAGTAGCTATAGCCCGTCCACATCTCGCAGTAGCGGATCGAGCGGTAGTGTTGGCCGTAGTAGCGGAGGTTCCCGGGGGCGTACGAGATAAAGAGATAAGATAAGTTTAAGATAATATTCGATAATGAAATAGTGTAATGAAAGCCCATAATCATTGTGAATGAGAATTCGAGGAGTGATGTGGGCTTCCGTTTTTTATATCAGAAATATTTATGAAAATGAAACGGTCAATTTGTATTATGGCGATAACGATGTGTTGCGTAGCTTCGCTATTCGCGCAAGGCAGTATGAATGCCTATAATTATTCTCGTACCGATATAAAAGGTACGGCCCGTTACATGGGAATGGGAGGGGCTTTTGGAGCTTTAGGCGGTGATATATCGACGTTGTCGCAAAATCCGGCGGGTATCGGAGTGTATAGAAGTAATGAAATCGTTACGACTTTGGGTATAGCCGGAATTTCTGCGGAGACAAAAACTTCTGTCAATGTGAGTAATAATCTGACAAAATTTGTTTTTGATAATGTCGGTATAATAGGAACTTTTAATACCGGAAAAGATTTGGGAATGGTCTCTTATAATTTCGGATTTGCGTATAATCGTCGTAATTCTTATGATCAGACATATCGGGTACAATATAGCAATCTTCGTTCCTCTGTAACGAATTATATTGCCGATAAATCTTTCGGAATTTGGGAGAACGATTTGGCCGGAGCTGATGTGCAAAGTGGGGATGCTTATGATATAAACGGCCTTCCTTGGTTGAGTATTTTAGGATATGAGTCGTTGCTGATCTCTCCTCAGGAAAATCCGGAAGGAGGTTATTATGATGACAGTTATGAGGGCCTTTTCGGAGCAAAAGCCACCGGATCGGGATCGCTTTATGTCAGGGAAAGAGGTCGGACAAACGAATATACGTTCAATTTCGGGGGAAATGTGTCGAATGTGGTTTATTTCGGAATAGGGCTCGGTATAATGGACTTGGATTATGAAATGACTTCTTCTCATGATGAAAATTTATCCAATACATCAGGATTTGTTCCTATATATGAGGAAGAAGATGGTGATAATGGTCAGGTTTATAATTATCCGATAACGAGCAGTAATTTCTCTTTATGGAATCGGTTGAAAACAGAAGGTACGGGTTTTAATGTCAAACTCGGATTAATAGCTCGTGTTACCGATTATTGGCGATTGGGCTTGGCGTTTCATACACCGACCTACTATTCGATGAGCGATTATTATATGGCGAGTGTGGACAATAGCTATACTTATTTAAAAAATAATAGTAATGAATCGCGTAATGATATTACCGATAGTCCCGAAGGTCGTTATGATTATAGTTTGGTTACTCCGTGGAAATTTATGGCGAGTACGGCATTTATAATCGGGAAAAAGGGAATTGTCAGTTTTGATTATGAATATACGGCGTATGACAAAATGAGTTTAAGCGAAACCGACGGATTGGAGATGAATGATGTCAATGATGATATTTCTTCTTATTTTAAAGCTGGACATACATTCCGGGTAGGAGGAGAATATCGCATTACTCCTCAGTTAAGTGCTCGTTTGGGATATGCCAATCAGTTATCTCCTATGAAAGTGAGTACAGAAGATGAATTGAATATCGCGGGTATGGCTCCTCACTATACGCTTGATCGGGGTACGCAATATTATACTTGTGGTTTGGGTTATCGGTTCGGAATTTTTTATGCAGATATGGCTTATATTCATAAAAATGCAAAAAGCGATGTTTTAGCGTTTTCCCCGATTCCGAGTACGGGCCTGACTTCGGAGGTAGCTACTTTGCATACTAAAAATAATTCGTTTATATTGACTCTTGGTTTTAAGTTCTGATAAGAAGCTGAATCTCTTTATCGGAAGATTTAGGCAGCCTTTAAGGTTTATTGAATGAGAATGTAATATTTTTTATGCCCGACTTGTTCGGGCGTTCTTTTGTTAAACAGATCGAATGAAAGATTTTATAGAAAAAATCAGAAAAGTATATCCTCTTTCGGATGAAGCGTTGTCCTTGTTTATTGCAGAGACAGAACGAGTATCTTTTCCGAAAGGTCATTTGTTGATACGAAGCGATGTTAAAGAAAAATATTCTTATTTCATTATAAAGGGATATGCACGGGGATTTTTTTATAAAGAAGATCGGGATGTGACTATTTGGTTTGCCTCATCGGGTATGTCGTTATTATCGATGAATGGTTATATGTTTGGTTCTGCAGGATATGAAAATATCGAATTACTTGAGGAGTGTGACTTGTTGAAAATATCGAATGATGCTCTTAACCGGCTTTTCGACCGTAATATCGAATTAGCTAATTGGGGAAGAAGAATGTCTGATCAGATAATTTTAGAGTTGGAGAAATTGATTATGGAACGTTGTTTTATTTCGGCTTCCGAACGGTATCATCTGTTGATAGAGCAAGAACCGGAAATTTTACAAAAAGTGCCACTCAGACACATTGCTTCCTATTTAGGTATTTCTCAAGTTTCTTTGAGCCGGATACGTGCCGGAATACAATAATAGGTCTCTGTTCTTTTTTTACATATGTAAATTGATAATTGTTTTATTATTCCCAATTTTGCGCCTCGAAAAATACTTTACTTTAAAAATAGAGAATAAATGAAACAATTCAGAGGCATATTTTTAGCGATATTATCTTCTTCTACGTTCGGGATGATTCCGTTTTTTGCTTTACCGGTCATACAGGAGGGAGTAGGTATCGATTCTATATTGTTTTACCGTTTTGCCGTATCAGCAGTTATAGTAGGGCTTTATTTGTTATTTGTAAAGAGCGATTTTCGTATTACGGCTAAGGAACTTGTTACATTATTTTTTCTTGGAGTTTTTTATGCCCTTACTTCTTTATGCCTTACGGCGTCTTATTTGTATATTCCCAGCAGTGTTGCGACCACTGTGCATTTTTTATATCCGGTATTGGTGACGACTATTATGATATTATTTTTCAAAAGTAAGGTTTCTTTATCTGTTGTTACGGCGGCGGTGATGGCGATTGTCGGAGTCTATTTTTTAAGTGGAGGCAAGGATGGGGGAGTCATTAATGTAAGGGGATTGGCATTGGTCTTAGTAACGGTGCTCACTTATGCGATATATATTGTCGGTGTGAATAAGTCTTGTGTTCAAAAAATGGACGGGTTAAAAATGACTTTTTATGTTTTGTTGTCATCGGCACTTATTTTTGGAGGAAATCTTTTGATAAAGGGAAACGGTTTAGATGCGATTCCGTCTTATAAAGCAGGCATAAACTTATTTTTACTTGCACTGATCCCGACCCTTATTTCTGATTTTACTTTGATTTTAGCAATTAAGCAAGTCGGGTCTACTATTACTGCTATCTTGGGCTGTATGGAGCCTCTTACCGCATTGTTCTTAGGAGTATGTTTTTTAAATGAGACTCTTGATGGGGAACAGTTGGTCGGTATCTTTGTTATTTTATCGGCGGTGTTTATTATTATATCCGAGAATAGGATAAATAGTGATTTTGTAAAACGGTTTATTCCCGTATTTTTGTTTAACCGTTCTAAATAAATAATCTATGATGCAATTAATTCGAATTACTGATTCTGATGATGCTTTCTTGAAAAGACTCATTTCTTTATATGAAGAATCTTTTCCATTGGAAGAAAGACGCCCGGTAGAACAATTGAAACGTTTGATAAAATCTGCCGACTCGATGCATTTTAATGCTGTCGTTTTGGATGGAGAATTATGCGGACTTTTTGTGTTTTGGGATTTCGAAACATTCTATTATCTGGAACATTTCGCTATATATCCTCATTTAAGGAATAAGAAAATCGGACAGCAGGTTTTAGATTATGTGGCAAGGAATCTTTCGGGATTGAGATTGCTTGAAGTAGAGCCCGCAATTGATGATGAGATTGCTATACGACGTGTGGAATATTATCGTAGAAACGGATATAAGGTTCTTGAAAAAGAATATATCCAGCCTTCTTATCATAAGCGAGAAGATGCATGTCCGTTATGGATTATGGGAAACGAGAACTCTGACTTTTTACCTCAATATATAGAGCGGATTAAAGATGAGGTTTATCGCCGGAATATATCGGAATAGCAATAGTTTATAAAAAAATCACCGGAAAGAATAAGTTGTATTCCGGTGATTCTTTTTATTGAAAAATTTACCCAATCTTAGAAGATCGCTCCTTTGGTACTCGGTAACTCATAGTGGAATATATCTCGTCGTATAGCCATTTTTAGGGCACGAGCCAAAGCTTTGAATATTCCTTCTATTTTATGGTGTTCATTGTCTCCTTCAGCTTTGATGTTGAGATTCATTCGGGCTGCATCGCTGAACGACTTAAAGAAATGGAAAAACATTTCCGTAGGCATGTCTCCGATTTTCTCTCTTTTAAATTCTGCATTCCATACCAGCCATGCCCTTCCTCCGAAGTCCAATGCGACAGAACAGAGGCAGTCATCCATTGGCAGATAGTAACCATACCGTTCTATGCCTCTTTTATCTCCTAAAGCTTTGCCGATAGCTTCACCAAGAGCGATACCTGTGTCTTCGATTGTATGATGTTCATCAACGTTCAGGTCTCCT